>NZ_JACOPD010000030.1 GCF_014287955.1 Lachnospira hominis (ex Liu et al. 2021) | reverse complement strand
CCCCACTGCTGCCTCCCGTAGGAGTCTGGGCCGTGTCTCAGTCCCAATGTGGCCGGTCACCCTCTCAGGTCGGCTACTGATCGTCGGCTTGGTGGGCCGTTACCTCACCAACTACCTAATCAGACGCGGGTCCATCTCACACCACCGGAGTTTTTCACACCGCTTCATGCGAAGCTGTGCGCTTATGCGGTATTACCAGTCGTTTCCAACTGCTATCCCCCTGTGTGAGGCAGGTTACCCACGCGTTACTCACCCGTCCGCCACTCAGTCATAAAAAACTTCATTCCGAAAAAATCTGTCTTAAATGCTTCGTTCGACTTGCATGTGTTAAGCACGCCGCCAGCGTTCATCCTGAGCCAGGATCAAACTCTCATAAAAAGTGTCTGATTCCAGCCAGTTAAACTAACTAGCTAAAATACAATCCGTTCATCATTTTCATGATGTACTGTTTTAAAGGATGCATCTGTTTAAGATGCTGTTCGTTGAATAATTCTTAAAGAATTTTCAGGGTTGTTTTACTGTTCAGTTATCAGTGTTCA
>NZ_JACOPD010000029.1 GCF_014287955.1 Lachnospira hominis (ex Liu et al. 2021) | reverse complement strand
GACACTGTTCCCTGAAAACTGCATATTAAAATATCTAATAAACATTAATAATGTTTAGACATCCGAGGTGCGGCATATACGATAAGATATGCCAAACCAAGAAACAAACCGAAATGATGAAAATCAAAAAAAGCCGTCAGGTATAACGCTATATATCTGATAAAGGTTAAGCTATAAAGAGCACAGGGCGGATGCCTAGGCACTGAGAGCCGACGAAGGACGTGACAAGCTGCGATAAGCTGCGGGGAGAAGCAAATATTCTGTGAGCCGCAGATTTCCGAATGGGGGAACCCACGTGAGCAAACCTCACGTATCCATACGCCAATCCATAACGTATGGAAGGGAACCCGGGGAACTGAAACATCTAAGTACCCGGAGGAAGAGAAAGAAACATCGATTTCCTTAGTAGCGGCGAGCGAAAGGGAAAGAGCCCAAACCGCGGGATTTATCCTGCGGGGTTAGGACTGCATAATTGATTCGGGATTGATAGGAGAACGGTCTGGGAAGTCCGGCGAAAAAGCGTGAAAGCCGCGTATCCGAAAT
>NZ_JACOPD010000028.1 GCF_014287955.1 Lachnospira hominis (ex Liu et al. 2021) | reverse complement strand
CAAGCCATAAGCCATAATATTCTAAAAGAAGTATTATCAGTGCATACAGCGGAGGTGCGTGACATGATTCTGACAGAATATAACGAAGAACAGCATATAAAAAATGAGAAAAATATCAGCTATGATGATGGGTTTAATGATGGAGTCGAGCGAGGTATTAGCCAAGGAACACAAATAGCAAATACCAAAGCAATAAAAAACATGATTAAGCTTAATGTCCCAAAGGATAAGATTCTAGAGTGCTATTCAGAAGCGGAGTATAATGCTGCAATAAAAGATGATAGAAATTAGAAATACAATGATCATTATAAGGAGGACTGCCTATTGACCAATGAACCATTACTAAACCGGAACCATAAAGATGCCCTGTTTCGGTTTATCTTTAAGAATCCTAAGGATTTATTATCTTTGTATAATGCGTTGAACGATACTGACTATACGGATGTATCTGATTTAACCGTTACTACTCTAGAAGATATTGTCTATATGTCTTATAAGAATGACATATCTTTTATTCTTGGAAGTGAGATGTCACTTTTTGAGCATCAGAGCACATTTAACCCAAACATGCCGCTCCGTGGATTGTTTTA
>NZ_JACOPD010000027.1 GCF_014287955.1 Lachnospira hominis (ex Liu et al. 2021) | reverse complement strand
ATAGGATGTGCTAGCCGTTGGTCGTGCTAGTCTAAGCATTTAGGGAGTCAGAATAGGCAAATCCGTTCTGACAATCCTGAGATGTGATGGGGAAGGTCATTTTGACCGAAGTATCTGATTCCATGCTCCCAAGAAAAGCATCTAGAGAGAGAAATAGTGCCCGTACCGCAAACCGACACAGGTAGATGAGGAGAGAATCCTAAGGCCAGCGGAAGAATTGCAGTTAAGGAACTAGGCAAATTGACCCCGTAAGTTCGCGAGAAGGGGTGCCTGCGAGAGCAGGCCGCAGAGAATAGGCCCAAGCAACTGTTTAGCAAAAACACAGGTCTCTGCTAAAGCGTAAGCTGATGTATAGGGGCTGACGCCTGCCCGGTGCTGGAAGGTTAAGGGGAACACTTAGCGCAAGCGAAGGTGTGAACTTAAGCCCCAGTAAACGGCGGCCGTAACTATAACGGTCCTAAGGTAGCGAAATTCCTTGTCAGGTAAGTTCTGACCCGCACGAATGGCGTAATGACTTGGGCACTGTCTCAACTGCAAATCCGGCGAAGTTGTAGTGCGAGTGAAGATGCTCGCTACCCGCGATTGGACGGAAAGACCCCGTAGAGCTTTACTGCAGCTTAGCATTGAGTTCCGATATTGTCTGTACAGGATAGGTGGGAGACTGGGAAGCTGGGGCGTCAGCCTCAGTGGAGTCGACCTTGGGATACCACCCTGACAGTATTGGGATTCTAACTGGACGCCATGAAACTGGTGACAGGACATTGTTAGGTGGGCAGTTTGACTGGGGCGGTCGCCTCCTAAAAAGTAACGGAGGCGCCCAAAGGTTCCCTCAGAATGGTTGGAAATCATTCGCAGAGTGTAAAGGCACAAGGGAGCTTGACTGCGACACCCACAAGTGGAGCAGGGACGAAAGTCGGGCTTAGTGATCCGGTGGTTCCTCGTGGAAGGGCCATCGCTCAACGGATAAAAGCTACCCTGGGGATAACAGGCTTATCTCCCCCAAGAGTCCACATCGACGGGGAGGTTTGGCACCTCGATGTCGGCTCATCGCATCCTGGGGCTGAATTCGGTCCCAAGGGTTCGGCTGTTCGCCGATTAAAGTGGTACGCGAGCTGGGTTCAGAACGTCGCGAGACAGTTCGGT
>NZ_JACOPD010000026.1 GCF_014287955.1 Lachnospira hominis (ex Liu et al. 2021) | reverse complement strand
GACTGACCTGCCTGAGCAAGGATATTGTTCTTGCTGTACTCAACCATTTCACTAGCCATATCTGTATCACGGATACGTGATTCAGCTGCCTGTGTATTCTCACTTGTTGTGTTAAGGTTATTGATAGTATGCTCAAGTCTGTTCTGGATAGCACCGAGTTTTGAACGTGTATCAGATACTGTCTTGATAGCAGCCTGAATTGTCTTCATTGCTGCACCTGCACTTGAGAATGCTGATACTTTTAATGAAACCTTACCATCTGTACCTGCAAGACCAAGCTTTGAAGCACTCATCTTTGCAATAGATACACTGATTGACTGGCCAGACATAGCACCAACCTGAAGCTTGAGTGCCTTTGATGAGAATGTACCGTCTAAGAGGTTCATTGAGTTGAACTGTGTTGTAGACTGAATTCTGTCAATCTCACTTGTAAGCTGATTCATTTCCTGCTGGATAGCTTCTCTATCAACAGATGTATTAGTATCGTTAGCTGCCTGTGTAGCAAGCTCGTTCATTCTCTGTAAGATTGAATGTGTCTCATTAAGAGCACCTTCTGCTACCTGTACAAGAGAGATACCATCCTGTGCATTTGAAGCAGCTTTGTTAAGACCTCTGATCTGGCTTCTCATCTTCTCTGAGATTGAAAGACCAGCTGCATCATCTGCTGCTCTGTTAATCTTGTAACCTGATGATAACTTTTCTGTTGACTTTGACATTGCACTTGATACTGTGCCCATCTGTCTGCTAGTGTTCATTGCTGATAAATTATGCTGTACTACCATAACTATAATCCTCCTTGATTCAAACAATCCAATTATTTATTTTAAAATTAATAAAAGTGATTCTATTAATCCTATTAACTATTAATCACTCATTTGTATTATATATCGGAGATTTTTTTTATTCCTTAACCCCTAAATTTAAATTTTTTAATTTTTTTGCATAAAAAAACCGCTGCCTTGCGGCAACGGTTTTTTTATTATAGTAGTGCTTATAATTAGCCGAGGAGTGAAAGAACACCCTGTGTCTGCTGGTTAGCCTGTGCAAGCATAGACTGACCTGCCTGAGCAAGGATATTGTTCTTGCTGTACTCAACCATTTCACTAGCCATATCTGTATCACGGATACGTGATTCAGCTGCCTGTGTATTCTCACTTGTTGTGTTAAGGTT
>NZ_JACOPD010000025.1 GCF_014287955.1 Lachnospira hominis (ex Liu et al. 2021) | reverse complement strand
GTTTCTTGATGATGCATTTGAAACACTTGGTGGCATTCCGGATGAAATAGTTACAGATAACATGAAGACTGTTATGGATGAAGCCAGAACAGAATATTATGCCGGTAAAGTTAATAACAAATTCCAGCAGTTCGCTGATGATTATGGTTTTAAAGTCCAGCCTTGTATTGCCGGACATCCGCATACTAAAGCCAAAGTTGAGGCACCTATGAAAATACTGGATGAAATAAGAGCTTATAATGGAAAATTAAATTACATTGAATTAGTCGAATTAGTTACAAGAATAAATAATCGTGTCAATACACAGGTAAACCAGGGAACAGGAAGGATTCCGCTGATGTATTATAACAAAGAAAAGGCTTTCTTAAACAGCCTGCCCGCTGATAACATAAGAAAGCCTTACCAAATCACCACAAATACGGTAAAAGTCAATCATTCAAGCATGTTTAATTACAAAAGCTGTCAATACTCTGTACCACCAGAGTACATTGATAAGATTGTCTCATTACAAGTATATGATGGTTATATACATGTGTATTGTAACACAGAATTCATAACCATTCATCAGTTAAGTTCAAAAAAATTGAATTATATTTCTGAGCATTATGCCGCAATTGCAAGAAAATCGCATATTTTCAGGGATGAGCATATAATGGACAGGGCAAAAGAAAATCTAGAAATTATAGGAAAGGTTTATGATTATGAGTAATAGTACATACAATCAGCTGACTGCTAATCTGGAGCTGCTGAAATTAACCCAGATGAAACTACATCTTGATGAAATAAGGGATTTTGTAACAACAAACGGATTATCGTTTACGGAAGGTTTATTAAAACTGAGCAGTTATGAAGTTGATTTCAAAGAACAGAATGCCTCCAGATCTATGATAAAGGCTGCAGCATTTCCTTTTGTAAAAGAACTAAAGGATTATGATTTTGAATTTCAACCAAGTGTAAACGAACAGGAAATGAGGGAACTTGCAAGCCTTGGTTTTCTGGAAAAGAATGAAAATATCGTGTTTTTAGGACCCAGCGGCGTTGGAAAAACGCATCTTGCAACATCTATAGGTATTGCAGCTGCTAAAAAACATGCAAGCACCTACTTTATCAAATGTAATGATTTATTGCAACAATTAAAGCGTGCACAGTTGGAAAACCGCCTGGATGCAAGATTAAAACACTTTAGTAAATATCGTCTTCTTATCATAGATGAATTAGGGTATCTGCCGATTAATAAAGAGGATTCAAACCTATTCTTTCAGCTTATAGATATGCGTTATGAAAAGAAAAGCACAATACTTACCACAAATATGAATTTTAATGAATGGGATGGAGTATTTTATGATGCAGTAGTTGCAAATGCAATCATGGATAGAATATTACATCATGCACATGTAGTGCCCATATCAGGAAAATCATATAGGCTAAAAGATCATTTAAGACAAACAGACTAACTGTACATTTTTATATAATATTTTTTGTACATTCGGTCTTGACATTTTATA
>NZ_JACOPD010000024.1 GCF_014287955.1 Lachnospira hominis (ex Liu et al. 2021) | reverse complement strand
TAAGGAGACTAACTATTAAAAGTCAAGCCCTAAAATGATATTTTTTGAATAAAGTACAGAAATGTATTTTTAGATATATTTTGAACTCAGTTAGAGTTCTTTGAACCTTGAAAACTGCATGACAAAAAAAGCATCGTTATAGGTGCTCAAAAAAAACAGTATTGAATTAGAAAGACTTAAGAGGCTTTGATGTATTGCTGATTTGTTTTTTCTAGATGATAAATTACTCGAATCAGCTTTTTTACAGCATGTGATATGGCAACATTGTAATGCTTGCCTTCTGCTCGTTTTTTAGCAAGATAAGCTGTAAATGTTGGATCCCAGTGGCAGACATACTTAGCTGCATTGTACAGAGCATATCGAAGGTATCTGGAACCACGTTTTTCCATATGTGCGTAAGCACCATACAGATGTCCAGATTGATATGTAGATGGCGAAAAACCGGCATAAGCTAAGATTTTATCAGGAGAATCAAAACGGCTGAAATCACCAATCTCAGCAATAATCATTGCACCCATGCGATAGTTGATACCTGGAATACTGAGAATTGGAGAATTAATTTCATCCATGATGATTTTGATTTCATTTTCGATTTCATCAATCTCTGAATCAAGTTCCTTAATCAACTTGATGGTGTGCTTCAGCTCCAGTGACTTTGCAGGCATATTTGAGCCGATAGAAGTTCTGGCAGCGTCTCTAAATGTAATGGCAGTATCTTTACTATATCGACCTTTAGAAGCTTCTGAAAGAAGATTTGTAAGTCTGGTAAGATGAGCGTTAGCAACTTGTTTAGCACCGGGAAATTCGGAAAGCAATGCATAAACAGATGCCATATGAAGTGTTGGAACAAGTTTTTCTAATTCAGGAAATAAGATACAGATCAGTCTTGAAACGGAAGACTTTAGCTTGGCACGTTCTTTTACTTTATCAAAACGATAACGAGTTAATGACTTTAGTTCTTCATTGTGATAAGATATGTCTGAGTAGGACTTTAAGTTCACATCAGACATTAGAATAGAAGCAATCGTGCGGGCATCTACTTTATCCGTTTTCGTCTGTCTAAGGCTTAGACTTTTTCTGTATAGATTTGTATGTAACGGATTGATAACATAGGTGGGCAAACCTTTATCAATGAGATATCCTAAAAGATTGTAACTGTAGTGTCCTGTGGCTTCCAGCCCTACTTTTACTTTAGTTATATCTTTCATAACGGTTTCAATCTTTTGATAAAGATCATTGAAACCATCTAGGTTATTGGTGATGGTAAAAGCTTTAAATAACACTTCTCCATCAGAGTTGGTGATAAAGCAATCATGCTTATCCTTAGCGACATCAATTCCAACGTAAATCATAAAAATCTCCTTATGAATGTATTTGATACTGTTTTAGAACCACAGGTGCTCCTTGCGATTGTAACCTCGTTCTAAATAAACCGTCATGCGGTATCTAACTGATTAACAAATGAACAAAGAGACTATGGTTGGAGCCTCCTTAAAACCATCGGGTGGTAGGTGATTACAACCAATCCACAGTATCTTATATATCATAGTCGAACCTACAGAAGAGGTAAAGAAGAGACTATGATTTAACAGTTATTAAGAC
>NZ_JACOPD010000023.1 GCF_014287955.1 Lachnospira hominis (ex Liu et al. 2021) | reverse complement strand
TGGTGTGCTACCTGTCAATAGGACAATAAAAAATAATAAATTTTTGTATCGTCAGCCGAATTACGGCTGGCGATATTTTTATGCTACTTTTATATATTGATTATGATATTCCATTGGTGTCATTACATTTAAATTTCTTTGTAATCTTTGATTATTGTAATAATTAATGTAATTAGCTATAGCTGCAACTAACGTGCTTCTATCATTGAAATGTTGGCGGTAATACATTTCTCGTTTTAGAATTCCCCAGAAGCCTTCCATTGGTCCATTATCGATACAATGGGCAACTCTGGACATGCTTTGTTTCATATGGTTTTTCTTTAACCTTGTATAGAATTGCATACTTGTATATTGAAATCCACGATCGGAATGAAAAAGTGGATGTGCATCAGGCTCCAGGCGAACTGCTTCATCAAACGTATTCATAACTAACGGATTATCATTATGATCACTTATTTTAAAGGTTACAATTCTTCGGTCATATAAATCTAGAATGGCACTCAAATATACCTTGTGAACTTCATTTCCACTGTAGTATTTAAATTCAGATACATCAGTGAGCCACTTCTCATTTGGTTTATCGGCATGAAAATCCCTATGTAAATAATTTTTGGCTACATGGTCTGGATTTCGTTCACCTCTGGTACAACTTTTCGGTTTCCATTTGATATTTGATTTTATATCACATTTTCTGCAGATACGGAGTACTCGTTTGTCGTTTACATGAATTCCTTTGTGTCCATCCAATTCATCACGAATTCTACGGTATCCCATATCTGGGTGTTCTATATGAATTTTTTTGATTTCGATAAATAACTTTTCGTTTTGAAGTTCACTGTTGCTTTTTGGGTATTTTATCCAGTGATAGTATGCAGAACGTGTAATGCTAAGGCACTTACAAAGTTTAGCTACTGGATATCCCTTGCCAGAAGATAATTCTCTGATGGCCTTATACGCAGCCAAACGATGAACTAAAGATAACGATCCCTCCTTTCCAGTTCTCTGACTTTTTTTAACAGGTCATTCTCCATTTGCAAATCAAAATTTTTCCTCTCAAGTTCAGCTATTTTATCACGTAATTCTTCTTCTGGTGTACGACTTGGTAAGGAACCTGCTCGCCTGCCACGACGATCTTCCAGACCTTTACTTCCCATTTTTTCGTACCGTTTTACCCAGTTACGAACTTGTTGATATGAACATTGATATTTCAAAGCCATTGCACCATAATTCTTATCATTTGCCAGGCATTCCGTAACTATTTTTAATCTCTCATCAAGAGTAGTTGTTCTTGCTTTTCTCATGTATGCACCTCCGGTGGATGTTTTAAATGTTCCACCAGAATTATACACCTTAATCCAATTTCTTAGTTGTTTTCCTGAACGAATCCCATATTTTGTACAGATGGTAGAGAGCGAACCTTTTCCGTTAAGATAATCATTTACAGCAGATAGTTTTAATTCTTTTGAATAATGGCTGTTGTGTGGTTGATCAAGTAATCCAACAGGCCCCTTACTTTTGTAAATGGAAACCCATTCTTGTATGCTTTTATGGTTAATGCCCAATTCTTTACTTGCTTGACGCATTCCGATTTCTCCATTAAGGTATTGTTCAACTATTTTTACCTTTTCTGCTGAATTGATTTTACTTTTTCTAGACATGAAAATACCCCCATATAGGACTTTTATATTTCATTGTCCTATATGAGGGTAGCATATCA
>NZ_JACOPD010000021.1 GCF_014287955.1 Lachnospira hominis (ex Liu et al. 2021) | reverse complement strand
TAAATGTGCGACGGCGTACTTTTTGTAGAACGGTCCGGCGAGTTATGGCATGTGGTAAGGTTAAGTACTTCAGGTACGGAGCCGAAGCGAAAGCGAGTGTGAAGAGCACGGTAAAATCACCTGCCATAGACCCGAAACCGGGTGATCTATCCATGTCCAGGATGAAGCTGCCGTAAGAGGTAGTGGAGGTCCGAACACACATCCGTTGAAAAGGGTGGTGATGAGGTGTGGATAGGGGAGAAATTCCAATCGAACCCGGAGATAGCTGGTTCTCCTCGAAATAGCTTTAGGGCTAGCCCCGTAACAGTCTTGCGGAGGTAGAGCACTGAATTTCCTAGGGGGCGTCAAAGCCTACCGAAGAATATCAAACTGCGAATGCCGTACAGATGATTTACGGGAGTCAGACTGCACGAGATAAGTTGGGTGGTCAAAAGGGAAAGAGCCCAGACCCGCAGCTAAGGTCCCAAAGTGCGTGTTAAGTGGAAAAGGATGTGGGATTTCGAAGACAACCAGGATGTTGGCTCAGAAGCAGCCACACATTAAAAGAGTGCGTAATAGCTCACTGGTCGAGAGGTCCTGCGCCGAAAATGTCCGGGGCTGAAACACGACACCGAAGCTCGGGAATCAGAAATGATTGGTAGAGGAGCATTGAAGACGGAACGAAGCCATACCGGAAGGAGTGGTGGACTGTCTTGAAGAGAGAATGCCGGAATGAGTAGCGAGAGAGAAGTGAGAATCTTCTCGGCCGAATATCCAAGGTTTCCAGGGTAAAGCTGATCTGCCCTGGGTAAGTCGGGGCCTAAGGCGAGGTCGGAAGACGTAGCCGATGGACAACAGGTTGAAATTCCTGTACTGTGATATATCAGAACTGTGGGGACACAGCGGGAAGGCATGGGCCGGAAAAGGAAAATCCGGTGCAAGCACCAGAGGAGTATGGCAGGCAAATCCGCCATGCAATCCGAAAGTGTGATGCGGAGCGAACAAAAGTAGCGAAGCATGCTTACCGGCTGTCGAGAAAAGCCGCTATTGCGTATATCACACCCGTACCGTAAACCGACACAGGTGGATGAGGAGAGAATCCTAAGGCCGGCGGGAGAAGCATTGTTAAGGAACTCGGCAAAATGACCCCGTAACTTCGGGAGAAGGGGTGCTCTTGAAAAAGAGCCGCAGAGAATTGGCCCAAGCAACTGTTTAGCAAAAACACAGGTCTATGCAAAACCGAAAGGTGAGGTATATGGGCTGACGCCTGCCCGGTGCTGGAAGGTTAAGAGGAGAGGTTATCGCAAGAGAAGCCTTGAATTTAAGCCCCAGTAAACGGCGGCCGTAACTATAACGGTCCTAAGGTAGCGAAATTCCTTGTCGGGTAAGTTCCGACCCGCACGAAAGGCGTAATGATTTGGGCACTGTCTCGACAATGCACCCGGTGAAATTGAAATACCAGTGAAGATGCTGGTTACCTGCGCCAGGACGGAAAGACCCCATGGAGCTTTACTCTAGCTTGATACTGGGATTCGGTATTGCATGTACAGGATAGGTGGGAGGCTGCGAAGTGATGACGCCAGTTGTCACGGAGCCGATGTTGGGATACCACCCCTGCAGTACTGGGTTTCTAACCTGCGGCCGTAACCCGGCCGGGGGACAATGTCTGGTGGGGAGTTTGACTGGGGCGGTCGCCTCCGAAAGAGTATCGGAGGCGCTCAAAGGTTCCCTCAGAATGGTTGGAAACCATTCGAAGAGTGCAAAGGCAGAAGGGAGCTTGACTGCGACACCGACGGGTGGAGCAGGTACGAAAGTAGGACTTAGTGATCCGGTGGTATGAAAGTGGGATTGCCATCGCTCAACGGATAAAAGCTACCCTGGGGATAACAGGCTTATCACTCCCAAGAGTTCACATCGACGGAGTGGTTTGGCACCTCGATGTCGGCTCATCGCATCCTGGGGCTGTAGTAGGT
>NZ_JACOPD010000020.1 GCF_014287955.1 Lachnospira hominis (ex Liu et al. 2021) | reverse complement strand
ACCTACTACAGCCCCAGGATGCGATGAGCCGACATCGAGGTGCCAAACCACTCCGTCGATGTGGACTCTTGGGGGAGATCAGCCTGTTATCCCCAGGGTAGCTTTTATCCGTTGAGCGACGGCATTTCCATTCACATACCGCCGGATCACTAACTCCAACTTTCGTTACTGCTCGCGCCGTCACGCTCGCAGTTAGGCTGGCTTTTGCGTTTACACTCAAAAGCACGGTTTCCGTCCGTACTGAGCCAACCTTTGAGCGCCTCCGTTACTCTTTAGGAGGCGACCGCCCCAGTCAAACTGCCCACCTGACAATGTCCCCCGACCGGATTCACGGCCGCAGGTTAGAATTCCAGAAACCTAAGGGCGGTATCCCAACATTGACTCCACTAAAGCTGACGCCTTAGCTTCCCAGTCTCCCGCCTATCCTGTACATAGATTACCGAAACCCAATATCAGGCTACAGTAAAGCTCCATGGGGTCTTTCCGTCTTGCCGCAGGTAACCGGCATCTTCACCGGTACTACAATTTCGCCGGGTGGGTAGTTGAGACAGTGCCCAGATCGTTACACCATTCGTGCGGGTCGGAACTTACCCGACAAGGAATTTCGCTACCTTAGGACCGTTATAGTTACGGCCGCCGTTTACCGGGGCTTCAATTCAATGCTTGCACATCTCCTCTTAACCTTCCGGCACCGGGCAGGTGTCAGCCCCTATACTTCATCTTTCGATTTGGCAGAGACCTGTGTTTTTGCTAAACAGTCGCCTGGGCCTATTCTCTGCGGCTCTTTCGAGCACTCCTTATTCCGAAGTTACGGAGTCAATTTGCCGAGTTCCTTAACTACCCTTCTCCCGCTGGCCTTAGAATTCTCTTCCTGTCCACCTGTGTCGGTTTGCGGTACGGGCATCTGCTTCTATACACAAAGCTTTTCTCGCCTTGATCTAAGTGTGCTTCCCTACTATAATTTCAGTCCCTTACGCCCGGGTCTACCAACGCCCGGGTCACACCCTTTTCAAGTGTCCCTTTGCTTAAATTGCAGATGGTTACGGAATATCAACCGTATGTGCATCGGCTACGCCTTTCGGCCTGACCTTAGCTCCCGACTTACTTGGAGCGGACGAACCTTCCTCCAAAAACCTTAGACTTTCGGCCATTAAGATTCTCACTTAATTCTCGCTACTTATTCCGGCATTCTCACTCGTATACAGTCCACCAGCGCTTTCGCTCTGACTTCACCCCGTATACGACGCTCTCCTACCATACCTTACGGTATCCCAAGCTTCGGTTCATAGTTTAGCCCCGTTAAATTTTCCGCGCAGAATCACTCGACCAGTGAGCTATTACGCACTCTTTTAATGAGTGGCTGCTTCTAAGCCAACATCCTGGTTGTCTAAGCAATTCCACATCCTTTTCCACTTAACTATGATTGGGGACCTTAGCTGTGGGTCTGGGCTGTTTCCCTCTCGACAATGAAACTTATCTCCCACTGTCTGACTCCTGAAAAACGATTATCCGGCATTCTTAGTTTGATAAGGTTCAGTAACCTCTCGGCCCCTAGCCAATTCAGTGCTTTACCTGCAGTAATCTATTTCAAGGCTAGCCCTAAAGCTATTTCGGAGAGAACCAGCTATCTCCGGGTTCGATTGGAATTTCTCCGCTAGCCACAGTTCATCCGCTACCATTTCAACGGGAGTCGGTTCGGTCCTCCATGAAGTTTTACCTTCACTTCAGCCTGGTCATGGCTAGGTCACCCGGTTTCGGGTCGAATACATTTGACTTCATACGCCCTGTTCAGACTTGCTTTCGCTGCGGCTCCGCACCTGAAGTGCTTAACCTTGCCAAATACATTCACTCGCCGGACCATTCTACAAAAGGTACCCGATCGCACATTGACGTGCTTTCGGTGCTTGTAAACACAGGGTTTCAGGTTCTCTTTCACTCCCCTCCCGGGGTCCTTTTCACCTTTCCTTCACAGTACTATGCGCTATCGGTCACTGAGTAGTATTTAGCCTTACGGAGTGGTCTCCGCTCATTCCCACAAGGTTTCTCGTGTCTCGTGGTACTCTGGATACTGCCATGTCGGTTTC
>NZ_JACOPD010000019.1 GCF_014287955.1 Lachnospira hominis (ex Liu et al. 2021) | reverse complement strand
TTTTTTTTATTTTATGGTGCTTGCGAGCACCGAAAAAATATAAAAATGAGTAATTGGAGCACCGAAAAGACAAAACGGGCACCGAGAACTAAATCTATCCAAGCACCCAATGGTTCAAAATATTCTGAGCAGTAATGCTTTTTCCATTTTGCTTAATATTCTTGCAGAGGAAATCCAAATTTCCTTTTTGGAGGAACTACACAGAATAGATGCGGTAGTGTTTTCTTGTTCATAAGAACAGTAGACGGACATGGTGCTGTACAAACGTTAGAAGTAAAGTTGATTAGTTTTGCTGTATGGGGAATTTTTTATCTTGGCGTATTAGCGATAGAATGGTTGATTTACTTTATTGCTCGACGTTTTAAACATTAAATTCCAATTTGTCTGATTCACAAACAATTTAATAATTATTTTACACAGCACTTTAGCCAAAAGGTTAGGGTGCTATTTTTTTACCACAAAAGGAGGATTTTTAATGTCATATAAATTAGTAATTGCCGAGAAGCCTTCGGTGGCGCAGTCCATAGCGAAGGTAATCGGTGCAGATAAGAGAGAGGACGGATACCTGGAGGGCAATGGTTATATTGTCAGCTGGTGTGTGGGACATCTGGTGGAGCTTGCATCCCCGGAGTCTTATGATAAGAAATATGAAAAGTGGAGATATGATGATCTCCCAATCCTTCCATCACAATGGAATTATCAGATTGCAGCTGCAACCAGAAAGCAGTTTAACATCTTAAAAAAGCTGATGGAGAGGGAAGAGGTAACAGGATTAGTAGAGGCAACAGATGCCGTACGTGAAGGAGAGCTGATCTTCCGCCTGGTGTACAATCAGGCAAAATGTAAAAAGCCGTTCGAGCACTTATGGATTTCTTCAATGGAAGACCAGGCGATTTCGGATGGCTTTTCTAATCTGAAAAATGGCAGGGAATATGATGATCTTTACCAGGCGGCACTCTGCAGGGAACGTGCGGACTGGATCGTAGGAATGAATGCGACCAGATTATTTTCTACGCTGTATGGACAGACGCTGAACGTAGGAAGAGTCATGACACCGACACTTGCCATGATCGTACAGAGAGAAGCTGAGATTGAAGGATTTAAGCCGGAACCAATCTACAGACTTTCCATCAGCTGCGGAGGCATTACTGCTGTTTCCGACCGAGTTGAAAGTAAGCAGGATGCTGAGAAAATTCTGAACAGACTGAAAGAAGAGAAAACAGCACAGGTAACAAAGATTGATCCGGCAGATAAACAGGAGAAGGCACCACAGCTCTACAGCCTGACTGCATTACAGAGAGATGCCAAGCCTTATTACAGCCAGACTGTTAGCGGCTCTTGGGGATGCAGCGGTGAGAAATGAAATTGATGTGGAATTTACCTGTGCAGATACAATATTTAGGGAAAAGACGAAAAATATCAGGGAAAAAGGATGGAGAGAGATTCAGGACTGGATCATAGGAAGCAAGGCAGACAGCACAGATTACGAAGAGGAGAATGAGGACAAAAGAGGGAATGCTGATATGTTGGCATGTATTGCTGCTATGACAAATGGAAAATCATATCCTTTGCAGAATCCAAAGATGGAGGAAGGAAAGACCACACCAAAGAAACATTTTACAGAAGCTATATGCTGTGAAAGGGGGATAAGAAATCGCCCATAGAAAGGAGAGTTTTTCAATGAAAGCAAAGAAAACGGACAACAGCAAGATAACCGCACTATACGAGCGTCTTTCCCGCGACGACGACCTCACAGGCGACAGTAACAGTATAATCAATCAAAAGAAGCTGCTTGAAGATTATGCAAAGGAGCATGGATTTACGAATTGCGTCCACTTTACCGATGACGGCTGGTCTGGGGCAAACTTCGAGCGTCCGAACTGGAAACGCATGATTGCGGGAATTGAAAGCGGCGAAATCGGCTATGTACTGGTAAAGGATTTAAGTCGTGTCGGCAGAGATTATCTGCAAGTGGGATTTTACACAGAAGTCATGTTCAAGGAGCGGGGCGTCCGTTTTATTGCCATAGCAAACGGAGTTGACAGCGACAAGCGCGAAAGCAGCGAGTTTGCCCCGTTTTTGAACATTATGAACGAATGGTATGTGCGTGACAGCAGCCGAAAAATAACAAGCGTTCTCCGCGCAAGAGGAATGTCCGGCAAGCATACAAACAGCCATTGTATCTATGGCTATAAGAAAGACCCCAACGACAAAGACCACTGGATTATCGACGAGGAAGCCGCCGAGGTAGTACGCCGGATTTACCGCATGGCGTTGGAGAGCAAAGGTCCGTATGAAATTGCCCGTATCCTTGCTTTGGAAAAGGTTGAAAGGCCGTCCTATTACCTTGCACAGCGCGGCGTGGGATATAAAATGTCAAGACCGAATGTACAAAAAATATTATATAAAAATGTACAGTTAGTCTGTTTGTCTTAAATGATCTTTTAGCCTATATGATTTTCCTGATATGGGCACTACATGTGCAT
>NZ_JACOPD010000018.1 GCF_014287955.1 Lachnospira hominis (ex Liu et al. 2021) | reverse complement strand
TTTGAACCATTGGGTGCTTGGATAGATTTAGTTCTCGGTGCCCGTTTTGTCTTTTCGGTGCTCCAATTACTCATTTTTATATTTTTTCGGTGCTCGCAAGCACCATAAAATAAAAAAAAACAACAATGAAGCTTCAATCTTCACTGTTGCAAAATCAAATGTTCCCGGCGGGAATAGAACCCACAACTAGTGCTTAGGAGTTCGAAATACCACTGTAAATACATACAATGATTAATCAACCTAAGTCAAGGAAATCCTTGATTTTCCTAACTATTCTGTTACTCCCTGTCAAAATAAGAAAACCTGTTTTCATCTCTGTAAAGCACCTTTCGGTGCTCGGAGCACCCGGAGGATATAACCATTCCGTTCCATCGAGTTCACTCAGTTGGCCACCATTACGATTCAGCTTGTAACAATGATCACTTGGTTTTCTTATTAGATTAACTATATTATAACGTGCTGCAGGTCTGATGTCGATGATTTTTTGACCATATTTATTGTTTTAGCAGAATACAATCCTCAACGCAACAGCATTGATGTATATACCAGTGCTGGCTATATGCTCCGTATTGACTGTTAGGAAACTGAGAAGGATTTAAAAACCACACCCGGATCAGTCTGTTCATTAAACGCACTTGCCATTGGTGAACCACTTGAATATACAAAATTATATCTTGATGGAACGATGCAAATATGGGTGGATGCAGATGACACTCTTTATTTTTGGCTTATATTTATTATTCAATTTAACTGATAATGATTCTCATATGAGATTTATCTTTAGAAATCATATCATCAATCACGCCAGTCTGCATCTGATTCCCATTTACATTCCGTAATCTGCATATTTGAAAATGTTGCCTTATATGAGCCTTCTGTCGGGCTGCATGCATATATTCCATAAGTAATTTTTTCTGCACCTTCCCACATATGGAAAATACGCATTTGTCTGAAATTTATGCCATCCTCACTGCATTCAATACAGTAGTCACTGTCCCTTCGTGAAAAACGATACCACATACTTTTAATATCAGAGGATATGTCTGTTGTTGCCCAATCAGAATATCCATGATTGGTTACAACGCTTCCCAATCGCTGTATTTTTTTATTCTCATATTCTATAGATGCCTTAAACCAATTATCACTATTTAAATACATAGCCACACCACACTGGTCAAAACGACAGGTACTCTCGAATTCTGTTTTAACAATAAAAGAAAAGTACTTGTCCGTTGTTTCAACTTGAAATACTGGAGCATTATCATTTTGAAAACCATAATAAGTGCGTGCCCATAAGTCAGTACCCCTTTCTGTAAGAATTACAACTTTATCCTCACTAATTTGTACCTGCTTTGGTTGACGTATCCATTTAGGATTGTTTTTCAAAAATTCCATCTTTTTTCTCACTTTCTTTTTTATTTTAATAAGCAGCTATATTTAGTGCCTACTTTTCACTGTATTATAATTATTAATTTTCTTTTGTCTTCTGCAAAGAATGACTCCTATAAGTAGCAACACTGGAAAAATAATTCCTGCCAAAATTCCCATCTTTAGGTTATCCCCAAAAGCTCCTGATACCATTCCAACCAATGTAGGACCTCCTGAACAACCTATATCTCCACCTAATGCCAGCAATGCAAACATGGCTGTTCCCCCTTTGAGCAAAGCTGCTGATGCCTTGCTGAAAGTTCCAGGCCACATGATTCCCACTGAAAGCCCACAGACAGCACAGGCAATCAGATTTAATAGCGGAATCGATAATAATGAAATCCCTAAATAGGATAAAATACATAAAAAACTACTATAAATCATAAAGTGTTCCAAATTGATACGGTCACCATACTTACCATAAAACAATCTTGATATTCCCATTAGAACCGCAAATGCCATCGGCCCTGCTAAGTCGCCGGCTGCCTTTGAAATTCCAAGACCTTTTTCTGCAAAAGCAGAGGCCCATTGACTTACTGCTTGCTCACTTGCTCCTGCACATATCATCATAATCAACAAAATCCAAAAAATTTTCATCCGAAACAATTCCTTTAATCCAAGTCCGGTATCTCCATCCTCAAGCAATGGTGCAATGGGAACCTTTGAAAAAACAAAAGCATTTCCAATTGGAATAACCGCCCAAATAATGGCTAATATTTTCCAGTTATCTATACCGACTACATAAAAGAACACTGTTGATATGAGTACAACTCCGGCGTGTCCCCAGCAATAAAAAGAATGCAGCAGGCTCATTGCTTTTTCCTTATTGTCGGATGGGCAAGCCTCAACAACTGGACTGACTAGGACTTCCAAAAGTCCACCACCTACCGCATAGATCATTACAGCAATCAAAATTCCAATAAAGGAAACTGGTAAAATCTCTGGTAAAACTGTAAGAAGCAATAATCCTGCCGCTGCTAGAACATGAGCTATAATCATTGATATCCGATATCCTATTTTATCAACAAATCTGACAGAAAGAAAATCAACCAGTAGTTGTATCCCAAAATTAAAAGTCACTAACAATGTAATTTGGGAAATTGGAATATGATAGCATTTCTGAAAAAACAAAAAAAGCAGTGGTGTAAAATTATTAACGATAGCTTGTACAATATAACCTACAAAACAGGCTGTAATTGTCTTATTATATTGGCTTTTCATTTTGTCCTCCTCTAATAAATGTGATTATATCGTAAACTTTATATCTAGTCATTGTATAAAATCATATATTCATGGTACAATATAACAAATTTTATTATTTATGAGGAAATATAGCATGGAGACTTTTAAGATAACTACAGATGAAACACTACGAGAAACCATCCAGCATGGCAACAATCGTTATCCATTTGCATACTATCCTGATAATATTTGGAAATTTGACTTCCATCGCATTGACTGGCATTGGCATCATGAATTAGAATTTCTTTATACTGCTGAAGGTACTGCACTCTGCCTTATAGGTACAAGTAAAATAGAACTACATAAAGGTTGCGGCATATTTATCAATAGCGGTGTCCTGCATCGTTTTGAAGCACAAAGCAGTACATTTGCACCTAATATTGTTTTTTCGCCAACCCTATTAGCACCCGAAAACAGCCTCATTTACGAAAAATATATTCTTCCTGTGATAAGCTCGTCTGTTCCATATCAAGTTTTCAGTCCATCCAACACATTTGGGAAACAGGTGCTACAACTTTTGTCGCAAATTTGTACTATTCAGGAAACTAAGCCGGATAATGAATTATGTACTATACAACTTTTATTTCAGCTTTGGAACATATTGCAAAAAAATATGGACTGGACTTCTGATTCTAACAGTATTCATCGATTAAATCACAAACAAGCAAGATTACAAGCTATGATGCAGTATATTCATGATCACTACATGGAAGAGATTACATTGGAGGCGATTGCGGCATCGGCATCTATCAGCAAAAGTGGAGCTTTACACATTTTTCAAACTGGCATCCACTGTTCTCCGGTAGCATATCTAATTCAATACAGACTAGCACAGGCTGCTGAACAACTTTATATCACTCAAAAATCGGTTTCTTCCATTGCAAAAGAAACCGGATTTACAAGTTCCGGCTATTTCTGCCGGAAGTTTAGACAATATTATCATATGAGTCCAAATGAATACAGAAAGAAGAAAACAGAGGAAATTTCTTAATTTCTACTTTCTGTAATCATACAATATTTGGAGATGATGTTGTTTTTCGTTATATTATCTGTATCAATTATGCTGACAATATACTATTTATTCATCATATTTACAATGTTCAAAAGATAAAAGTATTCTATATGCAAATGGATAGATTTTTATATTTTATCTATCTGTTTGCAATTTTAATAATAACTCCTTGTATCCCGCCAGCCTTTCATATACCACCTGATTGCAACATATACCAGTTGCACGAATAATAAGAGAAATAGCAGATTACCACAATGAATGTCTATGCACACTCTACAAGAAAAGCCAAGCAGAATCCGCAAAGTTACTTAATAAAGTGGCAGGCTATGACTAAATAAAACTTTCCCTTATTTCCCTTACGATTATCTCATAAAGGCAAAAATAAGGGAAAATACATATCATTTCACTAATGAATGGGCTGGAATGCCTGTAAAATTGGGAAAGTTAGCCAGATATTTCGGCAAACTGGAATTTACTTTAATAAATATTTTTCAAACGCTTTATGATTATCAAAGTGGACTTCTCTAAAAAACAGAACTAACCAAATAATATAGGTTGATATAGCTATATATGGGGTTAAAAAGCAGGATAATAATGCTCCTGCCAACATTATAATAGCCCACATAAAGCACTGATTTCTTATATCACGAGAGATATGAGCTTTATCATACAATGCCTGTTCTTCTTTAGAAAATGAATTAAATCCTGAAACAAATTTTGCTGCTTTTTCCTTAAAAATCGCAAATAACACACCTATAATCAGAAATGGTATTACCAAAATTATACACGACCAAAATCCTATATTCATAATACATACCTCCGCTTCAAACTCCGATTTCTATTTTCGTTTCCATAGCATGGTGTACTCTTTTTCACCAGTAGCTTCATCCAAATCTTCACATTGAATAATGAACCCTTCTCTTTGGTAAAAAGAAATTGCTCTGGCATTCTTCTGGTATACATTTAATCGTAAGCTAACTTTTTTATCCTTAATATAATCCAATAAAAATTTACCTATGCCACATGACTGCATTTCATCAGAGACAAAAATACCTTCGATATATTCATCATTTAGTCCTACAAATCCTTGTATCATTTTATCCGCTTCAAACACATAGACTTCGGATTGTGGCATCATTTCTTTCACTAATTCATAATTACTTTTCCAGTATTGATTGGAAATAAAATAATGTGCTTTCAGATTTGTCTTTAACCATATGTCAGCAACTCTATCGATATCTCCGTTCAGCAACTTTCTAATCATAACAAATATTCTCCATACCTACATCCTTTATGCTTTTCTCTTTTTTCCATTCTATCGCTAATACGCCAAGATAAAAATTCCCCATACAGCAAAACTAATCAACTTTACTTCTAACGTTTGTACAGCACAATGTCCATCTACTGTTCTTGTGAACAAGAAAACACTAACACATCTATTCTGTGTAGTTACTCCAAAAAGGAAATTTGGATTTCCTCTGCAAGAATATCAAGCAAAATGGAAAAAGCATTACTGCTCAGAATATTTGAACCATTGGGTGCTTGGATAGATTTAGTTCTCGGTGCCCGTTTTGTCTTTTCGGTGCTCCAATTACTCATTTTTATATTTTTTCGGTGCTCGCAAGCACCATAAAATAAAAAAAA
>NZ_JACOPD010000017.1 GCF_014287955.1 Lachnospira hominis (ex Liu et al. 2021) | reverse complement strand
TGGATTAGAAATGCTGTAGAATGCACATCCATCGGCGGTGATGTTGATTAAAACTTGTTGAGAAACAAGGATTTAGCCCAAGCGGTAGAATCTGAAAGTCTTGAATAAGTTTAAAAATAATTAACAAAACCAGTTGACTTCTTCTTGAAAGAGAGTAGTATAGCCGACCTAGCTTGCTGATGACGAATCAGCAAGAAGATCATTAAGAGATTATGAAGAACAACTTGTGTGGATTTTTACTGATTGATCGATCGAAAATATTTCATTGATTGATGGTAAGAATTACTCGAAGTTTATTTGAGAAATATTTGTCAGAAAATTGATGAGCCAAGATTTGTAGCCATAAGCTACTAATGATTTTAACTGAAGAGTTTGATCATGGCTCAGATTGAACGCTGGCGGCAGGCTTAACACATGCAAGTCGAGCGGGGAAAGGTAGCTTGCTACCTGACCTAGCGGCGGACGGGTGAGTAATGCTTAGGAATCTGCCTATTAGTGGGGGACAACATTCCGAAAGGAATGCTAATACCGCATACGCCCTACGGGGGAAAGCAGGGGATCTTCGGACCTTGCGCTAATAGATGAGCCTAAGTCAGATTAGCTAGTTGGTGGGGTAAAGGCCTACCAAGGCGACGATCTGTAGCGGGTCTGAGAGGATGATCCGCCACACTGGGACTGAGACACGGCCCAGACTCCTACGGGAGGCAGCAGTGGGGAATATTGGACAATGGGCGAAAGCCTGATCCAGCCATGCCGCGTGTGTGAAGAAGGCCTTTTGGTTGTAAAGCACTTTAAGCGAGGAGGAGGCTACTTGGATTAATACTCTAGGATAGTGGACGTTACTCGCAGAATAAGCACCGGCTAACTCTGTGCCAGCAGCCGCGGTAATACAGAGGGTGCGAGCGTTAATCGGATTTACTGGGCGTAAAGCGTGCGTAGGCGGCTTCTTAAGTCGGATGTGAAATCCCTGAGCTTAACTTAGGAATTGCATTCGATACTGGGAAGCTAGAGTATGGGAGAGGATGGTAGAATTCCAGGTGTAGCGGTGAAATGCGTAGAGATCTGGAGGAATACCGATGGCGAAGGCAGCCATCTGGCCTAATACTGACGCTGAGGTACGAAAGCATGGGGAGCAAACAGGATTAGATACCCTGGTAGTCCATGCCGTAAACGATGTCTACTAGCCGTTGGGGCCTTTGAGGCTTTAGTGGCGCAGCTAACGCGATAAGTAGACCGCCTGGGGAGTACGGTCGCAAGACTAAAACTCAAATGAATTGACGGGGGCCCGCACAAGCGGTGGAGCATGTGGTTTAATTCGATGCAACGCGAAGAACCTTACCTGGTCTTGACATAGTAAGAACTTTCCAGAGATGGATTGGTGCCTTCGGGAACTTACATACAGGTGCTGCATGGCTGTCGTCAGCTCGTGTCGTGAGATGTTGGGTTAAGTCCCGCAACGAGCGCAACCCTTTTCCTTATTTGCCAGCGGGTTAAGCCGGGAACTTTAAGGATACTGCCAGTGACAAACTGGAGGAAGGCGGGGACGACGTCAAGTCATCATGGCCCTTACGACCAGGGCTACACACGTGCTACAATGGTCGGTACAAAGGGTTGCTACCTAGCGATAGGATGCTAATCTCAAAAAGCCGATCGTAGTCCGGATCGGAGTCTGCAACTCGACTCCGTGAAGTCGGAATCGCTAGTAATCGCGGATCAGAATGCCGCGGTGAATACGTTCCCGGGCCTTGTACACACCGCCCGTCACACCATGGGAATTTGTTGCACCAGAAGTAGGTAGTCTAACCGCAAGGAGGACGCTTACCACGGTGTGGCCGATGACTGGGGTGAAGTCGTAACAAGGTAGCCGTAGGGGAACCTGCGGCTGGATCACCTCCTTAACGAAAGATTGACGATTGGTAAGAATCCACAACAAGTTGTTCTTCATGACGATGTATCTGAGGGTCTGTAGCTCAGTTGGTTAGAGCACACGCTTGATAAGCGTGGGGTCACAAGTTCAAGTCTTGTCAGACCCACCAAATCTGACTAACAAGCATTGTTAAATGCTGAATACAGAAAAACAGAGACATTGACTTATTGATAAGCTGGGGACTTAGCTTAGTTGGTAGAGCGCCTGCTTTGCACGCAGGAGGTCAGGAGTTCGACTCTCCTAGTCTCCACCATAGATTATAGAACTTAGTAAGTTAAAGCTTATTAACTTCTGTGATTTATCGCAGTTTCCTGACCTGACGAAGGCTGGAAAAATCATTAACAGAATATATTTGAGTTGAAATAATTTGTTCATACTCGTTTTTAAGATCGACATTAACAGTGATTTATTACTGATTGATGAAGATTAAAGAAATGAGTTACTAGCGAAATTAACTGAATCAAGCGTTTTGGTATGTGAATTGAATTGAAGCTGTACAGTGTTTAAGTACACAGAACAACAAACTGTAAGGAAGTGATGAGAAATCATCATAGACTGTCTTAATCCTACTTGTAGGGATTAACGACTGTTTGGGGTTGTATAGTCAAGTAATTAAGTGCATGTGGTGGATGCCTTGGCAGTCAGAGGCGATGAAAGACGTAATAGCCTGCGATAAGCTCCGGGGAGGCGGCAAATATCCTGTGATCCGGAGATTTCTGAATGGGGAAACCCACCTGTCATAAGGCAGGTATCGTATGATGAATACATAGTCATACGAGGCGAACGAGGGGAAGTGAAACATCTCAGTACCCTTAGGAAAAGAAATCAATTGAGATTCCCTCAGTAGCGGCGAGCGAACGGGGAAAAGCCCATTAAGTCATATAAGTTCTAGTGGAATGCTCTGGGAAGTGCAACCATAGTGGGTGATAGTCCTGTACACGAAAGGGCTTATATGATGATGTCGAGTAGGGCGGGGCACGTGAAACCTTGTCTGAATATGGGGGGACCATCCTCCAAGGCTAAATACTCCTGACTGACCGATAGTGAACCAGTACCGTGAGGGAAAGGCGAAAAGAACCCCTGTGAGGGGAGTGAAATAGATCCTGAAACCGCATGCATACAAGCAGTGGGAGCCGACTTGTTCGGTGACTGCGTACCTTTTGTATAATGGGTCAGCGACTTACATTCAGTAGCGAGGTTAACCGCATAGGGGAGCCGTAGAGAAATCGAGTCTTAATAGGGCGTTTAGTTGCTGGGTGTAGACCCGAAACCGGGTGATCTATCCATGAGCAGGTTGAAGGTTGGGTAACACTAACTGGAGGACCGAACCCACTGTCGTTGAAAAGCCAGGGGATGACTTGTGGATAGGGGTGAAAGGCTAATCAAACTCGGTGATAGCTGGTTCTCCCCGAAAGCTATTTAGGTAGCGCCTCGGACGAATACCATTGGGGGTAGAGCACTGTTTCGGCTAGGGGGTCATCCCGACTTACCAAACCGATGCAAACTCCGAATACCAATGAGTACTATCCGGGAGACAGACTGCGGGTGCTAACGTCCGTAGTCAAGAGGAAAACAATCCAGACCGCCAGCTAAGGCCCCAAAATTATAGTTAAGTGGGAAACGATGTGGGAAGGCATAGACAGCTAGGAGGTTGGCTTAGAAGCAGCCACCCTTTAAAGAAAGCGTAATAGCTCACTAGTCGAGTCGGCCTGCGCGGAAGATGTAACGGGGCTAAAACTATATGCCGAAGCTGCGGATTTGCAATTTATTGCAAGTGGTAGGGGAGCGTTCTGTAAGCCGATGAAGGTGTATTGAGAAGTATGCTGGAGGTATCAGAAGTGCGAATGCTGACGTGAGTAACGACAATGCGAGTGAAAAACTCGCACGCTGAAAGACCAAGGGTTCCAGTCCAACGTTAATCGGGGCTGGGTGAGTCGACCCCTAAGGCGAGGCCGAGAGGCG
This sequence comes from Lachnospira hominis (ex Liu et al. 2021), assembly GCF_014287955.1. GTDB lineage: Bacteria > Bacillota > Clostridia > Lachnospirales > Lachnospiraceae > Lachnospira > Lachnospira hominis. The sequence goes on along the minus strand of NZ_JACOPD010000017.1, from coordinate 2,098 downwards.
TAGTCGATGGGAAATTGGTTAATATTCCAATACTTCTATGTAATGCGATGAGAGGACGGAGAAGGTTAAGTCAGCCTGGCGTTGGTTGTCCAGGTGGAAGGTTGTAGGCATGTATCTTAGGCAAATCCGGGGTACTCTATGCTGAGAACTGATAGCAAGCTGTACTTGTACAGTGAAGTGGCTGATACCATGCTTCCAGGAAAAGTCTCTAAGCTTCAGTTACATAGGAATCGTACCCGAAACCGACACAGGTGGTCAGGTCGAGTAGACCAAAGCGCTTGAGAGAACTCTGCTGAAGGAACTAGGCAAAATGGTACCGTAACTTCGGGAGAAGGTACGCTGCCGACGGTGATAGGATTTACTCCTTGAGCTATTGGCAGCCACAGAAACCAGGCCCCTGCAACTGTTTATTAAAAACATAGCACTCTGCAAACACGAAAGTGGACGTATAGGGTGTGATGCCTGCCCGGTGCTGGAAGGTTAATTGATGGGGTTAGCGTAAGCGAAGCTCTTGATCGAAGCCCCAGTAAACGGCGGCCGTAACTATAACGGTCCTAAGGTAGCGAAATTCCTTGTCGGGTAAGTTCCGACCTGCACGAATGGCATAATGATGGGGGCGCTGTCTCCAGCAGAGACTCAGTGAAATCGAATTCGCCGTGAAGATGCGGTGTACCCGCGGCTAGACGGAAAGACCCCGTGAACCTTTACTGCAGCTTGACATTGAACTTTGATCTTACTTGTGTAGGATAGGTGGGAGGCTTTGAAACCGAGACGCTAGTTTCGGTGGAGCCAATCTTGAAATACCACCCTGGTAATATTGAGGTTCTAACTCTGTCCCGTTATCCGGAGCGAGGACCATGTCTGGTGGGTAGTTTGACTGGGGCGGTCTCCTCCTAAAGAGTAACGGAGGAGTACGAAGGTGCGCTCAGCGTGGTCGGAAATCACGCGTAGAGTATAAAGGCAAAAGCGCGCTTAACTGCGAGACCCACAAGTCGAGCAGGTACGAAAGTAGGTCTTAGTGATCCGGTGGTTCTGTATGGAAGGGCCATCGCTCAACGGATAAAAGGTACTCTGGGGATAACAGGCTGATACCGCCCAAGAGTTCATATCGACGGCGGTGTTTGGCACCTCGATGTCGGCTCATCTCATCCTGGGGCTGAAGCAGGTCCCAAGGGTATGGCTGTTCGCCATTTAAAGAGGTACGCGAGCTGGGTTTAGAACGTCGTGAGACAGTTCGGTCCCTATCTACCGTGGGCGTTGGAAATTTGAGAGGATCTGCTCCTAGTACGAGAGGACCAGAGTGGACGAACCTCTGGTGTACCGGTTGTGACGCCAGTCGCATCGCCGGGTAGCTATGTTCGGAAGGGATAACCGCTGAAAGCATCTAAGCGGGAAGCCTACCTCAAGATAAGATTTCCCTAGGACTTTATGTCCTCTAAAGAGCCGTTGAAGACTACGACGTTGATAGGTTGGATGTGGAAGCATAGTGATATGTGAAGCTGACCAATACTAATTGCTCGTGAGGCTTGACTATACAACACCCAAACAGTTGGTGTTGTGGTTCAAATCACTGCAAACAACTTGATTTAGTTATAAAGCTAGATACATGAGCGAGGAATAAACAAACATTAATTATGTTTGTCCGAGCGCAAGACATAAAGCTATGCTTTATGTTAAAATCAACTCAAATATACCTGTTAATAACTCATTTGATGAAAGTTAGGCACGAAGAGCACTGCTCTGAGGTTAGACCCAACGAATAGTCATAAACAGTTGTGCTGGCGACAATAGCAAGAGTGAACCACCTGATCCCTTCCCGAACTCAGAAGTGAAACCTCTTAGCGCTGATGGTAGTGTGGAGTTATCCATGTGAGAGTAAGTCATCGCCAGCTCATTAATTCTAAATCCCCCTCCGCTTAAAGCAGAGGGGGATTTTTTTATGCTGAATATATTAAATAATTTAAATGAGAGACAAGAAGAAGATTGGCTAAAAGACAGCTTTTAAAATTTGATAGGGAAAATAAGAAGAAGTAATCAGATGAAAAGAGCCAAAAATAAGCTATCTATAAGGGCCTAAATAGTAAAAAGCCAGCAGTTG
>NZ_JACOPD010000016.1 GCF_014287955.1 Lachnospira hominis (ex Liu et al. 2021) | reverse complement strand
CACCAATGGAATATCATAATCAATATATAAAAGTAGCATAAAAATATCGCCAGCCGTAATTCGGCTGACGATACAAAAATTTATTATTTTTTATTGTCCTATTGACAGGTAGCACACCAGACCGCCGGGGGTTTTAGACTTTTAAATATTTAATTTTATAAATCTTTGAATATCTGATGTCTGTATTTATTCAATGCAAACAGAAGAAGCATACCGAGAATACCACATACAATAATCTCTCCGCCGCCTACCGTAAGCATAAAGAATGGAATCATTCCCTCACTGCCATACGCATATTTTAATACCCATGGTACTATAATTGTGTTGGCAATAATTGGAGGAAGAGGGGCAAGCCATTTGTTTTTACGAAGCAAATATGTACCAACTGCACCAATAAGTGTTGCAATGCTTCCGAATACAATATCCCAGATTACTGCTCCGCCAAGTATGTTAGCGATGAGACAGCCGATAAACAATCCCGGTATAGCCGCCGGTGTAAAGTATGGGAGTATTGTCAATGCTTCTGCAACCCTGAACTGTATCGGACCAAAGCTCCAATAGTCAAAAACAATGACAAGCACTACGTAAATCGCAGCAATAACTGCACCTTGTGTAATAAACACAGCCTTTTTGTTTTTCATATTAAATTTTCTCCTTTAGTTTTGTTTTACGAGTGGAAGGTCTCGAACACTCGGATATCTGGATGTCGCATGACATCACCCCAAAAGACCTTTAATTTACTATGGGGCAACTCATAGAGAATATCATAAGTCTTTCGGGGTGTCAATTATAAAATCAATTTATTTATAAGCCTTTTGTTACTTTCCGGAATCAATTATTTTGTGATTCCTTCAGTCTTATATATGAACTTGACAGTTCCCTTAACATCATCAGATTTACCTGCAAATGACTGGTAATCATTACCTAATTCTACAATCTTCTTGATTGTATCGACTGCATCCTGTGCGTCGTTCTTAACAAGATTTGCAAGCTTCTGAACGCCTGTTTCATTGAATTCAATCATACCGTCTTTCAATGTGATTGAACCTTCTGCAAGCTGGTCAACGCCATCAGCAAGTGTAGCTGATGCACTTCTAAGCTGTGATGTACCCGCCTTTAATGCTGATGCACCTGAATTAAGTGTTTCATTATTTGACTTGAGAGTTGAAAGACCATCGCCTAACTGCTTAGTACCGCCTGTAAGCTGGCTGCCGCCTGCCTGAAGCTTATAAAGTGCTGAGCACACTGTTTCAGCCGCAGGATTAAGTTCATCAAATGAGCCGATGCCCATCTTTAACTTCTTAGCACCTAAACTAATCTGACCTGCTCCATCCTTAATCTGACCAAGACCTCCTATAAGCTGTTTAGCACCATTTGAAAGTGCTTCAAGGCTTTGAGAAAGGTTATATCCCGTTTCTGGGTCTACTGTCTGTGTTGCTGTATTGTATACAGTATTTAATGCTGTATACACTCCTCCGTTGCTTACTGCCTGAAGAAGAAGTCCCATCTCTGCTGTGTATAATGAATCAAGCTTTTTATATGCACCGCCTGTTATCTGGCTTATTGTACCGTTTACTGTGTCAAGCTGTGCCTTTATAGCTGTATTATATGCACTTAAAGTATCAAGCTTAACTGCCGCCGTGTAAGCTGTGATATATTTAGTAAATAATGCTGTCACATTTGACTCATCTGCCAAATCACCTGACAAATCTGTTGCTGTCTTTATTGTCATATCAACACCGCCTGCAAGCTGCCCAACCTGTGTAAGTATATCATTAAGCGTTGCACCATTCGGTAATGTTGTTGTGGCTGCAGTCTCAAGTGTCTTAGCAGATGTGAGTGCTGTCTGATACTTAACACCATATGTATCTGCATTTGACTTAATCTGGCTAAATGAACCGTTAAGAGTTACAGACAGCTTATCAATGCCTGCACTGAGTGTATTTGCACCCGGTATAAGCTGATTTTGTATTCCGCCCACAAGTGCATCTGCACCATCGGCAAGCTGTGCAACACCTGTTAAAATCTGACTCTTGAATGTATCAGAAAGTGCATTGATACCTGATGAAAGCTGGTTAGCACCTGCATCAAGAGCTGCAACGCCGTCTGCCGCACTTGCAACACCGTCCGTATACTGGCTAAGACCACTCTGAAGAGTGCCTGCACCATCATCAAGCTGTGCAACACCGCTTGTTAAATCAGGAACATTTGACTGAAGCTGTGCAATACCATCAGAAAGTGTTGTTGCACCGTCTGCAAGCTGATTTCCCGCATCTGACAGTGTGTTAATCTGGCTGTTTAAATCATTAAGATTAATATCATCAAGATTTGCATCTGTAAGAAGATTTGAAGTTGCTACAGAAAGTGTCATATCAAGTGAAAAATCAGTAACATCAGCACTAACCTCAAAATATTCAGGAATATCAAGGTCTGCTTTCTTTCCGTCAAAGCTTATGTTAAGGCTGTCTTTAAGACCCGGCATTGTAATACCTACAACAACATTGCTGTCTGAAGCCTCTACAACCTTACCATTTGTAACTTCAACATTGCTGAAATTATCATTCGGAAGCATCATTCCCGTAATCATTGTAAACGGTACATATGCCTGTTTTGACTTGCCGTTTACTGTAATAGTCTTTTTAAGGTTATTTGTATAATCAAAACGAATCTTTACCTTACCGCTCTTGCCAGCAAGCTGGTCTGCCGAAATCTCTTTGCCGTCAAGGTAATATGTAACCTTCATTGTAACAGGTGCCGCTTCATCTGAAGTTCCCTGATATGTGATGCTGTTACCGTCTGCTGCCCAGCTGAGCTTAGATCCGCTTGCTGTAAATGTCTCATCACCGTTTAAGTTACTTATGTTTTTAAGATTAGATACATCAGAAATAGTCTTCTGATTTGTTGCATTTTTAAGTTTTTCATTTACAAGGAGTTTGCTCTGCCTGCCTGATGCATCAGCAAATACATATACTGTCTCTTCCTTGCTGTTTTCTTTGCTTACTGTTGAAACATTTGACTTAGATGCTCCAAGAAGCTGCTCGTTGATAATACTTTCCAATGTGCTCTCAGCGTCACCTGACTTTGACTGCTCGTAAGCAATTGAATTTGTATCATTAACACTTGCTGTATTAGTGCCACATGCTGCAAAACTTACAGCCATCATTGCTGCACACATGAATACAGATGTAAATTTAAACAATCTTTTTTTAATCATAATATAATTATCCTCCATTCAATCCTAGTTCCCGGAACTTACAGCCGGTAGTTTTAAGCCTGCTTTTTTGATTTATCGATAAATCCCATACTTGTATGAATAATAATCTTATCAAGAAGTACAAAAAGTGATGGAAGTACAAATATAACAACTATCATACTTACAATAGCACCTCTTGCCATAAGTGAACAAAGAGAACCAATCATATCAACACTTGAGATAAGACCAACACCGAATGTAGCCGCGAAGAATCCGAGGGCACTTACGATGATTGACGGAATTGATGTTGAAAGTGCTGTTGTAATAGCTTCTTTCTTTGTAGCTCCCGCAAATCTTTCTCTCTTATATCTTGTAGTCATCAAAATAGCGTAATCGACTGTTGCACCAAGCTGAATTGTACCAATAACAACTGATGCAATAAATGGTATTGTTGTTCCGAGGTAATATGGAAGTCCCATATTAATGAAAATTGCAAATTCAATCGCTGCTACAAGAACAACAGGAAGTGAAATTGACTTAAATACCAAAAGAATAATAACAACAATCGCACCGATTGAAACAGCACTTACCCGCTTAAAGTCTGTATCTGTAATTGTAATTAGATCCTTTGTACAAGGTGCTTCACCAATAACCATTGATGTCGAATCATATTTCTTTGCAATATCCTGAATAGTTGTAATCTGGTTATTAATTTCATCTGATGCAACCTTGTAATCTGAACCAACCATCATAATCTGATGCTTATCACTTACAAGTTCTGACTTTAAACTCTCAGGTATAAGTTCCTTAGGAATCTCATTACCTATTGCAGAATCAAGACCAAGAGCAAATGTTACACCGTCAAGATCTTTAATCTCTGTCATCATCTTATTTGCGTCTTTTGAACTCAATTCTGAATCTGCAAGAATCATATAAATTGAATTTACATCAAAGTTCTCTTCAAGTTTTTTGTTTGCAATTGAGCAATCAAGATTTGCAGGAAGTGTATCTGCCAAATCATAATATACGTTTGTATGCTGATAACCGTAAATTGCCGGTCCTAATAATGCAACGAATATAACAATAAATATCCATGCATGATTTACAATGAATCCTGCCAGCTTATCAAATCTTGCCGGAAGAATCTCTCTATGCATTGTCTTTTCAAGTGCTTTATCAAATGTAAGAATAAGTGCCGGAAGAACTGTTACACAACATATAACACCGAATACAACACCCTTAGCCATTACAACACCAAGATCCATACCAAGTGTAAAACTCATAAAGCAAAGTGCTATAAATCCGGCAACTGTTGTAATTGATGAACCTACAACAGATGTAATTGTACTTGCAATCGCATGTGCCATAGCTTCTTTATGGTCATCACCATACTCTTCTTTCATTTCCTTGTAGCTGTGCCATAAGAAAATTGAATAGTCAAGTGTTACACCTAGCTGGAGAACAGCCGCAAGTGCTTTTGTAATATATGAAACCTCACCCATAAAATAATTAGAACCGAGGTTGTAAACAATTGCGATACCGATACTTAACATGAAGAATACCGGAACAAGGAATGAATCCATGAATAATGCCAATACTATGCAGGCAAGTATAACTGCAATCAATACATAAATAGGTGTCTCTTTTTCTGAAAGAGTCTTTGTATCTGTTACGACTGCCGACATACCGCTTATAAAGCACTGACCGTCTGTAACCTTACGGATTTCCTTAATCGCATTCATAGTACCATCGCTTGATGTTGTATCATCAAAGAAAATCGCAAGCATCGTTGAATCTTTGTCACTGTTGTAAAACTGACTTCTTAACTTTTCCGGTATCATCTCAAGCGGAATATCTCCACCTACGATACTGTTATAAGAAATAAGCTTTGCAACATGGTCAACATTTTCAATCTTATCTTCAAGCTTTGTAAGCTCACGTCCATGCATACCGTCAACCACAACAATCGCATAAGCACCTTTTTGAAACTCGTCAAGCAGAATATCCTGACCCTGCATTGTATCGATTTCCTTTGGCAGATAATAAAGAATATCATAATTAACACGGGTATTGATATAACCCAAAGCCGCAGGAATCAGAAGCAGAATACTGATAACCAAAATAGGAATTCTCGCCTTGACAATTCCTCTTCCTAATTTTTCCATTGTCTTCCTCCATTCTTATTTATGACTAATGGTCATTTCTTTCTTTCGTTGCACATTATAGCACAAAATGACCATCAGTCAATATTGTTTATAAAAATTTTATGACTTTTGGTCATTTATTTGACAAAAAAATATAATTGCGTTATTATGCACAAAAGACATTCAATTTACGAGGCGTATTAACATGGGTAAAATAGAACTTAACAAACTGCAAAAACAGACGTCCCTTTTAAATACAGCATATGAACTTTTTACAACAAAAGGCGTAAATAAAACATCAATTGCCGAGATTTCAAAGGCTGCCGGAATTGCAAAAGGAACATTTTATCTGTATTTTAAAGATAAATATGATATAAGAAATAAGCTGATTTCACACGAATCAAGCAAGCTTTTCGGAAAAGCTAAGACTGCTCTTGACGAATATCAGATTCAGACAAAAAAGGTTGATTTTATAGACCAGATTATATTTATAGTTGATTATATAATTAATGAATTATCTCAGAATCAGTCATTGCTTGCTTTTATTTCCAAGAATCTGAGCTGGGGAATATTCAAACAGGCTCTGACCAAAAATGTTGCTCCCGAAAATGTCAATTTTCAGGACGTTTTTTATAAAATGATAGATGAGAGTGATGAGAAAATAGAAAATCCAGAAATAATGATTTTCCAGATAATCGAACTTGTCAGTTCAACGACATACAGTGCCATAATTAACAAAGAACCTGTAGACGTTGAAACTTTAAAACCTTATCTTTATCAGACAATACGAACAATAATAATAAACCATCAATCCGGTGATGAAAAATATCTCCCAAAGTTTGGTATTTGATAAATCAGCCGCCAGAGTCTCATGTAAATATGGACTCTGGCGGCTGTCTGCTGTCCGGCGGTCATCTGCTGTACACCAGCGGCTATATTCATAAAGATTTATTTTCTTAAAGATTTTAAAAGTGCAATTTCTGCCGCATAGCCGGCAGCGTCATTCGGTGTTTCAAGATAAAACGGAAGATTAATAAGTGCAGGGTGATTGATAATCGCCTCAAACGCATCTTTTCCTATAGACCCCTCACCAATCTTTTCATGTCTGTCCTTATGGCTTGCAAAAGGGTTCTTTGAATCATTGATATGAATGGCTTTAAGTCTTGAAAGACCTATCACATCATCAAATTCTTTAATGACATTATCAAGATTTCCGACTATATCGTATCCCGCATCGTAAACATGGCATGTATCAAGGCATACACCAAGATGCGAATTAAGTTCAACCTTATCTATAATTGCTCTCAATTCTTCAAATGTTCTTCCAATCTCGGAGCCCTTGCCAGCCATAGTCTCAAGAAGCACAGTAGTTGTCTGTGATTCTTTGATTGTCTCGTTAAGCATCTCTACGATATACTCTGTACCTGTCTCAACGCCCTGTTTTACATGGCTTCCCGGATGAAAATTATAAAGATTTCCCGGTACATACTCCATTCTTGCCAGATCATCAGCAAATGTACGCTTTGCAAAATCCCTGATTGACTCATCTGCCGAGCATGCATTTAATGTATATGGTGCATGTGCAAGAATAACTTCAATTCCGTTCTCATCCGCAAACTTTTTAAATGCTTCAACATCCTTTTCGTCAATATCTTTTGCTGCACCTCCTCGCGGATTTCTTGTAAAAAACTGAAAAGTATTGCCACCGAGTGCAACAATCTCTTTTCCCATATTAAGAAAACCTTTAGATGCCGATAAATGGCAGCCTATTTTAAATTTTTGTGAATTTTCATTTGACATACTCGTTATAAACCTCCCTTTTAGATATTCCTCTGTCCTTTGCCGCAGCTTTCATTGCTTCCTTTTTATCCATTCCATCGGCAATATATTTGTCAACATGCTCAACAATACTCATGCTTTCCCACTGTGCCTGCTGCTCCTTTTTTATGTCATCACGCGATTTTCCTTCAATCACAAGGACGTATTCTCCGCGTGGCTCATTATTTTCATAAAATTCCACAACCTCTCCAAATGTCGTAAGAAATACATTTTCATGGCGTTTTGTAAGTTCCTTGCATACGGAAAGTCTCCTGTCTGCCCCAAAAACTTCTGTAAGTTCAGCAAGTGTCTTTTTCAGGCGGTGAGGTGCCTCATATATAATCATGGTTCTTGTCTCATTTTCAAGCTCAGAAATAACATCTCTTCTCTCCTGCTTGTCCGACGGCAGGAATGCTTCAAAACAAAATCTTCTTGTCGGCAGCCCCGACATAGTAAGTGCTGTCACACATGCTGCCGGTCCCGGAAGTGACGTCACTGTAATTCCCGCTTCATGGCACTGTTTTACAAGTTCTTCTCCGGGATCAGATATTCCCGGTGTTCCGGCATCTGTTATAACTGCAATGTCCGCTCCTGCTCTTAATTTATCAACAAGAACTTTTGCTTTGTCATACTTATTAAATTCATGATAGCTTGTAAGAGGCGTCTTAATATCAAAATGATTACAAAGCTTCATTGAATTCCTCGTATCCTCCGCCGCAATCAAATCAACCTCTTTCAGTGTCCTGAGAACACGGAATGTTATATCTTCAAGATTGCCTATCGGTGTTGCACAAAGGTATAAAATTCCCTGTCTTCCTTTATTTTCATATTCATTCATCAGCATTATCTCCATACATTTTCAAAAGTTCCTGCGTGTAGCTTCCGTCATGGTTGTATACAATCAGCGGCGGTTCGACATCAAGCTGCGGCTTTCCGCCCTTAACAGCTTCTATCAGCACCATATTAGCAGCTTTGTCATCATACGGATGAACCATTCTTATACGTTTAGGCTCAAGTCCATGTGATGTCATTGAGTCAAAAATCTGAACAAGACGCTTTGGCCTGTGTACCATAAAAAATCTGCCATGCACCTTTAAGCTGTCTGCTGCCGCCTTGACAACATCATCAAGATTACATAGCAATTCGTGCCTTGCAATCGCCTTTGCACTTTCAGGATTCACAATCCCATGCTTTTCCGTCATATATGGCGGATTAGTCGTAACTACATCAAATAATCTGCCTTCAGTAAGACTCTTTATTTCTTTAATATTTCCCTGCACAAATACTACATCACCGCTTATATTATTAAGACTGGCATTTCTTTGTGCCAGATTAAATGCCACATCCTGAATTTCTATTCCTACATACTTTGTCTGCGGATTCTTAGCGTGCATGAGAATCGGAATAACACCATTTCCACTGCACAAATCAAGCACACTGGCATTTTTCCCCGCTGTGGCAAATGAAGATAACAACACGGCGTCCATGCCGAAGCAAAAACACGCCGTATTCTGAATTAATCTATATCCTTTGCATTGCAGGTCGTCTATACGTTCGTTTTCACTAATTACATCATTCATCTGTAATATGAGACTGACCTTCCTTTCTCTCCAGTTCTTCAAGTTCCTTGAGTTCCTTGTCATTAATCTGGACTTTATCATTTTTGCGTCTTAACTTAAACTTCAGTTCAGATACCGGATATTCGCGGATTTCCTTTTCATCACCATCAAGAGTTACAGTAACTTTAACTCTCTGGCGAAGAACATTAACACTTGTAACCTCACCTTTCAGCTTATCTGAAGTTGTAACAAAATCTCCGACAGCCGGAAGTCTGCTGTTCAAATCTTCATATGCCTCTTCTTCATTTTTGAGACAACACATAAGTCGTCCGCACACACCTGAAATCTTTGTCGGATTAAGCGAAAGATTCTGTTCTTTTGCCATCTTGATAGAAACCGGAATAAATTCAGGCATGTATGTTGCACAACATAATGGTCTTCCACATGCACCGATTCCGCCGCGAATCTTTGCCTCATCCCTGACACCAATCTGTCTAAGCTCTATTCTTGTTTTGAAAACAGAAGCCAAATCCTTTACAAGCTCTCTGAAATCAATTCTTCCGTCTGCTGTAAAATAAAATAGTATTTTATTATTATCGAATGTATACTCTACCTTTATAAGTTTCATTGCAAGCTTATGCTTTGCAATCTTTTCAAGACAAATTTTAAAGGCTTCCTTTTCTTTCTCTCTGTTCTTTGCCTCTCTTGCATCATCCTCAGGTGTTGCAACACGGATAACCGCTTTCAAAGGCTGTATAACCTTCTCATATTCAACATCACGTATTCCAAGAACAACATTGCCATATTCAACGCCCCTTGCTGTCTCAACAATAACATGATCTCCTTCCGAAATATCCGTATACTTTCCCGGTGCAAAGAAATAAATCTTTCCGGCACGTCTGAAACGAACACCAATAACCTTTGTCATCTATAAATCTCCATTCTCTATATCTAATACTTCTATACCGCCTGCTTTATCGCCATAATTAAAAGCTCAATAACCAAATCAAAATTGACATTTGCTTTAAGACGAATCTTAACCTTATCTATTGAATTGAGTATATCCTGCAATCCCTCATAAGAAAAATGTGATGCCTGACTTTTAATCTGCGACAGTTCATCCTTAAAAATAACCGGATTAACATCATTGGTACTCTTAAATACCAACACATCACGATACCACATAGCCATAAGGTCAAGATAATCATCAATTGTAAGTTTATAATTGGCAATATTCTTGACTTCAGCCATAATCTCTGACACAGTCATCTCCTGTGCATAACGCACAACATGCAGAACTTCGTCTTTAAGCTTGGCAAAATCACCTGATGTAACAATCGTAACAGCACGTCCTATATTTCCTTGTGCAAAAGCTGCCGCAAACTTAGTCTCGTAGTCTGTAACATCATAATTGTCCTTGAGATACTTAACTACAAGTTCATCCGCAACCGGCTTAAAATCAAGTCTTACACATCTTGACAAAATTGTCTGTAAAAATATATCCGCATTTGTCGTAAGCATAATAACAATACCATACGCCGGCGGCTCTTCAATAGTCTTTAACAGGGCATTCTGTGCCTGTACTGTAAGTTTTTCCGCCTCATCAATAATATAAATCTTATATCTGCTGCTGTAAGGCTTTATCTGCATATCACCTATAAGCTGCTCTCTTATATCATCAACACCGATACTGCCCGGTTTTTCATGTCTTATCCAGATAATATCAGGCTGATTTGAACTGTCTGCCTGTATGCAGGAATGACATTCATTACATGGCTCTATGCCATGCTTTTCACACTGGAGTGTCTTTGCAAATAACTTTGCAATTGTCTTTTTGCCGGCACCAAGTCCTCCATTAAAAATATATGCATGGGAAACCTTATCCAGCTCTATGCTCTTTTGCAAATGCTCTTTTATCTTATCATGTCCATAAATATCTGCAAACGTACTCATTCCTGTTCCTCTTTCTGCTGCCCTGCAATTTCCCGGATTTTTATCTAAAAATTTTTTATTTTAAAATTCTTATTTACATTGAAATATCCAGCAGCAATCCTCTTATATCATCAACCTTTCCGACAATGGCAAGGTGATCTTTCTCATCTTTCATAAGCTCCGACGCCAGATCATCAAGATTCTTGTCCACAAGCTTGACAATGCCATACACTCTGTGTCTTCCTCTTCTGTCAAGAAAATTTTCTCTTGAAAACTGGTGAGACCTCGATGTTACCTCATTCATAAAACCTTTTACAAGCTCACGGTACTTCTTCATATCCTTAATATCCATGTGCTTTGCAATCTTATTACCCTGCTCAGTTATATCCTCCATCATGCCTCTCAGCTTTTCCTGAAGGTCTTTTTCCTCAATATTGCTAATCAGTGTAAATTTAAAAGAATCATCATGTGGCTTTTCTGCCTGCTTTGTCTCAACCTGCTGTGTCTTTGCTACATCATTTACCTTGATATCCATATTATATCACATCCTTATTCATAAACCAACTCTTTTAACGCCTGCCTGATTTCATCAACACAGTCATCAAATTCTCCATTATTAGCAAATCGTCTTGTTATACCGGATTTACGGATATTTTCCTCCGAAAAATCCTTTGCATCTGCCAGAAATCTTCTGCAAAGTTCCTCGTAATGCGGATTTTCCTGCTGCATCTCGCGTTTTACAGCCCTTATGAGCCTGACTCCGTCATCCACTTCTATATATATCGGCATAATATGCTCATTTCCGTAATACTCACAGAATTTATCATATGCTTCAAGCGTTCCGATTACAATATACCGCTTTCCAGAAGCCAAATCAATCTGTCCGTCATCTGCCGTAAAATATTTCCACACTCCAAATACAGTATCATAACAGCGTATCTCTATTATTTTGTTCTCATTTTCAAGCCTTTTTGCAGTATCGTCATCAACAAAATGATATTCCCTGCCTTCAGCCTCACCGCTTCTTAGCGGTCTCGTTGTATACATTGTAATCTTATTAAGCCCGAGTGCTTTATCCTCTGACAATTCACGATAAATCCTATCCTTGCCGCTGGCACTCTTTCCCATTATAAATACTATTTCATTCATAATTACTTTTCCTGTTTTTATATTTAACCTGACATTTCTATTGCTTCAGCTTTGTTTTATGCATTTAATCATAATACTGTTCTTTGTTTTACACATTTAATCAACGTGCTGCCGTCTGCCGCTTTCTCAACTCCGATTGCACTGAGCCCATGTCCAAGTCCGTCTTTTATAACATCAATAACTTCCTGCGTCACAACCTCACCTGCATTTACAAGATTAATTCCCGGCGGATAAAAACATATATTTGAAGCTGCAATATGCCCAATGCTGTCACAGATATTGACAGTTTCATTATCGCAGCTGTCAGCTTCATACATATTCAATGCCACAACAGCCTTTACCAGTGCCGGACTATAACTTCCGGAATACTCTTTTTCCGGCGTGTCAAGTTGCCGCAATGCCTCAATAAACCTGTCATAATATACCTGTTTATCTCCTACGCTTGTCATCGCAATACAATAATTGACCGAAGCCATTTCCAGCTGTATTCCATAATCATTCAATAATTTATCATACAGGTTTTTTCCGTCATTTACAACCAGCACAATTTTAGAAATGTCATCGACTTCCTGCAGCTTTATATATTTAAGTTTCTTTATTTCTTTTCTTAAATTTGTAAGTCTAAAAACATATTCGTCCATATAACCTGATGACACTGAATCGCACATATTATCTTCAAGAAACGTAAGACACCTTGAAATTCCCGCCATCAATATATATGACGGGCTTGTTGACTGATAAATATTCCAATATTTCTTCACCCTGTCTTTATCTATAAGATTTCCGTTAAGATGAAGAAGTGCCGTCTGCGTAAATGACGGCAGTGTCTTGTGAATACTCTGAATAACTGCATCTGCACCGCATTTTACCGCACTTTCGGGAAACTTATCGTGAAAATTAAAATGTGCTCCATGTGCTTCATCGACAATCAGAACCGCCCCGAACCTGTGAGTCTCCTCGGCAATTCCTTTAATGTCGCTTACAACCCCCTCATATGTCGGAGAAGTAATAATAACCTCACAAGCCTCCGGATGTTCTTCAAGTGCTGCACGAACCGATTCCCTCGTTATTCCTGTGCATATACCAATTTCGTCAATTTCAGGATATATGTATACAGGATTCAATTCATTTAAAAACAACGCATTATTAACCGAACAATGCACATTTCTGGCAACAATAACAGTATCACCCTTTTTTGATGCACCACATATTGCTGCCATATTTCCTGCACTGCTTCCGTTCACTAGAAAAAGCGTCTCGTCAGCTCCGAACAGCTTCGCCGCTCTTTTAAAATCTTCTTTTATTATTCCGTCAGCATTATGCAGATTGTCAAACCCGTCAATCTCGGTAATATCAATTCCATACGGATTGCTCATACTGAAAATATCAGTATTTCTCTTATGCCCAGGCATATGAAGCGGGACAATATCCCCCGCCGCCAGCTCACTCAGGCGGTCATATAAATCTTTATTTCCCATATACAGCACCTTACTAAAAATGGAAGCATTTTCTGCTTCCATTTTCATATAAACTTTCTGTTTTAATTACAATCAACCAATACAAATTTACATTCTTTACATGCCCTTGCTATTGTGCGGTTACCTGTTTACTCAACAACTTTAAGCTTAACCGTCTTTTCAGCCACGCTTCCGATTGCATCTGTTACTTTATACTTAATGTCATATTCTCCGACCTGGTCGAATGTATAATGACCTATCGTAATAATTTTGCTTGTAATATCATTTCCGCAGGTATCTGTTGCATGAACATTGGCCTTAAGATTAGCTTTCTCTCCGACCTTTACCGTAATATCAGCTGCACCTGTTATAGCTGCACTGTTTTTAATCCACGGATTTGCAGGGTCTGTATCAGTTGGATCCCATCCCGCATTAGGACTGTTTACAGGAATCTTAATACTTTCAGGTTTTCCAAGTGGTCCCGGATTGGCAGCATCATCATAGATTGTAACTTTTGTTCCAGCAGGACAATTATCATAAATCCACTTGACATCGCGGACTGCCATTCTGATACAGCCAAGCGACGCAACTGAACCCAGCTTATTATACTCTTCTGTCTCAAGTGCTGAACCCGTAGCTGAAAAATATGGTACTGAATGAAACAGATATGGACCACTTATTCTTACAACATAATGTCCATATGTACTGTCAACCATAAGCCCCCATTCGTATTTATCAGAAGTTGTAAAATTTTCTCCTGTTATTGTCTCGTTGCCTTCGCGTCCACAAGATGCTGCAAATGCCTTAACCGCAACCGTATACTCACCTTTTCCGTCAATTCCATAAACAGTTACACAGTTTGCTGCTCTGTTGACCTTAATAAAATATGGAAAAGCCGCATCTGCAGGTGGTGTATAACTTACAACTTTTGAAGCAGGCTCTTTATCATCAATCCATACCACCTCTCTTGCCGCCGTTGTCTCCTCCGTTTCGGTTACAGTCTGTACTTTTTTATCATCATTATTTCTATTCTTAAAAATTCCATATCCAAAAAGCTTCATTGAACCGATAATCCCAAGCACAATAACCACTACAGCGATAACTGCCCACATTATAACCAGCGGAATATTTCTGCGAAACCAACTTTTCCTTCTTCTCAAATATTTATAATTAATATTTCCTTTATTCATAAATAATCATACCTCGTACATAATAAATCATATATTTTCTGACGTTTGTCTTTGCATATACCATTTTCTATTATAGTATACGTAATGTCTTATTGAAATAGTTTTTTTAATTTATTTTGTAAAGTATTATTTTTTTCTGTCCTTTCTTCTCGTTTTGATATACTCCCTGAAAATACCAAACACAATACACACTGCCAAAGCAACAATAACAACCATAATAATAACTTCTGCCGTTTTAGCATTATTTCCAAGATTATGCCAAGAACCATCTTGTGAAAACATGTTAAACAATTCACAACTGTCAACCAGAGCCGAGAAAATTCCAAACAATGTAAAAATTCCCATTATAAACTGTATTTTATCACTGCTCTCCTTTTCCTCTTCTTCCCGCATTTCCCGCTGCAAACCATCCATAGCATTAAGCCCGGCTGTTACACTGTCAACATCTTCGTCTATCCTCAGTCTCTTTTTGATGTAAATATAAAATTCACTCTGATGATGTATATGGCTTACCGACGTTGCCATACTCTTTGTAAGAAACAGATTAATCTCATTGTATAATAAATTGACATTTGTATCTGATTCTGATAAATGCATTTTGACAGCAGATATACCTGATTGTATTTTTTCCGCATAAAGCAACAATGAAAATGACTGATATAATGCTTTCATATACAGCGTAAAATAATCACTTCCAGCTTTTTTTAATAACTGTTCCTTAAATGTTTTCCTGTTATCCTCCGACGGCCATGCCAGATAAGAAACTCCCTCCTGTGTTGCATACCATATAACATCATCAAATGGATGTCTCATTTCATCAACAACATCACTTCCGTAATGATACGAATCATTATATCCGTTTGTCAGATGATATGATAATGAAATTCTGTCCTCCCTCGAATCTTTAAAATTATCTTTTTCAAAAGAGGCATATGTAAAAAGAATTGCTTTATCGGCAACTTTGATATCAGACACTACATCTGCATCTGGCTTATCCTCCCCGGAAATAATCCTGTATTGCAATTTTTCTGCATATTTACTTCCGTTTTTTAATAAACTTTTATATGCACTTTTTCTTTCTGCCATATAATGTATATCAAGAAAATCCACCATATCATTAACCCATTTTCCAAATGAAAATGGAGAAATAACAGTTTTATGGTTATTTACTTCTTTTAAAATTAATCCGAATTGTGCATTTTCATCTGTTTCTTCCCAGATTGAAGCAGTTTTTCCATGATTCAGTTCTCTTATATAATTTTGAAATACTTTTAATTCATCAGAATTTATTCTTATATTTTTTTGGTGAAATCCTATCTCATACCATAACATTCCAAGACCATTTCTAAAAAGCATAATTCCGGCATTTGATATTTTAACTTTCCATGATTCCGGTAATTTACCATCATCCTGTTTATTCATATCCGGAAAATAAATTAAATCCTTTATGCTCTGACCATCTTTTTCAGCCGATTCCCTGCTTCTCCAAAACAGCCACTCACAGCCTGATTTCTGTTCTTTGGCTTCATTTTCATTATCCACAAATCTGAATTCATCACGGATATATTCATATAAATCACTTTCCGGGGCAGCCTGCGTAACACATCTTCTTACCCAGAGCTTCTGGTCGCCTGATGGTATTTTCTTTCCTGTCTGCTTGTCTTTTTTAAATTTTTGTTGTTTCTGATTTTCTATTTTTTTACATGCATCCTCAAATAATTCATTGAATTTAAACGGCACGACATATCTTAAACATAATGCATCCAAATAATAAAAATTATTCATATTTTCCCATCCTAACGGTACATAAAAGTAAAATATTCTGTAAGCTCACCATATCTGACATTTCCGTCATCCGAAAATTTACGGTTCTTCAATATGTCAAATTTATCACATAAAAATTCTGCAAGTTTTTCTGTTACGGAATCTCTTAAAATAAAATTCTTTTCATATTGTGCTGCTTCAGCCTTTCCAAACTGTTCTATTGCACTAATCAGTGTACCTTTTCTTGTCAGGCAATCACTTTTTAATAATGCAAATCTGTGTACTGCCTTATCATCATTTCTTTTTACAGCCATAATTTCCATATATTTATAGGTAATTTCCCACGGATGACCGCTTGGCCTGCTGCCTGTTTTCATATAAATTATCTTATCTATATTGCACAGCCTGCCCCAGAAAACATCATCTATTTCATCCTGATGAAAATAAAATATTCCCCTGATAAGAACATATATTGCATATTCAACAGAAAATAATGAATGTGCGGATTCCTCCATATCTGTTATATACCCAAACATCTGCCAATAAGTATTTTTCCCATCAAAATAGTCTGTAATTTCCCTGTCAAATTCAGGCTGCATATTCATGTCAGCATAATAATGCAACAAATATGACTGTGTTATCTTATAATTAGCCGTACCTTTTTCAAATATACTTAATGCTTTTCTGAAATATTTCTCAGCCTCGTTACTCCTTTTTAATGCATATAAACCTGCAAGCTGGCTTATCATTTTTGCCTCATCAAGAAAATCTGCATCATTCTCCTCATTCCAGATTTTTCTCTTTATATCCGATACAGCCTTATAATTGTCAATATTTTCCTTACAGATATTCAATGCCTTATCCCATTCAAACGCATCTGTCAGGCATCCTGCCAGCTTATTATTAGTTGCAAACATTGCATCTGTTCCAACATAATAAGCATATTTTTTACATTTTTTATAATATTCAAGTGCCGTGGCAGGAGCTCCTATATAACTAAAAACAGAAACTCCTGTATTATATAATTTAAATAAGGCTGTTGCCATCATCTCTTTACTTTTATACTTCAATGAAACTTTATCAGCCATAGATTCAAATTGTTCCATTAGATACAGTGATTTTTCCTGATTCAGATTATTTACCATAAGCAGTTCTTCAAGATTATTAACCCCGATTGTAAAATCCTCCGGTGAAATATTATCTTTTATCGCATCTTCTATATATGGAAACCACGTTTTTTTATAATACTCAGCGAACTTTCCCTCTTTTGTCATTGCATCATATGTTACAGACAATGCTTCATAATAATGCTTATTCTCATAACAGTTCCATGCCTTTGAAAAATAATTATCTATCTCATCATATCCAAATACCATACTTTTCATTTTGAGGATTAAGCTGCTTAACCCTGTCAACAATATCTTCCAGCCAGTCATCGGCACATGTATTATACCTGTACAGCCTGTACCCGAGAACTGAACATATACTGTCAGACAAATACAGAAATTCCATATTTTCTCTGTTTGCATTATACTTTATTGAACTTACATTGAGTTTATCAATCTTAACATTAATTTTGTCACTGCTAACCATCTCCTGTGCTATCAGAGTCCTATAAATATCAGGAGTCATTATCTTGTAATATCCATAATCAGAATTCTGATTGTAAATATTATCACTGTAAGCCTGTTCTTCAAACTGCTGGCGTAACTCCGGATCCATAAATCTTGTACTGCCAGTTGCTCTTGTCGCAATATCTATATTAATTGACGAAGCATGTCCGTCCGGATATAACGGATTATGAAAAATCAATCTGTTTACAACAGTACTTGCCATATGAAAATATCTGTTCGCTGCCCATTCATCATTGGCAAGCATGCCTGCATTTTCAGACAACAGTTTTTTCTTTCCGTCCGCACTTTTTATTATTACAAATAAATGGTACATTCCTTTTCGTTTCGGAAGTTCCTTATCATCTTCACCCTTTAATGGATTTTGGTTGTAAGTTCCGTATTCTATGAATTCAGAAAGTGTCTCAGATATCTTTAATTTTACCGGCTTAATCACATTTCTGTCGCGGTCTCTGTTTCCATTTGAATGAAGGTCGCGTGGATACATCAGTTCACTTCCTGTATACTCACCGCTTTCCACCAAAGTATTTTCAACATCACTTATAGCCTTTTTATAATAAGATTTTATTCTTGCACGTTCTGCTAATACCTCATCGTCTTTATCCAAATCATCAAAAATCAGTCCGGCTATAAACAGCGGTTTATTTTCATTTTTTTCAAACTCACCATACTCATCCAACGAAATAGTTACCATGTCTCATCCTCACATAATCATTTATCACTATACATTATACTACATTTTATTATTATTGCGAATATTAAAACTTATTTTTTACAAAAAAACTGTTACCGGATACTCATATGTACCTGATAACAGTTTTTTGTTTTGACAATATTCAAAACTGTCTCCAGCAGAATATTATCAGGAAATACAATTAAAAGGAGGATCTCAAATTTTATTGTCCTCTATATCGGACTGTCTCCATAGCAACATCTGCTGCTTCTAATATCAGAGTATCACTTTTAATCATACAAATCAATATCATTATCAAGTATGGTCATATAATTTACATGTATAATCTGCCTGTATAATCTGCCTGTAATATTTTTACTTATCTGCTGAAATATAACAGCTTATGCAGCTGCTCCAAAAACACCTGATTTCTTATTTCTATCTCTACCTGTTTCACAATATCTTCATTAACTATTTTATATACATATTTATCAGATTTCAGATTCTTTATATTTATTATATTAATATCCATGTCATCTTTTATGCTTTGATTTTTATTGTTATAAGAAAATACCAAATCAGCAATAACACCATATCTCATTAGAATATTCTTAAATACAAGTGATATGCTTTTCTTTAATTTCATGTCATAGACAAAGAAACTTTTGTATATATTACTTACAATGCTCATTATACTCATTGCCTGATTAGACATATATCTCATATGTGCAATATCATTTCTAAATCTGATAATATGCTCATGCTGGTTTATATCCTCAAATAATTCAAGTCCACATTCATATACATCCGTTCCGTTGCAATATTTCTTTAAAAATACCGGTATAGACTTTCCCGGACCTCCCTGTCCAATTCTTTTTGCATTGCCGGAATTATCAGTTTCAAATATTCTTAATTCATAATCATACATTGCAACAATCTGATATAATAATGCTCCTTCTTCAATATCAATAACATTATCACTTAATTTATGATACTTTTCATCCAAAACATTATCTGAATAAAATAATCTTATATAATGTATTCCTAACTGAAAATACATAAGGTCTCTTTCTCTCAGATATGCCCATTCTACAAACTGTGCCATAAAATCGTTTACCATATCTGCATATGTCGATAATTCAGTTAATTCAATACGATTTTTCAATTGCTGGAATTCACATAAACTTCTCTGTTCATCCTCATTCTGACACACACCACTCTTAAAAACATCTTTTAAATCATTCTGTTTTTCATAATAATTAATTATGTCATTTTTAGTTACTTTTTTATAAATATTTGAGAATACTTCCGCATTACTGTACATTTGGGCATATATCACATTTCGATTAATAATTACATTATCCCCTCCATAATATATCCCTATTATTTGTGACCCGTTATTTATTTTTTCACGACAGAAATCCTTTAATTCTGTAAGTACGTCTTCAGATTTATCATTAATAAAACCAACATATTTTGATAAAAAACTTACATATTCATCTTCACTATTAAAATAATCATTAATATTATTACTGATTTTTCCAATATACTGTGCTGAAAACTCTAATGTTCTCACTATATCATCATAATATTGTATTCTCTTTACCATACCTGATTCTGTCAGATTTTTTACACTTTCTGCCCTTTTATCTATATTAGTTGCAAACTGAATATAATTTTTTATATTACCTATAAGATGATTCAACTGTTTTGGCATAAGAAAATGTGCAATCACATACCAGTCCAGCAGGGAATTATTTTTATCTATCTTTTCTTTTAAATCTTTATATATCTCTACCCCTTTTATCTGAGATTCAAAACTTTCCATTGTAACATCGCTTTTTATACATATATTATTTCTTAGAAATTCCAGTTCATGTGTCTGTTTTAAGTACTCAATAAAAAGTTCTTTTAATACTTTGTGTAATAACAATGGAAAATGCTTATAATTTTCATCTTTTCCTTTGTTTTTCTTCTTCTGCTCCATTGATTCTATATTCTTTTTTTCCTGATTCTGCATATTATAATCCGTCATTAAAATCTTACATATATCCGCAAATGACACATTATCACCATCAACCGAATAAATACGGTCTGCAAAATTTTTCAAAGCACTTTCCTCATTTGAAAGCATGCAATACAATGCTTTATATTCTTTTTTATCAATCGTCTTTAGTTTATTATATAACTCAGACTTCATTGTCTTAATTTTATCTTTGAACTTTTCTTTTAATTCAGGCTGAATTATAAATGCATTATAATATATTTCTTTTAACATGAAATATAATGAATTTCTATACTTCTCTTTCAACTCAGGATTTACAATGTTTTCATCAAAATCATCTTTAAAAATTTCATTTATTACATCCTGCATTGCTTTTCTCTTCAAAATACGGCTAAAAGATGGTATCTGTACTTGTCTTATTACTCTTTTTTCTTTATATAAAAACGCAATAAGTTTATTGATATCCTCTAAACTATAAAACATCCACACATTATTACTGTAATATTTATCAGCATATATTATATTTATATCAGCTAAATCTTTTTCAAAAAGTATTTTTACATTGCTGCCGTCTGCGGCTGACTCGTTTTTTATTTTAGTCGTATAATGAACACTACTGTTTCTTATCCCGGCAAGGTGTTTCTTTATATCAATACATAAATCACTTACATCCAATTTGCCAAAATCTGATACTTTATTGTTCTCTGGCAATTTACTGTTTTCTGTACCCCAGCGGCTGTATCCGCCCCAATACTGCAAAATATTTTTCTCTGCATTATCTCTTATTACTTCAGAATTTCTAAATTCCTTATCGCTGTATTGCAATACATCACTGTTATTATCTTTTTTCGTTCTGTAATCCGACTTTATAACTGATTTTGCAAAAATATCTGCCGCAAAAGTAACATAAGCTGCAATATTTCTATCAAGTTCTTCTTCTGCCTTTATTCTTTCGTAATCAAATGATGTAATACCTTTTTCATATTTTTCTGAAACAATACCAAATCTTAAATCTGTTACTGCTTCATTTTTATTAAGCATATCTAACTTGTCTTTCATTGTGAAATGGTACACACCTTTTCCCAAATCAATATATTTAGCAGCTAAATATGACAAAAAATCTTTCCATAAATAATCGCAAATATATGTACATCCTAATCTTTCTTCTGATATTTTAGATTTTTTTGAAAATAATGTCTCTATAACACCTTCAAAATGTTGAAACCAGAATATACTTTCATCATCACATAGCTTTGATGATGCATTTCTGTAATGTTCAATATTTGCCTCTCTGATTTTTATTTCCAAATTCTGCTTTCTTTTATCAGTGCAACTATTTATATCAAAAAACATTTTATTATCTGAAATATTATATTTACTCCAGCTCACCTTACTCAATCCGGAATCTTCTTTAATATTCTCATATTCTTCTATCCCAGCAACATATAGTATTATTTTCTTTCTGATATCATACATCAGTTCTCTTTGTCTTGATGAATCTGCATATTTAATAAGATATTCCCATAACGGCTTTTTCTTTGTGTCTGCAATTGACAATTTTAATAATTTGTTACCATCAATATCTTCAACTTTAACCTTAGTATTCTGGTTTGAAATGGACTTTACCAATAAATCTGTATTCTTAGTTCTTTTGTCTTCTTTCATATAAGAAAATAATATATACATCTCATATTTTTCTTTTTCATCCGGCTCTCTCTGACCCTCAAGACAATAGAATCTCATCGACTTTTTTACTAATTCCGGTAAATTATATGTTTTTATCTCTCCTGATTTTGTTTTATAACTTACATCTTTTCTTAAACTTTTTCTCAGAGAACAATTAACCAGAGCTGAAATAACAATATTCTGCTCATTTTGTGGAATTACAATTTTTTCATATATGAATTTTTTTGATTTACTTTTTGTCTGTTTATCATAATATTTATTCTTATTATAAACATTATCTCTATCTGTTCTGTAATTAACCGCATCATTTGTTTTCGGATTCTGAATATCCGGAATAAACTGCATCGCTTTATAATTAAATGATTTATTATTCACATATTGTTTTACAAAATTGATATAACATCTCTTTAAATTATTAGCATACCTCTGCAAATTCTTATCTATTATTACTTTCTGATTATTAAATGGCGTATACAGCCTGCTCTTTTTATCTAATGCCTCATTAACTACTTTTCCTGTTTCAGCTATTACATCTCCCTTTTCATCCGTACCAATATTTTGTATTCTTTTTTATAGAATACTTTTTATTTTATAAATTGTCAATGATTATTTAACACATTTGTGTGAAAATTATAATTTAACTTATTACAATAACAAAAAAGGAACCCAATCTTTCAAAAAAGATTGAGTTCCTTGACTTAGTGCCTAGAGCCGGAATCGAACCAGCGACACGAGGATTTTCAGTCCTCTGCTCTACCGACTGAGCTATCTAGGCGTAGTAGCGGGGACAGGATTTGAACCTGTGACCTTCGGGTTATGAGCCCGACGAGCTTCCGAACTGCTCTACCCCGCGTTATTTAATTGATACACAACATTATATGTTACACAAAATCAGTTTATTCTTAAAAAGTAAAACTGAATGGGCGGAGAAGGATTCGAACCTTCGAAGGCATAGCCAGCAGATTTACAGTCTGTCCCCTTTGGCCACTCGGGAATCCGCCCTAATATTATTGAGATAAAATATCATCAATAAAAAGCCGACAGTCGGAGTCGAACCAACAACCTGCTGATTACAAATCAGCTGCTCTGCCATTGAGCCATGTCGGCATATGATGGGACCTACAGGGCTCGAACCTGTGACCCTCTGCTTGTAAGGCAGATGCTCTCCCAGCTGAGCTAAGATCCCATAATATACAAAAATACAATATTAAATTGTAAAGCGACCCGGATGGGGTTCGAACCCACGACCTCCGCCGTGACAGGGCGGCGCTCTAACCAGCTGAGCCACCAGGCCAATCGCTTAAAAAGCTATGAAGGACTGTTCCTTCAAAACTGCACATTAAATATATCAGATACTTTAACATTTGTAAAGTACATTTCATAATAATTTTTCATCCGATTACCTTTAAAGATAACTCTCGTTCTATCTCGTTGCGTTTCCTTACAAACCTAACCTCTTCGGTTAAGCCCTCGACCTATTAGTATGAATCAGCTCCACACGTCACCA
>NZ_JACOPD010000015.1 GCF_014287955.1 Lachnospira hominis (ex Liu et al. 2021) | reverse complement strand
CACCAATGGAATATCATAATCAATATATAAAAGTAGCATAAAAATATCGCCAGCCGTAATTCGGCTGACGATACAAAAATTTATTATTTTTTATTGTCCTATTGACAGGTAGCACACCACTTATTGACCAATGGGGGATAAAAATAATTATAAATTTTCTAAAGTATTATTTTTTTATCTTTTATTAAGCTCTTTTCTTTCATATTTTTTATTCCATAATTCTAACAAACCTAAACATGTTCTTTCCTTCTGTATTCTACTCTACTTTAGAAAACATTACTTAATACACAATCCATCTTACTCTCCCTGTATTTTTTTGTTAGTAAGTATGTTTATATTTTAATAGTACCTATAAAAAATCTTTAACTTGAAATACCAATCTTTCTTCCTGTTTTATCAGTTTTTTAGCTATATCCTTTGTCTTTTCGTCTGCCGCCTTATACTCATTAAGATATTTATTGAGAGACTTCACTCCCATATTGCCACCGTCTGTCATAAGCCCCGCAATCGTTGAATCTGATTCGTTCATCATAAGTTTTGTATTTGTCTTTATCCATGACATACTTTTTGCAATAGAGTTTGGCTCTTTTCCATTATCATGAAATTCATCCAGCATTTCCTGTATTTGTGCCTGTAACCCTAAATGGTCATCTCTGCATTTTGTCAATACATCATGCAGCCTGCTGTCATCCACATATTTAAGCACCTCATTTATAGATTCTATTCCCATTTTTATACCTGCATCACATTCACGTAAAAGTTTTATTGTATCGGATTCTATCATTTCTCTGCCCTCACATTTATTATAATTATTTTTTTAATTATTCCCTGGTACAATAAATTTTATTCATAAACATTCAACATCACAATTTTACATGCTCAAATTTCTTCCATATATTGAATAAATAAAAAGAAAGACCGCTATATAAATTCTTACATAACGGCCTTTCTAACACTGTTCTTCTGTATTCAATTTTTTCTCCTTTTCGATAAATGATTGAATTCATTATGTTCCAACCTAATCGACTTTTGTTACTTAATGTAACTTTTTTGCTGTATATAACAGCTTAATTTTTTTATTCCCTGCCTCGTAATAAATACTTAGAAAGTTACTACTTTTTGTAAATGGTGATAATACTAAGTTTCAGTATGCTTGGATTCTTCACATTCCTTACATCTTCAAAAAGTATGATTACTATTTTCTCTCAATCTATGTATTATATGTGATTCATATTCCATATATACGTCTTGTATATCTCATGAAATATATCAGCTCAATATCATAAACTTTCAAGTTGTATTAATCATAGATTCTTTTCTTATATGTTTCTTTACACAAATAAGAAAACCTTATGTATTAACTGTGTGGTAAATGTTCAATATGAAATGCCAGCTCATGTAACCTTTAACTTGTTCATCATCTCTATCATTATGATGTTAATTATTCAATATGTTGTAAAGGTCTTTCTTGCGGGGAACTGCTATGCATTACCACTTTCATATTGAGGATTAGATTCTTTTGTTTCCAACGGAATCAACCTCCTTTTAACAACTGTGACACTTTGTATTGTGTTTTATGTTGTTTCCTTTTTGTAATTGTATAGTAACACCCATCTGTGTATTTGTCAACACTTTTTTGAAATATTTTTGATATTTTTTTATTTTTCATCTCGTTGCACACTTTTATTTTTTAATTGTGTTTAAATTGTATTATTTTCAGACTATTTTAAAATTGTAAAATTATGCTCATCACAACATAAATGCCCCTTTCCGTGCATTAAGTGATTTCGTTGCCTCACTTGCCTGCCCGAAAAGGAGCATATTGTTTTTATTCATCAGAGCTGATTACGCAAATAATTTTTTCGTATAATTATTGATTACTCTTCGTCTTTTCTGCGTTTTTTGCCTGTAAGTGCTAAGCCTGCACCAAGTGATGCTATAGCTGCACTTAATGCATACCATAATGAGAAGCCTCTTTCACCTGTTGCAACAGATTCTTCTGTCCTAGACTGTTCATTATCAGATTCATCATTATTATTATCTTCTGTTGTTCCCTGGCTGTTTCCGCCGTTTCCGTTTGAATCACCTGTTCCCGGTGTTGGAGTTGGCGTTGGGTCCGGTGTCGGCGTTGGGTCCGGTGTCGGTGTTGGATCCGGTGTCGGCGTTGGAGTTGGGTCCGGTGTCGGCGTTGGGTCCGGTGTCGGCGTTGGGCCTGGTGTTGGGTCTGGTGTTGCTGCCTCAAGATTTGCAATCGCTGTGGTGATATCTGCTGCAAGCTTATCTGCATCTGCCTGAGTTGCATTTTCTCTGTCAAGTGCTTTTGCTGCTAAAAGTGCAGCCTTAACCGCTCTGAAATCTTTATAATCAGCTTCCCTGAGTGCTTCCGCACGGCTTATAGCCGCATCAAGATCTTTGAAATCTACCTGTTCAACTACATTTTCAGCTATATAATTCTTAGACAAATCAGCATATGTTGCAAGTGCGTCCCATGCTGTGGCAAATGCCGCACCCTCGCCTGATTCTCTTGCAAATACTCCGTTTACCGTAAGAGCTTCACCCTGTGCTTTGCTCAACTGTCTTCTGTCTGTATTTACTGCAAATCCCGGACCATAAGACTGATATTCATAGAACTGTGCCGCTTTGTACGAATTTTCGCCCATGTCTGTATAACCTGCTGTTTTTATATGACTGTCCATAAAGCAGTTTACATATGTAACGCAGGCATTTGATCTCCATGGTCTTCCAAGTGTCACCTTATTGTCGGCAACAGACGAATTCTTTTTTAACAACCTTGAATTAATAAATACATATCCTGTTGAACGTGTACTTTCCGTACTTGCTGCAGTTACATGACCGTCTCCGTTTGCAACTATATCACAATCATCAAATACAGCCTGTGCACTTCCGAATATCCAGTCTACATTTCCTTCAATATAACAATTTCTGAAATACTGACGGTTGCCGCCATCTGCCTGCAATGTATCCTGCCATCCTGTAAGTCTTACATTGTTAAATATAAGCTTATCTGCTCTTGTAAGCATTGCAACAGCCATTTTTCCCTCGATTGTTTCATTCGGATAATCAAATGTATTGGCAACTGTTATATTTTCAAGACTTACATTATTTGCTGTTTTTTCAATAGTAAGAGAAGCACTTCCTGATGTTCCGTATGTCTTTCCTGTATCAGGATTTACCGTTCCTGCCGCAACATTATATTCAAGCACTGTCTTCTCGCTGTCTTCACCAATTATAGTAATATACGGAGTAGTAACAGTTATCTTTTCATGGTACTTTCCATTCTTTACAAAAATAACAACATTTTCTTTGTTATCCGCAGGTACTGACGCAACTGCTTCAGCTATTGTAGCATATACAGGTTTTGTCTGTCCGTCATCAGCCTGTGCAGATGCTTTTGCTGCTGCATTGGCATCAACAAGAATGTCATAATCAGTAAGTTTCACAAAATTAAAGTTCTTATATGTCTTAACGCCTGATTCGCTTGTAAATACAACCTTTACTTCATTTCTTCCGTCTGCAAGCGGAATTTCAGCTGATACGCTTTCGTTTGCAGCCGTTTTCTTTGATGTAAGTTCACTGCCGTTTACTGTAATGCTGACATTTCCTGCCTCATTATATGAGAACTTAATATTTGCGTTTCCTTCCGTAACAGTATCATTTGACTTTTCCGCAACCTTAATAGCTGCTGCCTTTGAGCCAAACATATACTCACCCGTATGGCCCTTTGTTGCCATAATAGAAACAGGTGATGATGGATTACTCTCATTATCTGCTCCAACAGCCGTAACTTTGTAGAAATAAGGTACTTCGTTTTCTGCCGTAGTATCCGTATATGAAAGACCTGTAGCTGTTCCAATCTGTGTATAGCCATCATTTCTGCTCTCTGAACGGTAAACCTTATAACTTACGGCTTCTGTAACTGCTTTCCACGTAATGGTGTTTGAAGCATCTCCCGATTTTGCTCCAATCGTAGGTGACTGCATAGGAAGAACATATTTAACACTTTGTGATTCTATTGAATTAGTAACAGCTTCTCCACAGACACCTGTAATTCTGAACTTATACGAACCTGATTTTGAAGGCTTATATGTGTATGTTGTATCTGCTGTTGTGTCAAGTTCTGTATATGCACCGTCGTTTTCTGAAACTTCAACACGGTATTTACCGTCAATCTGAGCACCCTCACCTGTCCATGATACACTTATAGATGAACGGTCATCTGATACAACAGGCGTTTCAACTCCCGTAACCGTAGGTGCTGTTCCTGCATCTTTATAGAAATCTTTCTGGTCATACAAAACCTTTCCGCTTGCGTCTTTTGCAACCCAGTTTGTAATTTCCACATCGGCACCGACTATCGCAAGTCCGTACTGGACGGCATCATCTGCAGTAAGAGTCATGTCAGCCCACTTAAATTCTTTTGAAGCCTTGTATGTTTCTTTTCCTGTTGCATCTATAAGAAGCGGTTTCTGAAGACTTTCAAATTCTGCCTTGTATCCTTTTGCTGTTCTTGTAAATGTCACATTATATTTATTATTAGTAATAACTTCATACTTAGGTGAACCGTTTCCGGCATTTCCAGTTGATTTCATCCAGTAACCTGAAAGTGCATCTGTTCCGACACTTGAATCATATCCCCTGAAACCGAGTGATGCAAACGCATAACTTCCGCTTGTCTTAAATGCTCCGACAAATACGCCTGCTGTCTTACCTGCCTCTCCTGTTATTGAATAATTTGTCACTTTCAAAGTCATAGACATTGATGTGAGCGAATCGTCCTGAGGTAAAACAAGATAACTTGTGTTAAGGCCCTCTGTATCCTTTGTTTTGGAAATATAACCCTCTTTTGCACTCTGATTTGCTTTCATAACAGAACCGACACCTGTAACTTTTAGCATATCAGAGCCGACAACAGTTGGTTTGAACGTATTAACATTGTTCTGGTCGTATAATGTATTGCCTTCACTGTCCGTAAGCATAATATCCGATACTGTAATATCAGCACTGTTAATCGCAATACCAAACTGTGCTGCCTTATCGGTTGTAAGATACGCCTCTGATGACTTAAATGTCTTTTCATATACCGTACTGCCGCCTTCTTCTTTATAAGAAGCATAGTATACGCCGCTTCGTTTTTCTATTGTAACTTCATATGTTGCATTTTCATTTAAAGTATTCTTAGGACCTCCGTTTCCGGCATTTCCATCCTTTGTGGAATCTGACGAATTTGCTTTAATCCAATACGGAGAAACCGCATTATTATCACCTGTTCCCCTGAATCCGATTGAATTATACAGATAATCTCCCTTTGTCTGGAATGCTCCGACATACGCACCTGAACTCTTACCATTTTTAAATGAGTTCACTTTCAATTTAAGTGTCATCTTAGATGCACCATCTGATGAAGGGAATAACAAATATGATACATTGCTTCCCTCATTGCCTTTCTTTGAAACCATACTGCTTGATTCCGCTGTCTGGCTTATTGTCATTGATGTGCCATCTTCCTTAACAGTAAGATTTGCTGTGTCACCATAAGTCTGTAATGTATACTCTATATTTTCCTTTTTATCTGCTACTGCATTAATTACAACAGTGCCTGATGCAGGTATTTTTTCGGCAGGTATTACAACATTTCCTGTTTCTTTGTCATATGTGTAATCTGACTGTGCAAGTTCTTTGCCTGCTGCCGTTATCTTAATGCTCTCAGGAAGATTATATCCGTCATCACTCACAAGTTTTGCAGTGAAATCCTGACCTGCTGCCGCATAACCTTCACCCTTTGTTGTAATATGTGTAAGCTCGTAATTTACATATGTAAATTCCTTATTTATCTGAATATTAGAAAACTTTGCCGTGCTGAGATTGTTTATTTTATTTGCTGCCTTATTTCCATCAACCGCAAATCCCACATAAATCTCATCTGCCATGTCAATAGTCTTTGAACCAACTGTTATCCATGTATTTCCGTCATCTGATGCATAACCTGTAAATGTATTTCCTATTCTTACAAGCTTAAACCATGTTCCGTTAAATGTTGCACCTGTTTTATAATGCAGGTCTCTTACAAGTGGAATTCCTGCTTTCTGTGCTGCTGCAGGTGTATCTATTGTCTCGGAAATCTTTGTAATCTTTCCGTTGGTCTTCTCACGGCTGGCAAGATATGTTGACCATGTTGTCTCATTGCTTATCTTAACCATAGACATACCGAGTGCGGCTGTCTTAGAGCCAGTGTCAAGAGTTTCCCTGAACATTACACCTGTAAATACATGATTGTCAACAAGTGTTGAAGAATCCATTTTGGCAACGATTTCGCAGTCTCCGTTTGTTTTAATATATGTATACTGGAAATCATCTGTTGCATCGTTCGCATATTTGCTTCCTGATACGCTTCCCTCACTTGAGCCTAGTTTTCCTGAACCTTTTACCGTAAGAACTCCGTCCGTAAGGCTTGCACTTCCGGCTACTTCCGGGCGTCCGATGTCTTTACTTGTCCATTCTCCGCTTCCGGCAGTACTGTTGACATGAATCTTTTTAACAGATGACTGTGTCTGGTTTCCGTCATTATCATAGCTCTTACAGTAATGCTATATGTTCCGTCAGTAAGTCCTTTATATTCGCATGTGTAAGGTGCCTCTGTCGATGTTCCGACAAGCTTGTCACCATTATAAAATTCTACTTTTGCGATATTTCCGCCGTTATTTGCCTTAGCTGTAGCAGTTACTTTTACTGTGTCACCCTCATTATACTGTGTGTTTTCCGCAACATCTGTTTCAACATCAGGGTTTGGTGCAATATAATCCGATTTTTCAACATTTTCAACAAGACCGTTAAAATATTCCTCAACATAAGCATATCCCGTTGACGGATTTATTTTCTTTGAATCTGCTGCATCATTAGGATTTAGTCCATGTGCCGTCTCCCATGTATCAGGAATACCATCCATATCAGTATCAAAATCCGCTGCTCTTGAAATTGTCTGTGCCGGATAACCTCCAACTTCATCTTCTGTATTGATATATCTGCCTGTGTCATTTCGTGTCTCTGCAACAACCCTTGCATCGATTGCGTCACGGTAAGGATATGTTGCACCTGCTTTTGTAAGCACAGATTCATAACAATCCTTTGCGTCAACTACAGTTGCACTTGCAAAACCTTCGGCTGTATATGGCTTATTTGCAACTTCTGTCTTATTTGCTCCCGATGTTGCACCTGACATCTTTTCCCCCTTGGAATTGTCTGCTGTTACGGCTGCATTTCCTTCCATATAATTGCCATTTACGTAGAAACCGCCCGGTTTTGTTGACTCACCCATATCTATAAGCTGGTTAAATACTGTTTCTCTTGTACCGATTCCGGCTTTGAGATAATTATTTATGTAATTGGTATACGCATATCCGCCGCCATAGCATGTATTATATCCCCAGTTATAAAGCACATTGTTGCTAATCTGCAATGTTGCTGTGCTTCCGCCGTCCTTTGTAGGGTCACCCATGCAGCCGCCGCCAACTCGCGGATTTCTTGATGTATGGTTAGCCATAAGGTTATTGCTGAATAACACATTATCACCGCCGAAAATACCGCCGTATCCGTGACGTCCCTTTGAGTGTCCGGAAACAGTAAGACTCTCGGAAATAATACACCACTGAACCGTACCGTCTTTACCTCTGTAAGTTGAAACCGTCTCATCTGTATTCCAACTGAATGAACAGTGGTCGATAATAAATGTTTTATTGTCCCTGCCCCAGAGTGCATCCATAGAATCACCGCCTGTATGTACATTGGCAGCACCCGGTCTGAATCTCATGTATCTTATGATAAGATTTTCCGAATTGCTTATATCCGTGTCATAACCTGACAGTGTAATTCCGTCTCCAGGAGCTGTCTGTCCCGCAAGTGTTATGTTCTTTCTGCCTGCAAATGTAAGCCTCTGTTTAAGTGCAATTGTACCGCCCACATTAAATACAATCATTGTACCGCCGTTATTCTTGGCTGCTTCCTCTATTCCATATCTTAATGAACCCTCTACAGGCTTATCATTTCTTCCGTAATCTTCAAGATTTGTTACGACATAAACGTCATATCCTCGTCCACCTGTTGCATATCTTCCACCGCCTTCTGCTCCCGCAAATGCAAGAAGTTTGTTATTTTCTGCTCCATATGCAAAAATCCCCGTCGGAAGTGACATTCCCGATGTTGCCATAAGAGCCGCCATCATTACCGCTGTTGCTCTTGTAGCTTTGGCTTTTCCTGACTTTGCACGTGATTTTTTCATTTTTCTCCGCTGCTCACGATTTTCAAATTCGTTACCCACTATTTTTACCTCCTGAAAATATTACCCTTGTGAATTGTTGTAAAAAGAGTGTAAAAACTTCCCTTAATTTACAAAATAATCATAATATTTTCACATTTTATTTTAAAGATACAATAGAATTTAATGTAAAAAGTACCCTTATATAATTCTTTTTTATAAAAGTGCTTTATAAAACCTTGCATTCAGACTGTTAATGGCTTATGATAAAAGAGCATGATACATTTTTTCATCTTGACAAATGTATCTTCACGCACAGAATCAGGGAGGTCTGCTTATGGACAATAGTGTAATTATCAACGGATTTATTCATCAGCTTTTTACAAAAAATGAAATCTTCACAGACGCAGAATGTCTTGATATTCTGCATACATATTTCAAGCTGCCGCTTTATACGATTGCAGCTTTCGCTCCCGATACCAAAAACAATAACTGCTCGTACCAGCACGACGTAATCTCCTTTATTCCCGAATATGCATCCGGCTGCCGTGATTGTTTCGTATGGTTTTACCGCACCGAAAATCACGAACTTCTGCTAATTTTTAATCACAATGAAAATTTTAATATTAAAAATTGTATCACCGGCATATACAATTATTTTTCAAAAAGATACAACTGCCGCACTCTGTGGGGAATAAGCCGCCCATGCGGAAATTTTTCGGAATTTATATTTGCAAAAAAAGAGGCACTTACATGCCTTTTTAATACAATGCAGGAAAAAGATTTATATATTATGCAGTATGACGATTACGTTTCATTCACCGAATCAGATTCATTTAAACATTACTATCCCGATACAGCTGCAAATCTGCTTATAAATGCAGTCAAATGCAACAATAATCCTTCTTTGGAATTTGTCATGCAGATTCTTTTTGATGAAAATGTAATAATCCGTTCTCTTGACACATCAGAAATGTTAAAACTGCACCACAGCATAACAGCAAGCCTTATGATACTTAATCCGACAAAAAACAATTTTCAGGATATTCTATTAAAATTCAGTCAGGATATGTCAGAACTGCAAAACAATCCAAAACAGTATTTTGCCCTTCTTACAGAGACATGCCGCCAAATAAGCCTTGCATTGAATTCTCACAGAATTTTGCGAAAAAAACTTCCTATTAATGAAGTTAAAATTTACATGGCGGAGAATTTCAGCAACCCGAATCTTAATCTCGCTTGTACCGCAAGACAGTTTGACGTTTCTGAAGGATACCTCTCATCATGTTTTAAGGAAGCGACAGGCATATGCTTTGCGGACCACCTTGAAAATATCCGCATTAAAAAGGCATGCGAACTTCTCGCCTCTTCCGATAAAACCATTGTCGAAATTGCGGAAAAAACAGGCTACAACAGCGTGTATTCTTTCAGGCGTGCTTTCAAACGTATGATGCACAAAAGCCCATCGGATTACAGGGGAAAATAAAATATAATTCAAATTCTATTTGATAATACTTCCCATTCTCTTCATTGTATGCCAACATCAATAATTTCCCGCCTTTATAGACCGAGCCATCAATATAGTAATGAATTTCTCCATCCCATCTGCCACTGTGATATTTTTCAATAACTATTGCAAAATTATATGTTGTTTAAGAAAATATTTTAATTTTAAAGATAAAAAATTCTTCATCCTGCAATGCTTTATATTCTATATTGTAATTATTCAGGATATTACTTACAATATATAAACCTAATCCATTACTATTTTCCTTATTTAAATCAAATTTAACATCAAATATTTTATCCATATCCGAAATTTTATTGTTACCGTATGAATTCTCTATATATAACCAATCATTAACTATCCCAATATTAATTACCCCATTTACATCAGTATATTTTACCGCATTACTAATCAAATTAGATAGAATAATCTTTAAAGCTGTTTTTCCTATATAAATATTCTCATCTAATATATAATTATTGACAGTTATTTTCTTTTGATTTGCTAATATTTCATACTTTTTTAATACGTCTTCTAATGTATCATTTATTTTCAAATATTCTTCATCATTATTCAAATTTTCTATAGAATGAACTGATAATATTTGAGAAATGTTTTTTGTTAAACTGTCAACGATTTCAATACATTCATTAATATAAATATCTCTTTGTTTATATTTTCCAATATTGTATTTCATGTTTTCCAGTATTATTTTAAGACTAGCAAGAGGAGTTTTAAGTTCATGGGATGCACCTTTAAAAAAGTCATATTTTAACTTTTCTAATTTTAAAATTTCTTTATTTTTAAATTCCAAATCGTCAATTGTTCTTAATAAAGTAGAATACAAATCATTAATTTGTTGTTTTAATTCTCCAACCTCATCATTAGAGCTAACTTTTAAACGCGTTTTTTTATCCAGTTTCATCATTTTATCAGTAACAATTTTTATTTCTTGTAAATTATTTTTTATTGATTTTGCATAAATTAAAGAAATAATAGCAGAAAATAAAATTGATATTAATAATGAATATGGTAAAAATTTAAGGCTTAAATTTTTCGCATCTTTTTGCATATCAGCTGTAGAAACAAATTGTAGATTTATTTTTTTTCCATCATCAAGCTTTATTTCTCTTTCTTCAATTATCAAAGAATTACTATCACTTTCTAAATTAACATTTATATTATCTTTGATTTGTATTTCATTCTTATTATTTTCTTCTTTTATAAATGCTTTTATTTCACTACTTTTAGAATATAGTTCCAACGTTTGTTCTATATATTTTATTTCTTTTCCATTCATATTACTAGAAATTTCATTTGCAATATTATGAATCTTTTCTTTTCTCGTCTCCAAATATGTTTTAGGAAAGATAAAAAAAACTAATGAATGAACTAATATAATTATTATTCCAAGAACAGAAAATATTTGTATGAACATTTTGGGAAATATCTTTAATTTTTTCATTTTCTCTCCAATTTATATCCTACATTTCTTACAGTAGTTATGCAGTCTAATTGTAATTTTTTTCTAAGTTCTTTTATATATACATCTATCACTCGATCATAAGGAGTTTCTTCACTATCTTTCCATACATAATCAATAATTTGCATTCTTGTTAACACTTGTCCATTATTATCCAATAAACATTTTAATACTTCTAGTTCTTTTGCATTTACATCTATTTCTTCACCATTTATTTTAGCTGTATAGCTATTAAAATTAACCGTTAGGTCCTTATATTCAAACTTCTCTAAATGTCCATAATTCTTCTTAATTAAAGAATCTATTCTAGCCTTTAAGACCGGCAATGAAAATGGCTTTTCTACATATCCATCTGCTAAATTAGAAAATGCATCAATTTTATATTCTTCATCACTAAATGCAGTCAAGATTAGAATTGGTAAATTGCTTTTCTTTCTAATTTCTTTCAACACTTCTAAACCATTTATAAAAGGTATCTGTATGTCTAAGATAACCAAATTTATATCGCTATTAAATTTTGTCAAGGCTTCTCTTCCATCTTTAGCTTGAATAACAGTATATCCAAATTCTGAAAGATATTCACTTATTCCCTCTCTTATCATATTATCATCTTCAACAGTTAATATTTTCATATATACCTCCACTTAAGCCTATACACTTATATTATACAGCATATTATTTGATATTTAAAAGCCAAAAAATTTTTGGTGCTAAAAAGCACCAAAAATTTTAATTATTGTCAATTAATAATTCTTTTGGATTCCTTCTTAATATATTGAATGAAGAAATAATCAATGATACAAGAAGTACTAAACTCATAAATATAACTACATAAATTATGAATTTAGGTAATACATTTATATCTAAACTTGATAATGTCTTGTTAAATCCTTCAGCTTCTGCCCCACCACCTAATTGGCTAGATGCAGATTGTCTGGCTATTTGTTTAGCTATATCACCAGTAACCTTATTCAATATATTATTTCCAAGCTTTTCAGCTGTATACCTAGCTAAGAAATAAGAGCCAACATATGCGGGGATTGATATAAATACCATCTCAATCAGGAATTGACCAAAAATTTCTAATTTTGATATACCTAATGATAGTAATACTGCTATTTCCTTCTTTCTGGCATTCATCCATAATAATAATAATAATGAAACTACAACTCCTGCAAATATTAATGAGCCAGCAAATAATTTATTTGAAATTGAGTAGATACCTG
Organism: Lachnospira hominis (ex Liu et al. 2021); assembly: GCF_014287955.1. GTDB lineage: Bacteria > Bacillota > Clostridia > Lachnospirales > Lachnospiraceae > Lachnospira > Lachnospira hominis. The sequence goes on along the minus strand of NZ_JACOPD010000015.1, from coordinate 14,864 downwards.
ATATAGATTGTTGTAATGCAGGATAATTTGATGAACTTTTAATCAAATTATATTCTCTCCAATTTATATCTAATTTCTCAATCTCTTTTATTACACTATCAAGATTCTTATCACCTTTTACAAAGAATGTTGCATCCTGGTATACAGCTGTATCTTCTGTATTACCATAAACTTTAGCAGCTGTATGAACATCAGTGATTAATGTATTTTCGTATAGTTCTTGTGCTACACTTACTCCACCGCTATTATGCCCATCGAATAGACCTTTAATTTCTACTTCTACTGTTTCATTTGCACCTTTCTCATTATCAGCATCAAATAAATTAGATTTTATTTTTATCTTATCTCCAACTTTAAGATTATTTTTTTCAGCTAAATCTTTATGCATTAAGATTTTATTTTTATCTTCATTTTCTAAATGCTTTCCTTCTACTAATTTATATGCTCCTGATACAAATTTTGTTTCTTTTGATGAGTCGTTAACTCCGGTTAACATCACTGTTCTTTTAAAATTCTTCGCTCTTTTAGGCGATTGATTCGCAAGAGTCTCTTTAGTTTCAATAATATCATAATCAACTAAATCTGCAACACTGTTTATTCTTTTTACATAGGAGTCTATACTATCTGTTTGAGCTATCTTTTTAATATCTTCACCTTTTACATTTCCTCCACCTCTAGGTGTTCCTGGATTTACTTGTCTATTTATCTCCATAGAAAAACTATTTGTTATATTAGCAAATGTTTCTTTTGAGGCTCTGTCCGTAGCATCTTTAATAGATAAACTTATAAGACTTAAAGTTGACATAGCCAAAATAACTAACATAATAATTATTGATTTTAAGCTTTTTCTAGTTATATAAGCAAATGCATTTTTTATCATTATTCAACCTCCAAATTCATTTTATTTACTTTTTTTAACTTCTTACCACTTAGCTCTAAAATGATATCCGCAGAATCTGCTGCTTCCTTACTATGTGTTACAACTATTACACATTTATTCCTTTCTTTAGCTAATGTCTTTAATATATTAATTATTTCTCCGGCAGTAACACTATCCAGATTACCAGTAGGCTCATCAGCCAGTATTATTGGAGCATCTGATACCAATGCTCTGGCAATAGCTACTCTTTGCTGCTGTCCACCAGATAATTTCATAACATTTCTTTTTATTTGTTTTTTATCTAAGCCTAGTTCAAACAAGATACTTTCATCTGCTGATTTATTCACTAATCTAATATTTTCAATCGGCGATAAATAATCTATTAAATTATAGTTTTGAAATACTAAAGATATATTATTTTTTCTATGATTACTATATCCTTTCTTTTGTATATCTTCATTCTTAAACAATATTTGTCCTGTTTGAGGTTTATCGAGTCCAGCAAGTAAGGAAAGAAGTGTAGATTTTCCTGCTCCTGACTTTCCTACTATCGCATAAAACTTCCCAAGTTCAAATTTTTGATTTACTCCTGACAAAACTTTTTCTTTAGAATTTGCATAACTATATGCTACATTCTTTATTTCTAATATATCCATTATTTTCTCCTAACTTATTTTTGATAATATTTCTTTAGGTTTCTTGATTAATATTAATGAAGAAGCAAATACAACTGATAAAATAATAATACTTATTAATATTAAATAACTTTGTCCAAGTGTTGTTATATTTAATATAAAACTACTATTATTTATTAAACTTCCTCCGGAAATCATTGAGTCCTCTGAGTTAATGAATCCATCTACAATTACTTTTAGTAATACATTTCCTAAAAATAAGGAAGATATTATACTTGGTATCGATATGAATATTAACTCGAATATAAATTGCATTATAATATGTATCTTAGATGTTCCAATAGATAAAAATATACCTATTTCATAAATTCTTTCTCTTAACCATAGAATCAAGATTAATGAAAGAACAACCATCCCACCTAACATAATAGAATAAGTCATTATTTTTATTATGTGTTTTATTCCACTCACTGACTCCAAAGACTCTTCAAACGCATTAGAATCTTTTTCAACAAAATACTTTGACTCATCAATTTTAAGCTCTTTCAATTTGTTTAAGGCTAAGTCTGTAGATTCTGCACTACCAGAATACATTAAAATTTTATTTGCAATTTTATTATTTTCTGATTTATTTAATATCTCTTGGCTTGTTGAATAATCTACAAACACCATATTTTCGCTAAAATCAGAAGATAGCCCTGTATATGTTTCATGTTTTTTACCAGAAAAGATCCCTATAATTTTAAATTTATGACTTTTTATCTTTCCACTTTTTTCAATATCTAGTAATTCAAGATCAACTTCATCACCTAATTTTAGATTGTTTTGTTTAGCAAATTCTTCATGAACAATAATTGAATCCTTATCATTTTCTCCTATATTTTTACCTTCTTTAATTGTAAATACTCCACTACTAAATAAAATATTTCTTTTAGTATTATTTGTAGCTTCGAGTGAAACAACATTCTTAAATTCGTCAGATAAATCTTCTCTATTTATTCTTTGTTCTCCGCTAACTACTTTAGCATCTTTTAGCTTTGCTAATCCATCATATTGAATTATTTTTTCTTCAATTTCTTTTATTTTTTCAATATCTTTAAATTCATTAACATTAAAATAGTTACCATCTTTTTTTGTTATTGATATTGAAGAATTAGAACTTTCATATAAAGCCTTTTCTATTTCATCGCTTGATTTCATTATTGTTAAACAAGAATACAAGCAAGAAAGAACTATAGTTAATATGATAAAAATTATTAAAGTTCTATTTCTCTTTCTTGTAATATATGCTATAGCATTTTTTATCACTTTCCTAACTACTCCTCTCTATTTACTTACTCCATAACTAATTGCATCTACTGGACAAGCATTTTTACATAAATTATTCCTCCTTTATTTTTTACACAATAGCATTTTATAGCTACTTTCAATAACATTCTACACACCTTTTATGAAACGTTGATGAAATATAATTTTTTATTTTTCCAAACTATGGTATAATAATATAAACATTATGTTTAAAATTGTTCTTACACAATTAGTATATAAGCAAGCACAGTAAGTGTACGGACACTTACGAAAAAATTGATGAAGCAGCACTTCGGGATCTGCTTCTTTTTTTATTGCTGTAGATACTACATGTTTGTTTGTGATAACTACAGGAACATTCTTGAGATTTTCTATCCATGCGGTGTCCTCCTTGCAAAAAGATGATTTCTAATTACAAGGGCCGCTTTAGCTACATCTAGAAATAAATCAGTAGCTAAAGCGGCCGCATTTTTTGATTAACATGTCAATACTTTTCCATAAAAAAGTGTCTCAGACACTTCAACTCCCCTTCCCCTCACTCTTGAGGGGTTAGGGGTTTCTTTTTTTCTCATTTTCCCTCATAATAGTCTTATGAATATTTTGCAAAAGATTTTTAAAGACCATTTTGAGGAAATGATTTATATTCAACATCCTCGTGACTCTGTCATCGAAAATGTAGAAAAAATGATTAATTGTGGCGACCCTTCTTTTGGTGGTGCCATGTATACCTGCCCTTCCTGCGGTAATTTCAAATATGTTCCTTTCCGCTGTCATTCCCGTTTCTGTCCTACCTGCGGTAACATGTATGCCATTGACAGAACTACCTCTATGTCCTTTAAGATCATCAATGTCCAGCATCGCCACTGTGTCTTTACCATTGCCGGCAAACTCCGTCCTCTGTTTTTAAATGACCGCTCTCTTTTGAACTGTCTTTTCTCTGCTGTTAATAGTGTTGTTACACATATGTTCCATAAAGATAACAAAACCGAACTCTTTACTCCTGGCTTTATCTGTGTACTTCATACCTTTGGCAGGGATTTAAAGTGGAATCCACATATCCATTGTCTCATTTCTGAAGGGGGCATTGGAAATTCTCTTCACTGGCGTCACAAAAAACATTTCAACTATAGACTCTTACGTGATTCTTTTCAGACCGCTCTTTTGAACGAGTTACATTCCAAAATCGGCGACTCTTTCAAAAAACTAAAAGCTTCCATCTACCATGAGCATAAAAATGGTTTTTACGTTCGAGCTATGCCCAATAAATGCAACCCCTCTAACGTGATTAAGTACATTGGTCGTTATCTTGGCAGACCAGTCATTGCAACTTCTCGTATTGATTCTTACGACGGTGATTTTGTTACTTTTCATTACAATCGCCATGAAGACGAGAAATTGGTCATCGAAACCATCCCTGTTCTTGATTTCATGCCACGGCTTACTCAGCACATCCCGGAAAAACATTTTAAAATGATCCGTTATTATGGAATTTATGCCAGACATCGTAAATCTGACCAATCTCTTCACAGAGCAATCTCCAGGGAAAAGCACAAAATATTTCTTTCCTTTAATCGGTGGCGAGAATCTATCCTCCTCTCCTTTGGATATGATCCATTAAAATGCCCTTCCTGCGGTACAACCATGCTTTTCCTTGAGTTATATTTCAACCATAAACCTGTTCCTTTGCATCAATTATATGAAAGAGTGATGCGTAAGCACCGATGTCGTTCTCCTGCTTCTCCTTCTTCTCTTCCACAGTCTCCTGTTACATGGTACAATCAACGTATCTAATATGGAAATGGAGACGATCACTATGAAACGATTCACTGAGACAGAACTTGCAAAGGAACTTCGGCAACAATATATCAAAAATCCTCCGGAAGGCATGACTTCTGACGAAGTCCTCGACATGAGCGATGATGATCTTTTGGATATGGATTATTTCTTACACGAATTTGATGAGCTGGATGATGACGATTTCGGCGAAGAAGGTTTTTATATCTTCTAAACCTAAACCGTCTATTTCTCGTGCCCGCTTTTGTGCTGGCTATTTTCATTCAAAAGTTCGACGAAAGTAGAACTTTCCTATAAAGTAAAAAAATCCCACATCACACTATGTGTGATGCGAGATTTTCTTAACTTAATGCCATTGACCTATTATGGCTAAAGTGCTTGTAATCCTGTTATTAAATTATTTATGAGTCAGACAAACTGGAAGTTGTCTAACTGATTCTATAATGTCCTATGATATCATCACGATGTTCCAGTATATCCTCTTCATAATATATTTGATATGGATTTGCATGATGGATAACAAAACATATACCTTTTCGATTTCTCTTGTCAGATATAATGCCGATATGTTTTTTAAATACAACAATATCTCCACCTTGCCATTCTTCTATTTCATTTATATCTGTAGTAAGACTTATTGCATTATTATCGAAATATACTTTTAAGTTTTTAACTCTTCTAAAATCTATATTTTTATCAACGGCATCTATATCATATAATGCTTTATTGTTTTTTATATCCTCATTTACTAATACCATCAAATCATATCCTGCATCTTTTAAAGCAAAAGCTACTACATCAGTACAAACCCCATATTCATCATTTGGATAACCTGTGTTGTAATATTTGCTTTTATATTTTGGATTAGTTTTTATGTAATTATTTGCATTATTTAATATATCTGTTTGGTCATCTATACCATCATTGTCTTTATCAATATTGCTCTTGTAAGCTTCTATATTGAAATCTGCATTTGTGTATTTTTTATGTGGAATATAATTAAAACAATACAACACATATAAAGCAACAATTATTAGCACCGAAAAAACAATAAGCGTTATTCTCTTCTTCATACATTCTCCATTAAACAACTTCCGACTGTATAATCACTTAATTTAAGGGTTTCATTAGCTGTTATATTTTATTAATAAACTCCCCGCTAACCCTTATAAACACTAACTTTTCTGTAGGTGAGCTTTCCCTTAGGTATTCCCTTGTGTTATATCGTTTCACAAGGCTTTATGAACCCTCGTAAGGGAAAAAATAAGGGAAGCAAAATCGCATAACACATTATAGCATAATATGAACGGACTGTGTGAACTGCTTGAAATGCTTTTTGAATTTTACAGAAAAGAGGATTGGTTTAATGAACATAATATATGCAGATTACAACATTTATCATAACAGCATTGATATATTCACTTATGCCGGATATATTCTTCGGATTGATTGTGCAAAGGCAGAGGAAGGATTAAAGACAACACCTAATTCAGAGTGTGCCTTGAATGCTTTGGCAATAGACAATCCTGTGAAGTATGCTCGACTTTATCTTGACGGTACTATGCAGATGTGGATAGATGCGGAAGATTCGTTGGAACTATGGTAAATAATTCTTAAGTCAAAACAAGCACCAAATGACATTACAAGTCATTTGGTGCTTGTTTTATAGATTCCATAACAGCTATTTCTGCTTATTCGCATTGTGGTTCATTATATTGAATAAAAATAGCATAAAACACAACGTAATCGGAAACAGGAGTCCAATGCGCATGCCCACATGAATACTACCTCCAAACATGTCCGCAACCCTTCCTACAATGGCTGGACCTATGCTTCCTCCAAGATCACCTGCCATTGCTAAAAGTGCAAACATTGCAGTTCCTCCTGTTGGAAATGCCTTGGAAGAGATGCTGATTGTACCGGGCCACATGATTCCTACAGAAAACCCACATACAATACATCCAGCAAGTCCAATGATCGGATTTTCTGAAAATGACGCTAATAAATAACATACAAAACATAAGATACCGGAACCAATCATAAATCTGTTTAGTTTCATTTTATCACCGGCTTTTCCAAACAACACTCGTGAAATTCCCATCGTCACAGCAAACATACAAGGTCCGGCAATATCTCCCACTGCCTTTGAAAAGCCTAGGGCTGATTCTGCGTACGCAGATGCCCATTGTGCCATTGCAAGCTCCGATGCCCCGGAACAGACCATCATCACAATGGCAATCAGGAACATGGAATTTGAAAATAATTTTCTGATTCCCATTCCCTGTCCTTCCTCTACTAATGATTCAATCGGACAAGTTGCAAAATTAATAATATTGATAGCAGGAATTAATGCAAAAATAACAGCAAGCCATTTCCAGCTGCCAATTCCAAATAGCAGAAAGAAAACGGTCGAAACAAGTATAGTTCCAACTGCTCCCCAACAGTAAAAGGAATGCAGAAGGCTCATAGTAGCCTCCTTGTTCTCAAACGGACATGCTTCCACAATAGGACTTCCTAAAACCTCGATTAAGCCACTTCCAATCGCATACAAAATGACACTTATAATAATACCAATAAACGGAGATGGAATTATTTCTGGTAAAAATGCCAAACCTACAAGGCCTGCAGCCGAACATACTTCAGAAGCAACAATGCATACTCTATATCCAATTTTGTCCACGTACTTGGCACAAAACAAATCTACCAAAAGCTGTGTAAAGAAAAAGGATGTTGATATCATAGCAATGTTTCCAAGTGAAATATTGTAATCTGTATGAAATTTTAGAAATAGTAAAGGTGCAAAATTCGCAGCAACTGCCTGCGTAATAAATCCCAAATAACACGCCAATTTTGTCTTTTTATAATTCTTCATCATTTTTCCTCAACTCTCTTTGTTGTTATTCTTAGATAATGCTCATCTCCACACCAAACACTTCCCTCATAGAACGCACCTAAGTATCTTGGTTCACAATTCACTATAAATGACTTTTCAATAAGCATTAACATAAATTCATTTACCTGTTCCTCATTATCTAAAATGATAGAAATACATTCTTTTTCATCACATAAACCAAATTCAACCTGTGCATACATTTATCTTCTCCTTACGGCTAAATAGAACTATATAGCAATTTTGTTTATTTTTCACTATATAATATCGCAATTATGCTGTATAATATCGTAAAAACCACACGTCTGATGTTAAAATTGAAATTTTATAGATTATTATGGCTTTTGATTTTAAGAAAGAATTTAAAGAATTTTATATACCTAAGAATAAACCAGAGATTGTAAATGTACCTAACAAACGCAAAACCAACTATCATATCCATCTCATTTTTTCCGAGAGGGAACTGTTGCCGGAACCCATAGAAAAGATTGCGACACGTAATATGTTCTACAATGAACATGGAAAACATGTTCGCACTAAAAAAGAGATACTGGATGATAGTGGGAATATCCGCAAAGGTTGTAAGATAGTTAAAAAAGGAGAGGCCTATGAGCGTACCTTATTTACTGCCAAGAACAAGCTGATTAAGCAGGAAAATTTTCTGGATGAGGCAAAACTCTTCTATACTGACCTTATTAATCTTCTCATAGTAGTATCGACGCCAGGCATTGCGATTGTTCCAACTGTTGAAAATAAAGATGTTACAGAACCGCACAAACCGCAGATACCACCAAAAGCAACCTTTGAAGAAAGATTACGGATATATCAAAGAGAAGCTGACCAGCAGCATACACAAAGGAATTACCATAGCAGAGATAAAGGGGCGAGATAAGTCGCCCTTTTTTCGTCGGATAATTCATTTTTTTACGTTTCTATACTCTGTAGGAGTTAAGGAATACATTCTCTTAAATGTTTTACAGAAATAATCTGTATTACTGAATCCAGTTTCTATTGAAATGGCACTTACTTTTTTTTCTGTATTGGTAAGAAGTAATGCTGCCTTCCTTAACCTGTAGCATATCAGATAGTTGACAGGAGATGTATTCAGTACATTACGAAACAAATTCAAAGCAGTACTGATACTCACTTCCCCAACTTTGGCAATATCCAAAAGAGAAATGCTTTCAGGGTAATTCGAATGTATAAACTGCATCATCATTTGTAACCGTGCAAGTGAGGAAGAATTCACATTTTGCGTTTCTGGGTAACAAATAACATTTGTAGTTATGAGTGCCCATATCTTTTGTAATTGAACAGATATTTGTAGTTCATTTATTTCACCTCTGCTAAACTGTATAAGCTTTTGCATTTCAGACAAAATTTCTTTCTGCCATTCCTGTGAGGAAGAAAAAATGTAATAACCCAAAGATGAGTTCAGAAAGGGTAACACAAATTTCTGATAGATTAAACTTTCTTTCGGAGCAATCAGGGACGGAAGAAAGAGAAAATTTGGAATTACAGCGTCATTTTCGGAATGCATTTTATGAACAACTTTGGAATTAATAAATATTCCCTGTCCCTCGGACATGTCAAAATTATCTTCTCCTACATTAAAGTGAACTATACCGGATTCGATATATACAAATTCAAATTCGGTATGCCAATGCCAGTCAATACAGTTAAAATCATAATCGGTTATGTTTTCATCATAGAGTTTGTATGGAAAAAGATGAATCCCATGTAAAGCAGTTTCCATCAGTGTATCATCGGTTTTTATACTTACAAGCTTTTTCTTTTCTTTCTGCGACATGGCAGTCCCCTCCTGAACAATCTGTTTTCATTCACGTATAAAGACTCTTTCACATGCTTTGTTCGTCCTTTTCAAATATCAGAATCTTCTGCGTAACCTTTTTTGCAATCGGTAATAATGCCAAAAGTCTGTATGCAGATGAAAATAACTCCATGCCACGAAGAATATTATCATCTTTTATTTTATGATACCCTGTTGTCATATTCCCAAGGTCTTCAAAATGATCTGCACCGAAGACAAATTTTGAGCCTGTTTGCTGTATGGATTTTTCTATTCCTTCTTTCTTTACCCATGCCTTTGCCAGACATTCCATAATAATACAGGCATTATCAAAGTTGTCCTTTATTATTTTTAATATCTTACCGTTTTCTTCTGCTGTCAGATACATTGATAATCCTTCAATGATAAAAAGCATTTTCCCCCGCAATTTTACTTCTTTTGACCATGCAGGGTCAAGTGCAGAAATTCCTATCGTAGAAACACGTCCTGATTCCTCGAAAATCTGATTGCGGATTGCTATCGTTTCTGGCAGGTCCAGATTGTACCAGGTGATTTTACCATTATCCATGCGATAAAATCTCGTATCCAGACCACAGGCAATATTAACCACCGTACAATAAGGATTTTTCTCTATAAAATTCTTTACTAATTCATCAAAAACTACCGTTCTGGCAATTACTCCTTTCCCCATCGTAGAATCCCTAGCCGCTGTAGAAAAATCATAATCAATTTTGTCGACTAATTCTACCGCCTTTGCATCATAGAATTTATTATGTTTACTTTTGGAATATTGAGCTCTGGCATAAAAGCTCTGGAGCATTGTCTCAGCACTGCCACTGATAGTAGGTTTTATTCTTTCACTCATACATTTACCTTTTTTGCAATATAATTAGTCTTGGCTAACTCGATTGTAACACATTTTATGAAAATAAACAATTCAAATTGACATGTCTGTCCTCAATCATTTTGTCCGGTCTCAACTGAGCCAGATGCAACTGAACAAAACATAATTCCACACGAATCAAAATTGGTCTACTGGATCAATTGTTGATATGCAAGGCAAAAGAAAGACAGAAAGCTCATATTTACTCTCTGTCCCTTCTTACTGTTTTTCTTCTTAATTCAATATGATGTCACCTTTGGGACAGTCCCCATAAACTTCTTAAACTGGAAGTTATAAACATCTTTGCAAATATACCATATCTATTAACTGTACACCACACTCATAAATTGGGTGGTCATAATTGTCCGTAAAGAAATTCGGAATATTGTGCGAACGGACAAATCCGCATTTTTCATAAAACGGTACGGTCAACGGGCTGTCACCTGTTCCAACCTGCAAAATAGAATATTCATCTGCATATTTACTTGCAAGGAAGTCAATTAATGCTTTGCCATAGCCCTTTCCCTGATTTTCCGGATCAACTGCGATATTCTTGATTTCAAGTATTTCGTTACCTTCATCGGTGACAACACATTCAGCTTTTACATTACCATCTTCAAGTGCATACATAGTACCTTTTTCAAGATAGCGATCAATCATATTTTCCTGCTCATCAGCTAATAGCAATAAGGATATAAACTGCTTTTTATTCTCATTCACTTCTCGTATTTTCATATCCATTACTCCGTCAAATTGGAATTTATCGATTTCTTTTTCCGGTATTCTCTGTCCCACGGATTTCCTCATGATAGAAATAATCTACGATCACCGGATGCCCCTGCGGGACTCTGCCATAAGGCATTTCATTATCCACAAAGGCACAATCATACTTCTTAGCCATTTTCTCAGCTTTTACTTCAAGTGCTTCAAAGTAGCTGCGGTTATGCTTGTTATAGATCTCGTCGTAAAGTGGTACAAGATCAGGATATTGTCCGGCGATATAATCCATAATTGTCTTTTTGAAACCGCCTCGAAGATTGAGATTTTCGAGCCAGAACAGATCGCACTGATCCTTTACCCGCTCAAAGATCGCTTCAAAGTCCGTGATACCGGGAAATACCGGGGATACGAAACAGACTGTACGGATCCCTGCTTCATATACCTGCTTCATAGCAGCGATACGACGCTCAATGCTTGAGGCAGAGTCCATATCGTTCTTGAAATTTTCATCCAGCGTGTTAATCGACCATGAAACGGTCACTCGTCCAAGCTTTTTCAGCAGATCAATATCCCGTACCACAAGATCAGACTTTGTGCAGATCAGAATATCTGCGTCACTGCCGATCAGCTGCTCCAGAAGTTTTCTGGTATTCCCGAATTGCTCCTCCTGTGGATTGTAGCCATCTGTCACAGAACCGATGACCACCCGCTGTCCGGCATATTTCTTCGGATTTTTAATTTCCGGCCAATGCTTCACATCAAGGAAAGTGCCCCATTCCTCCTTGTGCCCGGTAAAGCGCTTCATAAAAGAAGCATAGCAATACTTGCAGGCATGTGTACAGCCCACATAGGGATTGACCGAGTAACCGCCTACCGGCAGACTAGACTTAGTCATGATGTTCTTTGTTTCCACCTCACGAATGAGGATTCCATTTATTACTTCTTCCATGATTTCTGTACCTCTAACACTTTATTAAATTCTTCCGGCATTTCCTGAATCATATTTTCATCCCCTATGATAGGGACAAGGTCTTCCTTCATAAACACCGGAATGCCGAGCTTATGTGCCTGGTCCGCCAGAGACCATGCCCATTCCGGCTCCGTATGAATCTTCCTGTTCTGAGCTCCGGTCATGGTGCCGACAACGATCCAATTGATTCCGGAAAGGTCAACTGTGCCGGGATCGTCGAATAACGGCTCAAAGGTAACATGGTAATGTTTTGCTCTGACGTTTTTCCGAAGGGCGTCGATACGCCACAGTTCTGCTTTCCTCGTCACCGTAACGCCAAACCATGCGTTTTCCAGATCGGTATCAAAATCCAGCAAATCAGGTCGCTTGGTAAGGAACAGGAACTGATGCTGCGGATTTTCACGGATCTTTGCAAGTACCTCGTCTCTCCATTCCGGCTTCCATCCGGAGAGATCGCTCATCCCGGTAAGAAGAAAGTTCTGCGGACGTTTCTTTTCCATCATCTTGAGCTTACCCGGAAAGAATTCAGGGTCAGCGAAGTCATCAATCATATGCCAGCGTTTCACGTTGTTGCGGGCATAGCAATATGTACACCCCACTGTGCAGCCGATGACAATATTCATGTTCTGAATCTGATCTTTGATACAAATACTCATGACTTCTGCCACTCCTCAAGATTCTTTCTGATGCGGTCGAGGCATTCCTCAAACCGGGTAATTTCTTCCTCCGAAAAACCTTTGTAGTAAATACTGCCCATCTCATCAGATACAGAATCGTACTCGCCCTTTAAGGCATGTGCTTTCTCAGTCAGAAACAGAAGTGTTTTCCTTTTGTCCGTTTTAGACTGAACACGGCTTATCAGCCCTTGATTTTCCATTCTTTCCAGCATCGTAGTAAGAGATGTTATCGCTAATCCGCATTTAGTCGAGAGTGACCTGATTGAGATACCATCCTCTTGCCACAGCACATAAAGAATACGTCCCTGGGCTCCATTAAACGCATCAATATTCTTTTCACTGAGAATCTTCTCAAAAATCCGGTCTCCAAGCTGTTTTATTTTGGTGACAAGAAATCCTCCATTCATTTCCATACAAAAGCTCCTATATAGTAATTTATTAAAAACATACTATATAGGAGCTTTATTGTCAAGAGTTTATATGTCTTAATAGGTAAATTCCGTTTTTTTCAATTCTCCAAACTTGAAGTTATTTACTTCTCTTCATACTTTTTAACGATAACTAAACTATAAACAGCCATAATTACAATTGTTTCCACCATCACACCAATAACCGACAACAGAACGTATGGTGTATTTTGACCTTCTAACAGCGGAATTCCTAATATAACAAAAATGATTCCATAGATTATAAACAATAGTCCGCTCGCACAATTGTAACCTTTCACATCTTTTACTTTTATTGTTTCGGTATTAGCCCAGAATCCAACGGGATTCTTAGAAAACATATCTTTTATTCCTAATCCAATTATAAACACTCCAAAAAGTGACCATATAACAAACCCAATCATATTGTTTCTCCTTACAAACCGCATTAAAACCATAATGAGACACATTCTTGTATTTCCCAAAATCGAGATTTACTAATTCTACAAATACCGATTTATCAAACACTTTTTATTTCTGCTGAATCATCTTAAAATACTTCAATGCCTCCACAATTGCACTCTCTTTATCTTCTGGACACTGTGGCTGCCTGCTATCTTCATTTTTAGGTAAATTAGGACTTGGAACAATTTCCAAGTCTATCGCGGCAGTCGTCGAATTGCCCTGCAAGCAGTCCATTCTCCTCGTTGCAACGCACAAATTCTTTCCAACCTCAATTCCGCATTTTCTCTTTACCTGTGAGATACACAGATTGGAAACCTTCATGACGGCATTATGTTCCGCCACATACTTCTTTATCTCATCATATGTTGCCTTAGTCTCTGCAGATGTTATATCCACATTATCAAGTTCAATCGTGACATCAATGTAATCATCCGGCTTTTATTTCAGTTGGGACAAAAGAACAACCGTCTCCACATGCGGTGAAAGTTTCTTCTTATACTAAATAGCGAAACCGTCACCTTTTGCGAAAAGGTATATACATACCAAACGGGGTAAAATTTACCCCGTCTAAATGCTATTTTGTCCTATATCAACTGACTAGTATAGCCAAGTTCAACCATTACTTTGAACGCTTCATTTACTTCCTCTGGTATATATTGTGGAATTTGATAGCCTCTTTTGGCATAAACATCTATTCTCTGGAAATCCCCAACAATTACATCTATTACTGTCTTTTCATCTAAACCCTGTTTAACTGAATTTGTTATATATTCATTAATTGTTAATTGTGGAGAAGTAATAATCGCATCAATATCTGGCCAGTACACTTTTAATGCAGCAAATATTCTTCTTTCCATAAAGGGCTGATGAACTCCTAAAATCTTCGTAACATTCATATTAAGGCTAGCAAGTTTTTCTTGTGTAAAAATAATATTCTCTGCTGTATTAGTAGATTGATTTTCGATTATTATATCCTCTCTTGGCACACCCTCACCTACCGCGATATCAGCAAATCGTTCTGCTTCACTTCGGGTCCAAAGATCATTCGTATTTCTTCCCAAGCCACCAGTAAAAAGAATTTTTGAGGAATATCCTTTTTTGTACAATTCAGCTGCTCTTAAAGCAATATCATCATTATAGTTACCAAATCCAATTATGCAATCAACATTACATAATTCCATATTCATATGCATATATTCCCATATTATTTTTAAATTATCATAAGCTAATCTTTCCATGATAAAAACCTCGTATTATATAGTAGTAGTTTTTAGAGACCCTCTCCAAGGTCTTAATAACTGTTAAATCATAGTCTCTTCTTTACCTCTTCTGTAGGTTCGACTATGATATATAAGATACTGTGGATTGGTTGTAATCACCTACCACCCGATGGTTTTAAGGAGGCTC
>NZ_JACOPD010000014.1 GCF_014287955.1 Lachnospira hominis (ex Liu et al. 2021) | reverse complement strand
CCATGTTTACAGTCTTTTGAAGATTTAGCACCTTTATAATTAAATAAGGCTCCATGGTCAAGCGGTTAAGACACCGCCCTTTCACGGCGGTAACAGGGGTTCAAATCCCCTTGGAGTCACTTATAGTAAATCTCTCCAATTATGCCGACATGGCTCAATGGCAGAGCAGCTGATTTGTAATCAGCAGGTTGTTGGTTCGACTCCGACTGTCGGCTCTACTTGGACCTTTAGCTCAGTTGGTTAGAGCAACCGGCTCATAACCGGTCGGTCCTGGGTTCGAGTCCCCGAAGGTCCACTAGATTTACTATAAAATGGCCTGGTGGCTCAGCTGGTTAGAGCGCCGCCCTGTCACGGCGGAGGTCGTGGGTTCGAACCCCATCCGGGTCGCTTACAATAGAATATATTGTATTAATTAGCATCATGGGATCTTAGCTCAGCTGGGAGAGCATCTGCCTTACAAGCAGAGGGTCACAGGTTCGAGCCCTGTAGGTCCCATATGTGCCGGTGTGGCGGAACTGGCAGACGCACAGGACTTAAAATCCTGCGGGACTTATACTCCCATACGGGTTCGATTCCCGTTGCCGGCATTGTCATTAATTTGACTTTATAAGTACGTGTAGCTCAGCTGGATAGAGCGTCTGGCTACGGACCAGAAGGTCGCGAGTTCGAATCTTGTCACGTACATTAAAAACTGTGTAAAAGAAGATTTCTTTTATACAGTTTTTTTTGTATATTTATTGGAAAATCTGAAAATAATAATAAACGTAAAATTTATTATATTTAAGGAGGACATAGATATGTCTAAGAATAGTTCCAATAACTCATATAATTCATCTAACTCAACAGATTCATACAACTCATCAAATGAGAGTAATTCATACAATAAGACATCAGGTAAAAATTCATCAAAAAATTCATCAAAGAATTCATCAAAAAACAGTTCAAACAGCTATAACAGTTCAAATAGCTCAAATAGCTCAAATAGTTACAACAGTTCAGAAGATTAAATTTTGAATGTAATAGAATTTATTAAATAAAATAACAAATAAACAACAAACAAATGTCCTGCCATTGGATAGTTATATTGTCTATTGGCAGGACATAATAAAATATTGCAATTATGCACTTCATGCAGCATATAATGTTAAGAAGGATGTAAAAGTTGAGCGAGACATATTATGGCGTGCGAAATTATTGGAAGTTCTTTGTTTGACAGGTATATTGAAAAAGAGAACCCGCTTATAATAGATTTGAGAAGTGAAACGGATTATATGAAGAAACATATAAAGGGAGCTGTTTGTATAAATGCAGAAGATTTAGAAAATGCGATTGAAAATTATATGTATGGCAGAACCGGAATTGTGCGGACCGGTGATATTTTACTAAAGAAAAATAAGATTATTCTGTTATATTGCAGCAGAGGAGCACAAAGCTATTTTATGTGCAGAAAAATGTCAATGGCAGGTTTTAATGTTAAGTCTTTAGCCGGTGGAATCGAAAGATATAAAGGTAGATATATAACAGCTTGACAGCTATTGGAACAAGCATTAATATATTAAGTGTATGATACTGTAATATTAAGAAATGGAGAATTGATGAATACATATGAATTGATTGCACCATGTCATTTTGGACTTGAATCGGTGTTGAAAAAAGAAATATATGAACTTGGATATGAGATTATATCAGTTGAAGATGGTAAGGTAACATTTGAAGGTGATGCTGAGGCTATATGCCGTGCTAATATTAATCTTAGAACGGCTGAGAGAGTCCTTTTGAAAGTTGGACAGTTTAATGCAGTGACTTTTACGGAATTATTTGACCAGACAAAAGAGCTTCCGTGGGAAGAATTTATTCCGGCGGATGGAAAGTTCTGGGTTACAAAGGCTAATTCGGTAAATAGTAAGCTTTTCAGCAGCTCTGATATACAGTCTATTGTTAAGAAAGCTATTGTCGAAAGGTTAAAACTTAAATATCGTATAAATTGGTTTAAAGAAGATGGGGAGTCTTATCCTATAAGAGTAACTATATTAAAGGATGTTGTGACTATTGCACTTGATACAACAGGCAATTCTCTTCATAAGAGAGGATATCGTCCAGAGGCAGGAAAAGCACCAATTTCGGAGTGTCTTGCAGCTGCACTTATTAAGCTGACTCCCTGGAATAAAGACAGGATATTGATTGATCCATTTTGCGGAAGTGGAACATTTCCGATTGAAGCAGCTATGATTGCAGCGAATATAGCCCCCGGGCTTAATCGTGATTTTACAGCGGAGAGCTGGTCGGGAATTATCCCTAAAAAGGAATGGTATGAGGCTGTAACAGAGGCTAATGATATGGTTAATACTAATATTGAGACTGATATTCAGGGATATGATCTTGATGGTGATGTGATTAAGATTGCCAGAAGGAATGCTGAAAATGCAGGTGTTGCTAATCTTATACATTTCCAGCAAAGAGATGTGGCTAAATTGTCACACCCAAAGAAATATGGATTTATTATTACTAACCCGCCATATGGCGAACGTCTTGAGGAAAAAGAGGCACTTCCTGCAATATATAGTGCTTTAGGAAGACAGTTTGCACAGTTGGACAGCTGGTCAGCATATGTTATTACTTCATATCAGGATATAGAAAAATATTTTGGTAGGAAAGCTGATAAAAACAGAAAGATTTATAATGGTATGTTAAAGACATATTTTTATTCATTTATAGGACCTAAGCCACCAAAGAAGAGAGATTAATAGAAGAGATTAGACAAAAGGGGATAAGATTTGAAAGGCCGTAAGTTATATCTGGGATTGATTTTTATTTTATCTGTAGCAGTAGTATATCTGCTTGAAGCGGTTGCACAGGATAAGGGAATAGCACTTGGCAATGTTGTAATTACAGCGAAAGACCGTCCGAGTGAATGGCAGGATATAATTGCGTCTGATGCCAGCGAAAATCAGTTAAGGCTGATTGTAGACGGAGTTGAGGTAGCATTTGCAAAAAACAGGATTTATATGGAAAATAATCTTGATATTATGATTCCAACGTATATATTCAGAAATTCATTCAAGTGTGCATTCAATACTGTTTCTGATGATGGGATAGAACTTCAGAAGGGGAATACCGTGGTGTCAATTGACAGTTATGATACTTTTATTGATGTTAATGGCAAAAAAGTATTTCTTGAAAATGCAATGAAGAAGGATGATGACGGATATTATATTAATGCACATGTGCTTGAAGAAGGATTTGGTTATACGTATAAGTGGGATTCGGTAGAAAATACGCTTAATCTTGTAGACACGAAGAAAGATGAGAGCATACTTCCATCAAGATACAGTTATTATGATGTAGGAAGACTGGGAAAAATAAAAGACCAGGGAATATATGGAACATGTTGGGCATTTGCATCGCTTACGGCAGTTGAGACAAGTCTTATGCCAGAGGAAAAATACGATTTTTCTGAGGATAATATGGTATGGAACAGTGGATATTTTGGTGCACAGTATGATGGTGGAGATTATACAAGAGCGATTTCATATCTTGCATCTTGGAGAGGACCTGTTCTTGAAGAAGACGATGTGTATGGTGATGGCATAAATAATCCGGATGCCGGAGTTGTAAAGCATGTTCAGGAAGCACAGATTATTGAGAGCAAGAATCTTGAAGCTGTAAAAAAAGCTGTATTTTTATATGGCGGTGTTGAATCATCATTGTATACATCAATGAGTTATGCCGGAGAGCGTTCAATGTATTACAATGATAAAAATTATTCATATTGCTATATAGGTACAAAAAAGCCGAATCATGATGTCGTTATCATTGGATGGGATGATAATTATTCTAAAGATAATTTCAGCGTAAGCCTCGAGGGAAACGGTGCATTTATATGTGTGAATAGCTGGGGAGACAGCTTTGGCGATGATGGTTTGTTTTACGTGTCATATTATGATTCTAATATAGGAATCCATAATGTTGTATATACGCGTGTAGAGGATAATGACAATTATGATAATATATATCAGAGTGATTTGTGTGGCTGGGTAGGACAGCTGGGTTATGAATGTGATACAGCATATTTTTCCAATGTTTACACAGCTCAGTCAGATGAAGAACTGAAAGCAGTAGGATTTTATGCAACAGGAAAAGATACATCTTATGAAATATATTATGTTGATAATTTTGAGGGGACTGAGTCATTTTGCAATAAGGTTTATCTGCAATCGGGCAAATTTACAAATGAGGGCTATTACACGGTTGATTTGAACAAAGCAGTTAATATGGCAGAGGGTAAAAAATATGCCATTATAGTCAAAATTACAACGCCAGGAGCAGTACATCCGATTGCAATTGAGTATAAAGCTGGTCGTTCAACAAAAAATGTTGTGATTGACGATGGTGAGGGATATATAAGTCTTATAGGCAAATCATGGGAACATGTTGAGGAGTCAAAGGAATGTAATATATGCCTTAAAATGTATACAAATAACAGATAGGAGACCTGATTATGGAAAAAGTTATACTTGCATCTAATAATATGGGAAAAATAAAAGAATTCAGGGAAATTTTAAAAGATATGGACATTGAGCTTGTTTCTATGAAAGAAGCCGGAATTGATGTAGATATAGAAGAATACGGACGTACATTTTCTGAAAATGCATTGATTAAAGCAAGGACTATCAGTGAGATGACCGGTTGTGTGACGCTTGCAGATGATTCGGGACTTGAAGTTGACTGGCTTAATAAGGAGCCGGGGGTTCATTCAGCAAGATTTATGGGGCATGATACGCCGTATGAGATAAAGAATCAGGCTATTATTGATAAACTTAAAGGTGTTATTGGAAGTGACAGAAGTGCAAGATTTGTGGCAGTAGTTGCAATTGCATTTCCGGAAGGTGATGAATTTGCTTTTAGAGGGACAATGGAGGGCATTATAGGTGATAAACCGCTCGGAGAGAATGGTTTTGGATATGACCCTATATTTTTCCTGCCTGAATATCAAAAAAGCTCTGCTGAGCTTTCTGCGGACGAAAAGAACAGTATAAGCCATCGTGGAAAGGCACTTAAAAAAGTAAAAGAGGTATTTCCTATTCTTATGAAAATGAGGTGAGATTATATGCAGCGGATTATGATAGTTAGCGATACCCACAGACGGATTACGAATCTTGCAGAAGCATTGTATCGTGAGGGTAATATTGACAAGCTTATACATCTCGGGGACTTTGAGGGAGAGGATGAAGTTATAAGAGGAATGGCTGGATGTGAAGTGATGTTTGTTCCGGGAAATAATGACTTTTTTTCGCCATATGACAAAGAGATTGAGACACAGATCGGAAAATATAAAGTGCTGCTTACACATGGGCACTATTATTATGTTTCGCTTGATTTGCAGACAATAAGAGAAGAGGGGATATCAAGAGGGTTTGATATTGTAATGTTTGGACATACACACAGACCGGTTATTTCTGTTGAAGATGAGATTATGCTCATTAATCCAGGCAGTATTTCTTATCCGAGACAGGCTGATAAAAAATGTACATATATCATGATGGAAGTTCTTGATAATGGTGAAGTCGGCTTCAAATTAAAGTCAATCTGATAGTAAAAATTAAAAATAAAATTTTGTGATTTTATGTTTTTAAGATGATTTTATGCTGGAATTCAAAAAAATAAAAGTCTTTTAAGCCCCTATTTATGCGGGTTTAAACAGGTTTTGAAAAAAATGTAAAAAAAATTAAAAAAAATTCAAAAAAGGTGTTGACAACATAGGGGTCTTATACTATAATACATCTTGTCGTTGCGATACAGAGTAATTCAAAACTGAATGAAACGTATCAAACATCAATTGCATATCGGGGTGTGGCTCAGCTTGGCTAGAGCGCTTGATTTGGGATCAAGAGGTCGCAGGTTCGAATCCTGTCACCCCGATCATTTATGCGGGTGTAGTTCAATGGTAGAACACTAGCCTTCCAAGCTAGATACGTGGGTTCGATTCCCATCACCCGCTTTGTGTGTTCGTAGCTCAGCTGGATAGAGCAACGGCCTTCTAAGCCGTGGGTCGGGGGTTCGAATCCCTTCGGGCACACTTTTTATCTAATAAGAGATAATTTTCTCAGATGAGATAGCTGGTTGCGAAGCAACATAGAATATGCTGCGAGCGACGTTTTTTTATGTGGTGGGTATAGCGCAGTTGGTTAGCGCGTCAGATTGTGGCTCTGAAGGCCCAGGGTTCGAATCCCTGTATCCACCCTTATCTATTTTTGGGCTATCGCCAAGCGGTAAGGCACAGGGTTTTGATCCCTGCATCACGCTGGTTCGAATCCAGCTAGCCCAGTTGGGCTGTCGTACGGTTAGCATGATGGTTCTTCTGGCAGAAAAGATTGCCGTTGAATTTAGCACCTGAATAGACAAGCTTATTATTTAATTTAATAAGGGCTCATAGCTCAGTTGGTAGAGCACTAGACTTTTAATCTAGGTGTCCCGGGTTCGAACCCCGGTGGGCTCATTAAGATGGGAATGGTTGGTTGACCATTCCATTTTTTCTTTTCGTGCCTACTGACTAGGAGGGGAACGGGCGTCTTGTGAAGAAATTCATTCTTTATTATTTCCATGTATTAATTATTGTGATTTTGAAAACCCGCATAAACACTGGGAATGTTTGTAGGCAAGTTGGGCATTTTTTGGGCACTCGGTGTCAGGAGAGTGGAATGGTTGAGAATAGGAGTTTTAACTTGGTTGAGTTTTGTGTTAAAATGGGTAAAAAGAATCGGAAGTGTGGAGGTATGCTATGACACACGAAATGGACATATGGCATGATTCTTTCGTAAAGATAAAAGAACAAACAAAAACAATAAAAATGCGACTGTTTGATGAGAAGCGTTCGCTAATATCAACAGGTGATACCATTATATTTACAGATACAAGTAATAAAGAGAAAATAGACTGCATGGTAATCAACATGTATCGGTATCTATCTTTTGAAGAATTGTATCAGCATCACAGTAAAGTATCCATTGGATATAACAAAGATGAGATTGCAAATCCGAAAGAAATGCTCATGTATTATTCTAAAGAAATGATAGAGAAATATGGTGTTGTTGCCATTGAAATAAAAGTTCTATAGATTCCTGTTTATAGACTACATCTTACAGAATATCCGTAAATCCACCAACATACAACTATATATAATAATTTTGATACAAAGAAACATAGCAAGTACTTGAGTAATAAAACTTAAATACCTGCTCTTATTTTATTTATAGGAGGTTGTCAATGTTATTGGTAATGGATGAGGATTATTTTACCGGGGTTCGAACCCAGTGAGTTTATTTATTCTTTATTAATTTTTAAAATAGGTTTATGATAGAATCAATTTAAATACAGAGGTGATATGAATTGATTATAACAGTCATAGCGATATTGATAGCTGTACTTATTATTATCGTTGTAACTAATATTGGTAATAATAGTAGCGGTAATAATAAAAAGCCACATACTTATGAACCGTGGGTGATTGAAGCACCTGAAAAGCGGGCTGGTCGTCGGGGAGAACATATAGCGACAGAAATCATTAAGGGAGTACTTCGTGAAGGAGATTATTTATTCACCAATATTTCTGTATCGTACGATGGAAAGCACACAGAACTTGATAATGTTGTTGTAAATAAATATGGTGTGTTTATTTTTGAAGTTAAGAATTACAAGGGTCAACTTTATGGCAATGAGGATGATTATAATTGGGAAAAATATAAAGATGACGGATATGGAAATACATTTGTGAAAGAAGTCAAAAATCCTGTTAAGCAGGTAAAAAGGCAGATTTATATCCTTGCGAAATATCTGGAAGGCTATAATGTGTGGGTTGAAGGATATGTTATTTTAATCAGAAGTAACAGTCCAGTTCAAAGTACATATATTTTGCAGAGTGTCGAAGATATCGATAGGGCAATTCATACATTTAAACGAAATCATCTGAGTAGGGACACGGTTGAATCAATTAAGAAGATGCTTGTATAATCATGGTAGATTATAATTATTAAAAATAAGAGCAAGTACTTGAGTAACAAAACTTAAGTGCTTGGAAAACTGGTACATCAGATAAAGAATCAGGATAAGAAGAATACGGGGTATTTTGCGGATGGTTCGAGACGATACCCGGTGGCAAGGCTCAGGTTTAATGTTTCAAATGGGGAAGTAAGAGGCATGAGCCTGTTTGCCCTGCTTTATCCTTCAAAGACACTTTCTGATATGTATTTACCGATTGAGTCATTGAATAATCATGAATCATTAGAAGTAATAGAGAAATCTGTACGGCTGAAACTGAAAGAGAAGCTTGCGATAATCGAAGAAAAGTATGGTGATTCGGGTAACAATAAGGAAGATGCCAGGTGGTATTATCTTGCACCGATGCTCATGGATGGAGTCATCTATGCAAAGCATTGGATAGAGGATATTGTGTGGGAAATGAATACAGACGAAGAGGATACAACATCTGAGGTCAGAAGCAGTTCAAAGGATAAGAGAAATAAGGGCTTTATTGCTCATATTGATAAGCTAAGAAGTTATTTGGATGCCCCGGAGGAGATTCATCTTGGAAGAAAGCCGGAGGATCTTCTGGAAACATTGGTAAATATGGTACTGGGTTCGCCAGCAATATGCATTTATCGTTCTAATGGAAGAAGCACAGCCAGAGCAACATCGCTTGCAAAGGTATTTGTCAATAATTTCAATTTGCCGGAGTCAACAGCTATCATTGATCTTGCTTATGGCAGATGCAGGGATGATAATTCCCACTGGCAGAATGTACTTAAATACTGTAAAGATGGCTGTTTTCAGGCAATGATTGATGAATATATCCATATGCTGAAAGAAACAGCAGGTTTTCAGTCGGATGGAAATCAGTATCAGATCGTGCATGACATGATGATGGATTCATTGAAAATACATACAGCCACCTATATCGCTGATACTTATCCTGATTTCAAAAAGCGTATTAATGGAGCTGACAGGAAGAGTGATGGATGTCGAATAAGGTCGAGTTATGCAGTTGGATTTACAAAGGATGCAGGCGATAATTCCAAGGTAGTCATGCGTAAAGAAAATATCAGAAATGCCTTTAACTCACCAATGCGTCCATTTGTGCTTGCCACAACATCAATCGGACAGGAAGGACTGGATTTTCATAATTACTGCCGAGTGATTATGCACTGGAATCTTCCAAGTAATCCCATCGACCTGGAACAAAGGGAAGGCAGAATCAATAGATTTAAGTGTCTGGCAATAAGACAGAATGTTGCTGATAAATATGGTAAGGCAGATGGTATCACATTTAAGCGAGACATATGGACAGAAATGTTTGAGGCTGCTAAAGCGGAAAAGCAGAATGACCAGTCAGAGCTTGTACCATTCTGGTGTTTCGGAAAAAATCAGAGTGTTAAAATAGAAAGGCTTGTGCCAATGTATCCTATGAGTAAGGATGAGGTTAATTATGAAAGGCTGATAAAGATTCTGTCTCTTTACCGGCTTACATTAGGGCAGGCAAGGCAGGAAGAACTTCTGGAGTATTTATTCAAGGAGTTCAAGGACACAAGCGGATTGAAGAAACTGTTTATCGACTTGAGTCCATTTTCAAAGGGAAAAGAAGGTTGATATGATGAGAATACTTTTTTGTAACATAGCGTGGATGAAGGAGTATCGAGGAAATGAAGATGGAAAGGATACTCCGTTAAATGGTGGAAGCTATGTTGATGAGACAGGAGATGCCCATGAAAAATATAATTTTACACCAGTGAATATGGAGGGTAGGGAAGGCTTATATTGTCTGGGATTTTTTGAGACAAAATCACATAATGGTAAAGATGTCAATCAAATGCGGATTGAGAATATTGCAGGTTGTGAACTATTAAAAAAAGAAGAATCAGTAGATGATGTGCTTGTCGTTTATTGTGCAAAGCATCCGGCACATAAGTTTACGACGGTCGTGGGATGGTATAAACATGCTACAGTTTTCAGACATTATCAAGAGGCAGTGTTTGCTCCAGAAGATATACAATATTACAATGCAATTGCAAACTCATCTGATTGTGTCTTACTTCCTGCAGGGATCAGATCAAGAAAGGTACAATGGGAAGTCCCAAGAAAATCAAATGGTTGGGCTTATGGATTTGGACGGGCAAATGTGTGGTATGCAAGTGAAGAAGATAGTAGGTTACAAGATTATCTTACGAGATTAGTAAAACAGATTGATGAATATGATGGCGAAAATTGGATTGACAAGTACGCTAAGTAATGAGGTACACATATTATGGGAAACGAATCAGGTGAATGGATTATGCATGGCATGAAGTGGGATAATCCGGATTGCATCCATTCTGTAGATGAAGCAATCAAGTATATAAATGAATTTGGCTTTTTACCATTATTTAAGAATGATATAGACGGGTTTTCACTTGAAGAAAGAACTGTTCCAGAGTACTGGTGGAGTGATAATCCGGAGATTGATCCATGGATGTGGCGGGCTATTATAGCAAGGCAGCATGATATCGTCTATGGAAAGTTCTTTGATAAGAAGGCAGGATTTATATCAAAAAAGTGGCTTCCTGTATTTGCTAATTACCGCCGGGATGGATATGATTTTGATGCATTATATGATGATGGGAAAGCACCTAATAAGCATAAAAAGATAATGGTCAATTTTATGGAAGATAATGCTGATTCAGAGATTTATTCAAATGAATTGAAAAAACAAGCTGGATTTGGTAAGGATGGAGAAAAGGGATTTGATGGTGCAATAACGAATCTTATGATGCAGACATATCTGTGCAACTGCGATTTTAAGAAGAGAGTGAATAAAAGAGGTATTGAATATGGATGGGATGTGGCAGTGTATTCATCCATTGAGCATATCTATGGATACGATTATGTGACTTCCTGCTACAAGGATAATCCACAGGATTCATGGAAACTTCTTGTAGACTATATGCATGAGATGTTTCCGGATGCAACGGATAAGCAGATAAGGAAAGTGTTAAAATAAAACAGTGCATTTTTGAGGTGAATATATAAATGAATGCAAAAAAATCAGCAGATTATCGCAACCTGATAGAAATTGTAAAAAACAAATATCGTAAAAATCCTATATATGCTAAGAGCCTGACACTTGGCTGGTGTGATTTACGTCAGAGAGAAGATTTGTGTCAGGAAATTAACATATGGACATATTGGCAAGTATTTGCCGTAGGATATAATAATCAAGGTACTACTGAAATAGAGTATGATATTTCAAGAGAAACGATATTTTTGCATAAAGAAAACGCAGAACTATATCTGCTCATGTGTAATAAATTTAATAATATTGAATCATGAATTGATTTCAGAAGCAGAATTTCGTGATATTCATGTTAGATTTGTTAAGGAAATTAAAAAACTTGATAAGGACGATAAAAAGAATGTTATCTTGTATACTCAGTTGCATTTAATTATTTCTTGTTTGGAGGAAGTGGAATTATGTTTAATAAAGATGATTTGATTATTCTGGTTAATGAATATGTTTCAGCTGCTACAATAAACTTGGATTGTATTGATGTATGCGAAAGCATAGTGGGACAATTGGTTTACTTATATGAATGTGTTAAAAATCAATGTCATTTAGATAAGGTTTTTTATGATGAAAACAGTATATCATATGCGTTCATGCATTGAAAATACTGTTCAGTTAAGAAATGCTGTATTTTTTTGGTGCACTAATGCGTAGAAAGCAGGTGTATGATGAGTTCAAATCATTTTTTTGTGTATGACAAAAAGACAGATTGCATATCTGCCTCATAATGCAGTATAATGGTAACGAGATTTATGCAACCCGATACATGAAATCCCTATTTCTCTTTGGACGGAGGGGGATAGGATATTTTCGATTGTACCTGACAGGTGTCAGATACTTTTGTATGAGAAGCATGGTCTCTGTTTCGTTACCACCGTGTTTGAGATACGCCCTGCATATGTTTACTGCGATGGCGAAATTAATTTTATAGACGTGTTTGGTATTTTTAGATTTTTTTACTTTAGCGTGAGAAGTCACTAATTCACAGAAATTATACAGAATCATATGGGCATTGATTTCCTGAAGGATTCCATCATATTTGCTGCTGTGCCAGTTAATCAGACCGATGGTGTATTTGAGTTCACGGAAGCTTGTTTCCTCGCTCCAGCGCATCCGGTAAAGTTTATTGATTTCTTCCAGAGGAAATTCTTCTGAAAGATTGGTGGCAATACAGATATAGGTTCCATTATCAAGGCGAACACGTACAATACGGAATTCAATATCGTAATACATGCAGTTTTCATCAAGAAAATCAAAATCGGTAGAAGGCTGAAGTATGGTATAGGTGTTAGGATTCCCCAGTGTTTCTTTCGTATGGCGTCTGGTAAGTGTTGTCCTTATATGAGTATCAAATTCGCTGTCAGGCAAATCATAAGAGGAAAGGATACCATTACTGTTGATATCCTTCATGCGGATAACGAAATACATTCCCTTCCGGATCAGGTGTGCAAAGGTATTAAAACTTTCGTAACCACTGTCTGCCATAAGGATGGTATTATTACAATACTTATGAAAACCATCAGATCAGTGCAGTAGATATGCATATAGAAAATCTGGATAGTGATAAAATGATTTGTTATCCAGTAATTCAAGGAGAACGAATCAACTATCAAAATAAATAATGTTTTGAAATCAGGGATGGGTAGAAAGGAAAGTTCCATGACAAAAGATGAAGTAAAAAAACTCAGGATGAACAGTCCGGAATCACTACAGTTTTTAAATAATGCTACAAAATTTTATAATTTAATGATGATGTATCGTTGTGCTATTCGGGAGATACAAACTAAACTTGAGGTTTTGGATGATGAATTTTCAGTTGAGAACAATCGAAATCCTATTTCTTTTATAAAAACAAGAATTAAGCAGCCCAATAGTATTTACAATAAACTGCAGAAGATGGGATATGAATTTACAACAGAAAATATACAGACATATCTCAATGATGTGGCAGGCGTTCGAATAGTTTGTGCGTTTATTGACGATATTTATATGATATCAGATTTGATTACCCAACAGGATGATATTAAAGTTATTGAAATAAAAGATTATATAAAAAATCCAAAATCGAATGGTTATCGAAGCTATCATATGATTGTTGAAATACCAGTTTTTTTTGCTAAGGGTAAAACACCTATGCGTGTAGAATTACAGATTCGAACCAATGGTATGGATTTCTGGGCAACATTGGAACATCAACTTCGCTATAAAAAAGGAATTGAAGAAATGCCTGGCTATGATGAGATAAGTGAAGAATTACTTCATTCTGCAAGAGCTATCATTGAAGCAGATAATGAAATGCAGAGAATAAAAGACAAAATTGGTATGTTCCATGAAATTTAGGGAGAAAACTGAGCAAGTAGGAAGGTGGAATATATATGAAACAAGATACTTTAGAGGGCAAAGCAAAAACAAAAAATGGGGTAAAACGGCTGTGTTTTTCCATAATCTGCATTCTTTTGGAAGTGATTTTTATTATTACTATCGTAACACGCTTGAATGAATATGCAGAAATCATAAATTTATTTACAAGGATTTTGAGTGGAATCTTGGTTTTGGGATTGTACGCATCAAATAAGACATCCTCTATGAAAATGCCTTGGGTCATCTTAATTCTAATTTTCCCAATTATGGGTGTAGGCCTGTATTTGTTGATTGGTTTGAATGGTGGCACACATAAAATGCGTGAGCGATATGCAGAAATTGATAGCAAATTGTTACCAATGCTTCCGGACAGTCAGGAGTGTTTGAGCAGAATAAAAGAAACAATTCCGAAAGCAGGAAATA
This sequence comes from Lachnospira hominis (ex Liu et al. 2021), assembly GCF_014287955.1. Taxonomy (GTDB): domain Bacteria; phylum Bacillota; class Clostridia; order Lachnospirales; family Lachnospiraceae; genus Lachnospira; species Lachnospira hominis. The sequence continues at coordinate 17,803 of NZ_JACOPD010000014.1, read as the reverse complement.
TAGCAAGTTACATACAAAGAAATTCGCAGTATCCAATCTATCAGAATACGGATATTGTGTATTTTGATGAAGCAGTGAAAGGATTAGAGGCACAGCTTAAGGATTTGGAGAAAGCACAGAAGTTTATCTTTATGGAATATCATGCGATAGAAGACGCTGAAGCATGGCATAAGATTCAAGATGTTCTGGAAGAGCGAGTAAAAGCAGGTGTGGAAGTTAGAGTATTCTACGATGATATGGGTTCTATAGGCTTTATTAACACAGATTTTGTGAAAAAGATGGAGGCAATAGGAATTCATTGCCGTGTATTCAATCCGTTTATGCCAGGTTTAAATCTGTTTTTGAACAATCGTGATCATAGAAAAATAACAGTTATTGATGGAAAAGTCGGATTTACAGGTGGATATAATCTAGCAAACGAATATTTTAATTACACACACCCGTATGGACAGTGGAAAGATACAGGTATTCGTTTAGAAGGAGATGCTGTTCAGTCGCTTACGGTGACATTTTTGGAAATGTGGAATGCAGTAAGTGCTAAGGATGCTAATGATCCTGATTTTAGTAAATACCTTTTCCACTATGATTATGCGGCACAGCAAACTGGGTTTGTTCAACCTTATGCAGACAGCCCTATGGATAATGAGCAGGTAGGAGAAGAAGTTTATATCAGTATGATAAATAAAGCTGAAAAATATTGTTGGTTTATGACTCCATATTTAATCATAACAGATGAAATGACGCATGCGTTATGTCTGGCTGCTAAGCGAGGGGTAGACGTAAGAATTATCACACCTGGTATCCCTGATAAAAAATTCATTTATAATATAACTCGTTCTTTTTATCATGGATTAGTTAAACATGGTGTTCGTGTTTATGAGTGGACTCCTGGTTTCTGTCATGCAAAAATGAGTGTGGCAGATGACTGTATGGCAACTTGTGGAACAATTAATCTGGATTATCGAAGTTTATATCACCATTTTGAAAACGGCTGTTTTATGGCAGATTGTCAGGCAGTTGTGGAAATAAAAAATGATCTGATAAGAACGATGGGAGAATGTCGTGATGTGACAGACCAATATCAAACCGGACGAAGTGCATATTTGCGACTGGGACAATTATTTATGAGATTATTTGCTGGATTGCTATAAGAATCTGATGAAACGACCTTTCAAAAAACAGTTGATTTAGAAGTTAACTGTTTTTGAAAGGCCGTTTTTGCTATATCTAACAGTCTGTTGTACAAAGAAGATTTTGCATGGATGAAAAAACAAACCTTGTTGAGGTTAAATTGAGTTTTCCATTGTATTGTATTGCTAATGAATAAGAATAAGAAAAAGAACAGACAATGCTGAATGCACTGGAAACAAGAATATCTGAGTATAGTATGTAAGTTCGTAACAGAATGAAAGGAGCGGTTCAAATGAGCAATTTGGAAAATTATATGAAACAGCAAGCAATTTTTTGTGAACAAAATGATAGCATTAGTAAGAATCTGTATTCAGAGTATGGTGTAAAAAGAGGCTTACGAGATGAAAAAGGCCAAGGTGTGTTGACGGGGCTTACAAATATTTCTGATATAAAAGCTTTTGAATATCGTGATGGAGTAAAGAGTCCATGTGATGGCGAGTTATCTTATCGTGGTTATAATATAAAAGATTTAGTAACAGGAAGTAAAGGAAAAAGGTTTGTCTTTGAAGAAGGAGCATATCTTCTTTTATTCGGAGAATTGCCAACTGATACACAGTTAATGGAATTTCAGGGAAGACTATCTGATTGTATGGAACTACCAACTAACTTTACCAGAGATGTCATTATGAAAGCACCTACATCAGATATTATGGGTTCTATGACTCGAAGTATTCTTACATTGGGCTCTTACGATAAGGAGAAAGAAAGTCTTGAAATTCCGAATGTGCTAAGGCAGAGTATGCAGTTGATCGCAGCATTTCCTATGTTAGCAGTATATGCATACCATGCTTATTGTCATTATGAAAAAAACGAAAGTATGTATATTCATAGACCTGAAAAAGATTTATCTATTGCTGAAAATTTCCTGCGCCTATTAAGACCAGATACAAAATTCACAGAACTGGAAGCAAGAGTACTGGATATAGCATTATTGTTACATATGGAACATGGTGGTGGTAACAATTCTACATTCACTACACGGGTAGTAACATCTTCAGGTTCAGATACTTATTCTGTTATTTCAGCAGCAATGTCATCCTTAAAAGGAAAAAAACATGGCGGTGCAAATCTGATGGTAATGAATATGATGGATGATATTAAAAGTCATGTGAAAGATTATGAAGACGAAGAGGAAATTGCATCATATCTGAGTAAGATTTTGAAGAAAGAAGCGTTTGATCAGAAAGGACTTATTTATGGAATGGGACATGCTGTATATTCTATTTCAGATCCGAGAGAAAGGGTGTTCAAAGGCTTTGTAGAACAACTCGCAAGGGATAAAGGACGTGAGAAAGATATGACCCTTTATAACAATATTGAGAAGATTGCACCTAAGTTGATTGCAAAGCAGCGTCAGATATTCAAAGGAGTAAGTCCTAATATAGATTTCTATAGTGGTTTTGTGTATGACATGTTGAATATTCCAAGAGAATTGTACACGCCATTATTTGCAATAGCAAGAATTGCTGGTTGGAGTGCACATCGCCTGGAAGAATTGATAACTACAGATAAGATCATTCGCCCGGCATATAAGAGTCTAGTCAGCAAAAAAGAATATATAGAAAGAGAGGAACGATAATATGGGAGCAGGAACCAGTGCAGAGGAGTTTTTTTTAAAGAGCATCAATGTTGAAAGCATATTTGAATTTGTTGAAAGGACAGATTATTTGTTCCTTTATAGTATAAAGGAATGTGTTGAAAAATCAGACTGTCATGAAGGAGTATATCTTTCAGAAGTGGCAGAATACATGAAATTATCGATTCCAGAAACATCTAAGATGGTAAAAAGTCTTGAAAATAAAGGATATATTATCTGGAAATTAGATGAAAAAAAAGAAAGAACGTACCTTGTTTTGACGAACAAGGCAATTGAATTAAGTAATTGTCAGAAAGAAAAAATGATAGAAGCTTATGAAAAAATCATATCGAATATACAAGAAGATGACCTGGCAGTTACACGGTGTACATTGAGAAAAATCCGACAGCTTATGGAAGAAATAAAATAGTGATTAATACAACGGAGTAAGAAAAGCTCCTTCATATATTAGAATAAAAATATGACTGTTTCTTTAAAAAGAAGCCTGTCATATTTTTTTATGAAAAATAAATTTTGTTGAGGTTAAATTGAGATTGACTTTGTATTGTATCAGTATGAAATAAAAAGGAATCAGGTGATGTACAATGAAAAAGTATAAAATATGTAAAATCCTTCTTGTTATACTGGCAATTTTTTTATGTGTGGCTTTTTATGAATTGCTCGGAATCTGCGTTGCATATAAAAAGCAGCCGGAAGTGTCCAATACAACCAAAAAAGAAACAAAAAATGGGTCATGGAACGAATGCAGTGAAAATACAGAACGGGCAGTAATCATAGAAAAGAATCCAGAAGCGCTTTTACAAAGAGTGCGTTTGATCAAGAATGCAAAAAAGGAAATTATTCTTTCTACTTTTGCATTTCAATCCGATGAAAGTGGAAAATTGATTTTAGGAGCACTGCATGATGCGGCAGACAGAGGTGTACATATTCGTCTGTTAGTAGATGGAATGGAGAGCTGGATTGATATGGAAGGAAATCCGTATTTCTATGGATTATCTTCCCATGAGAATGTTGAAATTAAACTGTATAATAAGGCCAATCCGTTGAAACCGTGGAAAATGATGGGTAGAATGCATGATAAATATTTGATTGCAGATGGAAAGAGATATATTCTTGGGGGAAGAAATACATACAATTATTTCCTGGGTGATTTTCCGGGACATAAGAACTATGACAGAGACGTGTTAGTGGTTTGCGATGAACCTGAGAAAGAAAATTCAGTTAACCAGTTGTTAGATTATTTTGAAACCATATGGAATCAGGAAGACAGTGGTTATTTTCATAACAATAAAAAACTGGCAAATAGAAAATCTGTAAAGAACGCAGTTTTAGAGCTGCAGAACAGCTATCAGAAATATTTTGAAGAGAATAAGGAAAGAATCTGCGATACCGATTACACGGACGAAACTTTTGAGACAGAAAAGATTGCATTAGTGTCAAATCCTATCCACACAGGTTCCAAGGAACCAGTAGTCTGGTATCAACTGGGAGAACTAATGAAAAATGCAAAAGAGCGCGTGAAAATTCATACACCATATATTATCTGCAATGATATGATGTATAATACATGGAAAGAGATTGCGGAGAGAGTTCCGGATTTTTCTATCATGACCAATTCGGTTGCCAACAATGGAAATCCGTTTGGTTCTGCTGATTATGCGAGAAACAGAAACAGAATTTTAAATACAGGAATTGATATCTGGGAGTATGAAGGCGGCTATTCTTACCACGGAAAAAGCATCCTGATTGATGATGATTTATCCGTAATCGGTTCCTTTAACATGGATATGAGAAGCACGTATCTGGATACGGAACTGATGCTTGTAATACGCAGTAAAGATATTAATAAACAGTTGGAAGAGGGCATGATGGAATATGAAAGAGTGTCCCGCCAGGTATTGGAAGATGGAACCTATCGTGATCCATATCATGTAGAGCCAATCGAATTAACAAAGAAACGTCAGAGAAAAATATTTTTGGTACAGCATCTGCTTGGATGGGCAAGGTATCTGTTTTAATAAGGAGGAAGGAAAACGTGTTTCAAATATTGATTGTAGAAGATGATAAAGAATTAAGCCAGCTATTCCAAAAAGTGCTTGAGAAGAATGGATATCAAGTCAAAAGTGCATCGGATGGAGCACAGGCATTAGAAGTATTGGATAAGGAATATATTGATCTGATCATTTCTGATATTATGATGCCGGTTATGGATGGTTATGAACTGGTGTCGGAACTCCGTTCAGCAGGATATCAGATACCGGTACTTATGATCACTGCGAAAGGTTCCTTTGATGATATGCGCCAGGGATTTCTTTCGGGAAGTGACGATTATATGGTAAAACCGGTAAATGTGAATGAAATGGTTTTAAGAGTCGGAGCACTGCTTCGCCGTGCACAGATACTGAATGAACACAAAATTGTGATTGGTTCAACAGAGTTTGATTATGATGCAATGACGGTTACAACTGATAAGGAAAGTCTTGTTTTGCCTAAAAAAGAATTCCTGCTTTTATATAAGCTTGCAGCTTCGCCAGGCAGAATATTTACAAAACAACAGTTGATGGATGAAGTATGGGGATACGAGACGGAGGCAGACCCACATACGATAGAGGTACATATAGGAAGAATCAGGGAGCGTTTGAAAGATAACCCGGATTTTGAAATCGTAACAATGCGTGGAATTGGATACAAGGTGGTGAAAAAATAATGGAACAAAAGAAAGAAAAAGGATTGCGGATCCGATCCTGTCTGACTGGTGCAATCTGGCTGGCACTTGTATTTTCAACAGTCATATCTGCTTTATTATTTGCTTTTTTGAATCATTTTTTTAATCTGCCGGGCAGCATACCTGTGCTTGGCTGGCTTTTGATTTTCAATACATTGATTGCAGGGCTGATCACTTCCTTTATCAATGCAAAGTTACTGGAACCAATTACTAGGCTTAGTAAAGCAATGAAGGAAGTTTCTCGGGGAGATTTTGAACAGCATTTGGAAACGAACAGCCGTATAGCAGAAGTTGGAGAATCTTATCAAAGTTTTAACGTTATGACAAAAGAACTTCGTGCAACAGAGGTGCTGCAGATGGATTTTGTATCTAATGTTTCTCATGAGTTTAAGACCCCGATTAATGCCATTGAAGGGTATACAATGCTGCTTCAGGGAGAAGAACTGTCTCCAGATCAAGAGGAATATGTAGAAAAAATCTTATTTAACACCCAAAGACTTTCCGGATTGGTTGGTAATATTTTGCTGTTATCCAAGTTAGAGAATCAGAATATACCAATGAAAAAAACAGAATATCGTCTGGATGAACAGATCCGCCAGGCATTTCTTTCATTGGAAACAAAATGGACAGAAAAAGAAATTGGTTTTCAGGTAGAATTGGAGGAAGTTAAATATACTGGGAATGAAGGACTTTTTATGCATATCTGGATAAATCTTTTGGATAATGCGATTAAGTTCAGCCCTTCAAAGGGGACAATTACGATGTTTCTGAAGCAGGAAAAGGATTCTGTTAAGTTCATTCTGGAAGATGAAGGACCAGGAATAGAGGATGATGTAAAATCCAGAATATTTGACAAGTTCTATCAGGTAGATGGATCTCATAAAGCAGAAGGAAATGGCCTAGGTCTTGCACTTGTAAAACGGATTGTAGATAGTGCCGGAGGAACAATCAAAGCAGAAAACCGTGAATATGGTGGATGCAGATTTGTTGTAGAGCTTCCAATACAGAAAGATGAGGCCATATAAGTTTAAGAAAAACAGATAGAGGAGGAATTACATGACATTTTATCAGGAATTGCAGTTAAATCAGGCAGGTTCTAAAAACCTGTTGAAAAAGAGTGAAACACTAAAAGAAAAATTATATCATATGTGGGTATATCTGGTGAAGATAGCTGTTACAATGGCATTTTGTTTTTTATTTGTTACTATTTTCAGTATCTTATTTGGAAATGAGAATAGTATTGTGGGTGTAGTAGTTTTATTATGTCTTATGGTATTTCGGAATGCGGATCTGGGAATCCACACCGGACAATCTACGATGCTTTTGGCTTTGTTCTTTGTAATTATGACTGTATGTCCGCATTTAGCAAATCAGTTTTCACCGGTATTGGGAATGCTGTTAAATATTGCGGCACTGGCTGTATTGATTCTGTTCGGATGCCATAATCCATTCATGTTTAATCAATCTACATTGGTTCTTGGGTATCTGCTGCTATATGGTTATGATGTTACGGGAAAAAGCTATCAGATGCGATTAGTCGGAATGGCTTTAGGTGCAGCATTTACCTGCTTCGTATTTTATCGAAATCATAAAAACAGAACTTATAAAAGAAATCTGAAAGATCTGATACAAGAATTTGATATCACTTCTTCCAGAACAAAATGGCAGATATGTCAGATTTTATGCGTACCGATTGTCCTTTGCATTGCAGAACTTTGTAATATGCCACGTGCAATGTGGGCTGGTATTGCGGCCATGTCCGCGATTTTGCCGTTTATGGAAGATATGCACTACAGAGTCCGTAAAAGGATTGTCGGAAATATTGCAGGTGTTATATGTTTTACAGTATTATATTTTCTGCTTCCTTCGTCAATCTATGCATATATAGGAATTCTTGGTGGAATCGGTGTAGGATTTTCAGCACAATATGGCTGGCAGGCAGTATTTAACACATTTGGTGCTTTAGCCATTGCTGCAGAGACTTATGGACTACAAGGAGCGGTTAGTCTTAGAGTGATTCAAAATGTTTTTGGTGTTGTGTTTGCTTTAGTATTTTGTGTTATATTTTATTGGTTTATGTCTAAAAAAAAGGAAAGTGATGTGACCGTACATGCAGAGTGAAGTGAATCAGGAAGAAAATTTGAATAGAATTATTACGGTTCCTAATCTTCTTTCTTTTTTTCGGCTTTGTCTGATTCCGGTAATTATATGGAGTTATTGTGTAAAGAAAAATCCTCTGTTAGCTGGTGAAATCTTATTGCTGTCTGGTCTTACGGATCTTGCTGATGGATATATCGCAAGAAGATTCCATAGGATTAGTAATTTAGGAAAAATACTTGATCCGGTGGCTGATAAGCTGACACAGGCAGCGATGTTAATCTGTCTGTTTACTCGTTTTCCGCATATGCTTCTTTTAATCGTAATAATGGCAGGTAAGGAGCTGTATATGGTAGTCAGTGGATGTCTTGTGATACGAAAGACAGGAAAAGTACATGGTGCAGACTGGCATGGAAAGATAGTAACCTTTTTATTATATGGAACTGCAGCGGTGCATATTATATGGTTCCAAATTACACCGATGGTATCAGATCTGTTGATTGGTTTGTGCACTATAATGATGGTCATATCGGTCGCTCTGTATATTATCCAGAATACCAGGACGCTTAAGGGAGAGACTGTATAAGCAATTTTATATTGCAATGACTAGAAAAATATTTAGGAGAAGATAGATATAAACAGTAAGTCAAACACACAAACTATGGAGTCTTTAGTCGGTTTAATAAAATTTTAGATAGAAAATAAATCATTCAATGTCATTTAGATAAGGTTTTTTATGACAAAAAGACAGATTACTTATCTGCCTTATAATGCAGTATAATGGTAACGAGATTTATGCAACCCGATACATGAAATCCCTATTTCTCTTTGGACGGAGGTGGATAGGATATTTTCGATTGTACTTGACAGGTGTCAGATACTTTTGTATGAGAAGCATGGACTCTGTTTCGTTACCATCGTGTTTGAGATATGCCCTGCATATGTTTACTGCATTTGAAACGGATTTACTCTGCATCTGGAGCATAAACTGAATATACTCGCGGAAAGAAAGTTTGCGGTTCCTGGTAAAATCACTTTCCGGATTACGGCAGAACATGGAGTGGATTTCATCGAGTTCTGTGATGCAGTTGTCGAGTGTGGATTTTAAATTAGATAAGAAAAAATCAGCCATAATGAGCCTCCTTGAAATATGTTTATAATCAAGGCTTGCGCAACATATATTGGCTTACTTGTCAACTGTTTTTTGTAATATTTTTAAAGTTTTTAGGCATAAAAACAGTGGCTTTCTATGACGGAAAACCACTAAAATGATGCTTAACTGAATGGCATTGCTTTATCACCACTTTGAAAATGGTTGTTTTATGGCGGATAGTCAGACAGTTTTGGATATAAGAGATAATCTGGGAGCAACCATGAATGAATGCAGGGAAGTGACCGAAAAGTACCGCACAGGACGGAGTGCATATTTACGGCTCGGACAGTTGTTTATGAGATTGTTTGCAGGACTATTATAGCAGAAAGAAGAGGTGTTCGATATGTGTACAGCAGCAACTTACAAAACAAAAGATTTTTATATGGGCAGAACGCTTGATTATGAATTTTCCTATGGGGAACAGATCGCGATAACGCCAAGAAATTACGAATTTGATTTCCGGTTTGCCGGGAAGATAAAAAGCCATTATGCTTTGATCGGAATGGCATTTGTTGCAGAAGGTTATCCGCTTTATTATGATGCTGTTAATGAAAAAGGCCTTGGAATGGCAGGTCTTAATTTTGTCGGCAATGCGGCATATGAAGAGGCTTTGCCGGAAGATGAAACAGAAGTCAGCCAGGTGGCACAGTTCGAGTTCATCCCATGGATCCTTACACAGTGTGCTACTGTAGCAGAGGCGAGAGAGAAGCTGGCAACAATGAGACTGACAGGTACAGCATTCAGTGAACAGCTGCCGACAGCACAGCTTCACTGGATCATTGCAGACAAAGACTCCTGTATCGTTGTTGAGTCTATGAAAGATGGGCTGCATGTATATGATAATCCGGTAGGAGTGCTTACCAATAATCCACCATTCCCGAGTCAGATGTTTGCACTGAATAATTATGCCGGAGTATCCAGAAAACAGCCGGAGAGTACTTTTGCAGGAGTATTACAGCTTGATGCATATAGCAGAGGAATGGGTGGAATGGGAATACCTGGAGATCTTTCCAGCCAGTCAAGATTTGTGAAAGTTGCCTTTACAAAATTAAATTCGATCTCCGGTGAAGAAGAGGATGAGAGTGTAAGCCAGTTCTTCCATATCTTAGGATCCGTAGATCAGCAGCGTGGATGCTGTGAGGTGACAGAAGGCAAATATGAGATCACGATATACACGTCCTGTTGTAATACAGCAAAAGGTATTTACTATTATACGACTTATGATAATCATCAGATCACAGCGGTTGACATGCATGCCGAAAATCTGGATTCAGATCAGCTGATCTGTTATCCGCTTCTGTCCAAGGGCGAAGTCAGATGGCAGAATAAATAATACGAAAATGCACGGAGAAAGCATAACGCAGAACAACAGGAGGAAAGAACATGAAAGAAGTTAAAACACCGAAAAAACCACTGGCATATTATTATGGGATTGTGTTAATAGTGCTGATTGTATTTAATCTGGTTGTCACACCAATCCTTATGGAGCATAAGGTGAAGGAAACGGATTATGGCACTTTTATGAGCATGATCGAGAAGAAGAATATTGGTGAAGTAGAAGTTGAGGACAATCAGATCATCTTTACAGATAAAGATCAAAAAAAAATATTTATAAAACAGGTCTGATGAACGATCCGAACCTGACGGACAGGCTATATGAATGTGGAGCAGTATTCGCAAAAGATATCGATAAACAGATGTCACCGATCATCAGCTTCCTGCTGACCGGGATTTTGCCATTGATCATTTTTATCGCACTGGGAAATTATATGGCGAAGAAACTGATGGAGCATGCCGGAGGAAAAAATTCGATGGCTTTTGGAATGGGAAAAAGCAATGCGAAGATTTATGTGCAATCCAGTGAGGAAATCCGTTTTTCAGACGTTGCAGGAGAAGATGAGGCGAAAGAAAACCTTTCAGAGATCGTTGATTATCTTCACAATCCGAAGAAGTATACCGATGTAGGTGCGTCTATGCCAAAAGGTGTCCTTCTTGTAGGACCTCCGGGAACCGGCAAAACAATGCTTGCGAAAGCAGTGGCGGGTGAATCAAATGTACCATTTTTCTCAATGTCCGGATCAGAGTTCGTTGAGATGTTTGTCGGTATGGGAGCTTCCAAAGTTCGAGATCTTTTCGGACAGGCAAAGGAAAAGGCACCATGTATCGTGTTTATTGATGAAATTGATGCCATTGGTAAAAAGCGTGACGGACAAATGGGCGGAAATGATGAGAGGGAGCAGACCTTAAACCAGCTTCTTACAGAGATGGACGGATTTGAAGGAAATAATGGTGTCATCATTCTTGCTGCAACGAACCGTCCGGAGTCGTTAGATCCGGCACTTACACGTCCGGGACGTTTTGACAGACGTGTGCCGGTTGAACTGCCGGATTTTGCAGGCCGTGAAGCAATTTTAAAGGTTCATGCAAAGAAGATAAAAGCATCTGATGATGTTGACCTGCATACGATTGCACGTATGGCATCGGGTGCATCCGGTGCGGAGCTTGCCAATATTATAAATGAAGCAGCATTACGTGCTGTCCGTAGTGGAAGGACCGTTGTAAATGAATCTGATCTCGAAGAAAGTATAGAAGTGGTTATTGCAGGATATCAGAAGAAGAATGCGGTTCTTTCAGATCAGGAGAAGAAGGTTGTTGCATATCATGAGATAGGACACGCTCTGGTAGCTGCATTGCAGAGTCATTCAGCACCGGTCCAGAAGATTACGATCATCCCGCGTACCTCAGGTGCACTCGGCTACACTATGCAGGTTGAGCAGGGTGATAAATATCTGATGACGAAAAAAGAACTTGAGAATAAGATTGCTACATTTACAGGCGGACGTGCGGCAGAGGAGATCGTATTTGGTGAGATCACGACCGGAGTCTCCAATGATATCGAACAGGCAACAAAAATTGCAAGAGCGATGATCACCCGCTATGGCATGACAGATGAATTCGACATGGTGGCAATGGAAAACGTGACCAACCAGTATCTTGGCGGCGATACGTCTCTTTCCTGTTCCGCAGATACCCAGAAGGAAATTGATGAAAAAGTCGTGCAGCTCGTAAAAGCAGAGCATGAAAAAGCAAGAAAAATCCTTGCTGAAAACAGGGAAAAACTGGACGAACTGGCTATGTACCTGTATGAGAAGGAAACAATTACAGGTGACGAATTCATGGATATTTTAGACAGAAAATAATGTAGTTAATTAGATAACCAATTCCACCCAAATATGATGAACAATTTTGGAATGAATTGTATTCATTTTTACAGAAACATTCTAACGAAGAGTATATTCTCATAGGAGATTTTAATACTATCAATAATAGAAACATGGAAGAGTTTAGAAAGATATTATATAATGCATATGATATTTGGTATCAAAAAGGAAACAGAGAACCTTTATCATGTATGCAGAGCCTTTTATCTCATCTGCTTTAGCTTTAGCTGCTTTCACAATAGCAAGTTCAGGATCATCCTTTTTAGGACGACCCTTGCTACATGGATTATCTTTTTTGACCTGCTTATATTCGCTGTAGGCATCATGCCAGATATCTTTTCTGACTTCATCGAGAGCTGTCATAGCCCACTCGATTACGTGAAAGGAATCAACACAATGGGCGCAGTCAGGAGTGTATTCATTTACACACTCTGTGATCCATTTGGCACCATCACCTGTAACAACCTTGATGCTGGATAGCTGCTCTGGAGTAAGCTGTTTATAAAACTTTTCAAGAACGGATTTGCCATGGTCTTCCGATGCCCATACCACTGTGTTGGTATCGTGATTAACGATTACTGTAATGTACTTGTGACCCTTTTTGTAACTGGTTTCGTCAATGCCGATATTAACCAGACTATCAAGTCTTCTTGAGTGCTCCGGTTCTAAATCGTGAAGAGCACGATTGACACAGCGGCCTACAGTTTCCCAGTCCACTCTCATGAAGTATGATGTGGTACTTCTTGGAAGATAGGATGCAAACCATGCAACGGTAAGGTCGAAATCCTTGGTAAATCTACTACCTGGATATGCCCATGGAACTTCGGCAACATATAACCCCATGTTCAAGGCAGATGATACGATGCGTCTGGTATTCAACTTCGACCAGAATACCACCCCAGTCCAGTCCCCTCCAAGTGGTTGGTCTGCTGGAATGTTTGTCATAAGCAGGACATGACTTGTGACAGAAAGGGCAGTCATTCTCATGCCATTTATTAGGTCTGGCTTTGATACGGATGTGTTTCACGCCATCCTCATCAGAGTAAAGATTAAAATTTTCTATCAAGAGAATAAAGTATTGACAAAATTTTGTGGGGTGGGGTAGAATGATGCTAAAAAATTCCAAAACATAACGCATTGGTGCTTTTCGCAGAAAGAAGGAAAATAAACATGAAAAAGAGAAAGAACTTGGGAAAAAAGTTAGTAACAATGTTAGTGTCTGTAGGTTTTTTTGCAGTTTTGATTACAGCCTTGAATTTAATGGCATTACAAGCTATTCGAGGAAAGAATGATGTGCTTATAGAACAGTTTGAACAATATGAAGAAGCAGTGGAAAATAATGATACCGCGGTTTTTGAAACAGCAAAAGGAGAAGTGGCAGAAGCCATCAGACATATCAACTACAGAATAAATGGAAGCATCATTTTTGATCTTGCACTTGTGGTAGCTGATATTATTGTAATCGTACTTCTTTCGATTGTTATTAATAAGTCCATTGTTCGTCCAGCAAAAAGAGCAAAGAATGATTTGGATGATATCATTTTAGGTATAGAATCAGGACAGGGTAATCTTACGTTAAGAGTATTTGATGAAACCAGTGATGAAATTGGTCAGCTTGCAAATGGTGTCAACCATTTTATTGAAACATTACAAAATCTTATGGTAAAGATTCAGAGTGTATCAAAAGATATGAAAGAATCTTCCTATCTTGTACAAAATGAGGCGGAATCTTCAAATATGAGTGCATCCAATGTGAGTGCAACATCGGAAGAACTTGCAGCATCCATGGAAGAGGTATCTGCTTCTCTATATGATTTAGCCCAAGGATGTAATAATCTGCTAAAGAAAATGGAAGGCATGAATGAGGATGCTAAGAACTCTGCAATGAAGATGCATGAAGTGAAGCTTACTGCAGAAAATAGCTATAAAGAAGCGATTGCATCAAAAGAAAAAACAGTAGAAACATTTGATGGCATTCAAAAGGATGTCGCGGAGGCAGTAGAAGCATCTAAGTCTGTAAATGAAATTGCAAAACTTACAGAAAATATCTTAAATATCGCAGCACAGACAAATCTTCTAGCACTTAATGCATCGATTGAAGCAGCAAGAGCAGGGGAAGCAGGCAGGGGCTTTGCCGTTGTTGCAGATGAAATCAGACAGCTTGCAGATAGTTCACGTGATACAGCAAACAATATTCAGGAAATCAGTGGAAAAGTTATTGAGGCAGTAAACAATCTGTCTGGAAATGCAACGGAAATGATTCGTTTTGTAGATGAAAAGGTAGCACTTGATTATGACAACTTTGTAAAAATTATTGGAAATTATGATGCTGATTCTGATCAGGCAAGTAATACATTTAACGAGTTTGCAGTTAAGTCAAAAGATAGCTTAGGTACAATGAATGATATGAATGAAGGTATCAATAACATTTCTATAGCAATTGAAGAATCTGCAAAAGGTGTTACAAACGTAGCACAAGAGATATCACAACTTGTAACAGCAATTTCAGCAATTACAGTGCAGGCGGACGAAAATAAGAACCTTTCGGAAGATTTATCGGATGAAGTAGCAAAATTTGAAAAAGTTTAACTAACAGATTTTTATTATGAGAAGAACTGTATTAGGTAAATAACCCGCACTAACTAAAAATGAATGCCAGAATAAGCACAAAGGCATAGTCCCATTACGGGTTCTATGCCTTTGCGTTTTCCGGAAGATTGTCATTAACTGCATCAAATTCAAGATTCTGTTCCCGGCACCATTCGACAGCATTCGACAGAGCTTCACCGGCGCGGCAGGTCCAGAGAATGAGTTTGTTGCCATTGCGTTTCCATTCCTGGAGATATTCGATCAGTGCCTGGTTTGGCTGACCAAGCTCCGGCCATTTGCTGTAGCAGAGAGTGCCATCAAAATCAACAGCGATTGTCTGGAAATCTAACATTTTTTTATTATTCATTCAGATCATCTCCTTTAGAGGGAGTCTGCTGAACACCAGGATGATAGCAGAACAGGCTTGTTACCGGTTTGTGAAAAAAATCTGCAATTCTCATGGCGTATAGCAGAGAAGGAATATGCTGTTTTGACTCGATATTGGCAATAGTTTTCAGGCTGATGCCGGTTGCTGATGCAAGTTCTTTCTGGGTAATGCCAAGATCTGCCCTTGCTTCAACAAGTTTGCAAGTAATTGTGTCTGTCATGGTGTTTATGTCTATATCCATATCAGTATTCATATATATGCACCTCCAAATTAAGAATTGTTCAGGTCTGTTCCGCTATAATAATACTACAGTTTTAAGTGTCCCCAAAAAAGGACTTATGAAAGAACACGGCCGAATATTTTGAAGGAACTATTCTCTGTAACCGGGATTGGATCATATTTTTTATTCAGTGATATGAGATAGGTTCCGAGTCTGTTATTCTGAAATTTCTTCACATATGCGTTTCCATCAAGATAGAAAATACCTATTTCGCCATCATCAAGGCATGCTGTCTGTTCAATCCAGATGAGATCCTTATTATGATATCTAGGCTCCATACTGTCACCATCTACATATACACCGAAGGTTGCGGCTTCCGGAATATCAGGAGAGGAAATCATCTCATATTCATCGCTATCGAGGAAAGAGCCGGTACCGGCAGAAACTGTATTGTAAAATACTTTTCTTTCCTGGATTACGTGAATAGGAATGATATCTGCCGGTTTATAGTTGCCGGTGCTTTCCAGATCTCTGATATATTCAAGAACCTTGTTCATTCCCGTTTCATTCAGGTTTCGGAATGGGTTAAGGGGACTTTGACCAATAAAATCCGTATAGATATCGTATATTTCAAGAATTTCACATAAGGCGAGAAATTGTCTGGCATTTGGTGTTGCTGTGCCAAGCTCCCAGGCGCTGATTGAATTCTGCTTTACATAGATGTCATAGTTTTCCAGTTCTTTTGCAAGCTGGCTCTGGTTCAGCTTATGTTCTTTTCTGTATTTAGCAATGGTCTTTCCTAAATCTTTCATAGTATTATGCCTTTCTAAGTAATCATATCAGGTATGATCTCCCTATTGGGATATATCAAGATTAGCATAAGAATCCCTAAAAATCAATACACAATATCAACTGTATTGATAATATGCAATAAATTACCGTTGAATAGCAATATAAAAAGTATTATATTATGCCATGTAGACGGATGGCATATCATCCGGCAGCAGGAAAGAAGGTGATTCAGTGAACCGGACAATACTGCATAGTGATTGTAACTGTTTTTATGCATCAGTAGAGCTTCTGCATCATCCGGAGCTTCGGGGAAAGCCTGTAGCAGTAGGAGGTGATCCTGAGGCGAGACATGGAATTGTGCTGACCGCTGATTATACGGCCAAGAGATATGGTGTAAAAACCGGAATGGCATTATGGCAGGCAAAACAGGTATGCCCGGACATAACATTTCTTCCTCCAAGAATGGACCTGTATCTCAGATTTTCCAGAATGGCACAGGAAATTTATGCTGACTATACAGATAAGAGGGAACCATACGGAATTGATGAGTCCTGGCTGGACGTGACAGACAGTGCAACTCTCAAGGGAGATGGATTTCACATTGCACAGGAAATAAGCAGCAGGATGAAAAAAGAACTTGGCATTACGGTGAGCGTGGGTGTGTCGTTCAACAAGATTTTTGCAAAACTTGGTTCGGATTACAAGAAACCGGATGCCATTACTACTATGTATGAGGATGAGTTTCAGAGAAAAGCCTGGTGTCTTCCAGTTTCTGATCTGTTATATGTGGGAAATGCAACGAATAAAAAGTTATATAGCATGGGAATCCGGACTATCGGAGATCTGGCAGAATCTGATGAAACCCTGCTAGTCAGAAAACTTGGCAAGATGGGAAGTATTCTGTGGGCTTTTGCTAATGGATATGATGAATCTCCGGTAAAGCTGGAAAACACATCAGCTCCGGTCAAGTCCGTAGGCAACAGTACAACAACGCCCAAGGATATGGAAACAGATGAAGATGTCAAGATTGTGTTATACATTTTGGCAGAAAGTGTAGCGGCAAGACTCCGGGAGAATGGTTTCCGGTGCCGGACTGTTGAGATCAGTGTCCGTGACAAAGAACTGTTCCATTTTTCAAAACAGGTAAAGTTACAGAATGCGAGCAATATCACCAAAGAGATTGCAGAGGCTGGATACAGGCTATACAAAGCCAATCCGCAGTGTTGGTGTCCGAGGTGCAGATTTAGTGACAGATAATTATTGGGAACAGATTGATTTGTTCTCAAGTGTGGAGAAGCGTGAAAAGCAGATGAAGATGGATTCGGCGGTGAATGAGATACGCAGAAGATTTGGATTTTACAGTATCCAGAGGGGACTCATGTACCGGGACAGGATTCTGTCGGCAGTCAATGCAAAAGAAGAACACACAGTACATCCACATGGATACTTTGGATAAAGAGGGAGGCGGAACATGAGCGAAGCAGCAAGAATTGATCTGGTAGACAGAGCACCATTGACGGAGAAGCAGCAGAATGTGTATAAAAGCATTATGCAATATCAGCGTGTGAATGGTTATGCTCCTACTATCAGGGAGATATGCAAGATGGTAGGGGTGGCATTGACTTCAAGTGTTTATGCACATCTGAAAATATTAGAGGAAAAAGGCTATATAGCAAGGAAGATGGATGCTTCCAGAGCAATAGCAATCTTGTAAGGAGACTAACTATTAAAAGTCAAGCCCTAAAATGATATTTTTTGAATAAAGTACAGAAATGTATTTTTAGATATATTTTGAACTCAGTTAGAGTTCTTTGAACCTTGAAAACTGCA
>NZ_JACOPD010000013.1 GCF_014287955.1 Lachnospira hominis (ex Liu et al. 2021) | reverse complement strand
TTTGAACCATTGGGTGCTTGGATAGATTTAGTTCTCGGTGCCCGTTTTGTCTTTTCGGTGCTCCAATTACTCATTTTTATATTTTTTCGGTGCTCGCAAGCACCATAAAATAAAAAAAACAACAATGAAGCTTCGATCTTCACTGTTGCAAAATCAAATGTTCCCGGCGGGAATCGAACCCACAACTAGCGCTTAGGAGGCGCTCGTTATATCCATTTAACTACGAGAACAAAATTGGTATGCCAATAAAGATTACTCCTCATTAACATACCAATTATTGTATCATATATCACTTACATGGTCAAATACAATTAAATCACCATCACCACATAAAATTTGGCTCACAATCTTATTCAAGAGTAAACTTGTCAATTGACTCTCTCAATGCGACAGCAATCTCATCAAGCTCGATTGTGCACTGGTTAAGGTTGTGCATTGTAGCATTTACTTCTTCTGCTGAAGCAGTAACCTCTTCTGCTGCTGCGGCTGTTTCTGTTGAAATTGCAGCAACATCTTCCATCTTATCAATAACGCTCTGTCTGCTGTCATCCATCTGAGTATTAAGATTTGTAATATTATCAAGACCTTCCTTGAGTGCATTAACTGAATTAGAAATTGTATTAAACAGGTTCTTAGTATCCTGAATTGACATATTCTGTTCTGTTATAATGTCATCTGTCTCATCAAGAGTCTTCTCAACAAGCTGTGACTTTTCTGAAATCTCATTTACAATCTGCTTAATCTCATCTGTAGAAGCCTGTGACTGTTCAGCAAGCTTTCTGATTTCATCAGCAACAACAGCAAATCCACGTCCGCTCTCACCGGCTCTTGCAGCCTCAATACTTGCATTAAGCGAAAGAAGATTTGTCTGCTCTGTAATCTCTGTAATCGCATTGGAAATGAAGTTAATCTTTTCGATACTTTCAACCATTTCCTTCATAACTTCCTTAGAAAGTCTTGAATTATCAATAGACTGCTGTGCCTTACCGATAAGGTTATCAACAATATCAATACCCTGATTACTTAACTTCTGTGTTTCAACTGACATATCATTAATATCACTTACATATGCCTTAGTCTCATGAAGTTTTTCTGCAAGATTTTCAACTTCCTTAGTAGCATTGCTTGTACTCTCAGCCTGTCCTACAGCACCTGTAGATACACTCTGTATAGCTTCTGATACCTGATTTACAGTCTCAGTTGTAGTCTTGCTGATTTCTGAAATATTTTCTGAAGACTTAATAATAATTTCTGAATGTTCTTCCACATCTTTTATAAGTACAGATACATTATCTACCATTTCATTAAAGTTATTCTCAAGTGTACCAAATTCGTTCTTCTTTCTTATAGGAATTCTCTGTGTAAGATCTCCAGAAGCTACACTCTTCATAACACCGTTAATCTTCTTGATTTCTTTTGTAAATGTCATAGTTACAAGAATAGCAATTATAATACCGATTATAAATGAAACAGCACCTGTTCTTACTGTAGCAGTTGTAATCTTTGAAACAACTGAAGCAGTTTCTTTATCACTTACAAAACCAACAAGTGTCCATCCTGTTACCTCATCCTTCGTAGCGATAACTTCTACATTTTCACCATTAATCTTTTCTGAGAAAATATTGATGCCATATTCATTTTCGCTGCCTTTGTAACTGTTTAACTTATCCCAGAAGCCAAGTGATGTAACACTTCCGCTGCAATATGTATTTCTTTCATTATCAACGATAACCTGTCCGTTGCTGTCAACAAGAAGAACATAACCAGTATTTAAAAGACCAATATTCTGAACATACTCTGTTACTTCTGAGAAATCAATATCCATACCCACAACGCCGTAATTTTCATTGTTTTTATACTTAATTTCCTGTGAAACAGTAAAAATTGTATCACCTGTCTCGCTGTCTTTATATGGGTCGCTCATATATGCGTAAACATTATTTCTTGCAGCAAGACCAATACTGTTCTTATACCATACTTTTGATGTATCATTGGCATTAGTCACAACTGTTTTCTTATTAGTTGTCTTACCATTTGCAGGATTTGGCTCAACCCAGCCTGTAATCTTATATCCAGTCTTTGTTGTAAAGAATGCTCTCTTTGCACCGCTTGTAACCTTAACTGATGCACAAAGTGAATCCTGAATTGCTTTTACATTATCATCAATAGTTCCCTGATCTTCAAGATGCTTAACTTCATTTTTACGTGTAAGCAAATCGATAGGCTGACTTAGTGTTTTTAAATAAGTCTCAAAACCTTTCTTTGACTCCTGAAGTGTCTGCTCACTTGTAAGCTGCATATTACTTCTCTGTGTTGACTTTGTTGTAACAACAACATCAATTGCCAACATGAATGTAGGAATACTGATTGCAATTATAAAAAATATAACAAGCTGTACGCCTATACCTCTTAACCTTTTCATATCATTTCTCTCCTGTCATTTTATTTTTGTTATTTATTAAATTTAACATTTCCCTGAAGCCATATCTGCCCTTTGAAACGTCTGCCTACCATAGGTTCCCCGAGTAAATGTTTCTCATTTATCCCCAGCGTAAATTCAACATCATTACATTCAAGATTCATAATATATATATTCTCTCCCGTATAAGAATTACGCTCTTTTGATAACTCAAGAATTTCACCTATTACCGAATACTGGTCACATTCAACACCACACGGCATAAATGTTGAATCAACAATTGAAAATACATCTTCATACATAATCCTCTGACAAATCTTTGTATATGTATCAATATCTTCAATTGTAAGACTCTCCCTTGCTTCTTCGTCACCATTTTTTGCCGCTGCAATAAGCTTTCTTCGCTTTTTTTCAGCTTCTGTATTTTTAGCTGATTTACGACTGCTTTTATCTATCGGCAAAAGAATCATACCACCAAGTGAAAGTGCTGACAATACCACCGGTGTATTTTTTATAGGACATTTTGCAATAGCATTCCTTGTATCCGGATTAAATGAACCTTTTATATAATCAGGACGGCTAGTTACATAATTCATATAATCCATAACATTTTGTAAATAAAAAATAAGGGTCACACCTGTCCGCGATTCATCACATACAATAGAATATGATTCCTTATCAACATGCCTTTCTATTGTAAGCTCATCATTTTCAGAGATTTTATTTCCTATTATAAATGGATAATAATATTCATATACGAACTTCTTTCCTTCGTATCTTCCAAAAATATATATCCCTGCCGACTCACTTACCCTTACAACAGCAACCCCACGTTTTAATGATTCATTTTTTAATATGTATCCCTCATCAATACATTGTCTGACAGCCGCCTTGATAAATCTTGACTCTTTCATTGAATCCATATCTGAAAATCCAATGGCACTTAAATATAAATTCATATATTCCTCATTCCTACAATGTATCAACAACAAACAATGTGAGTTTTTTTAACAAATCTATCTCTGTCTGTGGATTATACTCACTTCCATCTGCATGAGTGAGCATCTTTATTACCGGTCTGTCAGTTGAATCTTTATTCTGTCTTATTACTATTCCGACATCACCATCATTAAGAACAACCTTTATTCCAACAGGATACCATGCAATCGTCTCAAGAAACTTTGCTGCTATAGTAGAATCATACTTCTTACCTGCATTAACACGAATATACTCAATTGCCTGATAAACCTTAATCTTCTTATTACCAATTCCGCTTATAAGACTGTCATAATCATCACATATTGAAACAATCTTAACTTCTGATTTTAATTTATCGCCCTTCTGTTTAAATGGAAATCCTTCTCCATCAACCTGTTCATGATGAAGAAGAATAATCTCCTTTGAAACATCTGAAATCCACTCTTCTTCCTGAATAGAGCTATATCCATAAATAGTATGTTTCTTATATTCCGGAACGTCTGATGCTCTCATCTGTGAAACACTAATATCAATATACGGAACCTGTATATACTTCAATCCTATATCATGAAGTATCGCACCCATGGAAACATTACGCACCTGACGCTCATTCATCTTTAATCTTAATGCCAGAATCGTAGAAAGCACACATACATTAATACAATGTGAATACATATCTGTACTAATATTTCTTATATCTGTTACTGACTCAAGTACCTCAGGTTCAGATAATACACTGTCAATAATCTTGTTAGCCTGCTCACCTATTCTTTTTAATTCATCATTATGTTTATAAATATGACGCTCAAGTATACTCTCAACAACCTTTTTTGAATTTTGAAGGGTTGCTTCAACGTCAAATTTTACATCATCTTTTATGTATACAGATGGAATATTATACTTACGCAGTTTATCAATATACTCTCCACGCAGTACCGTGTCAGACTGTATTAAAACCTGATCTTTGGCAGACATTATCGGAACAGCAAGTACTTCGCTCCCATTTAAATCATCAATCTTAACCAACCTCATAGAACTGTTCTGCCCTCCATTTGTCTAAAACTGTTCAAAACAAATTCACCTCTGCTTATATGTATAATTTATCATATTTTAGCTATTTTTACAACCTTTACAGATGTAATATACTTACTAATCCACTATGCTTACGCCAGTCAGATACATCCGCACAAGTTCATTCATTTTTACACTGCTATAACATAAAAATACTGTGGGCAAAATGTATTGCTCACAGTATTTACCAATTACAAAATATATCATATATTAAAATGCATTTCAATAAATTGTCTACTTTGTTTATTTAATATTAATATTTATACATATATATTAATGTGGTGTCCATTATTCGCCAAGCTTAGATTTACCACCCATATATGGTCTTAAAACTTCAGGAATTCTTACGCTTCCATCTGCCTGAAGGTTATTTTCAAGAAATGCGATAAGCATTCTTGGTGGCGCAACAACCGTGTTATTAAGAGTATGTGCAAAATACTTATTCTTGTTTTCATCCTGAACTCTGATTTTAAGTCTTCTTGCCTGTGCATCGCCAAGGTTAGAACATGAACCTACTTCAAAATATTTCTTCTGTCTTGGAGACCATGCTTCAACATCGATAGATTTAACTTTTAAATCTGCAAGATCGCCTGAGCAGCACTCAAGAGTTCTTACAGGAATATCAAGACTTCTGAATAAATCAACTGTATTCTTCCAAAGTTTATCAAACCACATCTTGCTGTCTTCAGGCTTACATACAACAATCATTTCCTGCTTTTCGAACTGATGAATTCTGTATACACCTCTCTCCTCAATACCATGAGCACCTTTTTCTTTTCTGAAACATGGTGAATAACTTGTAAGAGTCTTAGGAAGTTCTGATTCTGGTGTAATTGTATCAATAAACTTACCAATCATTGAATGTTCACTTGTACCGATAAGATAAAGATCTTCACCTTCAATCTTGTACATCATGGCATCCATCTCATCAAAACTCATAACGCCTGTAACAACATTACTTCTTATCATAAATGGAGGTACACAGTATGTGAAGCCTCTGTCAATCATGAAATCTCTTGCATAAGAAATTACTGCTGAATGAAGTCTTGCAATGTCACCCATAAGGTAATAGAATCCATTACCTGCCACCTTGCCTGCTGAATCAAGGTCTATGCCATTAAATTTGGCCATGATTTCTGTGTGATATGGTACTTCAAAATCAGGAACTACAGGTTCACCGAATTTTTCAATTTCAACATTTTCGCTATCATCCTTACCAATTGGAACACTAGGATCAATTATGTTAGGAATCGTCATCATAATCTCAGTTACTTTTGCATTAAGTTCACTTTCCTGTGCTTCAAGTTCCTTTAATCTGTCAGCATCTGCATTAACCTGAGCCTTAACAGCTTCTGCTTCTTCTTTCTTTCCCTGTCCCATTAAAGCACCAATCTGCTTAGAAAGCTTATTTCTGTTTGCACGAAGTTCATCAGCTTCTGTCTTAACTGCTCTTGCCTTTGCATCAAGTTCAATAACTTCATCAACTAACGGAAGCTTTCTATCCTGAAATTTATTTTTAATATTCTGTTTAACAATGTCAGGATTCTCTCTGACAAATTTCAAATCTAACATTTTTCCTCATTTCTGCACTGTCTTCTTAATATTTATAATCTAAAATAATACATCACGTGAAACATACGCTTATCTTCATTTGTGAAACAGTGCTATCCACAAACTAATTTATATCCTTTGATATTATGCACCATTTTACTTATTTTTTCCACTATTTTCAAGCATTTCATTAACCTTTTTGCCAAGTATGGCATCGCCGGTTCTTCCTGCAACTGCTTCATCAAGAGCTTTTTGTTCCTCTTCGCCAAGTTCAATATAAGACTGACCATCAACAATCTCTTTAACATAAGCAAAGCAACCATTATTACTATGCATAACATTTACAAGATATCCGTTATTCAGCTTATCAAGCATACATAATGCAAAACTGAGTTTTCCACCCATTTCATGGAATGCATCATACTTAACAACGCCAATCTTCTGGAATGTGTATTCCATTTTTTCATATATATCTTTTATATTATTTTCATTCTTAATAGATAGTTTTTTAATCTGATTAACATCTTCCAGATTACCCTTTATAAGTTCTTCTATAGATGTTCCATCACTTCCACTCATGAATTCCTTGTATTTCTTTTTCATTGATGAAGTTTTGCATATAGATATAATCGCTATGATTAGCGAAATCAACGTTACTGCCGCCATTCCCGTAAATACATATGCAGCATCTACAGAAAACAAGCCATAAAAATCAATCATCTTATCTCTTATCCTCCTTGTTTTGCGAAGCAAACCTTATTCCTGTGTTTTTTTGAGCATCTCATATATTCTTTCTAATTCTGCCTGAGAGTAATACTCAATTTCAATTTTACCCTTATTATTATTTTTGTTTTTTATTGCAACCTGACTGCCTAATATTTTGCTGAATTTATCTTCAAGGTCTCTGTAAATAAAATCATTTTCTGGTGCCTGTTTTACTGGTTTTTCAGGTTTATCAAGATCACGCATAAGTTTTTCTACTTCACGCACACTAAGCTTTTCGTCAAAAATCTTTTGTGCAATCATATATTGCTTATCACCATCTTCAATTCCAATAATAGTTCTCGCATGGCCATTACTTAATTTTCCTTCCATAACCATTTCCTGAACTCTAGAATCAAGCTTTAATAATCTCAACGAATTAGTAATTGCTGCTCTTGATTTAGATACCTTTTCAGCAACTTCATCCTGCTTTAAACGATAATCCTTTATAAGTCTCTGATATGCCTGTGCCTCTTCAATTGGATTCAAATCTTCTCTCTGAATATTTTCAATAAGAGCAATTTCCATTACTTCCTGGTCAGAATAATCTTTTATAATAACCGGCACTTCTTTGACTCCTGCCAGTTTTGCTGCTCTCCATCTTCTCTCACCGGCAATTATTTCATAATAATTATCCTTTTTCTGCACAAGTAATGGCTGTAATACACCATACTGTTTAATTGATTCAGATAATTCAATAAGGGCATCTTCATCAAACATTTTTCTTGGCTGTTCTCTATTTGGCTCAACTTGAGATAATCTTACCTTTGTCTCTGCCGGCTCTTTAACCACAACTTCTTTAACTATTACTTTTTCATTTGTTTCTGCTGGCTCTTCAGGAATTAAAGCATTAATTCCACGTCCCAATCCTTTACCAAGTCCTTTTGATGAACTTTTACTGGATGAGGTTTTTTTGCTAACTGCCATTTATATATTTCCTCCAACTCATTTAATAATTTTGTTATATCACTTTCGATTTAATAAGACATAGGTAATCATCTACTCATAACTTCATCTGCAAGCATCCTATAACTCTCAGCTCCTGATGATTTTGTATCATACTTATTAATCGGCAATCCATGACTTGGTGCTTCTGCAAGTCTGATATTTCTAGGTATGATTGTCTTATAAATATTCTGTTTTAAATTATCCTTAACATTCTCTACAACCTGAAGTGACAAATTTGTTCTCGAATCATACATTGTAAATACAACACCTTCAAGTTCAAGAAGTGGATTCAATTTTTTCTTTACAAGATTAATTGTATGTATAAGCTGAGTCAAACCTTCCAACGCATAATATTCACATTGAATTGGAACTAATACAGTATCAGCTGCTGTCATCGCATTTACAGTAAGCATACTTAGTGATGGAGGACAATCCAATATAACATAATCATAATTATTTCTTACTGTATTAATTGCATTTTTTAAAATATATTCTCGATTTTCAATATCAATCAAATCAATCTCTGCCCCGGCAAGATTTACATTAGATGGAATGATATCAAGATTTTCAAATATATCTTTACATATTGCATCAGATATATCAATTTCTTGCAACATAACTTCATATATTGTATTATCTACATTGTCTTTTGCTATCCCCAATCCACTTGTCGTATTTCCCTGCGGATCTATATCTATAACTAGAACTCTTTGACCTTTTTCAGCAAGACATGCTGAAAGGTTAATTGCTGTCGTAGTTTTGCCTACGCCACCCTTCTGATTTGCTATTGCTATTATTCTCCCCATAACTCCTCGATTTCCATATATGTTCGCGTCCTTGCATTTACTTGCATATATTTATTCAGCTGCCACAACCAATAATGTTTCACGTGAAACATATATATAACTTATAAATATCACATAAGATGTTTCACGTGAAACATCTAAAGAATATATATCACATTAGCATTTTCATTAATTAAATATAACTCAATACCATTAATAATTATAACACACAATATTTATTTTTTGTTGTATATTATATAATTTTTTCTTTATTTTTTTTGATACATTAGGCAGTCATCAATTTTTATAAACATAAGTTTTATATAATAGCACGCATATAATAACAAACATAAAAAAAGATGAGACTTGACCTACAAATCTCATCCATATACATATCAATTATATATAATTAATTACTTAATCTCAACTATTCCATTTTTAATTGCAAAAACTGCAGCCTGTGTTCTATCTGATACATCAATTTTCTTAAATATATTTGATATATGATTTTTAACTGTTCTTTCGCTAATATTTAACATTGCTGCAATTTCTTTATTAAGAAGTCCCTGTGCAATAAGCTTTAATATCTCAAGTTCCCTCTTTGTAAGAGAATCTATCATAGATTTCTTAACATCTCTCCTTGCAAGGCTTGAATTAAGCATTACTGTAAGACTAGGTTCTACATAAATCTCATTTTTTTCAACGCTGTCAATAGCGTCCTTTAAAATAGAAAAATCTGAATTTTTTAAAACATAACCATTACATTTATAATCAAGAGCCTTTATTAAATAATCAACATCATCATAAAGTGTAACCATTATAACTTTTTTATTTATATTTTCCTGACGCATAATTTTTAATGTCTGTAATCCATCAAGATTTGGCATATTAATATCCATAATTATAATATCAGGATTTGTCTTGCTAACAACATCAAGACATTCATATCCATCTCCTGCCTCTCCAACAACATTATATGCCTTATCTAATTCAAGAAGACATTTTAAACCTTCCCTTACCATTTTATGATCATCTGCAATAACAATATTAACTGCCATAATACTTAACTCCATTTATATCTATTTTTCTTTGTACTCCAAAGGAATATCAATATAAAATTTAATTCCCTTATCATTATTTTTTGTTACTTTAACAGAACCATTAAAAATGTATAATCTGTCTCTTATCATTGATAATCCTTGTCCTTTAGTATTTTTACATACATTATTATAATCAAATCCACAGCCATTATCAGCCACAAAGAATTTAATGCTTTTTTTTGTTATCTCAATACTAATATAAATATTTGTTCCTCTTGAATGTTTAATAGAATTTGTACACAATTCAAAAATCATTCTTATTACATTAATAAGAAGAACCTTATCTATATCCGGACATTCATCGCCTTTATATTCATATTGAATTAAAATATTTGTTTTTTTTTGAAGTAAATCAACCATCTTACAAAAACTATCTTTAAAATTAGAATTTTCCAATGGCAAAGGTCTTAGATTAAAAATTATATTTCTTAATTCACTTATACAGTTATTTAACATATCACTGTTATTTTTAATTTCAATTCTGGCACGTTCAATATCACTCTGCATAATATGCAGAATAAATTCATTTTTAAAAATTATTGCCGCCAAATCTTGAACTACAGTGTCATGTATATCCATCGCAATACGTCTTCTGTCTTTTTCCTGATTAGACAATTCATTCATACTTACTGTATGTGAATATACTTTTGAATTATTATTATATATCTCTGATGCAATTACATCATTATTACAATCATCACATAATTTTTTTATACGTTCACATCTGAATGTCAATTCCGAAAGTTCATCTTGCAACAAACTTTTTTTTGAAAGAAGCTCTTGTCTTTGACTCTCAAGTTTTTGAATCTCATCCTCACGAAAACATGTATCATAATTTTTTGATTCAAATAATGATTCAGGTTCACTTTCCTTTTGTCTTATTTTTTTAAGATAATTGTCAATTGAATCTATATCAATATCCAAGCCTCTTATAGAATAATTTATTTCATTTATTTTATGATTAGTATTATCATATTCTTCAATTAAAAACTTACTAACTTCACTCATTAAATATTCCCCATGCTTGCCAAGGAGCAGCTCATAAAAAACACAACCGAACTGTATATTCATAATATACTATTTATATTACAACAGTATCATATTACCTTGAAACATTTACAATATAATACATTATATTGAGTAAATTTTAAAGTATTTTTTTAATATTCGTTGCGAGTTTAGTACATATATACTATAATATTATTAATATTATGGTAAATGAAACATATGATTCTGTATAGAATGGAGAATGTAATATGAATAAATGGAAAAAAGCAGGACTTGCCGTAACTGCATCTGCAGCTGTTATTTCAACGGCACATATCATTAATCAGATGATTTTTTCATCTTCTGTTATTAAAAACCTTACCAATAAAGAAACACGCAGTACATATAAATGGAAATTCGGTAATATATCGTATACTATTTCAGGAGAGGGTTCTCCAATTTTGCTTATTCACGATTTAAAATCTTCCTGCTCATTATGCGAATGGGACAGAATAATAAAATCACTTGGCAGAAATCATACAGTATATGCCATCGACCTGCTTGGATGTGGTCATTCCGATAAACCGAATATAACATACACAACATATATGTATACACAGATGATTCAGGATTTTGTTATTAATGTCATTCATAAAAAAACGGATATTATTGCACAGGGTGATTCAGCCCCAATGGCAATAATGACAGTGTATTCTAATCCATACATTTTTAATAAACTGATTCTTGTAAGTCCACAGGATATAAAATCAGCATTAAAAACTCCGGATAAAATGTGTGAAATAAGAAGATATCTTCTCAACTCACCTGTTTTAGGCACTCTCATTTATAATATATGCATGAGTCGTCAAAAGCTTAATTCCGGATTTGTATTAAAATACTTCAATAACAAAAATTCAATATCACAGAATCTTATTGATACATACAGTGAAAATGCACATCTTGGCGGAAGTAATGCAAAATATCTTTTTACAAGTACAGAATGTCATTATACAACTGTTTCTATAAGCAAAGCTGTAAGTAAAATTGACAATAGCATTTACATTATTAATGGTTCATGTGACACAACTGCTATTGAATCTGCAAAATTGTATAAATCGCTTAATCCGGCTATAGAATCTGTTACAATTGAAAATGCAAAACATTATCCACAGATTGAACAGCCGTTAAAATTCATAAAAAATATTGATATTTTTCTTAGCTGAAACCAATTAAAAATCCGGATGTTTTTCTATCATCCGGATTTTTAATTTTTTATTTAATTGGTTCCTTTGAAGGCAGTCCTGATTTTCTTGGATATTTCTTAGGCGTAATTCTGTTTTTCTTTATAAATACAAATGAACGTCCAAAATCTGTACCGGGCAGACTAAATTTATAAACATGCTTAATTTCACCACCAAGTACACCGATTGCTTTTTTAGATGCCTCAAGTTCTTCATCTATTTCACCCGATTTATATGCAATAAAATATCCACCCGGCTCAACAAAAGGAAGTACATACTCGCTTAATGTTGCAAGATTTGCTACTGCTCTTGATACACCAATTCTGTATTTTTCACGATATAATGGATTTCTCGCTCCGTCCTCAGCTCTGCTGTGAATTGCATCAACTTTTTTTATTCCAAGCTGATTTATAACTTCATTTAAAAAATTAACCCGTTTATTTAAAGAATCAAGAAGACATACATCTGTTTCCGGAAATGCAATCTTTATAGGTACTCCGGGAAATCCCGCACCTGTTCCTACATCTATTACAGAAACATTCTTAAAATAGTTAATTTTATTTTTTATATCATTATCTGTTCCGGATAATTCACAAACAGCTTTAAAAACAGCCAGACTATCCACAAAATGCTTAACTAATACCTCATCATATTGTGTAATACCTGTAAGATTCATTACTTTATTCCATTCAACAAGAATTTCATAATATTTATCAAACTGATCACATTGATTATCCGTAAGTTCAACATTAATTTCTTTTAATATTTTTTGAAATTCACTTCTGTCCAAATACTTTCTCCTTACATCTTTTTTCTTCTGAACTGTTCCATATAAACAAGAAGAACTGAAATATCTGCAGGTGATACTCCTGAAATTCTTGATGCCTGACCTATTGAACGTGGTTTCATCTTATTGAGCTTTTGCATTGCTTCTTTTCTTAATCCGGTAATTTCATTATAATCTATATCATCAGGAATAATCTTGCTTTCAAGTTTCTTGAAATGTTCAACCTGACGCAGCTGTCTTTCTATATATCCCTCATATTTAAGATTAATATTCACCTGTTCAGCAACATCCCATGCAAGCTCTGGTCTATGTTTATCAATAGGTGCAAGAATCTCATAATTTAATTCTGGTCTTTTAACAAGCTCAGCAAGTGTAACACCTGTCTTTAATTCTGTACTTCCGTACTTTTCAAGTAAATCAAGGACTTCTTTACCTGTACCGATATTTACAGATTTTACTCTCTCGACTTCTTCAGCAATCTGCTTTTCTTTAAGTTCTACTTTAGCCATTCTCTCATCATTAATAAGACCAACTCTGTGACCATATTTTGAAAGTCTCAAATCTGCATTATCCTGTCTTAAAATCAGCCTGTATTCTGCTCTTGAAGTCATCATTCTATATGGTTCTGTTGATTCCTTTGTGACAAGATCGTCAATCAATACACCAATATAGGCCTCGGAGCGGTCAAGAATAAGAGGTTCTTCATTTTTTACATACATTGCAGCATTGATACCGGCAATTATTCCCTGTGCTGCAGCCTCTTCATAACCTGAACTTCCGTTAAACTGTCCACCCGCAAAAAGTCCTTTTATTTTCTTAAATTCAAGTGTTGACTTTAACTGTAATGCATCTATACAGTCGTATTCTATCGCATACGCGTTTCTTACTATTTTTACATTTTCTAATCCTGGTACAGTACGATACATCGCATACTGAACATCTTCAGGCATTGAACTTGACATTCCACCAAGATACATTTCATTAGTGTAAAGTCCTTCAGGTTCTATAAATACCTGATGTCTTTCTTTATCCGCAAATCTTACAACCTTATCTTCAATTGAAGGACAATATCTTGGACCTGTTCCGTGAATAACTCCAGCATAGAGCGGAGAACGGTCAAGATTATCTCTTATAATCTTATGTGTCTCTTCATTTGTGTATGTAAGCCAGCATGAAACCTGGTCTTTTTGTACTGTTTCAGGGTCGGTTGTAAATGAAAATGGCACTACTCTTTCATCACCAAACTGCTCTGTCATCTTTGAAAAATCAATAGAACGCTTGTCAACTCTCGCCGGTGTACCTGTCTTAAATCTTCTGACTTCAATTCCATTATCAACAAGAGACTGTGTAAGATGATTTGCAGGAAGAAGTCCGTTTGGACCTGTTTCATAGCTCACATCACCAAAAATACACTTTGCCTTGAGATATACACCTGTACAAAGAACAACTGCTTTAGCAAAATAACTTGCACCTGATACTGTCTTTACACCTTTTATAATGCCATCTTCAACTATTATCTCTGAAACTTCAGCCTGACGCACTAAAAGATTATCAGTATTTTCCATTATTTTTCTCATTCTGTGACTGTAATCAGACTTGTCAGCCTGGGCACGAAGTGAGTGCACAGCAGGTCCTTTTGATTTATTAAGCATCTTTGACTGTATAAATGTAGCATCTATATTTTTTCCCATCTCACCACCAAGAGCATCTATCTCTCTTACAAGATGTCCTTTAGAGCTGCCTCCTATATTAGGATTACATGGCATCATGGCTATGCTTTCACAGCTAACGGTAAAACAAATTGTATTAAGTCCAAGTCTTGCACATGCAAGAGCAGCCTCACAGCCGGCATGTCCCGCACCTACAACAACTACATCATAAGTTTCGCACAAATTTTTCACAGCAGTCTCCTTAAATAATCTTTATTTTCCCATACAGAATTTACTGAAAATACGGTCTGCAAGGTCATCTTCAACCTCTTCGCCTATAATCATTCCAAGTTTTTCGTACGCCGTCATCAAATCAATTGTAAGAAAATCCTCGCTCATTCCCTGATTTATTCCATCTTTTACCATATGAAGGCTGTCAAGTGCCTCCTGTAAAAGCGTTTTATGACGCACATTTGTTATATATATTTCTTCATTAAATGATATTTCACCGTTAAAAAACATGTCTTTTATCGCATGTTCAAGCTTATCAAGCCCTGTCTCATTCTTTGCCGAAATTGAAACCATGCTGAATTTATTAAGATTCTTCAAATCCTCAGGTTTTACAACTTGTTCCATATCTGACTTGTTTAAAAGAACAATAACATTTTTGTTCTGAATAAGTGAAATAATATCATCATCATTTTTATCCAAAGGTCTTGAACTGTCAACAACAAATATTACTAAATCTGCATCCTGTGCATATTTTTTTGCTTTCTCAACACCGATGCTCTCAACATAATCATCTGTCTTTCTTATTCCGGCTGTATCTACAAGATTAAGAGTAACTCCACCGAGATTTACCTGTTCCTCAAGTACATCTCTTGTTGTTCCCTCTATATCAGTTACTATCGCACGCTCCTCTTTTGCCAGAGCATTAAGCAGGCTGGATTTACCCGCATTAGTTTTCCCCAAAATAACAGTTCGTATTCCATCCCGCATTATACGACCGTTATCAGAAGTTTTCAACAATTTATACACATTATCCACACAGTTATCCACATCTTTTTCTATGTTATTAACATAGTTATCCAACGAAATATGTTCAGGGTCATCAAGTGCAGCCTCTATATATGCTACATGATTAAGGATAACTTCCCTTATTTCCTTTATTTTTGCAGATAATTTTCCATCAAGCTGGCTTACAGATGACTTCAATGCGTATTCATTTTTTGAATTAATAACATCTATTACCGCCTCTGCCTGCGATAAATCAATTCTTCCGTTAAGAAATGCTCTCTTAGTGAACTCGCCGGGTTCAGCCGGTTTTGCACCTGCTTTAATCGCCGCTTCAAGAACTTTTCTTGTTACAAGAATTCCTCCATGACAGTCAATTTCCACAACATCCTCTCTTGTATATGTGTTAGGTGCACGCATAACTATGACAAGCACCTCATCTATAATATTACCGTCTTCATCAACAATATTTCCATAATGAACAGTATGGCTGCTGGCTTCAGACAGTTTTTTTCCGTTTTTAGATACAAATATTTTATCTGCCGTCTCAATGGCATCTTTTCCGCTCATTCTTACAATACTTATTCCACCACTGCTCATTGTACTTGTTGAAATTGCGGCTATTGTATGTTCCATACCTAATACCTCTGATTAATATTAAAATTGTCATACAGATTGTGGCTTTTACAGCCACAAACCGCATGACTTTAAAAAATACACTGAATTAAAACAGATACAAATTAATATCTTGAATTTTTTTCTTTGTCAAGATATACAACTACATGTCTGAATGGTTCTTCACCCTCACTTCTTGTAGATACAAACTTATCATTTTGAAGTGTTGAATGAATAATTCTTCTCTCATATGGATTCATCGGCTCAAGTGAAACAGGCTTTCTGCTTCTCTTTACCTTATAAGCAATATTCTTTGCAAGTGATTCAAGAGTTTCTTTTCTTCTGTTTCTGTAATCTTCAGTATCAACTTTAATTCTTACATATTTGTCTTTTCCCTTATTTACAACAAGGCTTGTAAGATACTGGATAGAATCAAGCGTCTGTCCTCTCTTGCCTATAAGAACACCCATGTTAGGACCAGAAAGTTCAACATTTACACAATCAGGATCATCAAATTTAACATCAATCTTAACTTCAAGATTCATTGCCTTAAACATATCACCTAAAAATGTTGTAATTCTGCGTTCAACTTCTTCATTAGGCATAACTGTTGTATATTTTGATGTTTTCTTAGGCTGCTCATGTGAGTCATCCTTAATCTCATTATTATCAACTGATTTTACAGGCTCAGCTTTAACAGGCTCATATGAAACAGATGAATCTGCTACTTTCTGTGTTTCTGTTTCTTTTGCCTTGACATTTGCCTCAACCGGCTTGTCTTCTTTCTTTCTTACTTTAATTACAGCAAGTTTTCTTCCCATTCCCAGAAAACCGGCACTGCCTTTTTCAATAACTTCATATTCTACTTTATCGCTTGTTGTTTCTAATTTTATTAAAGCATTAGTGAGTGCTTCATCAACATTTTTACCTGAAACTTCAATATAATCCATAGTAAACCGCACCTCCGTTAATTCTTCTTAGAGTTTTTCTCATTATACTTTGCTACCATTCCGGCCTTTTCAGCAAGGCTGCCAGGTTTAGCTGATTTATAATAATTAGTTGCCTCAAGAATTTCTTTTACTTTTTTATCATTTTGTTCTTTCTTCTGCTGAAGCTTATCGATTCTTTCCTGACTTTTTGTCTCTGAATCAATCTTCTTAGTGCTTGTTGTAGCATTCTTAGCTATTTTTTCAGGAGGTAATCCCTTTTTGGCACGTTTTTTGTTACGCTGCTCTACATTTCTTCTTACAATCTCATCAACACCGAGTTTATCATAGTAACGATTGATGCAAATCTGGATGATTGTCTGGATTACAGCCGTTGCAATCCAGTAAAGACCAAGACCTGCAGGTACTGAGAATGCGATAAATGCAGACATAATCGGCATGAAAATATTCATCATCTTCATTGATGCAGCTGCTGGATTATCAGAATCATCCTGATTTGACTTGCCCTGACTTACTCTTACACTGATATACTGTGTAACACCTGATAAAATAGGTATAAGTATAGCAATATTTAATGCTAATGTAGGTACCTGTGAAACATTGATTCCGAGGAAAGTATTCATCTCAGTAATCTTTGTCTGATTATCAGCAATTACAGATGCATAAGATGTGAAATGCTCTTTAAGCAAGTTCCACTGCTCTGTTGTAAATGAGTTCATCGCAACTACAGCATCATTAACATTTGACCAGTCAATTTTTGCAAGTGTACCTGTATTAAATGTATTACTCATAAAATCAGAATAATCAGCCGCACTCATAATACCATTGCCGCCATCACCAAGAATATTAATAAATAATGCCTTGAGTGATGTTACATACATAGGAATTCTCTGGAATACCCTGTATAAAGCAAGAAGAATAGGAAACTGGATAAGCATCTGGACACATCCACCCATCTGTGAAGTTCCATACTTTGCATATACAGCTTTAGTTTCCTCCTGCATTTTAAGCATTGCATTCTGGTCACCTTTTTTATCCTTATACTTGTTCTGAATTGCTCTTACTTCAGGTCCGATAATAGAATTTAGCTTCATCATCTTAGACTGCTTTGCAGTAAGTGGAAGCATTAACAATTTTACTAATAAAGTAAATAAAATAATTGCTATCGCAATATTTCCCAATCCGATTGCATTGATTCCAACGAAAAGAACGTCAAGAACTTTTCCAAGTAAAGATGCTATCGGCTCGATGATTGCATTATACATGTGTTTCCTCCAAACAATAATCCATATGTCAAAGGCTATTTAGTTATCTTTTTTACATTCACTGCCCCTTTTACCGGAACAGGATCATATCCTCCTTTAACAAACGGATTACATCTTAATATTCTTTTTAATGCCATAAATCCACCCTTAAATGCACCATATTCAGTAACTGCCTCTTTTGCATACTCTGAACATGTCGGGTAATAATTACAGTAGCTTCTTCCTTTATAAGGAGATATAGCATGTTGATAAAACCATATCAGCTTTAATAATAACTTTTTAATCATTATTTTCCTCTTTTGGGTCTGTAATTATATCAAGATGCTTCATAAGATGAAGCATTGCACTTTCAGTTTCTTTATAACCTTTTTCTTTCAGACCCGCTCTTGCCACAACGACAATATCAAGACCACGCTTTACATTATCATTATTAAGACGAAATGCTTCACGTATAAGTCTCGCAAGTCTGTGCCGGACGATACTGTTCCCGACCTTTTTACTCACAGATACTCCAAGTCTTAATGTATCCGTTCCATTCTCTAAAATATACATAACAAGATACTTATTCGCATACGAAATCTTCTTATTATATACTTTTTTAAAATCACTGTTTTTCTTCAATGTTTCAAAATTACTATACTTCATATCAATACTCATGCCTCTCGATAATTATCAAATATGGGACATTCACCAGATTCTCATATAGACAAATAATCCGGCTTTATGCCCTGCGTAAAAAAAGACAGACGAACGCCCATAAAATATTGGCACCCGTCTGTCGAAAAATTAAAATTAATTAAGCTGAAAGTCTTTTTCTACCCTTAGCTCTTCTTGCTGCTAAAACTTTTCTTCCGCCTGGAGTACTCATTCTTGCTCTGAAACCATGAACCTTAGATCTCTGTCTTGTCTTTGGCTGAAATGTCATCTTCATTGTAAACGCACCTCCTTCTTATACCACAATAATATGGGTTATATTATAATCCTGTTTTATGTGGCAGGAATATTATATCAAGTCTAATATTAAAACATCAGCATTTATTATATTAAGAAAATGTCACTAAGTCAAGCAAAAAAAATCATTTTGCAAAATAATTTTTTATTCACTTTAATTAACATTTAATACCACTATTTCAACAAGTTATCCACAAAATGTGTATAATTCGTGGATAACTGTTGATAATTATGCCTGTTTTCCACTTTTATACTCAAAAACCGCCTATTTTCGACATGTATTGTGTGGAAAATCAATCCACATCTCTTATCTTTAAAAATGTTTCTTCCTATTATAATGTCAGTTTTACGTCATACACAACATATAGTTTCTTCCACATCAATTCACATTAATTATCCCTGATTGTGATTTTAATTTTACACACTCAGTCATATCTTTGATACCTTGATTAAAACCTCGTTTTGGTATATTATATATTAGAATAACTTTACATTTTAATAAACCGAAAGGTGTACTATATAATTATGGAAGAATTAAAACAAAAGTGGGATCTTATAATACAGACCCTCAAAGAAGATTACGACATTACAGATATGTCTTTCAGAACGTGGATAAAGCCTATTCAAGTATATTCAGTTGTAGGCGACAAAATTACTCTTTTAATTCCTGAAAATAATAACGATGGTGACGGCAAGGGATTAAGCTACAATATGCGTGTTGGCTATATAGAAAGAAAGTATCTTGCAGCCATCACTCTTACAATCGCTGAAATTATGGGCAGGGAATATGATGTAACACTCATGTCTTCTATTGATAAGGAAAAGATTGATAAGAAGCAGAAGCAAAAAGATACTTCCGCATCCAAAAATAATAATATACAGAATCTTAATCCTAATTATACATTTGAAACTTTTGTCATCGGTAATAATAATAATCTTGCACATGCTGCATCTTTAGCTGTTGCCGAGACTCCCGGTGAAGTTTACAACCCGCTTTTTATCTATGGTGGTGTTGGACTTGGAAAGACTCACCTTATGCAGGCTATTGCACATTTTATTATCAAGACTAAGCCTGAACTTAAAGTTTTATATGTAACATCAGAGACATTTACCAATGAGCTGATTGATTCCGTAAAGAACCAGAAGAACTCTGAATTCCGTGAAAAGTACAGAAACATTGACGTTCTTCTTATCGATGATATCCAGTTTATTATAGGTAAGGAATCTACTCAGGAAGAATTCTTCCATACTTTTAATGCACTTTATCAGGACAGAAAGCAGATTGTAATATCTTCTGATCGTCCTCCCAAAGAAATGGAGACACTCAGTGAACGTCTGCGTACTCGTTTTGAGATGGGGCTGCCTGTAGATATACAGATACCTACATATGAAACCAAGATGGCGATTCTTAATAAGAAAGCCGAACTTGGCGGATATGATATTCCTTATGAAGTAAAGGATTATGTTGCAACGCATATCAAATCAAGTATCAGGGAACTTGAAGGAGCTTTAACAAAACTTTCAGCTTTTGCAAAACTCTCATCTAATCCTATAACTGTAGAATTTGCTGAAGAAGCATTAAAGGATTTAATTTCTCCTGATTCAAGAAGAGAGATTACACCTGAACTTATTATCGATATAGTAGCAGAACACTTCAATATTAAATCAGAAGATATTCTCTCACAGAAGCGTTCTGCCGATATTGTATATCCAAGACAGATTGCAATGTATCTCTGCCGTCAGATGACTACTAATACAGTACAGTCTCTCGGCAAAGCATTCGGCAACCGTGACCATACAACTATTCTTCACGGTGCTGACAAGATTAACAAGATGGTTATAAGTGATGAAAATACAAAATCAACAATTGACATTCTTATAAAGAAGATTAATCCTTCTTAATGTCTTATAACTTATTCACATTATCCACTGAATAAGTTGTTGATATCGTGTTATACGTTGTTTAAAGCCGTGGATAACCGTTTATTTTTATTTTTTGATTTTTTTGTCAAAAAAGTTATCCATACGCATTTCACACCAGAATCAAGAGGATTCAACAGGGTTATGCCAACGCTTTAACCCAGTAATTTCAAGGCTTACAACCACTTATTAACTTATTAACAGCCCCTACTACTACTACGACTGATTAATATTTATATATATATGCCATTCGATTTTGTTGACATATCATGAAAGGAGTTTTACACATTATGAAATTAATCTTTACAAAGAGCAGCTTAAACAAAGCAGTCGGTATTGTTATGAAAGCAGTTCCAACAAGAACTACAATGTCTATATTGGAATGTATCCTTATCGATGCTTCGACAAATGAAATCAAATTTACAGCCAACGATATGGAACTCGGTATTGAAACTATCGTAGAAGGTGAAATTATTGAGAAAGGTAAAGTTGCAATAGATGCTAAGATTTTTTCTGAAATCGTAAGAAAACTTCCGGACAATGATATCACTATAGAGACGGATGATAATTATACTTCAACAATTACATGTGAAAAGAGTAAATTCAACATTGCCGGAAAATCAGGAGACGATTTTTCATATCTTCCTGTAATTATCAAAGAAAAGAGTATAAGCCTTTCTCAGTTCACATTAAAAGAAACTATCAATCAGACAATTTTCTGTACATCACCTAATGATAATAATAAGATGATGACAGGTGAATTATTTGAAGTAAAAGATAATGTACTCAAGGTTGTAGGTCTTGACGGACATAGAATTGCAATAAGAAATATTAATTTATCAGGCAATGCAGATGATGTTAAAGTTGTTGTACCGGGTAAGACACTTAATGAAATAAGCAAAATCCTTTCATCAGATGCAGAGTCGGTTGTAAATATTTATTTTACTAATAATCATATTCTTTTTGAATTTGATAATACAATGGTTGTATCACGACTTATTGAAGGGGAATACTTTAAGATAAACCAGATGCTTTCAAGTGATTATGAAACAAAAGTTGTAATTAACAAGAAAGAATTTCTTGATTCTATTGACAGAGCTAACCTTCTTATCCGTGAAGGAGATAAGAAACCTATAATTATTAATATCACAGATGGTTCACTTGAAGTAAAGGTACAGTCTGCAATTGGTTCACTCAATGAAGATATTGACATCAACAAAGAGGGTAAGGATATCATGATTGGATTTAATCCAAAGTTTTTAATTGATGCTTTAAGAGTAATTGATGATGAGACAGTGGATATTTACCTTGTAAATCCAAAGGCACCATGTTTTATACGTGACAAAGAGGAAAATTATATTTATCTTATTCTTCCTGTTAATTTTTCAGCCTAAATAAATATTTTCATTAATTAACTATTTATGAAATAAGTATATAAAGATTGGAGAAAAAATGCAGGTAATAAAATTGCGTGATGATTTTATAAAACTTGGTCAGGCAATTAAGGCAGCCGGACTCGTTGAGTCTGGTGTTGAGGCCAAGATTGTAATTCAGGACGGAGAAGTTAAAGTAAATGGTGCTGTCGAAACACAGCGAGGAAAAAAGCTTACCGGCGGAGAGATTATTTCTTACAATGGTGAGGAAATAAAGATAGAACGATAGTGTGGTGTAAAAGTGATAGTTGAATCCCTGAAGTTACAAAATTACAGAAATTATGAATATCTTAATATGAATTTTGATGAAAAAATAAATATTATATATGGCGATAATGCACAGGGAAAGACTAATATACTTGAGTCAATGTATGTATGTGCGACTTCAAAATCACATCGTGGCAGCAAAGACCGCGAAATTATAAGATTTGATAATGATGAGTCACATATTAAAGTAAATGTCAAAAAAAACGACATGAATTACCGCATAGACATGCACCTGAAAAAAAATAAACCTAAAGGAATCGCTGTCAACGGAATTCCGATAAAAAGAGCGGTTGAACTTTTTGGTATACTTAATATAGTTTTTTTCTCTCCGGAAGACCTTAATATTATAAAAAATGGTCCATCGGAAAGAAGAAGATTTATTGATATGGAATTAAGCCAGCTTGATAAAATATATCTTGACTGTCTTATAAATTATAACAAAGTCGTTAATCAGAGAAACAGTCTGCTCAAAGAATATGCATTTTCGGGAAGGGAAGATATAATATCATCCCTTGATATATGGGATATGCAGCTTGTAAAGTATGGTAATGATGTCATAAAAAGCAGGGAAAAGTTTGTAAAAGAGATAAATGATCTTGTAAAATCAATTCATACAAAACTTTCCGGAGACAGGGAACAGCTTGAAATAATCTACGAACCATGTGTAAAAGAACAAGATTTTGAATCTGAACTTGTACGGGTTCGAGACAGGGATTTGAAGTTTAAATGTACCAATATTGGACCACATAAAGATGATATGTGTTTTTTGATTAATGGAATGGATGTAAGAAAATATGGTTCGCAGGGGCAGCAAAGAACAGCAGCACTGTCTTTAAAGCTTGCGGAAATTGAGCTCGTTAAGCAGATAATCCATGATACGCCGGTACTGTTTCTAGATGATGTTTTATCAGAACTTGACAGCAGGAGACAGAATTTTCTACTGGACAGTATAGGTAATATTCAGACTATGATAACATGCACAGGCCTTGATGAATTCATAAATAACAGATTTTCAATTAATAAAATTTTTAAAGTTGTAAATGGAACAGTAAGTTCTATGGAACACAGATAAAAAGGAGGATTTAAAAGTGTCAGAACAACAGCAGTATGGTGGTGACCAGATTCAGGTTCTTGAAGGACTTGAAGCAGTAAGAAAAAGACCCGGTATGTATATCGGTTCTACATCTGCAAGAGGACTTCATCATCTTGTATATGAGATTGTAGATAATGCAGTTGATGAAGCACTCGCAGGATACTGCAATACAATACAGGTAATAATCAATAAAGATAATTCAATAACAGTAGTAGATAATGGTCGAGGTGTTCCGGTAGATATCAATCATAAGACAGGAAAACCGGCTATTGAAGTTGTGTATACAATCCTTCATGCAGGCGGTAAGTTTGGCGGCGGAGGATACAAAGTATCCGGCGGACTTCACGGCGTAGGTGCATCCGTAGTTAACGCACTTTCTGAATGGATGGAAGTTTATGTAAAAAGAGGCGGTCATATATACAATCAGAGATATGAGAGAGGTAAAGTATGTTATCCTCTCAAAGTTGTAGGTGACTGTGATGAAAATGATACAGGAACAAAAGTAACATTTTTACCTGATAAAGAAATATTCCAGGAAACACAGGTGTTTGAATTTGATGTTTTAAAACACCGTTTAAGAGAGATGGCATTTCTTACAAAAGGTATCAAGATAATTTTAAAAGACGAGCGTGAGGGAATAGAGCAGGAAAGAACATTCCACTATGAAGGCGGTCTTAAAGAATTCGTTGAATATCTTAACAAGAGTAAAGTGCCTCTTTATGACAACATTATTTATTGTGAAGGTGTCAAAGACAATGTACAGGTAGAAGTGGCTTTCCAGCATAACGATGGATACAATGAAGTTATAGATTCATTTGTAAATAATATCAAGACTCCTGAAGGTGGTACTCATCTTACAGGTTTCAGAAATGCACTTACAAAGACATTCAATGATTATGCAAGAAAAAATAAAATAATAAAAGACAGTGAACCTGCACTTACAGGCGATGATATAAGAGAAGGACTTACAGGTATAGTAAGTGTAAAGATTGAAGACCCTCAGTTTGAAGGACAGACAAAGCAGAAGCTTGGAAATACTGTGGCAAGAGGTGCCGTTGACAGCATTGTAAGTGAGCAGCTTACATATTTCCTTGAGCAGAATCCTTCTGTTGCCAAGTCAATCTGTGAAAAATCAGTTCTTGCACAGCGTGCAAGGGAGGCAGCAAGAAAAGCAAGAGATTTGACAAGAAGGAAGACTGCACTTGAAAGTACATCACTTCCGGGTAAACTTGCAGACTGTTCAGATAAAGACCCTAAAAATTGTGAAATTTTTATCGTTGAGGGTGATTCAGCCGGAGGTTCCGCAAAGACAGCAAGAAGCCGTGCAACACAGGCGATTCTTCCTCTTAGAGGCAAGATTCTCAATGTAGAAAAAGCACGTCTTGACAGAATTCTTGGAAATGAAGAAATAAAGGCGATGATTACGGCTTTTGGAACGGGTATACATGAAGATTTTGATATAAGCAAATTAAGATACCACAAAATTATAATTATGACGGATGCCGATGTAGATGGAGCACATATTGCAACACTCCTTCTTACATTCTTCTACAGATTCATGCCTGAGCTTATTAAACAGGGACATGTTTATCTTGCCATGCCGCCACTTTATAAAATCGAAAAAAATAAAAAAGTATGGTATGCATACAGTGATGATGAACTTAATCAGATAATGCTTGAAATTGGACGTGACCAGAATAATAAAGTACAGCGTTACAAAGGTCTCGGTGAGATGGATGCAGAACAGCTCTGGGATACAACAATGGACCCAGAGAAGAGAATTCTCAAGCGTGTAAATATGGATGAAGACCTTGAGTCAGAAGTTGATGTTACATTTTCAACACTTATGGGTGACAAGGTTGAACCAAGAAGAGAGTTTATTGAAGCAAATGCAAAGTACGTTAAAAATCTTGATATATAAAATGTATTTGCAGCATGGAGGTAGATAATGGATGAACATATCTTTGATAAAATACATGAAGTAGATATGCAAAAAACCATGGAGAGTTATTATATTGACTATGCCATGAGTGTTATTGCATCAAGAGCACTTCCTGATGTAAGAGACGGACTGAAACCGGTTCAGCGTCGTATCTTATATTCAATGATAGAGTTAAATAACGGACCTGACAAACCGCACAGAAAATGTGCCCGTATTGTCGGTGATACAATGGGTAAATATCACCCACATGGTGACTCTTCAATTTATGAGGCATTGGTAAAACTCGCACAGGATTTCAATACACGTTATCCTTTGGTAGACGGACATGGAAACTTTGGTTCTGTTGATGGAGACGGAGCTGCAGCCATGAGATATACAGAGGCGAGACTCAGCAAAATCTCAATGGAGATGACTGCTGACATCAACAAAAATACAGTGGATTTTGTACCAAACTTTGATGAGACAGAAAAAGAACCTACAGTTCTTCCGTCAAGATATCCTAATCTTTTAGTAAATGGTACATCAGGTATTGCCGTTGGTATGGCAACTAACATACCTCCTCACAATCTTCGTGAGGTAATTGCAGCAGTTGTAAAAATTATTGATAACAAAATCGAAAAAGATGCAGATACAACTATAGAGGAAATTCTTGAGATAATTAAAGGACCTGATTTTCCTACAGGTGGTACAATTATCGGAAAAATGGGAATTGAAGAGGCTTACAGAACCGGACG
Source organism: Lachnospira hominis (ex Liu et al. 2021) (assembly GCF_014287955.1). Lineage (GTDB taxonomy): Bacteria > Bacillota > Clostridia > Lachnospirales > Lachnospiraceae > Lachnospira > Lachnospira hominis. The sequence continues at coordinate 5,588 of NZ_JACOPD010000013.1, read as the reverse complement.
TGCCAAGATTAAAGTGCGTGCTGTTACTGATATTGAGCCTATGCAGAACGGCAAAAACAGAATTGTTGTAACTGAACTTCCGTATATGGTAAACAAAGCAAGACTTATTGAAAAAATAGCAGAGCTTGCAAGAGATAAAAAGATAGACGGAATAACAGATTTACGTGATGAGTCAGACCGTCAGGGTATGAGAATCTGTATTGAACTCAGGAGAGACGTAAATCCTAATATTATTTTAAATCAGCTCTACAAGCATACACAGCTTCAGGATACATTTGGCGTAATAATGCTTGCACTTGTGGATAACCAGCCAAAAATTTTAAATATTCTGGATATGTTAAAATATTATCTTCTTCATCAGGAAGATGTAGTAACCAGAAGAACAAAATATGATTTAAACAAGGCTGAAGAGAGAGCCCACATTTTAGAGGGCTTGATGGTTGCACTTGATAATATTGACAGAGTAATCTCAATTATCAGAGGTTCCCAGAATGTGCAGATTGCAAAGGAAAGCCTCATGGCAGAGTTTGCACTTTCAGATGCACAGTCACAGGCAATTGTGGACATGCGTCTCCGTGCTCTTACAGGTCTGGAAAGAGAAAAACTTGAAGCAGAATTAAAAGATCTTCTTGCAAAAATAGCAGAATACAAAGAGATTCTTGCAGATAAGAAAAAGCTTCTTGGAGTAATCAAACAGGAAATTTCTCTTATTGCGGACAAATACGGTGATGACAGAAGAACATCAATCGGATTTGATGAATATGATTTGTCGATGGAAGATTTAATTCCTGATGAGCCTGTTGTAATTGCAAGAACAACACTTGGATATATTAAGAGAATGACTCCTGACAACTTCAAGAGCCAGAACAGAGGCGGTAAAGGAATTAAAGGAATGCAGACTCTTGATGAAGATTATATACAGGATTTGTTTATGACAACGTCACATCATATCCTTACATTCTTCACAAATACAGGCCGTGCATATAAGTTAAAAGCATATGAAATTCCAGAATCGGGCAGAACATCAAGAGGAACAGCCATAATCAACTTATTGCAGCTTCAGCCCGGCGAAAAAATTGCTGCTGTAATTCCTATAGATGTAAAGCAGATTGCCGATAAAGACAATATGTTTATGGCAACAAGAAAAGGTATCGTTAAAAAGACACCAATTAAAGAGTTTGCAAATATACGTAAAACAGGAATTCAGGCAATCGGTATGCGTGACGATGATGAGCTTATAGAAGTTAAGCTTACAGACAGCGACTGTGATATAATCCTTGTAACAAAGCTTGGCCAGTGCATCAGATTTAAAGAAACAGATGTAAGACCTACAGGCAGAAGTGCTATGGGTGTAATCGGTATGAATCTTCTTGACGAAGATGAAGTTGTAGGCATGCAGCTCGACAAACAGGGAGATTCACTTCTTATCGTATCAGAAAACGGTCTTGGAAAACGTACAGACATTAACGAATTTGTTGTACAGCACCGTGGTGGTAAGGGAGTTAAATGTTATAAAATTAACGAAAAAACAGGAAATGTTGTAGGTGTCAAAGCAGTTGATGACACAAGAGAAGTTATGCTTATAACAACAGATGGAATAATAATCCAGATTAAATGTGATGACATATCAAATCTCGGACGTATAACATCAGGTGTAAAACTTATCAATCTTGATGATGGTGTAAAAGTTGCAACAATAGCGAAAGTACGCAAAAAACCTGTAGATGAAAATGACAAGGATGCTGACGGATTTGAAGAAGAATCACAGGAAAAATCTGCCGTGGTATCAGAAGCAGACTCACAACCGGAAGGTGAAAAAGAACCTGAAAGTGAGATAGATGCGTCTATAGATGAGCTTTTAGAAAGAGCTGAAAAAGATAAGAACGAATAAATTCAAGTTAAAAAGAAGCGGTGAGATTGCCGCTTCTTTTGTAATAAATTTTTCAAATGTATACAGGAGGTGTTTTAATTGTCACATTTAACAATAAATTTCAAATCAAAATCACTTAACATGCCTGTTATGCTCGATGTTTTGATGCCGCAGGGACACGGTGGATATAAGACATTATATCTTTTACATGGAGCGGGCGGAGACCATGCATGCTGGACGCTAAAAACACGTATTGCCGATTATGTTGAAGGTAAAAATATTGCAGTTGTCATGCCATCAGGAAATAACAGATTTTATGTTAATAATGTAAACGGAAAAGATTATTTTTCATTTATTGCAGACGAACTTATAGAAAACTGTGAGACATGGTTTAATATAAGCAGAAATCCTGACGACAGGTATATAGCGGGAATGTCAATGGGGGGATACGGTGCATTTTATGCGGCACTTAAAAGACCAAAGCAGTATAATACGGCATTTTCGTATTCGGGACTTTTAAATCTTATCGAAAGATATGATAATCCGCAGGGAATAGACATGTATCCTGTTTTTGGCACGCGTGAGGAACTTATTGACAATAATTTCGATTTATATTCTCTTTTCAACAAAAAAGGTACAGATGACAGTGAAATTGTGGATAACCCTACAAAATTTATTATTGCATGTGGATTACAGGATCCGAGACTTCATATGAGCAAAGATTTTTACAAAGAAGCGAAAGAGGCCGGACTGAATGTTTCAATGTATGAGCAGGATGGAGAACATGAGTGGGATTATTGGGATAAGTGTATCGAACAGACTATAAAATGTATTGCAGGGGAGGATTCAAAATGGCAGTAATAAATCTTAATTTATTTTCTATGATGCTTCGTTTTGGAACGGACGTAACTGTAGTTCTTCCGGATGAAATACAAAAAGACGAAAAACTTGCTTGTGTATGGCTTTATCACGGAGGAAGCGGAGACCACACAGACTGGCTTTATCATACCGACCTTGTAGATGAGGTTGAAAAACGCCATTTTGCCGCGGTTCTTCCGAATGTCAATGAATCATGTTTTGTAAATATGAATATCGGCGGTAAATATGAAAGTTATGTTGCAAAAGAACTTCCGTCAATAATATGGAATATGTTTGACTGCATTTCAAAAGACCGCGAAAAGAATTTTGTATCGGGACTTTCAAACGGAGGTTACGGCTGTCTTCATACAATATTAAAATATCCTGATAAATTTTCAAAAGTCGGGGCATTTTCCGCTGGAGATAAAGCAGATTCCGTATTTTTAAACGATGGAAGCGAAAAATCAATCAACAGAATACGTTTGTTTGGTGATGGTGATTTACATAAAACAGAATATGGACTTACATATCTAGCAGATTTATTTATAGAAAAAGAACTTCCAAAGATACAGATTTATCATGCATGCGGAAGTCTTGACCCATGGCTTGACATGAATCATATAGTCAGGGATTATTTTCTTGAGCATAAAGATTATTTCGATTATACTTATGATGAAATGGAAAATTACGGACACGAATGGAAGTTCTGGAATATCGAATTGAAAAAATTTCTCGATTTTGCAGGACTTTGTGAGAAGCAGAATTAAATATTACTGTTTTGAGCTTGTATACAATATCCGCATAAAAACAGGAGGGTGACATGAGGGACGTAAATGTCAGTGAGATTACAAAAAATATCAAAGAAATGTGTATTGAGGCAAATCATTTTTTGTCTGAAGACATGAAAAAAGTATTTAAGAATGCTGTTGATTCGGAAGAATCACCGCTTGGAAAGCAGGTTTTAAATCAGTTAAATGAAAATCTTTCCATCGCTGCATCTGATATGATACCGATATGCCAGGATACGGGAATGGCTGTTATTTTTATAAATGTCGGTCAGGAAGTGCATTTTACAGGCGGAGACATTACCGATGCAATTAACGAAGGCGTACGGGAAGGATATGTTGAAGGATATCTTAGAAAATCTGTTGTCAGTGACCCTCTTATAAGAGAAAATACAAAAGACAATACTCCTGCTGTTATTCATTATTCGATAGTTCCGGGAGATAAAGTTGAGATAACAGTTGCACCTAAAGGTTTTGGAAGTGAAAATATGAGCCGTGTATTCATGTTAAAGCCCGCAGATGGAATTGAAGGTGTTAAAAATGCAATTCTTACAGCAGTAAAAGATGCAGGTCCAAATGCTTGTCCTCCTATGGTAGTCGGAGTCGGAATCGGTGGTACATTTGAAAAATGTGCAATTCTTGCAAAAAGGGCACTCACAAGAAATCTTGAGGAAAAATCAGACATAGAATATGTAAGAAATCTCGAATCCGAAATGCTTGAAAAAATCAATAAACTGGGAATAGGTCCCGGCGGACTTGGAGGAACACAGACAGCACTTGCTGTTAATATAGAAACATATCCGACACATATAGCAGGTCTTCCTGTTGCAGTAAATATATGCTGTCATGTAAACCGTCATGTTAAAAGAGTGTTGTAAAATTGGTTTGCATAATAAATATTTTATGGCTTATTAGCCGGAAAAGAGGAAATAATGGATAAGCATATTACAGCACCAATAAGTGATGAGGACGCAAAAGAACTCAGAGCCGGTGACTATGTATACATAACAGGAACTATTTATACAGCAAGAGATGCCGCACATAAAAGAATGGCAGAAGCTTTAGCAGCCGGAGAGCCACTTCCTATAGATATGAAAAATAATATTATATATTACATGGGACCATCTCCGGCAAGAGAAGGCAGACCAATCGGTTCAGCAGGTCCGACAACTGCGAGCAGAATGGATAAGTATGCACCGGATTTACTTGATCTGGGACTTAAAGGAATGATAGGAAAAGGAAAGCGTACTGATGCAGTTAAAGCTGCAATTGTAAGAAATGGTGCTGTATATTTTGCTGCGGTAGGTGGTGCAGGAGCATTACTTTCGCAAAGAATCAAATCATCAGAAGTAATTGCATATGATGATTTGGGTACAGAGGCAATACGTAAGCTTTATGTAGAAGATTTTCCTGTAATTGTAGTAATTGACAGTGAAGGAAATAATCTTTATGAAACTGCAATAAAAGAATACTGTCGTGAGTAATTCAGATTTGTGAAATTTTGGTCATTGATTTTTTACAAATATATTTGATAAATATTTTGAAAAATATTATTGACAATTAAAAACTGCTTTGATATAATTTAACTTGCGTTTAACGCAAAAGTAAATATTTCAATTATGGAGAAATACTCAAGAGGCTGAAGAGGCGCCCCTGCTAAGGGTGTAGGTCGGGCAACCGGCGCGAGGGTTCAAATCCCTCTTTCTCCGCTTGGCAGGAGATAGCCGCAGACAATTTTGTCTGCGGCATTTCTATTTCTATTTTTGTTTCTTATAGCAAGGTTCTGTTTTGCGTTAGTAACGAAAAAAAATATGAAATTAAAAATTATTTTTACGGTTATTTAAGCAAAAGTCTTATAAATAACAAAATAATGTATATGAGGTGTAAAAATATCTAGTGTTTTTGCAGCTGCAAAAACACTAGATATTGTATTTCAACCAATTAATTTCAAAAAAATCAAAAAAAGTTAAAAAAAATCAAAAAAAGGTGTTGACATATATAACCTCAGGTGATATTATAATCAAGTCGCCGCGAGCGACACACAAAACAAATGACTTACAGGCCAGCAGACATGC
>NZ_JACOPD010000012.1 GCF_014287955.1 Lachnospira hominis (ex Liu et al. 2021) | reverse complement strand
TTCCAACATGGAAGTACAGTCTTTTGTCTTTCGGGCTTTTAAGTGAACTGCTGCTTTTTTCAAAAAATATGATGGTATGTACTTTTTTCATGTTTTCATAAGAAGGCTTGCTGGATGAATCATCAGCTGCTTGAGATGTTTCATTTCCGGCTTTCCCGGCCGCGGCATCGTCGTAATAATCGTTTCTTTGTCCTTCATTCATTCCCTGCAGCATGCGGAACTGCCTTAATACAAGGTCAGCAGAATAACATGAGATTCTTGCTGCCGGAAAATCATAAGGGACTTTCTGAATCTCAATATTTGTGATGCTGCCGTCATCAAGCCTTACAACCATATCCATAATTACAAAAGAATTAACAAATGCGTAACTGGTATCCGGAAATACCTCAATAACAGTTACATGCTGGCCGAGGATGCAGCTTACAAGCCCGGAAAGCCTTGCCCTTGATTCAACCGGGTTAAATATCATTTTAAAAAATGGGTCATATAAGAGGGGCAGGGTTTTCTTTCCGGCAAAGAAGCCGGTAAAACGGTCAAACCACTCTTTGTCAGACATGAGATAACCATACAGATGTTTGGTTGATGGATTATCTGCAAGAGAATGCAGTGCGGCTTCGTAATTGCGTAAAGTGTCAGGATTATCCGACATATCAGGATTATCTGACATATCAAAATTGCCCACTGCATCAGATATAACGACATTATTATCATCGTTATAAAAAGAAAAGCTGTTTTGTTTATTTTTCAATAAAAATCCTTAACATCGATGTTTTTTCTTTCACGTTAAAAATGTAAAGTGACTTGATTGTAATAGTATAAATTACAAAAATATATAAATATGCATATCTATAGATATACTTATAACATATGTTTTAAAAGTATGCAAGTAATATTTAAAATAAATAAATAATATTAATACTTGCAATTATAGACGAGTTATGTTAGTATTAAAATATAAGAAAGAGGTTGGTTTGAATATAATCTTTTAAGCGAGATGATAGAGCACTTGAACGAACCGTTTTATGATGGCCAATATTTGAAATAAATATTATAAAAAAGGATTGTATCACTACTCTTGACAAAGAATCATAAAAAATCCCGGTCTGTCCACATTACATACAAAACATATGTAAGTAATGGGACAAGACCGGGATGAATAATTCAGGAACAAGTCTGAATTACTTAGAACGGATTTCCTTAACTAAAGCAACAGCTTCTTCTGTCATCTTCTGAATCTTGTCGAATTCACCAGCTTTAATCATATCACCTTTAACCATCCAAGAACCGCCGCAGCAGAAAATCTTGTCACATGATAAGAATTCTTCAAGGTTAGATGTGTTGATACCGCCTGTAGGCATAATTCTTACTGTTGTGTAAGCTGCACACATAGCTTTGATCATCTTGATTCCGCCAGCTGCTGTTGCAGGGAAGAATTTAACTCTTGTAAGACCTCTCTTAACAGCCTGAGCAAGCTCAGAAGGTGTTACGATACCAGGCATAACAGGAATATTCTTTGAGATACAGTAATCTACAACTTCAGGATCGAAACCTGGGCTTACGATAACTGATGCACCAGCTGCAACAGCTCTGTCAACCTGTTCTGTTGTAAGTACAGTACCAGCAGCGAGTACCATATCAGGATATGCTTCGTGCATAAGACGGATAGATTCCTCAGCAGCTTCTGTACGGAATGTAACTTCTGCACATGGAAGACCACCTTCAACTAAAGCCTTTGCTAATGGAAGAGCATCCTTTGAATCATTTAATACTACTACTGGAATTACTCCAAGTTCTTCAAACTTATCTGCTATATTACTCATTATAATAATAGCCCCTTTCTTTTATTTATTCAGACATATTTTAACATAAAATTTAAAAAACTACAATGATGTGATTGTTTTATTTTTGGTTATATCGCAGGTAAGTTTTATCCATTCGTGAATTTCACGGCGGGCGGAGTCTTCTTTTCGATATGCGGCAGAGAATGGAATTAAAAGATTGGGGTCACCAACCTGCATTATGGCAGAGTTATCTGATAATTTCATGGAAGAAAGGTAGCTGTTTAACGTAAATGCAATTCCGTAGCCCTGTTCGGCAAGACGGACTCCGGCATCAATACTGCTTATTTTATAAGTAAGTTCCGGAAGAACATCTGCATAAAGAAGGGCATCTTCTTCAAGCTGGCGAATGCTTTGATTGCTGTGCTGTAAGATAAATCGTTCTTTTTTTACATAGGACAAATCAAGCCATGGATAACTACAAGTGTCCTTTTTTACGGTCATTGATGCGGCAGGATGGTTTTTGGGAAGAATTGCAACAAGGCAGTCATTGTAAATCGTTTCATATGTAAGCCGTGAGTTAATTATACTGTTATATCCAAAAAACATATCAATGTCACCGGCAATAAGCTGCTCTTCAAGCTCAGGAAGATGACCATCTATTGCATAAACAACAGATTGAGGGTAAAGTTTGTTAAATTTAGTCATGACAGTTGGGAAAAGAGATTCTACCTGACGTACCATATAGCCGATACGCAGCCTGACTGCGACATTTTTTCGGATGTCAATCATCCTGTCTTCAAGTTCAAAGCATTTCATCGTAATTTCTCTTGCTGATTTGACAAATTCTTCGCCGGCATATGTAAGTATCATTTTCCGGCCCTTACGCTCAAAAAGCTGCAGACCGAGAGAGTTTTCCAGCTGCTTCAAATGAATGCTTAAAGCCGGCTGTGATAGAAACAGTGCATCAGCGGCTTTTGTGAGATTTCCGTAATTGGCTATAGTAAGTATATATTGCATATCCTTTTCTGTAATCATAAAAATTTCTCCATGTGAAAGTATAAATTTAATTTATACTTTCGATAAAAACATATAATTTCACTTTTGGTTTTTACTATATTAAAATATAAAAAGACAATCGTCAATAACATTACGGTTACTGATAAAATGTTAGTCGAATTTATTTATAATCAGGAAGGAAAAAATTATGCAGCCAGAAGAAAAGCAGAAGAAAAAATGGAAAACGCCGCATACGTTTGTAATTCTTGTTGCAATTATCATTATTGCAGCAATAGCAACGTATCTCATACCGGCAGGTGAATTTACAAGATTTAAAGATGCGGCAACAGGAAAAACACTTGTCGAGGCGGGCAGTTATCACAGAATTGCATCTAACCCGCTCAATCCTTTATTAATTCCGTCAGCTATATACACAGGAATTGTAAAGTCGGCATCAACAATTACATTTATGCTTATAATCGGAGGTGCTTTTGAAGTAATTACATCAACAGGTGCCTTGACAGCATTATGTAAAAAACTTTCAAAGACATTTTCAAAACATAAATATGCAGTTATTCCTGTATTTTTAACTTTATTTTCAATATTTGGATTTACAATGGGAATGTCATCAGAAGTAATGATATTTGTGCCAATCGGAATAACACTTGCTTTATTTCTTGGACTTGATAAAGTTACAGGAACAGCGATGATTGCACTTGGTGCAGCAGTAGGCTTTACGGCGGGTATACTTAATCCTTTCAATGTCGGTGTGGCACAGGATATAGCAGAACTTCCGCTTTTTTCTGGAATGGCTTACAGAATAGTTATCCTTGTCATTCTTCTTGCCGCTACAAGTGCATATATAATTATTTATGCAAAAAAAGTAGCAGCGAATCCTGAAAAGAGTGTTATATATGGAATTCAGGAAGATACAGAATATACATTTGAAGATGTATCTGACAGTATATCAAAGAGCCAGATAGCAGTTCTTGTAATCATGGCAGCAGGATTTGGAATACTTATTTACGGACTTTCTAAAAAAGGCTGGTATTTTGAGGAAATGTCGGGATTATTTATTTTTATGGGAATAGCCTGTGGGCTTGTAAGTGGTTATGGACCAAGCAGGATTGCAAAGGAATTTGGCAACGGAGCAAAAGGTATTGTTGTTGGATGTCTTATAATTGGTATCGCACGTACAGTCGAAGTTATATTAAGTGATGCAAAAATTCTTGATACAATTGTCTATGGAATTGTTAATATTGTTAATGTTATGCCGGGTTCAATTAAAGCAGTCGGCATGTTTATATGCCAGTCACTTATCAATTGCGTAATTGTATCAGGAACAGGTCAGGCAGCAGTAACGATGCCTCTTATGGTACCCGTATCAGATCTTGTTGGAATTTCACGCCAGACAGCAGTTCTTGCATTCCAGCTTGGAGATGGTTTCTCTAACTCTGTGCTTCCAATGTCATCATCACTTATGGGATATCTTGCAGTATCAAAGATTCCATACAGCAAATGGCTCAAATTTATGATGCCGCTTTTCCTTATATGGACTGCATTGGGCTGTTTATTTATGCTTGGGGCACTTATCATAGGATATTAAAATGGAAATAAAAATGATGAATAATTTAAAACAAAAACTTGGAAAATCAATAGAAAACCGCCGCGATGAGCTTACGGCAATGGCTGATAAAATATTTGATTTATCAGAAGTGAGCGGCGAAGAATATCAATCCGCAGAACTTCTTTGCAGCTATCTTGAAAAAGAAGGGTTTGAGGTGGAAAGAGGAACGGGATTTCCTACAGCGTTTCGTGCTGAATGGAGAAATGGAAGCGGAGGTCCTGTAATCGGAATCCTTGTTGAATATGATGCACTTGAAAAGATAGGACATGCATGTGGGCATCATCTTCAGGGACCGGCAGGGATTGGTGCAGCAATAGCAGTAAAAGAATGTATGTCAGAGTATCCATGCACAATTGTTGTGTATGGAACTCCGGCAGAAGAAACTCTTGGTGGAAAGATAGTTATGCTTGATAAAGGATATATGAAAGAACTTGATCTTGCATTTATGTCACATGGCTCACCTAATACTTCTGTAGATGAAAAATGTATGGCACTTGAGAATTTTGTTGTAACTTTTCATGGCATAAAGAGTCATGCCGCAATAAGTCCTGAACAGGGCAGAAGTGCATTAGATGCGGCACTTTTATCATTTCATGCAATAGAAATGCTTCGTGAACATGTAAAAGATGATACACGCATGCATTATACAATCCGTAATGCAGGAGGTCCACCAAATGTTGTGCCGGATTTAACGGTTGCGGAATATACACTTCGATCTTACAGTACAAAATATCTTGATGAAGTTGTTGAGCGGTTTTATAATATAATCAAAGGTGCTTCGCTTATGACGGATACAACTTATGAAATTCAAAGGGACCTTCCGTTTAAGAGTAAAGTTGTATGCCATAAGGTAAACAATCTTCTGATGGAAAATGCGTCATATGAAAATGCACCTGCAATTGCACCTCCGCGTGAGAAAACAGGCTCAACAGATTTTGGAAATGTGCTGTATGAAGTGCCGGGTTCATGTATAAGAATTGCTTTTACACAGCCTGATGCACAGCCACATTCACAGGAATATCTTGATGCCGGAAAATCACAGGCGGCACATGATGCAATTGTTTATGCAGCTAAAATCATGGCGGATTCAATAAGTGATGTGCTTACTAATCCGGGACTTTTAGAAGAAATAAAAGAAGAGTTTAATGCTGCAAAAGAAAAATAAAATATGCAGGAGTGCAGTTGGGTGAGAGATGAAATGAAATGCCGCTTTTGTGGTGGTATTGTTAATTTGACAGATTCAGTATGTCCGCATTGTGGAAAAGAAAATCCACTTGGAAAAAAATATAATGCTGATATGAAAAAATATCAGGAAAGAACAGATGCAGCAGATGCCAGAGTGATGACGAGCCAGTCATATACTGCGAAAGTATATGTGCGTGGAATATATATAATTATATTGCTGGCTGTTTTTCTGGGGCTTGCCGTTTATATGACTGTAAGTGGCAAAGAATTTGCAAAGAAACAAAAAAAGGCGGCACAAAATTATGATAAAGTAGTGGAGAAGCTTGACAGATATTGGAATTACAAAGATTATTATGGATTTTATAATTATTGTGATAATCTTGAAATCGCCGGCTGGTCAGACGGACCATTTCTTTCATATCATCCACAGATAGAGGCTGCACAGATCTATATATTTGTAAATGATTATATTGCAAAATATCTTGCTTCTGATAATATTTATGATAAGAATAGGGCATTGTCGGATGCCTGTAGTCTCCTTGCGGAATTCTATGATTACAATAATCTTCACTATATATATGGAAAGCCGGCATATGGCGAAGATTCTGACACAAAGGTAAGAGAAATCCATGATGATATGTGTCTGATATTAAAGACGTATTTTTATATTAATGACGAAGAATCAGAAAACATAAAAAACATGAGCAGAAGTCAGATACAGACAGTGATTGAAGATAGTATTAACAGACATGATTCGCAAGGAGACATAAAATGAGTGATATGAAAAAAACAGTAACATGTAAATATTGTTCAGCAGAGTATCCTGAAGAACTTGCAAACTGTCCATATTGTGGCAATGCCAATTTTTACGGTCAGGAAAAAATATATATGCAGAGAATGTCGCAGATAAGAAAAAGACTGGCATCCCTTGCTTATATTGACAAAAAAATAATTTTAAAAGAAATCTTGAAAATTGCCGGAATTACTGCTGCCGTAATAGCAGTTATAATAGCTGTGATTTTTACAATTATATCAATTGACAAAAATAATTATTCAAAGCAGATAAATGAGATGAGAGGGAATATTATTAATGAAATCCAGTGAAAAAAGCCACAAAGCATCAATGAATAATTTTGATAAAGAATATAACAGGACAGAAAAAGAAGTTTATAAAAAGACACAGAAACGTGAAAAAATTGCTTCTAAAACTGCTCTGTCTGCTGTTATACCGGCAGTATTACTTATATTGTTCATATCAGCATTTTTGGTTGAACCGATTAATAAGGCAGTAAAAAAATCAAAGATTGACAGCAGTAAAGTTAAGATTAGTGAACAGATATATTCTTATCTTGATAATGGTGACTATGTAGGTTTATCTAAGTATAGTGATTCAATTGATGCATTGGATAACAATTCATTTTCAGAAGAATATCCGGTACTTATGGCTGCAAGATATTATTCATGGTCGCAGTCATTTATGAATAAACAGGATAATAATTATAACCTTGAAGAGCAGGATATATCCGGTTTAAGTGAATATCTTTCAAAATTTTATTATTACTCCCAGATTTCAGCATATAACGATAAAAATAGTACAATATCAGATAAAAATAAATCATATCTTGATAAGATGAGAAAAGATATGGGGAATCTTTTAAAGCAGTATTATCATGTTATTGATGATGATTTAGATAAAATAGCAGAGTATTCGCAGGCATCAATAAGCAGATGTCTTATAGAGAGGAGCTTACATGAAAATTAAGAAAAAAATTGTAATAATGGACATTATTATTGTGCTTCTCGTCCTGGTTAATGCCTGCATGATAATAGCAATAAAAGAAAACAGTGATAATATTAATGTTGACAGTAAAACATATTTCCTGATGAAGTTATATGGTGAAGATGAGTATGGAAAAGCTGTTGATTATGCACAGAAATATTCATTAAAACTTGAAGAAAATAAAAAGAATGCAACACAGGATTTTAAAGAGTGTGTGGCTGTTGCGGATTATTATAAGGCGGCATTTTATAAAAATGTATATGCTGTTGGCAAAGACTCACAAAAATTGTCACAGATGGAACAGAATATGGAAGATGCACAAAAAAGAATGGGGGAAATGTCCCCCATAAAAGTAAAAATAGACCGCATGTTAGAAGAATACATGGTCGCCAATAATTAATTTATCATCATCAATGCTTCCGCGGTAAGCGTGGAAATAGAGGCAGTCTACGTTAATATAACCATTAAGGACTGCTGTTGCAGCTTCAACGCATGCACTATCTGCACCTCTTGCAAGGACTATTGCAAAACGTCCGCTTGCAACCGGCGAAAATTGTCCGGGAGCAAATATGACTTCCTGTATTGTATTGGCAAAACGTGGATTGCGTACACGGTTTATAATGACACTTCCCACAGCACATTTTCCTTCATATGACTGGTTTCCGGCTTCACATTCAATAATAGCTGCGAGCATATCAATGTCAGAAGCAGTATAATCTATATGGGGATAATTGTTTCCCCCGGCATTTAAACTGTTATTTTTTTCCTGCTCACGTCTGGCAGCTTCCTCGGCTTCACGTATCCGCTCTTCTTCAAGCTGTTGTTCATACTGGAGGGCAAGTTCTTCAAACTTTGTAATATCATCACTGTTAGATGCAAGCTCCTGTTGTTTTGAATCAAGAAGTGCATTAAGTCGTTCTGACTGTCTGGATGATTCAGACTTTAATTTATCTAAAGAAGCATAATCTTTTTCAAGTTCATCACTGTTTTCGGCTATCTGCGTTATTATATTTTCCATTTTTTCAAGCATTCTTCGGTCATATGAAGACAATTGCGTCACATATTCTGATTTTGATAAAAAATCGGAAAGTCCCTGTGAACTTAGAATGATATCAAGGGCATTCTGGCTGCCATGTTCATACATATATTGGATCCGTAATTTCATTGCAGCGTATTGTTCGGTTTTTTGTTTGTCAAGTTCTTCTTTCTGCATAGAAAGGTCGTCAATTTTATCTGATAAATCCTGCATCTTTTCGTCAATTTCAGTAAGAGACCTGTTGATATCATCAATCTGTGAGACAAGGTCTGACATATCGGATGAGATATCCGCCTGCTGCTGCCTTAATTCCTCAAGTTTCTGATTTGCATCGTCAAGGTTATCCTGTGTAGTGGCATATGAAATATATGGAATTGTAAGAGACAGACTCAAAGTGCAGGCAGCTAATATATATTTTTTATATGTTATAAAATTTTTAAGCCTTTTTAAAATAAATCCCAAAATAAAACTCCTTAAAAATCATGTCATTTATTAGCATAATTATAATATAAGCGTACTATAAAGTCCATTGGATAAAATTGCAAGAGACGTTTTAAAGTGTTATTATTAACAAAATAAACAATATATGAGGAATGATATGTACGAACTTGATGATTTGAATATGGACGAAGCTGTTTTAAAACAATATTCAGGAGAAGAAGAAAAAATTACAATTTCGGAAAAAATAGATAATAAGAAGATAGTTTCAGTTGGGGCATTTGCGTTTAGTGAGCATAGGGAAATTGTTGAAATAACACTGCCGGAGACAGTCGTTTCGATTGGTGCACATGCATTTTACAATTGCAGGAATCTTGCATCAATAACACTTTATGATACCGTTACGGATATTGGTGATGGTGCATTTAAAAACTGTTACAGGCTTCATGACATAAATATAATCGGAACAGGTCTGAACACCAAGTGTTTAAAAGGTGTTTTGTCGGAAGTAAATAATGAAGTTAAGGTGACTATACATTACGACGATGATGATGCCGTGCTGGTATTTCCATATTATCTTTATAATTATGAAGAAAATACGCCGGCAAGAATTGTTAATCAGATTACGGAAGGTTCAGGGATACAGTACAGGGAATGTGTCGACGGTACTGATGTTAATTATATGCAGTATGACAGATTATTTCAGGCAGGAATGTATATTGATGTTAAAGATGCATCGTATAAGATTGCATGTTACAGGTTGAAGTATCCATATAAATTATCTGAAGATGCAAAACGGCAGTATAAAGATTATCTTAATAAAAATATTATTGAGATAGTGAATGATATGGTGAAAAATGAAGATTATGACGGTTTAAACCTTATATTTTCCATGGAAATACTTGACCGTGAATCATGTATGTCATGTATAGATACTGCAAGAGAAAATTCTCATATGGAGGGGCTGGGGCAGCTTCTTGCATATCAGAAACAGCATTTTGCACCTTCTCACAGAAAGTTTGAATTTTGAATCCAATGCAAAATGATATTAAAAGTGATATATTGATATTATCAACAAACAAAGTGGCAACTTTATTATTATAGTTAAGGAAAGATAAGTGGAAGACAATATTAATACTAAGAACAAAGAAGAAAGAGATTGGGAAAAGACGGGAATAAAGGTTCTTGATATGGCAAAACAGGAACTTTTTCTTGGAATGCGTTATATGTTTCTTGCATTGAATATGCTTGGGTATAAGGCGGACAGGCGTATCAGGTTTGTGGCGACAGACGGCAGATTCCTTTATTATAATCCTGTTCTTCTTATAGAAAATTACAAAAAGAATCCGACAGATGTCAACAGGGCGTATTTACATATGATAATGCACTGTCTGTTCAGGCATATATATGACGCAGAAAAGTATAAAGACGAAGACGATATACAGCTTTGGAATCTGTCATGTGACATATGTGCAGAATATCTTGTTGATGGAATTGAATTAAGCTGTGTTATAAAGCCGGAGAATACAAAGCGGCAGCAGATATATAAGGAGATTCTTGCTAAAAGCCGTGTGCTTAGTGCAGCTAATATATTTTATATATTAAAGACGCAGATGAATAATCAGGCACAGATGTGGATTGCATCAGGGGAGTTTGAAGTTGACGACCATGCATATTGGCATGCAGACCAGAGCGATAAAGATAACACAAGCTCAGATGAAGATAATAATAAGCAGGAAGAAAAGTGGGAGAATGCTGCAAAGAAGATGCAGTCGGCAATGACATTTGATTCGGGCAGAGGAGATACAAAAGGCAATCTTTTAAAGATGCTCAAAGCAGTTAATCACAAGGAAATATCTTATCGTGATTTTTTGAGAAAATCTGCTGTGACAAGAGAAAGTATGCATGTGGATATGGATTCATTTGATTATGGATTTTATAATTACGGAATGACTGTGTATGGTAATATGCCTCTTATAGAAGAACTTGAATACAGGGAAGAGAGCAGGATTAAGGATTTTGTTATAGTGATAGATACATCAGGGTCATGTGCATTTACGCTTGTCCAGAAGTTTATTAATGAGACTTTGGGAATTCTTACAGAATCAGATTTGTTTTTTGAAAAAATAAGACTGCATATTATACAGTGTGATAATCAGGTTCAGGAAGATATTGTTATAAATGATTTGAAACAGGCAGAAAGTTTCAAGGATAATTTTGCTGTAAAAGGTTTTGGAGGAACAGATTTCCGGCCGGCATTTAATTATATAGAAAAATTAAGACAGATGGGAGAACTCAAAAGTCTTAAAGGTGTGCTTTATTTTACGGACGGATATGGAATTTATCCTGAACATAAGCCACCATATGATGTTGCATTTGTTTTTCCTGAAATGTATGATGCAGACAGAATTGTGCCGGGCTGGGCAATAAGAGTTGAATGGAAAGTTGAGGAATAACATGAATATTGAAAGAGCAAAGGAAGAAATAAAGAATACAGTAAAAGCATATCTTGCAAAAGATGAGGATGGGAATCCGCTTATTCCGTCTGTGCATCAAAGACCGGTACTGCTTATCGGGCCTCCGGGAATTGGTAAGACTGCAATAATGGATCAGGCAGCAAGAGAATGTGGTATATCACTTGCTGCATATACTATGACACATCACACGAGACAGAGTGCGATGGGTCTGCCTTTTATTGATAAAAAGGTATATGATGGAAATGAATATTCAGTTACATCATATACAATGAGTGAGATTATTGCATCTGTGCATGATAAGATTGAGAAGACAGGAATAAAAGAAGGTATTTTATTTATAGATGAGATAAATTGTGTATCTGAGACACTTGCACCTGTTATGCTTCAGTTTCTTCAGGCAAAGATGTTTGGAAATACGAAAGTTCCGGATGGATGGATAATTGTTGCAGCGGGGAATCCACCGGAATATAACCGTTCAGTCAGGGATTTTGACGTTGTTACACTTGACCGTGTCAAGTATATAGAAGTTACGCCGGATTATGATATTTGGAAGAATTATGCACGAAAAAAAGGCATACATGCAGCAGTTCTTTCTTATCTTGATGCAAGACAGGAGAACTTTTATAAGATAGAAACTACGGTTGAAGGCAAGCGTTTTGTCACAGCCAGAGGATGGGAAGATCTGTCTGATATAATAAAGGCATATGAAAAGCTTGGAATTTCTGTGGATGAGCAGGTGATTTCACAGTATCTTCAGGATGAAGATACTGCTATGGATTTTGCCAATTATCTTGCATTGTATTACAAATATGAAAAATCTTACAATGTCAAAGATATTCTTTTGGCAAATACAGCACAGAGTGTGTATACTCGTCTGGCAAAAGCACCATTTGATGAGAGAATAAGTGTAGTGAGTCTTGTCCTGGGAGCATTAAATGCTGAATTTAAAAAGTATTACAGAATGACAATGACGGCACAGAAACTTTTCGATGAATTAAAGTTTTTTCAGAAAAATGAAGCACTTGTATTTTCGGATGTTGTTAAAGATATGAGAAACACATATCTGCGTGATAAAGAAAAAGGCCTGTGGGATGAAGATGCACAGGCTGTTAATGCGGCTGTAATACGTGAAATTGGTGATTATGAACTGGCAGTAAAAAATGCAGGTGTCAGTGAACATACAGATGTGTTTACAATAATTTCATCAGAATTTATGAAACTTTCAGATAAACGTGAGGCATTATCACAACAGATTATGTTAGAATTAAACAATGCTTTTGATTTTGCCGAGAAAGCGTTTGGACATGGACCGGAGATGGTTCTGTTTGTGACTGAGCTGGCAGCAGGATTTTACAGTATATCATTTATACAGGAGAATGGTTGTGATAAATTTTATTATTACAATAAGAATATGTTAAGAGATAATGCAAGACAGCAGCTTTTGGACGAGATATAGGCAAAAATACATTGCTTCGGGAAAGGAAATGTTATGCTTGAGTTAAATGGAATAAGAAAAACTTATGTTACGGGGACGACATCGGTTGAAGCTCTTAAAGGGATAGATTTGAAGTTCCGTGACAGTGAATTTGTTTCAATATTGGGCCAATCAGGATGTGGAAAGACCACTCTTCTTAATATAATAGGAGGACTTGATAAGTACACAAGCGGTGATTTGAAGATTAATGGCAGATCGACAAAAGATTTTAAAGACAGGGATTGGGATGCATACAGAAATAATTCTATTGGATTCGTATTCCAAAGCTATAATCTTATTCCGCATCAGACAGTTTTGTCAAATGTTGAACTTGCACTTACATTGTCTGGTGTGTCAAAAGCCGAGAGAAGACAGCGTGCAACAGAAGCACTTGAAAAAGTAGGTCTCAAGGAGCAGATTCATAAGAAACCGAATCAGATGTCAGGTGGACAGATGCAGAGAGTTGCAATAGCGAGAGCACTTGTCAATGACCCGGATATACTTCTTGCAGATGAACCTACAGGAGCACTTGATACACAGACAAGTATCCAGATAATGGATTTGCTAAAAGAGATTTCAAAAGACAGGCTTATAATAATGGTAACGCACAATCCGGAACTTGCAACACAGTATTCAACAAGAATAATAAGACTTCTTGATGGAACAATAACGGATGACAGTAATCCATATAATGGTGAAGACGATAATATTGCAACGAAGACAGATGAGGATTCTTTAACTGATAAAAAGTCTGGTAAAACAAAGAAAAAGAAGACATCTATGTCATTTTTTACAGCGTTAAGCCTTAGTCTTAATAATCTTATGACAAAAAAGACAAGGACAATCCTTACTGCTTTTGCTGGAAGTATCGGAATTATAGGTATTGCACTTATCTTGTCAATATCCAATGGTATTCAGAATTATATTGACCGCGTGCAGAGAGATACACTTTCAAGTTATCCTATACAGCTTCAGAAAGAAAGTGTCGATGTCAGCAGCATGATTGAGAATATGATGGGTAATAAAGATAAAAATGTTGATCATGACAAGGATAAGATTTACAGTAATAACATTATGACTGATATGGTAAACAGTATGGTTGCTGAGGTAAACAGCAATAATCTTAAAGCATTTAAGTCATATCTTGAAAATCATAAGAGTGATGTTGATGGTTATATAAGTGATATACAATATAGTTATGATGTTCCGTTATACATTTATTCAACTGATACATCAGATGGTGTTACACAGCTTAATCCAAGTTCTGTTATGGAAAATATGTATGGAATGTCTGTATCAGGTGACGGCATGATGTCAGCGGGCATGCAGAATACAAGTGTATGGTCACGTCTTTTTGATAACAGACAGATGCTTGATGAACAGTATGATCTTATAGCCGGAAGCTGGGCAGATAATTACAACGAAGTTATGCTTGTGGTAGATGAAAATAATGAGATAGATGACTATACATTGTATTCACTTGGATTTAAGGATCCGGCCGAAGTAAAGAAAATTTTTAAGAATGTTATGGCTGGAAATTCATATGAGACAGAAGAAACACAGTATACATATGATGAAGTCCTTGACAAGAAGTTCAAACTTGTTCTTCCTACAGATTTGTACAGATATAATGACACATTTGGAATATGGGAAGATGCATCACATGATGATGAATATATGACAACAGTTGTGAATAATGCTGAAGAGGTTAAGATTGCAGGAATTATAAGAAAAAATCCTGACGCGGCAAGTGTTTCAGTAAGCAGTGGTGTTGCATATACAAAGGATTTAATGCCTCATATAATTGAAAAAGTAAATGAAACACAGATTGTAAAACAGCAGCTCGCAGACCCTGAAAAAGATGTATTTACAGGAATGTCATTTGATAATGATAAGACATCAATTTCAACACTTGAAAATAACAAATCATTACTTGGCATAGCAAGTGAAGACAACCCTTCAGAGATTGATATATATGCTAAAGATTTTGATTCAAAAGAAAAACTTCAGGATTTTATTAAGAATTATAATGACGAAGTAACAGCTGATGGAAGAGATGAGGATACAATAAATTATACTGATTATGTAGGAATCCTTATGTCATCTGTAAGTACTATTATTACAGCAATTTCTTCGGTTTTAATTGCATTTGTAGCGATTTCCCTTGTGGTTTCATCAATAATGATTGGAATTATAACATACATTTCAGTTCTAGAGAGAACAAAAGAAATTGGTGTTTTAAGAAGTATAGGTGCATCAAAGAAGGATGTATCAAGAGTATTTAATGCAGAAACTCTTATTGAAGGTTTTGTATCAGGGGCGATGGGTATAATAATAACATTGATTTTGTGTATACCGGCTAATGCTGTTATAAAAAATGTAACAGATATTTCTAATGTGGCACAGCTTCCTGTTGCAGGTGCAGTGATTCTTGTTATTATAAGCATGCTGCTTACAACAATAGCAGGACTTATTCCGGCTAAGATGGCGGCAAAGAAAGATCCGGTTGTTGCATTAAGAACAGAATAATATGATTTACAGGCTATTTACTTTCAAACTTTACTGTGTTAAAATATTAAATGGTTATTTAAAAAGGCTTTTGTGTTAAAGTCGCAGAAATGGGGTAGGTGTATGAACAGTAAATTAAAAACTCCGGCGGTTGAGCAGCTTTTCGAGGCTGTTCTCAGTCTTGAAAATAAGGATGAGTGTTTTGATTTCTTTGAAGATGTATGCACAATCAATGAATTACTCTCATTGGCTCAGAGATTTGAAGTTGCAAAGATGTTAAGGGAACATAAGACATATCTTGATATAGCAGAAAAGACAGGAGCATCAACTGCAACAATAAGCAGGGTAAATCGTTCACTTAATTATGGCAACGATGGATATGACCGAGTATTTAAAAGACTCAATATGCTGGAAGAAACAGAAGAATAAATGATAATTGTGTAAATAAAAATCCCGGATGATTGTATAAAATGATTTTCCATAATTTAGTATATGGACTCGTCACAATCATCCGGGATTTTATAATATAAAATTCTGATAAAAATATTTATTTCTTATTATCTTTTTCATTAGATTTATTGTCTTTGATATGCTTTGAAGAGTAATCATCAATAAGTGTTTCAATCATATTTTTTTTCATATAAACATCAAAACTTAAAAGTGATATAAGACTGAATAACTCAAGGAAATCACGCTGTTCTTCATCTTCAACATATTCAAATGACTTGCCGGCAATGCGTGCTTTTTCAAGTGTATCTCTTGAGAGAGCTGCGGCTTGTGATTTGCATAAGTTAAATACTTCTCTGTATATATCTTCCATATCAGGTGTTTTGTCTGTATCAAAACAATTTTCAGTAAGCGGATTAATAAGCTTTTGTATATCGCTTATTGAAAGAAGATTTTTCAGGTAGTAAATAAAAGCAAGAATATAAAGATGATCCCTTGAATACTTTTTTTTGACGGGAGGCGGAAGAAGATTGTTTTTTGTATAATTATTAATCATTGTCTTAGTAAGAATCTTGTCATCTTCATGGCGTTTACTGTCACTTAAATGTTCATCCATAAAAGTTGTAACCTGATCCATGTAAAGATTGATGCCGGGAACATCGCCCGGCTTTATATAATTAAGCTTTGTCATCTTGCGAAGCATTGATGATACAAGCTCTTTGTTATCGTTAGCCATAGTAACCCTCGTTTCTTCTTAAAGTTTATGTCTGTACTCTATTATATAGTATTAAAAACCATATGACAAGAGGCATATACATCCAAAAGTAAAAAATGTTATATAAAAATCTTATTGACAAAAAAATAAAACTGTATTATTGTACTATATGAGTAATACAATAATACAAAATAAGAGGTGATTATTTGGAATGGAACTTTGATGAGAATACACCTATTTATCTACAGATAATTGAACAGATAAAAAAGTGTATTGCAACTGGTGAACTTCAGGCAGATGAGAAACTTCCGGCTGTCAGGGAGCTGGCAGTAACAGCCGGAGTTAATCCGAATACAATGCAGAAAGCACTGTCACAGCTTGAAAATGAAGGTTATCTTTACTCAATAAGAACTTCCGGACGTTATGTGAGCAAACAGGCTGATAAGTCGCAGCAGCTTCAAAAAGAACTTACAAAACAATATGCGGACGCCTTTATTGAAAATATGAAAAGCCTTGGTTATGAAAAAGATGAAGTAGTAAAGATTCTTGCAGATTATATATCAGGCAGTAAATAAGATAACGAACAGGATGTTAAATCTTACAGGGAAATAAGGAGATTTTTATGGATGTATTAGTAGAATGTAAGGGACTTAAAAAAAGTTATGGAAAAATTCCGGTTATAAAAGAACTTGATTTGTCACTCGAAAGAGGAAGAATAATAGGAATTCTTGGACCGAATGGAAGTGGAAAGACAACTCTTATAAAAATACTTGCCGGTATTTTAAATAAAAATGATGGTGAAGTGACAATAAGCGGAAAGAGTATAGGAATTGAGACCAAAAAGATTGTTTCATACCTTCCGGAACGTACATATTTTTCACCAAATATGAGAGTAAAAGATACAATTAACTTTTTTGAGGATTTTTATGAAGATTTCAGAAGAGACAGGGCTGAACAGATGCTTGAAAGCCTTAATATTTCAAAGAATTCAAAAATTAAACAGCTTTCAAAAGGAACAAGGGAGAAAGTGCAGCTTGTTCTTGTTATGAGCAGGGAAGCAGAGGTGTATCTTTTAGATGAGCCTATGGGTGGCGTTGACCCGGCGGCAAGAGATTATATTTTAAAGACTATTCTTACAAATTATAACGAAAATGCAAGTGTTATTATTACAACGCATCTTATAAGTGATGTTGAGAAAGTTCTGGATGATGTTGTTTTTATAAAAAATGGAGAAATAGTTTTTCATAAGGATGTTGATGTTATCAGGGAAGAAAAAAATATGAGTATTGATTCGTTATTCAGGGAGGTATTCGCATGTTAGGTAAACTTATAAAATATGAGATGAAAAGTCAAGGGTTTATGTATGCCGGTATATATATTGTTGTTATGATTTTAAGTATTGTTACATTTGGTGCATATAAGATAAATACAGCTATGGGTGGCAATCCTGTGTTTTCAACAATTTACAGATTTGCTGTTGCAGGAGCTGTTATTGCACTTATTGTGATGTTTATTATTACACTTGTAATGTCAATATTAAGATACAGGAATAATCTTTTAAAGGATGAAGGTTATCTCATGCACACACTTCCTGTATCTGCAGCCAGCCTTCATTTTAGTAAAATGATTGCTTCAATAATATGGTTTGCTGCAGATTTCATTGTTTTGATGCTGTCAATAGGATTTATCACAGGTGATTTAAAATATTCATGGATAAAAAAACTTAAAATGTTCATGTCGGCAGAGACAGACGGAACTGCAACAGGGATGGTTATATCAGGTATAACAGGGACTGTTGTTGCAATTACAGTGTTATATATTATTATTTCGATAATTTCGGCATTGAGCACATTTTATGTATGCCTTGACCTGGGAAGCCTGTCATATTCAAGTAAAGGAATTATGGCTTTTGTGTGGTATATAATTCTTTATTTTGTCGGACAGATTCTTTCGCTTATAGGACTTGTAATTCTCTGTATTATTATGTATGGAGGTAATTTTATGGAGGTTATGCAGATGCCGCAGTCAGATGCCGCAACAATTGATTTTGTAAAGGGCACTTTTATAATGGCAGGCATAATATCTGTGATTTTAATAATAGTATATAATTTTATAAGTATTTATATTTTGGACAGAAAATTAAATCTTGAATAAATAGCGTGACAATTAAGTACATATATTATATAATTATCTCATAGCACGGCAAAATGCCGATGATAAAAAATATTTTTAGCAAAATCCATTGTGTAAATGTGGGGCTTTTGCAGAGGAGGATTTTATGGGTATTTTAACAAGATTTAAGGACATTATGGCATCTAATATCAATGCACTTCTTGATAAGTGTGAGGATCCTGAAAAGATGATTGATCAGTACATGAGAAATTTAGAGAGCGATCTTGGCAAGGTAAAGGCTGAAACTGCTTCTGTTATGGCAGAAGAGACAAGAGCAAAGAGAGAACTTGACGAGTGTACAGAGCAGATTAATAAGATGCAGTCATATGCTGAGAAGGCACTTACAGCAGGCAATGAAGCTGATGCAAGAAGTTTTCTTGAGAAGAAGCAGCAGCTTGTTACAACTCAGACAGCACTTCAGCAGGCATACAATGTGGCAGCAGATAATGCATCAAAGATGCGCCAGATGCATGATAAGCTTGTAAAAGATATTGATAATCTTGAGGCAAGAAGAGCAGCAATTAAAGCTACAGTTAAGGCCGCAAAAGCTCAAGAGAGAATTAATAAAGTTGGCACAAGCGTAACAGGTGCTAATAACAGCATGGAAGCATTTACAAGAATGGAAGCAAAGGCAAACAAGATGCTTGATGAGGCTAATGCAATGGCAGAACTCAATTCTTCACAGGAAGATACCAATATTGATAATCTTGCAGCAAAGTACGATGAAGCACCAAATAATGCTGCTGTTGATGATGAACTTGCAGCTTTAAAGGCTAAGATGGGCTTATAATTTTTATAAGTTAAAGGAGTAAAATAATGGGTTTATTTGGTAAACAGCTGGCCAACGTCGTTGAGTGGGAAGAGTACAGAGATGACATTATTTTTTGGAAATGGACTAACCGCGAGATTAAAAAGGGAAGCCGCTTAATCATAAGACCGGGTCAGGATGCCATTTTTATGTATAATGGCGTTATAGAAGGAATATTTAAAGAAGAAGGAAGTTTTGATATTGAATCAGATATCATACCATTCCTTTCTACATTAAAGGGATTTAAGTTTGGATTTAACAGTGGAATGAGAGCGGAAGTTCTTTTTGTAAATACTAAGGAATTCACAGTTAAATGGGGAACTAAGAATCCTATATCAATACCAACACAGTCAGCAGCAACACCGGGTGGTATGCCTATAAGAGCTTTCGGAACATTTACATTCAAGGTAGATGATTATGTAGCACTTATTGATAAGATTGCCGGTGTAAAGCAGATTTATAAAGTTGATGATGTTAAGGAACGTGTAGTTGCTGTTCTTGATCAGCTTCTTATGAAGTGGATAAGTAAAGAAGGCAAAGATATGTTCAATCTTCAGGCTAATGCATATGAGATAGCTAATGGTATTAAGGAAGACCTTGATATGCAGATTTGTAAGCTTGGTCTGACAATAACAGATTTCATGATTTCAAGCTTTTCATATCCTGAAGAGATTCAGAAGATGCAGACTAAAGCTGCTTCACAGTCTATGGTTGGTGATATGAATAAGTATTCACAGATGGCTATGGCTGATTCACTTGAAAAAGGTGGTGGACGTTCTAATATTGCGGGTGATATGATGAGCATGCAGATGGGAATGGCAATCGGTCAGCAGATGATGAATAATATGAATCAGGCTAATACAGCTTCTGGCATGCCTCAGGCGGGAACAGCACAGACAGGTAACGGACCAAAGTTCTGTCCTGAGTGCGGAACACCTGTAAATGGTGCCAAGTTCTGCCCGAACTGTGGTAAAAAACTTATCGGTTAATTTATATTAATTATAAAACTGCCGCGTTGCATAGGATGAACTCCGTGACTTCGTGGCAGTTATTTTGACTTTTAATATATGGAGAAGTAAGATGAATTTAGACGGTTTAAATGATATGCAAAAAAGAGCAGTCAAGAGAACTGAAGGACCGCTTCTTATAATAGCTGGTGCCGGAAGCGGCAAAACACGCGTGCTTACGCACAGGATTGCCTATCTTATTGAGGACTGCGATGTTGCACCATATAATATACTTGCAATTACATTTACAAATAAAGCTGCAGCTGAGATGAAAGAGCGTGTGGAAAAGATAACACCGCTCGGAAGCCAGGTGTGGGTAAGTACATTTCATTCGACATGTGTAAGAATTCTTAGAAGATACATAGACCGTCTGGGTTATGATACTAATTTTACAATATATGATACGGATGACCAGAAAAGTGTTATAAAAGAAGCGTGCAAAAAACTTAACATTGACACAAAAATGCTTAAAGAACGCACAATCATGAGTGCGATTTCAAGGGCAAAGGACGAGCTTGTCACTCCTGATGAGATGGAGATAAATGCAGGCAACGATTATAATGCAAAAAGAATCGCCGGTGTTTATCGTGAATACCAGAAAACGCTCAAAACGAATAATGCACTTGATTTTGATGATTTGATATTTAAAACTGTCGAGCTTTTTAAACAAAATGACGACATTTTGTTTGCATATCAGGAAAGATTCCGCTATATCATGGTGGATGAGTATCAGGATACAAATACAGTGCAGTTTAAATTTGTGAGTATGCTTGCCGGAAAATATGGAAATCTCTGTGTTGTCGGTGATGATGACCAGTCAATATATAAGTTCAGAGGTGCCAATATCCAGAATATTCTTAATTTTGAAAATACATTTGATTCTGCAAAAGTAATAAAGCTTGAGCAGAATTACCGTTCAACTAAGACTATTCTTGAAGCGGCAAACAGTGTTATTAAAAATAATCTTGGTAGAAAAGACAAGACGCTCTGGACAGCTAATAATGAAGGCGAAAAGATTAATTTCTGTCTTTATGAAGATGCATATAAAGAAGCGGAAGGCGTTGTAAATGGAATCTGTGCAAAGGTAAGAGATGGATGGAACTATAATGATATAGCTATCCTTTACAGAACAAATGCACAGTCAAGACTTCTCGAGGAACGTCTTATTGTAAGAAATGTTCCGTACAGGATATATGGTGGTGTTAATTTCTATCAGCGAAAAGAGATTAAGGATATACTTGCATATCTTAAAACAATTGATAATGGAATGGATGCACAGGCAGTACATCGTATTATTAATGTCCCAAAGCGTGGAATCGGTGCAACAACACTCGAACGTATACAGAATTTTGCAGATTATAACGGATGTACATTCTGGGATGCTTTGTGTAATGCTTCGCAGATTCCTGACATCGGACGCTCTCTTAATAAGATAGAAAATTTTGTGACACTTATTCTGGGATTTAAGGCAAAACAGGAATATATGTCAATACAGGAACTTACTGAGTCGGTTGTAAGAGACACAGGATATATAGAATATCTGTCTGAGAGTGAAACAAAAGAAGAAGTAGAAAACAGACAGGAAAATATTGATGAATTTATCAATAAAATTGTAAGTTACGAGGTGGGAGATGCACAAAATGATTTTGATGATTCAGTAAATAATACTTTGGAACCGACATCTGTTGCAGGTGGCAGAGAGGATGTTCAGGTTGCTGACAATGAACATTTTAAGCCTACATTGAGCGGATTTTTGTCTGAAGTTGCACTTATTGCTGATATTGATAATCTTGACCAGTCAGGCAATCAGGTGATGCTTATGACGCTCCACAGTGCAAAAGGTTTGGAATTTCCTATTGTATACATGACAGGACTTGAGGATGGACTTTTTCCGAGCTATATGACAATCGTATCCGATGACCCGACGGATGTAGAAGAAGAACGCCGTCTTTGTTATGTGGGAATTACGCGTGCACAGAAAGAACTGAACATAAGTAGTGCAAAACAGCGTATGGTTCATGGTGAAACACAGATGAATAAAGTATCACGTTTTGTCAATGAAATTCCAAAGGAACTTTTAAATATTGAAAATCAGGCAACAGGTTATAATAAGTCAAAGATTGCTTTTGGCGGTGAGACAGAGCCCGGAGAGTCATCGAAATTTAATTTCCGTGCGAGTGCAAAAGACGCATTAAGCAGATATGGAAGCGGCAATACAACTTCATATTCAAGCTATAATACAAACCGTGTGAGTATTTCGGGAAAAACAGGATATGCAAAACGAGGAAATGTTACAAATTACGGAAGTACATCAACAGGTTATAGTAGTGCGGGAAGAACTTTTACGGGTGTACAGCGTGATGCCGTAAAAAATGTTTCTTCTGCATCGACGAATAAAAAAGTAGGCTTTGGTAAAGAATTTCCTATGGATATATTCGATTTGAAAAAGTCAGGGAAAACTGTTTCAAACATATCAAAAAATGTTGATAATCCGAGTGCAAAAACGGGTGTTGGTGCACAACCACAAGGACAGACATCTTCAGGTCTTTCGTCACGACTTGGTTATAATGTGGGAGACATGGTCTCACATGTGAAATTCGGCAAAGGAAAAGTGCTTTCAATCGATGCGGCAACAAGAGACTACATGGTAACTGTGGAGTTTCAGGAGTATGGCATAAAAAAGATGCTTGCAGGCTTTGCACGATTAAAAAAACAGTAGTAAAATCGTTTTTTTTATGATACAATGATTTTATAAAAAATTGAAATGATGAAATTGAAGAAATAAATGAAAGGGGCATATATTATGAATAAAGATAAGATTGAAGAATTAATTGCAGCCAGCAAGCTTGGTGAACTTCTCCACAAGAAGGAAGAAGAGGAAGAAAAAAATAAGTGCTGTAAATGGGTGCTTATTGTTCTTGCAGTAATCGGTGCCGTAGCTGCTATAGCAGCAATTGCATATGGTGTATACAGATATTTTACACCAGATTATCTTGATGATTTTGATGATGATTATGATGACGATTTTGAAGATGATTTCGAGGATGACTTTGAAGAAGAAGATAAGTAATTATCATATTCAATTGGAAGTATAATGTTGCCACCGGTCGTGCGTCTGTTCGGCTGGTGGCATATTTTACGTATGAAGCGGATAAATTTTGTACCTGTAGAAGCTGAGAATGTTGGATTATGCAGGTCGTGAGAAAATAGAGATTAAAGCTGTCAGGCTTGGAAGGAGCATATGTGAGAAAAGGCGATATTTGTGAAGGATATGTAGAGAAAATTGATTTTCCTAATAAAGGGTATGTGTGGGTTGATGAGGATGGCATGAAGACAAGAGTTATAGTTAAAAATGCAGTGCCGGGACAGAAAGTAAGATTTGCAGTTAACAAAAAACGCAAAGACAAATGTGAAGGAAGACTGCTTGAAGTTCTCGAAAATTCACCTCTTGAAAAAAAGTGTTATGAAGAGGGAAAAGTCTGTAAATATTTTGGAAAATGTGGCGGTTGTGTATATCAGAGCATGGAGTATAGCGAGCAGTTAAAGATGAAAGAAAGTCAGGTGAAAAGCATACTTGACGAAGCTGTAAAAGGTGATTTTGAATTTGAAGGAATAATCGGAAGTCCCGTTAATGAAAGCTACCGTAATAAGATGGAATTTACTTTTGGCGATGAAGTAAAAGGCGGTGAACTTGCACTCGGACTTCATAAAAGAAACAGTACATATGATATTGTCACAGTAAACGGTTGTAAAATTGTGGATAACGATTTCAGCAGAATACTTGATTGTGTATGCAGCTATTTTAAAGAGAAAAATCTGCCATATTTTCATAAGATGACACATGAGGGATATTTAAGACATCTTCTTGTGAGAAAAGCAGTAAAAACAGGTCAGATTCTTGTTGATATAGTAACAACAACCCAGCTTGATTTTGATATGTCTGAAATCACTGAAAAATTACGAAATCTTCAGCTTGACGGAACATTTGTCGGGCTTTTGCATACTTATAACGACAGTATTGCTGATGTTGTAAAAAATGAGCGTACAGAGATACTTTTCGGACAGGATTATATTCAGGAAGAGCTGCTAGGACTTACATTTAATATTTCTGCATTTTCATTTTTCCAGACGAACTCGCTCGGGGCAGAAGTTCTTTATTCAAAGGCAAGGGAATATGTCGGAACGACAAAAGATAAGATTGTATTTGACCTTTACAGCGGTACAGGTACAATTGCCCAGATTCTTGCACCTGTGGCAAAGAAGGTAATCGGTGTGGAAATTGTTGCCGAGGCCGTCGATGCCGCCCGTGAAAATGCCAGACTTAACGGACTTTCAAATTGTGAATTCATCGCTGAAGATGTCTTAAAGGCTCTTGATAACATAAATGAACGTCCTGACTTAATCGTGCTTGACCCTCCGCGTGACGGAATCCACCCTAAGGCGTTAAAGAAAATTATCGACTATGGTGTTGACCACATGGTCTATATTTCATGTAAACCGACATCACTCGCTCGTGACCTAGAGATGCTGCAGGCCTACGGCTACGAGGTAGAGCGTGGGTGCTGTGTGGACATGTTTCCAGGAACGTATCATGTGGAGGTTGCCGTGTCGCTATGTCGCACAGATATCTAGAAATTCTTGATTTTACGCAGTTTTTCGACCATTTTGTATTTACACCAAATGCAGAAAATGTACTGGAAAAGGAGTTAAAAAGAGAAATTCCTGTGAGTGTCGGAATAGAACTGGTAGTGGTAGACATGTCAAGAAATAAAATTATATAAGATACAAGGAGGAGAGATAATTATGGAAAAAGAGATTGTAGATAGGCTTATTTTCAAGTCGGGTATGACTGCAAAAGATTATAAATTTGAACAGGAAATACCTAAAAGACCTAATCCTTTAAAACTTTCAAAATGGCTTTCAAAAGAAATAGAAGAGGTAGAAAAACAAATTGATTTGATTGAAGAGGAATTTGAAGTTAAATGCACATGTGAGAAAGGTTGCTCGGCATGCTGTAGACAGTTAATTGCATTATCTATGTCGGAATGTTTGGCAATAAAGCCTTACATAGAAAACCTTTCTAAAGATGAAAGAGAAAAGCTGAAAAGGAAAGTCTTAGAACAATGTCATATATTGGAGGAAAATAATATTACCAATAAAGTAATAAATACTACAAGAAAGGAAGAGGTTATTCAAGACAAGTATTTTAAATTAAAAATGCCGTGTGTTTTTTTAGATGAAGAAAATAGCTGTTCGATTTACAAAGTAAGACCATCGTTATGTTGGTCATATAGAAATTATGGTGATAAGGCGGATTGTGAAAAAGATTACGATGTAGAGTCCACTATAAAATATGGTGATTGGGAGCATAGGGTATTCGAGAGAATTTTAACGGCAAGACCACCTCGTAATGGATTGTATGTATTACCTTTTGCAATAAAAGAAATGATGGAATGGTAACTTGAATAGATAGTTTGCAGGTATATAAATTGCACTTTTGGCTATAAAAAGCTGAAAGTGCTTTTTTAATGCTTTTAAGAGTGAAAAGCCATGAAAATCGCCTGTATAGAGGAAAAAATATATAAAATTTTGAGAAGTAGTTACACGATATTTCTTGAAATGAAAAGCGAGATTGTAACCGCACCCACCTATATATACGGACAATCTGCATGACCTAGACAAGTCGCAAAAGGAGCGATTTACAAGTTCATACATATATGATACTTATGACATTATGGATTTATAATGATATGTGATTAAAAGGGGGAACTATTAGCATATCGATTGTTTGGATAATTTGCCTGATCCGGATTTTTATCTTCGTAGGGAAAGAATAAGACAGTTGTACACGGAGCTATATAAAGAGAAGAATATAATAAAGTTCAGAAATACAAAAATATCTGTTGAAAGAAAAGTTGTCGCATGATATTATAACCGTAAATACGGAATTGAAAAATGAAAATACGGATAGATGAAATGCTGATGGAGGGAAAGATGATTATCAGTGAAAGAATTTTTTATATGATGGAAAAGAAGAACATGACCCAGTTGGAACTTTCAAAAAGGACCGGGATTGCAACAAGTAATATTAGTGACTGGAAGAAGAAAAAGACAAATCCCAAAGCGGACTGCCTGTTGTCTATATGTGATGCATTGGAGATTACTCCCGAACAGCTTTTGACAGGAAATGGAATTGATCCTGAATATAAAGATGAACATGCAAATTATGAAGTAACCAGGTCGGATATTAAGATTTTAAAGCAGATTCACAGCCTTGGAGATGAGCAATATAAAAGACTCATGGCGTATATGAAAGCTTTGCAGAAGTTGGAACAGATGGAGAATATGGTGGAGGAATAGAGATGGCGAATAAAATAGTTAGGGAAATTATTCACGCAAAAGGAATTGATATTGGAATTTACACGAAAGATTTTGAAAATGAATATATTTCGTTGACAGATATTGCGAAATATAGAAATGATAATGATCCCAGATTTGTCATTCAGAACTGGATGCGAAACAGAAATACAGTTGAGTTTTTGGCTGTTTGGGAAGAACTTCATAATCCAGATTTTAACCGTATGCAATTCGAGGCGGTTAGAAGTGAGGCGGGATTAAACAGGTTTGTTATGACGCCAACCAAATGGATTGAACAGACCAATGCTATTGGAATAGTGTCAAAAGCAGGCAGATATGGCGGAGGAACTTATGCACATAGCGATATTGCAATGGCATTTGCTACATGGATTTCTCCGGAATTTCAACTGTATATTATGAAAGATTACCGCAGGTTAAAACAAGATGAAAACAGTCGCCTTTCATTGGACTGGAACTTGAACAGAGCTTTATCAAAGGTGAACTACCGTATTCACACGGATGCGGTGAAGGAAAATTTGATTCCACCAGAGCTGACACCGGAGCAGATTGCTTATACATATGCCAGTGAAGCAGATCTTTTAAATGTAGCTTTATTTGGTCAGACTGCCAAGCAATGGAAAAATAATAATCCGGGTAAAAAAGGGAATGTGCGTGATGACGCAAATTTAAATCAGTTGTTGGTATTGGCAAATATGGAGAGCTATAATGCAATTTTAATTGAGCAGGGGAAACCTCAATCGGAAAGACTTATATTGCTTAGAAATTTGGCAATCAGACAGATGGATACATTAGCCAGTATCAATTTATCAGTGGTTTCTGCACTTCCTGGAGGTGATACATAAATTGAAGAAAGAAAAAATCAAAGTATATTTATACACCCGTGTTTCCACAACCATGCAGATAGACGGCTATTCTTTGGATGCACAGAAAACAAAAATGAAAGCGTTCTGCGACTATAATGAATATGAAATTGCCGGTGAGTATGAGGATGCTGGAAAATCCGGCAAATCAATAGAGGGAAGAGTTTCATTTAATCAGATGATGGGGGATATTAAGTCAGGAAAAGATGGAGTATCTTATGTGCTTGTATTTAAACTTTCTAGATTTGGAAGAAATGCGGCAGAAATGCGGCAGATGTACTTGCAACATTACAAGTAATGCAGGATTTTGGAGTGAACCTGATTTGTGTAGAGGATGGAATAGATTCATCCAAAGATGCCGGAAAGCTTATGATATCTGTTCTGTCAGCAGTGGCAGAGATTGAACGTGAGAACATTCGTGTTCAGACAATGGAAAGAAGGATGCATAAAGTGTTGTTTAGCACATTAAATGATGCTTCATCTTTCACATTAAATAAAGTAAAAAAAGTATAGCTTTTAGATATATCTGCACATTGTTTGCAATGGATTATGCATATAAAAAATTCCCCATTCAAATAAAGTGAATGAGGAATTTCGTGATTAACCCAGTTCGCAATCGTTGATTGCCTGCATAACAATGTCAGTTGTGATGAGATTTACTTTGTGTGTATCACCTATGAGTATGGCTGCATTACAGTATTTATTAATTAATCTGGGTGTGCCATCAGCGGCATTAAGTATAGCTTCAATAGCAGCTTCCTCAAAGATGGTCTGATTACAGCCTGCACCTTTGAGCTTCTCATATATGTAGGCTTTTCCTTCATCTTTTGAAAGTCCATCGAGATTATAATTCATAACAATACGCTGCTTTAATGGTTCATGAATCTGTAACTGGAGAGTTGAGTTAAGTTTTGGAAGCCCGGCAAGTAAAATGGCGGCACGATCTCTGGAATCCATCTCAAAATTAAAAAGTATTTTTAAATCATTTAAGATGGCATTGTTAATGTAATTGGCTTCGTCAATGATGATTACAGGCGTCTTTCTCTTTTCAATGGACAGTCGGGTGATTTCTTCCTGAATAATACGGAAGTTATCAGGTTTTTTAAAAGCAGGCTCATTACCGAGTTCTTTTACCAGATTTCTGTAGAAATCATTAGGCGTAAGGGTTGATAATGAAGAATAAACAACCTTATAAAGTGAGGGATTCAGAGTTGAAGCCCAGTTTCTTATGGCTGTTGTTTTACCTCTGCCTGCACTTCCTGTAAGTATGCCAAATCCTTTGGTTTTTGCAAGATAATCCAGTCTGAATAAAGTTTCTTTGTATTCAGATGTATTAACAGGGATTTCTTTGGAATTCTTTATAAACGGATTGAATTCCAGACCATATCTTGTAAAATAGTCCATTATTCTTCACCTCTGCATAAATGTATTTTTTCACGTTTGATAAATGCATTTTCAGTTTTGTTAAGAAGTCTGATTGGCGTCAGAGTGCCATCAGATTCCATAATAAATATATCTTCAAAATCAGGAGAATATCTCAGTTTAATACGTTGCTTTGCAAACCTGCAGTCAACCTCGTATTCTATCTGGTCAATTACAATAACACTATCGGAAGATACACGGCGTTCAATTTCAAGAAGAAAATCTTTTTCTATTTCTTCGTCTGATAAGCACCTTATATGGTCAGGTTCAGAAAAAAATCTGTCCTGAGGTGATAATCCTTTCAGTGAAGAATGGACAGACTGATTATACTTCTGGACATAAGCTAAAAGGTTACCACGAAGTTCATCAAGGGAATGAAAATCCCTGATATCAAGAGAAGACATCCACTGGTCCTTCATGGTGCGGAACCATCTCTCGATTTTGGCTTTCTGGGTTGGAGTATAAGGCTGGTCATAATGAATAACAGAGCCAATACGGGCAGCCAGCAGTTCCATCTGTTTGTTTTTATAGCTGGAACCGTTATCAAAGTTAAAAATCTTAGGACGGCCATATTTTGCAACAGCAGATTTAATGACAGACATAAGATTTACAAAGTTATCATTAAAAAACACATCAATACCAACAATAAATCTGCTTGCATCATCTATAAGTGCAATGATATAAACCTTATGTTTTTTACCATCAGGAGTTTTCAGATAAGGACCAACACTTGAATCACCACACCATACTTCATTTATGTGAGGTCTTTCATAGCGGCGCATATCCTGATTGCTGGTTGTTTTGAGCTTAAGAGCCAGGAGATTAATATATCTGTTAACCGTGGATTCAGATACATCCCCTTTTTTGATGCTTCCGTTTTCGTGAAGCTGTCTGTAGATAGCAGAAGCAGACATGTGTGGATAGTTGGTTTTGAGATATTTAATCTGTTCCTGAAGTTCATAATCAAGCTTACGTGGTATGCCCTGGTCTTCCCTTCCTGAAGGTATAAGGGAATCAAAACCCGAATTCTTATAATTGCGGTACCATCTTTCGAAAGTGGCCGGAGCATAGTGTTTAATGGAGCCATCCGGATGAATAACGCATAAGTGCAATTGCCTGTTTCTTTTCCTGATCCATTTGTGGGTCCTCCTATGTTTTTTCTTAAGTATAAGAAGAAACGAAAGAAAGGTCGTGTAAAGTTATGTGGTATTAAGAAAAAGAATATTTGGTATATTTTTAATCTGCATAAACTGCCTGTTAAAGTGCGAAAAACAGGAGAAGACAAATGCCGGAACATCTGTAAAGGAGATTCTTTCGCTAAGCAGTTTCTGTTTCCAGCAAAGAAGATATTTTCTGATGATGGCATGAATACAGCTTTCATCAATGGAAGGGCAGCTGTTCATAACCGGTTCCTGGGACTGATGCTGTTCGTAATTATGAATAATGGAAATATGATTTTCCAGGGAAATCTGGGAATAAGGAATCATGGAAGATAAAAGTATGGCATGTGTATGTCCGCAGCATTCACATTTAACGCGGCAGATACGAAAGCATACTCTGCCTGAACAGGTCTTGATATAGCGATGATAATAGCCGTGTACAGACAGACATCCGGAATGACCGCATGGACAGGTAAGGCGGTGAAACTGGAGATTATTTATCAATGAATTATAAAAATTTGGTGTTAAAGTATTGTTTTCTTCTACTAATATTGTTATCATAACTTTGCTGAAGTTGTGAGCATGCTCATAACTGATGGTTGAGGCAGGAAACCGAACTGTGGTAGGGGCTGGTTCCTGCTTCCTTTATTTATGGGTGACTAGGCTATAATAACAGAAGGTACAGGCTAAAACAATCTGACGTATAATACATCAGAATAATTTGGTCTGTACCTTCTTTTAATTTGAATGATTTTTGCGTAATCGAGAGTAGGTAATTTGATGAATAACAGAATCTCTGAGAAAGTCTATTGCAGATTCTGCTAATAATGAAACACCAGAATCAGCAAAGCTGCAGTTATATAAAGATGTAACTGCAAAGTATCATCCGTATGTACCAAAACTTAGCGATGGGTTATATGACTATATTCAAGCATATGCATTTTATGATGATGTTTCGGGAGAATCGCTATTCCATAATCTTAAACAAGTATATAATAAATTGCTATCGTTCAAAGCTTTGGGGTATCCTTCTTTAAAGGAGGCAATTCCACAAAGTATGCCAATGGTACAGATAACAAATACAAATGAAAACAAAGTTGATATCAATATTTCCTTTAGTGATGTTAGAAAAGAAATTGAAAATATGTCGGCATTGCCAGATGGCGAAATAGAAGAAATTTTGAATAAGATAAATGAGTTAGAGAAAATTGTTAAATCTTCAGATCGTAAATCAAAAAAGTGGGAGAATGCAAAAGGCATTGTTAAGTGGATAGCTGATAAAGGTGTAGATGTAGGGATTGCATTATTACCATTGCTGCTACAGATTAAGTAAAGATACATAAGTAAGTGGTGTTGCCAATTTTACAGTGGTAAATTCTTTACCCCACTTTTGACAAGGTAGAAGTATTTTCGCTATGTAGTATAAAATAAAACTCAAGGGGAATATTGAAACCGTTTGTCTGCTTTCAAAGAAACCTTGATTTTCTGCGGTTTGTGGGATAATAAAGAAAGATAATGGACGTGTGTTTTCTGGTCTTTTGAATGAAACATTTGAATATTGAAGCAGTGGGGTGTTTTGAAACTCTGCTGAATAATAGGCTTTTGCTAAATGGTATCACTTTTGCGAAAATGTATGATACTTCTCGACAGAAGCCTTTTTATATAAAGATAACTTGACTTCCAAATCTTACTGATGTAATATTTATACAAGTGCAGCAGATTCCAATGCAAAATTTTTTTGCTTTGAAATCTTACGCATGTAATAAAAGAGAAGGAGGAATATGAAACAGAGAATAGAATTTAAAAAAGGAAATTTTTTTATTCTCAAATCTTACGAATGTAATATTTGAGAATGGAGACGAACATTGAAAATAGAATATGACCATATCAGCAATGAAAATAAATGGAGGTCAATATGAAGAAAGGAAAAAGCAGAATCAAGCGAAAGAAAACAAGAAGCAGGCTCCTATGGATTGTGAGTGCTGTTATAGGAATAGCTGCGGTAATTTCTGCAGTATGTGTGGCAGGAATGTTAGCAACAAAGGGAAATGTCTGGAGGACACCGGAAGAACTTTTGGTGGAGTACATGGATTATATTCCAAAACAGGAGTACCTTCCGAGGATAATAGTGAGGAAACATGGCACACACCCCGTTTGACAGCAGAGGAACGGGAAGAAATGTATGGAGGCGAATGATGGAAGATGTAAATTGGCTGTTGAAGAAATGGGGATTTTCGATTTTGATGTTGCTAATTGCGGTAATAGCAGGAGTGCTTTGTTGGGGAAAGCAGCACACGGAAGAACAGAAGGCGACAGAAGAAGTGTGGGAGCCTCCGGTGGAAATCAAAGACAGTGAAACGATAACGAAAGAAGAAAGTGATACGGAAACTTCTATAGATTCAGCATATTGGTTTATTCCGCAAGCCAGTGATTGTCTTATTTCTGATGAGGAAAAGCAGCATCTGCAAAGCATAGCTTTGGCAGCGGCAGAATCAGTTAGCGGGATATATAAAGATGTTGAAATTGTGGATGAGTCAAGTTACTTTTCTGGCATTAGTGAATTTACTAGCGAGCAACGAAAAATGGTGGTGGAGGAATTGGGGAAGAGTGGTCTGGTAAGTGTGGAAGAAGATACCAATATGCAGAACCATGAGGAAGTAGAAAACTTTTATGCAGATTATCAGAATGGTCAGGATTCGATGGTTACAATATTTGATGTGCAGCGGGATGGGCTGATTGGAGTAATAACTTTTATATATAGGGAAGATAAATTACAGACCTATTATATTGGAATTAAGTGGAGGAAAGGTGGAATACCCGAAATACAGGGAACTTCCATAAGTAATGTGACAGAAATTAAACTTACAGAAAAAGGGTATTTTATCTAC
This sequence comes from Lachnospira hominis (ex Liu et al. 2021), assembly GCF_014287955.1. Classification (GTDB taxonomy): domain Bacteria; phylum Bacillota; class Clostridia; order Lachnospirales; family Lachnospiraceae; genus Lachnospira; species Lachnospira hominis. Next base: position 12,142 of record NZ_JACOPD010000012.1, on the reverse strand, counting down.
GCATATGAATATGTGATTACACATGCAAGTTTGAGACAGTATTGGAGAATAGAGCCGCTTCCGGAAGACTGCCGGAAATTGACGCAAGAATACATATCAGGACTAAGCTATGTGAATTATAATGTGCTTGTCACAAATTGGGACAGCAGTAATGTAGAGGATATTCTTATGCCTTGTATGTATGAAGATATCTATCGGATTTATACAGGCGAAAATCTCAAAACTAAAGATTGGAAGATTCCGGCAGAGGAATATGAAAGGATAATGACCACTTATTTTCCGGTATCTATAGAACAGTTGCGAGAACATTGTGGATATGATAAAGACAGCAACAGTTATGAATATGAAATGATTTATGCCAGCCCGTATCCACCTTTTGGAGAAGTAGTAGATTATACGGAAAATGTGGATGGAACGCTCACACTTATCGTGGATGGTGTATGGCCGGATTATAATTCTGACCTCGCTTTTAGGAATACGGTTGTAGTTCAGCCGTTTGAAGACGGAACTTTCAGGTATCTTTCTAATTCTATAGAGCAAATAGAATTGGAATTGCCGCCAATAGCAAAATCACAGCAAAGGTGATTTCGAAGGAAAGGATAATTTTATGGTATTAAAGAAAATGAATATTTTACTGATTACGGCATTTCTGATTGGGTGTTGTGTGTGTGCCTGTGGGAAGGAAGATAGTATTACAAGCGAAACTCTTGAGAAAGATACAGAAGAGGTATCTTCCACAGAGGAAACAAAAAGTGCAGAGGAAGAGGCTACAGAACAGTGGGAAAAGGGCTACAATCTTCCCGTGGACGAACAGGAAGCGGTGGAAGCTGAAAATGACTGTATAGAAATGATGGAACGTATTTCTGACATTTATGGAGATGCAGATAAAGGAGCAGCTTCTAATGTTGTTTTGGAAGATGAAACAATTTTTAAAATGCAGAAGAAAATAATGGAAACAGGATGTCCGGTTGCTACATTGGTTTTGTATTCTAATATGGGAAATTATGAAAATGTAGATAAATTTCTCAATGAATGCATGGATGGGAAAAGCGGCGCTGTAGTAATTTATGAGATATATGATGATGGTGGCGTAGGAAGAATGAAATTTATTTTCGATGGAACAGATATGTACATCGTAAGTACAAGAGGCGTTTGGAATGATAATAATACACCAGGAACATCATACATTTCTTACACCAGAATCAAAGAGTGGAAATATACGGGTAAAGGGTGGTTTTGTTATGAACTATGTGTACCAGAGTATCCGGAAGTAACTGAGATGGTGGATGGGAGCTGTCTGATCAGAGTAAAGCCAATGACAGAGGAACAGCGTGAAATGTCTGAAAAATGCGTGCGTGGTCTGGGATATCAGGGAAATAACCTCTTATGTTCCAATTGGGATACAGAGCATATGGAAGAACTGGATTATAATGGGATATATGAATATCTGTATGCAATGAAATACCAGGAAAAGTTTAATTCTGAGAATTACCCAAATGGAATACCAAAAGAGGAATTTGAAAATTTAATTATGGAGTATCTTCCGGTGACGGCAGAGCAGATACGGGAATATGCAGTATTTGATGAGGAAAACCAGACTTACGCTTGGGTGCGTCTTGGTTGCCTTAATTATGCACCAACGTTCTTTGGTACTTCTTTGCCAGAAGTAATTGATATAAGAGAAAATGGAGATGGAACAATTACACTAACCGTTGATGCAGTTTGTGATATGGTTATATGTGATGATGCAGTTATAACTCATGAACTTACGATAAGGTTTGCAGAGGATGGCAGTTTTCAGTATTTAGGGAATGAAATTCTGAATGACGGAATTATGCACATACCAGACTACCAATACCGAATTAAAGAATGATTTGATAATAGTTGTGTTTTGTGGTAATCTTACAGATGTAAGAAAAGGAAGGAGGACACATGAAGAAATTAAAACTAGTTGGAATATTGGCAGCAGTTGTATTAATAGGCGGTGTGATTTCAATTCCGCTTATAAATAACCACACTGCTTATAAAGTGGAAAAGAAATTATGTGAAACACCACTGCCAGAGAAAACGGAATTGATAGAGTCAATATCACGGGCAGGGAAGCTGACAGGTAACGGAAATGGAATGCAGTATTTCGGAGCAATTTTAATTCGAAGTGATTTGTCTTTGGAAGAATTGGATGCTTACTATTCAGGGTACAGAAGTAATGAGTGGGAATATCTTGTAGATATCCAAGAAGGACAAGAGATTGAAGTGGTCGATCATAGTACATTGCAATTTGCGGAGCAGATAGAGAGTAAAGGATATTACATTGTGTATTCGTGGGGAGATGGGAATTCTTTGCTGAAAGAGATAGATATTCGTGGACACTAAAAAGGAGCAAGATGAATTATGAAATATATTTCCAAAATCAGTAAAATCAGTAGCTTCATATTTTACATATTTCTATTGTGCCAATTATGGCATTTATGCCAATATGGAAGGATGGTGTAAAAATGATTATAAAGTCTATTATGACCGATGAAGATAGAAAAGCATTAGAGTATATGCTTTCGTTAGAATATGCTATGCCATATCAATTACTTAAGACAAAAAATAATAGAAGGAAAATTATTTATATAATGACACCAGTATTATTTTTGTTATCAATCGGCTGCTATTTTGTAAAGAGTTATCCGATGTTTTATGTGGAAATGGGGATTTCTATTATTGCATTGATTTGGATTATTTGGTTTCAATCTAAGGGAAAAAAATTTGAAAATAATGTCCATGAATTTGTATGGAATAAATCAAGATATAACAAAGTGGAAATTGATGTTCAGGGAATAAAATTAGAAGATAAAAAGATCTGTGAACTTAAAGAAATAGATAGAGTCTTTTTGTACAAAGGTTTTTTCTTTCTCATAACGAATGAAAAAAAGTTACTTGTACTAAAAACAGTAGGTGTAGAGACAGAAGAACTTATTAAGATTATTAAAGAAGCTGATATCTTATTTGAAAAAAGAGAAGAACCATTTAATATTTATGAATATTGCAAAAAGTAGTAGTTAAAAAAGAAAAAACAATTAATAAGATAATGGAAAAAAACGAGTAAAAGTTAATTCTACAGTTAACCTTTACTCGTTTTTGTTATTTCTGTGATACCCAGATATTCATGTCTGACAAGATAGACATGGTTATTTCAGTTGCGTTGCCTCCGGTAGCATCTCTATCGGCTCCAATATTTGTGGCAAAAAAGTATGTATTATCTTCCGTTTCGACAAAGCCAACAAACCATCCATTAATATCCTGACCATTTACACGGCCAGTTCCGGTCTTTCCGTAGAATGTTCCGGCATCGGAAGCTGAAAGGCAGATGGCATCTTTTACTGCATTGATATTTTCAGGGGCGAAGCCGAAACTGTTATTCTGTAGCTTGGTTAAAAGTTCGACCTGTTCTATTGGAGATATTTCCAAGGAGGATTCCATCCAATAAGAGGAGAAATCGCCACTCATGTTTTCGTTACCATATCCGATTTCTTGAACATAGCTGTAAACGTCAGAGGCTCCAAGCTGTTCATCTACTGTTTGAAAATACCAATTCACAGAGGAGTTCATTGCAGATTGTAAGGTCTGATCTGCGTTCCATGCTTCAAATGGATAGGTTTCTCCATTCCATGCAATGAACGAATTTTCCGGTGTAATGACGCCTTCTTCCAATCCGAACAAAGCATCGTATATCTTGTAGGTGGAGTTTGGAGCAACCCGTAAGGTGGCATGCTCCATGTCATGTATACTCCATGCATCGTTTTCCAAATCGTATAAAACAAAGCTGCCTTCGTATTCTCCGAAGTATGTGGAGAGGTCTACATAGGAAATATTCTCAGAAGAGGAATCCCATTGGTAGTGGCTTCCATCTGCTGCGTATGTAGAAATAAAAGGTGCGAATCCAAGGAGAAGGACAGCAGTCAACATGAATGCAGTCATACCTTTTACTCTTTTTATAAATGTCGGCTTCTCATAAGATGCAATGTTGATAATTCTCCGTTTCATCTGCTTCATGTTTCCACCAAGACCGGCGGCAAACGGAAATGGAGTAAGTGAAATCTTTTCCGCAAAATTGATCAGTGTATTACCATAATCTGCATAATCATCCTCCTCAAGCATCTTTAAAACAGAGGTGTCACAGGCAACCTCTCTGTCATTACGCATTTCTTTCAGAGCATACCAGACAAGAGGATTGAACCAATATATTACTCCGGCAAAGTTCATTAGATAGTTGGCAATAGCATCTTTGTGCTTATAGTGCTGTAGCTCGTGTAACAGCATGTATCGCATGTCCGATTCGTTATAATCTGAGATGAGATGAATCGGCAGATAAATACAAGGTTTCAAAAGCCCAACAATAATCGGAGATTTCAAAAATGCAGTACTGTAAACATGGATATTTCTGTTAATTCCCATTTCTTTCATACATCGATGATATAGTTTTCGGACTTCCGGGTTCTGAAGGGGAAGTGCAGATTTTTTCAAGTTCTGTAAGCGGATAGAGGATTTGATTACCAATATAATCATTGCAAGGATGCCTACAAGCCATATTCCAAATAGTATGTATCCGATGCTGGATGGAGTCTCACTATTTACCGAAAGGGCAAAGTCATTCATCCAGTCTGAATTTCCGGCTGGATTGATCCCCGCAGCTTCTCCTATGGCGGTTCTGGTGCCAGAAGTAGGAGAACTTTTCAGGCTACTGAGCCACGAGAGGATTTGCGGAAACCCAATTAAACGGAACGGTATAAAAGGAACTACTAACAATCCAAGTAGCAGGAACCACAGATTATACTGCATCCGGCTGGATAGGTTGCCTTTGAATATCCGCTTGGCTATCAAAAGAATTCCGATGATACCGCTGATAAATACATTGCATATTAAAAAGCGTATCATAAAATTAGCCACGTTAATTTCCTCCTTTTTTTGACCTCTTGGAAAGAAGGGAACGTAGGGTGTCTATTTCTGTTTCAGACAGTCTGTCATTTTCTATATAGGCAGACAGCATGGCAGTGATATCCCCGTCATAGTATCGTTCCAGAAAAGAGTTGCTTTCCTGGCCGATGTATTCGCTTTCTTTCACGACTGGGGTATAAACAAACACTCGGCTCTGTTTTTCATAAGTCAGAACGCCTTTTGTTACGAGACGTTTGATTAAAGTCTGTATCGTCTTAGGACTCCAGCTTGTGGTCTGTAATAATTTATCTGTTATTTCATTGGTACTGATCGGTGCATGTTTCCATACGATTTTCATAACTTCAAATTCAGCTTCAGAAATCTGTGGTAAATCGCTCATTTCAAATCCCTCCTTAAATCTTACGGCTGTAATAAATATATTATAGACGTTATTTATGTGGTTGTCAATTTCATAAAAAACATATTGACTTGAAATCTTACTCGTGTAATAATTGAAATATTACAAGAGTAAGATTTGGAGATGGCAACAAAAAGAAAAGAACCAGAATCACAACGGATTAGCTGGTTCCTTTATTCGTTTGAATTACCTCTTTTATGTATGAGTGCTAAGAGGTATTCAATTTCTGGAAGAATCTCGGCTGCCTCTTGCTCATCACATTCCTGTAGCATCAATAACAGTTTTTGTTTTTTCACCCCATCCGTAGCAGTGTCAGGGTGGAAAATACGGTCTGCATGAATGTGTAAATAAGCGATGATCTGGCACAATACTTCGAACTTGGGATTACCACGGTCGTTTTCAATATTTAGTATTGTACGCTCATCACAACCTATTTGTTCAGCTAATGCTGCTTGAGATAGATGGGATTCTTCTCTGGCAGCCCGGACTACCTTCGCAAGATTTTTTACATAGTCATGCATTACAATTCACCTCAGTGCTAGTTTACACTACAGGGTAAATATTATGAATTACAATAGAGTACAGGTGTAAGATGAAACGAACTACACCATAAAAGGAGAAATTACATGGAAGCAAGGAAACAGCACAGAATACGATGTTTGTTGAAGTTACTGAAATTTGTTCATGGATAAAAACGCATTGATAGGTGTATCGCAATTCACAGAACGATAGAATTGCGATACACCTATTTTATATTTCAAGAGAAAATAAAAAGGAGGCTCATGATGAAAGAGATGGAAGCAAAGACAGAAAACAGATATGAGTACAGAAAACCACAGGAAAAGAGGAAACAGATGATAGCACCGGATTTATTTGAATTTGCATATGTACCGGATTGGTACGGATATTTAGCGGAACTGGAGAGATTGGCATTGCCGGAATCATGGAAGTTCCGAAAGCCGAGCCGGGAAACAAAGAATGCAGGCACCCCCATTTTAGAACGTTACATACATACAATTTTTCGCAAGCAGGTTATTGACTTTAATTCAGAAAGTGATCCAAGAAAAGCAGACAGTATTTTTCATTTGGAAAACAAATGTGTCTGCTTCCATACTAGATTATACACACCTCAGTACAAGGGGATTTATGGTTATTTTGAAAGAAACAATTTTTCGGATTCTTTAAGAGATTGGTATTTTATAGGTTTTTGTGATGAACTGTCTCCAAAGTTAAGATACAAAGCGTTTTCTTGGCTACGATACGGATGAAACGGGGAAGCTGGTAATCAATAGGACACAGGAGTCGATTGTGGTTCGGCTGTATCAGGAATTCATGGACGGAAAAACAACCGATTACATCAAGAGGATTTTTGAACGGTAAGGTGTGAAAAATTGGGATGGCGGTACGAAGTGGCAGTCCACAACCTTAATGAGTATGTTGGAGAATGAAAAATACAAGGGTGATGCCTTACTGCAGAAAAGTTATACGGTGGATTTCCTCACCAAGAAACGTACACAGAACAAAGGGGAAATTCAGATGTTTTATGTGGAGGATGACCACGATGCCATCATTTCAAAGCGGATATGGGAATGTGTACAGCTTGAAATAAAACGCAGGAAAAAGTATCTGGAGGAGCATGGGACAAACTCCTATTCCCACCGGCCGGAAAGCAATCCATTTGCATCCAAGATAATTTGCGGAGACTGTAATAAAGTATTTGCACGGAAAGGCTGGCGGAGCAGTACGGGAGTTGACCGTAAGGTATGGCAATGCAGTGAACGCTACAAGGTCAAAGGAGTTATGGGATGTGCCAACCGCCACGTAGAGGAAGAAACGCTGATAAAGGCTTATCTGATGGCTTGGAACGCATTGGTGGAGAACCGAGAGGACTTTATGGAGCAGTGGACGGAACAGCTGCAGAGCGAGAACCTCTTGGAAAGTTATCGGGCGGAGAAGTTCATAGAATATACCGATGGGGCAAAGCCTTTGACGGAGATGGATACGGACTTCATGCTGAAAACACTGGACCACATCAAGGTTTTTGAAGATGGAACATTGTTGGTGGTCTTCTTGGACGGAACGGAGATTGAATGTAAAAATGGAGAGGAGTAAGAAAAGATGTCGATTGGGAGTTGCGATTCCTGATCGGCTTTTTTTCTTGCTCTTTTTTGGATAGTAAAATGTAGGTGGATATGGTAGAATAAATCCAAATAAAATATAAAGTCGAGGCAAAATATGACAGAAGAAGAAAATAAGATTTGTAGGAAGATACACGTACATTTAATTGATATCCTTGGAAAAAGTATTGAGCCAGATATTTTTGCACAGACATCAATTACACAGTTGGGAAAATATTATTTTAATAAATTGTTAGATGTAGATAATGCGAGAGATGCTCTTGTAAAAGCAGTTATTCGTACAATAGCACCAAAGAATTTAAAATTTGACAGTATGGATGATTATTATTTGGGATGCTGTAAAATTCTAGGAATTGAAAAACTTCCAAAAGAGCAGTTCACAGCGGTAAAAGAGCAGTATGATGAATTGATTGGAACGAGGTATACGAATCTGATTACAAGAATAGATTCTGAAATTCAGCACATTAATCAAGATTTACGAATAACGCAAGATCGAATGAAGGAATTACAAAGAAGAAAATCTACATATTCTTTAATGCGAGATTTGAGTGATGATGAGACAGAAGTACTTACATCCGCAAAAAAGTGTAATTCTCTTAGGACGAGAAAGGCGATTATTCAATTTGAAAGGCAGTACTTGCAGCAGTCTTTAGCAGAATTATGTAATTGTGAGACTGCAGATGAAATTGATGATAAGTTAAGGAAAAAGGCATTATATTTATCTACAGATACAATAGTCAATGCTGAAATGGAGTTTTCATCATATCGCAGTATTATAGAGATAGTTGAAGATGATTTGGATAGACCATATGCATTGTTCTATAAAATTAAAATATATGTTATAGGTGAAAAGCCCGGAAAAATTTTTATATGACTTCGTACACAAAAACAGAGGAAGAACGTATAAACGAATATCGAGAATTCATAAGTAAAGTTCCGGCAATAGATGATATGAACTCCCAGAAGGAAGTGGATAAAGAAGGTTATCTTCAAACTTTAAAGAAATTTATATCTGATTATGCACTATTCGAAGAAGTTAAAATAATGATTGAAGAGAGTGTTTGCTTAAGGAATCGGAAAGATATACTGAATAAATGTTTGACCTTATTTCAAAATAGTGACTTTGAAATGTTTAATCATGTTGTTCCAATACAGATTGAAGGCATGTTTGCTGATTATTTGATGGATAGTACAACATTTAGACGATTCACAAAATTAGAAATGTATACCAGTGCAGTATTGCAAGAGAAGATACAATATTTGTTAGATATAGGAGATGAAATCTATACAGAAGTTGTTGAATACTTCATGTATTATTTTAATAATATCATTCGTAATAAAATTGCACATGGAAACTATAGGAGTATCTTCAAGGATGTAATTGATGCTGAGATTTTTTCAATTGAGTTGTTATTAGATATGTGTACATTGATTTATATGACAATTCGAAAGAGTGAAACGGAAAAAATGCATAGGTTTATTCATGGTTATCAAAAACATTATGCAGAACGGATAGCAGGAGAACATCCTCATTTTGGTGCATTTTTTAATGATGTAATAGGACAAAAAACAATACACAGTTACGATACGATTGAGAGATACAGACCGCTACAAGTTGCATATTGGTTAATAACCCCTTATTATGAACATATTTATGAAGCTGTCGAAGATAAGACAGATTTGTTAGAATTACGGGCAGATTTTTTAAGTAAGGATTTTTGGGAATATACGCTAGACAAATTAAACAATGTTATTAGTGAAGGGTTTGACTATTTATGTATAAATGATGAATTTGGATCGGTTGTAAATGCTTTGTTTAAATGTAATATTGGTAGTGATGTGAAGGTAATATTAGGAAAGGTGAATAGAGCCTTTTCTGAGATAAGAAAAATGTCAGATTAGTTGCTGAACTATTGAAATTTTTAGCGTTATAGGATAGAATATAGTAAAATGAACTGACAACCATATTCTGAAACAATCAGAATGAGCAACCGATGAAATTGCTCTGTCAACTTTTGGACCTGATAAGACATTTGTAGGGACGAAATTTGGCAGAGCTTTGTTTATTTAATAGAAAAATTTATTTGTGTTAGAAGGGAGTTGATATTATGATTCCATATCCTTTAGAAGAAGATTATATAAAGGAAAAATGTGTTTTGTTTGTAGGTGCGGGAATTTCTTCACGCATAAAACGGGTTGACGGTACAAGTGTTCCAAATTGGAATGAGTTTGTAAAACAACTCGTTGAATATGCATATAGACGAGATTATTTTGATGCTACAGAAAAACAAATTTTATTAGAAATGCTTAAAGATAATAAGTCTATCTCTGTGGCACAAATAGTAATTGATGAATTGAAAAAAACAGAATTTCAGTCGTTCCTGTCTGAGATGTTTCATGGATTAGAACCAAATGACCCAATTTACCCGCTTCTTTGTAAAATGAATTTTCGGGCAATTGTAACAACTAATTTTGATACTTTAATTGAAGATGCATTTCAACGATATGCACCTAAAAAGATTAAAGCTTGGACTCAAAATGATATTAGTGAAAATTTATGTCAGATTGAAGATAAGTTTTTATTAAAATTACATGGAACATATGAACGTCAGGCAACAATTGTATTAGGGCTTCAGGGATATTTGGAGTGTATATATAAAAATCAAGTAATGCAAGAATTGATGGAGTCTTTGTTATTGACAAATACATTTCTTTTTATTGGATATAGCATGTCAGATCCAGATATGAATGAATTGATTGATTATATAAACGCTATAAGTAGTGGAAATAATAGAAATCATTATATGGCAGTGGAAAAGGGGAAGTTTTCAAGTCTTGAAAGGAAATATTTACGTAAACATAAAAATATTACTATTATAGAGTATGAAAATAAAACTGGTTCTCATGAGGGGATTCTGGATTTATTAGAAGAACTAAAAAAAAAGAAAAACCCATAAGTGAATCACATATTATTGCTCCGGTTTATGCTAACTTAGAATTAACCATTGCTGCTATTAATGTTAATTTGCAAAGGGATTATTTAACGTATGCAAGTTATGAAAAACTAATCAAAATATATGAATTTCATATTAGTAAATATGAAGTTCAAACAGAAAATTACTATTCATTTGAAATGGCAAAATTATATAAACAGGTTGCTTATTTAATAATTAATACCGGTAATATTGAAAAATTTAAAGAGGCAGAATCATATCTTGAGAAAGCAATTAATATTGTTGAAAATCTATTTTATGCGTCTCAAGATTACGTTGAATTGTATTGTGGAATATACTACTTGTATTCCATTGTGTTTGAGCATAGAGGGAACATTGAAAAGGCATATAGGATATGTGTTGACGCTATACATGATATTTCTAAAAAGAAATATATTTTCAATAGTTCAGATACATTAACAAGACAGTTATATTTATTGACAAAAGATAAGGATATCATAATCGATATTAATAAGACATCTACAACTACAGACTTATTTGAAATGTTTCAAAATAAAAGACGGCTGTTTCAATTTTATCTTCAGATGAATGATAGTAAAAATGCAACAGAACTTCAAAAGGAATTGGAAACTATTATTCGACTTCTTGGTAAAAAATTAGATAAAATATATGTTGGAATGTATTATAAGGATATGGCAAAATATTATTTTTTGACAAAGGAGTATGATTTGAGTAAGTCATATTTTAAACGAGCTATGAGTCTTTTCAATAGTTTTAAATTTGAAGGTCAAAAAAAAATGCTTCTTTTAGATAATGAGCAATATAGGTATGAAATTATTGATACTTAAGGAGGTGGAGTCTGTGAATAATACAATAGTTATACATCAACCAAATTTTCTTCCAAGGATGAAAGTGTTTATTAAAATTGCTATTTCAGATATATGGGTGATTTATGATAATGTTCAATATGTGAGACGAGAGTGGCAGAATAGGGTTTTCCTTAGAGATTCAGAACAACGTCCTGTTTTGTTTACTGCTCCGATAGAAAAAGCTGATTATTTTGAAAAAATAAATAATATCAAGTTGAAAGATACACGTTCCTTAAATGAACATTTGTATAAGCATTTTCAGTGTAACTATTCAAAAGCACCATATAATAAGTGGGTATTAGATTATCTAGAACTTTTAATAAAAGAAACGTACAATATATTTGATTTAGCTTCATATAATGTTAGTTGCATGAATATTGCCTTTGATCTTTTAGGATTTAAACCGGAAGAAAAATATTCATCAAAAATGGGGATTGATTCTACTGACCGTAATGGAAAACTAATTGAGTTATGTATTAAGAGTAATTGTACTAATTATGTATGTGGTTCTGGGGGAAAAACGTATATTGATGAAGATGTATTTAAACAAGCGGGGATTAATATAATATATTACGATTATTCCAAAATTATTCAAGGAGATACATATGGTTTGAAAGATTATCGCAATAACTCCTTTTTGGATTTTATTGCGTATAATGGGCCTGACGCATTGTATAATCTTATTATTGAAGAGAAAAAAGAGCAAATAAAACAATATATGTAAGGAGACTAACTATTAAAAGTCAAGCCCTAAAATGATATTTTTTGAATAAAGTACAGAAATGTATTTTTAGATATATTTTGAACTCAGTTAGAGTTCTTTGAACCTTGAAAACTGCA
>NZ_JACOPD010000011.1 GCF_014287955.1 Lachnospira hominis (ex Liu et al. 2021) | reverse complement strand
CAAGCCATAAGCCATAATATTCTAAAAGAAGTATTATCAGTGCATACAGCGGAGGTGCGTGACATGATTCTGACAGAATATAACGAGGAACAGCATATTAAAAATGAGAAAAATATCAGTTATGATGATGGTTTTAATGATGGAAAAATAGAAGCAATAAAAAACATGATTAAGCTTAATGTCCCAAAAGATAAGATTCTAGAGTGTTATTCAGAAGCGGAGTATAATGCTGCAATAAAAGATGATAGAAATTAGAAATACAATGATCATTACAAGGAGGACTGCCTATTGACCAATGAACCATTTTTGAACCGGAACCATAAGGATGCCCTGTTTCGGTTTATCTTTAAAAATCCTAAGGATTTACTATCTTTGTATAATGCGTTGAACAGTACTGACTATACGGATGTATCTGATTTAACCGTTACTACTCTTGAAGATATTGTCTATATGTCTTATAAGAATGACATATCTTTTATTCTTGGAAGTGAGATGTCACTTTTTGAGCATCAGAGCACATTTAATCCAAATATGCCGCTCCGAGGATTGTTTTATTTCTCAAGTCTTTATAAAAAATATGTGGCTGAAAATAATATCGACATCTACTCATCAAAACGAGCACAGATTCCAATACCACGCTACATAATATTTTACAATGGTCGTCAGGAGATGCCGGAAAGGTGTACGCTGAGGCTGTCGGATGCGTTTGTGAAAAAATCGGATAATTATAATTCAAATCAAGTCACTGCCAGCGATACATCCAGCAACTGTAATTCGTCAAAATTTCAACCGGCAATGGAAATCACCGCTCATATGATTAACATAAATATTGGTAATAACGCGGAATTGATGAAAAAATGCAGGCTGCTTCACGATTATGCATCATTTATCGGTCTAATCCGTGACTATATATCACAGGAAAATGATATTAACACAGCCGTTACACTTGCAATTAACCAAGCCATAAGCCATAATATTCTAAAAGAAGTATTATCAGTGCATACAGCGGAGGTGCGTGACATGATTCTGACAGAATATAACGAAGAACAGCATATAAAAAATGAGAAAAATATCAGCTATGATGATGGTTTTAATGATGGAGTCGAATGTGGAATTGAGCGAGGTATTATACAAGGCGTTGAACAAGGAACACAAATGGCAAATACTGAAGCAATTAAAAACATGATTAAACTTAATGTCCCAAAGGATAAGATTCTAGAGTGTTATTCAGAAGCGGAATATAATTTAGCAGTTGATAATATTAATGATTAAAGCTATTGATTTGTACAGTAGGAGAATATAACAACTGTACATGTTTACATGAAAATATATTGACTGCCATGAACTTACAAAATTCACGGCAGTTGATTTATTTTGTATAGATTACATCAGAAATTTCCTTTTTTCCCATATAAATGATTTTAGTGTTTCATAGATTATGCCATAAATTAAAAATATGAGTGTTTCTTTTGCAATTATTATAAATTCTCCCCAATTTGATATTTGGCAAATTGATGTAAAATTTTCAATTGGCGGAAATACAAAAAATAAGTAATGAAGTACGGGGTGTGAATTTATAATATTTGTTTTACATGCACATAATGTGCTTATTAATATTATAAAAACAGTAGAAAACTTTCTGTTATTTATAATAGCAGGGTGAAACATCTGCCCCATTGCACCACCACAGAATCCGACACTTACGGCAGAAATGTACCAAAGAATGATTGTGAGGGCGTTTTTACTGCCGATGCTGAAAAGACATGCAGATGTAAACAAAATTAAATTTAAAACTATACTGAATATTAATACACATATAACTTTATATAAATAGTAGTTTATTTTATTGCGGCATCTAACATATATACATTGTTCGGAAATATCCAAGTCGTTGTTACATAAAATATAACCTATATATATCATTAAGAAAAACATAAAGAAACACGATGTTGTTACCGCTGTTTGTATTGTCGTATTTGTACCGGGATAGTATGTTAAACCGATAAATATCAGCATTACTACAAATGGTAATATTCCTTTAATACTTCTCAAAAATAATTTTAAGTTATATGTAATCATATGAATCATTTTTATGAACCTCTTTTATTTCTGCTCCGTTTTGCAGCATTTCCATTAGCTTTTTTTGCAGCTCATTTTCATTGACTTTGATTTTTTTATTGCGGAACCAATCCGTATCGGTGTATTCATCAAATATTATAGTATATTGGACTGATTTTGATTTGTTATACTTGAGTAATTTTTTGTTTCTGATTGTATATATAGAATCGGTTATGTTATTAACCAAATCAAGTTCGTGGCTTGATAAAAAAATACATGTTCCCTGTTTACGTAGCTCATTTACAGCATTTACAAACATTTTATTTGATTTCATATCCAGACCTGACAAAGGTTCATCAAGTATAAGAATATCGGGAGATACAATAATAGCTTGAATGATACCAATTTTTTGAAGAGTTCCCTTAGATAAATATTTCATGTTTTTGTTTATCATATCGGAAATTTCAAAACGTTCACACCATTTGTTTATAATTGTGTCCGTATTGCTTGTTTTAATTCCGTCTATCTTGCACATGGTTTTAATATATTCTTTGGCTATCATATTAACAGGTTGGAATTTATCGGGAACATATCTTATATTGAATTTATTACTGTAAATTATTTTTCCGGAAGTTGGTTTCATTAATCCTGCAATCATCTTTAATAGGGTGCTTTTTCCACAGCCGTTTCGTCCAACAAATGCAACAGATTTGTCAAGAGTGAATTCGTGATTTATGTTTTCGATAATTATGTCTTCATAACTTTTGGTTATTTTATCAAATATTATTTTTTCCATTTCACACCACAAAATAAAAATATTGAATGATATACATTAATAAAAAGGGGATGTCGCCTCAACGATTTTCAATTGTTAAAGCGACATCTCTCAGTTCCAAATTTTTGAATCCAACAGCATTAAATTCTGTTGTTTTAATCTAATTGCGATTTTTTGACAAAATCTTTAATTGCCTGAAAACTTTCCTTACTTAAAACATGTTCAATTTTACATGCATCTTCAGTTGCAGTTTCCGCAGGAACACCGAGGCTTATGAGCCATTTTGAAAGGAATTCGTGGCGTTCATAAATCATTTCGGCTATTTCACGACCCGACTGTGTAAGGTTGATAAAACCGGCATCAGATACTGTTATGTGATTCTTCTCACGAAGATTTTTCATTGCTACGCTGACACTTGATTTTTTAAATCCTAATTCATTACTTATATCTACTGAACGAACAACCGGAAGTCGTTTACTGAGCATGAGTATTGTTTCCAGATAATTTTCTGCTGATTCGTTTGTATTCATGACAACTTCACTCCAATTCTATAATACTACAAATTTAAGATTCATAAATTTAACAATAGTTTAACACGAAATGGCGACAAAGACAAATGAATAAATGATTTTTTGTTTCAAATATATGAATAAATGAATTTTGATTTCAAATATTAAATGTTTATGGTTTATAACCATGAGTAGATACAACTAAAAAAAATTAGAAAAATTCAATATTTGTTCTTGACATCTAAGACATGTTAGCATATACTAACCTTGCTGGAAATGAAATTAATTATCAATAATCAAAAGAAAGAAGGAATAAAATGATGCCGTTAAGTATGGCAAATCAGGGCGAACCTAATATTATTAAAAAAGTCGGAGGAAAAGACGACGTTAGAAGCTTTTTGGAGAAGCTGGGATTTGTAGTTGGCGGTACCGTTACGGTTATTTCTGAGACAAATGGCAATCTGATTGTTAATGTCAAAGATTCCCGCGTGGCTATTGGTAAAGAGATGGCTAACAAGATTATGGTTTAGTGCAAATCCGGCTGGCGTGAATATAATATGAAAGAAGGAGAAAAAGAGATGACACTTAAAGACGTTGCCTGTGGTCAGACGGTAAAGGTTACAAAACTTACCGGAGAAGGACCGGTTAAACGACGCATCATGGATATGGGTATCACTAAGGGCGTTGAAATTTATGTAAGAAAGGTTGCACCTCTCGGCGACCCTATTGAAGTTACAGTAAGAGGTTATGAACTTTCTATAAGAAAAGCTGATGCACAGATGATTGAAGTGGCATAGGGTGTTTTTTTTACATAATGGTTAGCGAGAACGAACAAAAGATAGTGAGGCTAACAAAAGATAGAAAGACTAACATTAATTAGGAGGATAGAAATGTCTTTGAAAATTGCATTAGCAGGTAATCCAAACTGCGGTAAAACAACATTGTTTAATGCTTTGACAGGTTCTAATCAGTTTGTCGGAAACTGGCCGGGCGTTACAGTAGAAAAAAAGGAAGGTAAATTCAAAGGTAATAAAGATGTTACAATCATGGATTTACCAGGTATTTATTCTTTATCACCTTATACTCTTGAAGAGGTGGTTGCAAGAAATTATCTTATAGGTGAGAGACCGGATGCCATTATCAACATTATTGATGGTACTAACATTGAAAGAAACCTTTACCTTTCAACTCAGATTATGGAACTTGGTATTCCTGTTGTTATGGCTGTCAATATGATGGATCTGGTTAAGAAGAGCGGAGATGTTATTAACACTGATAAGCTCAGCAAGAAACTCGGCTGTGAGGTGGTTGAGATTTCAGCTCTTAAAGGCACCGGCATCATGGAAGCAGCAAACAAGGCTATTGAGATTGCAAGTAAGAAAGCAGAAGCACCTGTTCATGAATTTGCAGCAAGTGTTGAGTCAGCAATTACTTCTGTTGAAAATAAGCTTGGCACAGATGTCAAAGAAGAACAGAAGCGATTTTTTGCAATAAAGCTCATTGAAAAAGATGATAAAATTGGACAGCAGCTTACAACAATTCCTGATGTTTCAGATGAAATCAAGGCACTCGAAGATGAATTTGATGATGATACAGAAAGTATTATTACAAACGAGAGATATACATATATTTCTTCAATTATTGGTGATTGTGTAAAGAAAGCACAGAAGAAAGATAAGCTTACAACATCAGATAAAATTGATAAAGTTGTAACAAACAGAATTCTTGCACTTCCAATATTTGCTGCAATTATGTTTCTTGTTTACTATATTTCAATGGTAACAGTTGGTTCGGCAGCTACAGACTGGGCCAATGATGGTTTATTTGGTGATGGCTTCCATCTTTTTGGAATCGGTACATCAGCATATGAAGAAGCATCAGATGAATACGGTGATTCAGACGAAATCATTGCTGCATATGTAGAAAGTCTCGGAACAAAGGCTGATGATATTGCAGAAGCAATCGACACAGAGTCAGATGATTATGATTCAGAAGCGGCAGTTGCAGCACTTAAAAGCTTAAAGGCTATGGTTAAGTCAACAGATTCTGTCGATTATACTGTAGAAGATGAAGAAACACTTGCAACAGAAGATGAAACAGCAGATGCTGATGACATTAAAGAAGCAATTGATTTGGCAATCAAGTATGAAGGTGCAGCACCTGACCCTGCAAATTACGGGGTATGGGTTCCTGGTATTCCTGTACTTATTGGTGATGGACTTGATGCAATCGGTTGTGCAGACTGGCTGGAGGGACTTATCCTTGATGGTATTGTAGCCGGTGTAGGTGCTGTACTTGGTTTCGTACCTCAGATGTTAGTATTATTCTTATTACTTGCTATTTTGGAAGCATGTGGATACATGGCACGTATTGCATTCATCATGGATAGAATTTTCAGAAGATTTGGTCTTTCAGGAAAATCATTTATTCCGATTCTTGTAGGTACAGGTTGTGGTGTTCCGGGTATCATGGCTTCTCGTACAATCGAGAATGAAAGAGACCGTCGTATGACAATTATGACAACAACATTTATACCTTGTGGAGCAAAAGTTCCATTTATTGCAATGATTGCAGGTGCTATTTTCGGTGGTTCACCATGGGTAGCAACATCAGCGTACTTTATCGGTATGGCTTCAATCATTGTTTCAGGTATCATTCTTAAAAAGACAAAGTTATTCGAGGGAGATCCGGCTCCATTCGTTATGGAACTTCCTGCTTATCACCTTCCAACAGTTGGTAACGTATTAAGAAGCATGTGGGAGCGTGGATGGTCATTTATCAAGAAGGCCGGTACAATCATTCTTCTTTCAACAATCGTTGTTTGGTTTACAACATACTTTGGATTTACAGATGATGGATTCCGTATGTTAGCAGAAGATGAAATTAATATGAGTATTTTAGCTAAGATTGGTAGTGCAATTGCATGGATTTTCCATCCACTCGGATGGGGTAACTGGCAGGCAGCCGTTGCATCAATTACAGGCCTTGTGGCTAAGGAAAATATCGTAGGTACAATGGGTATCCTTTATGGCGGTGGTGAACTTCCTGTATACGGAGAACTTGCACTTCAGTTCACGAAACTTGCAGGATTTTCATTCCTTACATTCAATCTTCTCTGTGCTCCTTGTTTCGCAGCAATCGGTGCTATTAAGAGAGAGATGAACAGCCCTAAATGGACTTGGGCAGCAATTGGATATCAGTGTGGATTTGCTTATGTAGTTTCACTTTGCATTTACAATATCGGTAACCTTATTGCACATGGTACAGTTAATTTCTGGACAATAGTAGCATTTGCACTTGTAATCGGATTCCTTTATCTCTTATTCAGACCATATAAGGAAAGTAATACATTAAAAGTAAATGTAAAAAAGAGTGCTAAGGCATAATTGATAATAAGTTATTTGTTATTGAAAGGGGCAGCTTTATGGGAACAGTAGTCGTTGCAGCAGTGCTTGTCTGCGTAGTAGGATTAATATTAAAAGGAATGCATAAGGACAAGAAAAATGGCAGGTCATCTTGCGGAGGTGATTGCAGCAGCTGTGGCGGCCGCTGTCACAGATAAACGAGAGGGGAACTTATGAGCAAAGAATGTGTTATTCAAAAATTAAAAGACAATGGATGCCGGATAACAAAACAGAGGCTGATATTGCTTGATATTATACTTGAAGGCAATTGCAACAGCTGTAAGGAGATTTATTATAAGGCAGCCAAAAAAGACAGCAGCATAGGCACCGCAACAGTTTACCGCATGATTAACACGCTCGAGGATATAGGCGTGATAAGCAGAAGAAGCATATATGAGATTGCGGTTGACGATAAGCCGCTTATAAAAAAGTGATTTAAGCAGACAGGCAGGATAATGATTGGATAAATCCATCATTGTCCTGCTTTTTGTTATGTGATATTATTAACAAGGATAAATTGGAGGAAATAGTATGGTTTATAAAGAAAGGTATAGAATAGGAATAGAAGATGTTGCACATAACAGTCAGGCAACTAATAAGGCTCTTCTTTCTATTATGGAAGATATTGCATGTGCCCATTCTGCTAACGTTGGATACGGAGTGCTTGAAGTTGAGACAAAACACAGGGCATGGGTATTGCTTGACTGGAAAATCAAGGTTATAAAGCGTCCTGTATATGGCTGTATAATTGATGCATCAACATGGTCGAGAAAGATTGACAGACTGTGTGCATACAGAGATTTTGAATTAAAAGACGAAGATGGGGAAATACTTGCAATAGGAAGCTCAAGATGGATTCTTACTGATACAGAAAGACGAAGACCGGTAAGGCTTACAGAAGATATAGCTGCATTGTATGAATCAGAAGATAGGGCTGTTTTTGAAGATGAGATTTCAGAACCGGAATATTCAAAAGAAATGTTTGAAAATGCAGAAGAAATGATTTATAACATTCAAAGAAGAGATATTGATATCAATATGCATATGCATAATATCAATTATCTTGATGCTGCATATGAGATGCTTCCTGAAGATGTATATAATAATGAGAACTTCAATCAGGTAAGAATCTGGTACAAACGGGAAATCCGTCCACAGGATGAAGTTAAGTGCAGATATTTATATGAAGATAATATACATTATATAATAATGACAGTTGAAGGAAAAATTCATTCGGTGATTGCACTGTCTTAATAATAGTTTATCATATATTTTTTTTGTAGTTTTATAGAAAGAAGGAAATTAGAAAATGGAAAGTAATGAGTTAAAAAAGAAAAATATCCAGACAAGCAGAGAAGAAATTGACTATGGTAGTGTCAACCTCAGAAAAGTTGCAGTAATAGGCTGTGGTTTTGTGGGTTCTGCATCAGCATTTGCACTTATGCAGAGTGGTATGTTTTCTGAGATGGTACTTATTGATGCAGACCATGATAAAGCAGAAGGTGAAGCTCTTGATATCAGTCATGGAACACCATTTGCCAGACCTATGAAAATATATGCAGGTGGTTATGACGATATTGTTGATGCGTCAATTATTGTTATAACAGCCGGGGCAAACCAGAAGCCTGGCGAGACAAGACTTGATCTTGTAAAGAAAAATATAGGAATATTCAAAACTATTATTCCTGAAATTAAGAAAAGAGACTGCAAAGGTATTCTTCTTATAGTGGCAAATCCTGTTGACATTCTCACATATACAGCGGTAAAACTCAGCGGATTCCCTGAAAACAGGGTAATTGGTTCAGGTACAGTGCTTGATACAGCCAGATTAAAAGAGGCACTGGGTTCACATCTTCAGGTGGACAGCCGAAGTGTTCATGCATTTATAATCGGTGAACATGGTGACAGCGAGATTGCCGCATGGAGCAGTGCAAATGTATCTGGTATTGATTTGAATGATTTCTGTGAGATGAGAGGTCACTATAATCATCATGAAGCTATGGAAAAGATTGCTAATGATGTTAAAAACAGTGCGTATGAAATTATTGCAAAAAAACATGCAACATATTATGGAATTGCAATGTCTGTAAAGCGTATATGTGAAGCGATTGTACGTGATGAAAAGTCAATAATGCCAATTTCAAGCATGATGCATGGTGAATATGGAATTGAGGATGTGGCACTTTCAATGCCGGCAATTGTAGGTAAGAATGGTGCACAGGGAAAAGTTCCAATTTCTCTCAACTATGATGAGATTACTAAATTACAGGAATCTGCTAAAGCTTTGAAAAAGGTTATTGAAGATAATAAACCTTTTGAATAAATATAAAGCTGAATGGAGTTAAAATCTAATGAAAAGAATTTGGATGTATTTAAAAATGTATAAAAAAGAGTGTGTGCTTGCACCTCTTTTTAAAATGCTGGAAGCGACATTTGAACTGTTTGTTCCACTTGTAGTTTCAGCAATTATTGATGTAGGTATTGCAGGTGCAGACAAGGGATATATTGTAAAGATGTGTTTTGTGCTTGTTGCACTTGCAATAATAGGACTTACATCTTCCATTACAGCACAGTATTTTGCAGCGAAAGCAGCTGTAGGATGTTCTACACAGATGAGACATCATTTGTTTAAACATATACAGAGTCTTTCATTTACTGAGATGGATACAATCGGAACATCCACTCTTATAACAAGAATGACAAGTGATATTAATCAGGTGCAGAATGGTGTAAACCTTGTTTTAAGACTGTTTTTACGTTCGCCATTTATTGTATTTGGTGCAATGATTATGGCTTTTACAATAGATGTTAAGGCTGCACTTGTATTTGTAGGTGCAATTCCTATACTTGCGGTAATTGTATTCGGTATAATGCTTTCGACAAGGCCTTTATACAAGAAAGTTCAGGCTGGTCTTGATAAGATTCTTGGAATAACAAGAGAAAACCTTACTGGTGTGCGTGTAATAAGAGCATTTAATAAGGAAAATGAAGAAGTATACAGATTCAAAAAGTCTAACGAAGAGCTCAATCATCTGCAGAAGTTTGTAGGCAAGATTTCAGGACTTATGAATCCTTTGACATATGCTGTTGTAAATATTTCTATAATCCTGCTTATATGGATTGGTGCTGTACGTGTTAATTCCGGCACACTTACACAGGGACAGGTAGTTGCTCTTTACAACTATATGTCACAGATTCTTGTAGAGCTTATTAAGCTTGCTAATCTTGTTATTAATATCACAAAGGCTCTTGCATGTGCAAACAGGATTGATGGCGTATTTGCAGTTAAATCAAGTATGGCAGATGGAAAACTTGATATATCTGAAACAGGGAAAAATACACAGGTTCCGGCTGTTGAATTTAAAAATGTATGTCTGAAATATGCCGGTGGTGGAGAGGAAGCTCTTACAGATATTAACTTTTCAGTTATGCCGGGAGAGACAGTCGGTGTCATTGGTGGTACCGGTTCTGGTAAGTCTTCACTTGTAAATATGATTGCACGTTTTTATGATGCAACAGAGGGCGAAGTAAAGATTAATGGCAGAAATGTAAAAGAGTATAATATAGAGTCGCTTAGAAATCATGTTGCTGTTGTTATGCAGAAAGCACTTTTATTTAAAGGCTCAATTCGTGACAATATGAAATGGGGCAAAAAAGATGCGACAGATGATGAGATAATGGAAGCTCTTGATATTTCGCAGTCAAGGGAATTTGTTGAGAAAAAGGACGGAAAACTTGATGCGTTTATCGACCAGGGAGGAAAGAACCTTTCTGGTGGTCAGAGACAGCGTCTTACTATTGCCCGTGCAATGGTGAGAAAACCTGATATATTAATTCTTGATGACAGTGCATCGGCACTTGATTTTGCAACAGATGCTGCATTAAGAAAAGCAATACGCGGGATGAAGTCATCGCCGACACTTTTCATAGTATCTCAGAGAGCAGCTTCACTTATGCATGCAGATAAAATTATTGTTCTTGATGATGGCAAAGTTGCAGGAATCGGCACGCATGATGAACTTCTTGCAGGATGCGAAGTTTATCAGGAAATCTATTACTCACAGTTTAAAAAGGAGGCAATGTAATAATGAAAAAAGATTCACAAAAAACCTCCAGCCAGACAGTTAAAAAAGTAATAATAAGGATAAAAAAATACTGGGTATTTTTGATACTATCAATTATTATGGCGACAATAACAGTAGCATCGTCACTGTATGTGCCTATACTTGTCGGTAATGCAATTGATTATATTATTGGACCATCTAATGTTAATTTCAGGCTGATTGCACAAATTCTTGCTGAAATTGGCGTTGTTATAGGAATAACAGCACTTTCACAGTGGATTATGAATATATGTAATAATAAGATTACATATCATGTAACAAGAGATATAAGAGATGAAGCTATAGAAAAGATAGAACATCTGCCATTAAAATATATAGATGGACATTCATACGGTGAGATTGTCAGCCGTGTTATTGCCGATGTAGACCAGTTCGCTGACGGCTTATTAATGGGATTTACACAGTTTTTCTCAGGTGTTATGACAATACTTGGAACACTCGGATTTATGTTATCAATAAATGTTAAAATTACACTTGTTGTAGTTCTTATTACACCGGTTTCATTTTTTGTTGCCAGTTTTATTGCAAAGAGAACATATAAAATGTTCAAGCTT
This sequence comes from Lachnospira hominis (ex Liu et al. 2021), assembly GCF_014287955.1. Classification (GTDB taxonomy): domain Bacteria; phylum Bacillota; class Clostridia; order Lachnospirales; family Lachnospiraceae; genus Lachnospira; species Lachnospira hominis. Next base: position 35,328 of record NZ_JACOPD010000011.1, on the reverse strand, counting down.
CAGTCAGAGACTCGTGGAGAGCAGACAGCTCTCATTGATGAAATGATTGGAGGTCAGAAAGTTGTAAGTGCTTATTGTCATGAAGAAGAGGCAGTAAGACAGTTTGATGAAATCAATGACAGACTTCAGAAATATTCGCTTAACGCGATATTTTTCTCATCAATAACAAATCCTTCAACAAGATTTGTAAACAGCCTTGTATATGCCGGAGTTGCAGTTACAGGTGCTATATCAGCTATATATGGAAGACTTACTGTAGGACAGCTTTCATGTTTTTTAAGTTATGCGAACCAGTATACAAAACCTTTCAATGAAATTTCAGGTGTTATAACGGAACTTCAGAATGCTATAGCATGTGCTTCGAGAGTATTTGAACTTATAGAGGAAGAGCCGGAAGCTGCAGAGATCAGTAATGCGGTTAATCTTGAAAATGTTGACGGACGAGTTGATTTAAATGATGTAGAATTTTCATATGTTCCTGATAAAAAGCTTATTGAAGATTTTAATCTTCATGTAAAAAAAGGTCAGAAAATTGCCATTGTAGGACCTACAGGATGTGGTAAAACAACAATTATCAACCTCCTTATGAGATTTTATGATGTAAACAGCGGCTCAATAGATGTGTCGGGTGTTGATATAAGGGAGCTTACAAGACGTTCACTCAGGGCGGGCTATGGAATGGTTCTGCAGGATACGTGGCTTAAAAGTGGTACAATCCGTGAAAATATTATAATGGGTAGGCCTGATGCAACAGATGAAGAAATAATCGAAGCAGCAAAGGCAGCTCATTCACACGGATTCATAAAACGACTTCCAAATGGTTATGATACAGTAATAGGTGAAGATGGCGGCAGCCTTTCACAGGGACAGAAACAGCTTTTGTGTATAACAAGAGTTATGCTTTGTCATCCACCTATGCTTATTCTTGATGAGGCGACATCGTCTATTGATACGAGAACTGAAATCAAGATACAGAATGCATTTAATAAGCTTATGGAAGGAAGAACAAGTTTTATTGTTGCACACAGACTTTCTACAATCCAGTCAGCAGACGTGATTCTGGTAATGAAAGACGGTCATATTATTGAACAGGGTAATCATGAAGAATTACTTGCTAAGAATGGATTTTATAAGAAACTTTATGAAAGCCAGTTTGCACAATAGAGTAAGAAGGAGTGTGACATTCATGACAATGATTAATAAGGAAAAAGTCCTTAAAGGCGTTGGTAAAGCTGTGGATGCTGCCAATAATGCAGCAGATAAAGCGGCAGCATTTGCAAAGGAAAAAGAACTTGATAAAAAAGCAAAAAACATGGCTCATACACTTGAAGACGGAATAAAGTCAGCAGGCGAGTCGCTTGAAAATCTTTTTAAAAATTAAAAAAATCCTGCTCACCGGTGATGATTGGTGGGCAGGATTTTCTGATATATCCCAGATTGATGTTGACTTATAGGATAAAATGCCTGCCTATGCAACATGCTTATTTATTTTCTTTCATAGCTTTTTTGAATTCAAATGCAAACAGGATTGCTGTGAAGCAGACAGCTATAAAATCCGCAACAGGTTCAGCCATGTATACTGCATTGGTCTGATTTGCCTTAAAAATTGCAGGCATAATATATATAAGCGGAATAAGCAGTATAAATTTTCGCATAACAGCAACAATAATTGAATCTTTTGCTTTGCCAAGAGCATTAAATGCCATCTGGCATGCAATCTGAATTCCGAACATAAACATTGAAGCCATGTATATTCTTAAAGCCTGTGATGTAAAACTTAAAAGATCGTTATCAGATGTGAACATCATCGCAAACATCTGTGGTAACAGCATAACGATTGCCCATAAAACTATAGAATAGCCAAAACTTACCTTTAAGAGCAGCCGGAAAGTTTTACGTACACGGTCATTATTTTTGGCACCGTAATTATAACTCATAATAGGCTGAGCTCCCTGACCAAGTCCCTGAAGCGGAAGCATTGCGAACTGCATTACACTTGTAAGGATTGTCATGGCACCAACGGCAATATCTCCGCCGTATTTTAAGAGTGATGAATTAAAACATACTGATATAATACTTTCGCTTGCCTGCATGATAAAAAGTGAAGAACCAAGAGCAACGCAAGGAAGAATAATCTTTGCATGCAGTCTCAGATTTTCCGGCTTTATTTTAAGGAAAGTCTTTTTGCCAAATAAAAAGCTTAAAACCCATATACATGACAAAGTCTGTGAAATAATTGTTGCGAGTGCGGCACCACGGACACCCATATTCATTCCAAATATAAATACAGGGTCAAGAACTATATTTGCAACGGCACCAATTAAGACAGATAACATGCCGGTTTTTGCAAATCCCTGTGCCGTTATAAATGCATTCATGCCAAGTGTAAGCTGTACAAATATAGTTCCGAGGGCATAAATGTTCATATAATTGACAGCGTAGGAAATTGTATTTTCACTTGCACCAAATGCGAGCAGGAAAGTTTTATTTCCTATAAGTAGAATAATTGTAAGAATTATTGATAGTATAATCTGAAGAGAAAAGCAGTTACCGAGAATTTTCTGAGCGGTATCTGTGTCTTTCTTTCCCATGTAAATAGATGCACGAGGGGCACCACCATTTCCGACAAGTGCCGCAAATGCCGATATTATCATAATAAGCGGCATACACACACCGACTCCGGTAAGGGCAAGAGCACCAACATCTTTTATATGTCCGATATACATTCGGTCAACTATGTTATAAAGCATGTTGATAAGCTGGGCGGCAACAGTAGGAAGAGCGAGCTTTAATAAAAGTCTGCCTATAGGCTGTGTGCCGAGGAAATCTTTATTATTATCCATATTTTTTCTCCTTTTTATGAAAATGCAATTGTAGCGGACGTTCTAAAGTCTATTTTAAAAAGCAAAGTAACTTTACTATACACTTTTTACATAAAATTTACAAGTATTACCAAACTGACCATATAAAATAAATGTAGTTTGACACTATAAATAATATCAGATATAGAGTAATCTTCGTGGAAAGGAATTCAGAAGATAATAATTCCTCAAAAAAATAGAAATAGAAAAGGGAGAATCATTATGGAAAAATCAAAGGATTATGTAAAGGTCCTTGCACAGGCAGCTTTATGTGCAGCATTATGTTATGTCGGAGCAACATTTATAAAGATTGATATTCCTGTTGGAACAGAAAAGACAATGTTCCATTTTGGTAATACTTTCTGTGTGCTTGCAGCTCTTCTTGTTGGCGGTCCATGGGGAGGGCTTGCTGGAGCAGTCGGAATGACAATCAGTGATTTGACAACATCATACGTTACAAGTGCACCTAAGACATTTGTTCTTAAACTTTGTATCGGTCTTATTGTAGGTCTTGTTGCACACAAAGGCTTTAAACTTTCAAAAGAACATTCAGCAAAATATGTAACTATGGCAACAATCGTATCAAGTGCGGCAGGAATGGTATTTAATATATTTGCAGATCCAATTGTTGGATATTTTTACAAGACATATATTCTTGGAGTTCCACAGGATTTATCTAAGGCACTTGCAAAAATCGGTGCGTTGACAACTTCTGTTAATGCAGTGATAGCTGTAATATTTGCATCAGTTATTTATCTTATTTTAAGACCTGTTCTTAAAAAGAGCGGTATGTTAAGAGAAATGTAATTTATATATAAGTTTATGTGAGACTGTAAAAGTCAATATGGGAATGCCGGTTAAGTTAAAAGTGACCGGCATTTTTTATGCCCGGAATGTAGCCGGAAAAGAGTGTTATTTTTATATCAGGTTTGTTAAAAATTTAATTAATAAATTTTTTGTGACAGATTGAAATAATTATGATAGAGTGTATAAGGTTAATTAATGTGCGTAAGGGTTACGCGGGAATGGAGTAAAAATTGAGCAGATTAACGATTATAACAAAAGACAAGGCTCAGGTTACAATGGAGTCTTTGTATCAGGATTTGGAGAGAAGGATAGTTGCCAGTCCTCCGGGATTGTGTACTATTGACCTTACAAGATCATTTATAAAAATGTGTCTGGCACAGTCATGTGGTAAATGTGTTCCGTGCAGGGTAGGTCTGAGACAGCTTGCAAGACTTTTTGATGATGTTCTTGATGGAAATGCAACAGATGAGACACTTGATGTTATAAGACTTACAGCGGAAGGAATTTATCTGTCTGCTGACTGTGCAATCGGATATGAAGCAGCTAAGCTTGTTTTAAAATGTATAGATGGATGCGAGGACGATTTCCGTTCACACATCGAAAGAGGATTTTGTTCATGTAACAGCAGCCAGCCTGTTGCATGTGTTAAATCATGTCCTGCCGGAGTTGATATACCGGGATATATTGCACTTGTGCATGACAAAAGATATGCAGATGCAGTGCGTCTTATCAGAAGAGATAATCCGCTTCCTGTTACATGTGCATATATATGTGAACATCCATGTGAAAACAGATGTAAGAGAACACTTATAGATGCACCTGTTAATATTCGTGGATTAAAGAAAATGGCAGTTGATAATGCAGGCGTTGTTGATGTTCCTGAATGTGGTGAGCCGACAGGAAAGAAAGTTGCCATTATCGGTGGAGGTCCAGGTGGACTTAGTGCGGCTTATTATCTGTCACTTATGGGCCATAAGGTTACTATTTTTGAACAGAGAAAACAGCTTGGTGGTATGTTAAGATACGGAATTCCGAACTACAGACTTCCAAGAACAAAACTTGATGAGGATATTAATGCGATACTTTCTACAGGGATAGAGGTTAAGAAAAATATAAGTGTAGGAACAGATATTACTCTTGAAGACATTAATAAAGAATATGATGCAATTTATATTTCAATAGGTGCCCATGCCGATAAGAAAATCGGTATTGATGGTGAAGATGCAAAAATCGGCGTGACATCGGCAGTTGAGATGCTTCGTGCGATTGGTGATGATGAAATACCTGATTATACAGGAAAGAAAGTTGTAGTAATCGGCGGAGGTAATGTTGCAATGGACGTTGCACGTTCATCAGTAAGGCTTGGTGCAGAAAAAGTCAGTATTGTATACAGAAGACGTAAAGAAGATATGACTGCACTTGAAGAAGAGGTTGCAGGAGCAGAGGCAGAAGGATGCGATATTCTCGAACTTATGTCACCTGTGAGAATTGAAAAAGATAAAAATGACAAGGTTGTAGGTCTCTGGGTACAGCCGCAGATGATAAGTAAAATCAAGGGTGGAAGACCATCACCTAAGACAGCCGCAAAAGATGAGGTTCTTATACCTTGCGATTTGATTGTTGTGGCAATCGGACAGGGTATCGAGACAAGATATTTTGAGGAACATGGTGTTACAGTTAAGCGAGGAACTATTGAAGCACTTGCAACAAGCGAAATCAAAGAACATAAGGGTATATTTGCTGGAGGTGACTGTGTTACAGGTCCGGCGACAGTAATAAGAGCTATTGCAGCCGGTAAGGTAGCAGCAGCCAATATTGATGATTATCTTGGATTTCATCACGAAATTACATGTGATGTGGAAATTCCATATGCAGGTTATGAGGACAAGATTCCTTGTGGCAGGGTTGAGGTAGCAGTGCGTGATGCCGCAGACCGTAAGAAAGACTTTGAGCCTATTGAGTATGGTTTCTCATGTGAGGAAGCATGTCAGGAGTCAGGAAGATGTTTAAGATGCGACCATTTTGGTTTTGGCTCATTTAGAGGAGGAAGAGAAGAACAATGGTAAATTTAACAATAAATGGTACAAAAGTATCAGTAAAAGAAGGAACCACTATTCTTGATGCGGCAAAGAGTATCGGTGAGACAATACCTACATTATGTTACCTTAAAGAGATAAATGAAATCGGTGCGTGCAGAGTGTGTGTTGTTGAGGTTGAAGGAACAGAACGCTGTGTTACTGCATGTAATAACTTTGTAGAAGAAGGAATGGTTGTATATACTAACTCACGTAAGGTTCGTACAACAAGAAAAACTAATGTAAAACTTATACTTTCACAGCATGATTATAAATGTGGTACATGTGTAAGAAGTGGTAATTGTACACTTCAGTCACTTGCAAATGAATTAAATATTTCAGAGATGCCATATGATTCTATTCTTGAAAAGGATAACTGGGATATGACATTTCCACTTATCCGTAATGCACAGAAATGTATAAAATGTATGAGATGTGTGCAGATTTGTGACAATATTCAGGAAATGCATATATGGGATGTAGTTAATACAGGTTCAAGAACAACTGTAAATGTGCGTGGCAACCAGAATATCAGGGAGACAGCATGTACACTTTGTGGACAGTGCGTGGTAAATTGTCCTGTAGGTGCATTAAGAGAACGTGATGACGTAGGCATGGTTCTTGATGCTGTTGAAGATGATGAAGTTATCACAGTTGTTCAGGTAGCACCTGCTGTAAGAACAGCATGGGGTGAAAGCTTCGGACTGTCAAAGGAATTTGCAACAGCAAAGAGACTTGTTGGCGGTTTGAGAAAAATAGGTTTTGATTACATATTTGATACGACATTTGCGGCAGATATGACAATTATGGAAGAGGGAAGCGAATTTCTTGAAAGACTTCCTGAAATAAAGGAGTCAGGGCTTCCGATGTTTACATCATGTTGTCCGGGCTGGGTAAAGTTTATCAAGAGCCAGTATCCTGATATGGCAGACAGACTTTCTTCAGCAAAATCACCTCAGCAGATGTTTGGTGCAATTACAAAGTCATATTATGCACAGAAGCTTGGAGTAGACCCTGAAAAGATTTTCTGCGTTTCGATCATGCCTTGTCTTGCAAAGAAAGATGAGTACACATGGGATGGTGCAAAAGATGTTGATGCTGTCCTTACAACAAGAGAAGTTGAGAGATTATTCAAGGCATTTTTCATTAAGACAGATGAACTTGAAGAAGATGAATTCGATAATCCGCTTGGCGAAAGCACAGGTGCAGGTGTTATCTTCGGTGCAACAGGTGGTGTTATGGAAGCAGCTTTAAGAAGTGCATATTATCTTGTGACGAAGAAAAATCCTGAACCGGATGCATTTAAGGCTGTAAGAGGACTTGATGGATGGAAAGAAGCTGAATTTGATCTTGATGGAACAGATATTAAAGTTGCTGTGGCAAGCGGACTTGGAAATACAAGACGCCTTATGAATGCAATCAAAAAAGGAGAAGTCCATTATGATTTTGTAGAAATTATGTCATGTCCGGGCGGATGTATCAATGGTGGAGGACAACCATTTAAAGATGATGCATCAATGGTAGAGGAAAGAAGAAATGTTCTCTATGGACTTGATAAGCATAATAATATCAGATTTTCACACGAAAATCCGTCAGTTATAAAGTGCTATGAAGAGTATTTTGAAAAGCCTTTATCGCATAAATCACATGAAATCCTGCATGTTAAACATGTGTAAAAAAATAACAGAATATAATTGACACTAATGGGCAGAATAATTATAATAGCCCTAGGAAGTTTATTTTATGAAGCAAAGGTGCTTGTATCTGTGGGTATGGGTGCCTTTGTTTCTTTTGTTATTAAGTGTTATGAAGAAATGAGGCAAAGATATGAACATTTTTGATATTATAGGGCCGGTAATGGTAGGTCCATCAAGCTCGCATACCGCAGGGGCTGTAAAAATCGGGTATATAGCTAGAAAACTTATGGGAGAGGAGATTGCAGAGGCAGAGATTCTTCTGTATGGTTCATTTCTTGCAACAGGAAAAGGACATGGAACAAATATGGCACTTGTGGCAGGACTTATGGGAATGAAACCTGATGATAACAGAATTCCTGACAGTTTGAATATTGCAAAGGAACGTGGCATGCAAGTGACGTTTGGCGTATCAGATTTAAAAGAAGCACATCCTAACACGGCACAGCTTCGACTTACGGGAGTTACAGGAAGAAAACTTGAAGTAGTAGGTGAATCTATAGGAGGTTCAAGAATCAATATTGCAAAAATTGATGGAATTGATACAAACTTTTCGGGAGATTATCCGACACTTGTTGTTCATAACATAGATCAGCCTGGACATGTAAGCGAAGTAACATCAATGCTTGCACATAAGTCAGTCAATATTGCAGCAATGCAGCTTTACCGTTCAAACAGGGGTGGAGAAGCTGTTATGGTTGTCGAGTGTGACCAGGAAGTACCACAGGAAGGCATAAAATGGCTTGAGAAAGCAGAGGGAGTAGTCAAGGTAACATACCTTAGTCTGGAGGATTAATATGATTAGTTATCATTCGATTGAAGATATAGTGAATTTATGCAATGAAAATAATATGTCATTCTGGCAGGTGATACTACGTGCAGATGCATCTGAGAGGATGGCTGCGGAGGATGCTTCATTTGCGGCAATGCGTGATATGTACAGGGCAATGAAGAGAGCTGATGCCGAGTATGATAAGACACTGAAGTCACCGAGCGGTCTTTCTGGCGGCGATGGTGAAAAGATGAGAAAATATAATAAAGATGGAAAAAATCTTTGCGGTCCGTTTATGGGACTTGCTATGGAAAAAGCGATAAAAATGGGTGAATCTAATGCGTGTATGAAAAGGATAGTTGCAGCACCTACAGCAGGCTCATGCGGCGTAATACCGGCTGTTTTTCTTGCCTATGAGGAATGTTTTAATGTGCCTGAAGATAAAATTGTAAAAGCAATGTTTGTGTCGGCAGGGGTTGGAGCAGTCATAGCAGAAAATGCGAGCATAGCGGGAGCATCCGGTGGATGTCAGGCTGAAATCGGTTCTGCGAGTGCAATGGCAGCGGCAGGACTTGCATATCTTGAGGGAGGCGATGCAGAGTGTATTTCAAATGCGATGGCATTTGCATTAAAAAACATGCTCGGTCTGACATGTGATCCTGTCTGCGGTCTTGTTGAAGTTCCGTGTATTAAGAGAAACTCCGCCGGTGCTGTAAACGCCATTTCTTCGGCACAGATGGCAATGGCAGGAATAAGAAGTGCAATTACTCCTGACGAAGTTATAGACAGTATGAGACGGATAGGAAATGAACTTCCGGCATGCCTTAAAGAGACGGGCGAGGGCGGACTTGCAGTTACACCTTCAGCACTTAAAATAAAAGAAAGATTAAATTAGAGCAGCTTAATATTATTGCTTAATCTCCTTAAAAAAGTTATAATTTAATAAATATTATGTCGTGATTGTAAAAATGTATATGATACAAAGCATTTTGGCAGTGACTGCATTTTGAACCTGAATAATATGGAGATTAAAGATGACAAGAAAAGAAATAAATGAAATAAAATCACAGTATACACTTGAAGACTGTGCAATTGCAAGAATGAGCGGATGTTATGTTGACGGAGAAAAAAATAAAGTTACAAAAATTAACGAAATATTTTTGAATCTTCCCGAAGAAGAAAAGCATAAGTATTTTGATATTTTCAAGAAAACACTGTCAGGAACACCGGGTAAGAATCTCTTGGATATGCAGTTTACAATGGATTCATACGCTGATGGGGGAATAAGGGATGCACTTTATAAGGTGCGTGACAGTGAATTAAAAGATGAATCTGTGCTTGATGAATTTTATGACAAGGTAATAAAGAATTATTATTATCCGGGTAACTATCTTATACTTTTAATACATCAGGTATATGATATTCCGGGAAAAACAAGTGACGGAATTGATATGGAAGATGCATCTGATGAAGTATATAATTATATACTTTGCAGCATCTGTCCGGTAACACTTTCAAAGCCTGGACTTGGATATGTTGAAGAAAGCCATGAATTTCATAATCAGGAGCAGTTCCATATGGTCGATGTACCTGATATTGGCTTTCTTTTTCCTGCGTTTAATGACAGAAGCGAGGATGGGGATAAACTTTTATTTTATACAAAAAATGCAAATGATTTTCCGCAGATGTTTTTGGAGACAGTTTTAGGTTGTGAAATTCCGCTTCCTGCCGGAGACCAGAAAGAGACATTCCAGACACTTGTGACAGAGACACTGGGCGAAGACTGCGATTATGAGACTGTTAAAAATATTCATGAAAATCTCAATGAAATGATAGCAGAAAATAAAGGAAATCCTGAGCCGGCTGTGCTTGATAAGACAAGTGCGAGACAGCTTCTTGAAAAGAGCGGTGTAAGCGATGAAAAGCTTGAAACTTTTGAAGAACACTTTGAACAGACAGCAGGAGAAAACGGAAAGCTTCTTGCAGCAAATGTTGCCGAGACACGTAAATTTGAAGTAAAAACACCTGATGTTGTAATTAAAGTTAATCCTGAGAGAACAGATTTAGTGGAAACAATGATGATTGAAGGCCGTCAATGCCTTGTAATACAGATTGATGAACATCTTGAAGTCAATGGAATTACTGTTAATCCTAATACAGGCGAAGTTATAATGAATGATACATACTAATCCGTGGAACAATAAAAGTGATTATGCAATATAATCTGTTTGGAAAAGGAGAGCAGTTATGGAAAGTGTGACAGAAAAGTTTTTAAGATATGTAAAAGTTGATACACAGTCTGATGAGTTATCAGAGACATTTCCAAGTACAAAAAAACAGTTCAATCTGGCGGGAATGCTTGTAGAAGAACTCAAAAATATGGGAGTATCTGATGTTTATTTTGATGAAAAATATTGTTATGTATATGCAAAAATACCCGCAAATACAGAGAAAACAAATTATACAGGCAATGCAGACAGTACATGCGTGCCAGAAACTACAGGTATAGGATTTATTTCTCATATGGATACTTCTCCTGAGGTGAGCGGTGAAGGCGTTAATCCAAAGATTGTAAAAAATTATGATGGCAAAGATATTTTCTTAGGTGAAGAAAATGACAGAAAATATGTACTTTCGCCGGCAGTTTTTCCGGAATTAAAAGATTATATTGGAAAAGATTTGGTTACAACTGATGGTAAAACACTTCTTGGAGCAGATGATAAAGCAGGCGTTGCAGAGATTATGGCAATGGCGGAATATTTTCTTGATAATCCGCAGATTAAGCACCCTGACATATATATAGCATTTACACCTGATGAGGAAGTCGGCGGAGGAATGGACCACTTTGACGTTAAGCGTTTCGGTGCAAAATATGCTTATACAGTAGACGGAGGCGGAATTGGTGAACTCGAATATGAAAATTTTAATGCTGCATCGGCTGTAATTGAACTTACTGGACAGAGTGTGCATCCGGGTGAGGCAAAAGACAAGATGGTCAACGCATCACGTCTTGCAATAGAATTTGATGCACAGATTCCTGAAAATGAAAGACCGGAATATACAAGCGGCTATGAGGGATTTTATCATCTTACTGATATGCAGGGGAGCGTTGAACATGCAGTTTTAAAATATATTCTGCGTGACCATGACAGGGATTTATTTGAAAAGAAAAAAGATATTATAAAAAAAGCAGCAGAGTCAATCAATATGGAATATGGTGAAGGTACAGCATCATATGTGATAAAAGACCAATATTATAATATGAAAGAAAAGCTTGAGGATGCAATGTTTCTTATTGAAGATGCAAAGAATGCAATGGAAGAGCTTGGAATTGTGCCAAAAATCAATCCAATAAGAGGCGGTACTGATGGTGCAAGACTTTCATACATGGGAGTGCCTTGCCCGAATATATGCACGGGTGGACACAACTATCATGGAAGGTATGAGTATTGTTGTATACAATCAATGGAAAAAATAACGGAATTATTAATAAAGCTTGCAAAAAGAGGAGAATAGGTATGGTAAAGATTATATCGGACAGCACATGTGATTTATCAAAAGAAATTGTGGACAGATACAATATTGATATTGTGCCGCTGCATGTCTTAATGGGTGATAATGAATATGAAGACGGAGTTAATATTACGCCGGATGAGATTTTTGCATGGTCTGATGCCAACAAGACAACACCAAAAACTTCTGCACCATCAATGGAAAGTGTTATTGAAACTTTTAAACCATGTATTGAAAAAGGATATGATATAGTTGCATTTGCAATATCAGAAGATATGTCAACTTCGGCAAATGTTATGAGACTTGCAGCACAGGAGCTTAATGCAGAGGATAAAATAAAAGTAATTGATTCAGCAAATCTTTCAACAGGAATAGGACATCAGGTTGTGGAAGCAGCAATTATGGCACAGCATGGAAAGAATGCAGATGAGATTGTATCATATATAGAACAGATAAAACCGAAAGTAAGAGCAAGCTTTGTGGTTGATACTCTTGTATATCTCTACAGGGGTGGAAGGTGTAGCGGACTTGCAGCAATGGCAGGTGGTGTGTTGAAGCTTCATCCGAGAATCGGAGTAGCACAAGGAAAGATGAGTCCCGGAAAAAAATACCGCGGAAAAATCAGCAAAGTTGTTATGGATTATGTAAAAGATATGGAGGCAGATTTAATGGCAGCCAAAAAAGACAGAGTATTTATTACACATTCAGGGTGTGATAAAGAAATCGTTGACAATGTGAAAGAGTATCTGAAAAGTCTTAACAGGTTTGATGAGATTATTGAAACGCGTGCAGGTGGTGTTATTTCATCACACTGTGGACCGGGAACGCTTGGAGTTTTATTTATAGACGGAAAAAACTAATGTTTTTTGTGACATAAAATGTAAAAATATTTTACATGAATTTTACATAAATATGATAGTGGATTTTACATTCATTTAATAAAATAATTACAGTACGATTAAAAGAATGTACTACCGCAAATATCAGGAAAGGCGGAATGATTATGTTGAGAGTAGGAATGCTTACCAGCGGAGGGGATTGCCAGGCACTTAATGCGGCTATGAGAGGCGTTGCAAAGAGTCTTTTTAACCAGTGTAGTGAAGTTGAGATATATGGATTTACGGATGGTTATAAAGGTCTTATTTATGGTGAATACAGGTTGTTAAAAAATGATGATTTTTCAGGAATTTTAAACATTGGCGGAACAATCCTTGGAAGTTCAAGAATGCCTTTTAAATATATCGGTGTTCCGCTTGAGGATGGTTCTGATAAAATAGAGAGAATGATTGATACATATAAAAAATTGTATCTTGACTGTCTGGTTGTTCTTGGTGGCAATGGTTCACATAAGACTGCTAATCTTTTAAGAGAAAAAGGACTGAATGTTCTTACTCTTCCAAAGACAATTGATAATGATCTTGCTGAGACTGAGATAAGCTTTGGATTCCAGTCAGCTGTCGATATAGCAACAAATGCGATTGATTGTATACATACAACAGCAGCATCACACAGCAGAGTTTTTATTGTTGAACTTATGGGACACAAAACAGGCTGGCTTACACTTCATGCAGGTATAGCCGGTGGTGCAGATATAATTCTTATTCCTGAGATACCTTATTCAATTGAGGCAATATCACAGGCAATTGCAAAACGTACTGCAAGCGGTAAGAGATTTACGATTATTGCAGCCGCAGAAGGAGCAATATCTAAAGAAGAAGCTGCAATGAGCAAGAAAGAGTTAAAGTTGTTAAGAAAACAGGAAAATTATGCAAGTACAGCATACAGAATAGGTGCCGCTATTGAAGAAAAGACAGGTCAGGAAGTAAGAGTTACGGTTCCGGGTCATGTACAGAGAGGCGGACAGCCGGTTGCATATGACCGTGTTCTTGCAACAAGACTTGGTGTCAGGGCAGCAGAACTTATTTTAAATCATGAATATGGTTATATGGTAGGTGTAAAGGATAATAAAATAGTAAAAATATCACTTTGCGATGTCGCCGGAAAGACCAAAATGGTTGACCCCGGCAATGAGTTAATAACACAGGCAAGACAGCTGGGAATATGTCTTGGGGAATGATAAATATTGAGATAGGGAGTATTAAGATATGGGTGGTAATATAGCGAAAAATAAAAAAGAGGAGATTCCAAAGTACAGGGAGAAGACACCTTGCTATGAAAATCGTGAACTTTCATGGCTCAAATTTAATGAGCGTGTTCTCGATGAAGCGAGTGATAAGGATGTCCCGCTCTGTGAAAGATTATCATTTGCATCTATTTTCCAGAGTAATCTGGACGAATTTTTTATGGTGCGTGTAGGTTCATTACATGACCAGATGCTTTTTTCAGAGACAAAACGTGAGAGTAAGACAAATATGACAGCTGGGGAGCAGCTCAGTCATATTTTTAAGGCAGCAAGAGACCTGACAAGAAAAAAAGATCATACGTATCGTCATCTTATGGATGAATTAAAAGAATATGGCGTTGAACTTTTAAATTTTAGTGACATTGAATATGATGACGCCGTTTATCTTGAAAATTATTTCAAAGAGCAGATTATGCCTATATTATCACCGCAGGTTGTCGGAAAAAAACAGCCGTTCCCGTTTATTAAGAATAAGGAAATATATGCGGTGGCTCTTCTTGGTTCAAAAAGTAACGAAAAAGTGGGGCTTGTTCCATGCAGTAACGGAATTTTAAAAAGACTTATTTCAATTCCGTCTGAAAGAAATAAATATATGCTTGTAGAAGAGCTCATTCTTCATTTTATGCCGATAATATTTGAAAAATATCAGATTAAGAGCAAGTCTTTAATAAGAATAATAAGGAATGCAGATATTGATGTTGATGAAGCTGTTGATGATGAAGATACAGATTACCGTGATATGATGGAGAAGCTTATCCGCCAGAGAAAAAAGCTTTGTCCTGTAAAAATGGAATATTCGCGTGTACTTGATGAGAAAATCATACATAATCTGTGTAAAGAGCTTAATCTTAATCATGAGCAGATATATTATTCAGAATCTCCGCTTGAATTGTCATTTGTGTTTGGACTTCAGGATGCATTGAGAAATAATAAGAATCTTTTTTATGAGAGACATATTCAGAAAAATCCATCATGGTATGTATCAGGTAAGTCGGTTATTTCGCAGGTTGAAGAGGCAGACAGATTTATAAGTTATCCATATGAGTCAATGCAGCCATTTATAAGGATGTTACAGGAAGCCGGAGAAGACGAAAAAGTTGTTTCAATAAAGATGACACTTTATCGTGTTGCGAAAAATTCACAGATTGTAGAATCTCTTATAAGTGCAGCAGAAAACGGTAAGGAAGTTGTTGTTCTTGTTGAATTGAGAGCAAGATTTGATGAAGAAAATAATATTGAATGGTCGAGAAGACTTGAAGATGCAGGCTGCAGAATTATCTATGGACTGGATTATACAAAAGTACATTCTAAACTCTGTCTTATAACATACCGCGAAGAAGGACAGATAAAATATGTAACACAGATTGGAACAGGCAATTATAACGAAAAGACATCAAAATTATATACGGACCTTTCAATTATTACGGCAAATAAGCAGATAGGAATGGAAGCTGCATATGTATTTACAAGGCTCTGCATGGGAGAGTTTGTTGATGAGACTAATTATCTTTTAGTTGCACCAAAATGCATGAAGAGCAAAATCCTTAATTATATGGATAAAGAGATTGAAATTGCCAGAAACGGCGGTAAAGCATATGTGGGAGCAAAGATTAATTCATTGACAGATAAAGAGATTATTGATAAATTAATCGAGTGTTCAAGAGCAGGTGTAAGAGTTGAAATGATAGTAAGAGGTATATGTTGTCTTATTCCGGGTGTTAAAGGACATACAGAGAATATTTCAGTTATAAGTATAGTAGGAAGGTATCTGGAACATTCAAGAGTATATATATTCGGAACACCTGACAGGGATAATATTTACATTTCGTCAGCTGATTTTATGACAAGAAATATGGAGAGACGTGTTGAAATAGCGGCTCCTATCTATGATGACAGCATAAAAACCAGAATAAGAAATATGTTCCATATTATGGAATGTGACACGGTAAAAGCACGCCAGCTCTGTTCTGACGGCAATTATGTCCACAGAACTATTGCGGATATTAAAGATTTTACTGATGAAGAATGGGAACAGGCATCAGAAGGCTTACGCATTAATTCTCAGGAATATTTTGCGGCACGTTAAAATTAATTAAATAATAAAAGAGACATTGTATGTCAAAGAAATGAGGATTTATGTTAATTGAAATTTTAAAGGCAGTTCTTTTCGGAATTGTTGAAGGTATAACAGAGTGGCTTCCTATAAGCAGTACAGGCCATATGATTCTTGTAGACCAGTTTGTTCACCTTAATGTTTCGGCTGATTTTTATAAAATGTTTGAAGTTGTAATTCAGCTTGGTGCTATTATGGCGGTTGTTGTTCTTTTCTGGAATAAGCTGTGGCCATTTCATGTGAAAAATGAGAAACCGGCATGGAAAGATGGTGCACTTAGTATGTGGCTCAAAATTATTGTTGCAGTAATTCCGGCGGCAATAATAGGTGTGCTTTTTGATGACAAGATTGATGAACTTTTTTATCATCCAGTACCGGTTGCAATTGCACTTATAGTTGTAGGTGTTTTATTTATAGTTGTTGAAACAATAATGAAAGGCAAAAAGCCTTCAATAAGAAATATCGGACAGATTACTTACAAAGCCGCTGTGATAATTGGTTTATTTCAGGTTCTTGCAGCAGTATTTCCGGGAACATCTCGTTCAGGTGCAACAATCATTGGTGCATTACTTATCGGTGTTTCCAGGGCAACAGCAGCAGAATTTACTTTTTTCCTTGCTGTACCTGTAATGTTCGGTGCCAGTCTTCTTAAAGTAATTAAATATATTGCAGCAGGCGTTGCAATGACTGGAAGCGAGTTTGTTATTCTGGTTATCGGTACACTGGTTGCATTTATTGTTTCGGTATTTGTAATTAAGTTTCTTATGTCATATATCAAGAAGCATGATTTCAAAGTATTTGGCTGGTACAGAATTGTACTTGGCATACTTGTACTTTTAATACTCAGATAAATTTGGAACTTAATAGTTTTAACATATTTTATAAAGGAATGGCTTTGTATGACACTGGCAAATGAAAAACACGGAAGTCTTTATATTATGAGGCACGGAAAGACAGATTGGAATGAAAAACATAAAATACAGGGGCGGACAGATATACCATTGAATGATGAAGGACGTAAAATGGCAGCTGCGGCGGCAGAAGAATATAAAGATATACATTTTGATATATGTTTCTGCTCTCCTCTGATACGTGCAAAAGAGACGGCACAGATATTTCTTTCCGCCAGAAATATTCCGATTATATATGATGACAGAATTATGGAAATGTGTTTTGGAACATATGAAGGAATAGAAAATTCATTTGAAATACCGGATTGTCCTATAAATGTATTATTTAAAGACCCGGTAAATTATATTCCGGTTGAAAATGGAGAAAGTTTTGAGCAATTGTTTGCAAGAACAGGCGAATTTCTGGAGCAGGCTGTAAGACCGCAGCTTGAAGATGGCAAAGATGTGCTTATAGTAGGCCATGGTGCCATGAATTCAAGCATAGTATGCCAGATTAAGAATGAACCGCTTGAAAATTTCTGGAAAGTCGGAATTAAGAATTGTAAGTTGATGAAGCTTATATAAAATATATAAGGCGACCGGTATATTAATTATAGGAGTAAAAATAACATGAAGATATATCTTGCGGGCGACTCGATAGTCCAGAATTACGAAAAAGAAGAATTTATTGCAGGCTGGGGACAGTTTCTGCCTTTTTTTATAAAAGATGGTGTTGAAGTTGTAAACGATGCAAAAGGTGGCAGAAGTTCAAGGCTTTTTATTAACGAGGGCAGATTTGACAATATTGAAAAAAATATCAGTGCAGGTGATTATTTGTTAATAGAGTTCTGTCACAATGATGATGCAAGTAAAGAATATAAGACAATGTTTAACAGGCTGACACCACTCGGAGAGCCTGACAGTGACGGACGATTTCCTATTATACCGGGTGAGGCCATGCCCAAGGATTATATACCGCCTGAATATATTGATGCATTAAGAAAAGATGAAAATGTTAAGGATAAGCAGGCTGTTTTAGATAGTGTATACAAAATTCTTGAAAGCTATCCGCATGATACATATTATCCATATTCAGCAGACGGTTCAAAGGGAACGTATCTTTGGTTTTTAAAACAATTTGTCGATATGGCAAGAGAAAAAGGTGCAGTTCCTGTATTTGTGACAGCTCCTGCAAGAACAGTATATGATGCAAATGGCAATATAAAAGACGGAGCAGGGCTTCATGGCGGCAATAATTTCGCGTATATAAGAGCAATGAAGCAGTTAGGAGAAGAGGCAAAAGTTCCGGTGATTGATTTATTTGCATATTCATGCGGACTTTATAAACAAATCGGAAAAGAAAAAATTCATTGGATAACTTCTATAAAAAAGGGTTGTAATAAAGGTATATGGCCTGACGATTTTAACAGTGAAATGCAGAAGAAAGAAACAGTATCAGAAAATACTCATTTTAATAAATATGGAGCAATGCTTATAACACAGGGGCTTGTAAAGCTTATAAAAGAATCAGACAGCAGTCAGCTTGACGGCTTAAAAGGCATGCTTAAAAATCCAGATGGGATTGATATAGAAAAATATGTGAAAAAGCCGCTTGTATTTGAGGAGTTTTAGTGATATTATTCGGGTTAGAATATACTAACCGGATATATGATACCATGTCCGTAGAAATGAGGAAAATATGGGTACTATTATTATAATAGCAGTTTTAATTGTTATTGTTGCTGCAGCAGTGATTTCGTCAAAGAAACATTTCAAGGGTGAAGGTGGATGCTGTGGCGGCGGTTCGGACAGTGTACCATCACAGGATAAGAAGCTTACTGAGCCAAAGATAGGCGAAAAGCATGTTTATATTGAGGGAATGCATTGCAACAATTGTAAGAACAGTATAGAGAACGCGATAAATAAATATGATGGTGTTGCATGTCATGTCTTCCTTAAAAAGAAAATGGCAGTTGTTGAGTACAGCACTGAAATTTCAGATGACAAAATCAGAAATGCAATAGAATTTATTGATTTTAAAGTTACAAAGATAGAAACAGTAAATGATTAATACTAACAAATGAAAATGTTCCCCTTTTTTATATCGGTTATATATGATACAATTATTTTTAGGTTTTAATATGAAATATGAGGAGACCGTATATGATGGTATGTAGAAATTGTGGGGCTGAAATTGATGATAAAGCCACATCATGTCCATATTGTAATGCTATGCAGTATGCTGCTTCAGAAGCTGAATATATGAATAATCTTTATAAGATGAATTCGCAGATGGATAATCTGGATGATGAGGCTAATAAATATGTTTTTTCAAGTGTATTAAAGAGTGCCGCAATCATAATTATATGTATTGCGGCAGCTGTTTTAATTGGGATTTTTTGGGGATTTATGAGGTACCGGGCTGATAATAATTCTTCGGCAGAGCGAAAAAAGATTCACCAGTCAATTGAGTGGTATAACAATAATGTTTCTAAGCTGGATGAAGCTTATGCAAAAGCTGATTACAATACTGTAAGTGAATTGGTAGATGGTTATAAGGGGAACAGCAGTGTTATCCGGAAATGGAATCATTATTCGTTTATAACATTGTATGGCAGTTACTACAGGCGTGTGAATGATATATATAATAAAAATGATATGCTGAGCGAATATGAATTTGATTCTGGTTTCAGAAGGTCGCTGGATTTGGTTTATTTTTCAAAAAATATTAAATCAGACTATATGGGCAGATATTATCTTGCATGCAGTGACGATGAAAAAAAGATTGTAGACGGATGGGTCGAATCGGCATATGATTTTCTGGAAAATAAAGCAGGAATTAAACAGGAAGAAATAGACTCCTTTATGATATCACTTTACCCTGATGGTTATTATGATTACAAAGCAGGAAAAGATTACGAAGATAAATATTATAAAAATTATCAGGAGCGTTAAGGTATATGAAATGTAGTAAATGTGGGGCACCGATACAATTAAACCAGAAATATTGTCCAAATTGTGGTTCGCTTAATGAGGAAAATGCCAAACATGTCTCAGACATGGAAAATTATGACAGTAAGTTTAATAAAACAAGAAAACAGGTAGTAAGCAATAGCAAGTGGTTTGTAAAATATATGGCACCGATTACTGCCATGGTTATAGCTATAATAGCGATAGCAGCCGCTATAGTCTGGAATCAGGCACTTGGCGGATATGACCTGGCTCATGCCATTAACAGAAAAGAAAATAAAAAAAATAACAAAATAATACAGTTACAGCTTAATAAGATGCTCGATGATGAAAATTATACGGGACTTTATCTTTTAGACAGAGATGCCGAGCGTACTCTTGACAGCAGTGAGAGGTATGGCTGGTCAGATTTTTATAATATGGCATATTATTACAGGGATTTGAGAGTAAGCATCTGTTCGTTGTATGACCCGGGACAGGAAAATTCGTATTATACAGAGACTGCACTGTCAAATGCGTCAAGGGCAATAAGAAATGCAGAAGACATAATAAATAACACCAGCAGATACAGAAACAGGGCTGAAGAGTCAGTTCCATATATTGATGACATAACAGATAAGATATATATGTTTTTAAAAGCATACTGTAATTTTACGGATGATGATATAGCAGGTTTGCCAGAAAAATCACAGACAGATATTATAACGCTTCTTTCAAGGAGGATGTTTGATGATGAACAAAAAAATTAAAAAAAGCAAAAGACCGCTTCAGGTAAAATTAATGATTGCCGTTACGGTTATAGCAGTTCTTGTCATTATTCCACTCACATCAAATATCATGGAGGATGTGTTCAGAATTACCGGACGGCAGAAAGGTTATAGCGAAGAAACACTTTTCCAGTGCTTTATAGATAATGAATACGGAATGTTGACTGACAAGATAGAGTACAACAAGGGTGTGGGAAGAAAGATAACTAAAGAAGAAGAAAATTATTATGCATTTTCGGATTGTTATAATGCAGCAGTTGACTATAAAATGTATATAAAAAATAATGAAATGACAAAGGCAGAAGAAATGCTTGATAAATTCAGGAAAAATGAGGAAAAAATAACAGGAAGAATTTTTATTGATGCACTTGTTTCAATAAAAGAAGTGTATGGAATTAATTAAAGGAGAAGATAATGGAAAACAGAGTTATTAATGCGGCAATTTTGGGAGCAGGAACAGTCGGAGGCGGTGTATACAAACTCGCACAGGCAATGGAGGAAGACATTTTTCACAAGACAGGTGCCAGACTTGTCATTAAAAAGATGCTTGTAAGAAATGTAAATAAAGAGCGTAAGGGAATACCGTCAGAGATTCTTACGGATGACTGGAATTCAATAATAAATGATCCTGAAATAGATATTATAGTTGAACTTATGGGTGGAATTACACCGGCAAAAAAATATGTTATCGAAGCATTAAATGCCGGAAAGCAGGTAGTTACAGCTAATAAGGATTTACTTGCTGAATATGGGGAAGAGGTTATGTCTGCGGCTGAAAAATCAGGTAATGACCTTCAGTTTGAAGCGGCTGTAGCAGGTGCAATTCCGATTATTCGCCCATTAAAACAGAGCATGGCGGGCAATCATATAACTGAAGTTATGGGAATTGTCAACGGAACGACTAATTATATTCTTACGAAGATGACAGAAAAAGGAATGGATTATGCAGATGCACTTGCAGAAGCCACAGAACTTGGCTATGCAGAGGCAGACCCAACGGCTGATGTAGAAGGTTATGATGCCGGAAGAAAGATTGCAATTATGGCATCAATAGCATTTAATTCAAGAGTGACATTTTCACAGGTGTATACAGAGGGAATCACAAAAATTTCCGCTGATGATATAAGATATGCAAAAGAATTCGGATATGTAATCAAACTTCTGGGTGTTGCAAGAAATGTAGACGGTCAGATAGAGGTGAAAGTTCATCCTATGCTTATAGATGAAAATCATCCTCTTGCAACAGTTAAAGATGCATTTAATGCCGTATTTGTACATGGTGATGCGATGGACGATGCTATGTTTATGGGACGCGGAGCCGGTGAGATGCCAACAGCAAGTGCCGTTATGGGTGACATAATCGATGTTATGAGAGATATTGTATGTGATTGCTGCGGAAGAATCGGATGCAGCTGTTATAAAAAGTTATACGTTAAGAAAATTGAGGAGACAAAGAGCAAGTTCTTTTTAAGAATTAAAGCTAAGGACAAAACGGGTGTTCTTGCCAACATTGCGAGCGTACTTGGCAACAATGATGTAAGTATAGCACAGGTTGTGCAGAAGAGAAGAAACAGCGGTGTTGCAGAACTTGTAATTATAACCGATGAAGTTGAAGAAAAGAATTTTAATGATGCAATGGCAATATTTGAAGGAATGTCTGTCATATCAGAAATTGCAGGTGTAATCAGGGTTCATTAATTTATATAGATTCCTGTCGTTTTTTCATAATTTACGTGTATTTTACAAAAACATGATAGCAGATTTTACATTCCGTTGTTAGTATATGCACAGTCATATATAATGGAATGGAGATTTATTATGAGAAACAGATTTGACAGGGAACTTGTAAGACTTAATAATGAGCTTATTGAGATGGGCAGCATGATTGAAAAGTCAATTGAGACAGCAGTCAAAGCAATGGTAAATCAGGATGTTGAACTTGCAAACCGGGTTATTGAGTCTGATGATGAAATTGACCAGCAGGAAAGACAGATTGAGGATTTGTGTCTGAAACTCCTTTTACAGCAGCAGCCGGTTGCAAAAGATTTACGGCTTATATCGTCTGCATTAAAGATGGTTACTGATATGGAGAGAATAGGTGACCATGCGACAGATATTTCTGAGATAACAATTGCACTTGCAGATAAATCATATATTAAAAAGCTTGAACACATACAGCAGATGGCAAAAGAGACAATGATTATGCTTGTAAAGAGCATTGAAGCATTTGTAAATAAAGATATTGAAGAGGCAGACTCTGTAATTAAAAGAGATGATGTTGTGGATGACCTGTTTTCAAAAGTAAAAACAGAGCTTGTACAGATGATTCATGAAAATGTCGATGTTGGGGAGCAGGCAACAGATTTGCTGATGGTTGCAAAATATCTTGAAAGGATAGGAGACCATGCGACCAATATTTCTGAATGGGTAATATTTTCAATAACCGGAACTCATCCCGGAGAAAAAGGAAAGTAAAATCCATATGAAATTTTACATAGATTTTACATAAATTTGATATGGATTTCAGATGGCTGAATTATACTCCAAAATGTAAAAAATAAGTAAAGCATTTAAGGTGATTTTCACCTGTATGGAGGAAACATATGAGTATTTTTAATGCAATAGCATTGATTGGCGGTTTGGCACTTTTCCTGTATGGAATGAATCTGCTTGGTGATGGACTTTCTAAAACATCGGGAGGAAAGCTCGAATCAATTCTTGAAAAGCTTACTTCAAATCCGATTAAGGGTGTACTTCTCGGAGCCGGAGTTACTGCCGTTATCCAGTCATCATCTGCAACAACAGTTATGGTTGTTGGTTTTGTTAATTCCGGAATAATGAAGCTGCATCAGGCAGTCGGAATTATTATGGGTGCCAATATTGGTACAACAGCTACATCATGGCTGTTAAGTCTTACAGGAATACAAGGGGACAGTTTTTTTATAAACATGTTGAAACCAATGTCATTTTCTCCGATTCTTGCAATTATCGGTGTTATTATGATTATGTTCTGTAAAAAAGAAAAAAAGCATGATATCGGAAAAATACTTGTAGGTTTTGCAATTCTTATGTATGGAATGGAAGCAATGAGTTCGGCTGTAAAACCGCTCGCAGATGTGCCGGAATTTACACATATACTTACCATGTTTTCAAATCCAGTGCTTGGTATGCTTGCGGGACTTGTACTTACAGCAATAATCCAGAGCTCATCGGCTTCTGTCGGTATTCTTCAGGCATTGTGTGCAACAGGAAGCGTTACATTTGCAACAGCACTTCCTATTATCATGGGTCAGAATATCGGTACATGTGTTACAGCGATGATTTCAGCTATCGGAGCTAAGAAAAATGCAAAGAGGGCAGCACTTGTTCATCTTTATTTCAATATAATTGGTACACTTGTTTTTATGTGTCTGTTTTATCTTATTAATGCATTTATACATTTTGAATTTTTGTCACAGGGAGCTACACCTGTAGGAATTGCAACGATTCACAGTGTATTTAATATATTTGCAACAATAATTCTTTTACCGTTTGGCAAGGGACTTGAGAAACTTGCATGTCTTTCGGTCAGGGATGATAAGGAAAGAGAAGAAACAATTGATGCCAACAGGGATTTTGACCTTCTTGATGAGCGTTTTCTTGATAAGACAAGCCTTGCGATGGAACATTGCAGAATGGTAACTAATAATATGGCGGATTTGTCAAGAGAAGCGTTGTTTAAATCACTAGATTTGTTTTCAGATTTTAGTGAAGAAAAAGCCGGTGATGTCTGTGATATAGAAGAACGTGTTGATAAATATGAAGATGTACTTGGGACATATCTTATGAAATTAAGCAGCCGTGATTTGACAGAGCAGGATTCAGAGACGCTTAACATGCTTCTGCATTGCATAGGAAATTTTGAGAGAATATCAGATCATGCATGCAATCTTGTAAATGCAGCAAGGGAAATGTTTGATAAAAACATGCATTTTTCAGAAAAAGCGGCACTTGAACTAAGAATTTTTACAGAGGCAGTAAGAGATATTGTAAATATGGCTTTTGATGCTTTTAAGGCAGAAGATATCAATGAAGCGACAAAAGTTGAGCCACTTGAAGAAGTTATAGATGATTTGAACATGGAATTAAAAGCACGTCACATACGAAGGCTCAGAGAAGGCAAATGTACAATTGAACTTGGTTTTGTACATTCGGACATAATTACTAATTATGAAAGAATAGCAGACCATTGCTCTAATATCGGCGTCTGCATAATTGAGATAAGGCAGGAAGGTTTTGAGACACATGAGTATCTTGGAATCATGAAACGTGAAGATAATGAGCAATTTAGAAAACAGTATGCTTTATATAAGGAAAAATATAAGTTACCTGAGACAAGGAAATTTACTGAAAATGATATGCAGCCTGTAGCAGTCAAAGCTTGATGATTAATTGGCAGGTATGCGGAATGGAGGAGTTATGGCACTCATATATGTAGTTGAAGATGATAAGAATATTAGCGAAATAGAAAGCTTTGCATTGAAGAATGCAGGACACCAGATTGTAGAGTGTGCAAGTGGAAAGGAATTTCATAAGCAGGTGATTGAGCGTATACCTGACCTTATTCTTCTTGATATTATGCTCCCTGATGAGGATGGGCTTCAGATTCTTACAAAAATGCGTGCCACACCGGAGACAAGAAGAGTTCCAGTAATACTTGTCACAGCCAAAACTACAGAGATAGATAAAGTAAAAGGGCTTGATATGGGAGCTGATGATTATCTTACAAAACCATTTGGTGTAATGGAGCTTATATCAAGAGTCAAGGCACTTCTCCGCCGTGTGGGTGGAATGGAAGAAGAAAAGTTTATAAGAATAGGCCTGCTTTTTATAGATGATGAAAAGCATGTTGCATATGTGGATGATAAGCCGGTAGAGCTTACCTTTAAGGAGTATGAACTTCTTAGGTATCTTGCAATAAATCAGGGAATTGTTCTTTCAAGAGATAATCTTATGGAAAAAGTTTGGAGTTTAGATTATGAGGGTGAGTCGCGTACTTTGGATGTCCATATTAAGACACTCAGACAAAAGCTGGGCGTTGTAGGGTGTTATATTAAAACAGTAAGAAATGTAGGATATTACCTTGATGTAGATGACAGAGGCTGATTATGGGTTTGAAAAAAAGAATTAATATTCAATATATGCTTCTTACACTGCTCGCAATAATTGCAACTGTAGCAATATCAAGTGTTGTGTTTTATGAACTTATAAAAAAGGAAGTCGTCGGAGATTTAAAGACATATACTGATTTGATGGTTGATTCTGATGCATGGAAGATAGTGACTGACCCCGATGACAACAGTATGGAATCGGCATTACAAAATAATAATTCACATCTTCGTATAACGTTTGTGGATGCATCAGGAAAAGCTTTATATGATACAAATGCAGATGTCGGTTATATGGAAAATCACAGGGAGCGTCCAGAGATTGCGAAAGCATTTGAAGATGGCAGTGGTGAGGCAATAAGAAAATCAGAGACAATGGGGAAAAGTGCTTTTTATTATGCGGTAAGGCTTGATAATGGCTGTGTTTTGCGTGTTTCAAAGGAAGTGAGCAGTCTTACGAGTGTTATAGCAAAGGCGGTTCCTGTTATGCTTGTTCTCTGTGTGAATTTGTTTATTTTGTGTGTGATTTTATCAAATTTCCTTACTAAGAGCATAGTAGGACCGATAGAGAGACTTGCGGGAAATCTTGATGCCTCGGATTCTATAAAAGTTTATAAGGAGCTTGTTCCTTTTGTGACTACAATCAGAAAACAACATGAAGATATTATGCGGAATGCCAATATGAGACAGGAATTTACTGCAAATGTATCACATGAGTTAAAGACTCCGCTGACTTCAATTTCGGGATATTCTGAGCTTATAGAGAGTGGTATGGCAAGCGATGGTGATGTTGTCCGTTTTGCAGCAGAAATACATAAAAGCTCTAACAGGCTTCTTACACTTATCAATGATATAATAAGATTATCAGAACTTGATGTTACGGTAAGAGAGGATATATTTGAGAATGTTAATCTGTATGAAATTGCAGAAAGCTGTGTAGATATGCTTCAGATGAGTGCGGATAAACATAATGTGACTCTTTCAATTAAAGGAAGCAACCGGACAGTTAAGGCAAACAGACAGATGATGGACGAACTTATATATAATCTTTGCGATAATGCTATAAGATATAATAATCCAGGCGGAAAAGTTGAAGTTACGGTTGATGAAGATAATGGTAAAACATTTGTTGAAGTTAAGGATAACGGAATAGGAATTCCAAAAGAACATCAGGAACGCATATTTGAACGTTTCTACAGAGTTGATAAGAGCCGTTCAAAATCAACAGGCGGAACAGGTCTTGGCCTTGCTATTGTAAAGCATATTGTTGTGAAACATCCTAATGCTGAACTGAAACTTGAGAGTGAAGTCGGTAAGGGTACAACTATAAGAGTTGTATTTAATTAATAATTGTATAAATATGTATAATATTATCCAAAATTGTATTAAATGCGAAAAACCCCTTGAATTAAGCGGATTTATGGTGTAGTATGTCAGATATAGCGAGTATATAAAATATACTAACTGTAAAATAATTATATGCTAATGCAGATTATTGCTATATATGCAGGTTTCTGCTGAGGGGAAAAGAGGTTTTATTTTGAAAAATTGGCTGGCACAGGCAGTAAGTAAGCTGGCACTTACAGGAAAGAAATTTACGGGATTTTGTAAAATTATGGCGGTCACACATGCGAAGGCATGTATAATAGCGGGCTGCGTCGTTACTGTTGGAACTACAGGAACAGTTGCAACGGCGGTTTACGTTAATCACGCAAATAATAACAGACAGATTGTTGTTGCAGAGACAGTTCCTACAGAGACTGAACCTGCTACATTAAAGGCGGTTGTTACAGAAACAACAACTGAGCACACTGAGGAAGTAACAGAAGAGCAAACAGAAGAGCAAACAGAAGAGCATACAGAAGAGGAAGTTGCACCTCAGGATATGAACGAAGAACAGATTACAGATATGATTGAATCAGGCGATATTGAGATTATTCCAATTGAAGAATTGGAAATAGTTGATGATAATTCGACTGAACCAGAGCGTAATGAAGACGAAGTTATAGAAGATCCGCCTGCTCCAGAAGCACCAAAGTCTGATCAGATATATGAAGTCGGACAGCTTGTTCATGGTATAGATGTATCAAGATGGCAGGGTGATATTGACTGGACAAGGGTTGCCAATTCAGGAATTACATTTGCCATGATAAAGTGCGGCGGCGGTGACGACGGACTTTATGAAGATAGAAAATTCCAGCAGAATATCCAGGGTGCTCTGGCTAATGGAATTCAGGTCGGCATATATTTTTATTCAGGAGCAAGAGACGTTGAGACTGCATACAGGGAGGCAAGTTTCTGTGTAAATCTTATAAGAGGATATCAGATTACATATCCAGTTGCATTTGACTGGGAATTAGCATATGGCGATGGCAGCTATGATACTATTACAAAAGTATGTGAGACATTCTGTGATGTAATAGCAGCTTCAGGTTATAAACCAATGGTATATTCTAATAAATACCGCTGGTATGATGGATTTAACGGTGCACAGATTTCTAATAAGTATAAAGTATGGATGGCTGCATACCTTGGCGATTATTATTATACATCAAGACGCTGGCAGTATGGTGATGTGCTTCCGAACTTTGACTATCACTTTGATATGTGGCAGTACGGCGTAACTAATACTGTAGACGGCATTGATGGTTATGTAGATATGAATATCGCATTTTTCGGATATGCAAATTATCAGGTAAACGGGCTTCAGAAACCTAAGATAGAAGTTCCGTCAGATAATGTGACTGTTACAGAATCGGAAGGTGCTTTTGACATATGGAACGGTGTTAAAGCAACGAACTCTATAGGTTACGATGAAGATTTGGATTATGTAATAAAAAATGCCAATGGTGATGAAGTTTCTATTGAAGACGCTAATGTGACACCTGGCGTGTATACAATAGAGTATAGTTTCATTGATCCGAAAGAAGGTTATACAAGCAGGAAGGTTACTCTTACTGTATTAAAGAAAGAGGAAGAGACTGAAAAGCCGACAGAAAAACCGACAGAGGGCGAGACCGGAACAGGTGAGAATCCCACAACAAAAGCATCGGAGGAATCATCATCCGGGACGACGGCAGGAGCTGAAAACAAAAATTAATATCATTCGTGTTGAAAAAATGTCATTTCGTGCAAATGGCATTTTTTTTATGCTGTTTAATGTATAATACTGTTAAGATATATTATCTTCTTGTGATACTTTTATTGTGCGTTTGATATTAATAATATTTATATAAAAAGGAGGGACTTATATGAGATTAATTAAAAAAATCAAAAAAGGAACGGCAGTTATACTGTCAGCTGCATTAATGGCGGGACTTGTTCCGTTTATGCCACATAGTGTGAGCAAGGTGCAGGCGGCAGCAGGAAGCAAGGAGCCGAGCGTAACGGCGTATGCGACAAAGGAACAGTTGATGGATAAGACATTTACACCGAATTATAAAGGAATATCGGATATTGTCGGTAAACTGGCATTTGGTAATGATGAAGACGGAAATATACAGGAATGGTATATTCTTGGAAAGGATGGGGGTGTAAATAATGTAAAGGATAATACAATTATTTTTGCAGCCGATTCCATAAAAAAAGAACAGATATTTGAGGACATATCTTCAGGTTCGACAACAAAAACATATAAGGAGGAGTACGGAAATTATGGAAATAATGCTCCGCAAGAAGTATATGCAAGTCACTATGGTGCAAGTGAGTTAAGGAAAGTTCTTCAGGATATGGTAAGAGATGACAATGATACATACTTTTCCGATGCAGAGAAGGCTATAATGAATGAGGTGAAAGTAACAACAGAGGATTCAGACTATAAAAGGTATACTATATCGGATAAGTTATATGCTCCGGGTTGTGATTCTTATAATTATCTTAGTCATAAAGAACTGCTGATAGCAGTAAATACTAATACAAAAAAAATAGCAAGCAGCATTTATTGGGCTGTCGGAGAACCTTTTTGGACACGTACACCCCGATATGGTGGTTCAATTAGCGAACTTACTGCGAATCCCTATGAAATACAGAATTCGTATCGAATAGAAGGTCATGATGTGAACGAAAAATTAGCAGTACGTCCGCTTGCGAATCTGAATCTGGCAACAGTTCTTTTTGCGTCTTCAGCCACGGCAGCTACTTCTGATTCTGCGGTGTATGGCACAATCGCAGAGGGTACGGCGATGAGACTGCGGATTAATGGAAAGAATAAGGATATAGGTTCTGTGTACTATAACTTTGAGAACGGATATATTAGGGCAACAAAGGGAAGCATTTCTGATACGGTGTCACTTGTGATACAAGGAAACGATGGAACGAATGACTGGTATTACAGTAAAAAAATAGACAAAACGGATACGGTTAAAGTTTCAGATATTCAGAGAGCATTAAATATTTCTGATGATATTGATTGGAGAAATTGTCAGATATGGCTTGAGACAACAGATGAGGACAGAATGACTTATGCTGTACCGGCAGAAATCAGTACGGTTTTTGCAACAAAAGACCAATTGATGGATTCGGTTTTACATTATGATGGAACACCTGATTGTATCGGAAAGCTGGAATTAGGTAAAAATGAAGACGGTGCATATTCTTGGTACATATTGGGAAAAGATAACAATATAGATGGTGATAATACAGTTATTTTTACCGTGAGTCCTTTGGCAACGGGAATCAAGTTTAATCCTGATAATAATGATGTAACATTTCAGGAAGGTATGGGAACATATACATACTATGATTATGTTCCTACGACAGTAAGTTCTGATCATTACGGTGCAAGTGAACTCAGACAAAATTTGTTGAGTATAGCTGACAGCAGCAGATTTACCGCGACAGAAAAATCCCTGATGCAGGCTACAACGCTTAATATGTGGGATACATTGAATTCCGATTCATATACTGTTTCCGATAAATTATATGTACCCGGGGGCGGTTATGGTGATTTAGATATAAAGATAGGAACTTTTGACAAAATAATATTGCCAATGAGGACATTTTGGAATAACAGTCAAGACAGTGCATTTTGGCTGCGTACGGCAGGTACAGATCGTGCATTTATAGCTGTTTGCGGTGATAAAGTCGGCTCAAGGTACTTTGAAAGTGCCGAGAATGTTTGTGCAGTACGTGCGGCTTCCAATCTGAATCTTTCATCGGTTCTTTTTGCGTCATCAGCAACAGCATTTTACTCTCAGACCGATGAGACAAAGGGGACTGTTTACGATGGAACAGCTATGACATTGCGACTTGACGGAGGTAATAAAGATATTGGTTTTGCAGCTTATGATGCCGGAGAAGGAAAGATTATTGCTAAAAAAGGAAAATGCTCAGGTCGTGTGGTTCTTATGGTTCAGGGAAATGACGGAGGAAGTAATTGGTTTTATTGCAGCCCAGAGATGGATTCAGTAGAGTATGTATGTACATCTTCATATATTAAAGAGGCATTGAATTTATCTGAAGATATTGACCTGTCAAAATGCCACATATGGCTGGAAACACAGAATGATGATATGGCATATGCGGTAAATGCGTTAAGTGGCAAGGTTATAGACAGGATTGATGCGACAATCAATGCTCCAAAAGGAGAAGACAAGTTTGATACAAATATAAAATGTAACACAGAGGGAATTGCAGATGCAGCAATCACATGGACGGATATACAGGGAAACGCTGTAAGTTCAACGGTGGACTACTACCCGGCTAAGTATAAGGCACATTTAACATTTTCACCTGCCGAAGGTTATGTATTGGCACCATATACGAAGATTTTTATAAACGGAAGAGAATTTGTGGATGAAAAGGTTGTTGATAAAAATGGAATTATTAGTGTAACAGGAGGCTTTGAATCAGATAAACGTAAGATTACAACCATAAAAAAACCTGTAGTTCCTGCTGATAATACATTTACGCAATATTATACAGAGGACAGTATTTTAGATAGTAATGATGAACTTGGAAACACGGCAGGTCTTTCATTTGACGGAAGCATGGAACCTGTTACGGGTGAAATTGATGTTACATGGACTTTAGAGGGAGATTATAATGATAGTCCTTCGGCAGAAAATACTTTCAGATGGAGCTTTGATGTTAGCAAATTAGAAGATTATGAAATAGCTGTAGGATGTGAGACAACAGGTATAGCGGTAATTAAAAATAAAGCGGCTACACCTGTCAGTATTACGGGAACAGATACAGGACTTGAGTATGATGAGTCGGATATTGATGTGTCACAATACTTTATAATCGACAGTAATGCAGGTACAGCGGTCTATTCTTTGGTTTCAAAAGAGACTGACGGTTCGGTTACCGGTGAGGGAACACTTGACGGAAGTATTTTAAATATTAAAAATACAGGAATTTTTAAAGTAAAAGTTATAACAGCGGCAAATGGAAATTATGCGGCTGGTGAAGCTGTAATTACGCTTACTGTGGAAAACGGCACGATATTGTATAACGCTACGGATTACAGCGGCACATATGACGGCAAGCCGCATAGTATAAGCGTTGATGTTACGAGTCCGTCTTCGACAAATGTAACTTACAGTACGGACGGAAAAACTTACAGTACAAATAATCCTGTATTTACCGATGCAGGTGAATATACCGTCTGCTATAAGATTGAAAAGTCAAACTATGACACGGTTACAGGTGAAAAGAAAGTAGTTATTGCGAAAAAAGATCTTGAAGTTAAAGTTGATGACTAGAAGATAGTATGGGGAAATGATATTGATAACACAAAATATAATGTAAGCGGTTTGACAGAAGGCGATGGTATTTCGGAGATTACACTTAAAGCAAGTACAACGGCACTTACAGATAACGGAACAATCAGCGTAAGCAGTATAGTAATTACAAACGGTTCAAAGGATGTGACATCAAATTATGACATTGCTTTGTCTGACGGAAAGCTTGTAATTGAACATAATACATCTCTTGTTCCGACAAGGCTTGATGCCCACAAGAAAAAAACTGCTTATGAAGCAGGAGAAATTCTGAATGTTGATGATATTACGGTAACTGCATATTATGAAGACGGTTATAGTGAGCAGATTACAGGATATACAACAAATGCAGATGAATTGGATATGATTACGGTAGGTGAAAAGATTCTTGCGGTATCATATACAAAAAACGGTGATACAAAGACATGTAGATTTAAAATTATCGTTACTCATACACATGGATTCGATAATGCAGTATGGCACAGTGATAGCATAAATCACTGGAAAGAATGTACAAAATCTTATTGTGACAAGAGTGACGGTTATAAAATCCAGGAGATATCCCATACATGTGAATATACTTATACATGGTCGGATGATTATAAGACATGTACTGCAGTAAGAAAATGCAGTATATGTGAGTATACTGATTCAGAGACAGTCGCTTCTGATATTGTGGTAGTACAAAACAGAGATTGTACAAATCCTGAAATTATAGAATATGTTGCTAGATTTAAGAATTCTTTATATAACGATTTTGAGACACAAATAAAAGGAAATTTTGAGGCAGCACCAGCAACAGGACACAACATGTCAGAATGGACATCAAACAGAGACAATACACACAGCAGGATTTGTACGAATTCAGGCTGCACGTATAAGGAAACAGAAAAATGTTCCGGTGGAACAGCTACATATTTCAAAAAGGCAATATGTGATGACTGTAAAGCGGAACACGGAGATTTTAAGGCAGATACGATTAAGCCGACAGGTGAGATTAAGTTAAGTGATAATACATGGAATACACTTCTTAACAAAATAACTTTCGGACGTTTCTTCAGTGCGACACAGAAAGTAACAATTGCAGGAACAGATGACAGTTATAGCAGTGATGGTTTTAATTTATCTGAAGATGCGGTTAAGATTTCATATCTGCTTGCAAGCGGAGACGAAGCAAAGGCTTATACAACAGATGAACTTGAAAAGAGATTCACAGCGGGAGAATTTAAGAATTACAAAGCATCATTTAATGTTAATCCCGATAACAAGTATGTTGTTTTTGCAAGAATTGAAGACCACGCAGGAAATGCAACATATATTTCATCAGATGGTGTGGTAATTGATTCAACTACACCTGTTATAGATGGTGTTGCAGAAGGTGAAATCTACTGTGAAAAGGTAGAATTTACTGTATCAGATGACAATTTTGACAAGGTGACTGATATAATCGGTGATGATGTGCAAACGCTGACATCAATTAATGGCAGATATATTTTATCAGATGGAATGCATAAGGTAATCGCTTATGATAAAGCAGGTAACAGCACAGAGGTTAATTTTGTTGTAAATGCAAATCATACCGTAAGTGAATGGATGACAGATAAAGAGGCAACAATTGAAGAGACAGGAAGCAGACACAAAGAATGTAAGGTTTGCGGAACAATTCTTGAAAAAGCTGATATTGAAAAACTTGTGCCGTTGGAATATAAGATTATTGCCGGTGCAGACAGTTCATGGTCACAGAATACTGATATGAATCTTGTGATAAAAGGAAATGGTGATTTTGCTAAGTTCATAAGAATTAAAGTGGATGGTGTGAGCGTTGATGCCACGAATTATACAGTTGCAGAGGGCTCAACAATAATCACATTAAAGCCGGATTATATTAAGACATTGTCTGTAGGAAGCCATGTATTTGAAATTATATGGAAAGATGGTATAGCATCTACAAGTTTTACAATTGTCAATAATGAAGTTGCAGATACAAATAATAATCAGGGTACAGATATTACACAGACGGGAGATACAGCAAAGCCGGTTCTTTGGTCAATGCTTTTCATGGTATCGTTTGCTGGATTTGCAGTAATGTCTGGAAGAAGAAAAAAGAAGAACTGTAAATAATAATAAGTAATTGTAAATCAAGGCTCCGCTGGCACTTATGTGTTGGCGGAGCCTGTTTATTAACCTTGTAATCCGGCAGTCTGACGAATCATATCCTCTACGACAATATCATAAATTTCACCGACAGTGTTGCAATATTCAAGGATTTTCCATGGTTCATTTGTATGAAAATGAATCTTTACTAAATCTTCATCTCCGGCAGCGATAAGGCTGTTGCCTTCAAAATGTTCTGTTATGTAATCGGAAATTTCATCTTCATCCAAATCTTTGTCTCTTTTGTCAATTAAAAGCTGGGTGTCATAACGATATGCGAACTGATCGTCCTCCGCATCTATACTGTGAATTTCTGACATAAAAAATCCGCCTTTCTTTGTATATGTATTCTTAATCTACGCTATTATGACATAAATTTTGAATATATTCAAGAAATTTAATTCTCAGTATCATTAAGGGCAGAATTATATTCTTCTTCCGAATAACATTCCAGTATCTTATCCTTTGGGACATTAAGTTTAATCATGTTTTTGATAGCTTCAATTTTTGTTTGTTGTGTTCCTTTTATAATTCCTTGTTCAATTCCACATTCTACCCCATCATTAAACCCATCGTCATAGCTGATATTTTTCTCATTTTTTATATGCTGTTCTTCGTTATATTCTGTCAGAATCATGTCACGCACCTCCGCTGTATGCACTGATAATACTTCTTTTAGAATATTATGGCTTATGGCTTG
>NZ_JACOPD010000010.1 GCF_014287955.1 Lachnospira hominis (ex Liu et al. 2021) | reverse complement strand
TGTTATTAACTTTACCGGCATAATATTCTGTTCTGGCTTCATCCATAACAGTCTTCATGTTATCTGTAACTATTTCATCCGGAATGCCACCAAGTGTTTCAAATGCATCATCAAGAAACGAAAAGAGTATATCCTGTGTTTTAGAAAGTGAAACCCTGTATACTCTGAATCTTGAATATGAAAGCAACAGGACAAAAATATTCACTTCTATAATTTCACCTGAAGAAAGAATAAACGGAATAGATTCTTTCCAATCAAGCTGAGCCTGTTTACCCATGGGAGTTTCATATCTGACAGTAACCTTATTGGTATTTGATGGTCTGCTTTTTCTGAAATATGAATCGAATTCAGTATATTTCCTGAGATAATGACAGAAGTTACAATAAACACCTTTAAAGCCATGATTATCAACCAGATACTGCCATAATACTTTTCTGTAGTAGAATACCTGCTGATTTTTATCTGATAATAACTCTGTAATAATGTCATAAAAAGGTGTAATACAGTCATCACAGTTTCTTGTTTCTGGCTTTGTATATCTATTTATATATTTATCAACAGTCCGCCTATCTACCTCCAATTCTCCAGCTATTTGACTTTTATTAATCTTCAATGTGCCATCCTCCAAAAATGGTTTTAACTTGTACAGGTCATTGACACTTTCTATTCTTATATCTGTTATGATTTGATTTATTAATATCATTATGAGTTCCTCCTTGCAACTCACATATCATAACATTTGTACATTCTTATTTAATATTTATTGTACATACTTAAGTATAACTTTATAGTGGGAAAACATCAGTCTAATTTTAACCCCGCTGAACGGTACACATGGCGCGGCGGCACAGTTGCCGATATTCTGTCCAAGCCGGAGTATATGGGGCATACAGTAAACTTCCGTACCTATAAAGAAAGCTACAAAGACAAACGCTCCAGAACGACACCCAAAGAGGATTTAGTCATTTTTGAAAATACGCAGGAAGCCATTATTGACAAGGAAACATGGGAGCGCGTCCAGAGCTTACGAAAAACAATACGCCGGACGGACACCATAGGCGCGGCAAATCCTTTAACGGGCTTGATGTTTTGCGCGGATTGCGGGGCTAAGATGTATAACCACAGGGGCGGGGCTGGACTGGCGCGGGACTGGGCGGGGCGACCCAACGGCAGGAAGCGTCCAGAACGCGACGAGTACAACTGTTCCCGTTATGATTTAGGCAACCAGCACTATGATAGATATTGCATGACGCACCTTATCCGCACAGCCGTTGTAAATGAGCTTCTGCTCGAAGCTATCAAGGAAGTATGCGACTACGCGCTGAACAATGAAGCGGCATTTATGGAGCAGGTCTGCTCTGCTTCCAGCGAGCGGCAGGCGAAAGCGGCAAAGGCAATCCGGCAGAGAAAACAGCGCAGCGAGAAACGAGCCGACGAATTGAGCCGCTTAATCCGCAAGCTCTATGAGGACAATGTAAACGGCAGACTTTCCGATAAGCTCTTTGAACAAATGCTGCATGATTTTGAAGCGGAGTTAGAGAGTTTAACCGAGAGCGTTACCCAAGACGAGCAGGAGCTTGACCGTATAAGCCGGGAAACCGTCAACGCTGAAAAATTCCTTGCCCTTGTCAAAAAATATACGGATTTTTCCGAGCTTACCCCCGCCATGATAAATGAATTTGTTGAAAAAATCCTTGTCCACCAAGCCGAGGGAAAAGGGGCGAGCCGCACACAGGAGGTTGAGATTTTCTTTAACTTTGTCGGCAAGGTAGAAATCCCCCATGAGGAAATCGTACTGACAGAGGAAGAAAAAGCGGCATTGGCAGAGCAGGAACGGCGCAGAGCAAAAAAAGCCGAATACAACCGCCGCTATATGGAGAAAAAACGCAGAGAATGGAGAGAACAGCGGGAACGGGAGCAGGAGCAAAAGCCCCATAAACTTCCCCCTGTCGCAGACGAGAAAGGAGAAAAGAGCGCATGAGAAGATTGATTGACAACGGTACTACTTCACCCGCCAGACCGCCCTATATCGGGTATTATGGACACTTGCGGAAAGCCTATCTTGAGGGCTACCGCCCCGATCTCTACAACGCCCTTGTCGCAAGCGAAACCCTCTATGAGCATTGCGCCGAGATTGAAGCCGCCGTCCGTCGCCGCCTTGACCTCATTATCCCGCAGCTTGCCGAGGGTGCGGGTGCAACCGAGGAACTGAAAGCCGCAGACCCCATGCAATGGGTGGGGCTGATGAACACCTGCAAGGCGCAAGCGGAGGAAATCGTCAAGTTTGAGCTTATCTATGTATGAGCGTCAAGAGCCGGAAAAATCCCATATTTCACGATAGAAACGCTCTGGACGAGGAATGTATCGCCGGAGCGTTTTCTATTTGAAAATCCTCATTTTCCCCAAGTCAAGAGCCGGGAAAAACACCCGAAAAATGCCCCTATTGCGTAACAGGGGCGCAGAAAGGAGAGTTTATGAGAACAGGGCTTACCAAGCAGGAAAAGACCACCGATATTTGGTTTGACGAGAAAAACCCGATTATCCATATCCGTACCCACAACACCGACCTCAAGAACAGGCTGACCGCCTACGCCGTAGCTCACCCTGACCAGTGCCGCCAGACCGACGCAGACCCGGACACGGGCTGCATGGAGTTTGAAATCTGCAAGGGGCGTTTCTCTTTCCGTCTGACCGCCCCATACAGCGAAGAACGGAGGAACGCCGCCAGCAAAGCGGCAAAGAAACATTCCGGCAACTTGACACACCCTATTCAAAAAGATGTGCTATAATTTTTTTGAAAAAGTTTCGGATTAGATGTAGTATTTGCCGCTGAAACCGTAGTACATAGGTGAAGCCCGAAAGGAGGCGGTGAGATGATAGACGACGAAAAAATCATAGAAATGTTTTTTGGACGTTCAGAACAAGGCATACGAGAGCTGGATATAAAATACGGAAAGGTCTGCCACAATCTTTCCTACCATATCGTAGGCAGCAGACAAGACGCGGAGGAATGTGTAAACGACGCTTATTTAGGCGCATGGAACGCCATTCCCCCGGCACGACCTAACCCGCTGCTATCTTATCTTGTTAAAATCGT
Source organism: Lachnospira hominis (ex Liu et al. 2021) (assembly GCF_014287955.1). Lineage (GTDB taxonomy): Bacteria > Bacillota > Clostridia > Lachnospirales > Lachnospiraceae > Lachnospira > Lachnospira hominis. The sequence continues at coordinate 114,622 of NZ_JACOPD010000010.1, read as the reverse complement.
TCGGAACATTTCACTCAAAATCTATTGGAGAAAGGAAGCAGCCAAACGGAGCAGCCATTACACGATTGCTTTGGAAGAAATTGAAGCCTGTATAGCAGCTCCGAATACAGTAGAAGCAGAAATCGAAGCCAAAGAGTTGGCCCGTATCATTGAAGCATTTTTAGACACGCTGACTACCGAAAACCGCGTTATTTTCATGCGCCGCTATTGGTTTTCCGACAGCTATAAGGACATAGCCGAGTTTATGGGGCTTTCAGAAAAAAACATTTCTGTCCGGCTGACCCGTATCCGCGAGAAGATGAAGCAATATTTGATTGAAAGAGAGGTATTCGTATGAACGCAAAAAAGTTTTCCGACGCTATGAGTGAACTTGATACGAAATATGTTGATGAAGCCCTTAACTACAAAAAGAAAGCAAAGAAACCCGGTTGGGTTAAGTGGGGAGCTATGGCGGCTTGCTTTGCAGTAATTGCTGTTTTAGGCGTAGGCGTATTTCAAAGTGGATTGTTCGGGAACAAAACTGACATTGCCACTTTGGACAACGGAAATGAAATCATCTTTGTAAAATCGAAAACTGCTGGCTCAAGCATTGACATTGACGGGACTATAACAACAAGGCAACTTACGGAAACGGAAGCTGCCTCTCTTTTTCCAAACTTGACCGTTACAGCTCATGCAGTTTTTCGTGTTGATGATACTGTTTCCGACAGCAACAAAGAATTGATTGGTTTTGAGGGAAAAATCGAAAATGCCAAAGTGGTAATATCTACAACGGATATAGCACTACTTGATACGAAGATTGTAGGAAGTGAAGAAAGTAGCGAAGTAAATGGCACAAGCGTGACGGCAGGATATTTTGTAACAGACCGGAACAGCGTGGGAGAACAGAATGTAATTTACTATGCGACCTTTAAGTTGGGAGATAGCACCGTATATGTTGAAAATGCGGGTGCAAAAACTGAAAGCGAAAGTGTGAAAAACGATTTGGCTACCATTATCCAAGAGCTGATAAATAATGGTGCGCTTGACCTAAGTTCTTTCAACGGATAACCCCATGAAAATTTAATACTACCATCAGGACAGCCGAGCAAATCGACTGTCCTTTTTCTATGTCTACGGACAGAAAGGAGCGACCAACCATGACAAAGCCAAGAGAGAAAACCCGCGAGGAGCTGCAAGCCGAGATCGAGGACGGAAAGAAGAAAATCCGGCAGTTTGAAAATCGGGAAAAGATGTTGCGTCAGAAGTTATCCAAAGAGGAACGCAGAACGCGCAGCCACCGCCTTATCGTCCGAGGCGCGGTCTTTGAAAGCATTGTGCCGGAAGCAAAGGGCATGACCGACGAGGAAGCCACAGCACTTCTCCGGCTTGCCTTGACGAGTGAACCAGCGCGGGAATATCTGAAAAAACGAGCAGAGGGAGCGACAAGCTGAAAATCCCTTAGGAACTAAGGGCGCACTTATACACCCTTACGGGCGTGTGCGCTCTGCCGAGGGCTTGTCTCCGCACAGGGAGATTTCCCCGCACTCCGATATGGCGGCTTTGCCGCAACAAGGGGCTGCACCCCTTGCGCCGCTTTGCGGCTATCCCTGCACACCCACAAAAACAGCACACCCGCCGTTGGCGTCTGTACCATTTTTGAGGGTTTTATTATCCTATCCGGGAGGTGATACCCATAGCCATTTACCATTGGAACATCGGCATTGTGAGCCGAGGAAAAGGCAAATCAGCTGTTGCCGCAGCCGCCTACCGAAGCGGTGAAAAGCTGACAAACGAATGGGACGGAATGACCCATGACTACACCCGCAAAGGCGGCGTTGTCCATACAGAGATCATGCTGCCGCCCCACGCGCCACCCTCATTCTCTGACCGTTCAACCTTGTGGAACAGCGTGGAGCTTTACGAGAAAGCCGGGAACGCCCAGCTTGCCAGAGAGATTGACGCGGCGCTCCCCATAGAATTATCCAGAGAGGAACAGATCCGGCTTGTCCGGGAATACTGTTCCTCTCAATTTGTTTCCAGAGGAATGTGTGTGGATTTTGTTATCTACGACACCAACAGCGGCAACCCCCATTGTCATATTATGCTTACCATGCGCCCCCTTGACGAGCGCGGCGCGTGGGCGGCGAAATCCAAAAAGGAATATGACCTTGATGAAAACGGCGAGCGTATCCGCTTGCCAAGCGGCAGATATAAGACGCGCAAAGTTGACCTTACAGGCTGGAACGACAAGGACAACACCCTCTTGTGGCACAAGGCGTGGGCTGACTTTACCAACAACTTTTTGGAGAGGAACGGAAGCCCGGAGCGTATCGACCACCGCAGCAACGCCGAGCGCGGCATAGACGAGATACCCACCGTCCACATGGGCGTGGCGGCTTGCCAGATGGAGAAGAAAGGTATCGCCACCGAGAAAGGCGAACTGAACCGCAGTATCCAAAAGACAAACCGCCTTATCCGGGAAATCCGGGCGCAGATTGGCAAGCTCAAGGAATGGATTGCCGACCTGTTCAAAGCGCGGGAAACCGCCCCGAAGCAGCCGCAACAATCCCCCGGCCTTGCAAATCTGCTGATGAAGTATTTGAGCGTTCAGAGAGAAAAGAGCCGGAAGTATTCGCAGCGTTGGCAACAACAGCACACAGCCGATGAACTGAAAACCATAGCGGCGGCGGTCAACTATCTTTCCGAGCATGGTATCTCTAATCTTGACGAGCTGGACGCTTCCCTTTCCTCTGTCAGTGATAAAGCCTATTCAATCCGGGCAGGAATGAAAACCGCCGAGGAACGCATGAAGAAGCTACAAAAGCTAATTGAATACGGGAAGAACTACACAGAGTACAAGCCCATTCACGATGAACTGAAAAAGCTGCAAAACGGCTGGACAAACAAGCACGACAAGTACGAGGAAGCCCACCGCGCCGAGCTGACCCTATGGAACGCAGCAAGCCGCTATCTCCATGCAAATCTGCCGAAAGGAACAAAGACCTTGCCTATTGCGGAATGGGAACAGGAATATGCTGACCTCAAAACACAGAGGGACAGCGATTATAGCAAACTGAAAGAGACCCGCGCCGATGTTTCCGAGCTTCAAAAAATCCGCAGATGTGTGGATATTGCACTCCGCGCCGACCAGCCGGAACAGACACAGAACCGCACCAAGCGGCACGAACAGGAGCGATAAAGGAAAGGACGGGCAAGCCATTTTGCTTGTCCGCCCTAAATGCTTTTTGATAAACTGGCATTTGGAACGTGCTTTATAAATTTTTTCCGATCCCCTCAAGTTCGTTCATGGAATCCTTGTTTTTTTCAAGTTCATCTCTGGCTGTTGCGTAATATGATTTTTTGAAAAGCATATCCCATGAAAGATATTTTGCCATACAGTCAAACTGCTTATCAATCAGCTCATACTGGATACTGTCTACGGGAGAACCGCCTACAACAATCGTGCCAACTTTTTTATTTTTTAACTGCAATCCACGGCAGTAGCACTTATCAATGATAAGTTTCAATTGTGCTGACATTCCCCACCAATAAACTGGTGTAGCAAAAAGAATCATATCTGCGGCAGCAATTTTATCAATTGTAGGATTTGTATCATCCTTATCGACGCATCCCTTAGAGCATTGACAGACACCACATCCCTTGCATGGTGCAATGTTGAGTTTGTCAGGTTCAATGATTTCAATTTCATTCTTTTCTGATGCTCCTTTTATAAATGCATTGATTGCTGTCAGTGTGTTTCCTTTTCTGGCACTTCCATTAATGATTACAATTTTCATGCGTGTATCCTCCAACTTCTGATTTTTCTAGATGTATATTTTCTTCATCTATAATGAAAATGCTAAATCGTAAGCTCCCCAAATTACAGTTTTTAAATTTCCTACTTTTGCAGCATCTCCGATTACATGAATATGTTCAGATTTTTCGCATAATGGATTTGGTGTATATCCAACAGATAAAATGACTGATTCGCAATTAATCTCCTTAATTCTATCTGCAGTTTGAATTATTACACCATTATCTTTGATTTCTTTTAAAGAGCTTTCTAAGTATACAGGAACCTTATAAAAACGCAAGTAATCTTTTAGACAACTAGAATTTGCTGCACAAATACCAGCTGATTTGATAAGGTCATCAGCCATTTCAACAATAAATGGTTTTTTACCTTTTCGTGCTAAATCATAAGCGATTTCACAGCCAGTCAATCCGCCACCAATTACAGCGACTGTTTCGCCAACCTCTTTATTACCTAGTAAAAAATCTACTGCTTCAACACCTTTTTCGAAACCAATGATTGGTAACTTTCTTACTTTGGATCCTGTAGCAATGACAATCTCGTCTGCATCTAGTTTAGATATATCTTTAACTTCAGTATTTAAATGTACAGATATTGGAAGTTTTGCGATTTGTGTACAATACCATTTAATCAAATCTTTATCTTTTTCCTTGAATTCTGGAGCAGCTGCGGCAATAAATACCCCACCTAATCTATCTGTTTTTTCATATAAATCAACTTTATGACCCATCATTGCGCAAAGTCTAGCTGTTTCCATGCCTCCAATGCCACCGCCGATGATAACAACTTTCTTTGGATTAGCTACTTTCTTTATCTGATATTTATCTTCTTCGAAAGCTACTGGATTTAATGCACAATGTCCTTGTGTTTCCATATCTTTTAAATCCAGTACTACACCTGAGTTTTTATAGTATGCTAATGGGAGACATGCATTATGACAAGAGATACAAGGTCTGATATCTTCTTCTCTGCCTTCTTTTAATTTAGTCAAGTATTCACCATCACAGATAAACTGTCTACCTATAGCTACTGCATCTATATTTCCTGATGCAATAGATTCTGCTGCAACATCTGCTTGCATACGTCCTGCACAAATAACTGGAATGTCCACATATTTTTTGATATGTTCAACTTCTTTTAGGTTACAATTTAATGGCATATAAACCGGTGGGTGAGCCCAATACCAAGAATCATAAGTACCATTATCAGCATTTAATGCATCATAGCCTGCATCTTGTAAATATTTAGCTGCCTTTTCACTCTCTTGCATATCACGACCAATCTCATTAAATTCTTCACCAGGAACTGCTCCTACTTTAAAATCTATTACTTTACTAGTAACTGAGTAGCGTAACATAACCGGATAATCATCACCACATTCTTTTTTAATTGCTTTTACAACTTCCACTGCAAAACGATAACGGTTTTCAAAAGAACCACCATATTTATCAGCTCTGTGATTTGTATACTTAGTTGTAAATTGATCCATAAGATAGCCTTCATGAACAGCATGAACTTCTACCCCGTCAACGCCAATATCTTTACATAACTTTGCAGATTTTGCATATCCCTCAATATAATCAGCAATTTCTTTTTCTGTAATTTGGCGAGTTGTGAGTTGTGGTGCCCAAACCATAGGAAGTCCTTCGTCAGGGGCAACCATCATTTCGTTTAAGTGCAAGAATGGATTAGTAAGTTTCTTAAAAGCTTTATTATCTGCCATCTTTAGCAGTTTATCTGGTATTGTGTAATTTCTTCCCGCAAAACCTGCGCCAAGTTGGAAGAATATTTTAGATCCGTTTGCGTGAATCTCGTCAATGACTGGTTTTGCTTGCGCAAATACTTTAGGATTTTTGTGCAACCATTTACCTCCCATCATAGAATAAACTGGAATCATCCCTGGGATGAAAAGACCTACATCATTGTTTGCTCGTTCAATGTAGTATTGTTTTGACTTTTCGTTGAATTTAGGTCCCATCATATTTTCTATAATATTGGTACCTTCCATAGCTGGAATAACTACTCTATTTTTAATTTCGCAAGTTCCAATAAAAAATGGCGTAAATAGTGCTTCATACTTTTTATTCATTGTCCTAATCTCCTTGATATAATAAAAAATCATGCTTTTACAATTCACATTTTAGCATGATTCAAGTACAGTATCTCGACAATTAAAGACATTATGTTGGATATCTAGCGGTTTACTACATAAAATTTTTTTAATATATTGATAAGTTGCTCGTCAGACTCTTTACAACCATTTTGTAGCCACATTTCTACCATTCCATAAAATCCCGAAAATATAAAATTATATTCTAAACGATTGCTACTGGTTGGTATAAATAATTCTCCGTGGAGCCAATCGTTATTAATATCCACCATCTTTTGAATCGTAGAATTGTGAACACCTTGCCTGTGTATAGCTAAAAATACATTTTTATACTTTCGCGCAGTTCTAAAATACACTAAAAGAAAACCTTCTTGGCTTGGATTTAGATTGTTTTGTAATAAAGTTCGCATTTCATCCATAATAGAATCTGTAATTTCCTCAAAACAATCTTGTATATTACTGTAATAAACATAAAATGTACTCCTGTTGATATTCGCTACTTCACATAGACTACTTACAGTAATATCACTTACATCTTTTTTCTCTAGAAGTATTCTTAATGCCGATTGAAGTTTTTCTTTTGTTTTTAAAATTCTTTTATCCATAATAGGTATTATTTTCTCACTTTCTGTACCTTGCAATAGCTCCGTGCTTAGTGGTGGACTCAAATTTTGCGACAACAACTTGTTCATTTAATTTTTCTTTCAAAACATTACTAATATGTTTGTTGATGGTTTTCACGTCACAATCAAATAGTTCGGCAATTTGTTGATGGCTTAACCAAATAGATTCCCTGTTATCTCTTACGTTAACTTCGAGTTTTAATTCACCATCTTTAAATACAATAATTACGTTGTTCATGTTTTTCTACTTGTCTTTCTATAATTTAATTATCATATTAAGACTTACAAACTGGGAGTTGTCATTTTTCTTAATTTTGCTTTTCTATAAATATTGGTTTTGTGCCATCGTCAATTTTCATTTTATTACTATCGACTCTTATATAAGTACTTCCAATTTCTGAATGCAAATAAGGAATAATGTCTTTATCATAATTACAAAGTGTATTGACAGCAAAAATATGATGATTATTTGGATTATTCATATATTCATCATCTTCATTACCAGCCATAAATCTCCAACCGCTATCTGGTCTTCCTTCATCTGGTTGTTCTCTATACATATATCCAACTTTGTATCCTTCTTTAGTTATCTTATCTGATACAATACAACCTTCTCCGTTTGGTTCTTTCCAATCAATTAGATTTTCAACCTTTATTTTTATAAACTCATCTTTCTTCTTACCAAATAATCCCATATTAGAGTCTCCTCCCACAAATTCCAATTTGTCGATTTCATTATACTCAAAACCTATGAACAATTCAACCACAGAAAGCGAGGTATCAACCATGTATTACACCCAAGAACAGATAGACCGCGCCAACCAAGCCGACCTTGTTTCTTTCCTGCAATCACAGGGCGAGCAGCTTACCCGCGCCGGGAATGAGTACCGCTGGAAGCGGCACGACAGCCTGACCGTCCGGGGAAACAAATGGTATCGCCACAGCCAGAGCAAGGGCGGCGCACCCATTGATTTTGTCATGGAGTTTTACGGAAAGAGCTTTACCGAAGCCGTTGAAATGCTGACAGGAGAAAAAGGCGCAGCCCAACCGCTGGACAGACCAAGCCCCGCGCCCCTCTCTGACTTCCGACTGCCACCCCGCAGCACCGACAACCGCATAGCGAGGAACTACCTCACAGCCGCCCGCCGCATTGATGAAGATGTGACGGGCTTTTTCTTTGCCACCGGGGATATTTACGAGGAAGCCGCCCACCACAACGCCGTATTCGTGGGGCGGGACGAGGACGGAATACCGCACTGCGCCCACAGCAAGGGAACGGCGGGAAACTTCCGGCTTGATGTGAAAGGCAGCGACAAAGCCTTTAACTTCTGCTACCGTGGCGAGGGCGAAAGGTTGTTTGTCTTTGAAGCCCCGATAGACCTCTTATCTTTCCTCTGCCTGTTCAAAAAGGACTGGCAGAAGCAAAGCTATCTGGCGTTGGGCGGCGTGGGAGAAAAAGCCTTGTTGCGCTTTCTCTCTGACCGTCCGAACATCAAGACCGTGTACCTCTGCCTTGACAACGACAACGCCGGAAACGACGCTTGCAGCCGCCTTGCGGAGCTTATGCCGGAGTGCTTGACCGTCCACCGCCTTGTGCCGCTTTACAAGGACTGGAATGAGGTATTGCAGCACCGGGCAGAAATCGCGGACGGGAAGTATATCCGGGAAGCGATTTACGGCTTGAAAGAGCCGCCGCAGGAAGAAACCGTTGAGATTATCCGCATGAGCGAGGTGGACACGCAGACCGTTGAATGGCTATGGGAGCCGTATATCCCCTTTGGGAAAGTAACCATTGTGCAAGGCAATCCCGGCGAGGGCAAGACCACTTTTGCCCTACGCCTTGCCGCCGCCTGCACCACCGGGGGAACGCTGCCGGGAATGAAGCCCTTACCGCCATTCCAAGTGATTTACCAGACCGCCGAAGACGGTTTGGGCGATACCGTCAAACCCCGCTTGATGGAAGCAGAAGCCGACCTTGACCGCGTACTTGTGATTGATGAAGCCAAACGGGAGCTTACCCTCTCCGACGAGCGCATAGAAAAGGCAATCACGCAGAACGGGGCGCGGCTGATTATCCTTGATCCCATACAGGCGTACATGGGCGAAAAAACCGACATGAACCGGGCAAACGAAGTGCGCCCCATGTTCCGCCGCCTTGCCGATGTTGCCGAGCGTACCGGGTGCGCCGTTATCCTTATCGGACATCTCAACAAAGCTGCCGGAGGGCAGAGCGCATACCGGGGTTTAGGTTCTATTGACTTCCGCGCAGCCGCCCGGAGCGTGCTTCTTATTGGGCGCGTAAAGCGTGAGCCGAATGTGCGCGTTATCATTCACGACAAATCTTCCCTTGCGCCGGAGGGAAAGCCCGTAGCCTTTTGCCTTGACCCGGAAACAGGCTTTGAGTGGATAGGCGAATATGATATAACCGCCGACGAGTTGCTGTCCGGCGCGGGCGGCAACAACGCCACCAAAACCGAACAGGCTGAAAAGCTGATACTTGACCTACTGGCAGACGGAAAAGAGCTTGCCAGCGAGGATATAGAGAAAGCCGCAGCCGACGCGGGGATTTCTGCCCGTACTGTCCGGGCGGCAAAGAAAAACCTTGACGGGTGCATTACTTCAAAGCGTATCGGCGCAGCATGGTATCACGCCCTAAAAAAGTGAACTGGCAAAATCCAAGTGGCAAAACCCAGATACCTTGCCACTTTGCCACTTCGCCACTTCAACCTCAAAACCACCGCCCCATGTATGACCGCATGGGGCTTTTCTCATGGAAAGGAGAGCCTATGAACAACGACACCAGCAACCGCAGCACCCCCGCAACCGCTTCCCCTCTGACCGTAAAGGAAGCCGCGCCACCTGTAATGATAAAGAAAATCGGAAAGACCACCTACCGCGTCAAAATCCATTTCAGTGAAACGAGCAAAGAAACCATGAGCGACAAAATCAAGCGTCTGATTTTGAATGACAGCGAAAAAAGTTCTTAAACACCCTTGACAAAACGTATCAGAGGACAGCCTTCTTTCAGCAATGGAACGTGCCGGAGCTGACAAGATGCCGGATGAAGCAGAGCGTAAAGGAATCGGAACATCAGCGACAAGGGCAGCAACCATTGAAAAGCTGGTGCGTATCGGATTTGTAGAGAGAAAAGGTAATAAGAAAACAAAGTATCTTATGCCGACTCATAAGGGAGTAGCCCTAATTACGGTCATGCCCGAACAGATCCAGTCACCATCCATGACAGCAGAGTTGGAGCAGAAACTTCTTGATGTGGAGAAGGGGGATTTTCAGGATACGGAATTTATGAGTGAGATTGAAGAGATGATCATGGATCTGGTAAAGACCTATAAGGTAATCGAAGATGCGGAAGTACTCATGCATGAGATTCACTAAAGGGAAGCACGCATTTATCGTGGCAACAAGGTCCTCAAAACTCATATTATCAATTATGCAAAGACCAGAGATACATACATTGCGTATCGTAAATCCGGTTACAGCAAAAAATTCCATGAGGCGCATCGTGATAAAATCATTCTTCACAAGGCAGCAAAGGAAGCATTTTCAAAACTTCCGGACGGGAAAATTCCGAAGGTAAGAGATCTGAATGGAGAATTTGCACGACTGCTTTCTGAGAAAAAAGCAGCTTACAGCGAGTACAAAAAATAAAAAAAGAGATGCGGGATTATCAGATTGCGAAGCAAAATGTGGAATCCTTCTATGCTGCACAGCAGATATGGAATCAGGAGGAAGACCTAAAAAAGAAACGACAGCAGCAGAGATAAACTTACGGGCAATCATTAAAATGAAAATTGGTGGTTGCCCGCTTTTTTGCAATTCCGGCAAAGCAGGAATGTATCAGCACTCACAAAGTGAGTGCACAGCTTGGCATCGAAGATGACATTCTAAGGGGATTGGGGATGTGCCTCCAACAAGCAAAATGCTCTCACGTACGTACGAGGGCACTGCTTGCTAACTTGCGAAGCAACAATTATAATTAAAACATAAGTTCGTATTGCTGGAAAAGTGGAGGAATTTTATGGATGATGAAATAAAACAAATAAAGGCATCATTTTCTTAATTGATAGATTGCAACCAGAATTGAATGTTAAAAGTGAGGACATAGGTGAAATGGAAGATTTAGGAGTCGTGCATATTCAAAATTTTAGTGAAATATCAGCTTTTGTGAATGATTATTTTATCTATTGATACAAATGGTTATATATGGCTTGATGAAATGAGAAAATGAAAACTGAATTAAGGAGATTAAGTTAAATATGATTTAATATCAGCTTTTCGTGATATTAATTGGACATATGGATGACGATATAGTATACTAAATATATATGTCTGCTCAATCACTTAGGAGGAAAGAATGACGGTTAGATATGTAAAATTGTGGAAACGTTTGCTTGATATGGGATTAAAAAGGACAGACTTAATATCAAGAGCCGGTATTAGTAGTAATGTGCTTGCAAAATTAGGAAGAGATGAATTTGTAGCAATGGAAAGCATTTCCAAAATTTGTAAAGCCTTGAATTGTGATGTTGGCGATATTATGGAAATGATAGATGAGGAGAATATAAATAATAATGGAAAAGAAACTCACAGCAATTGATTTATTTTCAGGTGCAGGGGGATTACATTTAGGTTTTGAAGAGTCTGGCTATGATGTAAAATTATGCATCGATAATAACGATTTGGTGGAGAAAACGCATAAGCGTAATTTCCCTCATATACCAATGATTAATGGAGACATAAGAGATGTTACAGTTGATCAGATACGACAATATTTAGGCGGAGAAAGTTTGGATGTTGTGATAGGTGGACCTCCTTGTCAGGGATTTTCTACTATCGGGCATAGAGCATCATCTGATCCAAATAAAAGGTATGCACATGATTCAAGAAATGAATTGGTTTTAGTGTATGCAAATCTAATTAAAGAATTAAAACCAAAATTTATTGTAATGGAAAATGTAAAAGGAATTCTTACCCTAGATAAGGGGGCATATTTAGATAATGTAATGAAGACACTTCACGAAGCTGGATATAATGCAGAATATAAGCTTATAAATATGGCGGATTATGGAGTACCAGAAATTAGAAATAGGGTAATTATTATTGGAAATAGAGTTGGTTTACCGGTTTCCTTTCCTGAACCAGATCATTCAGATAATCCAGAAGATAATCTGCCAGGATGGACAGATTGTGGATCTGTTTTGAGTGACTTAGTTAATATGCCTGATAATCCTGCATTTAATCATGTAGCTTTGAAACATACGGAAAAAAATATCGAAAGATATAAATTAATTCCTCAAGGAGGTAGATTACCAGAAGATAAATTGCCGCCAGAACTCTATAGAAAAAATTTTGGAAATACATTTAAGAGACTTGATCCTAATAGACCAGCATTAACTATGGTTCCTGGAAATGATGCTTTTCCAATTCATCCTACTTTACATAGAAGTTTGACGGTAAGAGAAGCTGCAAGAATTCAGACATTCCCAGATTGGGTAATATTTGAGGGAAATCGTAGGCAGCAGGGGCATCAAGTGGGAAATGCTGTACCACCATTGTTTTCACATAAACTAGGTGATTTTATTAAAAAGCAAATAGAAAAAGCAAAGGAATTAGGAATATATGAATGCGATTGATTTATTTTCTGGTGCGGGAGGATTAACACGAGCTACTAGTGATAGTGGATTTAATATAGTTTTGTCAAATGAGGTAAATCCAGTATTTGCTAAAACTCATCATTTTAATTTCCCGGACATTCCTATAGTTACAGATGATATTAATAATTTAACAAAGGAAGTTATTAACGAATATGTAAAGGGACAGGAAATAGATCTTGTTGAGGGAGGACCTCCTTGTCAGGGATTTTCAATTTTTGGAAAAAGACGATTTGTTAATACACAAGGGTATGATCCTAAGCAAGATCCAAGAAACTTTTTGGTGTATCAATATATTAGAGTAGTAAAAGAAACTAGACCAAAGTTTTTCTTTATGGAGAATGTTAAGGGATTCACAAATCTTGACAATGGTCTATTTGTTGAGAATGTAAAAAAGGAGTTTGAAAAACTTGGATATAGCAATATATGGTGTGCGATAGTGTGTGCTGCAGATTATGGAGTTCCGCAAGAAAGATATAGGATGTTTATGATTGGTAATAGGTTGGGAATAGATTTTATTCCACCTGAGCCAACGCATTTTTCTGTAGAATCTGGAAAACTACCCACGTATAGAACAGTAGGGGATGCTATTATGGATTTGGTTGGGAAAGAGAATGAGATACCTAATCATGTTCCGCTGCAACATAAACCTATTGTAGCTGCTAGATATGGTTATATAAAAGAAGGATGCAAGTTAAATTTAGATGACTTACCACCTGAACTTGCTGTTGCAACAAGAAGAGATTCAAAGACTGGAAAAGTATCTAATTACAGCCATGTATATAAAAGGTTGGATAGGAATAAACCCTCAACTACCATGGTACCAGGACATAATGCATTTCCAGTTCATCCTACATTAAATAGAACGTTAACAGCAAGAGAAGCTGCACGAATTCAAACATTTCCAGATACACATGAATTTTTTGGAACAAGACAAGAACAGTGTATTCAAGTTGGAAATGCAGTACCACCGAAAATGGCGGAACCGTTTTTAAGAAAGATATACCAGTATCTTGAGGAAGGAGCAGATTATGAGTCATGATAGCGAAGCAGCATATGCATCAGGTGAAATTGCTGATATTATTCAGAGCAAAGCAGGACTATTTTTTGGTACATTAACAGCGGGGGGTACATGGAAATTAAGTGCTGGACGAGAAGGTAGTACTGTATGGCCATTGGCTGATGGGCTTATACAAGCAACAAATTCAAAACCAACAGTTAGTGATGTTTCTATTGCTTTTGAATATAAGAGACCAAATGAAGGCGTGCATGGTATATTAACTGCAGTAGGGCAATCTTTAGCATATATTGAAAAAGGATATGATGCATCAGTTATATGTATTCCTAAAAGCTATGTTAGTCATGCCAATCCAGGTACACATGTTAAAAATATCATAGAAACTACGGCCCCAGATGCACCGATTACGGTTTATATGTACGATACTCCTGATATGGCAAGCACAAGACCGTTTAATAAGAAATTAACGTGCGTTAGAGATATTGATTTATCTAAAACAGTTGTACATAGATCAATTAGCTCAAAAAAATTATCTGGACAGATTAGTACAATATGGGCGCATGTACGTGAAGGAATGAGTCATCCAGATGCTTTTTTTAGATATTGTCAAGGTGTAAAGATTATTTCTTCGGTTGGAGAAGATAAATCGAAATATGTATTTCCAAAAGAAGTCATTGCAGCAGTCAAAAGAATGGATCCAACAGCCGATCCATGTATGTATTTATCTAATACGCCTGGAGATTCAATGTCGGACAAGGCCTGGAGATATGTTTGGTTTAACTATTATTTCTGGGATAAGCTCATACCAATTTATAATTCTAAATCTCCGTATTTAGTTAATGATATTGAAACTAAAATAAGAATTGATTCTTCTACAAATCAAAAACTGTTTTCAGGAAGAGTAGATTCAATAAAAGCTAAACTTGTCAATAAATTAAATAGTGGAACAGGTTTTACAGAAGATGATGCATGGGATGAGTATGTAAGTAAAGTAAGGAAAGATGCACATAGCTATCGTGAGGTAATTGATTCAGGGTTATATCAAATTGGATTACTGGACGAGGATGGGTTATTGACAGATTATGGATATAAATACGTTAATGCATGTGAAAAGGCTGGAAATGCTCCATATAGTGATGAACCAATGAATATTTTAAGAGCCGTTAGCTTACAAGTAGGACAGTTTGATGTATTTCTTTATACAGCATACAAATATTCTCAACAAAGATTTTCGAAGAGTTTTGATGATTTTACTAAAATAAAAAGATTAAACTCAGGAAATAAAATAGAATTTAAGTCACAAGATTATTTGGATTGGTTAGATGATATACTTACAAATCAACTTCATATGTATAAAAAAACAACGCAGAGAGCTGGAGGAACAAGAAGACCATTTCAAGCAGAAATGGCATATTTGAAAAAACTAGGTTTTGTATATCCAGATGAAGCTTTTAAAAGAGGGACTGGTCTAAATATAGATTGGCCGTTAGTTGAAGGTAGTTTATTATTTTTCCAGAGTTTGTAATAGGACACTATGTCATTAAACTAGTGTAAATAAAATATATTATGAATAAGGCATCAGGAGCCTGTAGAAATAAAAGAATATATATCCAGACAGGATGCAGCAAAGCCGGCGGGTATGACGGAAGCAGTGCACGAAAAGTATTCATTCCAAGATATGTCGCACAATATCTTATAGAATTGAAGCAGGAACAGGATGAAATAAAGGCTGCTTTGGGAAATGAGTATCATGATTACAACCTTGTAATGGCAACTATCTTCGGGCTGCCGATCGGAGACAGTTATCTGAGAAATAAAATGCAGGATATCATTGACGAACTGGGACTTCCAGATGTAGTGTTTCACAGTCTGCGTCATACCAGTGTAACGTACAAACTGAAATTGAGTGGTGGAGATATCAAGGCAGTCCAGGGAGATTCCGGACATGCACAGGCGGATATGGTAACAGAAGTGTATGGTCATATCATAGACGAGGATAGAAGAAAAAATGCAGAGATTATGGAGAATGCTTTTTATAATAAGGAAAATCTGAATCCGAAAATGAAGGAGGACAAAGGAGACAGCAGGAAGATTGAAGTGCCAGACGGAGTGGATGCAGAGCTTTTGATGAAGGTACTGGCAAATCCGGAAATGGCAGCATTGCTTACTTCCCTGGCAAAGACAATGAAGTGATAATGATTGATATAGGACGGTACTGTATGGGAAGAGAAATCCATGAGGTATCGTCGTTTTGCGTTTGTTTGAAAATGTCTTTGAAAAATTTAACAAAATTTGTAAGATTTTGTCAAAAAATGTCATGTAGAAAGTGAAGGAAAATTTTTGGATATGAACAGGGATGAAGAAATCAGATTATTACATGAAAGGCTTGATTATTATACGATGGAGGCAGAGGATGATCAGTTTGACACAGAGGAAGTGATAAGATTATTGAAAAGATTGGATGAACTGGAACCTCAGCCATTACCGTTACCAGAAAAATCAGTAAAAAAATATTGGAAGACTTTTGGAAGTATGTTGAGGAACGTGAGCGCGAAGAGAGAATAATATCTGAGATGTGGAAGTAATGACAGAATTATACATTTGAGTGCGATTGTGTGATAATATAGTAAAAAGTTAACATATGAATATGGAGGTAAATTGTGGATGAATTGCAGATTAACAGGTTACCAAAGAATTTTTATGTTTATGAAATGAGTGATTATCGTTCATTAGATTGTAAAAAGGAAGCACAAGAATTCTTGGATGCTATCAATACATCAAAGAGAGAAAATGATATACAGACTTATATAAAAAATAATGAAAAGTGGTTTATACCTTTATCAATATTGAAAGCGTATGATTTTGGGCATCATTTTTCTTGCGTGGTGCCGGAATACCAACTGGGTGCAGAATACCGTCTTGATTATTTACTGATTGGAAAGAATTCATTGGGATATCAATTTGTATTCGTTGAGTTCGAGGATGTAAATGTGGATTACAGATTAAAAACATCAAATGCCGAAACAGATAAGGTTCGGAAAGGACTTAATCAGATTAGAGATTGGAAAAGATGGATTGAACAAAATAGAGGATATTTTCTTAATTCTGAGGGCATTAAAGATATTTCAAACAATGTACCATCATGGGGATTTAGATATTGTCTTGTTGTTAGCAGAAGGGATAGGATGGATGAGCTAAGTAATCAATTAAGAGGTGAAATGCAAGATATTGGGGTTAAAATAATTAGTTATGATCGGATTGTAGATTATGTAGGCTTATTACATAATGGGATATAATAAAATTAGTATGTGAGGTAAGTTATATGGAAGATAATTCAAATGAACTAATAGAAGCAGACAATAGTGACATAAACGAGCTTGATGAAATTTTAGCATCATTATTTGGATTGGCACAGTCAGCTTATGAAGCTGTAGAAAATTCTGCTTTTTTTAATACTGTAATGGATTATGCAGAAATTGTGGATGACACATGTGAAAAAATATCTAAATTATATAAAGGAATAAAAGCTGTAGCAAGTATTCCAGACAAATTGTTTTTAAGAAAGTTTGAAAGATTGTGTTTGGGAGTTGGGAAAATACCGGAGAAAAAGAGAAAAAAATACATTCAGAAAATATCTAAGAAGAAATTTAATAAGGAGTCAGCGTTTATATTAGATGTGATAAGCAGAGTTGAAGACCTAAATAAAATAGATGTTTTTTCGTTATTGTGGGAAGCAAAAATAGATGAAAAAATAGATGATGATAAATTCCGAAGATATGTAATTATGACGGCTAACACAATGCTCCAAGATTTAATATATATGTCTAGGCACATTATCAATGATACATTTTACATAACAAAAATGGAAGAAGAAGGATTATTAGCACAGGGATGGATAATATATTCTGGACTTGCATGGGCAACAGAAGAAGGATCAGGTGGGAATGTGTATGAGTATACAAGTGCTGCAAAAGAGTATTGTGAGATTATTTGGAATAAGGTACCTAGTGATAAAGAAATAAATAGAGAAAATATATTCACAGCAGAACCTATATCGGATGATGAGATAAAATCAATGTTTTCAGAATAAAAATTATAAGCGAATATGTGAATAGGCTATGATATAGGGATTATTGGAATAAATATAATTTTATGAGAGGAAAGTATTAAGAAACATGGGAAATAACACAAAAATAAATAGGGAAAAAAAGAAACAACGAGAAAAACTACAATTTTGGTCTGTGAAGGCATCTTTTGTAGCAGGAGTTATCGTAATCATTACAATTATCAAGGATCTTTTTGAATATTTTCTATATGAATTACCATTAGGTGTAAATGCAATATATATATTGGGATGTTTGATTCTTGCAGGTATAGTTTTAGGAACTGACAAATTAGACAAGCATCTCAATTCAAAAGGAGTTGAGAACTTTGGAACTTTCTTGACCGTTTGTTCTATTCTAATATTTGTGTTTGAAAATTCTCTCTTAAAAATTAAAATGGATGTTATAGAGACCATTGGAATATTGTTGATATATGCAACTATTGTGATAGGAGCGGCATATCTGCTCATTAGTAGATATGAAAAATGAAAGGATTCAATGATATAAAGTGAAATTGTTCAAGAAAGAACGTGATTATATAAATATACTATTTTGTTTGAAACAATGGGAAATTAGAGTAAATTATGGTCAAAAAACCATCGACATCCGACCTCATACACGCTATAATATAAATAATCTAATAAGAAAATAGTGTTATCATTACTGCTATAGATGAAATGGTAGCCATATTTATGAAAAAATCATTGGAACGGAAGGCTGAACCCTCAGGGTGACAATGTCAGCGATTTGACAGCGAAAACCATTTTTCTCAGATGATTCTCCGTTTTCTTAACTTGATAGAGATTTACAAAATAGTCAGGAAAATCAAGGCTTTCCTTGACTCATATTTACTTAAAATAATCAGTGTTCCCAGTGTGGATTCGAGCTCCTAAGTGCTAGTTGAGGGTTTGATTCCCGCCGGGAACATTTGATTTTGCAACAGTGAAGATTGAAGCTTCATTGTTGTTTTTTTATTTTATGATGCCTTTAAGTAGAGGAAAAGACTAAGGTGAAAGAGAGCAGGATTTTATGTCTGCAGGAGGAATACAATAATGTCAAAAGATGAATATTTAATCACAGACGCACCGCTTAAAGCGTTGACAGTTTTTGCGATGCCTATGATTCTGGGGAGTTTTTTTCAACAAGTATATAATATGGCTGATTCAATAATAGTCGGTCAGTTTGTTGGTTCTTCCGCACTTGCGGCTGTTGGTGCCTGTGCAGCACTTACTAATGTTTTTATCTGTGTGGCACTCGGTGCCGGCGTGGGTGCCGGTGTGCTTGTGAGCCGTTATTTTGGTGCCAGGGATTATGGTAAAATGAAAACAATTGTGTCAACGTCGCTGATTAGTTTCTTAGTTTTAAGCATACTTCTGGGAGTATTTGGATTTTGTTTTTCTCATTCAATGATGAATTTATTACAAACTCCTGCTGATATACTCGATGAAGCAGTGTTGTATCTGCGTATTTATTTTTTAGGATTTCCGTTTTTATTCATGTATAATATTCTTTCAACTATGTTCACTTCAATTGGTGAATCAAAAATTCCGTTGATTCTCCTGATATTTTCATCTGTTTTGAATATTATTATGGATTTATGGATGGTTGCGGGGCTTGACCTTGGCGTGTTAGGTGCAGCTATTGCGACACTTATTGCACAAGGTATTTCTGCAGTGTTTTCACTTTTGATTCTTTTTTACAGGATGAGTCGTTATAAAAGTTATTTTAAATGGTTTGACAGGAAAGAATTGTGCTCAATGCTTAAAATTGCAGTTCCATCTGTTCTTCAGCAGTCCACAGTGTCAATTGGCATGATGATAGTACAGGCAGTTGTCAATCCTTTCGGTACACAGGCACTTGCAGGTTATGCTGCGACAATGAGAGTAGAAAATGTTTTTTCGTTGATATTTGTATCAATCGGTAATGCAGTTTCGCCATATGTTTCCCAGAACCTGGGTGCAAAGAAAATTGAACGTATCAAAAAAGGATATCATGCGGCACTTGTGTTAGATATATGTTTTGCAATTCTTGCATTTATAATCATTGAAACACTGCACACTCAGATTTCCTCATTGTTTCTGGGTAAAGATGGAACTGCCCTGGCATATCAGGTATCAGGTGATTATATGAAATGGATTGGATATTTCTTTATTTTTATGGGGATTAAAATGGCAACAGATGGAGTGCTTCGTGGACTTGGAATCATGCGTCCATTTCTTGTTGCTAATATGGTAAATCTTGCTATTAGATTGACAGTTGCTTTGATTTTTGCACCGCGTTTTGGTATTGCATTTGTCTGGCTTGCTGTACCAGCCGGCTGGCTTGCAAATTTTTTGATTTCATATGTGGCACTCAGAAAATCGTGGCCGGAATAAAACTTTTGAAGCAGGATTGCATCCAATTAAATTAAAGCCACAATAGCTATATTTTAATCATGTTATGTGCTAATATATTAACATAAAATATTTAAGTTAAATATATCAGGAGAAACAATGAAAATATATATAGATTTTGATGATGTAATATGTGAGACTGCAAAATATTTTACGAAAATTGCTAAAGAACTGTTCGGAATTGATGTGCCTTACAGGCAGGTCCAGTTTTTTAATCTTCAGAAATCATTTGATTTAAGCGATGAGCAGTATGATAAATTAATGGAAGCGGGACATCTTCCTGAAAATCTGCTAAGTTATGAGGAAACGCCGGGAGCATCAGAGACAATTAACAAATGGGTTGATGAAGGGCATGAGGTTTTTATTATTACAGGAAGACCTTTTAATTCGTATGAGCCATCCAGAAAATGGCTGGACGAACATCATCTGGAGAGAGTGCCTTTGTTTTGTGTCGATAAATATGGCCGTGAAATATTCGAGCATGAATACGAATATAATATGACGTTAGAACAGCTTTACAGCATGACATTTGATTTTGCAATAGAGGATTCGCCATCTGCTTTTGAACATGTTTTGCATTTTCATAATTGTAAGGTTGCTGTATTTGACCGTCCGTGGAACAGGCAGGCAGAATTTCCTAATGACAATTTTGTAAGATGCAAAAACTGGAATCAGATAGATAAGTTATTTGAGGAATATGCCGGAAATGTCAGATAAATAATGATTTATTATTTTGATAAACAGGTATTAAAGATAAGGAGTCAGGTTTTATGAAAATATTTTTTTATGCACTTAGAGAATATGACGAGCAGAAATATGTAGAAGAGTTTGCAAAAAAGTATCCGTTTGAGTATGGATTTACTTCAGATTATCCATCAATGGAAAATGTTGGACTTGCTAAGGGATATGATGCCATATCAATTATAACCAATCCTATGTATCCGGAAATACTTGATGCATTTCATGATATAGGTGTTAAGTATATATCAACAAGAAGCATAGGTTATGAGCATATTGATGTTGATTATGCTTATTCTCTTGGAATGAAAGTATCTCATGTTGTATATTCACCAAACAGTGTAGCTAATTATGCGATTATGCTTATTCTTATGGCATGCCGTAATATGCCATGGATAATGAAAAAAGCAGATTGTCAGGATTATTCGTTATGTGGAAAAGTAGGAAAGGAATTATCTACATCGACAGTTGGTGTTATAGGTACAGGCAATATAGGAAAAACAGTTGTTAAGCATTTATCAGGTTTTGGCTGCCGTATATTAGCATACTCATATTATGAGGATGAAGAAGTGAAAAAATATGCAGAATATGTAAGTTTTGAAGAACTTATACAAAAATCAGACATTATAACACTTCATGTTCCAGGAAATGATGAGAATACACATCTTATTGATGAAACAGCATTTAAGAAAATGAAAGATGGCGTTATAATTGTCAATACAGCAAGAGGATTAATAATTGATACACAGGCTCTTATTGCATCACTTAAAAATGGAAAGGTTGGGTTTGCAGCACTCGATACTTTTGAGGGTGAAGTTGGACTTTATTATCTTAATAAGGAAACACAGAGACTTGATAACGATAATATGGCAATCTTGAAGAGTTTTCCTAATGTAATATTGTCACCTCACATGGCATTTTATACTGAGCAGGCTGTGTCTGATATGGTAGAAAATTCGATTAAAGGTATTATTGGATTTGAGTGTGGCGAAGATAACAGATTGGCAGTTAAATGATTTGTTGGTTTGTTCAGCATTTAAAGGGGATTACGCTGCGTTTCCGGGAACTTTAATCGGAAATCTTAGTAAAGAAGGAATTTCTGTGGAGAGTGAGGCTGAACATGCGGAAATTGACTGTAGAAAATTAAAAAATTATTGGGTATCCCAACCGCTGAATAATAAATTCGGACGTTTGGGCTGTATTGAATTATTAAATTTGAATAATCGCACAGATGAGCAGGTAAAGACACTTTGTAAATTATTTTCAACATTTTATGATATGCTTGTTAATATGGAGCAATTGGGAATTGCACCGTCTAAAGTTATTTTGCCTGTATTGGGAAGCGGAAATCAAAATATAGAATTATGTTATATTATTCCGCCGTTAATAAATCAATGTATGAGGGCATTAGCGGAAATTGAATGTCTGGAAAAAATCACATTTTGCGATTATGATATTGAAAAGGTTAAAAAGCTTGTCTCAATGTTAGAATCTACGGACAATATAAATCAAAACAGTGATGTATTTATTAGTTATTGCTCGGCACAAAGAGAGTATGCGGATTGTCTGCGAAAAATGCTTACTGAAAGAGGCGTTAAGTGCTGGATGGCACCATATTCGATACCGACTGGTTCAAGTTATCAGACAGAGATTCCGTCCGCATTAAGTAATACTCCGAATGTTTTGCTGGTTTTGTCAAAAGAAGCAGAAACCTCCCGATGGGTGCAAAAAGAATGGTGCAAAAAGAGTGATTTTGTACGGCACAAGGGCAAAAGTGATATGCTCCCATCTAGGTAGACAAGCGAAATAATAAAAACTTGTCACTTAGGAGGGAGCATATCATTTTCAATCGTTAAAGCGGCAGCCCTATTAATAGTTAGTTACAACGAGTCTATTTTACTTAAAATATTCAAGTGCAGTATTAAGTTCATTTGACTGATTATGCATTTCCTCAGCCATATTTGTAACATTGTGCATCATGGCATTTAACTCTTCAATATTAGCATTCATTTCTTCTGATGCTGCAGCATTGGTTGAGCTGACATCTGCAAGATTGTTGCTAGTTGTTGTTATTTTATTATTAAGTTCTACCATCTGGTCAACCTGTTCTTTAATTTCATCTGCCTTATCTGCTGTTAATGTAATCTGTGCGTCAAGTTCATTAAATTCTTTCAGCACTGTATTAATAGATTCTTTCTGTTCCAGATTATGTTCTACAATTTTTTTAGAATCATTTACACATGTATCACATTCATTAACAAGTTCTGAGATGATTTCACGGATATTGTTAAGTTCATTGCCGGTATTATCGGAAAGTGTACGGATTTCTTCTGCAACTACAGCGAATCCTTTTCCGGCCTCGCCCGCACGGGCAGCTTCGATTGAGGCATTTAAAGATAAAAGATTAGTCTGTTCTGATATTTCTTCAATTACGGAAATAATCTGGCTTACTTTGTCAACAATCTCATTTACCTTGCCGATTCGTGCTGATATTTCATTGATGCCGGCATCCATAATTTCGCTGCTTTCCTGCATCTGGTGCATCTTTTCATTCATTGACTGGCTGTTTTCCTGAACGGAAGCTGTCTGTTTTTTGATATCTGTAACAGAGTTGTCTATGTGTTCTGACTCAAGAGACATTGTTTCAAGTGAATTATTAATATCGGCTATTGCATTGGCCATATTTGTTGAGCCTTCTGCAACATCCTGAACTGCACGTGATATTTCATTATTGGCAGAAAGTGTCTGGTTGCTTGTCTCGTTCAAGTCAGTGCTGTTTTTTGACATCGTATTTCCGGCAGTCCTGATTTTTTCTACTATTGTGCTTAATGAACTGCTCATAAACTGCATTTCTTCGGTTATAAGACCAATTTCGTCATTCGACTTTTTGATTTTTGAAAAATCAGCATTCAGATTACCATCAGCAATTTCTTTGATGAGTCTGCTTAATGATGAAAGCGGACGGGCAATTGATCTGCTGAAAAAATATGCAACAATAAGGGCAACGATGATAATACCAATAAGAATATATCCTGAAATGCGGGTAATTCGTGTAATTCCGCTTAATGCATCATTTTCATCGGCACTGACTACAACAATATCATGGTTATCAAGGATAACATAACCGGCGTATTTTACAACACCGTTATAATCATAATCAACTATTGCAGGTTCAGGTTGTTTTCCTGATTTAATCTGTGTTACAAGATTATTGATAAGACTGTTTTCAACCGGCTTGCCGACTTTATCCTTTGTATTATGATATAACATGGTTCCGTCAGAGGATACGACATAGACATAAGAGCTGTCTACACCTGTGAGTTTTGTGTCTTTAAGTATACGTGCATATTCATCATATGAAAGAGATTTGTTGTTATTGATACGCATTTCATTAGAGACGAGTTCGGCAGATGTTTTGGCCATGCTCATCATATTGTTTTGGACAGAGGTGCGTATAAGTATTCTTGAATTATTTACAATCAGAATCATACTTGTAAGATTAGAGAGGATAAGTGCTGCAATTACAAGTATACAAATCTTGACTGCTATAGTGCCTTTTTTCTTTTGAGCTTGTTTTTTCATGATAAATTAAAAATCTCCTTTCATAAGTTTATTGTAATTTAATAAACTTATTATTATTTTTATAATACTACAAATTGTTAAAAATTCAATGATTTTATAGCTGTATTGCTGATATATTACATTTTACTTCGATATTTTTTGGTGCATAGTGATGGGTGTGTAGTAATATAAAAACAAGTTGACAAATATTTATTTGTAATTTAAACTGAATATAAATTAAATACTTTCTTGTGAGGGAGTAGTTCGCGTGTATACGTGATTTGTCAACAGACCCGATTTTTAATCTGGCAAATCTTAATGAATGAGACTCATGTATGTCTGATATGGCATTTTATGTCATCAGATATACATGAGCCTCTTTTTTTACGCGGCAGAATGCGTTCTTCACAGATTATATGACGGCAGGAATAATGTCCTGCATCAGGCATTGTAATCATATTAAAAAAGGAGACAAAAATATGGAAATTTTAAAATCAGCAGCGATTCTTGTAATCGGATTTGTTCTGCTTATTAAAGGAGCAGATTTTTTTGTTGAAGGAAGTTCTTCAGTAGCAAAGAAATTCAATGTTCCTTCACTTATAATCGGTATGACTATTGTGGCAATGGGAACGAGCCTTCCCGAACTGGCAGTCAGTGTTACAGCTTCTATAACAGGAAATAATACGTTGGCTGTAAGTAATGTGTCAGGTTCTAATATTTTTAATCTTATGGTCGTCTGTGGAGCCTGTGCATTGTTTGCACCGCTTACAATAGAAAAAAATACGCTTATGAAAGAGTTCCCGTTTTCAATTGTTTGTGCAGGATTGCTTGTAGTTCTTGGATTTATCGGGATGAAACTTGGAAGAGTTGATGGAATTATTTTCCTTGTTATTTTTGTGGCATATCTTCTCTGGATGATTTATTCTGCAAAAAAGGCAAGAAGCGAAGGTGACAAGTTTGAAACTGAAGAAGAGGAAATGGCAGAAGAGATAAAGATTCTTCCGATGTGGAAATGCTTGTTATATATAGTTGGTGGAATGATTGCGATTAAGTTTGGCGGTGATTTTGTTGTTAATGGTGCCTCATCTATAGCTGCAGGATTCGGATTGAGCCAGACTCTTATAGGTCTTACGATTGTTGCATTGGGAACAAGTCTTCCTGAACTTGTAACTTCTATAGTTGCAGCAAGAAAAAATGAAGTTGATATGGCACTCGGAAATGTAATTGGTTCTAACATTTTTAATATTTTATTAATTCTTGGTGTTGCCGCAGCAATTAGTCCTGTTACATTTATTATGGAAAATATTATAGATATAATTATTCTCATTATTATGAGTACGGTTGTATGGATATTTGCATGGACATCAAAGAAGATAAACCGCAAAGAAGGAATAATAATGTTACTTGTATATGTGGTTTATATGGTATATATATGTATCAGGTAAATTAAATGAATAACGTAAGACTTTGATATGTAAAGTTAAAAAGTGTCCCTGAAAGCTGAACTTTCCAGGACACTTTTTTTATTCAGGCGTGCCAAGTCTTTTGGCACGACGATGTTCTTTTTCACGCTGCTGACGCATCTTGATTTTTTTGCCGCCCTCTTCATCGGTGCATTTTAAAATTCTTATTGCATAATATTGTTTGTCATCAGTGCTTTTAATTCTGAATCGGCCTTTTATTAGACCATGTTCCTGACATGAAAAAAGACCATAATAAGACTTGCTGTTGGTAGAAAACCATTTTATAATCCGTTTCATTGTTTTGTTGCATTTGAAACAGCGGCATGCAGTAACTTCTTTGTCGTTGGCAGCTTCTTCACGATCTGCAAATCCTCTTGAAATATATTTTCCGTAATTACCAAAATCAAGATAAATTTCTTCTTTTATATTCTGTGGAATTCTGTAGGTATCAACACTGTAAAACTTCCGTACCTTTTCAAAATCAAGTTCAGGCATAATCTGTGATGTGTATCTGGCATCGCTGCCGGCACTGTGATAACCTTCAAGTTCCTGCATTCCCAGATGTTCTATTGCATTTTTCAGGGTGGTTCGTTCCTTGCTATCCTGAAAGCATATGCTGTAGAGCTTCTGTACGTCATAGAAAAGAAATGGCATTGGAAAATTGTATTCAATATTATAATAGTCAAAATTACGCTGCAATTCTGTCAGGTCAGTCTGTCCCCATGTGCAGAAGATGTAATCATCACCACACCATCTGATGAAATCATTTGCAACATATGTGAAATCATGACCTATACAAGTAAGTTCTTCAATTGTTACATTAAGTATTTCTTGAACCTTATCATGCAGTTTTGTATAGACTGCGGGGCGGATATATCTGTCAAATTGTGAGATTTCTGAAAAATTCTCATCAAGTTTGACTGCACCAATCTGTATAATTTCAAATGGAATACGACTGTTCGTATATGCTTTTCCATCTGCACTCTGATTCCATTCCAAATCAAGTACAATATAATTCATGAAGCACCTCTCTTTCTTTGATAAGGCAAATTAAGCTGAAAGCCATATAAGACTTCCAGCTTTTGTGTATTTATTATACAACTGACATGAATGAAAAATCAATATATATTACATTATTGCATATATACATCCGATACAGATGACGAGCTGTATAATTGTGAAGCGGAATACAACCTGTGCGTCTGACCATTCCAGTTTCTTTCTCATGTGGTCATGTATTGGTGTGCGGAGATTTTTAAATAAATTGATGTGTAAAAATCTCATAAATGATACTTTGATAAGACCAAGACCACCATCAAGTATAAGCATAATTGCCATTGGAATATAGAGTAACGGATGGTGAAGTTTTAAAAATGTAAATGCTATAAATAAACCGATTGCTCTTGAACCGGCATCGCCCATCAGTAGTTTGCTTGGAGAGGCGTTAAACCAGAGATAACCAAGGATACATACTGTCATTAAAAGGATTGTATGTCTGAAATAAGGTTCAATTTCAAAAACTTTAAATAATACGTAAGCAGATGTAAGAGTTACAGCAGAAAGAGTTCCGCAAAGTCCGTCAACTCCGTCTGAACAGTTTGTTACATTGATGCTGACCCATACAAGGATAACAATAAGAAGTCCGTATATAACAGGATTAAGTGTTACTGTTTTTGAAAATAATGCAATATCAAAAGTGTTTGGATTGTAATGAAGGTAAGTAAATGCTGCCATTATTGCAATAGCAAAATCTATAAGTCCTTTTTTCAATCCGCCCCATGGAGTCTGTGAACTGTCATCAAGATAGCCGCTTAACATCGCTGCAAGAACAAGAATAAGATAGATAACAAGTTCGGCGTCCATTGGGATAAAAAGAACGCTTGATAATGTAAATGTAAGTATAAATATAATTCCGGCTCCTCGTGGTTTTCCGACTGATTTGGAACCATTAATTGCATATGCACGACCGGCATCTCTTGGCAGAATATTTTTTCCAAGAACGATTAAGAGGCATGTCAGGGCAAATGCAAAAATTACACTTATAAATGTAATGATTTTGATGTAATCGTACCCGATTAAATAGTAAATCATAAAATGTACTCCTCCACGTTTGTTTTATTTTGTGTTTACAGTCTGCATGTGTCAGTATAACACAATGAAATATAAATAGATATAAAAATTTATATAGTAATTTATTTTTGATTATGATATACTATTCATATTGAAATACGTGTGTAGAAGATGGGGACAAAAGTACAAATAAGGCATAGCTTGTATATATGCTGCATATAAATATATATGATGGAAGGGTGGATTTTATGAACAAAGACACTACACAGATTTTTATGACAGAGCTGGATACATACCTTTTCGGACAGGGAACACATTATGAGATTTATAATAAAATGGGAGCACATCTTGCTGTAAAGAACGGCAAGGAGGGGGTATATTTTGTTGTATGGGCACCAAAGGCAAAAGAAGTCTATGTTGTAGGTGATTTTAATGATTGGCGTGCTTATGGATATGATATGAAGCCTGTATCGGACGGCGGTGTATATGAATTGTTTGTTGAGGGAGCCAGAGCAGGACAATGCTATAAGTTTCTTATAATATCACAGGATGGAGAGGCTCTTTATAAAGCTGACCCATATGCTAATGCGGCACAGCTGCGTCCTGAGACAGCTTCTGTTATAACGGATCTTACGGGATTTAAGTGGACAGATGATAAGTGGGTTGAGAATAAGAAAAAAGAAGATCATCTTTCTAGTGCAATGTCGATATATGAATGTCATATTGGTTCATGGAGAAAGCAGAAAGATGGAACAAAAGACGGATATATGAATTACCGTGATATAGCACATGAACTTGCAGAATATGTGTCTGATATGGGATATACTCATGTGGAACTTATGGGAATTGCCGAGTATCCTTTTGATGGTTCATGGGGTTATCAGGTTACAGGATATTATGCACCTACAGCCAGATATGGAACGCCTAAGGATTTTATGTATTTTGTTGATTATATGCATAAGAAAGGAATCGGAGTTATTCTTGACTGGGTGCCGGCACATTTTCCTAAAGATGCACACGGACTTGCCAATTTTGATGGAAGCTGTGTATATGAATATGCTGACCCAAGAAAAGGAGAACATCCTGACTGGGGAACTAAGGTGTTTGATTACAGTAAGAATGAGGTTTCCAATTTCCTTATTGCCAATGGCATGTACTGGGTAGATAAGTTTCATATTGACGGATTGAGAGTTGATGCGGTTGCGTCAATGCTTTATCTTGACTACGGAAGAACAGAAGGCAACTGGGTGCCTAATAAATACGGCGGCAATGGCAACCTTGAAGCCATGAGCTTTTTAAAGCATTTTAACAGCATGATGAAAAAACGTTTTCCACAGGCTGTAACTATTGCTGAGGAGTCAACTGCGTGGCCTAATGTAAGTGGTGATCCGGATAATGGTGACTGTCTTGGATTTACATTTAAGTGGAATATGGGATGGATGCATGATTTTACAGAATACATGAAACTTGACCCATATTTTAGAAAGTTTAATCATGGCAAACTTACATTCAGCCTTATGTATGCATATAGCGAGAATTTTATTCTTGTTCTTTCGCATGATGAAGTTGTTCATCTAAAGTGTTCTATGCTTGGCAAGATGCCGGGAGACAAAGATGACAAATTTTCTAATCTCAAGCTTGCATATGCATATATGTGTGGACATCCCGGCAAGAAACTTCTGTTTATGGGACAGGAATTTGGACAGTGGAATGAATGGAGTGAAGAGAGAGAATTAGACTGGTATCTTTTAGATGATGAAAGCCATAAGCAGATGAAAGATTTTACTAAAAAATGTATGCTGCTTTATAAGAATTACAGATGTCTTTATGAGACTGATTACAGACCTGAAGGCTTCAGATGGATTAATGCTAATGACAAAGATAACAGTGTATATTCATTTATAAGGATAAGTCCTGATAATAATAAGCATTTGCTATTTGTATTAAGCTTTACGCCTGTTAAGAGAAATAAGTTCCGTATAGGGGCACCTTTGAAAGGCAAGTATAAGCTTGTACTTGGAAGTAATGAAGATATTCAGAAGAAGACGCTGACTGCTGTAAAAGGTGATTGCGACGGATATAAGCAGTCTCTTCTTATTGATTTGCCGGCCTATGGCATTGCAGTTTATGAATTTTCCGGTGATTTAGGCATTGATGACTAAAGAAATTGAATAAAAAAGACGATAAAACCTGTACAGAGTATCGAAACCTGTACAGGTTTTTTGTTATGGCAATAATGGAGGTCATATGAGCGTGGATTTAACGATTTATAAAACCGGAAATAATGTAGACACCGCTAACAGAGCGTCTATTAATATAAAAAATAATAATGAGAAAACCCAGAAGACCGGATTTGACGGAGTTATAGTATCCGGCATGGAAGTTGATACAAAAAAGCTTGATAAGAATACATATACTTCACTTATAAAGCAGGCAGATGATGTAAAATCGCAGATAATGCAGAGTGCATCTGACGCAAAAGCAAATCTTAAAGCATTATTTAACAGACTTTCGGGTGCTGATGCAGTAAAGATAGATGAAGACGGATTTAATCTGAATGATGCAACACCGGATGATTGCGTAAATATTATCGAGAGGATTAAAATAGAACTTGCGGCACACTGTGATACTTATACAGGTGACATGTCTGGAATTGATGTGTCAAAGATAGAAAAGGTAGTCGGAAGTGCCGGTATGGCACAACAGGTCGCTGCTAATATGCAGGATACAGGACTTCCGCTTACGGATGACAATATAAGTGATATGGCAGAAAGTCTTTCAGGTATGGAAAATGGCAGTTTGTCAGAAGATACAAAGAATTATCTTGTTAAGAATAATATGCAGCCTACAATAAAAAATATTCAGATTGCACAGGCAGCATCAAAAGGCTTTGGCGATAAAATGCAGACTTTAAGCAGGCAGGAACTTGAGCAGCTTATGCCGCAGATAAAAGAAATTATAGGTAAAGCTAAGCTTGAAGTTAATGATAACAACATAAATAATGCAATAACATTTATTTCGCAGGATATACCGGTGACTGAACAAAATCTTGTATACAAAAATCAGCTTGATATGATTAATCTTGATTATGATGAGACATCTCTAAAAATTGCACAGGGTATGGCTGATGGCAGCAAGGCAGAAGAAGTAAGCCTTATAAAAGATTATGACAGTGCGGTTGTAATCGCAGATGCAATAGATATCGTAAAAAATGCTGATTATGATGCAGTTGCGAGAGCGACAGACATGTATGGTGATAATGTGTCAATTAAATCTATTGAGGAGGCGATGGCACAGTATAATATAGGAAATAAATCTGTTGCCCAGGAACAGGGCGTTGTGCAGAATAAGCCGGAATATGAGGATAATTACAAAAAACTGCTTGAAATTCAGATTCTGCTCACACCACAGGCAGGCATGCATATTTACAATAACGGAATTGATATTTTGTCAGTTTCAATAGATACATTGCATGAAAATCTTCTTGCATATGACCAGGAAAAAGCTATGGAACAGATTGCAATACAGCTTGCTGATGACATAGATAGTCAGGTACCTACGGATACAGGGGCTGCGGCATTATCCAATGTATTGGCGGATGTTAATGGAACAGATAATAAAACGGCTGATTTTATCAGTATGTATCAGCTTTCGCTTGCAACAAGACGTGCAATCAGGAATATTTCATATGCACCTGATGAAGTTATTGGAGCTGTCTATAAAGAAAATATGCAGTCGCAGGCAGTTATAAATATTGCCGGATTTTCTGAGATGGGAAGCAGTCTCAGAGAACGTTTCAGACAGGCAGGAAACTCTTATGAAGCAGTTGGTACAAAGGTGAGAAAAGACCTTGGAGATTCGTTAAAAAATGCGGTTGAGGCAAGTTCTGAAAGTATTCTTTCACAGCTTGGCATGGAAAATACAAAAGCAAATTCGGATGCTGTAAGAATTCTTTCATATAACAATATTGATATAACAAAAAATAATATTGAGCAGATTAAGCAGATTAAGGAGTCATTAAATACTCTCATAGAGCAGATGAATCCAGAGACTGTTCTTAATATGATAAAGGATAATATCAATCCGCTTACTTCTGATATTGAAAGTGTAAATGATTACCTTATCAATAAGAACAAAGATTCAGATAATACAGATAAGTTCAGCAGATTTTTATACAAGCTTGATAAAACAGGTGGCATAAGTGAAGAGGAAAGACGTCAGTTTATCGGAATTTATAAAATGATTAATATCTATACAAAAGATGCAGGAAATGCAATTGGTGCACTTGTAAAGCAAGGGGCAGATATTACTATGGAAAATCTGTGCCGGGCATACGACAGCAGAAAACAGTATGGAATGGATAATTCAGTAGGGGATGATACAGATATTGCAATGGCAGGACAGGTAAGATATTATCTTAATCTTTTTGATAATACGGCATCATCTGTCACTCCGCTTACATTAAAAGAGGTTAATTCTGAAAAGTCTATAAATACAAGAACAGTAGAAAATTTCTGCGAAAGTGTGCAGGATGCATATGACGCGGCAGCTGAAGCTGAGTATATGGATGCATATATGGAAGTTGTACGTGCTGTATCGGCGGCAGATGATGAAGTGCTTCATCAGCTTGAACAGGCAGAGCAGCCTGTTACAATAAATAATATAGAGGCTATGCAGGAGCTTGTAAGCGGCAGTGCATATGGCAGGATATTTGGTGCTGACAGAAATAAGGCAGAAAAGATTATAGACAGTATGTCAGACGAAAAATCGCTCAGAGAGGCAATTGAGAGTCTGGATGACGAAAAATCAGAAAGCATACCACAATCAGCTGAAGCTGATATAAACAGTTATGATTTTGTACGTCAGGCAGCTTTAAAAAATAATATTATCGACCTTGTAAAAAATCTCAACAGACAAAGAGACTATAGAATTCCGGTTTTATCAGATGACAAAATTGGCGTTATGAAGCTTACAATGATTTCAGACGGAAGTGAAAGTGGAAGAATTTCTATAAGATGTGATAATGAAAGCTGTGGAGAAGTAAGCATTGAGCTTAAAGTTACAGATGATACATTCGATGTATTTGGCGTATGCACAGGTGAAAATAATGATTTTGCCGGTTTGTTACAAAATGCAGCTGAAAAGATAAAAGAAGAATTCAATTTTGAAAAGACTAATGTGTATGCTAATTCAAATGATAAGGTTACAGATATTACATATGAAAAATCTGAATCACAGCC
Organism: Lachnospira hominis (ex Liu et al. 2021); assembly: GCF_014287955.1. Taxonomy (GTDB): domain Bacteria; phylum Bacillota; class Clostridia; order Lachnospirales; family Lachnospiraceae; genus Lachnospira; species Lachnospira hominis. The sequence goes on along the minus strand of NZ_JACOPD010000010.1, from coordinate 81,838 downwards.
ATCATCAAAGCTGTACAGAATTGCAAAATCATTTATTTCTGATTTAATGTAAAAAAAAGTGTGAATACGCCGATATTTATTATAGACAATGTATTTACGGAATGGAGAATATATATGAGACTTAATACAAATATTTCTGCGATTATAGCAAATAACGCACTTCAGAAGGCACAGGACCGCCTGTCTAATTCTATACAGAAATTATCGTCAGGTTACAAGATTAACAGCTCAGCTGATGATCCTGCCGGTTGTGCTATTTCTGAAAAGATGAGAGTTCAGCTTCGTGGACTCAGCCAGTCTGACAATAATGTTACAGATGGTATTTCTGTACTTAATACAGCAGAAGGCGGCCTTATTGAAATACAGTCAATGCTTACACGTATGAAGGAGCTTTCTGTACAGGCTGCTAATGATGTCAATTCAGATGATGAAAGAAGTGCCATTCAGGGTGAAATAGATAATATTAATAAGGAAATAGACAGAATATCGTCACAGACAGAATTTAATACACAGTCACTTATTGATGGTAATCTTTCAAGAAGAGTTTATTCTGACTGTCAGGGTGTTAATCAGATTACATGTTCTGAGAATTTTGTAACTGGTGATTATGGAATTACAGTTACAGAAGATGCAAGACAGGCAATTGTTGTGGGTGAGGGAACAATCGCTCTTGGTGCAAATGATAAAATTACAAAGGAACAGGAAGGTGTAATAGAATTAAACGGATATAAAGTTTCTGTCAGTGAGGGTGATGACCTTAATACCATAATGGGAAAACTCGTTGATGCAGCAAGCATAATTGGGGGAAGTGCATTTGCAGTCACAGATACAACTAATGATACAACTGCAAACGGAATGGATTACGCAGGCTATTCTCCAGTGACAACATATCCGGGAAGCCGTCTTGTTATTATGACAAAAGAGTATGGCAGTTCTCAGTCTATTGAAGTAAAATGCAGCAATAAGGAGCTTGCACAGGCATTGGGAATTGACAGTGCGGCAGATGATGACGGATTTGTTGTTCAGGGAAGCGATGTTAAAGCAGAGTTTACAACAGATGCCAATGGCAAGAGAGTTGGATTTGATGACAGTGCCGTACTTTCAACAAGTGGTACAAGAATTACAGTAAAGGATGTTAATAACAAGAGATTTGAGATGGATGTTCCGGGAAATGTTGCGGGAACTAAGTTTGATGATACAGGAAAAATACCGGTATCAACAGGTACATCATCAAAAGATATTGTTCAGGAAGTTACAGATGTTGGAACTATGAGTATTCATGTTGGTGCTAACCAGGATCAGGTTATAAGAATTGATATACCTGAGGTTACAACATATACACTTGGCATAGATACTGTAAATGTTATGACAGGACTTACTGCGTCACAGTCAATAGAAAAGGTTGATAAAGCGATTAATAGGGCAAGTTCGGTACGTTCTAAGATTGGTTCATATCAGAACAGATTTGAACATACACAGAATAATATTGCTGTTTCAAATGAGAATCTTACATCAGCACTCTCTGCAATGACTGATACAGATATGGCAGAAGAGATGACAGAATATACATCTGTAAATGTAATGACTCAGGCGGCAACATCAATTCTTGCACAGGCAAATGAACGTCCGTCAACTGTACTTCAGATTTTACAGTAGTGTGGAGGAATAATCAGCGTTGAAAAAAGATGAGATACAGACATTTTCATATCGCATTTCACAGGCAAATAAGACGCAGCTTATTGTAATTATGTATGATATGGCTATACAGTATGTCAGCGATGCTATCGAAAATAATTATGAAACGCAGGCAGAAAAAGATGAATATGAGTCTGATGTAGTTCAGGTCAAAAGAGTTGTAGACAGCCTTGTGACTTCGCTTGATATGCAGTATGAAGTGTCAGTGCAGCTTTATAACATTTATCTTGTAATGCAAAGGTATCTTGTAAAGGCGGTTGCAAAAAAGGATAAAAATACAATTATGCTGCTTGAATCAGTAAAGAAAATGCTTGAGACAATGAGAAAATCATTCTATGAATTAAGTAAACAGGATGATTCAGAACCACTTATGAAAAATACACAGCAGGTATATGCTGGTTTTACATATTCAAATGATGGCGGTTCAAATGAGTATTCAAAAGGATACGAAAACAGAGGATATAAAGTTTGAGATTATAAAGCTTAAATGCAGGCGTTGATTTGGATTACCCTGCACATAAAGAAAACAGAGGATGCAAAATTTGTGATGCAGCCTCTGTTTTTTATTTTACGCGAGCAACGAGCCAAAGTCCGTGCTTGCACGAGACCTTGGCGACTGCCGCGATAACTTGAGAAACTCGCGAAGCGTGTTTCTCATAGTTTATGAATTCTACAAATATTTGCGGCCGCTGTAGCGTCTACGCTGTGTTTTTCTGCGTTTTACTTCTGAGTGGATGTAAAGTACAATAAGTATTGCGGCAATTACTGCAACTATGACCCATATATTTATAACTATACATTGTTTTTGCTTTAAATTAGAATTATTATCATCTTTTGCGAAAGGAAGATTGCTGGCAGCAGCGATATTTTCGTCAGATGAAAGTGTCAGTTTTGCAGTTCCGACAATATTATTTCCATAATTAAAATTAAGATGAGCGGTATATATTCCGTTTTCACTTGTTGTTTTGTAATTGTTATCAATGCCCATTGCAACATTTCCTACAGAAGCGTTGTTAGGAAGTGTAAGTGTTGAGGCTTTCAGATTGAATTTTAAGTTATATTTATTAAATACAGGAGATTGGTAATAACTGTCGCTTGTAAATAATGAACTTATTGTTCCGCCTGAAGCTGTGATTTTCTTAAAGTTGGCAAATCCCCAGTCAAATAATGAACGTGTATCTGTAAAACGTTCTTTGTCTCCTGATTTGAAACATACACATATAAGACGCATATCATCTTTTTCTGCAAATGTTACAAGTGTGTAACCGGCCTGGTCTGTAAATCCTGTTTTTCCGCCTTTGCAGTATTCGTAATAATATTGTCTGCCTTTTAACATGAGATGGCGGTGTTTAAAATTACGAGCCGTATCTGTTTTGTTTGTCGGCGGTATAGTGTAAGTCGTTGATGTTGAATCAATATTTACAAAAGTGGAGTTGTTGTAACATCCTTTGGCAATCATTGCCATGTCGTAAGCTGTGGTGTAATGATTGACATCGTGAAGACCACTTGCATTGGCAAAATGAGTGTTAATAGCACCAAGTTCTTTGGCTCGTTTATTCATCAGCTCTGTAAAAGCTGCAAGTGAGCCGCTTACGTGTTCAGCAAGACCATATGCTATTTCGTTGGCTGAATAGAGCAAAAGTCCATATAGAGCCTGTTCAACGCTATATTGTTCTCCTGTTTTTGTACCAAGGCTGGCATCCTCATATGTTACAGAATTGGCTGCCGCACTTGAGAATGTAACTGTCTCGTCAAGGCCACAGTTTTCAATTGTGAGAAGTCCGGTAAGAATTTTAGTTGTGCTGGCTGGATATCCTTTGGCATGGGCATCCTTTTCATAAAGAATTGCACCGGTATCCGCATCAATAAGAATTGCACTCTGGGCTACAATATCCGGTGCCTGCGGCCAGTCGTATTCCTGTGTGTTTTTGGTTGTCTGGGTGCTTTGTGAATTCTGCGTTGTCTGTGCAGCCTGCGTGTTTTGTGTTGTGGCAGCTGCTTCGGCAGCATATATGCCTGTTGCAGGCATTAATATAGAAGCCGCAGTTGTGCTGACAGCAAGAAAAACAGCCGTCATTCTTTTAAAAAATTTATTCATATATTATCTCCATCAAATATAAAGCCGGCATGTAACTGACTTTTACAATAATTCTAATATCATGCTACATTATACACATGATTGAAATGCAAATCAATTAATAACGCTTGTCGAATGGAAATATTTTTATTATACTTTAATAAGTTTTACAGAAATGGAGATTTTAAAAATATATGAGATTGAGAAATGTTCCCGGTGCAAGGGAAGTCATGATTGAAAATGAATTTGTGTTTACAGAGCCGGAAAATATGGCAGGAACATGGAAAGAAGTGTTTGGCAATAATAATCCTGTGCGTATCGAGATAGGAATGGGAAAAGGCAGATTTATAACGACACTTGCCCAGATGAATCCTGATATTAACTATATTGGAATTGAAAAGTATTCCAGTGTGCTTTTAAGAGCAGTTGAAAAACAGGATGAACTGCGTCTTTCTAATCTCAGGTTTATAAGAATGGACGCAGAAAATATAGGTGATGTATTTGCAAAGGGTGAAGTTGACAGAATATATCTTAATTTTTCTGATCCATGGCCAAAAGACAGACATGCCAAGAGAAGACTTACTTCAAGACAGTTTCTTGAAAGATATACTGATATTTTAAAAGATGATGGATATGTAGAATTCAAAACGGATAACAGAGGATTATTTGATTTTTCGGTTGAAGAAGTAAAAGAATCTCCTAAGTGGGAGCTTACAATTGTTACATATGACTTGCATAATGATACAGATTTAGTTGAAGGAAATGTAATGACGGAATATGAAGAAAAATTTTCTTCACAGGGTAATCCAATCTGTAAGCTTATTGCACGTCTGAAATAAATAATAAATACGAACCCGAATGAAAATTGCGGCATATAATGATATAAACACATAAGGAGCATATGTGATATGGGATGCATATCAAAATCACTTCAAAATCTGTCATATTCATTATTCTGCCGCAAAAAAATTAATCGACGTCTTGTAAAAATCAGAAGAAACTGGGATGAAATATCAAAAGCTATATGCGGTCATGGGAATCATAAGGGGTAACTGTAATATTCTTTTTCCCAAGGAAATGTGTAACAACCTGATTGAGTATATATCCGAGTACAGCAACACAAGGAACTCCGAGGAACATTCCAAGAACACCGAAAAGGCTGCCACCAACTGTAATTGAAAATATAACCCATAGCGGCTTGAGCCCCGTTTTATCTCCAAGAATCTTAGGTCCAAGGTAAAGACCATCAAATTGCTGTATTACAAGTATAAGCAGTGCAAAAAGCAATGCTTTGAACGGACTTACAATAAGTATAAAAAGAAATCCGACAGCACCTCCGATATATGGTCCAAAGTATGGAATCATATTAGTAATACCTACAACTACACTGATAAGAACTGCATATGGGAATCGGAATATAACCATTGCAATAAAGCATATAATACCTATGATAAGTGAATCAAGTGCCTTTCCAAATATAAAGCTTGTAAAAATACGTCCACTTTCGCGTAGTACATTTCTTAATGTGTTGGCAGGTTTATAAGGCAGAATTGCATATATAAGTCTTTTTCCCTGATAAAAGAGATTCTTGTGGTCAGATATCATATAAACAGATACCATAATTGATATGATAAAACTTATAATGCCTTTAACAATAGCCATACCGGTTGAAAAAATCACAGGAATAAGATTTGACATGATTCCGGTAAGATAATTAAAAATATTAGGGAGTGCGGTTTCTATTCTTTCATTTATCATATTGAAATCAACATATTCACCGAGATTCTGGTGATTGTTTTCAAAATTGCCAACAAATTCAAGTGCAGAATTATACCATACAGGAAGCTGTTCTGTAATTTCAGTTATGCTTTCGTAAATCTGTGGTATAACAAAAACAAGAAGTATTGTAATAGCTCCAATTGCAATTATATATGCAGTTGTTATTGAAAGGTACTTCGCAGCTTTATCGGACTTCATGTTAAGTACATCCTTAAAAAGCTTCCGGAATAAAAGCTTAACAAGAGGGAAGAGTATAAAAGCAATAAATGCACCCACAATAAAAGGCGAAATAAGATTAAGAATTGAACCTATAAAATGCATAGTCTGGTTAAAGGTTCCTATAAACTTATATATAAGGATAGTACCTACAACAAATAATAGTGCATATATTACAATCGTTGAATATTTACTGTTCGGTATGAAAAAACGATGATTATTATTGTCGTTGTCTGCACTGTCGTTATCATCATTACTTTTATTATAATGTACGGCTTCGTCAACAGCATCATCACTGTTAGCATCATTAGTTAATTTATCATGTTCAGAAGTTTTATCCTGAGACTTTTTATGCAGCATATAATCCTCCAATTCCAATAAATAAATTACACAGTCAGTGTATCATATAGGTTATATATTAATATTATATATTAATTTTAAAAGTTTAGCAATAGTAAATAATAGAAAAAAGAATTAAGAAAAAGTAAAAAAAATGAATTGTTCTTAAATAAAAACAAAAAAATGCTTGCATTTATTAAATCATTCATATATAATAACCATTGTGTTCGAGAGAACAAAACGAAAAACTTCTGGAAGCCAGAAGAAATCTAATATGCGCCGCTAGCTCAGTTGGTAGAGCACCTGACTCTTAATCAGGGTGTCCAGGGTTCGAACCCCTGGCGGCGCACTTACGAAAGTCTTATGATTTGGTCATTGGAGCCAGGTTGTGGGGCTTTTATTTTTTGCGTCGAGAATATTTGAAAAATAAAAATGTAGAGAGCCGGGAGTTAAATTTGTTCTATATGGACGCAGTTTAATTCCCGGCTCTCTTTGTTAAATCTTTTCAGCTAGTTTTGCTACGGTTTCTTCAGGCAGTTCCGTAATATCAGCGACCGATTTAATATCATTTCCACAGGTGAGAAGTTTGGCTTGCAGTAGTAAATATGATATATGAATTATAAAATTTACTCTGGGAACACTAACACTATCTTGATAGTGAAAGGAGGCAGAGATTATGTATCCACGCAGAAATTCGGAGAAAAATGACAGTTATTATGATGATGAGGATTATCTGATTAGCCGTAAAATGCTTGGAAATGACGAGGCTTATGGTGATGACAGCTATTATGACGATGAAGATTATCTTGATATGGCAGATGCAGTGTCTTCAAATGATTGCACAGGGCTTTTGACACATGGAACAGGACTAGAAGAAGAACTTGATTACTACAGTCAGCTTTATAAGTTCGGGACAAGTCCTGATGAGTAATTAATTTAGAATAATTCTATAATTATAAACATTTTATAATAAATCTTTTGCTGTAATTGACTGTAAAAGTAAGTTGTTATATGATAACAGCAAGTCGGATAGCCGGCGGATGAATGTTGTAGTTCATTTACCGAATGTCCGGCTTGTTGTTTGCAGGAGGAAGAGGTCTTTGTACGGATATGTGGTTGTTAATAAGCCTGAGTTGAAGTTTCGTGAATTTGATGTTTACAGGTCGTACTATTGCGGATTATGCAAGGTACTTGGAAAGGAATACGGATTTACCGGTAAAATATCACTCAGTTATGATATGACTTTTTTAATAATGCTGTTAAGTGGTTTATACGAACCAAAGACTGAATATGGAAAGGAAAAGTGTTTGGTCCATCCGGTTGCAAAGCATGAATACCGCATTAATGAAGTTACAGATTATGTTGCGGATATGAATATACTTATGATGTATTATAAATGTATGGATGACTGGAATGATGAACATAAAGTTACGAGAAAGATTCTTGCAGACAGCTATAATTCCAAAGTTAATATAATAAGGAAGAAATACGAAAACAAAGCACGTATAATAGAGTCGTCACTAAAGGATTTATCTGAACTTGAAGCACAGAAATGTAATGATATTGACAGAGTTTCATATTGTTTTGGTAAGCAGCTTGCGGCAATAACAGCATGGCGTGACGATGAATGGCATGAGACGCTTTCAAAGCTGGGCTTTTTTCTCGGCAAGTATATTTATATACTTGATGCATATGACGATTTGGAAAAAGATGTTGAAAAAAAGAATTATAATATGCTTATTCCATATATGAAACAGCCGGATTTTGATAATTATGTAGGAAATCTGCTTAATAGTATAATGGCGGAATGTGCAAGATATTTTGAACGTCTTCCTATTATTAATGATGTTGAGATTTTAAGAAACATAATCTATTCTGGTGTCTGGACGCGTTTTGATGCGGCAAAGTTAAGGCATGAGAAGAAAAATAATTAATGTTAATACAGGAGTAAATAAGTGAGTGATCCATATCAGGTATTAGGTGTATCAAGGGATGCATCTGACGAAGAGATAAAAAAAGCATACAGGGCATTAAGCCGTAAATATCATCCGGATGCTAATATTAACAATCCGAATAAGGATAAAGCAGAAGAGATGTTTAAGATAGTCCAGCAGGCTTATAATCAGATAATGAAAGAAAAAGAGATGGGATACAGTTCATCCGGAAGTTCATATTCCGGATATGGAGGTTATTCCGGATACGGTCAGACAGGACGCTCATCAGGTGGCGGTTATGGCTATGACGGAGATAATCAGCAGAATGGTAATCCATATGGAGATTTTGGTGGATTCTGGGGATTTGGACCGTTTGGATTTGGTGGATATTCTTATAGCGGAGGTCAGAACCGCACAGATAATATGGGAGATGATGAGACAGGAATGCATTTCAAAGCGGCTGTAAATTATATTAACAGCGGAGCTTTTCAGGAGGCAATTAATGTCCTTAATGGAATAGATAACCGTGACGGAAGATGGTACTATTACAGTGCACAGGCAAATTCGGGAGCCGGTAACACTGCAACAGCACTTGAGCATGCAAAGCATGCCGTGGAGATAGACCCTGATAATGTAGCATATCAGAATCTTTACAGACAGCTTCAAAGCGGTGGACAATGGTATGCAGGAAGAGGACAGTCATATGGCAGAACTACTATGAATCCGGGCGGATATTGCATGACGCTTTTATGCCTTAATTTATGTTGTGGTCCAACTTGTGGAATAAGATTCTGCTGATTGTGGAAAAGATAACATAATAAATATTTTTATGTGGAAAACCAATCTGCAGATATTTTATTCAGGCAGATTTTCAAACAATATGTCAAATTGTACAGGTCCCATATCGAGGATGTACTTATGAAATTCTTTAAGATTAAAGCTGTTGCCTTGTTTTTGCATGGCGGCAGCTTTTAATTCCATAAATCCCACATAGCCAAGAACATATTTGCAATAATTTGCAGGTTCCGAGAGCATCTGCGAGTACATCTGTGTAGCAACGGATTTGTCATTAAATCCATATGAACTTATAAAATTGTATACATCATCTTCTGACCAGCCATAGTAGTTGACACCAATATCTACTTTTCCATAGATTAGCATAATAGTTGAATAATTAAGCTGCATAAGAGTATTTAACGGAGCATTATCTGTGTCGGCATATTGGTAAGAAAGAGCTTCACAGTAAGTGGCCCAGCCTTCAATATATCCGCCGGGCTGGATAATGTGTCTGATTAAATCAGAATTTTTGTTTGCAAAATATGTAATCTGATACAGGTGTCCCGGAAATCCTTCATGTGCAAGTGTTGTATAAATATCTGAAGAGCCGGTGCTTTTGGGGTTGATATATATTGAGTTGACAGCATTGTTGTCAATCTGAGGAGTAAAATACATTGCAGGGCTTGCATAATCCTGTAATGCTTTTGTGATATATTTTACTTCATAATTGACATCGGCTCCCTCAGGAAATGATGTTTTTATTTTCTCTTTTAAATCTGAAAGGATTTCCATTGGCTGTGTATATTGAAAATGAAATGTGTTGAACTGGTCGGAAAGTCCAAGATTTTTTCTGTATAACCCCTGTATAGAGGCAATATTTCGGCTTATATACGAATCAAGAAGAGCGTCGTATTCATCAATGGTTTTTGACCAGCCCATCTGGTTATTTACAAGGTATTCGTAGTATTTCTGTCCGTTTGGATAGTTGCAGAGACCGCCGCTGTATTTTCCTGTATTTTTAAGCTGTTCAATGCCGTCTGCAAGAATACGGTAACCTTTAATCACATGTTCATTTACGGCAGCTTTGTTTCTTTCTTGGTAAGAAGATTTCTGCGTTTCATCAAGTTCCGGTAAATTGTTCAGCTTTTCTTCAAATGTTGTTATAAGATAACCATCATCGGCACTGTCTATAAATGTATTGCACTGCTCAATGATTTCTTCTGCGAGGGAGGTTTCCATAAAATAGCCCTTTTCGCTTCGCATTTTTTCATATTCGATAAGATTTTCAAAAAATTCGTCCGTATCTTCGACAGCACAAAGATATTCGTCAATATCTTTTACTTCATTGAATGTATATTCCGCAAATATGATAGGAAGCTGAACCTGTATTCCTATTGTTGTCGATAAGTCTGTATCAAGCAGAAATAAATCGCAGTATTCGAGTTTTGTTTGAAGATATTTTTTTAATAATTCATATGTAATCTGCTGGTCTTTTGAAAGACTGTTTTTGTCAAACGAATTAAGCTGCGTCAGACAGTCAGATATATCTGAGCTGTCCGTTGGATTATCGAGATTATATCTGCCGAGAGTTTTTTCATAATTGGTAATACCGTAGTTTTCAGGATGTTGTAATATCGTATGAAGGGAAAGAATATCTCCTGAGACATTATCACGAAAAATTGCATCGGTAAATTCCCTGAAATTTTCATTTTCTGATGAGGCAGAATCTACAGTGTTTTGCTGGTTATTACGGACAGTGTCTGCAGAATGACAACCGGCAAGAAGTGAAAATGACAGGATTAATGATGTAAATATTAATAAAAAGCGTTTTTTTGTAATTTTCAAATATAAACCCTCCTGAAATCTGTTGTTGTAAACTTAACTTATTATACTATATTTTATCACTGCACGCAAAATGCGGCTCTTGATATATTAAATCAGTTTTGCTACAATATTTAATTAAATGGCGGATGTTTTAAGTGTATGAAGCTTATTTCATCTTTAGATTGAAACAGTAAAGAGTTAGGAGGCTATGACAATGCCACAGAATAAAGGACCATTTTATATGACAACAGCGATTGCCTATACTTCAGGCAAACCGCATATCGGTAATACTTACGAGATAGTTCTCGCGGACAGCATTGCAAGATATAAAAGACAGCAGGGCTATGATGTGTTTTTCCAGACAGGAACTGACGAACATGGACAGAAGATTGAGCTTAAAGCTGAAGAAGCCGGCATTACACCAAAAGAATTTGTTGATAATGTATCAGGTGAGATTAAGAGAATATGGGATTTGATGAATACATCATATGATAAGTTCATTCGTACTACAGATGATTATCATGAAAAACAGGTTCAGAAGATTTTTAAGAAGCTTTATGACCAGGGTGATATTTATAAGGGTTCATATGAAGGAATGTATTGTACACCATGTGAGTCATTCTGGACAGAGTCACAGCTTGTAGATGGTAAATGTCCTGACTGTGGACGTGAAGTTAAGCCGGCTAAGGAGGAGGCATATTTCTTCAGGATGAGCAAGTATGCGGACAGACTTATCGAGCATATTAATACACATCCTGAATTTATTCAGCCTGTTTCAAGAAAGAATGAGATGATGAACAATTTCCTTCTTCCTGGACTTCAGGATTTATGTGTATCAAGAACATCTTTCAAATGGGGTATCCCGGTTGATTTTGATGATAAGCATGTAGTCTATGTGTGGCTTGATGCTCTTACTAACTATATTACAGGTATAGGTTATGATGCAGACGGTAACTCAAGCGAACAGTATAAGAAGTTCTGGCCGGCAGACCTTCATCTTATCGGAAAGGATATTATCAGATTCCATACGATTTACTGGCCGATATTCCTTATGGCACTCGGTGAACCGCTTCCAAAGCAGGTATTTGGACACCCATGGCTTTTGCAGGGCGATGGTAAGATGAGTAAGTCAAAAGGCAATGTTATTTATGCAGATGACCTTGTAGATATGTTTGGCGTTGACGCTGTAAGATATTTTGTCCTTCACGAAATGCCTTTTGAAAATGATGGTGTTATTTCATGGGAGCTTATGGTTGAGCGTATGAATTCAGACCTTGCCAATACGCTTGGTAATCTTGTAAACAGAACAATTGCCATGTCAAATAAGTATTTTGGCGGCAATGTTGCAAAGACAGGTGCCGACACGACAGGTGCGGGTACAGATGAGAATGGTGCAAGCCTTGATTTTGATGCAGAACTTAAAGCTGTTGTGACAGGTACAAAGGCAAGAGTTGAAGATAAGATGAAGACACTTCATGTTGCTGACGCAATTACGGAGATATTTACTCTTTTTAAGAGATGCAATAAATATATTGATGAGACAATGCCTTGGGCACTTGCAAAAGATGAGACAAAGAAAGACCGTCTCAGCGAAGTTTTATATAACCTTGTTGAAAGCATTACAGTCGGAGCAAATCTTCTGACACCTTATATGCCTGAGACTTCTGAGCGTATTCTTGCACAGCTTTATCCTGCAAATCCAAAGGCTGGAGAAAGAGATTTTGATGACCTCGACAAGTTTGGTTTAAGAGAAAATGATATAAAAGTAACTGAAAAACCTGAAATATTATTTGCCCGTCTTGATCTTGAAGAAGTTATGAAAGAAGTTGAAAAGATTCAGGAAGCACAAAAAAAGGCAGTTGGAATTAAGGATTATCCAAAGGTTGAGAAAAAGCCTGAGATTACAATTGATGATTTTGACAAGATTCAGATTCAGGTTGGTGAAGTAATTAAGTGTGAACCTGTAAAGAAAGCAAAGAAACTTCTTGTTTCACAGATTCGCATCGGCGATGAGGTAAGACAGATTGTTTCTGGAATTGCAGCATACTATAAGCCGGAAGAAATGGTTGGAAAAAAGGTTGCTGTAGTTACGAACTTAAAGCCTTGCAAGCTCTGCGGCGTTGAGTCACAGGGAATGATTCTTGCGGCAGCAGATGATGAGAATAATCTTTCTGTTCTGACTGTTGATAAGGATATTATTGAGGGCAGTGAAATTAGATAAAATGAACAGCAGAGTATGTTGCTGAAGATGAGATTGTCGATACTTTTAAAGCGATGGTAGAAAAGATGTTTAATGGTGCGGCTACCGCAAAAGGTGCTGTTATTATTACGCCGGAAAAGGTGATTGTCACAACTCCGGGTGCTGATAATAAAAAAGAAATATAAGATAAAACATTCCGTCGGAGTTCTTGCTTAAAAACAAAAATTCCGACGGATATTTTTATGCTGCGGATAAATGTGGGAATGATTTCATGTAGCTTTATGACCTGTGGAACAATTTGAGAAGGTGATATAATTATGGCGAAATACAAAAAGAAACTTGATGCTGATATTAGGTGTCCGCTTGAATACGGACTTACGATATTTGGCTGGAAATCGGGTGAATATCCGCAAAAACTGTATAAGGCACTTATGAATTCCCAAACTGTGCTCACTGTGTGGGACGATGCGAGACTTGTCGGTCTCATACGCGTCCTTGATGATTCGGAAATGCTCGCACAGATTCATTATGTACTTGTACATCCGGAATATCAAGGACAGGGTATTGCAGGCAGAATGGTGGAATACATCAAAGAAAAATATAAGAATTTTATGTATCTTGAACTTATGCCTGAAGACAAAAATAACGTTCCTTTTTATGAAAAGCATGGATTTCATGTTATGGAAAACGGAGCAGCAATGCAGATATGTAATATTAATTAACTTTCTTTGACAAGTTTGCCGCTGATGTGTTCGGGAATAAGTTCGAGGCAGCATACGCGGTTTCCTGCTTTTTCAAGCTCATCGGCGACATAATTTTCGTCATCGGTGAATTTATAGCAGAGATTTTTACAAATTTCAATTATTTTTTCATTGTCATTTACAATGCTGATTTTTCCGAAAACAATTACACTGTTTATATAGAGAGGCCATTCGCCGTCTTTTCTGTATCCTTTGTCGTATGTGCAAAAAGATACTTTGTTACATTTTTTAATCGCATCAAGTTTATGTCCTTCTTTGGCACCGTGAAAATAAATGCGGTTTTCGATTTCGTCATACCAATAATCAATAGGAAGTCCGTAAGGATAGCCGTCATCGCCGATTACGGAGAGGACTCCGCGGACTTCGTTTTTAAGAATTTTCTTACATTCGGTTTCGTTTAATTCCTGTTTAAATCTTCTCATTTTTCTAAACATATAAGCTTTCTCCGTTCAAAATGTTTTAATAATTACTTATTATATTGAAGTCATGGTTGGAATTCAATTAAAAGAACAAAAAAATAATCGTGAAAATGAATTACGTTTTGACTAACATATCCAATTAATCTATAATATATTAAGGCAGAGAATATTTTGCCGAATTTATGTTTTTGCGGTATTATGATATAAAAAAGTATTTAACGGAGAGCAACAGTGAAAATATTTGAAACACATTCCCATTATGATGACAGTGCGTTTGACGATGACAGGGACGAGCTTATCAGTCAGATGTTGTCGGATAACGGTGAACTGGAGTATTTAATAAATGTCGGGGCAAGTTTAGACGGGTGTAAAAAATCACTTGAACTTGCAGACAAATATGATAAAGTGTATGCGGCGGTAGGAGTTCACCCTGAGGACGTAGGGAATCTTACCATGCACGATATACAATGGTTGAAAAAACAGGCTTTAAACAATGAAAAAGTTGTTGCAATTGGAGAAATCGGACTTGATTATCATTATCTTGATAATCCGAAGGAAGTCCAGAAAATGTGGTTTGAGACGCAGATTGAAGCGGCAGTTGATGTTAATAAGCCTATAATTGTCCACTCAAGAGAAGCGTGTGCGGATACGATACAGTGCATGAAAAATAAGAGAGCAGACAAAGCCGGCGGAGTGATACATTGTTATTCTTATACAAAAGAAGCAGCAAAGGAATTTCTTGATATGGGATTTTTTATAGGTGTAGGCGGTGTCGTGACTTTTAAAAATGCACGAAAGCTTGTTGAGACGGTAGAAGAAGTGCCGGTGACAAGAATCGTTCTTGAAACGGACTGCCCTTATATGGCACCTGAGCCACACCGCGGAACGAGAAATGACAGCAGAAATATAAGATATGTTGCCGAAAAGATAGCACAGATTAAAGGAATTACGGCACAGGAAGTTATAGATATAACCAATGAAAATGCGAAAAAGTTATTTTTTTAAAACAGAATGGAGATTGTATGGCATTTGAAAATGTAAAGCATCTTGGAAATCCAACAAACACAATAGAAATCCTGGATAAATATGGATTTTCATTTCAAAAAAAATACGGGCAGAATTTTCTTATTGATGAAAATGTAGTGAGAAAGATTGTGCGTGAAGCAGGTGTGACGAAGGACGATTTTGTTCTTGAAATCGGTCCGGGAATCGGAACTATGACACAGATTCTGTGTGAGGAAGCAAGAGAAGTTGTTGCGGTCGAGATTGACAAGAAATTAATTCCGATTCTTGAAAATGATACATTAAGTTATTATAACAATGTTACTGTCATTAATGAAGATGTGTTAAAGCTTGATATTGTTAAGCTTGCGGCAGAGCATAACAACTCAGAACCGATAAAAGTTGTTGCTAATCTCCCATATTATATTACAACTCCTATTGTAATGGGGCTATTTGAGAGTAAAGTTCCGTTAGATAGCATAACTATTATGGTTCAGAAAGAGGTTGCCGACAGAATGCAGGTGGGTCCCGGTACAAAAGATTACGGTGCACTGTCGCTTGCAGTGCAGTATTATGCGAAACCGCAGGTTGTTCTTACAGTTCCGGCAAGTTGTTTTATGCCGCGTCCAAATGTTGATTCTGCAGTGATAAAACTTGAAAGATACAAAGAACCACCGGTAAAAGCTGATAATGAAAAATTAATGTTTGGTATAATAAGAGCTTCTTTTAACCAGAGAAGAAAAACCATGACAAACAGCGTGTGTGGTTGTGCAGAGTTAGGAATAACAAAAGAAAAATTAATTGAGGCATTGGAGGAATGTAATCTTTCGCCGACAGTGAGAGGTGAGGCACTTACACTTGAGCAATTTGCAAAATTATCTAATATATTAAATGCGAGAGGCACAAAATGAACAGTGTAATGACAAAACAATTTTATAAACAAAGAAGTGATTTTGAAAAATCATGTGTTACAAGAGATGAAAAATTAACATTTCCTGACGGAGTTGATTTTAGCGAAAATATAGCATATGCAGATGATAATAAAAAAGCACACAGGATGGATATTTTCCGCCCACAAAATGCTAAAGATACTATGCTTCCAGTTATAATTAACGTACATGGCGGTGGATTGCTTCTTGGCAATAAAGAGTTTAACAGATATTTTTGTGCCTTGCTTTGCAAGAAAGGATTTCTTGTATACAGTATAGAATACAGGCTTGTTCCTGACTGCATGATATTTGATCAGTTAAGGGATGTATTTGCGGCTATGGATTTTATAAAGAAACGTGTGAAGCCAGACGGTGGTGACTTGTCACATGTATACATGGTCGGAGACAGTGGAGGTGCATGCCTTATTACATATGCTAATGCAATTCAGAACAGCTACAAAATTGCTAAGGCAGCAGGGGTAAAACCATCGGATTTGCATGTTAGTGCACTCGGACTTATCAGCGGTATGTTTTACACAACAAAGTTTGATAAGATTGGGCTTTTTCTTCCTAAATTTTTATATGGCAAAAATTACAAAAAGACACCATTTTCCAAATATGTAAATCCTGAAAATAAAGAACTTGTTAATTCACTTGCACCGGCATGGCTGGTGACAAGCCATAATGATTATCTGCGGAAATATACAATTAATTTTGAAAAAGCACTTGCTGCGGCACAAAAGGAGCATGAACTTATCGATTATCCAAAAAATAAAAATCTTACACATGCATTCAGTGTCTTTGAACCATTTCTTGATGAAAGCAGCGAAGTTATAGATATGATGACAGAATATCTAAGAAAATTTTAATATGTAAAGTGACAGAAAGGAATGGCAGCTGTAGATAAAGTTGATGTAGCGATGTAATGATATAAGCGTGCCGGGAATTAAATTTGTCCTATATGTATACAGTTTAATCCCCGGCTTGCTTTGTTAAATCTTTTCAGCCAGTTTTGATACGGTTTCTTCAGGCAGTTCCGTAATATCAGCGACTGACTTAATATCATTTCCACAGGTGAGCAGTTTTGTTGCAATCTGAATTTTGGTCTGTTCTTCGCCCTCAATGAAGCCCTCGGCATGTCCACGGTTTAAAATATCCTTGGCTCTGTAATTTAAAACTTTACCACCCATATTGAGATTCACTCCTTTTTCTATTTTTTTATATTTTGCGGCGAGGTGTTTTACAACCTTGCGGGACATCTCAAGAATTGCTGCTTTTGTGTATTCTGACAGAATACCGGCGTGGCTCGCCTCGTTAAGATGCTTTGTAATGTATGCGTATTCGGCTTTTAATTTCTTTAACTTTTCATCATTTTGTTCAATTTCATTAAAGTCTTTTTCATATACAAAAATATGAAAAGGTATGAGAAAAAACAGATGTTTTTCAAACAGTTCACTGGCGGAATACTGTCTTACTTTTAAAACGGGAATATTATAAGACACATTTCCTCCGGGAGTTAAGATATTGATATTCATCTTATCAGGAGTGTGTAATGTATGACGTAGCGATATGATTGCAGAATCGGGGAAACTTACAGTAAGAGTATCGGGCGTAAGTTCCCTGTTTTCAAGTGCAATCTGTGTATCATATTCAAACATACGCACAACCATGCTGCCATCCTCAAAACTTTGACATTCAATGTGGTACCGTTTTTTACATTTTATATTGCATGTGTTTCCACTCATAATTTCAAAGCTGGAATCTGTGATTCGCTCCTGTTTACTGCCGTCGGGCATCTGTATAAAATGCTCGTTCTGGAGCAGACGTATTTTTTCATTTCCGGTATAATTGGTATGAAAAATTTCATTGACAATCGGAATCATAAGTTCCGTACAATCAGTAAGAAGTGTACGGAATACATCATCGTATGGTGTACTGGACATTCAGTATTTCCTTTCTTTAATTATACCTGATTATTGGGATTGACGGCAAGTGAATTGATAGATTTTCTGGAGCACATGTGTGCGAATATCCGGTTATAAATTACAAAAAGCCGCTTTTGGCGGATACTTAAAAACCGGAATAAAGAATGTTAAATAGAAAATAAGAAAAATTTACTTTGCCTTGTATTAGAATATATTCTACACAAAGTATAACATAATAGATATATATTTGCAATAGAATAAAAATGTTTTTATAAATCAAACAGACTCAAATATTACTGATGTTATAAATTAGTAATAATAATCCTGACTTTGACATACCTTTGCAATAGGTATCAGTTTTGTTGAAAGGAAGGATTTTATGATTGAGTATAAAAGATTTATATCATATATTTATGCTTATGCAGGGGGAGTGAGGGATAAAAATACAGGCTTTGCAAAAGCACAGGTACAGGGACAGAAGTTTGAACTTGCAATAAATCTCAGAGGAGTATATACGGATACACCGGAATATATGAATGTCAGTCTTGTAATGCAAAAAGAGGAAAATAAATCAAAATACAGGCTTCTGATTGTCGGAAGAATTCTTGTCAACAATGGAATCGGCTCGTATATGGGCGTGTTTAATGCCGAGAATATCGAAAATTCGGGATTTGAATTTTCAGATATATGTGGAATTGCAATAACTAAAGAAAATGATACATATTATATGATGTCAAGCATGTGGCAGGATGACGAGATTAATGAGAATAATATCGAGTTTCTGCCAAAAGGATATAATAAAAATTTACAGATGAAACAGGCAGGGGATGAGGCTGCCACACCGCAAACAACAGAGCAGTCACCGCAGGCAGAAATAGAACAGGTCGGTGACTCTGTGATTAACACGGAGGAACAACAAAAAAATACAGATTCACAGCCGCAGCAACCTCTTCGGGCAACAGAAACAGAAAATTTTGAGATACAGGAAATTCTTGATATTGAAGGGGTTGAGAAATTGTTTGAACAGGAAGACAGCGTCAATGTATTTGATGATGATTATTATTATGACTGCATAGAAGTAACGCCGGAGACACTAAGGAAACTCCCGGTTGAAGATGAAGTGATTGTCAACAACAGCTTTCTGATACACGGCTTTTACAATTACAAGCATCTGCTGCTTGGCAGGGTGCGTGAAAATGAAAATCACACGCGGTACTTTATAGGTGTGCCGGGGATGTATTCAAACAGGGACAGATTCATGGCATCAATGTTTGGTTTTGATAATTTCAAAAAGAGTCACAGAAGTGATTTTTCAAATCCATATTTTGGATACTGGTATCAGGAGTTTTGATGAGATAATTACGATATATAAGTAAAGCGGAGGTGGTCACGCCATTCTTTGTTGATTTTTGCATATGCGTATGCACTGCCTTCGCTTATAAACCCCATAGTTCTGGCAAGATTTACAGATGCGTCATTACCGGGAAGAATGTATGCTTCAATCCTGTGCATGCCATATTCTGTAACCATAATTTTAAGTGCCATGGTAAGCATACGTCTGCCGTAGCCCATACGACGGTATTTTTCGTCGATTTTATATCCGATTACGCAGCTTTTCATTGAGCTTTTTATGTCAGTAAATGAAACGCTTCCGATAATTTTATCCGAAACACTGTTATCATACAGAAAAAAACGGATATGTTTTCCATGTATACAGGCATTATATTCAGCCTTTAACAGATTATAGATGAATGTATACGTATAAAAATTAGATGGTTTGTCTGTCTCATATTTTTCAAATGAGTCTTTATTTCTTTTGTAAAAATCTAAAACTTCTCCGGTATGACTTGTGTCTAATACCTTTAACACAAGACTGTCCTGTTGATATTCAAATTTCATAAAGTCTCCGTTTCCGCACGTTTTTTTGAATTGCGTAATTCCTTAAAAAAATCAGTTAAAAGTCTGCTGCATTCATTTTCAAGAACACCGCGTGTAACGCTGCACATGTGGTTGAATTGAGGCATTTCAAGGATATTAAGTATTGAGCCTGCACATCCTGCCTTTGGATTCATGGAACCAATGACTACGCGGGGAATTCTTGCCTGTACGATTGCACCGGCACACATCTGGCATGGTTCGAGAGTTACATACATAGTACATTCCTCAAGACGCCAGTCGCCTAAAACTTTGCTGGCACGTCTTATGGCAGTTATTTCAGCATGGCCCAGAGTGGTCTTATCTGTGTTTCTGCGGTTATAGCCCCGTGCAATGATTTTGTTGTCATGGACAATCACGCAGCCTATTGGAACTTCTTTTATTTTGTATGCTTTGACGGCCTGTGCAAGAGCTGCACTCATATATTTTTCATCAGCTTTTGATGTATCAGTATTATTTGTAGTAATATTACCTGGTTTCATGTCAGTCCCCTTTGTCTGAGTGAAATAATTGTCAAAATTTAAGATAATGTTACACCAATAATAAAAATATTACAAGCCTCATAAACCTTGACATGAGTTACGTTTACAGATATAATTAAAATTACCGTGCAGCCGGGGTAGTAGCGGCACCTTGTACCTGCAATCCGCTATAGCAGGGGTGATGTTCGGCAGAGGGCAATAGTTTATGGAGCAGCCCGGTATAAGTGGTGATGACATCTGGGTCTTCCGCAACAGAAATTCGTGAACCATGTCAGGTCAGGAATGAAGCAGCATTAAGCGAAAGCTTCTGTGTGCCGGAAGGGTGCCTGGATCGAGCTAACTGTACCGGTAACGTCTGTGGACAATTGTTCGAAGCCGGACGCACGGTTTTAATATGTTTATAAGCAGTGTACTTAAAAGTATTAGTAAGGAGGTTTCCGGTGTCATATCAGGCATTATACAGAAAATGGAGACCAACCGCCTTTTCTGATGTCAAAGGTCAGGACCATATAGTCACGACGTTACGTAATCAGATTAAATCAGACAGGATTGGACATGCTTATCTGTTCTGTGGTACGAGAGGAACAGGTAAGACTACGATAGCTAAGATATTTGCAAAGGCTGTAAATTGTGAGCATCCCATAGACGGAAATCCGTGCGGTGAATGTCCGGCATGTAAGGCGATTGCGGCAGGAACATCAATGAATGTGATTGAGATAGATGCGGCATCTAACAATGGTGTTGACAATATCCGTGAGATTCGTGATGAAGTACAGTATTCACCGACAGAGGGTAAGTATAAAGTATATATAATAGATGAGGTCCATATGCTCTCTATAGGTGCGTTTAATGCACTTTTAAAAACACTTGAAGAGCCTCCGTCATACGTTATATTTATACTTGCAACAACGGAAGCACACAAAATACCGATAACAATCTTATCAAGATGTCAAAGATATGATTTTCACAGGATTTCCATAGAGACTATTTCCGACAGATTATCTGAGCTCATGAAAGCTGAGAATATCAATGTTGAGGAACGTGCAATACGATATATTGCAAAAGCTGCAGATGGTTCAATGCGTGATGCATTAAGCCTTATAGACCAGTGTATAGCATTTTATCTGGGACAGGATTTAAAGTATGAAAATGTGCTTGAAGTTCTGGGAGCGGTTGATACGGCAGTGTTTGAAAATATGCTTGCACTTATAATGTCGTCAGATGCTGCCGGATGCATGCAGCTTATAGAACAGCTTATAATGCAGGGCAGGGAACTTGGTCAGTTTGTAAATGATTTCATATGGTATTTAAGAAATCTTTTACTCGTAAAAACGACGGATGATGAATCGAAACTTGCTGATATAATAGATGTGTCAGAAGACAGCCTTGCACAGTTGAAGTCAGACTCATCAAAAATTGATGAGGGCACGCTTATGCGGTATATAAGAGTGTTGTCTGATTTGTCAAATGAGTTAAAGTTTTCAACGCAGAAGCGTATTAAACTTGAAGTTACAATAATAAAGATGTGCAAGCCTTCAATGGAAAAAAATGACAGCGTGGAAGAACTTGCCGGGCGTGTCACACTTCTTGAAAATAATCTTGAAAAGACATGTAAGGAGCTTGAAAGCGGTGCGTTTGCAGTTAGTTCACCAGTTCCGTCAGTAGGTGCATCAATCAGTGGAACTGATGGTATACAATCACAGAAACCGGTAGAAAAGCGTGTCATAGAGGCTCTTCCGGATGATGTAAGACAGATTGCAGCATCATGGAACGGCATAATCAATACAATTGATGACCCGATGTATGTTGCGTTTTTAAGACAATGCCATGTTACTCTTGCAAAAGACGGCATAAGTCTTGAGATAATGGTGAAATCCACATCGGCATATAATGCAATATCAAGAGAAGAGGAAGTAAATCGTCTTATTGATGTTATTGAGGAAAGAACCGGCATAAAGGTAAATATAATAATTACAAAGCTGGCAGATGACGAGGATTTTCAAAACAGATTTACAGATATAAGAGAACTTGTTAATATGGATATAGAAGTAGATGATAAGGAGGAATACATCTAATGGCAAAAAGAGGCGGATTCCCGGGCGGTATGCCGGGCAATATGAATAATTTAATGAAACAGGCACAGAGAATGCAGCGTCAGATGGAGACACAGCAGGCTGAGCTTGAAGCAAAGGAATTCTCTGCGGCATCAGGCGGCGGAGTTGTAGAAGTTACAGTGAGCGGCAAGCGTGAAGTGACAAAAGTCAAGATTGACCCTGAAGCAGTTGATCCGGATGATGTTGAAATGCTTGAAGATTTAATTATGGCTGCAACAAATGAAGCGTTAAGAAAGTGTGAAGAAGAATCACAGGCACAGATGTCTAAGATTACAGGCGGTCTTTCAGGATTGGGCGGAGGCCTTTTCTAATGGATATTTACAGCGGACACATTAACAAATTAATTGAACAGTTGTCCAGATTACCAGGGGTTGGAGCTAAAAGTGCCCAGCGCCTGGCATTTCACATTATTAACATGCCACAGGAAGAAGTAGATGGACTGACTAATGCCATCACAAGTGCGAAGGCTAATGTGAGATATTGCAAAGAGTGTTTTACACTTACAGATGAAGAAATTTGTCCGATATGTGCCAATAAGGCACGTGACCATTCAACAATTATGGTGGTTGAACATACGCGTGATATGGCAGCATATGAAAAGACAGGCAAATATAATGGCGTATATCATGTGCTTCATGGTGCAATAAGCCCGATGCTTGGAATCGGACCAGCCGATATTAAGATTAAAGAGCTTATAAAAAGGCTTGAGGGTGATGTGAATGAAGTTATTATTGCAACCAATTCAAGTCTTGAGGGCGAGACAACTGCAATGTATCTTTCAAGGCTTATTAAGCCGACCGGAATTACGGTTACAAGAATTGCAAGCGGAGTTCCTGTCGGTGGAGACCTTGAATATATAGATGAAGTTACACTTCTGCGTGCTCTTGAGGGACGTACACAATTGTAAAATGGGAGCAGATTTATGGCTGTAAATATGGTAAACGATATTGTCTCCGGACACAGGGCGAGAATGCTCAATTTAAAAAAATATTATCCGTTTTTTAAACTCACAGAGATTTCATTGTCACAGTTTAAAGACGGCAAGTACGAAATACTTGATATGGGATATATCGTTATGGGTATTTTACGCTTTTTTATAGAAGAAAATAACTTCAATGAAAAAGATGTTACATACCCTGAATACCTTGAATTTTTTCATGAACTCATTTCAAGGGATTTCGGACTTTTATTAAGTGAAGAAGAAAACAGGGAAATTGGCGGCTACATTTTTGATAAAATTAAAAATGACGGCCGCCCTTTTGATTTTGAATATTTTGACCCGGTCGAAAGAAAAAAGAGAATTTCGCGGGTAAGGATGATAGAAAGCACAATAAGGGACAATATAGTGTGGTATACGATAAGTCCCGATGCTGTGGAATTTTATCTTGATACAAAAGAGATAAAAGATGAGAGCAGGATAAGTGTGCAGCAGCTTCTGCTTGAAAAAATGATACAGGCAAAGAATTTCAAAGGTGGTACGGAAGTTGTTGAAAGAATTAATGAAGAGGTAAGCAGGCTCGCACTTGTACAGCAGGATGTAATGAATACGCTTGCATCCGATGTTTTTGCCGGAATAGAAGCATACCGTGATTTTGTGGAAACGGGAATGCGTTGGTTTGATGATGAGGAAAAGCTGTTTAAGAAAAACAGTGATTTAATAAAATCGGCACTTGAAAAAATATCGCCGGGAGGGCAGGCGGATGCAGCATATTATAAGACAATCAGTGAGATATATGAGCTTGAAAACCAGCTGAAAGTTGCAATGAACAGACACGCACAGCTTCTTGGGGCATGCACCCATATGCAGAAACTAACAGATGATGCTGTAAGACATGCAAAACTTTCTCAGATAAGAAGCCATGTTGATTTCACATCACTTTTAAAAAAGATGACGGAAAATGGTGATGCATCAGTGCTGATTCCTCTTATAAACGGAATTTTAAAACCAAATACGAAGAAAACATTTAATCTTAATTCCATAGATGAAGCACTTACAATGAGACCTGCAAGATATCAGGAGATAGAAAAGGTAAGTGTAAAAAAGCAGAAAGAAATCATATTTGAAGATGAACTGGAAGAGAAAAGAATTGCGGATAATTATGTATTTATAATGAAAAATCTTATTTCGGCACTGCACAAAAAAGAAGCGTTCACACTGGAAGAATTTAATCTGTCAATGAAAAATATGTATTCCGAAAATGTTCTTAAAAATGCAGATTATTTTTCATTTTTCGTAAATCTGTGCCAGAAGAAAAAGCATATAACCGGCGGTGCAGATATGGATAGTGAAAGTTTTATGGATGATATATTGAAAAAATATTTTGAGAATGAAGCCCCGGTTGTTTTTTCTATAGATGAGGGGAATGGCAAAATGCTTGAACTTATGGACGGATGTGAAGTGAGCGACGTTACATTCCATAGAGAAGATTACAGCAATTAACATTTAATATAAATTTATACCGGAAGGGAAAAATTATGGAGAGCAGAAATTTAGACAGAGCATTAGATATCGTGTCAAAACTTATCAATGGCGAAAATGTTGGTGAAAATGGAGATAATGCAGCACTGTATCAGGAGTACAGCACAAATGCACAGGTTTATGACATTGTTATGATGACTCTTAAAAAGATGAATCTTGACATATATGAGTATAAAAACAGCCTGTATGTAAGTGCAGGCCAAAATAATCCGGTGTTTGGATATACTAACGAAGAGTTGAGAAAAGAACTTGGAGTTAAGTTGAACAGAGAATTGTATCTTGCATATTTTGTTATTTACAATACTATCACATCATTTTACAGTGATACGTCAGCAGCAAATTATACAAGTTACGTGCGTATTGAAGATGTAATAGAAAATGTTGATAATTCCATAAACGGTATAATTGATAAGCGAAACGGCATAGTCCTTGATGAGATAGAGGAAAACAGTTTTAAGCAGATTGCGTTAAGCTGGGAGGAACTTCCGGCCTCATCTGACAGTGTTCAGGCTGGGATGAGGGCAGCGAGAAATTCAAAAGCAGGATTTGTCAAAATGGTTTTTAATTTTCTTGTAAATCAGGGGCTGCTTGTTGATAATTCGGAAAAGCCGGATAATTCTGTGGATAATACAAAAGAAGATGAAAATTCTGGTGGAAATCTTTATTATCCTACAAACAGATTCCGGGCACTTATAGAGAATTACTTTGATGAATATAAAGGAAGATTTACGCAGATTTTATCGAAAGGAGAGAAGAACGATGCCACAGATTAACAGAATCAGGGTAAACAATGTAAAGTACAATTTCGGAACACAGATGTATGATGATTTTATGATGCGTCCAAATTGCAGCAGCATGATTTATGACCTTGCGAACGGCGGTGGTAAGAGTCTTCTCATGCTCATGCTTTTGCAGAATGTAATTCCGAACTGTACACTTGATGAGAAGCAGCCGGTTGAAAAGCTTTTCAGGCAGGGGGGAGGAAATACAGTCATACATTCTCTTGTGGAATGGAAACTGGAGCCATGTTACAGAAAAGATAATTATACATATATGACAACAGGATTTTGTGCGAGAAAAGCGGGTGCACAGAGCAATTCGTCGGGTATAGAATATTTTAATTATGCTATTTTCTACAGGGAATTCGGCGACAATGATATAAAAAATCTTCCACTTACAAGTAACGGTGAGAGAATAACATACAACGGATTGAAAGAATATCTTAGAAATCTTGAAAAAGATGATTTTAATGTGTCGGTAAAAATATTTGACAGAAAAGGAGATTATCAGAATTTCCTGTCACATTACGGAATATATGAGAGCCAGTGGGAAATTATACGTGGAATCAATAAAACAGAAGGACATGTAAGAACTTATTTTGAGAGCAATTACAGAACAAGTCGTAAAGTTGTGGAAGATCTGCTTATTGAAGAGATTATAGAAAAATCATTTAATAATAAGTTGGGTGTGACTGATGATGAAGGTCAGATGGCAAGGACACTTCTTGATATTAAAGATAAGCTGCTTGAATTGTCAAAAAAGAATTCACAGATAGGCAATTATAACAGTCAGGTTGAAGAAATAGAAAAATTTGCACAGTATGCAGAATCATTCAAAGTGAATTTTATAAAAAAGCAGGAACTTGAGGAAAAGATATACAGGCTTTTGTGTGCCTGCAAAATTATAATTGCTGACAGGGAAGCATTATCAGAGCAGAATAGTTCCGATTTGGAAAAAATACAGGAAAAAATTAATAATGAACAGTATCTGATTCAGTCGGCACAGGTTGCAAGCGAGCAGAAGTCACTTGATGCAATACGTGAGCTTGTTGATGTTTACAGTGCAAAGATTGAAGCGGCAGACAGCCGTTTTGCCGAAAGAAAAGAGCTGCTTAGAAAATCTGAATCAGTCAATGATTATGCAGATTATCTTAAATATGAAAATGATTTTAACAAAATAAAACAGACGATAGATAACCGAATGCGTGAGCATGACGACATTACGGAAGAGCTGCATAATATAGCTGTAAAAATATTTGAATTGTCAAATGATGAGCGGGAAAAATTAAAAGAAATTCTTAAACAATCGCAAAAAGAGCTGCAGACTGCGGAGGATAATTATAAAGAAGCACAGAAAACGTTTGATTCACTGACAAAAGAAGAGGCAGCTGCACAAAGTCTCGTTTCATTTTTAAAGAGCCGCATTGAAAATGATGAAAAGCAGATGGCGGTTCTCATGGAAAAATGTGGAATAATTATTGCAGAAAATGTCGAGGCAGAGCTTTTAACATCAGAAGAGAATATTAAAGATGCCAGACAGGAGATACAGCAAAAAGATAAGGCATATAATGATTTGAAACTCCGGCTTGGCGATACTCAGACAGACATTGCAAGAATTGATGTCGGACTTGAATTTATAAAAAAAGAAATCGAAGATGTCAAGAAAATACAGGCAGAGTATGAACAGACAAAGGACAAACTTAATACGCTCTCAAAAATATATAATGATGAAAATACGGCAGGACTTGATATAAAGATAAAGGAGTATAGTGACAGCCTTGACAGCGAGTATTTTGAAGCGGAAAAAGAGGCACAAAGACTTGCCGCATTTATTGAAAATGCAAAGAAACACCAATATTTATTAGATGCAAAGAACAGAACAAAGTTAAAAGAATATCTTTTTACAAGATATAAAGATGATGTCAAAGAAGGTGCTGACTGGCTTGCACAGCTTGATGAGAAACAGCGTACAGATGTAAAGAGGCGTATTCCGTTTGTAGAATACAGTTTTATTGTAAAAAATAATTTTGATAAAATAAAAAATGATGCAACACTTGCCAGCTTTAATCTTGATTCGTATACCGTTCCGATTGTGAGTGAAGATAATGTCCTGGATGCAAAAGTCCAGATTGATAAAAATACAGTTGTATTTGCAATGAAAGATATGGATTTCCTTAAAGATGATGCAAAAACCGAGTCGGAGATTGCGGTGGCACAGGAAGAGCTTGATAATATTAATCATAAAATAGAAAAAATTGAAGACCGCCGAAAAGTTGTACTTGGTGACTATTGTTATGTCATAAATAATAAGATGCAAAGGTTTGAAAAAGCATCAGATGATTTACGCAGGCTCACAGAGAATATGTCGCAGAGCAGGGAAAATCATGAAAAGCTGAAAGCAGAAGAACAGCTTCTTAAAAAGCAGTGTGATAGTGCGGCTGCACAGGCAGAATCAGCAAAAAAGGCATATACAGAGGAGTGCAGCCGTTATGAGATTTTAAAACTTGCAAAAAAACATAAGGAGCAGCTTGCCGGAGAATATGCAAAGCAGAGACAGGCACTTCTTGATGCAGATAATCTTTCACGAAAACTTGGAGATTCACAGACGGATGTTGAAAATAAGAAAGAAATTCTTGAGAATGTAAGTAAAACTCTTGCGGTATATGAACAAAAAATTGAGACTGCACAAAAAGACTGGGAAGAAAATTACAACCATTTTTATGATATGGATATAGATACATCAGACAAACCGGAAAAAGAATTTGCAGGTATGACATACATGCAGCTTGAGTCAAGATTTTTCGGACTGAAAGACATATTGGACAAAGAGATGGTTGACGTTGCAGATAAAGAAGCACTTATGGAACATTACCGTATTTCAATGGAAAAGTGCAAAAAAGCCATTGAATACCGTGGTGATGATTTTGAAACAGTAAAATCAGATTTTGAAACAGGTAAAACGATTGTTTCAGATGCACAGGAACTTCTTCACATAAAACAGCAGATTGCTGATATAGAGAAGGAAACGAGAGCTGACAGGGATGAATTTGATGCACAGAATGCACTTATGAACCGTCTTGAGGGTAGTATTGCACATGCTGTGAGCCAGATAAAAGAAAGATTCGGTGAATATGAACCGCTTTTGTGTGAAAATCCTGAAAGCTACATCAGCCAGCATAAGAATTATATAAAAGAGCTTGATGAGAGAACACAACGCATTAAAGCAGAGATAGCAGGTCAGGCAAAAGCTTTAAAAAGATATTATATATGTGAAAAAGACCTTGAGAGAATTGTGACAGATGCCGGTATGGATATTCCGGATGAGGAAGCAGTTGCCAATGTTTTCAGACAGAATGAAAATGCATATGATTTAAAGATTCTTGAGACTGAGACAGATTCATATGAGAAAATCTCAAAGGATTATTCACAGCTTGTAAAGCTTATTGAAAAAAGAAGAGAAGATTTTCAGAGCAGGAAAGAACAATTCTGCCGCCGTCTTGTGGAATTTGATGCAGATGAGCTTTCGGCAGAAATGAATGCTTCGATAAATATTCCGTCTGATTGCAAAGATGTTGAGGTGTTATGCAGCGGGCTTCGCAGGACGAATGAATACATAGTATTGGAAAAAGAGCGTGTTTCAAAGGGTATTGAAGATATGGAACAGATAAAAGACAACTTTGAAAACCGTTGTATACAGACGTGCTGCAATATAAAAACAGAACTTGACAGACTTCCTGGTCTTTCAACAATACGTCTTGATGATGAAATCATATCGATGATTGGGCTGTTTATTCCATATGTAAAGGAAGAACTGTATAAGAGCAGGATGTCATTATATATAGATGAGACAATTGCAATGTCTGAAAGCATTTCGTCACAGGAAGAAAGATTGAAATATATAAGAAACAGGCTCACATGGAAACGTCTTTTTTCTGTAATAGTAACTGATATGAATGCAATAAGGGTACAGCTTTATAAACGTGAGCGTATAAAGGACCAGAGCAGGTATCTGCGATATGAGGAGGCAGTTGGTTCTACGGGACAGTCACAGGGAATTTATATACAGTTTCTTATAGCTGTAATAAATTATATTGCAAGCGTTAACGCATCAGTTAGTGAAACGGCAGTTCTTGGAAAAACAATATTTATTGATAATCCGTTCGGTGCCGCAAAAGATATTTATATATGGGAACCGATTTTTAAGCTTTTAAAGACAAACCATGTACAGCTTATCGTTCCGGCAAGAGGTGCAACACCGGCAATTACAGGAAGATTTGACGTTAATTATATACTTGGACAAAAACTTGTTGACGGAAGACAGCAGACTGTTGTCGTTGATTATTACAGCAGGACAAACACGACCCAGCTGGAATATACGAGAATGGATTATGAGCAGACGAGCTTTGAGTTTTTCGTATAAAAAGTTTACAATAATCAATAGCTGTGATAAACTTATGACATATATGTAGTGTAGATATACTGCGTATATGTCATAATTACGATTAGAGAATAACCCGGATTGCAGGGTGTTAATACATAAAAATTGATTAGTAAAGGTGGCGTCTTGTTGTGGATAAATATGAAATGAATCTTAAAATTGAACAGATTAAGCAGCTTGCAGCAAAAAAATCTTATAAAGAAGCAGCTGCAATTGCAAAAGAGATGAGCTGGCACAAGGTAAAAGACTGGAATGCACTTGCAACAGTAATTAACGTGCAGGAAGCAGTCGGAGATTACGAGGAAGCGAGAGATATGGCTATTCTTGCATATAACCGTAATCTTGGAGGCAGAAAGCTTGTATACAAACTTACTGAGATTATGATAAAGCTGAAGCAGTTTGATGATGCTGATGGGTTATATGAAGAATATGAGCGTATGTCACAGCATGATGTTAGCAGATATATTCTTTATTATATTTTAAGAAAAGCAGAAGGTGCGTCAGATAACGAGCTTGTTGAAATTCTTGAAGACTATAAGAATCATGAGATTGATGAAAAATACATGTATGAGCTTGCTTGTCTGTATGCAAAGACAGGAAGAAAAGACGAGTGCATTAAAGCGTGTGATGAACTTGCACTTTTATTTCAGGATGGCATATATGTTGAAAAGTCAATGGAATTAAAGCAGGGACTTGGGGCACCGCTTACAACAATGCAGATTAAGATTCTTGATGATGCAAAACTTAAAAAACATGATGATGAAAAGACAAAAGAAATCATGTTTGAACAGCAGAAAGAACTTGCAAGAATACGTCAGGATGATATTGAAGAGGCATTAAAAGAGGATGATGATAAAGAAGCCGGGAAACCGGAGACTGAAGCAGAATCTTCAGATGATAAAAAAGCAGAATCGGCAAAGCCACAGATGCAAAGCATTGATGCAGGAAGCCTTATGGCTGCAACATTAGAGCCATGGGATGAGCCGGTAAAAGAAGAAGGTGACGAACAGACAGAAGAAATAGAGATAAATATAGAAGAAACTGATGAACCAAAGGGTGAATCAGCAGAAAATAATGATACAGCAGAAAATCTTTCAGGCGAAGATATGAAAGAAGAACATGATGCTGATAACAAAGAACAGCCGGATAATACAGATGTATTTAAAATGGCAAGAAAAGCAGCGGCGGCAGTATCTGATAACAAGCCCGGACAGATGCCGGAATCATTGAAAGAACTCATAGCTAATGCCAAGAAAAAGATTGAAAACAGCTATGACAGAATGAGTCGTGAGGATGAAGAAGAACGTCTGCGTGAAGAAAGAATAGAGGCACAAAGACATATTAAAGAGCGTGAAGATGCTATGGAGATTGAGCCTGTAAGCGTACCGAATGTCAATAATATTTATGACACACAGAACATTCAGGCAGAGCTTGCAAAGAATTTAAGTGAAATTCTTGACGAAGATACACAGGCATTAAGACCGGATCCGGTGACGAATACAGACAATATTACGGATGAGGTGCAGCCGGAAGAAGATGAGCAGATTGAAGGACAGTTAAGCCTGGCAGACTGGATGGAAACAGTACGCGAACAGAAATACGGCAACAGGGATACTAAAGAATATTCTAAAGAAGAACTCGAACGCATGCTTGATGAAAAGGATGAAAAGAGTGCTGCATATGAGCGTCTTATGGAAGAACAGAAAGAAATTGCAAAGGCAAACGGCTCTGAATTTAATGAGGAAGAAGCAAGATTAAAAGCAAGAGAAAAGATGATGCTCCATGCAGCAAAGACAGACCTTGCTATAAGAACCGGTAAAGCTACAGTGAAGCTTGAAGAAGCGGTAGATGCCATGAGAAGTATGGCAGAACAGGCAGGAGATGTGCAGGAAGAAGCTGCCAATGAGCAGACAGCAACTAAAGAAACGGATATTGCAGAACAGATAACTGAAAATATCCAGAAGGATACAGTCGTATCACTTGATACAGCAGAGATTGAAAGAATATCAGATGAAATGTTAAAGAGTGCTGTCAGTGAGGAGCTTGATATGGAGCAGACAGACGAAACAGAAGAAGAGATTCCAATCGGCGAGCTTATGCCTGAAGAAAATACACGTAAAATTAAGCCTTCAGCAGTAAAAGAACCGGAACCTCAGGTTGATGATATTGAGCAGGAAATAGATGAAGAAAAGAAACTTAGCGGAGATCTTGCAAAGATATTCAGAAAATACAGAGAAATGCCTGGTCTTGAGAGCCAGCTTGCATCTTATTTTGAGACACTGGATAAGGAAATGCAGACTAATACTTCATCATACGGAAATATTCTTATTTCAGGCAATTCAAGCTCTGACAAGACAGACCTTGCAAGAACAATTGTAAGAGCAATCAATCATCTTTATCCGGACCGCCAGAAAAAGATAGCAAAGACAACCGGTGACAGTATTAATCACAGAGGAATCAGCAGAGCCATGTCAAAGCTTAAAGGAACTGCTCTTATTGTAGAGGGTGCCGGTTCAATCCAGCCAAAGCGTATTGAAGAGATTACACAGTGCCTTAAGCAGGATACAGGCAGAATGATAGTAATATTTGAGGATTCTGATGCTGAGATGAATGTTTTGTTAAACTTCAATCCGGATTTGACAAAGCAGTTTAACCATAGAATTATATTAAAGCAGTATACTGTTAATGAACTTGTAGAAATGGCAAGAAAATTTGCACGTAAACGTCAATATGAAGTTGATGATGATGCACTTCTTGAATTGTACTTAAAGATTGATAAGCTTCACAGTGTGACAGACAATATCCGTCTTGATGATATCAAGGAGATTATCAACAAAGCGATAGCACATTCAGAAAAACGTGCTTCAAGAAAGTTCTTTGGCGGAATTAAGAAAAAACGTGGTGAAAAGGGAGATATTTTCTTCCTTACAGATGCCGATTTTAAAGATTGAAAATAAAAATTATTTAATTTAAGGAGAGAGAATATGAATAATATTGATGAAATGTCAGTAAACGCGATAAGAGTTTTATCTGCGGATGCGATTCAGAAAGCTAAGTCAGGTCATCCGGGACTTCCTCTTGGAGCAGCACCTGCCGCATATGAATTATGGAGCAGACACATGAACCACAATCCAGCTAATCCAAAATGGGAAAACAGAGACAGATTTATCCTGTCAGGCGGACACGGTTCAATGCTGTTATATTCACTTTTACATTTATTTGGATATGGTAATCTTTCAATAGATGATATCAAGAATTTCAGACAGCTTGATTCGCTTACACCAGGACATCCTGAATATGGTCATACTGTAGGAATTGAAGCTACAACAGGTCCTCTTGGACAGGGTATGGCAATGGCAGTAGGTATGGCAATGGCAGAGGCACATCTTTCTGCTGTATTCAATAAAGAGGGATATCCGGTTGTTGACCACTACACATATGTACTGGGTGGCGACGGCTGTATGATGGAAGGTATTTCATCAGAATGTTTCTCTCTTGCAGGAACTCTTGGACTTAACAAGCTTATTGTTTTATATGATTCAAATAATATTTCAATTGAGGGAAGCACAGATATTGCATTTACAGAAGATGTAATGAAGCGTTTTGAAGCTTTTGGTTTCCAGACAATAGAAGTTAAAGATGGCAATGACCTCGCGGCAATCGGAGCAGCTATTGAAGAGGCGAAGGCTGATAAAGAGAGACCTTCACTTATTAAGATTGATACTCTTATCGGATTTGGATGTCCGGCGAAGCAGGGTAAGGCAAGTGCTCACGGCGAGCCTCTCGGAGAAGAAAATGTTGCCGCATTAAAGGAAAATATCGGATGGCCATGTAAGGGCGATTTTGAAGTTCCACAGGAAGTTTATGATAACTATAAGAAGATAGCACAGGAGCGTGGTGCGGCAGAAGATAAGTGGAATAAACTTTTTGATGAATATTGTGAGAAGTTCCCTGAAATGAAAGAAAAGTGGGATAAATATTACAACGGATATGATCTTACAGATTTATTCGAGTCAGAAGAATACTGGGTTAAGCCTGAAAAAGCAGAAGCTACAAGAAGCACGTCAGGAGCACTTCTTAACCTTATTAAGCAGCATATGCCTAACCTCGTAGGCGGTTCTGCTGACCTTGCACCATCTAATAAGACAAACATGAAGGATGCAGGCGATTTTTCTAAGGAAAATTACGCAGGAAGCAATTTCCACTTTGGCGTAAGAGAGCAGGCCATGACAGCTATCACTAACGGTATAGCACTTCACGGAGGATTAAGACCATTTGCAGCAACATTCTTCGTATTCAGTGATTATACAAAACCGATGGCAAGACTTTCATCACTTATGAAACTGCCTGTAACATATATTTTCACACATGACAGTATCGGTGTCGGCGAAGATGGTCCTACGCATGAACCAATAGAGCAGCTTGCTGCATTCCGTTCACTTCCAAACTTTACTGTTTTTCGTCCATGTGACAGAACAGAGACAGCGGCAGCATGGATGTATGCCATAAAATCAGAGAGCACACCTACAGGACTTGTGCTCACAAGACAGAATCTTCCACAGATTGAAGGATCTTCAAAGGAAGCTTTAAAGGGTGGCTATATCATTGATAACAGCACAAAAGCTGAACCTGATGCAATTATAATAGCAAGCGGTTCAGAAGTTTCACTTGCAATAGAAGCTAAGAAACTTCTTGCCGGTGATGGTATTGATGTAAGAGTTGTCAGCATGCCAAGTATGGAATTATTTGAGGAACAGTCTGACGAATACAAGAATTCAGTTCTTCCATTAAGCTGCCGTAAGAGAGTTGCTGTTGAAGCACTTTCTGATTTTGGCTGGTACAGATATGTAGGCCTTGATGGTAAAGTCGTTTCAATGAAAGGCTTTGGAGCTTCAGGTCCTGCAAACGAACTTTTCAAGAAGTTTGGCTTTACTGCAGAAAATGTTGCAGCAGCAGTAAAAGATGTAATGTAATCTGATTAAATTTGTCAAAAAATGTTAATAAATTATTTACAATTGTTAATAAATTTTAGACAAAAATACCTTGAAATTGAATAAATAGAGATATATAATAAGAGCATAGATTGTCAGAGATTTAACAATCAATGCTCTTATTATAATTTTGGAGGTATTTTATTATGGCTAGATTTACTTTACCAAGAGACATTTATCATGGAAAAGGTTCTTTGGAGGCATTGAAGACACTCCAGGGCAAAAAGGCAATTATTTGTGTCGGCGGCGGCTCAATGAAGCGTAACGGATTTCTTCAGAGAGCAGAAGATTATCTTAAAGAAGCTGGAATGGAAGTAAAGCTTTTTGAAGGCATTGAATCAGACCCATCTGTAGAGACTGTTATGAAAGGTGCTCAGGTTATGACTGAGTTTGAACCTGACTGGATTGTAGCTATCGGTGGTGGTTCTCCTATTGATGCAGCTAAGGCAATGTGGATAAAGTACGAATATCCGGATACAACATTTGAAGATATGTGCAAGGTATTTGGTCTTCCACAGCTTAGAAGAAAAGCTCATTTTTGTGCAGTATCATCTACATCAGGTACAGCAACAGAAGTAACAGCATTCTCAATTATTACAGATTATCATAAGGGTATTAAGTATCCAATTGCAGACTTTGAGATTACTCCTGATGTTGCAATTGTTGACCCTGAACTTGCAGAGACAATGCCTGTCAAACTCGTGGCTCATACAGGTATGGATGCAATGACTCATGGTATTGAGGCATATGTTTCAACAGCTAATTGTGATTTTACAGATCCTCTTGCACTTCATGCTATTATGATGATAAGAGATAATCTTGTAAAATCATATAACGGAGATATGGAAGCAAGAGATGCAATGCATAATGCACAATGTCTTGCAGGTATGGCATTCTCTAATGCACTTCTTGGTATTGTTCATTCAATGGCTCACAAGACAGGTGCAGCATTTGAAGGCGGTCATATAATTCATGGTGCAGCTAATGCTATGTATCTTCCAAAGGTAATCAAGTACAATTCAAAGGATGCAACGGCAGCTGCAAGATATGCATACATAGCTGATTTCCTTGGACTTGGTGGTAATACAACAGAAGAAAAGATTGATAATCTTATTGCAATGTTAAGAAAGATGAATGATGAACTTAATATTCCTCATTGCATCAAACATTATGGTGAGGGTGGTCTTCCGGCAGAAAATGGTATTGTTCCAGAAGACGAATTCCTTGAAAAACTTCACGATATTGCAGCTAATGCTATTCTTGATGCCTGTACAGGTTCTAATCCTCGTCAGCCTAGTCAGGAAGAGATGGAGAAACTTCTCAAGTGCTGCTACTATGATACAGAAGTTGATTTTTAAATTATCCATTAATATAATTAAAACTGCCGGTTGTGTAAAAACAACCGGCAGTTTTTTATATAATCGGAAGAGATGCAGTGCTTATTTCAGCTATGAATATTGCATCATATTTATTTTGACATAATATGAAATATATTTTATAATAATAAAAACATTGCGTGAAAAACAGTAAATTAAAATGAGATGTATCTGATAAAATACAATTTATTTGCGGCGGTTTAAGAGTGTAGTGCGTATAAATATATATAAGGGAGGAGAACTATGGACACCACAGGGGAATTAACGCAGAAAAAGTTTTCTGCCAGACAGCTGGTATCCAAAGTCTTTGAGACAGACCAATATCTTATAAGACAGATTTTGGATGAGGATGATAAAAGGGCGGCAGAAATATTAATTGACAGGTATTATAAGACTGTCTACAGGGAGATTTACATAAAGACATCTGATGAAGAATTGTCACTTGATCTTACACAGGAGACATTTATATCAATACTCAGGGCATTATCACAATTTGATGCATCAAAAGCATCATTTAAAACATGGATAATAAGGATAGCACAAAATAAAGTTATAGATTACCGGCGAAGCAGGTACAATCATGAATCAATTATGACAGAAGTGCTTGAAGATTATGATAAGCCATCATCTGACTGCATTGAAGATAATGCAATTAACAGTATGACAAAGGAAAAGGTAATGCAGATTCTGAAAAAACAAGATGAAGTCTCGGAACGCATATTTATGATGAGGGCGTATGAAGAACATTCATTTACGCAGATTGCCCAGATGATGGGGATGAATCAGAGTGCAGTAAAAGCAAGGTATTACAAGACGGTAAAACTAATCAGAAAGGAGTTGGAAGGTTATGAATAAAGTGAAATATCCTGATAAAAAGGTAATTCAGCAGCAGATATGCACAATTATTGACCGTTCAGGAATGTTTGACGAACAGCAGGACAGCCAGATGTTCACAGAGATAAAGCCTGTAAGCAGGAAACATTCATATACCAGAACAGCTTTCAAAGTAGTAAAAGCTGCAGCAGCGGCGGCAGCGGCGGTTATTGTTGTGACAGCAGTACATGGGGCAGCAACAGGAATAGCATCAAAGAAGCAGAAAGCATTAGCACCGGGAGGAACACGGGAAAGTGAATATACGGATAATGCAGCTGCAGATTCCAATGCAGATATGCAGTCAGATAAAAACGAAGGAGCATTAAAAGCAGACCGCCAGTATACAAGCGATGAGATTGCTATAAATAAGCAGGATTACCTGAAGTATCAGAAACAGATAAGCTGTATACTTGGTTCTGATAACAGTACAATAGCTGCACAGCTTTCCGTTGTATATCCTAAGATTTATCATAATAAAGTTTCCCTTAATTCGGCAGACAGTTTATATCAGACGATTGCAGATACATGTCATCTTAAAGCAATGGAAAAATATAGTGATATTGATATGAGCGAAAATTATATTGAGAATCCGGTAAATATAAGTTATACATCGACATATTCGGTTTGTGAAGCAGCTCAGGATACAGTATTATCATTTTCTGATAAGTATGTAGAATCAGCAGAATCATTTATTGCTAAAGACTTTACAAGGAAGAGAATTACACAGGTGTATGGTTATAATTTTGATGTTGAAAATGACAAAATTCTTACATACGAAGATATTTTTGAAAATTATGACGAGGCGATGAATTATATATCAGAGCGTGTAATGAATGCCGGTGCATCTCAGATAGAATATTTAGATGACCAGACTAATACATATACATATTATAATATGAAAAAGATTATAAGTGATAATAACTGGTATATAAAAGATTATGAAATGGTTATAACTGTCAATGGCAGGCAGACACAGAAAGCCGGTGGAAGTTCAGAATATGAAGTAGAATCACCGGTTCAGGTTTCTATTGATCTGGATGAATTTAGAGAAAAAGGTATTAAGTTTAATAATGCATATTTTAATATACATTAACAGGGGAGATATATATGACAGATAATACATATTACTTAAATATGGCAAAAAACGTATTGATGGAGATAAAAAAGAGTGTTGTGGGCAAGGATGAGGTTATCTGTAAGATAATGATGGCAATTCTTGCAAGAGGACATGTTCTCATAGAGGATATTCCGGGAGTTGGAAAAACAACTATGGCACTTGCATTTGCAGAAACACTGGGGCTTAAATGTAACAGGGTACAGTTTACGCCTGATGTAATGCCATCAGATATAGTGGGCTTTAATATGTATAACCGTGCAACTAATAAGTTTGAGTACAAGGCAGGGGCAGCAGACTGTAATATCCTGCTTGCAGATGAGATTAACAGAACATCTCCCAAGACCCAGTCCGCTCTTCTTCAGGTTATGGAAGAAGGAAAGGTAAGTGTTGATGGGGTTACATATGCACTTCCTGAGCCGTTTATGGTTATTGCCACACAGAATCCGTTTGGTTCGGTGGGAACACAGAAACTGCCGGAATCGCAGATGGACAGATTTATGATAAGAGTTACCATGGGATATCCGTCAGTTGAAGATGAAGTCAGCATAATGAAGAGTAAAACCGGTGGTTTATCAAACAGGGTTTTATCGAAAAATGTTATAAATGCACAGGATTTTATGGCTATGAGAGATATAGTAGATGAGGTATATGTCGATGACAGCATATATGAATATGTTGCAAAAATTGTAGCTAAAACGCGTGATTCAGAGGATATTTTGCAGGGAATAAGCCCGAGAGGAAGTATTTCAATCATTAATATGGCAAAGGCAGAAGCTTTTTTACGTGGGCATGATTATGTACTTCCATCAGATATACAGTTTGTGCTGAATGATACGATGGCACACAGAATTATTTTAAATAGAAGTCTGAAACGTGGTCATATAACAGAGGAAAGTGTAATAGACAGCATTTGCAGAAGTGTAGATGTTCCTAAGATTGGTACGAGAGGAATATTGTGAAAAAAAGAGTAATATTATATATTCTTAGTGTAATTGGAATAGTAATTCTTAACTGCCTTTATGTTAATTTTGAATTTATGGTTATGTTGGTAATGGTGATTGTCATACCGTTATTTTCATATATAATTTTTAGTATTTCAAAACATGGAATGAAGATATTTGTAAAGATTAATAATAGTGTAGTGTCTGTCGGTGACAATATCGATGTCAGAATTATTGAAGGTGGCAATTCGTTATTTGGACCGCCCGAAGGCGTGCTCAAAGCACAGATAAGATATTCCAATGACGGGAATACAAAGCAGGCAGAAGTTGAAATTGGCAGTGGCAGCATGAGGGAATGCAGTCTTGATTTTAAACCAAAGCATATAGGAATAGTAAACATATATTTTACGGAACTGAAGGTTACTGATTATATCCGTTTTTTTTCAACTACATATGATTATAACTGTATCAGAAAGGCAATTGTTTTTCCGCAGAAAAAGGATGGAAGTTTCCGGGCTGTTGATTATCAGAATGAAGAGGATGAGTTTGTATTATCATTTGAGGAAACAGATAATACAGAAGTGCTTGATTTAAGAGAGTTTGCTGACGGAGACAGTGTCAACAAAATTCACTGGAAGCTGAGTATGAATTCTGATGATTTTATAGTGCGTCAATATGGTGAAGAGGTAGAAAAGAGAAATACGATTATTGTTGACCTTACGAAAGTAAAGACAGATAAATTCAGGGATAAGCTGGATTTGATTTACGAGGCAGCATATCTGCTCGGACTTGCATATCTTGAGGATGGAATATCGGCACGTTTTGTTGTATGGGATGGATTGGAATATGATATAACATCATTTGATTTTGATGATGAAGCAGGACTCGAAAAAGCACTGCTTGA
Source organism: Lachnospira hominis (ex Liu et al. 2021) (assembly GCF_014287955.1). Classification (GTDB taxonomy): domain Bacteria; phylum Bacillota; class Clostridia; order Lachnospirales; family Lachnospiraceae; genus Lachnospira; species Lachnospira hominis. The sequence goes on along the minus strand of NZ_JACOPD010000010.1, from coordinate 41,532 downwards.
AGTTATGTGCATAAAGTGTGAGACGGATTCTTTGATGCATCTTAATTATGTTATTACGCAAAACAGTATTAATCTGGGACAGTATCCGGTTCTTATTACTATGCAGGATTACGAAAGCGATATTTATGATATCATAAATGTGGAAAAGGATAATCTTGACAGGATTTTTAATATTAAAGATGGGGCAGATTAACATGAATGATTTACAGGCAGATACAAGTGACATTATAAAGGAAATATTAATGTGTGTGGTAATTGCCATGACAGGTATGTTCGGAATAACAGGTGCCATGTTTACCGGAAATGCTTTATATGCAGATTCGGCAGGAGTGTATATATATGAGGCAGTTATTACATGTGTTGTCGTTATATGTATAAGTCTGCCCAAAATAAGAAAAAAATTCAGTATCGTGTATGGATTGGCAGTATTGTTGCTTTTTGTGGCTGCACATAGCATGATAATCAGTGGATTTGTTCATATTGCAAACCAGATGGAGACATTTTTCAGAAGTGGGAGGTCATATGCGGATATTCAGGGAGCGGTTTCATCATCTGACAGTAAAGCATATATTGCGGCACAGGGACAGGAATCACTGGCAATATTTCTTTGTGTGCTTATTATGGCATACATTATAAGTTTTACTGTAGTATATGTAAGAAGCATGCTTGTTGCAATTGTAGAAATTCTTCCGGCAATGAGTCTGTTTATAGCATATTCTGTAATTCCGTCTGCGTTTGTATGTGTGATATGTATTACATATGTATTTTGTGTTGCAGCATTAGAGAGAAAGAAACGTGACATAAAAAAGCCGGCAGTGGTATTCATGATATGTGCATTGGTGGGAACAGCTCTTATTGTGACTGATGTTGTGAATAAAGATTATAAAAGACCACAGATTTTCATTGAATGGGGCAAAGATATGGATGAGTCTGTTAATGGGATTTTTGACGGAATTGTGGCTGGAAATGCTGACGGTGGTAAAAATGAAAACAATGATGATAGTGGTGTAAAAGTAACGGGGCTTACAAATGATGGTGTTATAGGTGAGGCGGATTCTGTCCAGATAAAATCAGACACGGTTGCGAGGATAACAACACTTAATACAGGAAAAGATTTATATATTCCAACATATACAAGCTATAATTATTATTATGGCGGAAATAAATGGACACGGGCTTTAAGTGTAATTGAAGGTGCGGATCAGAAAAGATTTGATATGATAGAAGAAGCACTTGCCAGTGATGTTTTAAAAGATTATATAGATGGTGGAACAGGGGATTTTGGGCGAAGCACAAAAATATACCAGATGACAAGAATAAGTGGAGATAAGAATATACCACAAAATTTAACATATATTGATATTGATACATCTTATATATCAAAACTTGTCGATATTATGCAGGAAAAGACAGATTTACCATATGGATTCAGCACACATATTATGACTGATATGGAACTTCTGAATGATACTGCACACAAGAGCGGTGGAGCTTCCAGCATTCAGGGATTTTCATTATCAGATTTAAATACGTTCTATACCTACAAGCCTAAAAATGCAAGCACACAGGAACGGCTGAATTCTATCCAGAAGCTGAAAGATTATTTCAGTAAAAATTACAGATACACACTTTCTCCGGGACGTGTTCCTGATGGAAGAGATGCGGTTGAATACTTTCTTATGGATAGCAGGGAAGGGTACTGCACATATTTTGCATCAAGTGCCGTTATATTATTAAGGTCTGTTAATATTCCGGCAAGATATGTAGAGGGTTACAGAATTCCGGCAGACAGGATAGCAGTGGCAGATACAGTTAATACGTTAAATACATTACAGCAAAATAAAGCTGTTATCACTGAATCGGTTGTAGATGTAAAAAGTTCAGATGCCCATGCGTGGGTCGAAGCATATCTTGATGGATATGGCTGGATAACGGTTGATGTTACACCATCTTCACAAAATGAAGAAAATGTTTCGCAGGAACAGCCACAGGAGCAGGAAACATCATCCGATGAACAGGAGAACACATCTTTAACTGATGAACAGGATACAGCAGAAAATAATCAGGATACAGCATCCGCAGGAGACATTTCCACAGAGGAGAGTGGAAATAATACAATAGCAGGTGGAAAAGTCACCGCAGTTTTCGGATTTTTGTGGAAAATAATATTGATTGCAGCAGCCATTTTATTTGTTATAATATTTATAGTACGCTGTGCAAAAAAGAAAAAGCGTGTAGATAACATGCTGGAGTCATCAGACGTAACTGCATTGTTTAATTCATTGGAAAATCTTCTTGCCCGCTGTGGATATAATAGATTTAACATGGATTATGAAGAATATGCGGAAGTCCTTGAGGGAAGTGATGACATATTCAGAATTAATAATATAAAAATGATTATAGATTACGTGCTCATGGTCAATTATAGAAAAAATGATGGCATAGACAATGATAATAACGAATATGTATGCAGTCAGATAAGAAAGCTTCGTGAAAGTCTGTTTGCAAAGATGAATCCGCTAAGGAGATTCGTTTTAAAATACATAATATGCATGTAAATAAATTGTGCGGCGTTTAAACAGGAAATGAGGCTGATTTTATGTTTAATCTTGAAGAGGAACTTAAAAAACTTCCTGATAAGCCGGGAGTTTATATAATGCATGATAAAATTGGCACGATTATATATGTAGGAAAAGCGGTTAATCTTAAAAACCGCGTAAGGCAGTATTTTCGTGCAAGTACAAAACATACGGCAAAAATAAAAAGAATGGTGTCGAATGTTGATTATTTTGAATATATAATAACAGATTCAGAACTTGAGGCATTGGTGCTGGAGTGCAATCTGATAAAGGAGCACAGCCCAAAGTATAACACTATGTTAAAGGATGATAAGACGTATCCTTTTATAAAAGTGTCCGTACATGAAGCGTATCCCAGAGTTATATTTTCAAGAAAAATGAAACACGGAACAGGAAGGTATTTTGGACCATACACGTCCGCAGGAGCAGTAAAAGATACAATAGAGCTGCTATGTAAGCTTTATAAAATAAGAACATGCAACAGGGTTCTTCCACGCGATATTGGAAAAGAGCGTCCGTGTCTTAATTACCATATAGGGCAGTGTTCGGCACCATGTCAGGGATATATTTCGCAGGAAGATTATAAGAAATCAATAGATGAAGTTATTGATTTCCTTGGTGGCAACTACAAAAAAATTATAGACGGGCTTACATCGCAGATGATGGAAGCGTCTGAAAAGATGGAATATGAAGAAGCGGCAAAGTACAGGGATTTGATTGCAAGCGTAAAACAGGTTGCCCAGAAACAGAAAATTACAGCTGATGACAGTGCTGACAGGGATGTTATAGCATGTGCTTCAGACGGGACGGATGCAGTTGTACAGGTATTCTTTATAAGGGAAGGAAAACTGCTTGGCCGCGACCATTTCCACATGTCGGTTGCAGAAGGAGACGGAAAGAGTGAGATAATTTCCCAGTTTATGAAGCAGTATTATGGAGGAACGCCTTATATTCCTAATGTTATAATGATACAGGAAGAGATAGACGATTCTGACATAATCGCAGACTGGCTTTCTAAGATTAAAAAGAGAAAAGTTTCTGTTGTGACACCGAAAAAAGGTGATAAAGAAAAACTTGTTGAACTTGCATACAAGAATGCACGCATGGTACTGATTCAGGACGGTGAGAAAATCAAGCGGGAACAGCAAAGAACGACAGGTGCGATGGAAGAAATTGCCGGATGGCTTAATATTCCAAATATCAGGAGAGCCGAAGCATATGATATTTCCAATACAAATGGTATTGAATCAGTAGGTTCAATGGTTGTATTTGAGGACGGAAAGCCAAAGAAAAATGACTATAGAAAATTTAAGATAAAGACTGTAAAAGGACCTGACGATTACAAGAGCATGAGAGAAGTGCTTACAAGGCGGTTCAAACGTGCGATAGAAGGTTCATCCGGATTTGATATATATCCTGACCTTATTATGATGGATGGCGGTCGTGGACAGGTAAATATTGCACTTGAGGTACTTGACCAGCTTGGACTTAAAATTCCTGTATGTGGAATGGTTAAAGACGACCACCACAATACGAGAGGACTTTATTACAATAATGTCGAGATACCGATTGATACGCACAGTGAAGGATTTAAACTTATTACGAGAGTTCAGGATGAAGCACACAGATTTGCGATAGAATATCACAGGAGTCTCAGGAGCAAGGCACAGGTATCATCAGTGCTTGATGCAATAGAGGGTGTCGGACCTGTACGGCGTAAAGCACTCATGAAGCATTTCCAGGATATAGATAAAATCCGTAATGCCAGTGTTGAAGAACTTTGCAGAGCGGATGGAATAACAGAAACGGTCGCAGTAAATATCTACAAATATTTTCATTAGCATATAAATGTGATATAATTATAAAAGAACTTCGGAAAACAAGGAGGCTAAATCCTCTCCTCATCAAAGGATTCGGATTTTTGCTCCGCAAAAACAAGGAGGACAAATCCTCTGCTCCTGCAGGGCAGTCGCATTTTCCTTCGGAAAACATGGAGGATTTTATGAACGGAACAGAAAGAGTAAAGCTTTCAAAAGTTATAGAAAAAATGCAGCTTACAAATCTTACACCGGATGTTGATACATCAGGGATATGGCTTCATATTCCGGAAGTAAACAGACCTGCATTACAGCTTACTGGATTTTATAACCAGTTCGATAATGATAGAATACAGATTATTGGAAATGTAGAATATTCTTATCTTTCAAGCCTTTCAGAGACAGATAGATACGAAAGATATATGCAGCTTCTGTCAAGCAATATTCCATGCCTTGTTTTTTGCAGGGATTTAGAGCCGGAAGCAAAAGTTATCGAACTTGCAACAAAATATAAAATACCGATATTGAAGTCAAAAGCTGCCACATCGGCATTTATGGCAGAAGTTATCAGATGGCTTAATGTACAGCTTGCACCATGCATAGTAATACATGGTGTACTTGTTGACGTTTATGGTACAGGTGTACTTATAACAGGTGAGAGTGGTATCGGTAAAAGCGAGGCAGCACTTGAGCTTATAAAGCGTGGACATCGTCTTGTAACTGATGACGCTGTTGAGATAAGAAAGGTAAGTGATGAGACCCTTATAGGAACGGCACCCGGCGTTACTAAGTATTTTATTGAGTTAAGAGGTATCGGAATAATCGATGTCAAGACACTTTTTGGTGTTGAGAGCATCAAAGAGACACAGCAGATAGATATGGTAATGAAGCTTGAAGACTGGAATAAAGACAGGGAATATGACAGACTTGGTCTTGAAGAGGAATATACAGAATATCTTGGAAATAAGGTAGTCTGCCATTCACTTCCAATCCGTCCTGGACGTAATCTTGCAGTTATTGTTGAAGCAGCAGCCGTAAATCACAGACAGAAGAAGATGGGTTACAATGCAGCTAAGGAATTGTACAGAAGAGTTCAGGAGAATCTCATGAGGGGAGACGACGATGATGAATAAAGTGGTATTTGGCATAGATGTTGGAGGAACAACAATTAAATGTGGTTTTTTTTCAGATGACGGAGAACTTATTGAAAAAGAAGAGCTGCCGACAAGAAAAGAAAATTCCGGTGAAAACATTTTACCGGATATTGCAGAATATATAAAAATGACACTTGCAATGCATAAAAAGAAATTCACGGATATAGCCGGAATAGGGATAGGCGTTCCCGGAGCAGTGAGAGACGACGGAACAGTTAATAAATGTGTCAATCTCGGATGGGATGTAGTAAATGTGCCAAAGAAACTGTCAGAGCTTCTGATATTTCCAAAAGAAAAGATAAAAGCCGGCAATGATGCCAATGTTGCAGCACTTGGAGAATATTGGAAGGGCAGTGGTAAAGAATATTCAAGCATAATGATGGTCACAATAGGAACGGGCGTTGGAGGTGGTCTTATAATAGACGGAAAACCGATTAACGGATTTAATGGTGCTGCGGCAGAAATAGGGCATATGCCATTAGTTGACGGACTTGATTTTGCATGCAACTGCGGAAAGACGGGGTGTCTTGAACAGGTTGCCTCAGCAACCGGAATTGCAAGGCTTGCAGGTACAAAAAATGCAAAAGAAGTATTTGACCGTGCAAAAGCCGGTGATAAAGATATGGAAGAAGTAATAGAAAAAGTATGCAGCTACATTGGTAAAGGACTGGCATGTGCTGCGGCAATTGCTGACCCTGAATGTTTTGTAATAGGCGGTGGAGTATCTGCAGCCGGTGATTATTTTATTGATAAAATAAAAAAATATTATAAAAAGCAGGCATTTCATCCGAGCATTGATACAGCTATAGTAAAAGCAAGTCTTCTTAATGATGCAGGAATATATGGAGCTGCAAAGCTTGCATTGTAATAGTTGGAGAATGGAGTCAAAGTGAATAGTGATAATGACATTTTATATTCAAATTTAATAAAAATTCTCGGGGAGGACAATGTAAAAAAGTCTGAGCCGATGAAAAACCATACAACATTCAGAATTGGCGGAGATGCGGATTTGTTTGCTACGCCTGTAAATGCAGCACAGATTCATGACACTGTAATATACCTTAAAAAAGCAGGAGTTCCATATTATGTGGTTGGAAATGGAAGCAATCTGCTTGTAAGCGATGCTGGTTACAGAGGTGTCATAATACAGCTTTACAGCAGATTTGCAGGATATGAGATTTTACATGACAATTGTGAAAGTGCAGTTGATAAAGCTGATGTTATATACATCCGTGTCCAGTCAGGAATGAGCATTATAAAGCTTGCATCGATTGTGGCAGGATACAGCCTTTCGGGAATGGAATTTGCAAGCGGAATTCCGGGAAGTATTGGTGGCGGTATAATGATGAATGCCGGTGCATATGGCGGAGAAATGAAAGACATTGTTGTTTCGGCATCAATTATGGATGAAGATGGCAATATAAGAAAGCTTGATAATAAGGAACTTGAATTTGGTTACAGAACAAGTGTCCTGCGTCCGGGAAAGGACATAGTCATAGATGTGGTTATAGCACTCCATCCGGGAAACCAGACAGAAATCCGCAGCCGTATGGCAGAGATTGCCGCAAGCAGAAAAGAAAAACAGCCGCTTGAATATCCAAGTGCAGGAAGCACATTCAAAAGACCGGAAGGATATTTTGCTGGAAAGCTGATATCTGATGCAGGACTTAAAGGATTTACATGCGGCGGAGCATGTGTGTCAGAAAAACATGCCGGTTTTGTTGTAAACAAGGGCAATGCCACAGCTGCAGATGTTATAAAGCTTACAGATGAAGTATCAGAAAAAATATATGAACTCAATGGTGTAAAACTTGAATTAGAAGTGAAAAAGCTTGGCTTTGAGGAATAAGAAATGAAGATAGTAATAGTTACAGGAATGTCCGGTGCAGGTAAATCAACAGCACTTAATGTATTTGAAGACGAAGGATATTATTGCGTGGATAATATGCCTATTGAACTTATACCTAAGTTTATTGAACTTGCAAGAGGACAGAAAAAAGAATATTGCAATGTTGCACTTGGCGTTGATATAAGAAGCGGAGATGCTTTAAACGAGCTTGACGATATGTTAAAGGAGCTTTCGCAGAGACATTACAATTATAAAATATTATATCTTGATTCAAGTGACGAAGTTCTGGTTAAACGATACAAAGAGACAAGACGTACACATCCGCTAGCCAAAGATGACAGGGTTGACCATGCTATTGAAGAAGAAAGAAAACAGATGAGTTTTTTAAAAGAGCATGCAGACTATATTCTAGATACAAGCCATATGCTTACAAGAGAATTAAAACAGGAACTTGAAAAAATATTTGTAGAGAACGGACATTATAATAATCTGTTTGTCACAGTTCTTTCATTTGGATTTAAATATGGAATTCCGGCAGATGCTGACCTTGTATTTGATGTGAGATTTCTGCCAAATCCTTATTATATAGAGGAATTAAAAAAACTTACAGGTAATGATAAACCTATTCAGGATTACGTTATGGGCTTTGATGCAGCACATATTTTTCTTGATAAAATTATGGATTTATTTGATTTTCTTCTGCCGGAATATGTGCAGGAAGGAAAAAACAGCCTTGTTATAGCAATAGGATGTACAGGCGGCAAGCATCGTTCAGTGACACTTGCCAATGCGATAGCGGACAGGCTTAAAAAGACAGAGTACGGCTGTAAAGTTGAACATCGTGATATAGATAAAGACGCAAAGAGAAAATTGTAAGGAGAATTATGTCATTTTCATCAGAAGTAAAAGAAGAATTAAAGACGAAAACAGATACAGCAAAACATTGTCAGATTGCTGAATTTGCAGCCATGATGGCGTTTGGCGGACATATACATACCGACACAAATAAAAAATATACAATAGTTTTTGTAACTGAAAATGAAACGGTTGCTGCAGTATTTACAGAACTAGCCGCAAAGATTTTCGGAATTACGGAAAATGAAATTATAAAAGACGGCTTGCAGCTTATAATAAGAGACGAAAAGTATGTAAAACATATACTTATGACTTTAAAATGGCTGACTGATGATAATCTTAATGACGCAAAGAGAGTATTTGCAGACCCTCTGATTGTTCAGAAAGATTGCTGCAAGAGAGCATTTATAAAGGGGGCATTTCTCACAGCAGGCTCGATAAGCGATCCAAATAAATTTTATCATTTTGAAGTTGTATGTGACAGCAACGACGATGCATTACAGCTTCAGTCAATGATGACATTTTTTAATCTTGATGCAAAAATTACAGCAAGAAAGAAAAATTATATTGTATACATAAAGGAGGGCAGTCATATAACGGATTGTCTTAATGTGTGCGGTGCTTATGTATCGCAGATGAATCTTTATAATGTAATGATACTCAAAGGCATGAGAAATGATGTAAACAGAAAAGTAAACTGTGAGACAGCCAATCTTAATAAAACGATTGAAGCGGCTGTAAAACAGATAAGAGATATAGAATATATAAGAGATACAGTCGGACTCGATTATTTGAAACCGACGCTTCGCGATGTTGCCAGACTGCGTCTTGATAATCCGGATATGAATTTAAAAGATATAGGTGAGCTTTTAGATCCGCCCGTAGGAAAATCAGGTGTAAACCACCGCCTCAGGAAAATAAGCGAAACAGCCCAGAGCCTGAGGGGTGAATAAGTTATTAAAATTATACATATAAGAAATCTACAGTTTTTTACGCTGTTGATGCTTTGTGATTGCAAGAGCGGCTTTCCGTGGTGATAATTTTGCACTAAGGATTGCTGCTTTCATTTTAAATGTCGGAACGATAATAAGAGTTTTCTTAAACATTTTAATTAATGCATAAGATGCACAATATTCGGCACTGATACCTTTAAGGGCAAAAATAACATTTGCTGTCTCATTAAAATTGGTGTCAACAGGTCCGGGACATAATGCACTTATGTGAACATTACTCTTCATATCTTTCAGTTCTTCATAAATCGCACTTGTAAAACTTGTAACATATGCTTTTGTTGCATAGTAAGTTGCCATATAAGGACCGCCAGGGAGAAGTCCGGCACTTGAGGCAACATTTAAAATATATCCGCAGTCACGTTTTATAAATCCCGGAAGCAGTTCTTTGGTGAGAATGTGAGTGGCTTTCACATTGACATCAATCATATCAAGTTCTTTGGAAAGACTTGTCTCGCAGAAAGCACCTACATCTCCGAATCCGGCATTGTTAATAAGAATCCGGATATTATATTTTTTGAGTTTGTCAGCAAGTGTACGGCATGAATCTTCACTTGCAAGGTCACATGTGATAATCATGCACTTAGTCGGGAGTGAATCGGCAAGCTCCTTTAAAGCCTTGCGGTTTCTGGCTACAAGAATAAGATTGTAACCCATAAAAGAAAGTTGTTTTGCAAATTCCATGCCGATTCCGGAACTTGCACCTGTAATACATGCTATAGCCATAGAAGCCTCCAATCTGTTATAATAATTATAATTTTAATGAAAAGAGTAATAAAATGCAAATAGAAAATAAAACAGAATTTAAAAAGGATATGATAAAAAATATAATACGTGCAGATGGTTTTGATAATCAGACGTACAAGACAAAAAAGCTGGTTTTAAATATGTCAGGGCTTGTGTGCGGAATGGTGAGCGTCAGCATATTTGCAAGGACAATGTATAGTATTGATGATTCTTATAAAAGCATTGCATTTGTTTTTGCGGCGATATGTGCCGTTCTGCTCTATGCAGGCATGTATGGAATTGATAAAAACAGTTTGAAATTATTTACTGCACAGTATTCAAAGAATGTAGGCATTGTGTATGAGTATGTGATAACATCTGATGAAATTGATGTCAAGGTAAATGATGATAACTATATTATACCATGGGACAGCGTTGAAAAATGGTGTGAGGATACAGAGAGTTTTTATTTGTTTTTAAAAGGTGGCAGCAATGAAAAACAGGCGGTTCCCGTATGTTTTGTAATTGGTAAAAAAGATTTTGAGGGAGCAAAGGATTTTAGAGAGCTGTGTACTGCAGTTATGGCGGTAAGGATAGGTGATAATAATGATTAAAATATTAGGTATAGACGATTTTTCAGAAATTTATAATAAAAGACTTGTCAATGATTTCCCGGATAGCGAAGTAAAGTCATTAAAGAAGATAATTGATATGTATAAGAAAGATATGTATTTTGTATACGGATATTACAATGAAAATGGTGAGCTTGCAGGATATGCTTTCTTTATTAATGATAGAACAAAAGATACCGTTCTTCTTGATTATTTTGCAATAGTTCCTGAAAAAAGAAGCAGCGGAATCGGTTCTGAATTTCTTGGGAAAATCAAAGAAAAAATTGCAGACAGCGGCAACAGGCTTATTCTTGAGGTTGAAAATCCTGAGTATGCAGAGGATGGACCGGCTAAGGATTATATGATAAAAAGGATAGGATTTTACAAGAAAAATGATATGAATTTAAGCGGAGTAAGCTGTAACTTTTATGATAATGAATATAGAATTCTTTATGCAGGGGAATTTATGGATGATGAAGAAGTTTATAACCGTACACATTCAGTATATCTTGATTTTATGGGAGAAGAGTTAGACAGCCGGTGTGTATTTCACTAAAATAAAACGGATGTTTGACAAAGTCCTGTAAATATAGCATAATAGCGTCAGTTTGTAAGATTTATTACAGGAAATAGCGTTTTGGAGGTAGGAAGAAATGAACAATCAACAGATGATGGAACTGACAACCGTTGAGAAGAGTGCATTTGAGGAGCTTGTAAAGCAGTGTACCCGTTCAGGCTCTATTGACCCGTCACTCTATGTTGACTATGATGTAAAACGTGGTCTTCGTGACAGTAATGGTAACGGTGTACTCACAGGACTTACGGAAATTTCCGATGTTGTTGGTACACGCAGTGATAATGGTCGAAAGGTCCCTGTTGACGGTGAATTATATTTCCAGGGATTCAATGTTGCTGAGATTATTGCCGGATTTGGTGACAGAAAGTATGGTTTTGAGGAGACAACATACCTTTTGTTATTCGGTAAGCTTCCAACAGAGGAGCAGAGAAAGAATTTTATTCATATTCTTACCGACCTTGAAGAACTTTCAGGAGCATTCCTTCGAGATGTAATTATGAAGGCGACAAGTACAAACCTGATGAATTCTCTTATGAAGAGTATCTTAAGCCTTTATTCTTATGATGAAAATCCTGATGATGTATGCGTTCCTAACGTGTTGAGACAGTCATTGCAGCTCATCGCAAAAATGCCGCTTATATCTGTATATGCTTATCAGGCATACAGACATTATAAGCTTGATGGAACACTTATGATTAAGAATCCAAGAAAAGATTATTCAATTGCAGAAAATATTCTTTATATGTTAAGAGACGACGGACAGTTTACAGAACTTGAAGCTAAAGTTCTTGATATCTGCCTTGTCCTTCATGCAGAGCATGGTGGTGGTAATAACTCAACATTTACAACACACGTAGTAACATCTTCAGGTACTGATACATATTCGGCAATAGCTGCTTCAATTGCGTCACTTAAAGGTCCTAAGCATGGTGGTGCCAACTTAAAGGTACAGCGTATGTTTGCAGATATTATGGAACATTGCAGCGACTGGGAAAATAAAGATGAGATATGTGAATATCTCCTTAAAATACTTGATAAGCAGGCATTCGACCATGCTGGTCTTATATATGGCATGGGACACGCTGTATACACACTTTCAGATCCTAGAGCTGTAATTCTTAAAAAATTTGCAAAAAGCCTTTCGGAAGAAAAAGGCATGCAGAAAGAATTTGCTTTGTATGAACTTGTTGAGAGAGAGGCAGGAAATCTCATCATGCAGAAGCGTCAGATGTTTAAGCCTGTCTGTGCAAATGTGGATTTTTACAGCGGTTTTGTATATTCAATGCTTGGAATACCTGAAGAGCTGTTTACACCTATATTTGCTATTTCAAGAGTTTCAGGATGGTGCTCACATCGTCTTGAGGAACTTGTAAATGCAGGAAAAATCATACGTCCGGCATATAAGTATGTTGGTCATCACAGACCATATTACGATATTAATAACAGAGATTGTGAGCAAAAGTAAGGCGAAAGGCATGGTGCGTTGGTAGAAATGTCACAATATAAAGTAAAAAAACCGGCACATAATATTAATTGTGAAGTTGAAGTACCGGGTTCAAAAAGTATTACAAACAGAGCGTTGCTTATGGCAGCTCTCTCAGACGGAGAATGTTGCCTGAACGGTGTTTTGTTCAGTGATGATTCAAGATATTTTTTGTCAAGTCTCATATCGCTTGGATACATAATTGAAGCGAGTGAGATTGAAAAATATGCAATAATTCACGGTCACGGTGGAGGCATTCCGAATAAGTCAGCCACAATTAATGTAGGAAGTGCGGGAACAGCAGCAAGATTTCTCACAGCTATGCTTGCACTTTCGGATGGTAAATATTTTATCGACGCATCGCAGCAGATGAAAAAACGTCCGATGAAGCCTTTATTTGATGCACTTGAATCAATGGGAGCACAGTTTGAATTTACAGAAAAAGAAGGCCATCTTCCTGTAAATGTAACAGGAGCAGCTTTTGGAGGCAGGAAGCCGACAAAAGAGGTTTCTATTGATATAAGTGAGAGCACACAGTTTTTAAGTGCATTGATGATGGTTGCACCAATGCTTGATGATGGTCTTACTATTCATATTACAAGCAAAAAAACAGATGGCTCATATATAAGAATTACTAAAAAAATGATGGCACAGTTTGGATGTGCAGTTTCATTTGACGGTAAAACATACGTTATAGAGGCAGGTTCTAAGTATCAGCCGGAGACATATCAGATTGAGCCGGATGTGTCGGCAGCATGTTATTTTTATGCAGCAGCGGCAATTACCGGTGGAAGTATTCTTGTAAGAAATGTACATTCTACATCTATGCAGGGTGATATGAGATTTTTAAATGTACTTGAGCAAATGGGCTGTGATGTTAAAGAGGAACGGCGTGGAATCCGCGTAACAGCACCAGCTGACGGAACTCTTCATGGCATTGAGATTGATATGAATGATTTTTCAGACCAGTCTATGACACTTGCTGCTATAGCACCATTTGCAAAAGAGCCTGTATATATAAAAAATATAGGACATATAAGACTTCAGGAATCAGACAGAATCCATGCGATAGTTACTGAACTGGCAAGGCTGGGTGTAAGAGTCGAAGAAGAACAGGACGCGGTAAAGATTTATCCGTCTGATGTTAAGCCGGCGGTTGTGCAGACTTATGATGATCACAGAATGGCTATGTCATTTGCTCTAATAGGATTAAAAGTTGACGGAATAGTTATAGATAATTACGAATGTTGTAAAAAAACATTTGAAAATTATTTTGATGTTTTGGAAAGCATAGAAGAATAGGCGGACATGCAAAATCAGGTTTGACGTCCGTGTAAATTATATAAAATGCGGGGCGGTACTAAAGTTATGCTGCTCCGCATTTTGAGGTTGACAAGTTTGATATAATAACATCAGAGGCGAAAATTAAAGAATAAATGTCGTTAAAACGGCTTAAATTATTAGAATGGAGGATTGTTTAACATGACAAAAGTAGATATTATATCAGGATTTCTTGGTGCAGGAAAAACAACTCTTATCAGCAAACTCTTAAAAGAGGCATTGCCGGATGAGCAGGTTGTTCTTATTGAGAATGAATTCGGTGAAATAGGTATTGATGGCGGTTTCTTAAAGGATTCAGGCGTTGAAATCAGAGAGATGAACTCAGGCTGTATCTGTTGTTCACTTGTAGGTGATTTTGGAACATCATTAAAGGAAGTTGTAGACAAATATCATCCTGACAGAATCATTATTGAGCCATCAGGTGTCGGTAAGCTTTCAGACGTTATCAAGGCTGTAAAGGACCTTCATATTGAAAATGAAATCAGATTAAACAGTGCATCAACTGTTGCGGATGCATCAAAAGTAAAGATGTATATGAAGAATTTCGGTGAATTTTTCAACAACCAGATTGAACATGCCGGAACAATTATTTTGAGCAGAACACAGAATGTAAGTGAGGACAAGTTAAAGAAAGCTATCGAGATGATTCGTTCACTCAATGCAGATGCCCATATTATCACAACTCCATGGGATTCACTTGATGGAAAGCAGATTCTTGCTGCTATGGAAAATGTTACAAATCTTGAGCTTGAAATGCTTGCAGAACAGGCAGAAAAGACACATGAGGAACATGAGCATGAGCATCACCATCATGACGGCGAGTGTTGCTGCGGACATCATCATGATGACGATGAAGAGCATGAGCACCATCATCACGACCATGACGACGAGTGCTGCCATCATGACCATGACCACGAGCATGAACATCATCATCATGACAATGAAGGACATCACCATGCAGATGATGTATTTACAAGCTGGGGAGAAGAGACACCTAACAAATATGATAAAGAAGCACTTGATGCTATTCTTAAAAAACTTGCCAATACAAATGAATATGGCAGTATTTTGAGAGCAAAGGGCATGCTTCCTGCAAATGACGGAACATGGATGTACTTTGACCTTGTACCTGAAGAATATGAAATAAGAGAAGGCAATCCTGATTATACAGGACGAATTTGTGTAATAGGTGCCGAACTCAAAGAAGATGCACTCAAAGAGTTATTTAATTTATGATGAAAGTGGGGTAAATGTACGGAATGGCAGATGAAGAATACCAGATTCCTATATTTTTAATAAACGGACAGCTTGAGAGCGGCAAGACAAGATTCATCACTGAAACAATAGAGATGGGTCAGTTTGATGAAGCGAAGAAAAAGCTTCTCATTGTCTGCGAAGAGGGCGAAGAAGAGTATGACCAGAAAATGCTTGATGAAAACGGCATTGATATGGTAGTGCTTGAAAAAGAGGAGTTTACAACAGAAAAGCTTAACGAACTTGATAAAAAGTATGATCCATGGCTTGTTATTGTTGAATATAACGGCATGTGGGAACCTACGATGATTTTCGAGACAGAAAAACCAAAGGGCTGGCAGATATATCAGTCTATTACGCTTTTTAATGCAGCACAGTTCGGTGTGCAGTGGGCTAACATGAAGATGATTCTTGCAGAGACAGTAAAATATGCTGACATGGTAATATTTAACAGATGCAAGACAAGCATGGAGCTTGGAAGCTACAGAAGAAGCATGAAAGCGTTAAATTCTGCAATACAGATTGTATTTGAGGATGAAAAAGGCGATATGATGTCAATTGCAGAACAGCTTCCATATGACATTAATACTGATGTTATCGAGATTGAAGATGATGATTACGGTATCTGGTATATGGATGTTTCCGAGAGACCTGAAGCATACAGGAATAAGACAGTCCGTTTCAAGGGACAGGTTCTTAAAAATAAATATTTCAAGGACAAGAATTTTGTTCCGGGAAGAAAAGTAATGACATGCTGTGAGGCTGATATGCAGTTTATAGGATATATAAGTTTCTATGATAATATCTCTTCACTTGAAAATAAGCAGTGGGTTACAGTTACTGCAACAGTCAAGTATGAATTCCAGATGGCATACAAGAAAAAAGGTCCTGTTCTTTATGTAAGTAAAGTTGAACCTGCACAGCCGCCGGTAAACGAACTGGTAACATTCTAGTTAATTATTACGGAGAATACACAATGATACAGAATATTGCCCCAAGACATCTGGATAACCAGTATAGAAATATTACACCGGATGCTAAAGATACAATTTTCTTTTTTGAAGGAAATACAGTTTTGGCATCACAAAACGGTGACAGCATAACTTATCCGGAATATGGCGATTTTATTGAAAAAGTTAAAAAAGCATCGGGAACAGATGTTAATGAGACATATGATTTTATATATTTATTCTGCCTGACTGACAAAAAAATAGGTGAAGAGCCGTCACAAAACGATAATGAGAAGAAGTTTTTTCTTGCACTTCCAAAAAGAAAAGTGCAGAAGGGTGCTTTTCTTGGAGAAATGGCAGATTCGGGAATACATGCCGAGTATGAAAATATAATTGAAGGTTATGATTTTACAGGTGTAAATGTATTCCGCAATGCGAAGCCAAAAGAACTTGCATTTGCGGCAATTACGGCATACCACCTGTATGGCTGGTATCGTGATAACAGGTATTGCGGAAGATGCGGCAGATTGATGTTTCATGGTGAAAATGAACGTATGATGCATTGCATGGATTGTAAAAATACAGTTTATCCTAAGATATGCCCGGCAGTTATAGTGGCTGTCACAGATGGCGACAGGATACTTCTTACCAAATATGCCGGAAGAACTTACCGCAATTATGCTCTTATAGCCGGATTTACCGAGATTGGAGAGACGGTTGAGGAAACTGTTATGCGTGAAGTATACGAGGAAGTAGGCGTTCATGTAAAAAATCTCCGTTATTATAAGAGTCAGCCGTGGGCGTTGTCGGGCTCACTTCTTTATGGATATTTCTGTGAGCTTGACGGAGATGACAGCATACATCTTCAGGAAGATGAGTTGTCGGTCGGAAAATGGTTTCATGCCGATGAACTTGATATAGAGGAAGACGATGTCAGTCTGACAAGAGAAATGATATGTAAGTTTGTTAATGAACACAAAACAAAATAGTAATATTTTTAAAAAGTTAAGCATAGGTTTATTGTAATGATAATATTACGGTGAGCCTATGCTTAATTATTTATGGGGATTTATGATTATCATCGGGGGCATTTATGGTGCGTTTACCGGAAATGTCCAGGCGGTTGCGGATGGTGCAATTGAATGTGCAAAAGATGCAATAACTTTGTGTATAACAATGCTTGGAGTTATGTCTTTGTGGACGGGACTTATGGAAATAGCCGAAAAATCAGGACTTATAATGACTTGTACGAAAAAAATCAGACCTGTAATGCATTGGATGTTTCCGGATGTCCCATGTGAACATGAGTCAATGAAGCATATGACAACAAATGTAATAGCCAACATTCTCGGGCTTGGCTGGGCGGCTACACCTGCAGGACTTCGTGCAATGGAAAGTCTGGCAGAACTTAATAGTGGTTCAAAAAAAGCATCAGATACAATGTGTGCATTTCTTGTAATAAATGTATCTTCACTTCAGCTTATACCTGTTAATATTATCGCATACAGAAGCATGTATGGGAGCTCTAATCCAACATCAATAGTTGCACCAGCAATTCTTGCAACGACAATAAGTACGCTTGTGGCAGTTATATTTTGCAGAATAATGTATCTTTCAGGCAGGAAACTTTCTGGCGGAAAAGGAGATTCTGTATGAATGTGGTTGTTGCAGTTTCAGGATATATAATTCCTGCGGTTATGCTTTTTATTGTAATTCACGGAATGATAAAGAAAGTAAATGTTTATGACGAATTTGTGACAGGTGCAAAAGATGGCATGAAGACAGTTGTATCAATAGCACCTACACTTGTCGGGCTCATGATGGCGGTTGGCGTGCTTCGTGCATCGGGATTTTTAGATATGATATCCGGTTTCATAGGAAAATTTACAGGAAAAATAGGACTTCCATCACCTGTAATTCCATTGCTTATAGTAAGAATGTTCAGTTCATCAGCAGCGACCGGGCTGACGCTTGACTTGTTTAAGGAATATGGTACCGATTCTCTTATAGGTCTTATCGCGTCAATTGCCTCCTCTGCGACAGAGACGATATTTTTTACGATATCCGTTTATTCAGTTGCAGCCAAAATAACAAAAACACGCTGGACACTTTCCGGTGCGTTGATATCAACTTTGGCAGGAATAGTGTCCAGCGTAATACTGGCTATGTTAATGATTTAGTTGTTTAGTTCCATGATTTAAAGCTTATATTTAAATCTACATTGCCTGAGATTCCGTCAACAGAACCTGTGTTAGTATACTGCCACATTGAAAATTCATATGGCATATATGGTACATCTGCATAGAATGCATACCATTTTTCATAATCCTCAAGGCGGGACATATCAAGTTTGCCGGCAAAATATCTTGAATTGGCATATATCATAGGAGTGTATCCGGCTTCTTTTATTCGGTCACAGAAAGCAATAACAGTATCTGTCAATGCTTCATTAGTGAGGGTATTCTGGCGTGAAGAACCGGCATTTACTTCCTCGACATCAATTGCAACCGGACATGTAACATTATAAGGTTTTAACTTTGATATTACATAGTCGGCTTCTTCAACTGCTTCGTCTTTAGTAAGAGCCTGTGAGAAGAAATATGCACCAACTTTTATATCATTTGAGAGTGCATTACGCATATATGTGTCAAATGAAGAGTCGTCAGTGATTGTTCCGCCTGAATATCCGCGGTAACCGCAGCGGATTATTGCATATTCTACGCCGCTTTGTTTAACTTTTGAAAAATCAATATTACCCTGATAACGTGAAATATCAATACCTTTATGCGATACAACGGCACCGTTTTCAGAATATGTAATTTCGCCATTGGAATTCTTTGAAAAATTAGCATTGTTAAGCTTGTTCATCTTGAGGTCAAAATTTATAGGTGAAAAATAATATTTGCCATCAACCGTGTAAATGAAATCTTCAGTATAAATTTCGCGTAGAACTGTATTAATGCCGGTTCCGTTTTCAAGGCGGCCTTTCATGTCATCGACAAAATCATTGGCACCTTTATCATATGCGTCAGATTTAATATCGCGTATCTGTGCAGGTGAATATAATCTTGAACCTCTGTTTGAGAAAATTGTGTACATACGGAATTTAGAGAAAACCGTAAGTCCGAGCACAAGTCCTAAGACAAGCAGAGCAGACAAAATACATATAATAATTAAAAGGGGTTTCTTTTGTTTTTTAGTATCCATTAGTACCTCCCATATTAAATTATTGTATAATTACATTGATTATGCTATTCTATCTTGTAATCACGTATATTATATAATATCAGATTTATAAGGAAAGGAAAAGAAAAATGAGAAAATATTTTGCTGAATTTATTGGTACATTTTTATTAACATTTCTTGCATGTGGCGTTGCGTCATTTACCGCAGGTTATCAGGGATTTCTCGGAGTAGTCGGAATTTCTTTGATATTTGGATTTATAGTTGCTGTTTTGTGTTACTCAATTGGTAATATTTCAGGATGCCATATTAATCCTGCGGTTTCGCTTGGCATGCTTATTTCAAAGAGAATGAGCATTGTGGATTTTATGGGATATGTAATAGCACAGTTGCTTGGCGGTGTTGCGGCAGGATTTGCAATGCTTGGAATTTCAAAAACATTTAGTGAGGACATTATTTCACAGTACAGCTCATACGGATACAATCTTTTGAGTTTTGGTACAAACGGATATGGCGATGCATCTGCATTTTTACAGGTAAATGTATGGGGAGCATTGATAATTGAATTCATACTTACATTTGTATTTGTAATTACAGTTATCGGAGTGACTTCAAAACCTGAATATAAGAGTGTTTCTGGTATCGTAATCGGACTTTCGCTTGCAGCGGTACATCTTTTTGGGATTCCTTTTACAGGAACGGGTGTTAATCCGGCAAGAAGTTTCGGACCGGCACTTGCAAGAGCGGTAAATGGAGATATTCAGGCACTTTCACAGGTATGGGTATTTATAGTTGCACCGCTTGCGGGAGCTGTTGTGGCAGCACTTGTATATAAGCTTTTATCATATGAAAAACCTGTGGTTACAGTATCAGAAACAGAATCTGAAAATGGTGGACAATCGGTCAGCGGTTCTGTAGAAACAGAAGAATAATAAGCTGCTATAATGATTATGCAGTAGTATTATCTTCGTATTCACGGGCAAGCTGCAAAAGATATTTGTAACGTTTCTGCTCTGAATTTAACTGGTAAATATAGCAGTCAATAAGGTCGGGGTCTGTAGCGTTATCAAAATTGGAATATGCGGCATTGAGTGCATCTCTTGTCATGTCGATTTCGCTTTTGAGATATTTTTCATTATATGTTACAGGTGTGTTTTTCTTTTTAAAAAAGCCCATTAGAGATACCTCCTTTCATAAAATAATACATATGGAAATTAAAGCATGTTTTGTATAAAACTTCCTTTAATTCAAGTATATCCACAGATTAAAAAAATATACAAAAATATTTTACATTTAAAATATATTGGCGTATAATGCGAGTAAGATAAAAGGCATGTATTGAGAGAAAGAAGGAATATATATGTTATTTGGAAAGAAATCACCTGAAGAAAAAATGGAAAAGCTGGTTCACAGAAAAGACTGGAGTCGTCTAGCAGATTATGTTTATGGTGACGAGAACCAGAAAAAGGAACTTGCACAGGCTCTTGCACAGTCAGATGACGAAAGCAGCTTAGACCTTTTGCTCAGACTTGCGGACGTTGCAGTAGCAGCAAATGAGGATGATGTATTGAAAGAAGTATGTGAGACATTAAAGAAAGTTGGTAATGATCATGTTACAGCTGATTTACATGAAGTTCTTATGAAGCTTCCAAAGGAAAAGGAAGATTTAAGAGAAGAATTAAGCTCAACAATACAGCTTCTACATAAGAAATTATAAATGTTTATAATATTTCGATATTTTATAATAACGACATAATAATATAAGTAATGCCTTTTTACTCCCTCTTAATGCAGGACATCCTGATAAAGAGGGAGTTATCTTATTTTACAAGAGAAAATTATAAAAAATATATTTATGGTATTGACAATGCGAAAGTAAAGTGATACTATACTTATACGGCAACAGAATATAAGTGCTGCCGGTAATTATACCCCATTTCTATGTATGTTTTTATTGTATATAAGAACATCTATTAAGACACATTCGTGTCATCCTGTTAGTTTAGCAGGAGAATTCCCACAGATATTTATAATTTTTTAAAGGGAGAAGTATGGACTATTTTGAGATTATCAGAATGATTCTGCTTGTTATTATCATGTCTGCGGCGGTTGTGGATGACTGCCGAAGATACAGAATTTCTAACAGAATTATTATATGCGGTTTTATAGCCGCAGCTGGAGTTTTTTTGACAGAACAGATTATGAAAGGAGGTGCAATGCAATATTTGACGGCGTGTATTGCCGGCTTAGGGGTAATGTCAGCAATATATATAGTTAAAGGAGCCGGTGCAGGAGATGTTAAACTTTCAGCAGTATGTGGGATGCTGCTTGGAATAAAAGGGGTATTAATTATGATAATAAGTTCGCTTATATGTGCGGCAGTAGTGGGAACTGCCGGGATAGCAATAGGAAGATGCAGTGCTATTCAGATTGGGAATATGAAGATGCACAGAATTCATTACAGCATATATATGGCGGCAGGGTGTGTAATTGCAGTTTTAACAAATATTTATATTGGAGGATGAAGGGTGAACAGGACGTGTGCAATATATGATAATAATGAAAATTATGCACGACGGCTTATGCATGCTATGAGCATGAAAGCTAACCAGCAGTTTAACATTGAACTGTTTACACAAAAAGATGCATTTGAAAAATATCTAAGAGATGGTTCGCCTACGGTTGCAATGGTGAGCGAGTCCGGATTTTATGATGGAATAAGTGATCTATATGATGGAAGTCTTGTTGTGCTTACGGAAGAACCTGAAAATGAGACAGATGCTAAGCGTTTTGGCAGCAATGCAACAGCGGTTTACAGGTACCAGCCAATGGACAGGATATATCGTGAACTTATGGAGCACAGTGATTTACAGCCAAAGAAGAGACTTGATACATTTGATGTTATCGGAATCTATTCACCGGTTAATGTTATGCCAAAGACTGAGTTTGCTTTAAATATTGCCAAAGTTCTAAGTGAAAAATATAAGGTTTTGTATATTAATTTTGAGGAGTTTTCTGGTCTTGATGAGATACTTGTAAGCACGGATGATATTACACTTTCCGATGCACTTTATTATTACAGGCAGCAAAGGGATAATGCGGCAGAAAAGATAATGGGAACAATACGGAGTGTGGACGGGATTGACTATATAGCACCTGTTATGTGTGCAGAAGATATTTCGTATGTTGAGTCGGAACAGCTGGTGTCATTTGTTGAATGTGTGGGAAAGAATAAGGGGTATGAAGTTATTATTCTTGATTTGTCATCAGCAGTAAAACAGCCGTGGAGACTTATGGAATGTTGCAGCACTATATATATGCCGGTAAGAAATGATTATCTTTCGGAACGTAAGATTCTTGAATTCGAGACATATTTTTACGGAATAGGAATGTCAAAA
The DNA here is from genome assembly GCF_014287955.1 of Lachnospira hominis (ex Liu et al. 2021). Classification (GTDB taxonomy): domain Bacteria; phylum Bacillota; class Clostridia; order Lachnospirales; family Lachnospiraceae; genus Lachnospira; species Lachnospira hominis. The sequence continues at coordinate 18,745 of NZ_JACOPD010000010.1, read as the reverse complement.
ATGTTAGACAGAATAGAGAAAGTGCGCCTGCCTGAATGTGAAAGTGGTGTGGACAGGGAATTTTGGGAAAAAATCAAATCCGGAGGTATGTACCGGTTTGTAAAAAAAATACTTGAAAGGAGTGAAAAGATATAGAAAACGGGTGTAATGAGGAGAATTTTGCCGGGAGAATTAAAAAAAGGGTATATGACAGAATAGACATGTCGGGAGATATAACAGATGTTGCATTAAAGCAGGTAATAGGCGAATGTGTTCAGGAGGAAAGCGGACTTTATATGATTTCCATAAGGCAGAAGGAAGAACTTGAGGAGTCTGTTTTTAATGCGATAAGAAGACTTGATGTACTTCAGGAACTGTTAGAGGATGATACTATAACAGAGATAATGATTAATGGAAAAGATGATATCTTCCTTGAGAGGAACGGTCATATAACAAAGTGGGATAAGAGTTTTGAGAATGAGGAAAGACTTGAAGATATTGCACAAAAAATAGCGTCACTATCTAATAAGATAGTTAATATATCATCACCGATTGCAGATACAAGGCTTGAGGATGGCTCCAGAGTAAGCATTGTTCTGCCTCCGGTTGCATTGAATGGACCGATAATTACTATAAGAAAGTTCTATAAAGATGCACTTACTATGGAAAAACTTATTGAAACAGGTTCGCTCACGCAGGAGGCGGCAGATTTTTTAAAGATGGCTGTAAAGTCAAAATATAACATTTTTATATCTGGAGGAACGGGAAGCGGTAAAACAACATTTTTGAATGCTCTTTCTGAATTTATTGATAATGATGAGAGAGTGATAACAATTGAAGATGCTGCTGAATTACAGATAAATCATGTAAAAAATCTTGTAAGGCTTGAGGCAAGAGATGCCAATATAGAAGGTAAAAATGAAGTGACAATAAGGGATCTTATAAGAGCAAGTCTGAGAATGAGACCCGACAGAATTATAGTTGGAGAAGTAAGGGGGAAAGAAACTCTTGATATGGTTCAGGCAATGTCTACAGGACATGATGGAAGTCTTTCTACAGGACATGGCAACAGCCCCAAAGATATGATGACACGTCTTGAGACGATGATACTTATGGGGATAGATATGCCTGTTGCGGCAATAAGGCAGCAGCTTACATCAGCTATTGATATAATAATTCATCTGGGCAGACTCAGGGATAAGACAAGGAGAGTTTTACAGATTGCGGAAGTTGTGGGAGTTTCTAGAGGAGAAGTTAAGTTTAACAAGTTGTTTGAATTCGCTGAAAATGCAGAGAGTAACGGACGGGTTTTGGGAGAACTTAAAGCCACAGGTAATAAACTTGTCAATACGCAGAAAATGTATTTTGCCGGATATGGACAAGAAGATAATACTATGGCTGGCTAAGGGGATATTGATAATAGTTGCTGCATCATGGCTTTTTTACGGAAATATTTATTTTTCAATACTAATGAGTCCATGGTTGTATCTGTATATAAGAGAAAATTCAAAAAATAACAAACGAAAAGAAAGACAACAGCTTGCATTACAGTTTAAGGATGCAATGACAGCAGTATCATTTGCATTAAATGCAGGTTATTCTATTGAAAATTCGTTTAAAGAAGCGTTGGAAGAATTAAAAATGTTGTATGGAAGAAATGCAGTGATTGTAAAATCATTTTCAGAAATAGCTACGAGAATACATAACAATGAAAATATTGAAAATGTATTGAAAGATTTTGCGAGGAAGTCAGATGTCGAAGAAATACAATATTTTTCGGAAATTTTTGGATATGCAAAAAGAAGCGGCGGCGACATGATAACAATAATTAAGGATACAACATCGCTTATCAGGGAAAAAATTGAGCTTGACAGTGAAATAAAAACAATAATAAGCGGGAAAAAACAGGAGCAGGGGATTATGAGTATCATGCCATTTGCAATGGTCGGATATTTAAGATTTACATCTTACGATTTTATTGCAATGTTATATGGAAATATTGCCGGTCGTATTTTTATGAGTGTATGTCTTATTGTTGTTATTGTTGCAGATTATATTGCTAAGAGGATAGTAAATATTGAAATTTGATAAAAAAATAATAATTATAATTCTGGTTTCAATTGTTGCGGCATTATTTCTGGAGATATCAGATGGAGAGCGTGATATAGAAAAGTCGGACCTTAAAAAACCCGGGTACAGTGGGGCTGAAAAAAATCTGGATGTAAGCATATATGCAGGAAAAAACAGAATAGATACAACTATTACAATTGAGCCGGAAAAATACACAGCACAGGAGACAGAAGAACTTTTTTTTAATGTTTATGAGCATTTAAAAAAAGAGATATTAAATGACAATGCTTCGTTGGATGAAATAAAAACAGATTTGAATCTTATAGAAAAATTAGAAGATAATCCGGTAAGTATTGAGTGGTTTTCAAGTAATTATAATCTAATCGGGTATGACGGGAAAGTTTATAATGATGATTTGAAAAAGGACCAGAAGGAAGAAGTTACTCTTACAGCTAATCTTCAATACATGGAGTATTCTTCATCATATGAAATAAAAGTGATTGTTTGTGGCAGGGAACTGACACATGAGGAACAATTGAAAAAAGATATATTTTATGAAATTAAATGTGCACAGTCAGATTACAATAGCGATTATGTAGAACTTCCAAAAGAAGTTGATGGAGAGGAGGTTATATATAAAAAAAGAGAGTCTGGTAATTATGCAGCGGCAGTCCTTTTTTGTGGAATATCGCTGGCAATATTTGCCCATTACCATGATAAAGAAAAGAAAAACAGTTATGAAAAAGAAAAAATAAAACAGATGAAATGTGATTATCCGGAGATAGTAGCAAAACTTTCATTACTTGTCGGGGCGGGAATGACAGTCAGAATGGCATGGGAAAAAATAGTTGTTGATTATAGGGTGAGGCAAAAGTCAGGTTCAAAAAAACGTTATGCATATGAGTTTATGTCAGAAGGACTTAATATGCTTAAATCAGGCAAACCGCAGATTTATGTTTATGAAGAATTTGGTATGAAGTGTGGAATAAAAGAATATATGAAGTTTAGTTCGCTTATAGTTCAAAATATAAAAAAGGGAACGAAAGAACTTGCTCTGCTGCTTACATTAGAAGCAAAGGATGCATTTGAAGAACGCAAAAACATGGCTAAAAAATATGGTGAAGAGGCAGGTACAAAACTACTTTTACCAATGATTATTATGCTCATTGTTGTAATGGCAATTATTATGGTTCCGGCACTTATGTCTTTTTCAGGATATTAAAAAAATTTGTCGAGATAGGAGAATGGTATTATGAAGATATTAAAAAAGATAAAAAATTTCTGGGATGATGAGAGTGGAATGGGGGTAGTAGAGGTGGTGCTTATAATTATAGTCCTTGTGGGTCTTGTTATGTTGTTTAAGAAGCAGATAACCAGCCTAGTTAATATGCTGCTGTCTAAAATGAGCAGTCAGGCTAAGCAGATATGATAAAAGCTCAGATAACAGTATATGCATCGTTGACATTTGCAATTGTAATTTCATTTATCTGCACTATGATTAATTCGGTAAGAATGTCAGTTATATATTATGAGACAGATATGGCATCAAGAATGTCAGCAGAATCAGTATTTGGGGGTTATCACAATGAATGTCTGTCAGAATTTAATATATTTGTTATAAGCAACGAACAATGTAATGATAATAAATTAGAATATTATGCGAGAAAGAATATTGAAAACATATGTCAGAAAAACAGCGTAGTTTTTAATAAAGCATGCATAACTGATTTAAAGTATATGACAGACAATAATGGCAATGCAGTAAAAGAACAGATTTTAAATTATATGAAGTATGCATCTGCAGGTGAAATCATTAGTGCATTTTCTTCTGATGGTGAAACAGAAACAGAGCGTGGAGAGTGTATAAAAGATATTAATAAAAGCATACAGGAGTGCGATATAGATAATTCATTTATAGGAAAACAAAATATCATATCTGCATATATTTCTGAGATTAATTACAAGTACCAAAATATTTCAGTATGTATAACCGATTTAAAAGAAGATTTATTGCTGCTTGAGGAATATAAGGACGAAAAGTATCTTGAGGTATATAAATATAATTATGCAATTTTACGTAAAGAAACGGATAATGTACAGCAGATATCGGATAAGATAATTGAGCAGATTGATTCATATAATGATGAAAATCAGGATTTTCAGAAAAAAATAAATGCATGTCTGGAAAAGATAAAAAGTAAAAAAGATATTCTCGGAGAAGAAGTAAGTACAGTGATGGAGGAAGATTTAAAAAAATCCACATCAGATGAAGATACAGCAAACAGATTAAATACTGTCAGACAGGATTTGTTAACAAATTTAAGAGACATTAATTTAATAAATGAGCTGGTTTTAAAACCTGAGGAAATAGATTTATATTCAAATACGTGGGAATATAAAGAAAAATTTGAACAGGTTTCGGAATATGCAGAGAATATAAAAATAATAAATTTTACTGCTGTTGAATCAGAAAATAGTCAGCAAAATAAACAACGGCTAAAAGAAATAAAAAGCCTCGGAAAGAAATTTTCAAATGGAATATCCGGACTTGTACTTGATGGAATTACAGTTTCAGATGCTTCATTTAATTATGAAGGTCTGGCACAGGAATATATAAGCGGGAATGGAAGTAGAAAAATTAACACACAGACATTAATGTATGATTTATATATTATGGACACATTTGATACATTTCCGGGGAAAAACAGATATGGTGGATTAAAATATCCTGTTGAATATATTATTTGTGGACAAAACTCTGACAGAGATAATATTAACAGTATTATATTGAAACTTTCAGCTGTAAGAGAAGCGGTCAACATGGCATATCTTGTAACTAATGGTGAAAAGAGAAGTGAAGCTTTTGCACTTGCATCATCAATTGCCGGATTTACGGGAAATCTTTTAGTGGTAAAGGCTGTGCAATATATAATTATGGGAATATGGTCTTATGCGGAAAGTATTGTAGATGTCAGAAGACTTTTTGAAGGAGATGAGATAGCCGTTATTAAAAATGATAATGACTGGAAATTGTCGCTTAAAAACATGCTTGCCGGAAATTTAAAATATGACAAAGCTGATAGTGAAAAAAACAGCAGGGCAGAGCGTATTTTAAAAGGCCGGGCAGATTATAATGATTATCTCGAATTATTATTACATAGTGTAAGTGAAAATATTAAAAATTACAGAACAATGACAGCCATGGAACTTAGAATAATAGATATGGGCAAAACCGGTTTCAGAATGAAAGATTATATTTATGAAGCCCGGATACAGGTAAATGTATTACTGAAAGCGGACAGGAGAATAAATGCAAAAGAATATATACGTCAGGTAAAATACAGTTATATAAGCTGAATCTGTATGTAGAATATGCCCCCGTTTTTTATTATATAAGCCATTACATTTTTTAATTTTAAGGACAGGCGGATGCAAATGAAAGGCAGAAAATATGAGTAATAACGCCAATAATTTCAATATTATTATTACTAATCTGAAAAACGGGGTGTATATAAAAGCATCAGCAACAGTAGAGGCAGCACTTGTAATGCCGCTGTATATATACGCAGTTATGGCAGTAACCTATATGATGCAGATTTATCAAATAAGATTGGAAGTAGATGCAGCTTTATATAATGCTTTACGTGAACAGAATAAATATAATTATCTTAACTATGTACAAAAAGAAAAACAAAATGATGAAATTATAAATGAGAAAGATATAAACATAAACGATACAATTGTTGGAAGTTTGTCATTACATTCGGTTTTAATAAAAAATCTGGGAAGTGAATATGCAAAAGAACATAATATAAAGGGCGGAAATTCCGGAATAAAAATTATTTGCTATAGTTATGACAGCAGTACAATTCAGGCGGCAGCAGAATATTCAGTTAAAAATCCATTTGATATATTTGGAATAGGATATATCAAAGTTGTGCAGGAATTTACTTATGAAGTATGGCTTGGAGAAAAATATGCCGGTGATTATGGCAAGGATAAAGATAATACAGATAGCGTTTTTATAACCAGAACCGGAACAGTTTATCACAAGACAAGAAATTGTCCGGCATTAAATATTGATGTAAAAATGGTGGATTTTTCGCAGATAAATAATTATAGAAATAAAAATGGTTCAATTTATTATCCGTGTAGTAAATGTAAAAAATATAATGATAAAAATGAATCAAGTTATGAATATGTATATGTAACTGATTATGGGGTCAGATATCACCGGGATGAAAACTGCAGTGAGATAAACAGGACAATAATTGAAATTTCGCGTAATAAAGTGACAGGTATGAGAGCGTGCAGACTATGTGCAGCAGGTGATAATTAAGGAGAAGAAAAAATTGATGGAAAATATATTGCTATGTATAAATATGATGGTTTTGTCGGTTCAGGATATAATGTACAAATCATTAAATGTAATAATTCTTGTAATATTAACAATTACAGCTGTTATATATACAGCATTTAATTTTAATTTTTCATTGCCGGAAATAATTGCCGGAATATGTTTTGTCGGAGCGTTGTTTGGCGTAAGTATTACGTTTAAGTGTATTGGTATAGGTGACGTTATTGTTACGTTTATAGTAATTCTTATTAAAGGAACAGTTTTTGCAGTATTTTCTTTTACGATGGCAACACTGCTGTTGGGCATTGTTAATTTTATAAGATTAGTTAAAAAGGAAATCTCAGTAAAAAGCGAAATTCCATTTGTGCCGTATCTTGGAATTTGTGCAATGGTGACTGCATTATGTATGTGAGAGCTTCATTTGTAATTGAAAATTCTGTTTTAATTCCGTTGTTTACAGGAATTATTGTTACGTTAATTTTGTTTGGGATGAGATGGCATGATGAACTTGTTGTGGATTCAATAAAGTTACAGGTGGCATTAAAATTAGAACAGGAAAATATTTCTGATAAAAACGAAAAATATAATGAAATATTAAAAAATGCGGCGGATAACGCCAGAAGCAGATTATTAATAAAAGAAACAGACATGAATGAGATAACATCAGGTATTAATGATTATATAAAGCCGAATTCGCAAAGTGATTTTATAAGAAAAACCAATGCTTTGTTAAAACTAAAGGAGTAGTGTATGAAATATGAACAGGAGAATAACAGAACATATGCAGTGATTGAAAATGAATATGAAACACAGGACTGTGAATATGAGCAAAAAATGCTGCAAAAAAATACAATAGCAGGATTGCTTAAAATGCAGACAAGAAGAATTAATAATAAAATTATGTTTTTCTATGATGTTACTTCAAGACAGACACTTGATAAAATATTTTCATATAAAAATCTGGGATGGCATGATTTTGTGAATGTGATTAATGGAATAGAAAATATGGCAAGGTCGGTAGATGATTATATGCTTGGTATAGATTCTGTTATTATAAGTCCGGAAACTATTTTTTATGATGCGGCCGGAACAAATATTGAATTTATATATTTTCCGGGAACAAATAAAGAGTTTATTGGCGGAAAGGCAGAAAAACAGATTAAGAATCTTTTTGATTATATGCTTGAAAAGTTCGACCATAATGATAAAGACCATTTGATGGATGTCTACGAGATTTATCAGAAGATTGTGCAGAATAATTATAAAATATGTGAAATGACAGCACTTATAGATTCTTTATCCGCATCAGAAAATTTTAAAAATACTGGGACAATTATGGATTTTGAAGAATACGGAGACACAGATGTCAGTGGAAGTGAACCCCAAAGAGTAGTTATTGATGATGTGGTTCCTGAGGTTATTGAGGAAGAGGAAGAGGTAAAAAATACCAATATCATAAAAATGATTAAAGTAATAAAGCTGATATGTGTAGTTCTTGTTGGATATTTTATAGTAAGGGTTATGTTTCCGTCACTTATGCCGTTAAAAATAAATACTAATATTGCATTTGTGGCAGCAGTTGCCGGAATCGTTGTGTATATATTCTCTGATAAAGTTCCGGATAAGTTATTGACGCATTTTGTAAAAAAAGAATATATACAAAAATATGAGACGCAAATAAATTATCAGCCGGAAAATGATAGTAATATTAATAATGACGTTATCGAAAAAGAAAACAGTCATACACAGGAATATGAGCATACAATGCTGTTATCGGATTATATGGAAAGTATAAAGAAAAAAGAACCGGAGATAAATCTTATTTATACAGGTGATGAGGATATGGAAAATATATCGGTTGATAAGCTGCCGTGTGTGGTTGGAAGTATGGAGGGCAGGTGTAATAAAGTAATACATAACAGGCTTGTAAGCCATATACATATGTGTATTGTAAAAATAAATGACGATTTTTATATAGAGGATATGAATTCTACTAATGGTACGAGTGTAAATGGTAGAAGAATCGCAACTAATCAGCGGTGTGTTATAAAGAACGGAGATGATATTTATATTGCCGCATTGCCATATAAGGTTGAAATAACATAGGTTTTGTGCTATATTCACACTATCGTAAAAGTGAAAGGAATATTGTATATGAAGGTTAATATATACTATGGCGGAAGAGGGGTTGTTGACGACCCTACAATATTTGTGGTTAATAAGATACAGGAAGTTTTAGATGAACTTAATGTTAATGTGGAAAGATATAATCTCTATGAGATGAAGAACCAGATTACAACTTTATCTCAGACAGTAACAGAAGCAGATGCAGTTGTGTTAGCAACTACTGTTGAATGGATTGGAATGGGTGGATATATGCAGACTCTTCTTGATGCCTGCTGGCTTTATGCAGATAAAGGAAGAATCGGAGACGTATATATGTTCCCTGTTGTAATGTCTAAGACATATGGAGAAAGAGAGGTATGTCTTTCACTGGTCAATTCGTGGGAGATGATTGGTGGACGTACAGGAAATGGTATCACAGGCTATGTTGATGATACAACTGAGTTTGAGTTTAACAGTAAGTGCGTGGAGTATATAGAGAAACAGACTGAGAATATATATCGTACTATTTCACAGAAAAGAATTTCACTGCCATCAAGCAGTCAGACAATAAAAAACAATGTTATGAAAGATGTTGTAAGATTCACACCGCAGGAGAGCGAACAGCTTTCAAAATATGTTTCAGATGATACATTTGTAAAAACACAGAAAAAAGATATTGAATCACTTGCCTCTATATATAAAGAACTTCTTAGTGATGAAGAACACGGCGGCGATGATTATTATATTAATGTTTTTAAGAATAGTTTCAGACCGGGAACAGCATTTTCATGCACTTATATGATTATCGTCAGTGACAAGAATAAAACAATACTTATCAATGTAAATAATGATATTCTTGATGTTGAGTTTGGCGAAAATAATAATGCGGATGTTATTGCGAAACTTAATAAGGCAGTGTTTGATGATATAGTTGCTGGTAAAATTACCTTCCACAGAGCATTTATGACAGGTGATATGACTGCAAAAGGTAATTTCAGAAGCCTTAGAATGTTAGATTCATTATTTGAATTCGCTGAATAAATATAAAATATAATTTATATTAGCTGCTATATTAATTTGAGGATGACAACTGTATTATTTATATTTCATCAGTAAAGTAAACTCCTTTATCCTCGCCGAATTTGAGGATGACAACTGTATTATTTATATTCAGATTGCAAATGACAGGTGGAAACTTGTATGTGTGTCATCATGCGTTACATCCAGACAGCCATCGTGATTTAAGCAGACTGTATTGGCAATAAAAAGACCTAAGCCAAAGTGACCGGGTTTTGTTGTATAGAATGCCATTGACAGGATATTTATATCATCCGGGTAATAGAATTCTTTATTACATATCTGCCGGAATTCTTTTGGAATTTTTATATCAGGCAGAGTGCCTGTGTTTGTAAATGTAATGGTACAGTGTGTTTTATCATCGGATAAAGAGGCACTGATGTCAATGATATCATTATCATTGCCTGCCTCATAACAATTTGAGACAATTTCATTAAATGCAATTAGTAATTGTTCTTTATCTGCGTTAATATTGATTTTTTCAGTGGGTATATCAAATCTGAATCTGCGTTCAGAGTCTGGATATGCATTATCTGCTTCGTCAGGAAGCTGATAGATTAAATCGTTAAGCGTTACATTTTCTTTGTTGGGAAAAGTGCAATACCGGCAGAGATTTAAGCGTTTCATCATGTTTGTGATTTCATATATTGATGTACCCATACTGTTCCAGAAACGCATATTTTTTGTTTCAGGATATGTTTTGGAAATTAAATCATAAGATGAATTGAGGAATGAAATATGGTTTAATAATTCGTGGCTGGCAATGCTTAATGTTTTATAGTGTTCTTTTTTGCATTTCTCAAAAGTATCCCCGAATTCAGGTATAGTATTTTTAGCATTATTTATTATTGTATAATCTTTTTTATCCATAGTTGTGTCCTTTAATAAATATGATAGTACTTGTGAAAATTTATGCTTTTAAAATGTATAAAGTTATGAAAATTTATTGATATAAAAGCATTTTTAAGTTATTATATTGAAAGTATATACTTGTTGGTTTTCTGTGTAAATAAAAGAATTTCGACAAAATATTACAAAAATGTTAGTAGGGTGGTGCTTATTATGAAAAAAGACGATTGTATTTTTTGTAAGCTTGCGAATGGTATAATTCCAACTAATTCGCTTTATGAAGATGATATTGTCAATGTTATTTTCGATGCAAATCCGGCATCGGAAGGACATGTTCTTATATTGCCAAAAGAACATTTTGATAATATTTATTCTTTGGATGATAAGACAGCGGCACATGTATTTCAGGTTGCTGTTAAGGTAGCCAATGCTATTAATGATTCATTACATCCTGTTGGACTGAATGTTGTGCAGAACAACGGTGAGGCAGCTGGCCAGACAGTATTCCATTTTCATATGCATATTATTCCAAGATATGAAAATGATACGGTCAATATTGGCTGGAAGCCGGGCAGTATAACGGATGAGAGAATAAAAGAAATAAAAAATAAAATTAATGGAGGCATGTAATGATTGAATTAAGTAAAGGCGGAGCATATCTTGTAGATGGCGTTGATGTCATAGAAGAGTCTGCAGCACAACAGGGAGCTTTGGCAGCAAGATTAGGCACAGATGCTCCTTCTAAGGAAGAAGCAGCAAAAAACACTATTGCTTATAGTATTCTTGAAAGTCATAATACATCGGGCAATATGGACAAGTTAAAAGTCAAGTTTGATAAGATGACATCACACGATATTACTTTTGTAGGAATCATACAGACTGCAAGAGCTTCAGGACTTGAGAAGTTTCCAATTCCTTATGTACTTACAAATTGTCATAACAGTTTGTGTGCGGTTGGCGGAACAATTAATGAAGATGATCATATGTTTGGTCTTACATGTGCCAAGAAATATGGTGGAATATATGTACCACCTCATCAGGCTGTAATCCATCAGTTTGCAAGAGAAATGCTGGCTGAGAGTGGTAAGATGATTCTTGGTTCAGACAGTCATACAAGATATGGTGCACTTGGTACAATGGCAGTTGGTGAAGGTGGACCGGAGCTTGTTAAGCAGCTTCTTGGAAAGACATATGATATAAATATGCCGGGCGTGGTTGCCGTATACATGACAGGTGAGCCGGCAAAGGGCGTAGGACCTCAGGATGTGGCACTTGCAATTATTGGAGAAGTATTTGGTAACGGATATGTAAAGAATAAAGTTATGGAGTTTGTAGGACCTGGTGTAAAGAATCTCAGTGCTGATTTCAGAATTGGTGTTGATGTTATGACAACAGAGACTACATGTCTTTCTTCAATCTGGCAGACAGATGAGAAAGTTAAAGAGTTTTATGATATTCATGGCAGAAGCGAAAGCTATAAAGAACTTAAACCTGGCAAAGTTGCATATTATGATGGTGTTGTATATGTTGACCTTAGTACAATCAAGCCAATGATAGCAATGCCGTTCCACCCAAGTAATACATATACAATTGAAGAACTTAATGCAAATCTTGAAGACATCCTTCACGATTGTGAGAAGAAAGCACTTGTCAGCCTTGACGGACAGGTTGATTTCAAGCTTACAAATAAGATTAAGAATGGCAAGCTTTATGTTGATCAGGGAATTATTGCCGGATGTGCAGGCGGCGGATTTGAAAATATTTGTGCGGCAGCAGATATTTTAAAAGGTCATTCAATAGGTGCAGACGAGTTTACATTAAGTGTATATCCTGCAAGTACGCCAATTTATATGGAACTTGCAAGAAATGGAAGACTTGCTGATCTTATGGAGACAGGTGCTATAGTTAAGACTGCATTCTGTGGTCCTTGTTTTGGTGCCGGAGATACACCTGCTAATAATGCATTTTCAATCAGACATTCAACAAGAAACTTCCCTAACAGAGAAGGTTCAAAGCTTCAGAAAGGTCAGATTGCATCTGTTGCACTTATGGATGCTCGTTCTATTGCAGCAACAGCGGCAAATAAAGGATATCTTACAGCGGCTACAGATGTTGATGTTGAATTTACAGGTCCTACATATCATTTTGACCAGAATATTTATGCAAACAGAGTATTTGACAGCAAGGGTGTAGCAGATCCTGATCAGGAAATCCAGTTTGGCCCTAATATTAAGGACTGGCCGGAGATGGTAGCCCTTCCAGAAAATCTTATTATTAAGGTTGTATCAGAGATACATGATCCTGTAACAACAACTGATGAACTTATTCCTTCAGGTGAAACATCATCATTCAGATCAAATCCTCTTGGACTTGCAGAATTTGCACTTTCAAGAAAAGATCCTGCATATGTTGGAAGAGCTAAGGAAGTACAGAAAGCGGAGAAAGCAAGAGAAGCTGGTCAGTGCATGGGAGAAGCACTTCCGGAACTTAGGGATATTATGCATAAGATTAAAGAAACTTACGATGTGCATAAGGAAAATGTAGGTGTCGGAAGTACAATATTTGCAGTTAAGCCGGGTGATGGTTCAGCTCGTGAACAGGCTGCATCATGTCAGAAAGTTCTCGGTGGATGGGCTAATATTGCCAATGAATATGCTACAAAGAGATATCGTTCAAACCTTATCAACTGGGGCATGCTTCCATTTATAGTAGATAAGGGAGAACTTCCATTTGCTAATGGTGATTACATATTTATTCCTGAAATTACAAAGGCTGTAAAAGAAAAAGCTTCAACAATTCAGGCATTTGTTGTAAATAAAGATATGAAACCATTTGAACTTAAAATGGATGAACTTACAGATGACGAAAGACAGATTATTCTTGACGGATGTCTTATTAATTTCTACAGAAACAGCAGATAATATGCTGTGAGGGAGGCTTGATATGGCAGAACAGAATATATTAACCGGCGACCTTGCTGTGCTTGATCAGATTATAGGCGATTTGAAAGAACACAGAAAAAATAAAGAACAGCTGGAAAAATTGAATGAAATAGCCAAAGACCTCACTAAAAATATAGAAAATGATGAGCGGGAGCTAAAAGAAGAAATTGATGGAAGAATCAAAGAAAGCACCGCATCCATATGTGAGGGATATGATAAAGCTATTGACAGCGAAAAGTCTAAACTGAAAGATATCCAGTCTCAGCGTGATAAAGCAAAGATGGCTGGAGTAAAAGAGAGAATAGCCAACGAAACAAAGGAACTTAGAAATCAGAATGAAGAATTCGAGAAGCAGATAAAAGATGCTTTTAAGATGGAAAAAGTTCCAATGTATTGCAGCAGACGGTTTTACAGAATAATGATTCAGACAAGAGGATTTGCTGACAGTGCAGTTTACACATTGATTTTGCTGGTATTATTTCTTGGGATTCCGGCATTAATAAGTTTTGTACCTAGTATTCAGATGTGGATGCTTATAGTTTATTACTTTGTAGTTTCAATGATAATTATTTTACCAACGAAAATTGTGACAGATAAGACTGTAGGTAGGCACGGAGCTACTATTAATGCGGCACGCGAAACAAAAGACAAAATTATTGCAAACAGAAAAAAGATTAAGAAAATTGAAAAAAGAATACATTCTGACAAGAATGAAGAAATGTATGGTCTTGAGGATTATGATTTTAAGATCAATGAAATACATGATAGCATGGAAAAGATTGAAGGTGAGAAAGCCTGTGCTTTGCAGGAGTTTGAAAACACTGCAAAGCCGGACATAATTGCTGAAATTGAAAGCAGAAGCAAAGGCCATATAGATGAGATGAAAGCGGAATTGCTTACAAAACAGGACGAATGCAGCAAACTTGAAGCACTTGTCAAAGAGCAGAGGATTTATATTTCATCTAACTATGAAACTTATCTTGGCAAAGAATTTATGAACACAGAAAAACTTGAAGAACTCAGAGCTATTATGAAGTCGCAAGCTGCTGATACAATTGGGCGTGCGATGGCTGTGAGTAAGGATAAACGTTAAGTTTATTGTCACGGAAGGTTTCAACAAATCCGGCGGTTATAACATCCGCCAGTGTCATAACAGTTGAAAGACGAGTTGTCTGAAGAAGGAGATTCTCTTTTGAACCGGCAGCATTTACAATGCCGGTGATATGGAGACTTCCTACTTTGGGCAGCTCTTTTTTTACACCAAGACCGGGACGCAGCGGACCTTCAGCAAGCGTGATACATCCAACATGGTCATTGCGTCCGAGAGATGCATCGATGGCAATAATATATGGATTGCTGTGAAAATTTTTGATGAACGTAATAGCAAACTCAAGATTAACAGCATTTATTGGATTATTTAAAGAACCATAGATAAATACGTTATTAAAAGCAAATTTTGAAAGTTTATAACCAATTAGTGGTCCAAGGCTGTCGCCTGTTGAGCGGTCACTGCCAATACACATAACAGCGATTGGGTGTGAAAATGCATCTGTTGAATTGAGAAAAGAAGAAAGTTTTTTGCTGAAATCTATGTGAGCATCATGTTTTTCTGAACTAAAATAATAAACCATGAAAATCCCTCCCCGCATATAAAATGGCACTATAATATTTTATGCAGAAATCTGTAAAATATGAGAGGTATTTTAGAAGAATTAACATAATAAAATAAAAGAGTAACTTTTTTATTTATCTGACAAAATATGATAAGTTTTTTATTTAAAAAGTGCTAAGCTGATAAAAACAGAAATTCCATAAGAAAATGGAATAAAATATTGCAATTATTTGTTGTGAAAAGAGGGATAGCCATGATAGAAATTATTTGTAACGGCGAAGATGACAGCAATAAGGGGAACATGAGAGGAAATGCGGATATAAGAAGACCAAAGAATATCAAACAGATAGGCGATGTTAGTTCAAACAGAAAAATATATATAGAAGATTACGCTTTTACATATATTAATTCTGTTGCATATCAGACACCGGAGGACGAGCAGGCAGGAGTGCTGCTGGGTGAGGTACAGAAGTCGGATGAAGAAAAATGTCTGTTTATCAAGGGCGTTATAAGAGCAAAGACTCCGGAAAACGAAACAAAACAGGGAATCGTATTTAATGAAAAGATATGGGAAAAAATATATGCAGAGATAGAAAAGTTCTTCCCGGATCTTGAGGTGGTTGGCTGGTTTGCCGCAATGCCTGGCATTACGCAGGAGCGTTTTCTTTATTTGAAAAAGCTGCACATGGATAATTTTTCCGGTGGCATGAAAACAATGTATCTTGTAAACACATGTGATAAAGAAGAAAATTTTTATTTGTATGAAAATGGAGAATTAAAAAAACAAAAAGGATATGTCTGCTTTTATGAAAGAAATTATGAAATGCAGGAGTACATGCTTGAAAGAAGGGAACGAAAGCCGATTGAGAGTCCTGAAAAAGATAAGGTGATGAAATCAATAAGAAGTATAATACAGGAAAAAGAAGAAATGAGACAACGTAGAAAAAATTCAGTTTTTCTGTATGGAATAAGCAGTTTTATGGCAGTGGTCGTTCTTGTGATTGGAATAAATCTTTTAAACAGTTATGAAAAAATGAAAAAATTTGATACATCGCTTAGTAATATAGCACTCGAAATATCAAATATAAGTGAAAAAGAAAAAAGTATTCAGACATCTGATAATTCGGTTTCGGTAAATAAAATTTCGGGAGACGTATATCCGACAGAGGCGGAGACAGAAAGCACTGAAAGCCGGACAACACGGTCACAGACAGAGCAGTCACAGACAGAAAAGCAGGCAGAATCAGCCGAGATGGTTAAAGAAGCAGATGCTGCACAGACAACTTATATAGTAAAAAAGGGCGATACAATAATGAGCATATGCAAAAAATATTATGGAAACACTGAAAAATTAAATGAAATAATTGCGGTTAATAATATAGAAGATGCAGACAAGCTCTATATAGGCCAGGAAATAAAACTGCCTTGAATATTTTGAGGGATAATGTATAATGATGTCAGTACGTTTAAAAATTATAAAAGAGGTAAAACGAATGGCTGATATCATATCAGGTAATTCCAGATTTGGAGATGGAAATAATTCAAAAAATAAAAAAGTGATTCATCTTGTTCCGGAAGAACAAAAGCAGGAAGAAAATCTGGATGAGAATGAAATAAAACACAAAGTTATAAACCGCAGAAAACGTATAATTATTATATCGGTAATCATTGTTGCAGCCATAATTGCGGCCGTTTTTGCGATAAGTGCATTTATCGATGGAATTACATATAAAGATTATTCAGTTATGAAATCCGTAAACAGGGATGATACAGATACAACAATGTATATGGGATATGCAGATGGATATGTAAGATATAGTAATGATGGTATTGCATATTATAACAAAAAAGGTACAGCAATATGGAATCAGACATATACAATGCAGAAACCTCAGGTGAAGATATGTGGCAGCATAATTGCAGTTGGCGATATTAACGGAAGTAAAATTTATATATTTGATAAGAACGGGAATATTGGAACTGTAGATACATCACTTGCAATATCGCAGATAGAGGTGGCAAAACAGGGCGTGGTTGCAGCTGTTCTTGAGGATAATGATGCAAATTATATCAATCTCTATAAAACTGACGGCACAAAAATCTATACAGTAAAAACATCCCTGGCAGGAGATGGATATCCTCTTGATATAAGCATTTCGCCTGATGCTGCAAAACTTGTCGCATCGTATCTTTATGTGAGCGGAGAAACGATGAAAACCAATGTTGTATTTTATAATTTTTCAGAAGTTGGACAAAATGAGACAGAGCGTGTGGTTGGTGGATTTAATCATTATGACAGTACAATAGTTGCAGATGTTAATTTTATTGATGAAAATACAGTTGCTGCAGTAGGAGAAGATGTAGTCAGCATATATTCAATAAAAGAATATCCGAAGCTTGTAAAAGAAATCAATAT
This sequence comes from Lachnospira hominis (ex Liu et al. 2021), assembly GCF_014287955.1. GTDB lineage: Bacteria > Bacillota > Clostridia > Lachnospirales > Lachnospiraceae > Lachnospira > Lachnospira hominis. The sequence continues at coordinate 1,337 of NZ_JACOPD010000010.1, read as the reverse complement.
AGATAATGAAATTGACAGAGTTTTATTTGGTGATAAATATATAGGTCTTGTTTTAAAAAATTCTGAGTCGGGTGATATTTATAAGCTTTGTGTATACAATAGCGATTTGAATAGAGTGTGTGAATATCCATTCAGTACACAGTATGACAAAATGTCTTTTGATGGAAATAGTGTTGTTATGAGCAACTCATCAGTTATTTCACTGATAAATTTAAAAGGCAAAAAGCTTGCTGATATAACAATGACACTTCCAATACAGAATGTGATAGTGCTTGGACACCGTGGAAATTATATTTGCGTCAATTCTAAATATGTCCAGAATATAAGATTAAAATAAAAAACAGGAGAAAATTATGAGCTGGATAACAATAGCTGTATTTGCCATATTTATTTTGTTTGGCGTATCAGGATGGAGAAAAGGAATAATAAGAACAGCCGTATCTCTTGCGGCAATGGTAGTTACATTTATAGTCTGTGTGTGGGTGACACCATCATTGTGTAAAAATGTAAAAGAAAATACACAGGTATATGATAACCTTCAGAAGTCTATTTATAATTTTATAATAGAAGATGAAAATTTTAATAAAGCTGCAGGGGAAAGCCTTTCTGATGAAGAGGCAGTTATCATAAGTATTTCGCAGCTTGAAGAGTATGCTGGTCAGATACAAAAAAATGTAAATGATATAATGAAGAAACTTAATCTGCCTGAAAGTGTTATTGGCAGTGGTAACGGAAATGGCAGCTATATGCAGGATGTATTTCATGTTACAGGAAATGCACAAGTGACAATGAAAAATATAATGGCTGCGGTGATTGCTGCAAAACTGGCTGGACTTGCATTGAATGCAATAATTTACATAGCGGTGTATCTGGTTGTGTTTGCAATATTAAAGATTGTGTTTGCTGTTACGGGGGTGGTTGGAAGACTGCCGTTAATATATCAGGCAAACAAACTTCTTGGTCTTGCATTTGGAATTATTGAGGGACTTGTTATAGTATGGCTTCTTTTTGCTGTCATTACAGCATGCAGTAATATGCAATGGGCAGCTAAAGCTCTTATTGAAATTGGCAAAAATGATTTACTTTCGCTTATTTATAATCATAATTTTATAATAAAAACGATTACGAAGACAGTTTAATATTGAGAAAGCATAAAAATATCTAGTGTTTTTGCAGCTGCAAAAACACTAGATATTGTATTTTAACCCATCAATTTTAAAAAAAATCAAAAAAAGTTAAAAAAAATCAAAAAAAGGTGTTGACATATATAACCTCAGGTGATATTATAATCAAGTCGCCGCGAGCGACACACAAAACAAATGACTTACAGGCCAGCA
>NZ_JACOPD010000009.1 GCF_014287955.1 Lachnospira hominis (ex Liu et al. 2021) | reverse complement strand
ATCCGTTCATCATTTTCATGATGTACTGTTTTAAAGGATGCATCTGTTTAAGATGCTGTTCGTTGAATAATTCTTAAAGAATTTTCAGGGTTGTTTTACTGTTCAGTTATCAGTGTTCATTACTGTCGCTTACGCCGACAGCTTTAATAGAATACCATTCATTTTAATGTTTGTCAACAAGTTTTTTTATTTTTTACAAAATTTGTTCAACCGGCTATCGACCAGATAAGCTCATTGTTAAACTTGCCATTGTAATATATGTAATAACATGATTGTTATAACCTGTTGCATTAAAGATATCCAAATCCCAAAATGCATCATCCTGCACTTTAGAGAAGATAAGAACCACTTACGTATAAGTGGTTCTTAGCGGAGAGGATGGGATTCGAACCCATGCGCCCGTGAAGACAAACGGTTTTCAAGACCGCCCCGTTATGACCACTTCGGTACCTCTCCATAATACTTATTTAATTGTGCCGCTCGCTGACGACTTGTTTATATTATCACTCTGTTTTAACTTTGTCAACACTTTTATTTGATTTTTTTTAACTTTTTTATTTCTTATTATTTCACGCCCACAATTCCGCATAAATTCTGCATTATAAGTATCTTATTATCTCCGGCATCCATCCTTTTTTATATCTCACTTAGTTCTAATTTATTTTTTAATAAAACTTTCGGCTATTATTATGTCATCCGGTGTGGTTATTTTTATATTTTTGTATGATGATTGCGTTAATTTCACTCTGACTGATGTATATTTTTCAACAACCATTGCATCATCAGTTATATTACCTCTGGCTGAATCTTTAATCATTTTTTCATATGCATCCATTATAAGTTCATATTCAAAACATTGTGGTGTCTGTATCTGCCACAATGTATTTCTGTCGGGTGTATTAACGGCATATCCATTCTCATCAGATATTTTTATTGTATCTTTGACAGGTACTGCTGCCACGCATGCCTTGTATTTTTCGGCTTCGCATATGCACTTTTCTATCAAATCAGTTGTAATACACGCTCTTGCTCCATCATGAATGAGAACATAATCCGGTACCTTGCACTGCTTTTTCAGTGCCTCCAGCCCATTATATACAGAATTATAGCGTTCCTTTCCACCTTCTGTAACTATTATTACTTTTTCAAATTTGTACGGTTTTATTATTCTTTCTATGCAATATGTTTTTTCATCCATACCATCAATACATGCATTTCCTGTAACCAGAACTATTTTGTCAACACTGCTTTCAGAAAATGCTTCCAGTGCATAATATATTACCGGTCGTCCATTTATTTTCATATATTGTTTTGGAATCTCTGACTTCATTCGGCTGCCTTTGCCTCCGGCAAGTATTATTGCCGCTGTTAATGCTTTTTCTTTGCTGCCCATATATTTTTCTCCATGTCTGAATTTTGCCGGGCAGAATATAATATGCCCGGCATTTTTTATATTTTTTATTAATTTATATTCTTTCACCAAGTTTGAGATTTGGAACCGCATTAAGATCAAAGCCATGCCTTACACCTTTTATGTAATCATAATACCCGGCAGCTCCTATCATTGCCGCATTATCTGTACATAACTTAGGAGATGGTGAATAATATTTTATTCCATTTTCCTCACAAGCACTTGAAAGTGCCTCTCTTAATGCTGAATTAGATGCAACGCCGCCGGCAATTGCCAGCTTGTCGATATTTCTTTCTTTTACAAGCATCATTGCCCTTGATACAAGTGCGTCCACTACAGCATTCTGAAACGATGCTACAAGGTCAGCTTTATTTATCTCTTCATTTTTCATCTCACACTGGTTTATATAATTGAGAACAGCTGATTTTATTCCGCTAAACGAAAAATCATATGGTGAATCTTCTACATGTGCCCTTGGAAATTCAATTGCATGCGGATTACCTTCTTTTGCCAATTTATCTATCTTTGGTCCGCCCGGATAACCGAGTCCTACAGCTCTTGCGACCTTGTCAAACGCTTCCCCAGCCGCATCATCCCTCGTTCTTCCAATAATTTCATAATCACCATAATCATTGACCATTACAAGATGTGTATGTCCTCCTGATACAACAAGTGCAGCAAATGGAGGTTCCAATTCAGGATGCTCTATATAATTGGCTGATATATGCCCTTCTATATGATGTACTCCCACAAGTGGTTTATTTTTTGCAAATGCAATAGCTTTTGCTTCCGCAACACCCACAAGCAACGCTCCTACAAGCCCCGGACCATATGTAACAGCTATAGCTGTTATATCATCCAATGTTACGTTCGCCTCTTTTAACGCCATGTTTATTACAGGATTAATATTTTCTATATGTTTTCTTGATGCTATCTCCGGTACTACACCGCCATATAATGTATGAATATCTATCTGTGAATTTATTATATTTGACAAAACAGTTCTTCCGTTTTTTACAACAGCTGCCGCTGTCTCATCACATGAACTTTCTATAGCAAGAATTAATACTTCTTCCTGTTCTTTCATACTGCTTTCCATGCCTTTCTATTCCTGTGTGCTATTATTTCCGTTAATAAGCTCCCAGTATAATATTTTCCATTTTCCATCGGAATCTTTTCTTAATACAAATCTGGTATATGATTTGTGAAGTTTACTTCCTTCACGGACATTATAAAGCACTACCAATGATGCATATTCTTTATTATCAATAGTTGTATATTTTACTGCCTGGCTGCCATCCATTGTATAATCAGCTATATATCTTTTTGCCGAATTATAATCCGCTATATCAGCCTTTAATGCATCCAGAAATTCTTTATCTGTCTGTTTTGACTTTAACTCATTATCAAATAATTTTCTTGCATTTGTTCCAAGTGCTTCTATCTGTTCATCCGTAAGAGATGTCTTGTAATATGCCTTTGTTATTCTTGCATACAATTTAACAACTTCTTTTGGAGACTCAGGATAATTTTTATCAATATCTTTTGTTGTTAATGCTGCCACTTCCTGATTCCAAACTGACTTATCAGTTGCATCTTTTGTCGATTTCCTGTTTGAAAGATAGAAAAAATAGGCTATGCACATTAGTGCCAGAACACTTACAATTATTATTGTTTTTACATATTTTTTCATCTCACGCCTCCATTTCCGCATCTTTAAATGCTACCCTTCTTCAAATTGAAGTTCCACCGTTTTACCATCTGTACCTGCTGTGACATTTTCAAATATTTTCTGTATTCCACGTATATACTCCTGCGGCCTTACAAGTGACGGGCTGAAATGCGTCAGCCACATCTCTGCAACTTCTGCATCTTTTGCAAGTGCTGCCGCCTCTGAAAATGTCATGTGTTTGTTTTCTTTTGCTTTACTGTCTTTATCTTCTTCGCCATACATTCCTTCACATATAAATAAATCGGAATGTTTTGCATTTTCTATAATAGCCGTAACCGGTCTTGTATCTGTACAATATGTAACTTTCAAACCTTTTCTCGGTTTTCCCATTACCATATCCGGTGTATATACAGTTCCATCAATCTCAACCGTATTTCCATGCTGAAGCTTATTCCACGCTTTCTGCGGTATCATAAGTTCTCTAGCTTTTTCTACATCAAACTTTCCTATTCTTGGAATACTTATAGAATACCCATAACATGCAACCGTATGAGAAACTTTAAATGCCTCTATCTCATAGCCATTTATTGAAATGTGTTCCTGCGGTTTTGTAAGTTCTATAAATTTCAGTTCAAACGGAAGTTCCGGTGCTATCACACGCAGTGCCCCAACAACTCTTGACAGACCTTTAGGCCCGACAAGCGTAACAGGCTTTGTCCTGTCAGAATTTCCTATTGTGAGAAGCAGCCCCGGAAGTCCGCTTATATGGTCAGCATGATAATGCGTAAAACAAATTACATCTATCGGATTAAAACTCCATCCTTTTTCTTTTATTGCAATCTGTGTTCCTTCCCCACAATCTATCAAAAGACTGCTTCCATTATATCTGGTCATCAGTGATGTCAGCCATCTGTCAGGCAATGGCAGCATTCCGCTGGTTCCCAGCAAACATACATCTAACATATATTTCCTTCCGTATACATTTTCGACATTACTATAGCATCCTCAACCGGTCTTTCATAAAATCTTTTGCGGATACCTATTTGTTTGTATTTCATTTTTTCATATAATCTTCGTGCTGCGTCATTGCTTTCACGCACTTCCAGAAAAAACACATCTACTTTTTTCTGTATTCCACGTTTTTCCATCTCTTCCATAAGCATCATTCCGATACCTTTTTTTCTGTAATCAGGATGAACTGCCATATTCGTAATATTCCCCTCACCAAACACCGTCCATAATCCGCAGTATCCGGTAATTGTGCCTTCATCTTCACAGACAAGATATATATTATTTTCATCACTGCATGCATCATGAAATGACTTCTCTGACCACGGCAGTGAAAATATCTTTTTTTCTATCTCTTCGACCTGTGGAATATCTTTTTCTTCCATAGCTCTTATGTTAAGCATTACTTAGGCTCCTTTTTCTGTGCAAATTCACGCTCTGCCTGTGACGGGCGAAGATAATCGGGCTTTACATCATCCGCATCAACAAGTTTATTTTCTGCTGCCATCTGCATTGCCAGCATAGCTACACTTCCGGCACGTTGTGTTGTCATATGTGCCGGTGCATATTCATATTTACATGTTAAATATTTATCAAAATATTCTCTTGCGGCATTTATGCCATCACCGACAAATATTACATCTCTGTTAAGGCCATTTAATTCAGCAGCAAGTTGATCATATGAATCAAGCGACTGTTCCCTGCATCTACAGAGTCTGTTGTTTTCATCAAAGAAAAATATATTGTTGTAGAGATGCTGCCTTCTAGCATCCATGACAGCACATATAAGCTTACCAGTGCCATACATATTCATTGCCATTGCATCAAGTGTCGGAACTGCTGCCATCTTGATACCTGTGGCAAGTGCAATGCCCTTTCCTGTTGCAACGCCTATCCTTAACCCAGTAAAAGAACCCGGGCCTGTTGACACTGCAACCACATCAAATTCATCCGGCTTAACGTCTGTCATATCACATATCTCATCTATCATAGGAAGAAGTGTCTGTGAATGAGTTTTCTTATAGTTGATAGTATACTCTGCCGTAAGTGTATCATCTGTAAGAATTGCAACTGATGCTGTCACGGCAGAACTTTCTATTGCAAGTATCCTCATGTTAATCCTCCTTTTGCTGCTTTTCTATCGTTACTCTTCTGTAGTCAAAACCTTTTGAAAGGTCTTTGCTTATTTCAATTTTTATGGTATTTTCAGGGAATATCTCCGGATATAGATTTCCCCACTCAACAAGACATGTTCCTTCTGAATAAAAATATTCTTCGTAACCGATCTCATCAAGTTCCGAAATATCTGCTATCCTGTATAAATCGAAATGATATAAGGGAATTCTTCCTTCTTTGTACTCCTGAACTATTGTAAATGTAGGGCTGTTAACAGGTTCTGTTATGCCAATCCCTTTTGCAAACCCCTGTGTAAATACTGTCTTCCCAACGCCAAGGTCACCTTCAAGACAGAATATATCTCCTGGTTGTACTTCTTTTCCTATCTTTTCCCCTAATGCAAATGTTTCTTTTGCATCAAATGTTTCTATCACATTTACCATATCTGTCACCGTCCGCACTTGTTTATTACTGATGCATCATTTAACTTAACCTGAAACGGCTTGAGTTTCTCTCTTGCTATTTTTATAAAGTTTTCTGCCTGTTGTCTGTCAAGGCATTCAAGAGGTATTATATTAGCCCTCACTGATGTTATATATAAAATCATGCTCTTTCCTGTGCATTTTATCGTAAATATATCATCCCATAAAAGTTCTTCTGATACTTCGCCCTGACTGAGAGTTATCTTTTCAGGTGTTATGACATATTTTACAGGCTCTGCAAATGCAGGAACTGTTTTTATCTGTTTATTAACTTTTCTCTTCATGCCAATCGGTGTGTACACTGTAAAGAAAAGTCCAAAAAATCCCATCATAAGTGTATATGATATATTCACTCTGTTAATTGAAACTATGCATATCACCAATGCTATTATGCCAAAAAGCAGTGATGCAATACCACTCACGCTGTGATAATTATGGTATATTTTAAAATCCATCAGTTCTTTTGCACCTATTCGTGTTTCAAATTCTACTCTCTGTTCTTGTTCACCCATTTCAATACTCCAGTTTGTATTATTAACTATATTTATCAAACGCCGCCAATGTCTCTTGCAGACATTGGCTTTGTTTCGCTGTCCGCACAATTATCTCATAAATCTTGATAATGAACTAAGATTAAGTCCATTGTCTTTTTTCTTATGCTGTCCCTGCTTTCTGTTATCTCTCTTTGAAGCATCATTTTTTCTGTCGCCTTTATTCGCTGACATTTTACGGTTAGCAGCCTCTTTTTCGTCGAGAATCATTGATAGTGAAACCCTGTTCTTTGCTGGGTCAGCTTCTATAACACGTACATCTACAACATCTCCGACACTCACAACATCAAGCGGATGCTCAACTCTTCTGTCAACACACATCTGTGAAATATGAACAAGTCCGTCCTGATGTACACCGATATCCACAAAAGCACCAAAATCTATTACATTTCTTACTGTTCCTTTAAGAATCATTCCCGGTTTTAAATCTTTCATATCAAGGACATCTTTTCTGAGTATTGGTTTTGGCATCTCTTCTCTTGGGTCTCTTCCAGGTTTCTCCAGTTCTTTTACTATATCTTCAAGTGTTATCTCACCAATGCCGACTTTTTCTGCCATTTCGTGGAGATTACTTATTTTTTTACCAAGTCCTATTAACTCACCTGAACTTATAGAGTTAATATTATATCCTAATATCTCAAGAAGTTTTGCTGCAGCATCATAACTTTCCGGATGTACACTTGTGGCATCAAGCGGATTATCACCTCCGCTTATACGCATGAAACCTGCACACTGTTCAAATGCCTTAGGTCCTAATTTTGCAACTTTTAAAAGCTGTTTTCTGTTAGTAAATCTTCCGTTAGTTTCTCTGTAATCCACAATATTTTTTGCAACAGCTTTTGATATTCCCGAAATATATTCAAGAAGTGATGCAGATGCTGTATTTAAATCAACGCCTACTTTATTAACGCTGTCTTCAACCACACCTGTAAGTGTTTCGCTCAGCTTTTTCTGGTTCATATCATGCTGATACTGTCCAACACCGATTGACTTCGGATCTATCTTTACAAGTTCAGCAAGCGGATCCTGAACTCGTCTTGCTATTGACACCGCACTTCTTTGTGCCACATCAAAATCAGGAAATTCTTCTGTCGCAAGTTTGCTTGCAGAGTACACTGATGCACCTGCTTCATTTGTTATTACATAATCTACATTTTTCAAATCGTACTCTTTAATCATATCTGCTATGATTTTTTCTGACTCTCTTGATGCAGTTCCATTACCGCATGAAATGAGCGTTATATTATACTTATCTATAAGTTTCTTAACTTCCTGCTTTGACTGTTCAACTTTATTGTGTGGCTCTGTAGGATATATAACTTTTGTATCAAGAACCTTTCCTGTAGCATCGACAACTGCAAGTTTGCATCCGGTTCTGAATGCAGGATCCCAGCCAAGTACAACTTTACCGGCAATTGGAGGCTGTAAGAGAAGCTGTTCAAGATTCTTACCAAATACCCTTATAGCTCCGTCCTGTGCCGTATCCGTGAGTGTACTTCTTATCTCTCTTTCTATGGCAGGTGCAATAAGCCTGTCATATGCATCGCTTACAACTTCTTTGATTAATGGTGTTGTATATTCATTATCTGATGTAAGCGTCTTTGTCTCCAGATACCTTAAAATTCTGTCAACAGGTGCCTCTATTTTTATAGCAAGGAACTTTTCTGCCTCACCTCTGTTTAATGCAAGTATTCTGTGTCCCGGAATTGTTGAAAGTGCTTCACTGTAATCATAATAATTCTCATATACAGACTCTGCATCAGCATCTTTGGCAACAGAAACTATCTTTCCTTCCTTGAAAGTTATATCTCTTATATATGTTCTGTAATCAGCGACATCTGAAATCTGTTCTGCAATTATATCAAGTGCTCCCTGTATCGCTGCCGCTGCATCCTCAACTTCTTTGCCTTCCTCGCTGCTTATATACTTCTGTGCTTCATCTTCAACAGGCTTGTCTGTATTCTGTGCAAGTATGAACTGTGCAAGAGGCTCAAGCCCCTTCTCTTTTGCAATCGTTGCACGAGTTCTTCTTTTCTGCTTGTACGGTCTGTATAAATCTTCCACAAGCACCATTGTCTGTGCATCTGTAATCTGTGCCTTTAACTCTTCTGTAAGTTTACCCTGTTCTTCTATGCTTGCTATTACCTGTGCTTTTCTATCCTCAAGATTGCGAAGGTATTTGAGTCTGTCATCAAGGTTACGAAGCTGTTCATCATTAAGTGAACCTGTAACTTCCTTACGGTATCTGGCTATGAAAGGAATCGTACATCCTTCATCTATCAACTTTACTGCCGCTTCAACCTGTGACGGCTTAACGCTTAACTCTTCTGCTATTTTCTTTGTGATTTCCATTCTCTGAATATTACTCCTTAAACATTGTCATTTTTATGTTATGTTTTCTTTTTTATTTTACCATTCTAAACGAAGTTTAGCAAGCTGTATTTATTTTTTGTTTTTTTATTATTTTTATTGTATATAACTTTCCATTAAATATTTTCACAAAAATATCCCGGCAGGAAAACATCTGATAACAAATGCCACCATTGCTTTCCTGTCGGGATAAAATTTAATTTTTCGATTTGTTTTACTGCTCTTCTTCCGGTACAAATACGCTGTAAATTGTCTTGATTGCATCTTCAAAATAGCGATTGCGTACACCAATAATGATATTAAGCTCGCTTGAGCCCTGATCAATCATCTTAATGTTAATCTTTGCCTTTGCAAGTGCTGAGAAAATATTAGCAGCAATACCTGAATTATTCTTCATTCCTCGTCCTACAACAGCGATAAGTGCAAGATCTGATTCAAGTTCTATCGAATCAGGATTTACTGCACGATGAAGCTGTGCAAGAACTTTCTGTTCTTTTTCAACAAATTCATCCTGATGAACAAATACTGTCATAGTATCAATTCCTGATGGCATATGTTCAAATGATATGCCATTATCTTCAAATACCTGAAGAACTTTTCTTCCAAATCCGATTTCTGAATTCATCATGTCTTTGTCGATGCTTATTGATACGAACCCCTTCTTACCGGCAATACCAGTAATTACACAATCCGGTCTGTTACATGTTGTCTCAACAATCATTGTACCCGGATCTTGTGGTGCATTTGTATTTCTGATATTAATCGGAATTCCTTCTTTTCTTACCGGGAAAATTGCTGATTCATGAAGAACGGAAGCACCCATGTAAGACAATTCTCTAAGTTCCCTGTATGTAATAACTTTGATTGGCTTTGGATTTTTTACTATTCTTGGGTCTGCTGCAAGGAAACCCGAAACATCTGTCCAGTTTTCGTACACATCCGCTTTGATAGCTCTTGCAACTATTGAACCTGTCACATCAGAACCACCTCTTGAAAATGTCTTAACTTTTCCGTTTGGCATTGCACCATAAAATCCCGGAATTACAGCATTTTCTGTAGCAGCAAGCTTTTCTGAACATACTTCATTAGTCTTTTCTGAATCGAATTCTCCATTTTCATCAAAACAGATTACATTTGCAGCATCAATAAACTGATATCCAAGATAATTTGCCATTATAATACCATTAAGGTATTCTCCTCTTGAAGCAGCATAATCTTTTCCTGCTTTTGCTTCAAAGTTTTTCTTGATTGTCTCGAACTGTTCTTCTAATGAAAGTTTGAGTCCAAGACCCTTTATAATCTCATTGTAACGCTCTTTGATTGCTTTTAACTGTTTATCGAAATTTTTTCCTTCTTCTGCTTCTGCATAACATTTATAAAGCATATCTGTAACTTTTGTATCCTCAGAAAAACGCTTTCCCGGAGCTGAAGGGACAACATACTTTCTGCTCTCCTCTTCTCTTATTATGTTACCGACTTTTTTAAACTGTTCTGCACTGGCGAGTGAGCTTCCGCCAAATTTTACAACTTTAATCATTGTTATTATTACCTTTCCATCTTCTTTTTATTTTTCTTATGCAACTATTTTTCAAACAATCTGTTTATTATTGTATGACCCTCAGCAATATAATTTCCACTTGCCTCGCCATCTTTTTCATTATATGACCATGTATTATTCTTTTTGTCTGTGCTGTCATATAACATATATGGAACAGGGTCAGAGACATGTGTTCTTATAGCCACCGGTGTAGGATGATCCGGAAGAACTAACATCCTGAAATCTTCTCCTGCCGCTTCCATCTTTTCTACAACACGTTTTATGATTCTCTTATCAAGGTTTTCAATTGCTTTTACTTTGCGTTCATAACTTCCCTGATGACCCATTTCGTCAGGTGCCTCAAGATGAATATATGCAAAATCACATCCTCCGTTTAAAAGCACATCAACTGCCGCGTCAGCCTTGCCCTCATAATTAGTATCAAGACCGCCGTTTGCCCCCTCTACTTCTATAACTTTCATGCCGGCACCGACTGCAATTCCTTTAAGAAGATCTACAGCGGAAATCATCGCACCTTTATGACCTGTCTTTTCTTCAAATGATGTGAGCATCGGTCTTGTGCCCGCACCCCAGAACCAGAGCGAATTAGCAGGATTAAGTCCACTTTTCATTCTCTCAACATTAATTGGATGATTGCTTAAAATATCATAGCTTTTCTTCATCATCTCTCTTAATTTATCATCTTTTGGAAGATACTGTCCTATTTTCTGTCCAAGTACATCATGCGGAGGAGTAAGGTCTACAACTTCGCCTTTATCCCATATTGTAAGATGTCTGTAACTTGTTCCCACATAAAACTTGTATATATCATTTTCAAGCTCTTTTCTTACTGCCTCAAGAAGAACAGCCGCATCTTCTGTTGAAATTTCGCTTGAGCTGTGGTCAATAATTGTCTTTTCTTCATATGGAAGCTCATCTGTTGAAACTGTAACTATATTACATCTTAACGCAACATCTGTTGTCTTCATGTCAACACCGATGCTTAATGCTTCAAGTGGTGAACGTCCTGTGTAATAATCCCTTGGATTATAGCCAAGAACTGATAAATTAGCTGTATCGCTTCCCGGTGCCATTCCATCAGGTATTGTATGTACCATTCCTATCTCTGACATCTTTGAATACTTATCCATTGTCGGTGTATCCGCATACTCAAGCGGTGTTTTTCCTCCAAGTTCAGGAATATCCTTATCTGCCATTCCATCGCCAAGAATAATTAAATATTTCATTTTTCTTCCTTTCCCGTGCAAGTATATGCACTGACGATAATTTTTATATAAACCATAAATTACAGTTAATCAGGCCGACAATTAAATTGTAGTCTCATCGATTCTTATTCTATGAATCATATCTATCTTTTTTGCTGCTTCAGCAAATGCTCTTTCTGACATAGGCTCTGTAATAAATCCAAACTCTCCGTCTATTCCATCTACAGTAACAGTCTGCACATTTCCAAATGCTGCATTTACTGCTGATAAATCTGAGACATTACCTTTTACTCTGACGAAGAACTTTCTTACTTCATCATCTGCATCACCAAGTTCAAGTTTCTCTACGCTCCATACTGTCATGACATTCTTGCCTTTATGCTTTACACAGTCTACAACGTCAGCTACAACAGCACTTGCCGTAGGAAGTTTTCCTGCTCCGGCACCAAAAAACATTACATTGCCGATAACATTACCATGAATATATATTCCGTTTAACACATCATTTACATTGTATAACGGATGTGTTGAATTAATCATAAATGGTGCTGTTATAGCATATACTTTGTCATTTTCTTTGCAGCTTGTAGCAAGAAGCTTTACTACATAGCCAAGTTTTTCTGCATACTTGAAATCTTTTGTTGTGATTTTTGTAATTCCCTCTGTACGGATTTCTTCAAATTTTACTGTTGAGCCATATGCAAGCGATGTAAGAATTGCAATTTTACGGCAGGCATCAAAACCTTCAACGTCAGCTTCAGGATTTCTCTCGGCATAACCAAGTTCCTGTGCTTCTTTTAATGTTTCTTCGTATGTACTGCCTTCTTTATCCATCTTTGTAAGGATATAGTTTGTTGTTCCATTAAGAATTCCTGTTATTTTTGTAATCTCATCCGCTGTAAGAGACTGGTTTAATGGTCTTATAATAGGAATACCGCCGCCAACTGATGCCTCAAACATAAAGTTAAGATTTCTTTTCTTTGCCATCTCAAGAAGTTCAGGTCCATGTGCAGCAACGAGTGCCTTGTTTGATGTACACACGCTCTTTCCTGCCTCAAGTGCTCTCTTTACAAATGTAAATGCCGGCTCAACACCGCCCATAACTTCAACAACTACTTCTATTTCAGGGTCGTTGATGATAACGTCCACATCATGTACTATTTTTTCCTGAATCGGATCACCCGGGAAATCTCTCAAATCGAGAACACTCTTTACTTCAATTTCTCTTCCTGCTCTTTTTGTAATAGAGTCTTTGTTTGTCTCTAATACTTCAACTACTCCGGAACCAACTGTTCCATAACCTAAAACTGCAATTTTAGCCATCTTAATTTCCTCTTTCTCATTATTTATTTCATCTTGTGCGATTACTCTCTGCTTAAAATTTTCAAATATCTGACACCTGAAAGCTGTTCTATCTGCTCTATCATCTTTGCTGAATCTCCCGTTGTCGGAAGTATATCAACACTTAACGTCAGCGAGGCAACACCATTTACAGGTATTGTCTGATGTATAGTAAGAAGATTAGCTTTATATTCTGCAATTGTCTTTAATACAACCGACAGAATTCCCGGCTCATCATCCATTGATAATACAAATGTTATTGTCTTGCCTTTTACATTATCTCTAAAAGGAAAAATATCGTCTTTATATTTATAATAAGAACTTCTGCTGATTCCAACCGATTCAGTAGCTTCAGCTATAGACATTCTCTTTGTCTCAATTATTTTGTTGACCTGTGCAACTTTGAGCAGAACTTCCGGCAGTGCCTTCTGTTTGACAACGTAATATTTACTGTCCTCAGTCATATCCTCATACCTTTCTGACATCAGTCATAATTCACAGGATGTCTTCCTACAAAAGACACATGTGTTTTGTTGTTCGTGTGTGAAACACATGTGTTTTTCACAGAAAGAATCTTATCATATTATTTATAACAATGCAACCTTATATGTGATTTTTAGAAAAAAAGACACATAATCTGATTGTACAGTATAGCCGGATACCGCATTCTCAGATTATGTGTCTTTATATTAATTATTATGATTCTCTTCCAAATACACTTGCCAGATATCTCATCTCATTAAGACGGTCATTATTAAGTGACCCTGCTCTCATTCTCCATTTCCAGTTATTTCCAAAGCTTGAAGGCATATTCATTCGTGCTTCATTTCCAAGCTTTAAAATATCCTGAACTGTAAATATTGCAAGACATGCAACACTTGAATATGCTGCACGGAATACGTTATCTACCATCCTTGCCCTGTCTCTTGTATCAAGATAATCAAAAGCATAGCCAAGCTCCCACTCATTGTGTTCGGTAAAATATCCCATAAGTGTTTCATTGTCATGTGTTCCGCCATACACTACGCAGTTATCACTGTAATTATATGGAAGATGCGGATTTTTTCTGTCGCCGCCAAATGCAAACTCAAGGACTTTCATTGAAGGATAATTGTTTTCTCTTAAAATCACATCAACCTCTGGAAGTGATACTCCTAGATCTTCTGCAATAATTTTTTTATCACCGATAGCTTCATTGATAACATCAAGAAGTTTCTGTCCCGGTCCCTGCTCATATGAACCTTGCCTTGCATCAGGCATATCAGCCGGAATTGTATAATATTTTACTATTCCTATAAAATGATCAATTCTTATAACATCATATAATTCAGCAGAATGTGCCATTCTGGCTCTCCACCACCTGAATCCGTTAGCTTCCATCTTATTCCAGTCGTAAAGAGGATTTCCCCATTTCTGTCCAAGTTCAGAAAAAGCATCAGGCGGAACCCCTGCAACTTTAACAGGCGTAAGATTCTCATCCAGCAGAAATTCACCTGCATCCGCCCACACATCTGAACTATCAAGCCCCATATAAATAGGAATATCTCCTATTATATCTACATTATTTTCATTGGCATATTCTTTGAGTTTTTTCCATTGTTTATCAAATTCATACTGGACAAACTTCCAGAATCCGATTTCGTCTGCAAGCAGTTCTTTATACTTCTGCATGCCCTTCTGTGTCCGGAATTTAATATCTTCATCCCAGTCCTGCCATGACTTCTGGTTAAAATGCCATTTGAGAGCCATAAAAAGTGCATAGTCATCAAGCCAGTATGCATTTGTTTTATTAAAATTATCAAACTTCTTATATTCCGGAAGTCCGGCAGCAAGTTTCACACGGCTTTCACTGAGTTTCTGTCTATAATTTTTGTATGCTTCATGCAAAACAGTGAACCTGTTATTGTAGACTTTTTCGTAATCCACATAATCGCCGCTGCCCCAGTCTATATCTTCATATATATTTCTGTCTAATATTCCGTCATCAGTCAACATCTCAAGATCCACAAAATATGGATTTCCTGCAAAAGCAGAATATGACTGATATGGGCTGTCTCCGTATGTAGTTGGTCCAAGCGGAAGCACCTGCCAGTATCTGTGTCTTGCCTGTGCAACAAAATCCACAAATTCATACGCTGTTTTTCCGAATGTTCCTATACCAAATGGCGACGGGAGGCTGCTTATATGCATAAGTATTCCCGCTGACCTTTCTATTTTACCTGAATTTTCCATGTTAATCACCATCCTGTGATATTAGCTGATTACTTCATATCTTCCGCCATCTGCTTTACAACAGCTTCCTCTTCCTCACTTAAAAGTTCTGTAACGTCAAGAAGAATTATAAGATTACCATCAACATTGGCAACACGAGGCATATATTGTGTCTGTGCATTAAGAGCAATCTCCGGCATAGGAACAATATTTTCAGGTTCAATATCGCCTATCTCAACTACCTCATCAACCTCAAGTGCAAGTTTAACATTTTTTGTATCAATAATAATTGTATTTTCGCTCACACCATTATCAACAAGTCCAAATTTCTTTTTGAGACTGTATACAGGTATCACCTCACTCCTTAAATTTACAATGCCTTTAATATACGGCATTGAATTTGGAACCGGAACAACCTGAATCTCTCGTTCTATTGACTGTACAAGATTAATGTCTACACCATACATTTCGTTACCGACTTTAAACACTACAGGTTTAATGTAATCTGACATAAAATACCTCCTTATCATGCTTTTGTATATGCATTATATTTTTAATCTGCTTTTTTACCTGTATTAACCCAATTAAGATATGCATTAATAAAAGGATTAATATTTCCGTCAAGAACGCTTTGTGCATTGCCTATATCTTTGTTTGTTCTATGGTCTTTTACCATTGTATATGGCTGCAAAACGTAGCTTCGTATCTGATTACCAAAATTAATATCCTTGACATCACCTCTGATATCTGATGTTTTTTCAGCATTTTCCTGCTGTTTCATAAGATACAGCTTTGCTTTGAGCATCTGCATAGCTTTATCCTTATTCTGGTGCTGTGAACGTTCATTCTGACACTGAACTACTATTCCTGTCGGAATATGTGTAATTCTGATTGCAGATGATGTCTTGTTAATATGCTGTCCACCGGCACCGCTCGAACGATAAGTATCTATTCTTAAATCATCATCATTAATCTCAATATCAACATCTTCATCAATATCAGGCATTACATCACATGATACAAACGATGTCTGTCTTTTTCCTGCCGCATTAAATGGTGAAATTCTTACAAGTCTATGTACACCATGCTCTGATTTTAAATGTCCATAAGCATTATCTCCGGAAACTTCTATTGTAACAGACTTAATTCCGGCTTCCTCACCTTCAAGATAATCAAGAGTCTGTGTTGTATATCCGTTAGCCTCTGCCCATCTTGTATACATTCTGAAAAGCATCTGACACCAGTCGCAGGCCTCTGTTCCGCCTGCTCCTGCATGCAATGTAAGGATAGCATTATCTTTGTCATACTCACCTGAGAGAAGTGTTTCAATCCTTAAATTTTCAAGTTTTTCTTCAAATGAATTAATTTCATTCTCAACTTCCGGAATAAGAGAAGCATCATTTTCTTCATCTGCCATCTCTATGAGTGTTTTGGCATCCTCAAGCTCTTGCTCAAGCTCATTGTATTTTTCAAATGAGCTTTTGAGCGTTTTTAATTCTTTCATGGCATGCTGTGACTTTTCTGTATTATCCCAAAAGCCAGGAGCCTCCATATCAGCTTCTAGTTCTTCTATTCTTTTCTTTTTATTTTCTAAATCCAATGACTTTTTTATCTGTTCCATTGGCTTTTCAAATCCCGAAATCTTATATCTGAACTGGTCTAATTCTACCACAATTACTCCTTTTTTCCGATTATGCCTGTCTTCCGCAACAGTTTTTATATTTCTTTCCACTTCCACATGGACAAGGATCATTCGGATATATCTTCTTTTCTACTCGTTTTACAGGACCTTTTACAGATGGACCATCATCCTTATTAGTTCCTGTTACTTTGGCAACCTGTTCACGTTCAACTTTCTGTTCAACCTGAATATGCATAAGAAGTCTTACTGTATCTTCAGTAATTCCCTGTGTCATGGTATCAAACATGTCGTATCCCATCATCTTGTACTGGATTACAGGATCCTTCTGACCATATGCCTGAAGTCCGATACCCTGCTTTAACTGATCCATATCATCAATGTGATCCATCCACTTACGGTCGATAACTTTAAGAAGAACTACACGCTCAATCTCTCTTATCTGTTCTGGTTCTGTAAATAATGCTTCTTTATCTTCATAAAACTTTACTGCCTGCTCTTTCAGACTGTGAAGAAGCTCATTTTTATTCTTTATTGTATCATTGTATTCAACCGGTGCAAGAGGTATCGTTGGAAGAAGAAGTTCGTTGATTTCTTTATAATCCCACTCTTTTGCATCTTTATCATCATTGATACAGCAGTTTACAACACTTTCAACAAAATCTGTAATCATCTTGAGAACTGAATTACGCATGCTCTCACCATTGAGAACTCTGTTTCTTTCTGCATAGATGATTTCACGCTGTTCGTTCATTACCTGGTCATACTCAAGAAGATGGCTTCTTATACCATAGTTATTAGTCTCTATCTTCTTCTGTGCACTCTCAATTGCATTACTTAACATCTTATGCTCAATCTGTTCGTCTTCACCGACACCGAGCTTGTTAAATACATTCATAAGACGTTCCTGTCCAAACAAACGCATAAGATCATCTTCAAGTGAAATATAGAATCTTGATTCACCCGGGTCACCCTGACGTCCGGCACGTCCACGCAGCTGGTTATCGATACGTCGGCTCTCATGTCTTTCTGTACCAATAATCTTTAATCCGCCTGCTGCTCTTGCCTCATCATCAAGTTTAATATCAGTACCACGGCCAGCCATGTTTGTCGCAATTGTAACTGCACCATGCTTACCTGCCTCTGCTACAATCTCAGCTTCCTTTTCATGGAACTTGGCATTAAGTACATTATGAGGTATTCCTTTCTTTCTTAACATCTCACTTACAAGCTCTGATGTCTCGATTGTAATTGTACCTACAAGTACAGGCTGCCCTTTTTCATGTGATTCTATAACAGACTGCACAACTGCATTAAACTTGCCTTTCTTTGTCTTGTATACAGCATCATCATAATCAATTCTCTGAACCGGCTTATTTGTCGGAACTTCAACAACGTCCATGTTATAAATTTCACGGAATTCCTTTTCTTCTGTGAGAGCAGTACCTGTCATACCTGCCTTTTTCTCAAACTTATTAAAGAAATTCTGGAATGTAATAGTTGCAAGTGTCTTACTTTCTCTCTTAACTTTTACATGCTCTTTTGCCTCAATTGCCTGATGAAGACCATCTGAATAACGGCGTCCCGGCATAATACGTCCTGTAAATTCATCTACAATCATTACCTCATCGTCTTTGACAACGTAATCCTTATCTCTGAACATAAGATTATGTGCACGAAGTGCAAGCGTAACATTATGCTGGATTTCAAGATTTTCAGGATCGGCATAATTATCTATATGGAAGAACTGCTCAACTTTATGAATACCCTGTTCTGTAAGATTGACAACTTTATCTTTTTCATTGACGATAAAATCACCATCTTCTTCTATCTCTTCCTGCATGATAGCCTGCATCTTTGTCATCTCGCCCTTATACTCACCTCTTACAAGCTGACGAGCAAGTACATCACACAATTCATAAAGCTTTGTTGACTTGCCGCTCTGTCCTGAAATAATAAGCGGTGTTCTGGCTTCATCGATAAGAACTGAATCGACCTCATCGATAATACAGTATTTAAGCCCTCTAAGAACTATCTGTTCTTTGTAAATAGCCATATTATCACGAAGATAATCAAATCCTAATTCGTTGTTAGTAACATATGTAATATCACATGCATATGCTGCTCTTCTTTCATCATCTTTCATATCATGAAGAACAATACCAACACTGAGGCCAAGGAACTTGTGAATCTGACCCATCCACTCAGCATCACGCTTTGCAAGATAATCATTTACAGTTACAACAAGTACGCCTTCTTCTGTCAAAGCATTAAGATATGCCGGAAGTGTTGATACAAGCGTTTTACCTTCACCTGTACGCATCTCTGCTATACGTCCCTGATGAAGAATAATACCACCGATAATCTGGACTCTGTAATGCTCCATTCCAAGCACTCTCTTACCAGCCTCTCTGACAACAGCATAAGCTTCCGGAAGAATATCATCAAGTGTCTCGCCTTTTGCAAGCCTTTCCTTAAACTCTTTTGTCTTTCCTTTTAACTGCTCATCGCTTAATGCACCCATAGCATCACGGTAGCTTTCTACCTTATCTACAATTGGATATATTCGTTTTAATTCATGTTCGCTGTGTGTACCAAACAGCTTCTGCATTAATCCCATTCCATAATCTCCTTAAAATGCAATATTATTAAACTCAAATTATTCATAATTGTAACACCAAATAATAATATAAGCAAGTAGAACGCCTTATATATGCGACATATCTCAATTATGTTTTTAAAAATTTTGTCGAATTTTTTAGTAAAAGTTCAAAAGCCGGATGTTATATTTTCTGTATAGTACAGCAACATAACATCCGGCCAGCTTAAATCATATTAAATTGTCATGTTAATTAATCAAGTTCAGGCTCTATCAATCCGTATGTATTGCCTTTTCTCTTGTAAACAACGTTGACTTCTTCTGTCTCTGAATTGAAGAATACGTAGAAATTATGTCCGAGAAGTTCCATCTGTACGCATGCTTCTTCAGGATCCATCGGCTTGATTCCAAATCTCTTAGTTCTGATAATCTTTACATCATCTTCATCATCGTAATCCTTGTCCACAAATTCCTGTGCAAAAGCTGCCGCATTCTGCTGCTTTGAAACTATCTTGTTCTTATATTTCTTCAGCTGACGCTCAATAACTTCTTCAACGAGGTCAATTGATACATACATATCACTGCTGACCTGCTCGCTACGGATTATATTTCCTTTCACCGGTATAGTAACTTCAATCTTCTGTCTTTCCTTCTCAACGCTAAGTGTTACATTAACTTCTGTTTCAGGAGCAAAGAATCTGTCAAGCTTGCCAAGCTTCTCCTCGACTGCTGATTTCAAACCCTCTGTTACATCGATATTCCTTCCAGTTATAATAAAACGCATGATGTCCAACTCCTTTATTAATAGATTATCAAGATACGACGGCACATTAATCTGTCACCTTATATCCTTATCTTCAATATTATTAGCCGTTCCTCATCTGATGTGATTATTATAACATAATTTCAGATATTAGCAAGTAAATTCTTGCAATTTATACTTTTTTCATTTATTAATTGTTCAACATTCCATTTCAAGCCACTACTAGACAATCATTATTTTTGTCAAGCAAAATACGGCTATTTTTTTGTCCAAAAACACGATTTATGATTTATTAACAAAACATTTATTCTCCTGTTACCAACATAATCCACAATGTGGATTGTGTATATTTTTTGTGGATAATGTGCATAACTTGGTGCATAACTTAAAATTTGGATAAAATGAGGGTTATTCAGTGTGGATAACTTCTGTATATTTTGTAGAATGATGTCAATAGATTTTTATCATTTTTTTAATTTGTATTATTTTTTCGTCATGATGCACAAGATTGATTTTGTCAATATGCTTATGCCTACATTTTTTATAAAATATTTCTGATTGACTTAATATCTGCTTGTAAAAAATAGTTTTGCAGTTTATTCTAATATTCAGAAAATAAATATTTTACGGAGAATGTGGATTATGAAACAGACTGTTGTTATAACAGGGGCATCAAGAGGAATTGGCAGGGCTGTTGCACTTGCTTTTGCTGAAAAAAGTGCTTCTAAAAATGATCATGAAGAATATAATATTTTTGTTAATTGTGCAAAAAACAGTGAATTGCTTGAAAATGTAAAGAAACAAATAAGAGATTTGGGTGTATGCTGCGAAAGCTTCACTGGCGACATAAGTGACTATAACACTGCTATGGAAATGTTTGATGAGGTTCACCGGCATTTTGGTAATGTTGACATTCTTGTTAATAATGCCGGTATTTCTATTATCGGACTGTTTCAGGATATGACAAGAGACGAATGGGACAGAATCATGAATGTAAATGTCGGTTCTGTATATAACTGCTGCCATTTTGCAATCCCGGACATGATTAATGCAAAATCAGGAAGAATCATTAATATTTCTTCTGTATGGGGAAATGCAGGTGCAAGCTGTGAAGCCGCATATTCTGCAACAAAAGGTGCTGTCAATTCTCTCACAAAAGCACTTGCAAAAGAACTTGCCCCAAGCGGAATCTGCGTAAATGCAATTGCATGTGGAGCAATAGATACTGATATGAACTCCTTTTTAAGTGACGAAGACAAGCTCAGTCTTTTTGAAGAAATCCCGGCAGGAAGAATGGGAAGACCAGACGAAGCCGGAAAGCTTGCTGTTATGCTTGCTGATGCACCTTCTTATCTTACAGGACAGATAATAACACTTGACGGAGCCTGGATATAACAGGCTCCGTCGTAATTCACACATTATTTTCAGAATTTTCTTCTCTCAATTCCCGCTTTACGATAATATTCGGATTTATCTATATACATATTATGTTCTGATTCTGTCAGTAACTTATCAAGACCCTCATAGAAATTTTCTCTCCACGCAGCACCAACTGCCATAAGTGAATTGCTTTTCTTCGAACATTCTTTTAACTGCTCTGTTTTTTTATATAAATCATCTTCTGTAATTTCAGGACATAATACGAGAAATTCATCTCCTCCTATCCTGAATATTCCATAATCACTAAATATTTTTTTTAAACAATCACTGGCACGAAGAATCAGTTTATCTCCCGCTTCATGTCCTTGTGTGTCATTAACATTTTTAAGTCCTGTAATGTCACAGTAGACTGCACCGATACATTTATTCTTATCAAGACGTTTCACAAACTTTTCAACAAGAAATCTGTTGCCAAGTTTTGTAAGTGCATCTTTATAACTCATATTCTCAAGCTGCATTAAAAGATTTCTTCTCCTGATACATGAAGAAATAAAATATCCTACTATCTGAAGCATATTATGTGCATACTCCATATATTTTTGAGGAGGATTGTCAACACCGTAAAATCCACTTATTTTTCCATCTGTATAAAGAGGCACGGCAACAAGTGCCTTGATATTCTGCCGGCTTAATATATCATACACATCGGCCTCTTCTACCTTTAATTTATCAATATCAGCTATTACAATGTCCTTATCTTTGCCAAACATATCATACCAGCCTCTGCATATATCCGGCTCAAGATTCTGAAGACTGTCTTTTTCAGGTTCCACGCCGTCTGCACACCACTCATATGTGTTATTATCAAAGTCTTTCTCGTCTTTCTCAACAATATAAACACGGTCGGCATTTAACGCTTTCCCCATATATTCAAGTATAATATCAATTTCCTCATCAGGTGATGTTGCCTGAAATGCAACACGTATGCCATTATTTACGACAAGTTCAAGATCTCTGTAGTTGTCAACCATTCCTTTCTGCTGCTCCTCGAATGTAACATCAAGTGCAAGCTCAGCACGGCATCTTCTTCCTTCGTCCTCGATAATTGTATCTTTTAAAATAAAATGTTTGTTGAGAATCGGATTAAAATAACGCCATTCCTTAAACTGTCCAACTGATAAATCTTCATTGTTACAGATTTTGCACGGACTTGATGAGTTTTGCAGAATTTCATAACATTTTTTACCGACAACTTCATCAACACTTTTAAATCCATATATATTTAATGCTTTTTTATTCATGTATATAAGCTCATGTGTATCAATATCAGCTACATACATACATTCATCCATATTTTCAAAAAATTCCCAAATTTTTTTCATACTAACGCACCATCGCCCTATCAATATTTATAACCGCATAACAGTTATCATCATAAATTTTTATATATGAGTTGATTTTTTTCTTTAAAACATCATCAGAGATTTCAAAATCATATGGAACTACCACGTCAAACATCAGCTTTTTCATCATCGGTCCTCTCATAACCCTGAAATCATGCATTGAAAGCCTTGCATCTATTGTACTGATAATCTGATTTGTTATTTTTCTCAATTCGTTAATCTGTTCATCATCAGTTATAACCGGGTCAAGATGTATTGAAATATCGCATCCCAGATTATTTTTCACACGTTTTTCTGCTGTATCTATAATCTCATGTGCATCAAGCATATCCATGTTGTATGGAAGTTCTGCATGAAGTGACGCGAATCTTCTTCCGGGACCATAATCATGAACAATCAGATCATGCACACCTATAACATGTTCATCTTCTTTGACTGTATCTTCAATTTTATGTGCAAGTTTCTCATCTGCCGGCTGCCCAAGAAGCGGCTGCAAAGTATCTCTTGCTGCCTGTACGCCCGCAACAAATACAAATATGGCAACTATTGTTCCCGCAATACCATCTATATTAATTCCTGTAATTTTCCATAATAAAAGTGATAAAAGAACAACAGCTGTTGCAACGCAGTCTGAAAGACTGTCTGTGGACGTTGCAAGCATAGCTGCCGAATCAAGTCTTTTTCCAAGTGAACGGTTAAATAAAAACATCCATGTTTTCATCAGTATCGAACCAACAAGTATTATTACCGATAAGATGCTGAAATACATCTCATCAGGATTAAATATCCGTGCAACAGAACTTCTGAAAAGTTCAACACCCATTACTATAATTGCCGCCGCAACTATAAGACCCGATATGTATTCTATTCTTCCATGTCCAAACGGATGCTCAGTATCTGCGGGCTTTCCTGAAACTTTAAATCCTATAAATGTAACAATTGATGAGCCTGCATCTGACAGATTGTTAAACGCATCTGCTGCCACTGATACTGCACCTGTAATAATTCCTGCCAGAAATTTGAGTAAAAATAAAATTATATTGCATGTAATTCCTACAATTCCTGAAAGCATGCCATATTTTTGCCTTACAACAGGATTGTCGGTATCATTGCTGTTTTTTATAAATATTTTCAACAACAGTTCTGTCATAGCTCTACCTCAAAGTATTTTTTCATAGTATAATATGTAATGTTACATCAATCGTGAAGAAATTAAAAGTATTTTTTGACGTTTTGTGGTGTATGAATTATAATTATGAATAAAAACAAGGAGGCCAAATCCTCTGCTCCTGCATAGGGCAGTCGCATTTTGCTTCGCAAAACAAGGAGGCCAAATCCTCTGCTCCTGCTTGGGGCAGTCGCATTTTGCTTCGCAAAACAAGGAGGCCAAATCCTCTGCTCCTGCTTGGGGCAGTCGCATTTTGCTTCGCAAAACAAGGAGGATTTTATGATTTTTGAAACAGCTTCACCTGAAAGCACCGGCATACCTTCTTATGCTGTTAAAAATTTTCTGACACGGCTTGAGAAGCAGCAGCTTCCTCTTCACAGTGCAATTATTATGCGTCATGGAAAAATATGTGCTGAAACTTATTATGCACCATATAATAAAGATTCTCTTCACCGCATGTTTTCAATTACCAAAAGTTTTGTTTCTATGGCAATAGGATGTCTTGCAGAAGAGGGCAAACTTAAACTTGATGATAAAATTGTTGACTATTTTCCGGAAAAGCAGCCAGAAAGCGGAACTTACAAATACACAGCAATGCTCACTATCCGTGACATGCTGAAGATGAAAACATGTCATACAAAGACTACTTATAAAAATCCAGGTGTTACAGACTGGGTCGGCTCATTTTTTACAACTAAACCAACTCATGTTCCCGGAACTGTTTTTTCATATGATACTTCTTCAACACATGTACTTGGTGCACTTGTTGAGAAATTATCGGGAATGACTATTCTTGATTACCTGAGAAGCAAGGGGCTTGACGAACTTGGCTTTTCTAAAGATGCCCATATTCTTACAGACCCTCAAGGCATTGAGATGGGCGGTTCCGGAATGTGTGCATCTTCAAGGGATATTCTTCTTATGATGATGCTTATAAAAGGTGATGGTGCTTTAAACGGCAGGCAGTATTTTCCAAAAGACTATGTCAAAGCTGCAAAAAGCCTCCAGAGCGATACATATGGAAAACAGGGCACGTTTGAAGAAATGCAGGGTTACGGATACCAGATATGGCTCACCAGAAACGGTGGTTATGTTTTATTTGGAATGGGAGGACAACTCGCATTATATGTTCCTGATAAAGATATTTTTATGATTACAACTGCCGATGCACAGGGGCGTCAGGGCGGTGTACAGCTTATCTATGATGCATTCTGGGATGAGATTTATTCTGCAATTGACAGTGATTCTCTTCCCGAAAATAAAAAAGCACATGATGAACTTATAAAATACTGCGAAAGCCGCACTGTAATGAATATTACCGGCAGCAGCACAAGCAGCCTTGAGTGTGATATAACAGATAAAATTTATATATGTGATGAAAATGCATGCGGTGTTAAGAGCATACAGTTAAACATAGATAAAACAACTCACACAGGCCATCTTTCTATAAAAAACAACGATGGCATCCAGGTTATTGATTTCGGAATGTGTACAAATGAATATGGCATTTTCCCTGGATATGACCTTGAATATGCTGCATCAGCCGCATGGCGTATGGAAGATTATCTTCTTATAAAAATACAGATTATTGACAGTGCTGTCGGTAATCTTTATATCGGGCTGTCTTTTAAGGATTCATACCTAACTGTTATGATGCGTAAAACAGTTGAAGATTTGTTTAACGAATATGATGGTATTTTCAGCGGAAGAACAATGTAAACTGTAAAAACGGGCTGCACACTTTCTAAGTGTGTCAGCCCGTTCATAATACATATTCAAGCATCTGCTTTATTCTTATATCATACGTGTGTAATTCTTTTACCTTTTTATGTCCGTTTTCGGCAATCTGCTTTCTTTCGTCCTCATGCTCAAGATAATAAAGAGCTTTTGCCTGCATATCGGAAAGGCTGTCATAAAATACAATATCTTTTCCATTCTCAAAAAATGATAAAAATTCCGGCTGGAAATTAGTCAGAAGAAATCCACCCGCACCAAGCACGTCCCACACACGCAGCGGAATTCCGCTTCTAATATTTCTTATCGTAAAATTCATATTGATTTTACTTGCAGCAAACACTTTCGGCATATCATTAAAATAACTGACCGTTCCACGAATAATTACATTTCTTAGCCTGTCCTTTGCCGGGTCATCTGTATACAGGTCAACCTTTGCAGCCTTTGCAAGCAGATTAAGACACTCTATTCTTTCTGTCTGTGCCATTTTATAGCCCAGGAATGTATTGGTAAATATAAGTTTTATATCGGAAAAGCTGTTTTCATCCTGCCTGAAATCCACACACTCAGAAAGTTCTGCAAGAATATCTGGCGTCAGTATTCTGTCAAAAATGTTATCGCCGAAAATATCAAGCTGTGCCCGAAACGCCGAGTCAAAATATCCTCTTAAATAAGGTGGAAGGCTTTCATAAATATCATCATACGAATTCTTGTCATACAATCCTCCGACAAATGAAATATCGGAGCTGAATTTTTCCTTCTCGTCCGGTTTGGTATTTTCAAGCAGATGCTCAAGTCTTTCCGAATCCACTGCAAGCGGGAGATAATATACGTGATTAAGCTCCATTGCCTTAAATTGCATATAATTAAACTTGTCAAATATAAATATGTAATTGCACGGATTGTATACAGAATCGTGATACATCGTAAGCATCGGACTGTCTACAGTCCATGAAATATACTTTTTCCCTGCTTTCATGCAGGCACCCGAAACTTCCTGAAAATAATTTACCGAAAATACAATGTCATATCCAGCAAATTTTTCAGCAAGCATATTTTCTATTTCTTCCTGTTTTTCACGCACAAAATCGACAGCATTAAATACGTGCACTTCATGCCCTGCACGTTCTAATGCTGCCTTTATGTCTTCCTGATTAAATACTTTCCATTTGTACAATAAGAATCTCACTTTTTAAAGCTCCGTTTTCTATGGGTGATTTACAATATTTACAGGAGTTTCGCCTGCACATACTTTTTTGAAATTACTCCATATTGTACCATATATTTTGTCAAATGTCTGTACTGTAAGACCACCTATATGAGGAGCTAACACTATTTTTTCTGCAAGTTCGCCGTCATTTTTCATTGCCTTAACTACAATATTGTCTTCTTTTACAGGCTCCGGAGCAAGAACATCAAGTCCTGCCGCCGCAATCTGACCGCTTTTTAAAGCTTCCAGAAGTGCCTCATTTTTTACAACTTCACCTCTCGCTGTATTTATAAGTATTGAACCTTTTTTCATCATTGCAAAACGCTCTTCGTTCATATACTCAAATGTTTCCTTATTTGACGGAATGTGAAGACTTACAATGTCACAGTTTTTTAAAATATCATCCACACTCATGTATGTTACGTTATATTCTTTTTCTTGTGAAGGCGATAACGGATATCTCTTGTTATAGCTTACACGACATCCGAATGCATTCAGAAGCTTTGCTGTCTCAATGCCAATATCGCCCATTCCTATTATTCCCACATGCATACTTCCAAGCTCGGAAATTCCCTCCATGCTCCAAGATGCTTTTGCTTCAATCTGTCTTCCCTCAAGCACGCGGTTATGTCCTGTAACGGCATGTCTTAAAACCATGAGCATAAGCATTACTGCCTGTTCCGCAACAGCGGTCTTGTTGGCACCTCTGTTATTACATACATAAATATGCTTTTCGTCTGCCGCTGCAAGGTTTATTCCTTCGTAACCTACGCCCTCGGAATGAATAATTTTAAGATTCGGCATCGCTTCTATAAGTTCTTTTGGAACAGGCGTAATGGCATCAGCCAGTATCGCATCGGCATCACCACCCATTTCAAGAAGCTTTGCCGTATCTTTTTCATATCCTGCAAAAACATACTCCCAGTCTTTTGAAAGATTACTGAAATCTGTAAATCTCTCCACTCTGTCACGGAGTGTCATAAACATAATTTTCATATTTTTTTAAGTTCACCGCTCTCAATTATTTTTTTGATAATTCCGACCATTTTTTCATTCTGGTCCATTCTGCCAACTGTAATTCTACTATAATCGAAATTACCTCTTATAATCAAGCCATATTTTTTACATTCTTCTGCAAATTCAGCAGCATTGTATCCTGTATTCACATAAAGGAAATTTGTCTCGGAAGGATATACGTAAAATCCCATTTTTGTAAATTCATCAGTAAGATATTTTCTGCCCTCAAGCATTGCTGCTTTTGTCTTTTTGATATATTCTTCATCGTCAAGTGCAGCCATTGCTCCTGCAAGTGCAACCCTGCTTCCTGTAAATACACTTGTGCATTTCTGGAGAATCGCATGCATTTCCTTATTACACATTGCATATCCTAATCTAACGCCTGCAAGACCATATAATTTTGAAAATGTTCTCGCAACAACAACATTTGTATCATCGCTGATTTCAGAAACCATACTCTTTACATCAGGATTGCTTGAAAGCTCGATATAAGCTTCATCAACAACAATGATTATATCTTTCGGAACTTTATGTATAAACTCTTTTAATTCTTCACTGTCAACAACCGTACCTGTAGGATTGTTCGGATTACATATGCAAATCATCTTTGTCTTATCAGTGATTGCGTTATACATTGCTTTTAAATCAAATTTCAAGTCTTCTGTGAGAGGAAGGACTACAGGTGTTCCGTCATTTCGGATTACTGCTCCCGCATATGCTCCAAATGTAGGCTCACAGAATATTACTTCATCGCCTTTTTTGATAAATACTTCTCCCAGAAGCGATAAAATTCCACTCGCACCGACTGCAATAACTACATTATCGCCGCTGTCATCAAATCCATTCATAACACCGATTTTCTTTCTTATCTCAATACAGAATGGGTCAGGATAAATATGTACTCTTCCGACTTCCTTTGCCATTGCCTCAATTGCTTTCGGCGAAGGTCCGAACTGGTTTTCATTAGAAGCAAGTTTTAAAATATCTTCAGGTACGATTCCATATTTTTTTTCAACACTTTCTGCTGTATCTCCCGGTATGTATGCAGGTATATTCTTAATTCCGTCTTTTACTAAATCTTCTAAGCTCATAATAATCCTCCTTGTTTTATAAGGAAAATACGTCTGCCCTTGCAGGAGCAGAGGATTTACCCTCTTTGTTATAAAAGGCTGCCGCACTTATGTGTGGCAGCCCTCATGTCATGCCTTTAGTTACTATTAATTATTATCTTTTATTCTGCTGCCTTGATGAACTTGAGAAGAATCTGACCGGCTGAATCAAATGAGTAACCTGTGTATTTTGGATTTAAGAGGCAGATTGTCTTATTTGTTGCAAGCGGTG
This sequence comes from Lachnospira hominis (ex Liu et al. 2021), assembly GCF_014287955.1. Classification (GTDB taxonomy): domain Bacteria; phylum Bacillota; class Clostridia; order Lachnospirales; family Lachnospiraceae; genus Lachnospira; species Lachnospira hominis. The sequence continues at coordinate 92,545 of NZ_JACOPD010000009.1, read as the reverse complement.
CAACATATGCCTTGTCTGTTACAAGAAGCTTTTCTGCATCATGCATTATAGTATTTCTCTTTGTCTCATCAAGTTCTGCTGTCGCATCCTCACAAAGCTTGTCATAATCAGCGTCTTTAATTCCTGCATCATTAAGTCCGGATGTTGATGTCCACATAAGCAGATAATCCATTGCATCATCATAATCGGCTGTCCAGTTATGTCTTGTCATATCAAAGTTTCCTGATTTTCTCTCTGATACACATACCTGTGATTCCATACCGTTAAGTTCAACATTAATGTTAAGTGCTGACTTTAACTGTGCCTGTATTGCCTGTGCAATAAGTTTATCCTGTTCATTATTAGGATAGTTGTATGTAACAGTAGGGAAACCTGCTCCGTTAGGATAACCTGCCTCGGCAAGAAGTGATTTTGCCTTTGCAATGTCCTCTGTTACCATCTCTCCTGATTCATCACTGAATTTCTTACCTGTTCCGAGATTAGAAAGCATGTATTTTGCAATAAACTGTGTTGATGCCTCGTAGTCATCACCGACTGTCTTACAGATTTCTGCTCTGCTAAGTGCCATAGATATTGCTCTTCTTACCTTATCGTTGTTAAATGGTGCCTTTGTCACGTTGAAAAGTATAAATCTTGTTGTGATATTAGGCTGTAATACCAAATCGCTCTTGCCCTGGTACTCTGACATTACATAAGCCGGAAGATTTGTTGCAAAATCAACTTCGTTTGTCTTATAAGCTGAAACTGCTGCTGTCGCATCATCTATAAACTTAACTGTAATATCTTCAAGATATACCTTATCAGCATCATAATAGTTAGGATTCTTCTTTAACTTATAATACTGGCCCTGTACATATTCGGTCATGTAAAATGCACCATTTGCAAGGTTTGTCTTAGGGTCTGTATACCATGTCTCATTTTCATTTGTTGCAATTCCTGCCTTTGAAGGATAACAGCACTGCATTGCAATGAGCTTTAAGAAATATGAACAAGGTTTTACAAGTTTGAATTCAATTGTGTAATCATCAGGTGCTGTAACACCGACATTATCTACAGATGCAGTTCCTGCATATGCTTCTGTGGCTCCCACAATCGGGCTTAACATATCCGCATATATTGATTTTGATGTCTTTCCATCAAGTGAACGCTTGATTGTGTTTACAAAATCGGCTGATGTTACTGCTGAACCGTCACTCCATTTTGCGTCTTTTCTAAGATGGAATGTCCAAGTAAGTCCATCCGAACTTTCCTCGTATGACTCAGCCATCGCCTTACTTACCTTACCATCTGAATCATATGTTACAAGCGGTTCGAGACAAAGTCTTGAATACTGGATAAACATACCGAGTGCAACACCCGCAGGGTCTAAGTCACCTTCGGTATTACCTCCCTGAATTGTAATAGATTTTGTTGAAGCTGATGTGCTTCCTGCACCGCCGCAGCCTGTAAACATTGTCATTGTGGTTACGACTGCCAGCACTACTGCTGCCATTTTCTTAAAAAAACCTTTTCTCATATTAATTCCTCCTTTTTTGTTCGGGGTATCTATTAACAGCCTTATGGCGTGTTAATCAATTTGTTTTATGCCGGCACAAGTGTGTGCACAATATTTTGACACTGCAATTATAAATAATCAAAACAGGCAACCTTTCTGTCTCCAACATTTACCATGATTGGCGGTCCTGCGAGACATTCTTCTCTGCATCTCGGACACCTTGATGCAAAAGGACAGCCTGTCGGCATATCAAGAGGGCTTGGTATTTCGCCCTTTAACATGATTCTCTTACTTTCCCTTGCCAGCTTAGGGTCAGGAATAGGAGCGGCTGACATAAGTGCTTCCGTGTATGGATGAAGCGGGTGATTATACACTTCATCGGCATCTCCGAATTCTACGAGATGTCCCAGATACATAACTCCTATTTTATGGCTTATATGTTTTACCATTCCCAGATCATGGGCGATAAACAAATATGAAATTCCCTGTTCGTCCTGAATCTTTTCAAGAAGATTAATTATCTGTGCCTGAATTGAAACATCCAGTGCTGATATAGGTTCATCGCAGACTATAAAATCAGGATTTAATGCAAGAGTTCTTGCAATTCCAACTCTCTGTCTCTGACCTCCCGAAAACTCATGCGGATATCTTCTGATATGGTCGGGCTTTAATCCAACGAGTTCAAGAAGTTCATAAACCTTTTCTTTTCTCTCAGCCTTTGTATACATGTTATGGATTACCATAGGTTCTTCGATAATGTCACCGATTGTAAATCTCGGATTAAGACTCGCATATGGGTCCTGAAATATCATCTGCATGCTTTTTCTTAAATTGTGCATTTTTTTGTTACTGAGTTTCGTTATATTCTGTCCGCGGTAAAATATTTCTCCGCCTGTAGGCTCATATATTTTCATAATTGTTCTGCCGAGTGTTGATTTGCCGCAGCCGCTCTCACCGACAAGACCTACTGTTTCGCCTTCCATAACATCGAGTGAAATTCCGTCAACAGCCTTAACATATTGGCTCATATGGATATAACCTCTTTTTGCGAGGAAATATTTTTCAAGCTCTTTTACACGAATAATCGGTGTATTTTCCTTTACATTTTCTGTCATAAGCCCTGCCTCCGTTTCTTTGTCCCTGATTTAAGCTTTTTGATTTTTAAGTATTATAATCTCTGCCAATCATCCATTCACTGCTGCTGACTGTTCCTGAACAATTTTGTCTGCACTGTCTTTGCAATATTCCCAGCAGCTGCAATATTGGTCTTCTGAAAACTGCGTCCTGCATGGCATATAATCCTTACAGATTTTCATTGCCTTACTGCATCTTGGCATAAACGCACAACCCGAATTAAGCTTTAACAAATCAGGCGGTGTTCCCGGAATCGGGATAAGTGACTGACGTTCACCGTTTGTATGAGTTCCTATACTTCTTAAAAGTCCCATTGTGTATGGGTGCTTAGGATTATAAAAAATCTCATCTGTTGTTCCGTGTTCAACAATCTGTCCGCCGTACATAATGTTAATTTTCTGACAAAGTGTTGCAACTACGCCGAGATCATGTGTTATCATAATAATCGCTGTTCCCGTTTCCTCGGCTATCTGTTGTAAAAGTTCCAATATCTGGCTCTGAACTGTAACATCCAGTGCCGTTGTAGGTTCATCTGCAATAATCAGCTTAGGATTGCATGAAAGTGCAATCGCTATGATAATTCGTTGTCTCATACCACCTGAAAACTGGAACGGATACTGGTCGATTCTCTTTTCCGGACTTGGTATTCCGACTTTTTTCATAAGCTCTATAGCTCTTTCTCTCGCTTCCTTTTTACTGCACTTTGTATGTCTTAAAATCTGTTCCTCAATCTGTGTTCCGACTTTCAATATCGGATTTAAGAATGTCATCGGGTCCTGAAAAATCATTCCTATATCATTGCCCCTTATTTCCTGCATTCTTTTTTCATATGCTTTTTTATTGTTTTTGTATTTTTCGCTTATTGGAGAAATCTCCTCACCATCAAATATAATGCTGCCAGATACGATTCTTCCGTTGTCTGCCAAAAGTCCCATTAAGGAAAGCATTCCGACACTTTTTCCGGAACCGGATTCACCGACAATTCCTAATATTTCTCCTTTTTCAAGACTGTAATTGACATTTCTTACTGCCTTTACAATTCCCTGTCCTGTTTTAAATTCTGTTGTCAGATTTTTTATTTCCAAGAGTTTCATAGGCGTGCCTCCTTATCTCTTTCCCTTAGGATTTAATGCTGAGTTCAAACCTTCACCGATGAAGTTAAGGCTGAAGATTGTTACACAAATAGCCGCTACAGGAAACAGCATCTGATATGGGAAAATCTCAAGATATGTTCTTGCATCCTGTGCCAGTGTACCGAGACTTGCCATCGGTGCCGAAATACCTACACCTACGAAGCTAAGAAAAGCTTCCATAAATATTGCCTGAGGTATCATAAGTGTTACTGTTACAATAATTGTTCCGAGTGAATTGACAATCAGGTGTTTAAATAAAATCCTTCTGCTATTCGCTCCCAGAACAAATGCGGCAAGTGCAAATTCCTGTTCTTTTAATGTAATAATCTGTGACCTTACCATTCTTGCCATTGAAATCCAGCCTGCCACGCAGACACCAATAATAATGCTTCGCACATTTGAACCGAATATCAGCATTATGAGGATTATGTAGAGAAGTTCAGGTATTGAATAAAGAATATCCGTAAGTCTCATCATCCACATATCAACACGTCCTCCGACGTATCCTGCGATACCACCGTAAATAACACCGATTATCGTATTAATAGCTGCTGTAACAATACCAACCATAAGACTGATTCTTGCACCATAAAGAACTCTTGTAAAAAGGTCTCTTCCGAATCTGTCTGTTCCAAACCAGTGTGCTGCACTGGGACGCTGGTTCATTATTGCTGTATCCATTCCGTCATATGAATATGGGGAAATCATCGGTCCGAATATTGCCATAAGTGCAATTATTAAAAATATTACAAGTGCAATCATTGCTCTTTTATTTTTTACGAACCTCTCACAGACATCTTTAAAAAAGCTCTTGCTTTCAATGGCGATAAATTCATCATTCTTTTCGTCTGGGTCTATCGGTTCAAAATATTCTGATTTATTTAACATGGCACTTACCTCCTACTTTGAAAGTTTTATTCTAGGATCAACAACAGCTGATATAATATCAACCAGAAGATTGCATACAATAATCATCGCACCGATAAAAATTGTCATTCCCATAATAATCGTATAATCTCTGTTGGAAATCGCATTTACAAACTCGCGTCCGATACCTGGAATAGCAAATACATTTTCAATTACAAAACTACCTGTAAGAAGGAATGCTATCATTGGACCTGCGATTGTAATTACAGGTAAAATCGCATTTTTCAAAATATGCTTAAAAGTAATAGTGCTCTTTTTAAGACCTTTCGCCTTTGCCATTACCACATAGTCCTGATTCATTGCTTCGCTGTAGCTTGACTGTACAAGTCTTGAAATCTGTGAAATCGGATATGCCGACATCGCAAGAACAGGAAGTATATAATGTCTCGGTGTTGTAAGTCCCGTTGCCGGAAGCACTTTCAGGTAAACACCAAATACAAGCATTAAAAGAATCGCAAATACAAAGTTTGGAATACTTACACCAAGTGTAGTTCCGGTAAGAAGAATACCTCTCACCCATTCTTTTTTCGTTGCTGCCATCCATATTCCCATTGCAACTCCTACAATAAGTGAAAATACAAATGCACTTAATCCGAGTGAAACCGTATTCGGAAGTCCCTGTGCAATAATTGTATTTACTGAAACACCTGTCTTTTTGTAAGACACTCCCAAATCTCCATGTAAGAGATTCTTCATATACAGTAAATACTGCTGGTCAAGCGGCTTATCCAATCCATATTTTGAATTGAGCTGTGCAAGTGCCGTAGCTGAAATATTGTCTGATGAAAACGGATTGCCGGGCATCAGTCTTGTCAGAAAAAATGTTATTGTAATAAGAACAAACAGGGTAACTATTCCTAACCCCAGTCTTTTTAAAATATACTTCAGCATAATTTTCTCCTCCTTTTTTCTTTTCTGAATTAGTATAAAAAAAGACCCTGTTGTTTTTTCATTCAACAGCGCCTTTGCTATATTCCTCTTTTTCTTTTTTATTCAATTGTAAAATTCCATTTATGTATATAGTTGATACAAGTATAAGTGAACAGAAATCTGAAACACTTGAACTGTATAAAACTCCATTCAGTCCCAAAAATCTTGGAAGAATCAACAATGCCGGAATTAAAAATAATCCGTTCCTGCTGATTGAAATAAATGTTGCAACCTTTGGTTTTCCTATTGCCGAAAAGTACATCGAAGCCAATGTCTGAAATCCCAAGAATAGCATAAACATCTTTGATTTTCTCATTGCCATTGCTCCATATTCGGCAAGTTGGGCATCGCCGCTTGAAAATATTGCAAATAATGTTTTCGGTACAATCATCATCAGAAGCCATACCACCGTGCATATCACAAATGCAATTGCCTGACCAATCAATGCTGCATTTCTTGTCCTTTTGTACTGTTTTGCTCCATAATTGTAACTTATTATTGTAGATATTGCATTGTTCATTCCCAGTACAACCATAAGTGCAATGCTCTCAACAGTATTTACTACTGACAGTGCTGAGATTGCTAAATCTCCTCCGCCGGCTCCCATCTCATTATTACCATATATCATAAGTGAATTATTGGTTATGAGATTATTTACAAGACCAAAGCCCTGAAAAACTGCCGGTGCTGCACCAAGACCTGCAATTTCAAGCATCTTTTTAAATCTGACACTTTTTAATCCTGCCCATCTTAGTACACTTTTTTTCCTTGTAAAATACAAGGCACTTACCGTGGCTCCCACAACCTGGCTTAAAGCTGTCGCGGCTGCGGCTCCCTGTAATCCTGCATTGAATACTATGATAAAGAGTGCATCCAGACCAATATTTAGGAGTGCTCCTATCATTGAAACAACCATCGAATACCTGACATTTCCTTCTGCTCTTATTGCTCCTGCAAGTCCGAGATTCATAATCTGGAAAAACTGCCCAATTGCTATAATTCTTAAATAATCAACCGCCGGATTATGAAGTGCTGAACTTTCCCTCGCTCCACATAAAGATATAAGCTGACTGGCGAATATGAAGAAAAATAATGTAACAATAAATGCAAGTATGGCTCCCATTGAAACAATATTCGTAAAAGCTTCGTCTGCTTTGTCTTTTTCTTTTCTTCCAAGTGATAAGGAAATAAGTGCCCCGCCTCCTATAGTAAGAAGAACGGTAATTGCTGAGGTTACATTGTTTAACGGAAACATAAGTCCAATTGCTCCCAATGCATTTCTTCCAACAAACTGACCTACAAATAATCTGTCAACCACATTATATAATGCAGTTGTTATATTGCCGCATATTGCCGGAATCGACATAGAAACAATTAAGGGAAATAATTTTTTTGTACCGAGTGCATTAACCCTTTCACCCGCTTCCATGTCATCACCTCACTTTTTTGTTTTATGCTTTTGTTTTGCATGAGCTTATATTACACACGTATAATCATTTTGTCAATATGTATTTTTATACTTCATACACAACTTTAGTGTTTTTTGATTTTTATTTAACATAATTAGGTTATTTTCCATTTTCACCATATTATATTAAGTTATATATGATTTTAATTGTCTTTAAAACTTTCTTTAACGCGTTAAAACAGTATCTTGACTTTTATACATGTATAATTTAAACTCTTTTATATAAAGCAGATGGACAGCTTTTAACAGCTTCTGCTGCTGATATAAAATAATATAAAATAAGAAAGGACTGACTGCTATGAAAGTACAGGTATTAGTAAGTAAACCAAAAAGTTTGGACATAACTCTTAATGAAATGATGGAAAAATGGCATATGCTTGAATTAATTCCCGGTCTTGAATGTCATTTTTATACTTATGACAAATCTCTTACATCTGAAGAAATAAGCAATATTATTGATTCAGATACCGAGGCCGTAATCGGCGTTTATTTAAGGAAAGACCTTATCACTGAGGATTTCTTTATTAAACATGCAAAGCTTAAATATATGGCCGGAATGGCTCACGGATATGAGGAATTTGATGTTGAACTTACACACAAATACGGTGTTACGATAACCAATACAGCCTATGGTGCTTCTACAATCGCAGAATTTGCATTTGCTCTTCTTCTTGATATATGCCATAAGGTTGAACTTCACAGCAGCTATGTTAAGACACATGACTGGGTAAATGATCCATCTCCACGTTACATGTTCGGATTGAGTGACCAGATAGAACTTAACGGTATGACTTTCGGCATCATCGGTCTTGGAAAAATAGGTTATCATGCTGCACTTATTGCAAAAGGCTTTGGTATGAATGTTATTTCTTTCAACAGACATTTAAAAACCGGTGCCGAATATGATTTTATAGAGCAGGTAAGTCTTGATCAAGTTTTGTCACGCTCGGATGTAATATCGCTTCACACACCTCTTACCGATGCAACTAAAAACATTATTAATAAAGAAAGCATTGCTAAAATGAAAGACGGCGTTATATTAATAAACACATCCCGTGGTGGTCTTATAAATGAGGATGACCTCGTTAATGCCTTAAATTCAGGCAAAATTTATGCCGCCGGTCTTGATGTCATAAGTGAGGAGCCCCCACGCCATGACCTTGGAATCCTTCACTGTGAAAACGCTACGATAACAGACCATATCGCATACCTGCCAAAGACATCAAGACTGCGTTCAGTTTCGGTTGCCATATCTAATTTCAAGGCATATCTCGACGGCTGTCCTACAAGTGTAATCAATAAATAGTACAATGTTCTCATTTTACAATGCATCATTGACACCATATATCATCAGTGGTATACTAATACTAAATTAGTATAAGAATTGGAGAGTATCATGTCAAAAGGTGAAGAAACAAAAAACAGAATTCTTTTTGTGGCAAGAGATTTATTTTATGAATATGGATTCCATAAAACAACTGCCCGCATGATTTCTGAAAAAGCCAATACTAATCTTGGACTTTTGAATTATTACTTTAAAAATAAAAACGAGATGGGACTTATAATATACAGCAGTATCCGTGACAGGTTTGATGAACTTATCGCAGAATATTTTCCTGATATGGACGAGCTTACGCTGTTCCTGTTCTCTAGTACACTTGAACTTTATCTTTGTATTACAAATGAAAAATATGGCAATTTTTTTCATGAATTTATCGGTGGTGAACCAAAAAACAGACGTTTTATCCAGGAACATATCTCCGATGTATTCTGCCGCTATTCTTCAGAATATGCACAGACACCGGAATATACAATGCTTGCAACAATAAGTATATCGGCCATCAAACCTGCCGTTGTAGATTACGTTCTCAATCACAAAGGTGAGATTAAGACAGATACCTATTTAAGATATTATCTTGAACAGCAGCTTCACTTCCTTGGTCATAACAAAAGTGAAGCTGACTCATATATTGAAAAAGTTCATAAGTTTTATATAAGTGTTGCACCACGTTTTACACCGGTTATGACACCACTTGTTTAAAAACAAAAATGAAAGGACCTTTACACAGATGTTCATGTTACTTAAAAAGTTATCCACATCACGCATTATTGCTCTTGGATTTGCTATTGCAATACTTACAGGCTCAATACTTCTTATGCTGCCATGCAGTGTACGACCGGGCGTGCATCTTGAATATATAGACTCGCTTTACACATCAACAAGTGCTGTCTGCGTAACCGGACTTGTAAGTGTTGATGCCAAAGATACATTTACTCCTCTTGGACAATTTTTCCTTGCTATGCTCATTCAGATTGGCGGTCTTGGTGTTACTGCCATCGGTGCCGGAATTATCATTGCCATGGGAAAAAAAGTTAATATGAAAGGACGAAGCCTTATCCGTGATGCTCTTAATGTTGATTCCGGAAAAGGCATGATTATATTTATCCGCGATATTTTTATGACAACAGTTTTTTTTGAGCTGGTCGGTGCCATGTTAAGTTATATTGTATTTTCTAAGGATTATCCGCCCGTTGAGGCTCTCGGAATAAGCCTGTTCCACTCAATTGCGGCATTTAACAATTCCGGATTTGATATTCTTGGCAATTACCGGAGTCTTACAGGATATTATGATAATTTTACACTTAATATTATAACTTGTGTGCTCATATTCTTTGGAGGTATCGGTTTTCTTGTAATCCGTGAATTAAGAATTAAACATTTTCACTGGAAAAAGCTCTCTATGCATTCGCGTGTTGTAATTTCAATGAGTCTGTTCCTTATTGTTTCAGGTACACTTCTCATTAAGACAACTGAAAATATTTCATGGCTTGGTGCTTTTTTCCTTAGTTTTTCAACAAGAACAGCCGGTTTTTCAACATATCCACTCGGTAACTTTTCATCAGCCGGACTTCTCGTTGTGATTATACTTATGTTTATAGGTGCATCTCCAGGTTCAACCGGCGGCGGTATAAAGACGAGCACATTTTTTGTTTTATTGCAGGGAATCAAATCTGCAGCTACAAACAAATCTGAAAAGGCTTTTCACTATGCTGTTCCAAAAAATGCTTTCAGCAAAGCTGCAATTATAACAGCTATCGGAGCTGCCATAGTTCTTACCGGAACTTATATTATGCTTGTTTTACAACCCGAGCTTTCTTTTATAGATGTATTTTTTGAAGTAACAAGTGCATTCAGCACATCAGGATTATCAACAGGAATAACTCAGCAGTTAGGAATGGGGGCAAAGCTTCTTTCAATTATAATAATGTATGCCGGTCGCCTAGGTCCGCTAACGATTGTAACAGTATGGTATTTCAGCAAAGGTGAGCGTGTTTCTTACCCGGAAGGAAATATATCTGTCGGCTAAAACTGACGCATCTTTGGCAGTCCATAACATGCGAATACGGCTCACAGCCTACATAAACTTAGATACAAGGAGATTTATAATTTTATGTTTAAGAAATCAAAAAGTAATACAACTTCATACGGAATTGTCGGAATCGGTAGATTTGGATATGCTCTTGCTATTGAGCTTGCAAAAGAAGGCAATGATATTCTCATAATTGACTGCGATGAAGAAAAAGTTGCAGAGCTTCGTGAATATACTGAAAATGCATTTGTCGTTAAAAATATAGATAAAAAATCACTTCAATCCACTGGTATACAGAATTGTGATGTTGCTGTCGTGTGTATCGGCGAACAGCTCGACACTTCAATACTTACAACTCTTAATCTTGTATCAATGGGAATTCCACATGTAATTTCAAAAGCCAAAAGTGCTGAACATGGTGAGATTCTTGAAAAACTCGGTGCTGAAGTTGTATATCCGGAACGCGATATGGCTATAAGACTTGCCAACCGTCTCATTACTTCAAGTGTAATCGATTTTGTACAGCTTAGTGAACAGATTAATGTTTCAAAGATGAAAATTCCTGCCAATGCTATCGGAAAAAGTGTAATTGATCTCAATCTGCGTTCACGTTTTAACCTGAATATTATTGCAATTGAAAAAAGCGGTGTTGTTTCCAACACCGTTGACCCTCATTATACTTTCCAGAAAGATGACGTATTATATATATGTGGCGGACGTGACAGTCTCACTCAGTTTTCTGACTGGCTTTACAAATAATATTATTTTCAATCTTTTGTGCTGTTTTGCAAAAGCTTTCGAGTTCTTCTTCACTTATATTTTCGCAGAATACTTCGTCAGCCATAGCAAATATATCTATTACATCTTCGGCCTTTTTCCTTCCGTTATCTGTAAGTGATATAATAAATGAACGTCTGCACTCTGGATTGCTTTCACGAACAATCAGGCCGGCAGAAACAAGCCGGTCAATTGTTCTTGACATTGTTGTCACATCAAGGAAACATGCATCTGCAAGTTCTCTTTGATTCATCGGTCCCGACAGATATAACTCCCTTAAAATTCTCGGCTGTCCCTGCCCGACTGTGAGACCTATTTCTATAAAATACGGTCTTAAAAAATTTCTTCTTGAAAGCTCTATTTTAAATAATATATTTTTGATATCTTCATGTTTCATAAAGTAAAAACCTCTTTTTATATTTAATATATTGCATCTTCAATACCCAATTGTCTATATCCACATTATTATATAACTTATTTTATTCAAGTTCAAACTGCCCTGTATACAATCTGTAATATCTTCCTTTTTGCTCCAACAGTTCCTCATGGCTTCCACGCTCAATAATTTCACCTTTTTCAAGCACCATAATTGCCTTGGAATTCCTTACTGTAGAAAGCCTGTGTGCTATTACAAAGACTGTCCTGCCCTCCATAATGGCATCCATGCCTTTTTCGATAAGTCTCTCTGTTCTCGTATCAATTGAACTTGTTGCCTCATCAAGAATAAGTACAGGCGGCTTTGACACAGCGGCTCTTGCAATCGCAAGGAGCTGTCTCTGTCCCTGTGAAAGATTGCTTCCATCTGAATAAAGCATTGTATCGTATCCATCAGGCAGTCTTTTTATAAATGAATCTGCATTGGCAATTATTGCTGCCTGTCTTACTTCTTCATCTGTCGCAAAAAGATTTCCATATCTTATATTATCAGCAATTGTGCCTGTAAAAAGATGTGTATCCTGTATTACCATTGAAAGTGAATGACGTAAATCATCTTTTTTTATCCGCCTTATATCTATTCCGTCATAATAAATTGTTCCTGATGATATTTCATAAAATCTATTAATAAGATTGACAATCGTAGTCTTTCCTGCACCTGTCGAGCCGACAAAAGCAATCTTCTGACCCGGCTTTGCATAAAGCGATATTTTATTAAGTATCGTTTTTTCGGGTGTATATCCAAATACAACATTATCAAAACGTACATCACCCTTTAATTCGATATATTTATATGTGTCATTTTCAGGCACTTTCCATGCAAATATTCCTGTTTTTTCTTCACATTCACTAAGTGAATTATCCTCATTACGTCTGACATTACACAATGTGATATTTCCCTCATCAATCTCAGGTTCTTCATCCATCATGTCAAATATACGCTCAGCACCTGACAATGCCGACAACAGAAAATTTATCTGCTGTGTAAACTGGTTAAGCGGCATGGCAGACTGTCTTACATATACAAGATATGCAGAAAGACTTCCAAGATCCATAATTCCTTTTATTGTAAATATTCCTCCGACGCACGCTGATACTGCATAATTAAGATATGAAAGACTGACTATAACAGGTATCATAAAACCTGCATATGTCAATGCACTTGTTGATTCTTTCCTGAAATTTTCATTTAATCTGCAAAATTCCTCAAAATCTTTTTCTTCATGGTTAAATACTTTTTCCACTTTCTGTCCGGCAGTCATTTCCTGAACAAAACCATTTATTTTACCAAGTTCTTCCTGCTGTCTGTTAAAATATTTTTTACTGTGCTTTCCGTTGTATTTTATAAAGATAAACATAATGATTAGAAATATGACTACTATCATTGAAAGTCTTATACTTAAAACCATCATCATGGTAATTGTTCCAAAAAGCATCATGAAACTCTGGATAATCATTGCAAAACTATTATTCATAGCCTCCTGTACTGTATCTACATCATTGGTGAAACGGCTCATAAGTTCACCATGTGTATGTGCGTCAAAATATTTCAAAGGAAGCTTTTGTGTATGATTAAATAAATCCTTTCTGATTTCCTGAATTACTTTCTGAGATGTCTTTACCATAAGCCTGTTATAAAAAAGCGTCGCCATTGCACCACAAAGATACATGATACCCATTCCTGCCACAGCTTTAAAAAGCCCATGCATATCTCCCGGAGTAATGAATTTATTGACAACTGGTTTTATAAGATATGTACCCATTATATTAGCACCTGCACTTATAAACACAAGGACCGCTACGGATAGAAATGCCCATTTGTGCATTCCAAGATATGCAAAAAGATGTTTTAACGTTTTCTTTGTATCTTTTGGTCTTTTATATCCTACATATTTTGCCATTATAAATCAGCTCCTTCCTTCTGGGATTCATATATTTCCTGATAAATCGTATTTTCTGCAAGCAGGCTTTCATGTGTTCCGATTCCGTTTACCCTGCCTTTATCAAGAATAATAATCTGGTCTGCATGACGTACTGATGAAATTCGCTGTGCAATTATAATCTTTGTCATGTCAGGAAGTTCCTTAGCAAGTCCTTCCCTGATTTTTGCTTCTGTCGCAGTATCAACCGCACTCGTTGAATCATCAAGAATAAGCACCTTAGGTTTTTTTAATATTGCTCTTGCAATACAAAGTCTCTGTTTCTGTCCACCTGAAACATTAACACCACCCTGTTCAATCTTTGTCATGTATCCATCAGGCAGTCTGTCAATGAATTCATCTACACACGCAATGTGGCACGCTTTGTCAATTTCTTCCATAGAAGCATTATCATCACCCCATTTTAAATTTGAAAGCACTGTTCCTGAAAACAGAGTATTTTTCTGAAGAACAACTGAAACTGCATCACGCAAATGCTTCATAGGATATTTTCTGACATCAACACCATCTATTTTTACAGTTCCTTGTGTTACATCATAAAGTCTGGGGATAAGCTGTACAAGCGTTGTCTTCGCAGAACCTGTCTGACCTATAATTCCGACTGTCTGCCCCGGCTCTATTTTAAAAGAAACATCAGAAAGTACATACTCTTTTGCTTCTTTTTTATATTTAAACCATACATTTTCAAATTCGATTCCACCCTTTTCAACGCTTATATCCTCGGCAGACTCATCAGTCATATCAATTTTTTCATCTATTACCTCAACGATTCTTGCACCAGACGCAAGGGAACGTGTCATCATAAGAAATACATTGGACATCATCATAAGTGAATTGAGTATAAGCAGTACATAACTTAAAAAACCTGTAAGTTCACCGATTTTTAACTGTCCCCTGTTTACAAGATGGCCTCCGAATAAGAGAAGTGCCAGAATTGTACCATACATTACAAATTGAAATGATGGCATATTAAGTACTGAAATTCCAAATGCTTTTTCGGATTCATTTTTAAGATTAAGATTCGCCTCTTCAAATTTAGCTGTCTCATAATCTCCACGGACGTATGATTTAACTACTCTTACTGCTGTAAGATTTTCCTGAATCGTTCTGTTAAGCAAATCTATCGCCGACTGCATCTTTGAATATAGCGGACGGACATTCAATATTATTGCAACAAGCAGAATTGCAAGAACCGGCAGTGCGACAAAAAATACAAGTGCCAGCTTTGAATTAATGCTGAATGCAATTCCTGTGGCAAATATAAGCATAACAGGGCTTCGTCCAAATGGTCTCATACCTGTTGACACTGAATTCTGAATATTTGTAACATCACTTGTAAGCCTTGTAACAAGTGATGATACCCTGAAATGGTCTATATTTGTAAATGAATATGACTGTAATTTCTCATATTCAGCCTTTCTTAAATTAGCACCAAGTCCCTGACCCGCAAGTGCAGAAAATCTTGAGCTCCCTATTCCAAAAAATAAAGCCGCAGCAGCACAGCAGACCATCTGTATACCTTTCTTATAGATATACATCTCGTCTGCATTAGCCACTCCGGTGTCTATTAAATCTGCCATTATAAGCGGAACCATAAGTTCAAGTACCACTTCAACAGCAATACAAAATAATGCCAGATAAGCATATTTTTTATATTGTTTCATGTAAGAAAAAATTCTTCTTAACATTAGTTGCACCTCCAATTGTTGTATATGCAACTATTGTATTGTCAATATTTTTAGATGTCAAGCTCCTTTTTTTTATATTTTTTTAAATCAGACCAGTCACCTTTCTTCCCTGTAATAATTTTCACCAAGTGATTCAGGAATATGATCTTTTCCTGTTTTTCTTATGCTTGTAATTATAATAACTATGCTTGTTACAATATATGGACACATATCATATATAAATGGATTAAGCCCCGGAATTGCAATATAAAGCCTCATTATCATAAGTGCACCGAATATTATGCTGCAAAAAATTGATTTTAACGGATTCCATGCTGAAAAAATCACAAGAGCAACAGCAAGCCAGCCATATCCGCTTATGCAGCCATGAACCCATACTCCCGAATTTGTTACCATACACATATACATTCCGGCGAGTCCACACAAAGCACCTCCAATAACAGAGGCAATATAGCGGTATTTTGTCACTGAAACACCTGCCGCATCAGCTGCATATGGGTTCTCGCCCACTGCTGTCAGCTTTAATCCAATTTTTGTCTTTTTAATTATGAAAAAAGCCGCCAAAGCTGCTGCAAGTGAGAAATATACCATTCCATTGTATGAAAACAGTAATTCACCAATAACCGGAACAGAAGATAAACCCGGAATATGTATTCCCGAAAATACAGCTTTTGTTTCATCTGTAACGCTGATATATCCGCCTGCTCCCTGACCCATAAGTTCACCAAAAAAATTGCCAATGCCTGTTCCCATAATTGTTATGATAAGTCCGACAACATTCTGGTTTACTCTCAACGATATTGTCATAAATCCAAAAAGTGCTGACGTTATCATACCGCTTAACGCTCCTGCAATAAATGATACTGCTGCCACCCCAAAACCTGACAGACCTAATTTTTCTGCAGCAACGGCACCAGCCAGCGAGGCAACGGCACCAATATACATTGTGCCTTCCACACCTAGATTAATATTTCCCGATTTTTCTGTAATTATTTCGCCAACTGTTGCAAGAACAAGCGGTGCACCGGCAAGAACTGCCGCAATAAGAAAATTAATAATCATATCTGCCTCCTTTATCATTTATCGCGGATGATTTCCTTCCTGACATAAATGAAAATGAAACTTTGTATTTTATGAAAAATTCACAGCCTAACATAAACAAAAGTATTATACCTATCATTATATTGGCAAATGATGATGGAATAAGATATACCGTCTGAAGATTTCCGGCACCACGGTTAAGAATTGCTATAAACGCCGACATTATAAGAATTCTTACCGGTTTCATATCTGCCATCCAAGCAACCATAATTGCTGTAAATCCGACTCCTCCGGCTGTTGATTCTGACAATGTTCCGTCTGCTCCTGCAACCTGAAGAAATCCTGCAAGTCCACATAACGCTGCCGACAAAAACATCGTCCGTATCATGACTTTTGATGCGTTAATGCCTGCATATCGTGCTGTCTCCATCGAATCGCCTATAACTTTAATCTCATATCCATGCTTTGTTTTCTGTATATAAAAATAATAGAGAACAAGCATGACAAGTGCAATTATCCAGCCAATATGTACTCCAAACACTCTTGGAAGCCTGCTATAAAAGTCAAGCATTCTTACCTTTGGAAAATTATTTGCAGCATCCTGCCAGCTCCTTGTATTCTGAAGCATGACTATCAGCTGTGTTGCAATATAATTAAACATAAGTGTAAGCAGTGTCTCATTTGTCTTAAATTTTGCCTTAAATACTGCGGGTATCATGCCATACAGTCCTGCCATAATAATTGAAGCTGCTGCCATAAGCGATAATAAAACCCACTGCGGAATTGACCTGCCAAAAATAAATGACACAGCTGTAGCCGCTATGCCACCTATAAGTATCTGTCCCTCTCCACCTATATTCCAGAATTTCATTCTAAATGCAAGTGACAGACCTGTCGCTGTTATAACTAGCGGAATAGTTCCCTTTACTGTTTCTCTTATAAGAAATTCTTTTCCAAATGCACCTTTTAACATTACAGCAAATACATTAAACGGATTAAAATGCATGCATAAAAGCAGAATACTTACCACAATAAAAGAAAACACAAATGCAATCACACGTATAATCAATGAATGAGCATCCGATATATATGGTCTTTTTATTATTCTTGCAAATCGTTGTTTTTCTTTTTTATTTTCCATTTTATATCACCTGCCCTTTCGTATCTGTCATTAGTGAACCCAGATAATCTTTTGTAACTGTTCTTGCATCAGTAATTCCGGCTATCCTATGGTCTGCCATAACCATGATTCTGTCTGACAATGCCATTAAAACATCCAGGTCTTCTCCTACAAATATTATTGCTGTTCCTCTTTTTCTTTCTTCATCAAGAAGGTTGTAAATCATATATGATGAATTAATATCAAGACCACGCACCGGATATGAAACTATAAGCACATCTCGCCCTGCCTCAATTTCTCTTCCAAGAAGCACCTTCTGGACATTGCCCCCGGATAACATTCTCACCGGCGTATGAATACCGGGAGTTGCAATATCAAGCTTTTTAATAAGATATTTTGCTATATCAGCAGCCTTTTTCCTATGCAAAAATGCACCGGCTTCATCTTTATATGATTTTAACACCATATTATCTACCATATCCGATGAAGCGATAAGTCCCATTCCAAGCCTGTCTTCCGGAACGAATCCAAATCCTGTTTTATTTTTTCTTCGCCATTCCGGTTTTTTATTGGTTATATCAAAATTTCCTTCTTCGGCATAATATTTTATTTTTCCTGATGTAACTTCACGTATGCCGTCTATACACTCACAAAGTTCTTTCTGTCCGCTTCCTGATATTCCCGCAATTCCAAGTATTTCTCCTGATTTTAAATCAAATGAAACATCTGAAAGACCAACCGTTTTATCATCAGAAAGACAGCTTATGTTGTGCACTGAAAGAACTGTTTTTTTCTTTTCGTAAGATGTACGTGCAATCTGCAATGTGACTGTTTTTCCTACCATTTTACAGGCAAGCTCATTTTCGTCTGTTTCACTTGTCTTTAATGTATCTATGTAACGTCCTTTACGCATAATGTATACATTATCAGAAATATCAAGAACTTCCTGCAATTTATGTGTAATGATTATTATTGATTTGCCGTCTTTTTTCATTGAGCGGATTACATTAAAAAGACTGCTGCTCTCTTGTGGTGTAAGAACTGCCGTTGGCTCATCAAGTATTAGAATCTCAGCACCTTTTATTATTGCTTTTATTATTTCTACTGTCTGTTTTTCGGAAACTGACATATCGCATATTTTTTTGTCCGGATTTACTGTAAATCCATACTTTTTTGCCACATCAGTTATTCTCTTACGGATATCTGCTTTATTTTTATATTCTTTATCCGAAAGGGCAATCTCAATATTTTCTACTGCATCCATAGAAGAAACTAACTTAAAATGCTGATGCACAACTCCAATTCCAAGCCTGTCTGCATCTTTTGGTGAACGTATTTCAACTCTTTTATTTTCATAATAAATTGAACCGCTGTCAGGATAATATATTCCGCCAATCATATTTATAAGCGTTGTCTTTCCAGAACCGTTTTCACCCAGAACCGCCATTATTTCACCTCTGTGAAGTGTAAGATTTATTTTGTCATTAACCATTACGGCTCCAAATGATTTGCATAAATTTTTTGTCTCTAATACAACTTCCATAGCCATTCTGCCTTTCTTTGCAAAGTAATAATTTTATTTTTTAATATCTATCCCCTGCAAAACCTCTCCAAATGTAGGTGATGATTTGGGTTCTATATAGACTTCTCCTGCTTTTACAAGCTCTTTTCCACTTTGATTATAAAGTGGACCACAAAATACATGTTTAGTACCGTTTTCAAAGCCTGCTGCCGCATCCGCCACTGCATTTTTTACTTTTTCTGCCGTATCAGAATCAAGCAGCGAATAATTTATATCTGCAAGATAAATCATCCCATTTTCAAGCGTTCCTGTATAGTCAGCAGGAATCTTTGACGGCGTTCCGTCAAGTATATTCTGGACCACCATTATCAGATAAGATGATGTATCCCATCTTACAGAAGTAAGAACAGCATTCGGTGCTGCACTGCTCATATCACTGTTGTATGGTATGAAAAATGCACCATTTTCCTGACATGTAACGGCACCAGCCGTTGAATCTGCATGGTGGCTTATAACATCACATCCTGAATCTATAAGCGATTTTGTTGCCTGACCTTCAAGTGCAGGGGCATACCATTTATTAAGATATGTCGCACTTACTTCAATATCCGGATTAACACTTTTTGCTCCGAGATAATATGCATCAAGTCCATTATTTACTTCTGTGTAATCCATTGCACAGACATATCCGATTTTGTTTGTTTTTGTAGTAAGACCTGCAACTACTCCTGACAGATAACGCACCTGTGCAATGTCGCCAAAATAATTGTGAACATTTGAAAGTCCGCTTGATGCAGCTTTAACGCCGCTGAAATGACAGAAAACTACATTCGGATACTCGAAAGCAACCTCTAACAGGTAATCTTCATGTCCATGCGACGTTGAAAATATAATCTGACATCCATCCTCAGCAAGCTCACGAAATGCAGTTGCAGCCTCCGCTGTATCAGGTACATTATATTTATTTATAATCTGCGATTTGTCTATCCCTAATGCTGCTGCCATTTTCCATGTTGAACTATCATGCGTATATGTGTATCCCTGGTCACTTGGGTCGGAATAATGTACAAAACCAATTTTTAAATCTTCTTTATTTACTTTTACACCCTCTGTCACCCCCGATGCCTTGCTGCCTGAACATCCGGTCAGGATAAATGCAAATATAAGCATGATAAATATTAAAATATTAATTTTTTTCATATTCTCTCCATTTCTGCCAGGGATTCTGGCTAATTTGTCCTCCTATATGACAAAAAAAGCCTGCATATATTTATGCAGACTCCTTTGTCTTAATATTTATAAACTTTTTATTTTGTCTGGTCCTTCCAGTCTTCAAGAAGTTCTGCTGAATCAACAACAAGTCCAAGATGAAGCGATATGATTCTTAAAGCTGCTTCTTCAAGATGTTCACTACCTCTTGTAAGATCTCTTGGAACTACTATTCTGAAATCTCTGTTTGCACCATCAAATGCCGTATTTAATACACAGCAGTCTGTCATACAACCTGTGAGGACAATTCTTTTTATTCCCATATTTCTTAAAAGCATTTCAAGATCAGTAGGATAAAATGCACTCAGTCTCTTTTTTGTACTTACAATCAAATCTTCGTCATGTACATCTATAGAGAATTTATTCCACTTTGTACCCTCAATTGCATGCTCTGCTATATTAGGAATTTCACCGACTGTAATAGGAAATACAAGTCTCCATGCTGATGGATTAAGTTTTTCATCAACTCCGCCTTTTCTTAATACTGAACGCACATGAATTATAGGAATGTTAAGTGCTCTTGCCTCTTCCATGAATTTGTTAAGCGGTTCTATAATCTGTCTTCCTCTTGGAGAAGGGCATGGACAATCAGGGTCTGTTGAAAGATGACCTTCGTGCATATCTATTGTTATAACTGCTGTTCCCTCCTTTTCAAGAAATATATCATGAATATTCTCAGGAACATCTTTTCTTACATTATCAAAATAAGCTTTCATAATTGTTAATCTCCTTTATTTTCTATATTTGTGCAGTAACTTTTTTATTACTTCATTATTGTTCAGACTTCTCAAAAAGTGGACGAAGAAGTGTATTATTTAAAAGATTTAATATTATAAGTAAAATAATACCGACAAGCATTGGCTGTGTTACAATACTCTGAACTGCCGATGGAAGCATTGCTGTAAAATCTGCAGGAAGGAACATACATCCAATTGCAATTATATAAGGAACTGCTGCTGTAATTACGTTCATATCATCCCACTCAACATCTTTAAGATGCTGTACTCCACTGAATGCAATCATACCGAAAAGAATTACTGTTGCACCATTTAACACAGGTGATGGTATTACAGCGATAAGCATACCAAGCTTAGGGAAGAAACCAAGTAAAATTGCTATTATACCCATAACAAGTGTTGCAAAACGGCTGCCCACGCCTGTTGCTCTTATAATACCTACATTTTCAGGATATGTTGTTGTCGGACATCCACCGACAAGTGTACCGACAATATTGCCGACTGCAAGTCCGAATATACCACCGTTTGCCCTGTGTTCATCAACCTGCTGTCCATCCCAGCCTGCGATGAGGCTGTACATTCCAAGTGCCTCTGATACTGAATGAAGATATGCAAGAAGCATAAGTATTACAACACCGACATTCACACCAAAACCATATGGCATAATCTTTGGAAGTCCTACAAGTTTTGCCTGTGCAACTGAACTGAAATCAATGTGTCCGAATATTGCATAAAAGATTGTTCCTACTATGATTGCCCATAAAAGAGCACCTCTCTTCATAAGACCTTTCTTTCCAAAAAGCATAAATCCTGCTGCAACTACAATTGTTATAACTGCTGAAAGAAGATTTACCCAAGGATAATAAGCAGTTCCTGCTGTTCCGAAACATCCCGGTATTGCAATCTCTGCAAGCTGTGTACCAATAATTAACATTAATGTACCAAATACAAGTGGTGATGTAAGTATTTTTGTAAGTTTACCAATTACACCAATATTACCAATAGGTATTGATAATACTGCAACTACTATTCCTGCAATTAACATTGAGCCATAAGCTGTTCCAAGTCCATATGCAGCACCTGTTGTAAGTATTGCTGACATAAATACTGCCGTTGGTCCGTGAACTGCCGGAAGTTTTAATATAAATATTGACTGAAGTATTGTCACAAGACCTGCTGTTATGAAACATGACTGAACCATATATCCAATATCAGCAGATGTAAGTCCGCACGCAGCACCGATAATTCCCGGAACTGCAAGTAAAAATGTTATACCCATAAGATGCTGTACTGCGAATAATAAAAGTTCGCCAACCGACATCTTCTGGTTAATGCCTACCGTCAATGGTGATTTTTCATTTTCCATTTTAATTCATCTCCTCAATTAATCTGAATCCGTTAAATCATCAAGTTCTTGCCGGCTTGAATACTTTTTATGATAAAACGAATCTCTCTGGCTATCGCTGCAGTCGCCAAATTTCCGTGCAATTACGGACTTTAGCTCGTTGCCTGCGTAAAAAAAGAGACAACGTGTCCTTTATAGGGACTCCGTTGTCTCTTGATGTCTGAATAATACTATTTTATATAGTAATTTTCAATGTGCATACTGCATATATTTTGCCTCTTTTAATGCACAATATGCACATCAACCATCATCTTCTTTATCATTTGTGTTTTTATGACTCTATTTTTTTAAAAATAAATCATATATCTTTACTGCATTATAAAGCTGATTGGTAACTTCAGCATTCTTTATAGAGCAGCCAAGCTGCTCTTCAATTTTTTCAACTCTTTTTATCATAGTATTTCTGTGTATATAAAGATTCTGTGATGCCTGCGAAACATTCTGTCCGCACTTTAAATATTCTCTCAGCGTATCTATAAGATTCTGATTGTTCTTCTTATCATAAATAAAAAGCGGATTAAGAATTTCTTTTACATAATCATCTATTTTTGATGTGTCATCAATGTAAAATAAAAGCTGATATATCCCAAGTTCTTTATAAAACATTACTCCGCTTTTGTTTATTGTCTTTCTTGCAATTCTTGACTGGTCATAACTTTTCTTTAATCCTTCTAACCCCTGTGCAATCTCACCTATACCTATACGCACATGTACATGTTTATTTTCCTTTATAAATATGTTATATATTGTACGTATAGTATTTACAATATCTTTTTCTTCTGTATTATCAGCGGAGATAATAAAAGCCTGCCGGTTATATTGATTAAGATAGTTAATCTTTCCAAAATACCGCTCAAAAAGACTTATCATTTTCCGCATAACACGGTCATTATGATATGCCTGATTCTCTGTCTGTAGATATTTTTCATCAAATTTATAATCAATAACTGCCACGGCTTTTTTTCCAAGCAATCCATATTTTTCCATAGATTGGCGATATGCCGAATCGTCATGATTTATCTCACCTGATAAAAGTCTGTCAAGAAATTCACTATGCATGCGTTCTTCAAGCCTGTCATTGGATACAAGCATAGATACACTTCCTATAACCCTTGAAAGCTTTGTCTCCCACGGTGCCGCAAAAACCGCAAAGCCTCTTTTCACAGCCTCGTCTATCGCAGCCTGTGGAATTGATGCTATATGCTCAGGATTAATAAGCATAATAATACATGCTGCTCTTCCATCCGCCGCCTGTATTACTATATCCGTAAGAAATTCATCTGTTATCTTTAAGCCTACGCCACTCATAAGAATAACATCTCCTCCGACAAGCCATTCTCTTATACTTACAGTCTGTGCAACATTTGGCCATGAAACGCCTCTGTCAAGACCATTCTCACCGCTTACAAGCTCAAAGTCTTTGAATGTATCAAGTTTTAATAAATCTCTTACATATATCATCTTCTCATTCCCATTCCACAACTCATACCTGAATCTTCATCAGGAATCTCAGATATATATCTTGCGTTAAACTCCGCATTAACTTCCGCGATTTCTTTAACTCCGTCTATATAATCCCTGAAAAATTCAAGCAGATCAATCCCGCTGCTCTCGCATCCTTCTGTCTCTTCCCACTGCTTCACAAGCTGGATTCTTTCTGATTTTGTTGTGTCTTTTATTAATGTGCTTTTCATGACTGCTCCTTTATTATTTTTAATATTGTTGATTTTTACTTTCCCCTCTGACTCTTGTTGAAACTGTTCTTGTAAGCGGAATCATCTTTATATCAACTCTTCCATCAATTTTTCTTGTAATAAGTGTTCCTCCACGCTGTATATAGCTTTTTGATATGCCATTATAGCCAAGACAGTCTATAGACATTCCATATGTCAGCCGTATCCCTTTATATGTCAACGACAGTGTATTAAGGTGGTCATGTCCACAAAACATCCATTTTATGATGCCGTTTTCCACAGCCTTTTTAAAAAAGTCACCATTTTTATATGATATACCAAAATATTCATCTTTTTCGGCTATGCTTCCGTGCTCATAGACTACACTTTTATCTCCAAGCTTCATCTTCTCGTAAGCTTCCTTAAATTCCCTCACAGGCATATGGAAAAATGCCATCGCTTTTATATCCGGATTTATTTTTTTCAGTTTGCTTAATCTGTTCATGCACCACTCAGTCTGGTCCTCATGTATACAGTCAAATCCGCTGAAAAACCAGCCGTCGCCATACATATTGGAATCAAGCATAACAAGCGGCATAAGCACATTTTCCTGTTTGTCAGTAAGATTTATAAAGAAATTGCCAACGCCAAATATATCTTTTCTTCCTTTTGAAAAGATACAATATTTTCCTTTTGTAAAAACATCTGCAAGCTGCTCACGACCACATTTTGCACCCATCTCACAGTCATGATTGCCAAACACAAGTGTATAAGGAATCTTAAACCTATCTATAAACCTTATAAATCTCTCCGCCTGCTTTTTATTGTTCATAGTACCCGCCTTTAGTAAAAACGGAAATATTGTATCTCCCGTAAAAACAATAAGGTCAGGTGAAGTTCTATTAATTATCTTTGTTACGGCATCAAGTGCCATCTTATCTTTTTTATGCGAAAATAATCCAAATCCGAGATGCAAATCTGTAAGCTGCAATATCTTATAATCCCTGTTTTCAGGAATTTCCAGCAAAAAAGTCTCTTCGTCTTTCTGTCTGAATCCATCACCGCAAAACATATCTCATTCCTCCTTAACTTAACGGAATCAAAGCACCTATTGCTGAAATAACAGTTGATACAACCATAAGCACCTGAAACGGAACTGTTCCAACGACACCGCAGATAGGGCTGCTTCCTGCTTTCTTTCTTGACTTTCCGTATGTAAGAACGAGCATGATACTTACAAGTACCACAACGCCGCTCATAATTCTCGTCAAAATAATAAAACTGTTAACGCCAAATATCGCAAATAAAATACACGGAATAGTAGCTGCAAGCCAGCTCACTCTGTTGCCTATGCCTGTCTGCTCATGCACAACATCTCTTAATGCCAGTGTATTAGACCAGAAAGTAGTCAGAAGTGCAAATAATGAAAATATTCCCGCAAGAATCATAGCCCAGCTGCCAATACTTTCTCCAAGCTGCATATATGCAAGTTCTTTGTCAAGTGTTCCTTTTGTTCCCATAAGTACAGACATGGTTACAACAAGTACAAAAACAGATGAAAGTGCAAATCCTATAAAAATAGATTTGCGAATCTTTTTTGCATCACCATCAAGCCCCTTTACGACCTGTATAACTGCCTGATTGGCTGATGTTGCAAACACAACCATGCTGTATAATGCCAGAAGATTATTCCAATGAAAATCAGCTGTGTAAAATGAATTAAGCGGATGCATAAATGTAGCCACAGTCATAACTGCAACAATTCCCATAAGAAGAATTACTGCATACTTCTGTGCTATTCCGACTGCTTTCATTCCGATAAAAACTACTATTCCTGCAATTACATAATATATAACCTGTGCAGCCGCAAACGGAATACCAAACCAGTTAACAAAAATCTGTGCACCGCCGTTAATATTGCCGCTTATGCCTATCATAATTGCAATCCCGTATACCGCAAATATAATCCAGCTGAATACCTTTTTCATCTTTCCGTGAAAAAGTTCACCCTCAAAGCTCTTTACAAGCTGGACACCTCCATTATTGTATGAAAGCTCCGCTATTATTAAATGAAGAATAACATTGATACAATATGCGATTACCACCATCCACACAACATCAAGCATGCTATTCTTTGTCGCAAGATACGGAACTGCAATTATTCCCGTTCCGATACTGTTTCCAACAATCATGCTGACTGCCTCAAATGTAGTAAATCTGGCTTCTGAATTTATCTTCATAGGCACCTCCGTCACTATATTTTTATACTCACTTTTTATAGTAACTGCATTATACATCATATCAATGTTATTTTCAATGTATAAAATATATATTATTAAATATAAAAAAACCCGAGAGACAAAGTCTCCCGGGCAATTAATTATATCAAGCTATGATTACTCAATGATTGTAGCAACAGCACCTGAACCTACTGTACGTCCACCTTCACGGATAGCGAAACGGAGACCCTGCTCCATAGCTACTCTGTGGATAAGTTCAACTGTCATTTCTACGTTATCACCAGGCATGCACATTTCTGTACCAGCTGGAAGTTCGCAAACACCAGTAACATCAGTTGTTCTGAAGTAGAACTGTGGTCTGTAGTTGTTGAAGAATGGTGTATGACGACCACCTTCGTCCTTTGTTAATACGTAAACCTGAGCTGTAAACTTCTTGTGTGGTGTAACTGAACCTGGTTTACAAAGAACCTGTCCTCTTTCGATTTCATCTCTCTGAACACCTCTAAGAAGAGCACCGATGTTATCACCAGGCATAGCCTCGTCAAGGAGCTTACGGAACATTTCGATACCTGTAACAACTACCTTACGGATTTCATCTGTAATACCAACGATTTCAACTTCCTCATTAATGTGGAGAACACCTCTCTCTACTCTACCTGTAGCAACTGTACCACGGCCTGTGATAGAGAATACGTCTTCTACTGGCATAAGGAATGGCTTATCTGTATCTCTTACTGGATCTGGAACATACTCATCAATTGTATGCATAAGTTCAAGAATCTTGTCACCCCATTCGCTGTTAGGATCTTCAAGAGCCTTAAGAGCTGAACCCTGGATGATTGGTGTATCATCTCCTGGGAAACCATACTCGTTAAGGAGTTCTCTGATTTCCATATCAACGAGTTCAAGAAGTTCTGGATCGTCAACCATATCACACTTGTTCATGAATACAACGATATATGGAACACCTACCTGACGAGCAAGAAGGATATGTTCTCTTGTCTGAGCCATAACACCATCAGTAGCAGCAACAACGAGGATACCAGCATCCATCTGAGCTGCACCAGTGATCATGTTCTTAACGTAGTCAGCATGTCCTGGACAGTCAACGTGTGCATAATGTCTCTTCTCTGTCTCATACTCAACGTGAGCTGTAGAGATTGTGATACCTCTTTCTCTTTCTTCTGGTGCCTTATCAATATTCTCGAAAGCAACAGCTTCACCTGTACCAAGTCTCTCATGAAGAGTCTTTGTAATTGCAGCTGTAAGTGTTGTCTTACCATGATCTACGTGACCAATAGTACCAATGTTACAATGTGGTTTAGTTCTTTCAAATTTAGCCTTTGCCATTGTTTAAAATCCTCCTTAAATTTATAACCTTAATGGTTTTCTCATAGCTGAAATCTATTATATTTCATTTTGAAATATTTTTCAACTATATTTTTATATTAACTATATAAAGCTTGATTACTTGCTTCTTGAAGCAATAACTTTATCCTGAACTGACTTAGGAGCCTGTTCATATTTATCGAAGAACATAGAGTAGTTACCACGACCCTGTGTCTTAGAACGAAGGTCTGTAGCATAACCAAACATCTCTGAAAGTGGAACGAATGCTTTAATCATCTTACCACCACTGATATCTTCCATACCTTCGATACGTCCTCTACGTGAGTTGATATCACCGATTACATCACCCATGTATTCTTCCGGCATTGTAACTTCAACCTTCATGATAGGCTCAAGAAGGGCTGGAGCTGCCTTAGCCATAGCATCCTTGAATGCCATAGAACCAGCGATATGGAATGCCATTTCTGAAGAATCGACTTCATGGTATGAACCATCGTAGATATCTGCTCTAAGTCCGAGAACTGGGAATCCAGCTAAGATACCTGAATTAGCAGCTTCTCTGATACCATCAGCAACTGAAGGGATATATTCCTTAGGAATAGCACCACCAACTACTGAAGACTCGCAGAAGAGTACTGGAGGTTCGTTAATTAATACTGTATTCTTAGTCTCAACATCAAACTTATCAACGTTAGCTTCAAGTGGTGAGAAACGTACTTTACAGTGACCATACTGACCACGACCACCTGACTGCTTAGCATACTTACTATCAACATCAACTGCCTTAGTAAAGCATTCTCTGTAAGCAACCTGAGGTGCACCTACGTTAGCCTCTACCTTAAACTCACGAAGAAGTCTGTCAACGATGATATCAAGGTGAAGCTCACCCATACCAGCGATGATTGTCTGACCTGTCTCCTGATCTGTATGAGCACGGAATGTAGGATCTTCTTCAGCAAGCTTTGCTAAAGCTTCACCCATCTTACCCTGGTCATTCTTTGTCTTAGGTTCGATAGCAAGCTCGATAACTGGCTCTGGGAACTCCATAGACTCTAAGATAACTGGATGTGCTTCATCACAGATAGTATCACCTGTTACTGTAACTTTAAGACCTACTGCAGCAGCAATATCTCCTGAGTAAACCTTTTCAATTTCTTTTCTCTGGTTGGCATGCATCTGAAGGATACGGCCAACTCTTTCTTTCTTATTCTTATTAGAGTTAAGTACATATGAACCTGCGTTTAATGTACCTGAATAAACTCTGAAGAATGCTAACTTACCAACGAATGGGTCTGTCATAATCTTGAATGCAAGAGCTGAGAATGGCTCTTCATCTGAAGACTTTCTTGTAACTTCGTTACCGTCCTCGTCAACACCTGTGATATCTGGGATATCTGTAGGAGCTGGCATATATTCGATAACTGCATCAAGAAGTTTCTGAACACCCTTATTCTTGTAAGCTGTACCGCAAAGACAAGGAATAGCTGTACCTTCAATTGTACCTTTTCTTAAAGCAGCCTTTAACTCTGGAATTGTAAGTTCCTCATCATTAAAGAACTTCTCCATAAGGTCTTCATCAAGTTCAGCACACTGCTCTACGAGCTTGTCATGATATTCCTGAGCCTGATCCTGTAAATCTGCAGGAATCTCGCCTACCTGAATATCATCACCCTTATCTCCGTTGAAAATGTATGCTTTCATCTCGAATAAGTCGATGATTCCCTGGAAATCATCTTCTTTTCCGATAGGAATCTGTACAAGAACTGGATTCTTTCCAAGTTTTGTAATAAGCTGATTGCATGATCCAAAGAAATCTGCACCCATCTTATCCATCTTGTTCATGAAAGCCATACGTGGAACATTATACTTATCAGCCTGACGCCATACGTTCTCTGACTGTGGTTCAACGCCGTTCTGGGCATCGAATACACCTACAGCACCATCAAGTACTCTAAGAGAACGCTCAACTTCTACAGTGAAGTCAACGTGACCCGGAGTATCGATAATGTTAATACGATATTCTGGCTGTGTCTTATCTGGCTTACCTTCTTTTTCAGGTGTCCAGTGACATGTTGTAGCAGCTGAAGTGATTGTAATACCTCTTTCCTGCTCCTGGGCCATCCAGTCCATAGTAGCAGTACCTTCATGAGTATCACCAATCTTGTGGTTTACACCAGTATAATAAAGGATACGCTCTGTTAATGTTGTCTTACCAGCATCAATATGAGCCATAATACCAATATTTCTGGTTCTCTCCAATGGATATTCTCTTCCAGCCATCGGTAATTCCTCCTATTATTATTAGAATCTGTAATGAGCAAAAGCCTTGTTTGCTTCTGCCATCTTGTGCATATCTTCTTTCTTCTTTACAGAAGCTCCTGTATTATTAGCAGCATCAAGAATCTCGTTAGCGAGTCTTTCTTCCATAGTCTTCTCGCCTCTTGCACGAGAGTATGAAGTCATCCAACGAAGAGCTAAAGCCTGTCTTCTATCTGGCTTTACTTCGATAGGTACCTGATATGTGGCACCACCGATACGTCTAGCCTTTACTTCGAGAACTGGCATGATGTTGTTCATAGCCTCTTCAAATACTTCAATAGCAGGTCTTTCAGTCTTAGCTGCGACTCTGTCAAATGCTCCGTATACAATCTTCTGTGCTACTCCTCTCTTACCATCAAGCATAATGTTGTTGATAAGCTTAGTAACCACTTTATTATTGTAAATAGGATCTGCTAATACATCTCTTTTCTGAGTATGTCCTTTACGTGGCACGGTTCTTCCCTCCTTAACATAGTGTTGCCAAAAATAGTCATTATAATAACAAATATTGCCATTATAAAGCTATTTTGCAGCTTTTCATTAATTCATCGGTACTCACAAATATTTTATGTGTTCGTGCTTAAGTATATATTAAACCTGCAACCTTCGGATTAATCTAACTCCGGCACTAAATTTAAATATTAATGTGAATAAATCTGTGCTTTTACAAAGCAAATTATAGGATTCTAATTACTTAGCGTCCTTAGGTCTCTTAGCACCGTACTTAGAACGGGCCTGTCTTCTCTTAGCTACACCTGCAGTATCAAGTGTACCTCTGATGATGTGATATCTTGTACCTGGTAAATCCTTTACTCTACCACCTCTGATAAGAACAACGCTATGTTCCTGAAGATTGTGGCCTTCACCTGGAATATAAGATGTAACTTCGATACCATTTGAAAGACGAACTCTGGCAATCTTTCTAAGAGCTGAGTTAGGCTTCTTTGGTGTTGCAGTCTTAACAGCTGTACATACACCTCTCTTCTGTGGTGCAGATACGTCTGTAGCCTTCTTCTGAAGAGAGTTATAACCCTTCTGAAGAGCTGGTGCTGTAGACTTCTTAACAGCAGATTTTCTTCCCTGTCTTACTAACTGGTTAAATGTAGGCATTCCTTTTTCACCTCCCGGAATTAGAATAATTGTTGGTTGCATATTCAGTATAGTCTGAATAAAAAATGCTAATCTGACACACAAAAAAACAGCATGTCACATTCGCACGCTTTATTATTATATAATCTGATATGATAAGTGTCAAGCATTTTTTAATATTTTATATAGGCAGACTAACAAACAGCCGGACACTTATCATGCCCGGCTGCCAATGTCATTATTTATTATTCTTCTGTCTCTGTAACAGTTTCTTCTGTGATATTGATTTCTTCGTTGTCATCTGTATCAACTGCGGCTGCATTTTCAAGCTCTTCTTCCTGCTCATCTAATGCTTCCTGCTCCTCATCATATACAAGACCTGTATCAAGTTTGATATCCTGATATCTCTTCATTCCTGTACCGGCAGGGATAAGTTTACCGATGATAACATTTTCCTTGAGACCGATAAGTGGGTCAACCTTGCCATTAATAGCGGCATCAGTAAGAACCTTTGTTGTCTCCTGGAATGAGGCTGCTGACATGAATGAATTAGTTGCAAGCGATGCCTTAGTAATACCAAGAATAATTGGTGTTCCTGTTGCTGGCTGCTTACCTTCTTCTTCAAGTCTTTCATTAACCTCTGTAAATTCGATTGTATCAACCTGTGAACCAGGAAGGAAATCTGAATCTCCTGCTGATTCAATAACAATCTTCTTCAACATCTGGCGTACAATAAGTTCGATATGTTTATCGTTGATTTCAACACCCTGAATACGGTAAACTTTCTGAACTTCACGAATCATGTAATCCTGAACTGCACGTACACCAAGAATTCTTACTATATCATGAGGATTTTCAGAACCTTCTGTAATTTCCTCACCCTTTGCAACAATCTGGCCTTCTGTAACTTTTACTCTTGTATCTCTTGATACTGGATAAGCTTTTGAATTGCCTTCGTCATCTGTGATAACAATATCTGTCTTCTTATCAGTCTTTGCAAAACTTACAACACCACCGAACTCTGCAAGTACAGCAAGTGTCTTTGGCTTTCTTGCCTCGAAAAGTTCTTCTACTCTAGGAAGACCCTGTGTAATATTATCACCGGCAACACCACCAGTATGGAAAGTTCTCATAGTAAGCTGTGTACCAGGCTCACCGATTGACTGTGCTGCAATAATACCAACAGCTTCACCAACCTGTACTGTCTGACCTGTTGCCATGTTAGAACCATAGCACTTAGCACATACACCGATATGTGAACGGCATGTAAGAATTGTTCTTATCTTAACATGTTCAACACCTGTCTTAATGATTTCTTCTGCACGCTTAGATGTTACAAGGTGGTTAGCACCAAGTATAAGCTCACCTGTCTTTGGATCAACAATATCTTCTGCAAGGAAACGTCCTGTAATTCTTTCCTGAAGTGATTCAAGAACATCAGCCTTTGCATCGCTGTCTGCTGTTGCTTTCTCATTTACAAACTCATAAACGTACATACCAGGTATTGCTCTGCCTACGCTGCAATCATTTTCACGAATAACGAGATCCTGTGAAACGTCAACAAGACGTCGTGTAAGGTAACCTGAATCGGCTGTACGAAGGGCTGTATCTGAAAGACCTTTACGGGCACCATGAGCTGAAATAAAGTATTCCAGAACATCAAGACCTTCACGGAAGTTTGACTTGATTGGAAGTTCGATAGTGTTACCTGATGTATCTGCCATCAAACCACGCATACCTGCAAGCTGTTTAATCTGCTGGTTAGAACCACGGGCACCAGAATCGGCCATCATGAAGATGTTGTTATACTTATCAAGACCGGCAAGAAGAGCATCCTTAAGACGTTCATCAGTTTCCTGCCATACCTTGATTACATTCTTATGACGTTCTTCGTCAGTAGAACGACCTCTGTAATAGTTCTGTGTAATCTGTTCAACTTTCTTTTCTGCATTGGCAATAAGTTCTTTCTTAATAGGTGGCACTGTCATCTCTGAAATAGAAACTGTCATTGCTGCTCTTGTAGAATACTTATAACCTGTTGCTTTAATATCATCAAGAACTTCTGCTGTTGTAGTAGTTCCGTGTGTGTTAATTACATGCTGTAAAATATCCTTTAACTGCTTCTTACCTACATGGAAATCAACTTCAAGAACAAGTGCGTTTTCAGGCTTTGTTCTGTCAACATAACCTAAATCCTGTGGAAGAATTTCATTGAAGATAAATCTTCCGAGTGTTGATTCAACGTTACCTGAAACCTTCTCGCCATTGATTTCTCTTGTTACATGAACCATAATCTTTGAATGAAGTGTAATTACTCCATTTTCATATGCAAGAATAGCCTCGCTTATATCCTTAAAATACTTACCTTCACCTTTAGCACCCGGTCTTTCCTGTGTAAGGTAATAAATACCAAGTACCATATCCTGTGAAGGAACGGCAACCGGACCACCATCAGATGGCTTTAAAAGGTTATTTGGTGATAAAAGCATAAAACGACACTCTGCCTGTGCTTCAACTGACAATGGAAGATGCACGGCCATCTGGTCACCATCGAAATCGGCGTTGAACGCTGTACAAACCAATGGATGAAGCTTAATAGCCTTACCTTCTACAAGGATTGGCTCAAATGCCTGAATACCAAGTCTGTGAAGTGTAGGAGCACGGTTAAGCATAACCGGATGTTCTTTAATTACATCCTCAAGTACATCCCAAACATCATTTTCAAGATGTTCTACGCTCTTCTTAGCCTTCTTGATATTTTCTGCAAGACCGCGTCTTACAAGCTCTCTCATAACAAATGGCTTGAAAAGCTCGATTGCCATTTCCTTTGGAAGACCACACTGGTAAATCTTGAGTTCAGGTCCTACTACGATAACTGAACGTCCTGAATAGTCAACTCGCTTACCGAGAAGGTTCTGACGGAAACGTCCCTGCTTACCTTTAAGCAGGTCAGAAAGTGACTTTAATGCTCTGTTACCAGGTCCTGTTACAGGACGACCATTTCTTCTGCCGTTATCAATAAGGGCATCTACAGCCTCCTGAAGCATTCTCTTTTCGTTTCTTACAATAATCTCCGGTGCACCAAGTTCCATAAGACGTGCAAGACGATTATTTCTGTTGATAATTCTTCTATATAAATCATTAAGGTCGGATGTAGCAAATCTACCACCATCAAGCTGTACCATAGGTCTTAAATCCGGTGGAATTACAGGTACTTCTGTAAGAATCATCCACTCAGGCTTTGTTCCGGCATTGATAAATGCCTCCATAACCTCAATACGCTTAATAAGTCTTGCTGCCTTCTGAGATGTTGTATTACTTAATTCTTCTTTAAGTTTTGCTGCCTCTTCTTCAAGATTAACATTCTTTAAAAGTTCAAGAATTGCTTCAGCACCCATACCGACACGGAATGTATTTCCGTACTGGTCGTAAAGTTCTCTGTATTCCTGCTCTGTAAGAATCTTCTTGAACGGAATATCTGTTGTTCCTGGATCAAGCACAATATAAGCTGCAAAATACAGTACCTTTTCAAGGTTCTTAGGACCGATATCAAGAATTAAATCCATACGGCTTGGAATTCCCTTGAAATACCAGATATGTGAAACAGGAGCTGCAAGGTGAATATGTCCCATACGGTCTCTACGCACACTTGCCTTTGTTACTTCAACGCCACACTTATCGCAGACAATACCTTTATCTTTGATTTTCTTATATTTACCGCAGTGACATTCCCAGTCCTTACTAGGTCCAAAAATTCTTTCACAGAATAAACCGTCACGTTCCGGTTTTAAAGTTCTGTAGTTGATAGTCTCCGGCTTGGTAACCTCGCCGTGAGACCATTCTAAGATATTTTCTGGAGAAGCAAGTTTTATCTGAATCTTATCAAACTTCATAGAATTGTTTGATGGCTGCTTGTTTGATTCTTCTGTCATTTTCGTGCTCCCTTCTAAAATTAATACTGCTCTGAATTACCGTCGCCATAATCCTCATCAGCATCGAAAAGTTCATCGATATCATCATCGCTCTCTTCGTACTGAGCTTCACCATTATCATCGACAGTCTGAGTCATATATCCTGAACTCTTGAGTTCGTTCTCATCATCTTTGCTGTTTCTGTGGTATCCACCGTCATCAAGAACTTTCTTGAAATCTGTAACTTCATAATCTGCACTCTCAAGAAGTTTAACTTCGTTATTGTCATGGTCAAGTACACGAACATCAAGTGCAAGAGACTGAAGTTCTTTCAGAAGCACCTTGAATGATTCAGGAATACCTGGCTCAGGGATATTTTCACCCTTAATGATTGCTTCATATGTCTTAACACGTCCTACGACGTCATCAGACTTAACTGTAAGAATTTCCTGAAGTGTATATGAAGCACCATAAGCCTCGAGGGCCCAAACCTCCATCTCACCGAAACGCTGTCCACCGAACTGTGCTTTACCACCAAGTGGCTGCTGTGTAACAAGTGAGTAAGGACCAGTTGAACGTGCATGAATCTTATCATCAACAAGGTGATGGAGTTTGAGATAATGCATGAATCCGATTGTTACCGGATTATCAAAATATTCACCTGTACGTCCGTCACGAAGTCTTACTTTACCATCACGTCCAATCTGAACACCTTTCCATTCAGCTCTGTGAGCCTTATTCTTATCAAGGTAATCAAATACTTCAGGAACGAGCTGGCTCTTATATTTAGCTGCAAACTCATCCCATTCAAGGTTAGCATAATCATTAGCAAGATCAAGTGTATCCATGATATCATTCTCGTCTGCACCGTCGAATACAGGTGTCGAAATATTAAATCCGAGAACCTTTGCCGCAAGGCTTAAATGAATCTCAAGGACCTGACCAATGTTCATACGAGAAGGCACACCAAGTGGATTAAGGACGATATCCAAAGGACGTCCATTTGGAAGGAATGGCATATCTTCAACAGGAAGTACTCTTGAAACGACACCCTTGTTACCATGACGGCCGGCCATCTTATCACCAACTGAAATCTTTCTCTTCTGAGCTATATAAATACGAACTGACTTGTTAACACCTGGTGCTAACTCATCGCCATTTTCTCTTGTAAATGTCTTAACAGCAACTACGATACCGTATTCACCATGAGGTACTTTGAGTGATGTATCTCTTACTTCTCTTGCCTTTTCACCGAAAATAGCACGAAGAAGTCTCTCTTCTGCTGTAAGTTCTGTCTCTCCCTTAGGAGTAACTTTACCTACAAGTACATCACCGGCACGAACTTCTGCACCGATACGGATAATACCATCTTCATCAAGATCCTTAATTGCATCATTAGCAACTGAAGGAATATCTCTTGTGATTTCTTCTGGTCCGAGCTTAGTATCTCTTGCTTCTGTCTCATATTCTTCAATATGGATAGATGTATATACATCATCTCTTACAAGTCTTTCACTGAGAAGTACAGCATCCTCGTAGTTGTAACCTTCCCATGTCATGAAACCGATTAACGGATTCTTACCAAGTGCAATTTCACCATTAGAAGTTGAAGGACCATCTGCAATAACATCGCCCTTTACAACTCTGTCTCCCTTAAATACGATAGGACGCTGGTTGTAACAGTTGCTCTGGTTGCTTCGTGCAAACTTAGTAAGCTTGTATTCACGAACTTTGCCATCATCTTCTTTTACTGTAATCTTATTAGATTCTGCTGAAATAACTTCACCATCAGCTTCCGCAACAACACATACACCAGAGTCAATTGCTGCCTTATTTTCAATACCAGTTCCGATTACAGGAGCTTCTGTAGTAAGAAGTGGTACGGCCTGACGCTGCATGTTTGAACCCATGAGGGCACGGTTGGCATCATCATTCTGAAGGAACGGAATCATTGATGTAGCAACTGAGAATACCATCTTAGGCGAAACATCCATCAAATCAATAAGACTCTTATCAAATGCTGAAGTTTCTTCTCTGTAACGTCCTGAAACTGTGTTATTAACGAAATAACCATTTTCATCAATCTCAGCATTAGCCTGTGCTACATGGTAATCATCTTCCTCATCAGCTGTAAAGTAACGCACTTCATCTGTAACTCTAGGATTCTTAGGGTCAGACTTGTCTACAATACGGTAAGGTGCTTCTACAAAGCCATACTCATTGATTCTTGCATAAGAAGCAAGTGAGTTGATAAGACCGATGTTAGGTCCTTCAGGTGTCTCAATCGGACACATTCTTCCGTAATGTGTGTAATGTACATCTCGAACCTCGAAACCTGCACGGTCTCTTGAAAGACCACCAGGACCGAGTGCTGAAAGTCTTCTCTTGTGAGTAAGCTCACCGAGAGGGTTATTCTGATCCATGAACTGTGACAGCTGTGAACTTCCGAAGAATTCCTTAATAGCTGCTGTTACAGGCTTGATATTAATAAGTGACTGAGGTGAAACACCACTTAAATCCTGTGTTGACATTCTCTCACGAACTACACGTTCCATTCTTGAGATACCAATTCTGAACTGATTCTGTAAAAGTTCACCTACAGCACGAATACGTCTGTTTCCAAGGTGATCAATATCATCCTTTGAACCAACGCCATACTCAAGATGCATATTGTAGTTAATTGAAGCTAAAATATCTTCAACTGTGATATGTTTAGGAATTAAATCGCCGATATTCTTTGAAATTGCTTCCTTAATATCTTCAATATCACTGTTTTCAGCTAAAATCTGGCTTAATACAGGATAAAATACATATTCATTAACGCCGAGTTCTTTTGCTTCTTCATCGCTGATATCAACCCATTTTGTAATATCAACTGCCATATTAGAAAGGATCTTAACACGCTTATTTGTAATAGTGCCATCATTACCCTTAACTTCTACTGACAAAAATACTGCCGGAACAGCTGCATCCTGAATCATCTGTGCAGATTCTCTGTCAAGCTTGTCACCGGCTTTAGCAATAACCTTGCCATCTACAACAACATCATCTGCAAGAATCTGTCCTGCTATTCTATATTTAAATGAAAGCTTTTTATTAAACTTATATCTTCCGACCTTTGCAAGATCATATCTTCTTGGGTCAAAGAACATTCCTGAAATAAGTGACTCTGCACTATCAACTGATAATGGTTCACCAGGTCTTAATTTCTTATAGAGTTCAAGAATACCCTCCTGATAATTAGTAGTAGTATCTTTCTCCATAGTAGCAAGGAGCTTAGGCTCTTCGCCAAATATATCAATAATCTCAGCATTTGTGCCAAAGCCAAGTGCTCTGATTAATACTGTGATAGGGACTTTCTTATTTCTGTCAACCTTTACATAGAACACATCATTAGCATCTGTCTCATATTCAAGCCATGCACCACGGTTTGGAATAACCTGACTGCTGTAAAGGAAAATCTTACCATACTTATCTTTCTGTATATCATAATAAATACCAGGTGAACGAACTAACTGGCTTACAATTACTCTCTCTGCACCATTAATTACGAATGTACCAGTCTTTGTCATAATAGGAAGATCGCCCATGAAAATCTCATGTTCGCTAATGTCTTCACTTTCCTTGTTGTGGAGTCTGACTCTGACTTTAAGAGGTGCCGCATATGTAGCATCTCTTTCCTTACACTCTTCAATAGAATACTTGACTTCATCTTCACATAATGTGAAATCTACAAATTCCAGACTAAGTCTACCATTATAGTCTGCAATTGGAGAGATGTCATCAAAAACTTCTTTTAAACCTTCATCCAAAAACCACTGGTAAGAATCTTTCTGCACCTCAATGAGGTTAGGCATTTCAAGGACTTCTTTTTGTCTTGAATAGCTCATTCTAAAACTTTTACCCGACTTCACTGGACGTATTCTGTTTTTCTCCATTGACATTTTCACCCCTTGTGCTTATTTTTCCTAATTTTTTCACATTATAAGTATGCAGGCTAAGACTAAGCACAACATACCACAATAGTGCATTGTCCATAATACCATAACATGGTATTACTGTCAACAATATTTCAATAATTTTTTATAAGTTTTTAAGCAGCAGATATGCTGTATATACGCTTCATTTTAGTAAAAAGGAAAAAGCCCCGGAAAATGCAAGCATTTCCCGGAGCTTCCGCCTCTATACATGCACTGCAATATGCAGTTATTAATCCAATATGGTTATAATTACTTAAGAGTAACCTTAGCACCTTCAGCTTCAAGCTTCTTCTGGATTTCTTCAGCTTCTTCCTTAGAAGCACCTTCTTTAACAACCTTAGGAGCACCATCAACTACTTCCTTAGCTTCCTTTAAGCCAAGTCCTGTAATCTCACGAACAACCTTGATAACCTTAACTTTGTTTGCACCAGCTTCTGTAAGCTCTACGTCAAACTCTGTCTTCTCCTCAGCTGCTGCTGCACCAGCACCTGCTGCTGCAACTACAACGCCTGCTGCTGCAGAAACGCCGAATTCTTCTTCACATGCCTTAACTAAATCGTTAAGCTCTAATACTGATAAACCCTTAATAACTTCAATGATTTCCTGTGTAGTCATTGTAATAATCTCCTTTTTTTTAATTCTGTTTTTTGGTTTCAATGAACCTTAATTTAATATGTCCGCAATCAATTAAGCAACTTCTTCGTTCTTTTCAGCGATCTGCTTAATAACACGAGCAAAGTTTGTAATAGGTGACTGCATGCTTCCAAGTAACTTTGAAAGAAGTTCGTCTCTTGAAGGAATGCTTGCGATTGCATTGATTCCTGCAGCATCATAGTATGTGCCTTCAACAACACCACACTTTAATTCAAGTGCATCTGCAGTCTTAGCGAAGTTGCTAAGAATTCTTGCAGGAGCTGTTGCATCTGTTGCACAGATAGCGATTGCATTAGGTCCGTCAAGCTGTTCTGTCATTCCTTCGAACTGTGTACCAGCAATTGCTCTCTTAACTAAAGTATTCTTATAAACCTTGTATACGACACCTGCTTCTCTTAACTGCTTACGAAGCTGTGTATCCTGCTCTACAGTTAAGCCGCGATAGTTTACTAATACAACGCCTGCTGCGTCATTTAAGTATCCTGAAATCTCGTCTACGATTGGCTGTTTAAGTTCTACCTTTGCCATGAATAATTACCTCCTGTTAGATTTTTAAAGTATGCACAAAGCACACTTTTCTGCCCAAAAGGAATTAGTAAAATCTAAAAGTCCTTCCATCTTTTGCAAGACAGAAGGACTGATTAAACATAATCAACACATCTAAAATGTGTATACATCCTCGGCAGGCGTATTACCTTTAACCCTTACGGGACCATGCTGTCTTAGGCAAAATATTTATTATATAACAGCTTATGCTGTCACATACGTATGATAGTATACTATCAAATATATCGGTTGTCAATCATTTTTTAGCCAACATACTTAGAAGGGTTAACCTTAGCACTAGGACCCATTGTAGATGAAAGAGCGATGCTCTTTAAATACTGACCTTTAAGTGATGATGGTTTAGCCTTAACGATTGCACCCATAATAGCCTGGAAGTTGTCCGCTAACTGGTCTTCAGTGAATGAAGCCTTACCAATTGGCACGTGAATGATGTTAGTCTTATCAAGTCTGTACTCAATCTTACCAGCCTTGATATCATTAACAGCTTTTGTTACATCCATAGTAACTGTACCAGCCTTAGGGTTTGGCATTAAGCCCTTAGGTCCGAGTACACGTCCAAGACGACCTACAACGCCCATCATATCAGGTGTAGCAACTACAACATCGAACTCAAACCAGTTTTCGTTCTGAATCTTTGGAATAAGTTCTTCTCCGCCTACGAAATCTGCACCAGCTGCTTCAGCTTCATCAGCCTTAGCACCCTTAGCAAATACAAGAACTCTTACTTTCTTACCAGTTCCGTGTGGAAGAACAACTGCTCCTCTGATCTGCTGTTCAGCATGACGTCCGTCACAACCTGTTCTGATATGTGCTTCAATAGTTTCGTCAAACTTAGCAACTGCACTCTGCTTAACTAACGCAATAGCGTCTGTTGCTTCGTATAATGTCTGGCGGTCAATTTTCTTGGCTGCCTCAACGTATTTCTTTCCTCTTTTCATTATAAAAAAACCTCCTAGTGGTATTATCGGAAGGGTTTGACTTTCCTCCCACGTTTTACGATTACAAAGAGTTATATCCAACTCTTAACTATACATATGAAATATTACCGGATTCCCGGCAAATGTAGCATTGCAGAATTAGTCTTCTACAACGATACCCATACTCTTAGCAGTTCCTTCAATCATAGAAGTTGCAGCTTCGATTGATGCAGCATTTAAATCAGGCATCTTGAGTTCAGCAATCTTCTGAACTTCTGCTCTCTTAATTGTAGCAACCTTTGTCTTGTTAGGAACACCTGAACCTGACTTAATGTTGCAAGCTTTCTTAAGAAGAACTGCAGCAGGAGGAGTCTTTGTAATGAAACTAAAACTTCTATCTGCATATACTGTAATAACAACAGGGATGATTAAATCACCCTGATCAGCTGTCTTAGCGTTAAACTGCTTTGTAAATTCTACGATATTTACACCGTGCTGTCCGAGTGCAGGACCAACCGGTGGAGCTGGTGTTGCCTTACCAGCAGGAATCTGTAATTTGATATAACCTGTTACTTTCTTTGCCATTTTAGGCACCTCCTAAATAAAAATGTGGTAATTGGCGACACTTGCCAATATAAACAAAGTGTCTCCCACGTCCGCGTTATGCGAACCTTCTTACATCAGTTTTACATCTGTAAAACCAATCTCGACCGGAGTTTCACGGCCGAACATCTCAACATTAATTGTAAGACACTGCTTACCTTCATTAATGCCTGTGATTTCCCCAACAGTATCTTCCCAGGCACCTGTAAGAATCATAACCTGGTCGCCGACTTTACCGTCAAACTTAACTACAGGTTTGTTCTCGTTTTCACTGCCTGGCAGTGCAATACCAAGTGCTTTAATCTCTGTAGGGGTCAGTGGTACTGGTTTAGATCCGGGACCAACAAATCCCGTAACTCCTCTTGTGTTACGAACTACATACCAGCTGTCATCATTCATAACCATGTTGATTAAAACATAGCCAGGAAACATTTTTTTCTGAGCAGACTTTTTTGAGCCGTTCTTAACTTCAACAACAGTCTCAAGCGGTACAACCACTTCAAGAATCTGGTCTTCAAGATTTCTGTTTACCACAGTCTTCTCAATGTCTACCTTGACTTTATTCTCGTAACCGGAATAAGTATGCACTACATACCATTTTGCTTCGTCCATTTAATCACCTTTTCCTTACTTTACTAAGAATTCAATACCAATACGTGCGATAAAATCCACAATTGCTATTATTACACCTAATAATACGGATGCAGCTACAACAGCAACTGTCTCTTTTGTAAGGGACTTACGGTCAGGCCAGATGATTTTTTTAAACTCTGCTTTAAGACCTTTGAACCAGTTTTTCTTCTGTTTTGTCTCTTTAACAGTTTCACCCATTGTCTCTACCTCACTGTGCTGGTTTACTTTGTTTCCTTGTGTAATGTGTGTGACTTACAGAACTTGCAATACTTCTTTGTTTCCATTCTGTCAGGATGTGTTTTCTTATCCTTTGTCATGTTGTAATTACGCTGTTTACATTCTGTACATGCCAATGTTATCTTAACGCGCACAACTTCCACCTCCAATTTTTTCTAGTTTTTTTGCAGGTGTATTAAATACACCAATTGGCTTTTTTTAGGCATAAAAAAAAGACCGCTTCCATAGCCAGTCTAATATAGCACAGTATTCAAGAGTGCGTCAACACTTTTTTTATGTTTTCTCATCCTGCTTCATATAAAATACATCATATTATCCCAAAAATCAAGTAAATAATAAAAATTTACTATTAAGTTTTTGTTGCCCTGTCCCGATTAATACTATATAATATATTAAAGAATTTTTTGGAAAACGGATTTTCCATAATCTCATATATATATATTATTATTAGCAGACAAGGAGGTGACTGTTGATGATTAGCAGTGCATACAGCTATTATATTTCCCAATATGGCTGGAAATCTAATTCTAAATATGATACCCATACAAAAAACCAGTTAAAGAATTCATATGGCAGAGTTTTAAAAACCAACAGTCAGACACCTACATATAAGGTTGATTTCTCCGTTGCCGCACAAAAATATGCCATAGATTTAAAAGAGCATGCAAGACAGCTTTGTTATATTGCAAAAGATTTATCAGATGATAAAAGTGGCGAGATGACATTCAAAAAATCGGCATCTTCAAGCAACCCGGAAGCTGTTTCGGCTGAATTTATAGGAGATTCATCATCTGATTGTGAACCGCTTGAAATAAGTGTCAGCCAGCTTGCAACCCATCAGGTAAAC
The DNA here is from genome assembly GCF_014287955.1 of Lachnospira hominis (ex Liu et al. 2021). GTDB lineage: Bacteria > Bacillota > Clostridia > Lachnospirales > Lachnospiraceae > Lachnospira > Lachnospira hominis. Next base: position 49,133 of record NZ_JACOPD010000009.1, on the reverse strand, counting down.
ACCGGAAATTTTTTGCAGCCTAACCAGAAGCTTTTAAAGCCGGGAACATATTCTTTTGATTTAAATATCAATAACCTTACATATGAATTTGAATTTAACGTATCAGAAGATGAAAATAATGATGATGTTGAAAATAAAATTGCACGTCTCATTAATCGTTCCAACATCGGCCTTAATTGCGAAGTAAAGACTGACAGCCTTGAGAACAAGGGACTTGTAATAACATCTGATGCAACAGGAATATCAGGTATTCATTCGACTATTTTCAGCATAAAATCCGATAACAGTGAGCTTATAAATACTCTCGGCATGGACCGGGTAAGCAGCTATCCTTATAATGCAATTTTTTCTGTGAATGGCAGCGAGCAGTATTCACCTTCCAATGAATTTATGCTCAACAAAACATTTTCCGTCAAATTAAAACAGACAACCGACGAACCTGTAACACTCAGTCTCAGCACTGACGACAATTCCATTGCAGACAGCATTGACGAGTTAATATCAGGTTACAATGGTCTTGTCAATGTCACAGAAAGCGACAATAATAAAATTTTTGAGGGAAATGACCGATTAAAGCTGGAATTTTCAAGAATAGCATCGAAATACAGAACCACTTTAAATAATAATGGCTTAAAAGTCGAAGATGACGGCTCTGTCAGTGTTGACAGACAGACTGTGATAGAATCTGCACACAATGGCACAATTGATAATATTTTTAATGAGCTTAATAACTTCAAAGCAGCCCTTATGAAAAAAGCAGAGGATATCTCAACCAATCCTATGAATTATGTAAACAACAAAATCGTTGCATACAAAAATCCAAAATATGCTTTTAACGACCCATATAATCTTTCTGCTTACAGCGGAATGATGTTTAATGATTATTGTTAGTATATGAACTCTTTATGAAGAGTTTTTGAAATTCCACACAAGAAATAAGTGGCTGTCATGCGATAGCCACCTATTTTTATATCGTCTCTTTTACAAAATCAACGACTTCCATATTCTTTTTAATTATATTTTCATCATGCTGCATATCAGACAAAGTCATCCAATAATAATGTCTTTTATTAACAATAAAATCATCATTTTTTTCATTTTCCGGAAATTCACTAATCCTGACTTCATAAAGGCGATGATTATATATCCTATTCTCATTATGACTAACAGAATATTTTTCCTGAATTCTTGATGTCACATAACTACATTTAATGTCAGCCTTATCAACTCCCAAATCAGCTGAAACATTATCAACTATAACATCTTCATTATTTCTATCTTGTGTTTTATAATTCAAAAAAAGTTTACAATCCCATTTTTCATCATAATAAAGCAAATATCTTTCTTTTATTCCACTAAAAGAATCTTTTATGACTATAAGTGAGTGATTATGCTGTATCATATCAAGCCCTTCAATTTTTTCAAACAAAACTTTGTGATTGTATTTATTTTTTATCATATTAAAAATATCCCAAACTGTTTTAATAAAGTAAACCACTCCTATAATACAGAAAACTGTTTTCAGCACTATACCTGATATTCCCAGCAAATCACTATAATTTGCTGTAAATACTGACAACAAAAATGATATTGCCGCTATCATCGTATCAATTCCAACATTATTACCAATATACTCTCTATCTTTCTCAAGTAGTAATTCCAAATCTTTTCTATCTATCAATAATCTCATAAAACATCCTTTGGGGCTTTTCTATAATATTATCACAAACAATAAAACATTTCAAATACTTTATTACTTATATTTTATTTTTGTGATATAACTTTCCCAGCCTGTGCAGAAAATGTATCAACAAAAGCTTTAAGTCCTTTAAGAGCCTCAACTCTCGCAGCATCATCATTAGCATTATTGGCTGCATTAAGTGCTAAAACGCTCTTATTTACCTCTTCTTTGTTAATTACTACACTGTCTTTATTGATAAGATCTTTTGTTCCATTATACACTTCAACAATCCAGTTAAGCCCGTTCAATGTGCTCTTCATATATTCATCCGTATCCGGCTGTCTGTGACCGTTAAGCTCTTCCATAAGATTATTTAATGCATTGCTTATCTTTGCACAGTATGGAACTGCCACCTCAAGTGCTTCTATCTGCTGTGTACGTAAATCTTCCATGATTATAACTCTCCTTTATTCTTCTTAAAATATAACAAATAACTGTCATATTGTATCTACATGAATGTTATATCGGCAAAAAGAGAAAAATCTTAAGCTTCATCTATCACTTTCTCAAGAGCCTCTTCATCAACACTGCCATCATCCTTTCTTGGCAGTTTCATATCAAGAAGAACAACCTTTTGTATTTCCCATCTGTAGCCTTTCTTATCATTATACTTGTCTATCTTACGCTTAAATCTGTCAACTTTTTCACTTTTGTCGATAGCAGATATTACCGCAATCAGCTTCTCATCATAAAACATTATATAGCTTTCTGCAATTCCATTAATTGATTCTATTTCTCTGTTTATGACATTTCTGCATATTTTTTCACCTGTAGGAAGACTGATAATTGCCGGATTTCTCTTTGTAATAACAAGTCTTCCACTGCTGTTAATTCTTCCATAATCTCCAGTATGAAGATAACCGCCTTTTAACTTTCTTTCTGTCTGTACCTCATCATTATAATATCCCTTCATGACACATCCGCCACTTAGAAGAATTTCACCATCATCAGAAAGTTTAAGCGTATTATCCGCAAACGGCTCATATGAACCATCCTCATCATAATTAATTGCAATACAGCCTGTACTTTCAGATGTTCCATATACAGAACTTACATTAATATCTCTGTCTCTGAGGCATTCATACAGATGATACGGACATGGTGCACCACCTATTATTATATTTTTCAAATTGTCATTGAATCCTTTTATCTTCTTCAGATACTCAGCCATTGATGGATTGGCCGGAAGAATAGTTGCATCATAATAGTATGTGTCAGCATCTATATGCCTCAGTCCTCTTCCGACACATATACATGCACCACAGCTTAGCGGCCATATAAGGCAGTATAACAATCCAAATATTTTACTTAATTCAATCTGTGCCAGAACCCTATCATCTTCAGTGCAGTTGCAATGGGCATTTATATAACTAATGGCACTCATTATATTATCTAAAGTAAGAACAACCGCTTTGTCACACTCGTTTTCACCTGCCGTAAATAATAAAATATTTCCTTCTTTTACATCATCCGCATTATATGTCAGTCCATCAACATTATCATTTTCAGCACCATTAATAATTATTCCATTGGCGTCTGATAAAATATACTGGTTTGTAGAACAAAGCACATAATCCGCATCTATTTTCTCAATCATTTTAAATCTGATATCATGCGGAATAAAAAAATCGACAAGTGCCGCATCTTTTCCGGCAAGAACCGTTCCGAACAGATTAACAATCCATCTGTATGAAGCCGGTCCGTAAATGGCAATTCTATTACCGTCAAAATGCTGCAAATGAAGTGCTTTTTTTACCGAATCATCAAATAATTTTCTATAGCTGACTTCAAATGTATCATATAAAACAGCTGTTTTATCATTATATTTATCTGCAAGGCTTTCAAGAAGCTTATAAAAAGATTTATATTGTGCCATCTTTGTACCCCTTTCTCTTTATATGCACATTTTTTGCACGTTAAAAATTCGCTGTGTATATTAATTACATTAACAATTAATCACATTAATAAGTGATTTTATTATACCCCACATCACTGTAATTTTGCAAACATATAAGAGATACTATTTTCTGATGCATGTGTTTATGCTACATTTCCTCCGCAATAATGCAATCAGGAAGCTCCTGCACCGATGCAAGCACAAGTGTCCTTAATGAAGGATTCGTAATCTTTAGCTGAAATGTTGCAAAATATGTTCCACTTGAACTGTCTTTTGTAATCTCCAAGTCCAATATCTGATACCCGCTCTTTTTAGCGTAAAATATAAGCTCCCTTATAAAAACTTTTGAATTATATTCAACATAAAAATTCATATATTTATTGTATTTAAGAAAATTCTTATCAACAATAGAAAAAACTCTGAGACTAACGACAATAAGAATCCCGGCAAATATTGCACCATAATAAAAACCCGAACCAACCGAAATTCCAACTGCTGCACAGCACCACAGACCTGCCGCCGTAGTGAGTCCCTTTACCTGATGCTCTTTTGTCACAAGTATAGTTCCGGCACCCAAGAATCCAATTCCGCTTACAATCTGTGCTGGAATTCTTGCCGGGTCGGCAGACGGATAAATCGTACATATATATTCGTTAGTTACTGCTGCAAGAGCCGAACCCAGACAGACAAGCGTATACGTACGAAGTCCTGCCGGTCTTTGCTTCCGTTCCCTCTCAATACCAAGAAGTGCACCAAGAATCAATGCCAGAATAAGACGCACAAATACCGACACGCCATTAAATTCATTTAAAAAATCTATATTCTCCAAAATCACAATATCACCACCTTCACATCAACTCGTGGGTTGCCCCGCCACTTATGTTCTGCTAAAATATATATACAGAATAACTTATATTTTGCAATAATACAATGAATGGATGATACAATTTATGAAAATATTTTTCTATAAATACGGAAGCATATGCGAGCCTGACATATCTGATTCTTTCAGACGGCTTGGATTTGAAGTCATAGACGAAGACATGGAAATATACAATAAAAATCTGCTGCCATCACAATGTGTCGAAACAGTATCAAAAAAGCTTATAGACGGTCAGTTTACATTTGTCTTCACAATAAACTTTTTCCCATGGCTGTCGGACTTATGCGAAATAATGCATTTAAAATACATTTCACTTATCGTTGACAGTCCTGTTCTTGAACTCTACTCTTATTCGCTAAAAAATGACTGCAACCGCATATTTTTATTTGACAGGTGTCTTTACAACGAATTTGAGCCTTTCAACCAAGGACATATATTCCACGTTCCGCTTGCTGCAGACGTCAACAGAATACAAAATGTTATTAAAAATGCATCTACATCCGAAAAAGCAAAGTTTGCAAGCGATATTTCATTTATCGGCTCCACTTATCAGGAAAAATGTCCTTTCAACCGGTCAGAATTAAATGATGCCGACCGTGGCTTTACTGATGGTATTATTGAAGCACAGCTTAAAGTATATGGTTACAATTTTATCGAAGAACTGATTACTGAAGATTTTGCCACAAGATTTCTTGAAGCAACACCCGGTTCATACCGTTTTCCTGAAAGCTACAGGCAGAAAAACCGTGCACTTGTTGCACAGCAGTATATAAGTGTAAAAGTCGCCGAACAGGAACGCCTTCGTGCTTTACGCATGTTATCCGACAACTTTAATGTAGACATCTACACCGGAAGCGACACTTCATCCATGCCGCATATACATAACCGCGGTTTTGCAAAATCTCTCACAGAAATGCCAATAATCTTTAACCAGAGTAAAATCAATCTTAATATAACAGCAAAATCAATCCGTTCGGGACTTTCTTTAAGGATTTTCGACGTTCTTGCCGCAGGAGGATTTCTGATTACCAATTATCAGACAGAACTTCCCGAATTTTTTGAAATCGGAAAAGACCTCGTTGCATATGACAGCTTCGACAGCCTGAAAGAGCTTTGCAGCTATTACCTTGCACACGATAATGAACGTGAGGAAATCGCCCGCCACGGATTTGAGACCGTAGCACGTCTTCACACATATGACACAAGAATATTGCAAATGCTTGATATGGCATTTCCGGGATAAAGATGAAGCAGTAAAGCCATGCAGAAACAGTAACAACCATAAACACAAAACACTTAAACTATAGAGGAACACACTATGAATGTACTTATTTTTGAATGGAAAAACTTCGGAATTGAAGATATCTGCGATGCTTTTAAAGATATGGCTATTAAATATAAATGTATTTCTACAGAATTAATGCGTGAAAGAAAAAATGAAGAATTTGATAATATTTTTGAAAATGAAATGAGTATTAAATACGACTGTGTATTTACATTTAATTACAGCCCGGTAATATCAAACTGCTGCCGTCGTTTTAATATTCCATATATTGCTTTTATATATGACAGCCCGCTTGTATCTTTATATTCATACACTGTTATAAATCCATGCAATTATATATTTATTTTTGATAAGGCTCTCTATCTTGAACTCAAAAATGCAGGAATTAACACAGTCTACTATGCACCGCTCGCAGTAAATACCGACAGGATAACAAGACAGCTTAACGAAGCAGACACCAATCCTGCAATCTCAAATTTATGTAATAAATATAAATGTGATGTTGCATTTGTCGGTTCAATGTATAATGAAAAACACAATTTATTTGACAGGCTGAAAAACCTGCCTCCTTATGTTTCAGGATATCTTGATGGAATAATACAGGCACAGCTGAAAGTATACGGATATTATTTTATTGAAGAATTATTAAAACCCGATATTATTGATGCTTTGCAAAAAAGTGTCCCGGCCGAACCAAATAAAGACGGCGTAGAAACAACTTCTTACCTCTACGCATACTATTTTATTGCAAGAAAGCTTGCAGAACTTGAAAGAAAAGATTTGCTCGGTGCAGTATCAAAGCAGTTCAACACACACCTTTACACTCCTAATGCAACACCTGAACTGCCTGAAATAATCAATTGCGGTCCGATAGACTATTATAACCACATGCCATATGTATTTAATAACAGCCGCATAAACTTAAATATTTCACTCCGTTCAATCCGCTCCGGAATTCCTCTGCGAGCCATGGATATCATGGGCTGTAATGGTTTTCTTCTGTCTAATTATCAGGCAGATTTTTACGACTTTTTTGTTCCCGGAGAAGATATGGCAGTATTTGAATCAAAAGAAGATTTAATAAATAAATGTGATTATTATTTAGAACACGATAATGAACGCCGGCAGATTGCTGCCAATGGTTTTGGTAAAGTAAATGAATTCCATACATATAAAGTCAGATTAAAAGAAATATTCGATGTAGTGTTCTAAAACACCACACCGAATATTTTTTTCCATGCACATGAATAATCAAATTGCTCAATTATCTTTTTTTGTCCATTTTCCGCAATTTTCATTCTCTCATCTTCATTTTGCAGATAATATTCTATCTTAGACATCAAATCATTTCTGTCATAGTACATTACAACCTCTTTTCCCTCTTCAAAACATTCCGCAAGTTCAGGCTGCCAGTTTGAAATAAGGAATCCACCTGCTCCCATTATATCAAGAGCTCTCAGGCTTATTCCCGATTGTATGCTTCTAAGTGTTATATTAAGATTAATCTTTGAAGAATTAAACATAACCGGCATCTGTGTGTTGTAATCAAGATATCCTCTGTTCTCTACATGATACAGCATATTATCAGCAGAACCTGTATAAAGAACAACCTGATATTTTTTTGCAATAAAATTTAACAATTCGATTCTTTCAATTGATGTAGCTTTTTTTCTTATTAAATCAAGCAGAATTTTTTCATCGGACAGCTTGATTTCACTGTCCATATTAAAATCAACCAGCTTCAGTACGCTCTCTATAAATGATTTTGGTAATGCTTCTTCAATTAAATCACACCCCTGAAATAATAACTGTGCTTTTATTACCGCATCAACAAAACCTTTCTGATAATCATTAATTCCACTTATCTTATCAAAAAAATCCCTGTCACTATATAAGCTTCCCAGAAAAGATACATCTGCTTTATATTTGTTTTTCTGTATTTTTGATGTTTCTATCTGTTTGGTCACTCTCTTAGTATTTACTGCAAGCGGCATATGAAATATATTTTTAGCCCCTGTACTTCTAAGATTCTCCACTTCTTTTTTATCAAAATGAAAAATATAATTATACGGACTGTGAATCATTTCTGAATATGTCGTGTAATTAGGACTATCTGAAATCCATGCAATATATTTTATTTTTCGCAGGAATGATATTTTCGCAAGAGCAGGTATATAATTCATTGTAAATATACAATCAAAATTATCTTTATCAAGAATTCTCACAATATAATCATTAAATCCTTTATCCGCAACATAACTGCTTATAGGATATGACACCTTGACAACATCATGTCCTTCAATATCAAGAGTCTCTTCAATATCATATGCCATTGTCTCATTCCACGTATAATACAATATCTTCATTATTTTTCAATTTCTCCCAGTATGTTCATAAAATAATCAGAACGATTATCCCATGTATGTTCGCTTAAAGCTTTCTTATACGCATTTTTCTCAATATATTTCTGAAGATTTTCATCCTGCAAAACTGTTCTTATCTTATCCGGCAGCTTATCAATATTATCAAGATTAAATGTAACTATATTCTCTCCCGCTACAAAATGCCTGTTTATATAAGAGGTTTCATCCGTAACACAGACAGAATAATTAAGCATTGCATTGGCAATTCTTTCAGTCATGCCGCCTTTATGCCATGACATAACATTAAGAGAAATACGGCTTTGTGCCATAATGTCAAGCCCTTTTTCAAAATCAATATCATCATGAATAATAAGATTTTTATTATCTGCATACGGAGATTTTTTCCACGAATCACCAAAAACATCAACATTTATACCTGATTCTATAAGAGTTTTTATAATTTTTTCTCTTATATAAAAAGTTACTGTTCTCACAGCTTCAAGAGATTTGTGAAGCGTAACAACAAATTCATGCTCTGTTAAAGTTATTTTCTTTTTTTCAAGCACTGCCTCTAGTGCTTCCTCCGCACGCTGATTAGGATGATTTTTCAGCTGATTCACCATATGCCATGATATTTTTCTTATATTATCAGGAAGATTTTTTATTACATCTAGTCTCTCTCTGTAATCATTATATGTTGCAATAAAAGATATATCATATATTTTTTCTGTTTTGCCATTTTCCGTTTTTGTAAGATTGCCAATAAGACCCGCAGGTGGAAAGTGCCAGCTTTTTTTCACATACGGATAATATTTTGTTATATATTCAGAATAAGTCTCATCCTGCTGCAAAACATACAAATCATTAACCGGCAGCATAAGACTCCAGCTGACATAAAGAGGATGGTCAAATACATAATTAAACTTAGGGCATTTAAATAAATTGCCAAGTAACTGACCATTTTCTAGTCTCTCCGTATATAGACCTGTCTGCATGCCAATTACGCATCTGTAATCATTCAGAATTATTTTTCCAATATTCTCTGTTGTATTATCATCATCAATATTTAAAAGCAGAACATTAATTCTTTTATTTCTGAGTGCCTGGGCAAATTCTAATGCAAATGAGTTTAATGTTCCATTACATGTTTTTAATCCGTAAAACATAAGTACAGGATTCATATTTTTATCAATTGCATTAAAACATTCTGTTCTGCCAATCATATTCTTTGCACAATCTTCAAAATATGTTTCTATACCATAGTTTTTTGCCTGTATAAACCAGTTTGACAAAACATCATTAAACATACCCGAATTGCGAAGTTTTGAAGCATATTTTCCAAGAATATAGGCATATACCAAAAATGTTTCTTTAAAAACAGGATATTTATATTCATCAGAATATATTGGATAAAATTTATCATGGCAATTATAATTGCATGCTCGTATAAATAATTCATAATCCTCATTGCATGCGAGACTAGAATTCCATCCACCTATTGAACTCAACATATCCCTGTCAGCAACAAGATATGAAAATGCATCTGTTCCTGCATTATAATAACTTTTCAATTCATCATCTGAAACTTCGATTCTATCAGTCAACAGACATTTCTCAATGATACCTTCCTGAAGAATCTGGCTATCCGTCAAAATCAGCACACGCCTGTTTGCTGCATATTTTACAGACTCATTTTTTATCTGGGCCATATTTTCAAAAATCTGTGAACTGATATCAACAAATCTGACTTTATCCAGCAATAATGTATTGTCATCCTCCCCATATTTTCTGCATAATTCATACGCCGTCCCATCAACGGCATCTACGAGTATGACTTCAATATTATCATTATAATTTAACTGCCTGCAGACACTCATCAATGTTTCATAAAAAGAAGATGACATCTCAGATTTTATAACAATTATACTTAAATTTTTTTCATCCATGAAATTCACATTATCTCCTGCATAATATACATTTTACTATCTACAGATAATTTTTCCGTAAAATGTATCTTTGTCTATAATATTTTTTTGTTTATATTGTCTGTCACTCTGCAATTTATACAGCCAAGTATCTTTTACTACGTCATCCCATATTTCTTCGCGATAAACTCTATCTGCATTTTCTTTGAAGAATTCACAATTTTTATTATTATCAGGGCATTTATCCACATCATTACGTACATAATCCATATGTTCACATGCTATATTAATAAATTCATCCGTCATATCCTGTGACAGCAAATCATCTTTAAAGCTAAAATATGTATCAATCGACTCCATTACAAATCCAAATAACGGAAATCCCGCCGGTCCTTTTAAAAATGATTTATCACATATTCCTTCATGTTTTAATGAAACAAATTCTCCTGAATCAATAAAATCATTAATTCTTTCATCAGCAGCAAAACTCTCCGGGCTTATCCACACGCCTCCGTATCTGTACAGAAGTTCCATTGATAATCTCTGTGCCAATATATCAAGTGGCATTTTTCCGGAATTGACCTTATCAATAATTATATTGGAAAATGTAACATACTGCTGGCAATCAGCAAGTGTTATAACATGAAGTTTATATTTATTGCTGTCAATATTATCACGGATACTTTTTATACATTTCTTTACAACTTCTGGTGATTTCTCCTCTCCATCCCACCAGTATGTCCACACAGGAATACGACCATCAGAACATACTGACTGATTTATCTTTTCCGGCTGAACTGTCGGACTTAAATATTTTTTTAATATTCCTGCTGTTATTTTTTGATAAACATTCCGTATTGCATTATTAAGACTGGATTTTTTATCAAGCTCGTCCGAATCCATCATTTTTACATTCTGTTCTTTTACTTTATATTCATTTTTTATCAGCCATACTTTTATAAGACGTTCTGATAAGAATCCAAATATACGCTTCTGATAGTCATCTCTGTCGGATATGTCTACTCTTTTTTCAACTTCAAAAAGAACATCAAATAGCCATTTACAATAATCATCAAAAATATTTTTCCTTGTAATTATCATATTACAAAAATTAAGTAATTTTGATTCAGCCATTATATCAAATGCTTCCACATATTCCGGATACTTTTCGCTTATTACATCTCTGCATATATCAAAATCTTCTTCATAATGATTAGCCGCATACTGCTTTCTTACATTTTCTTCCTTAACCATTCCACATGTCGGAACAATTATATCGTAATCATTTAAAGTCTTCTCTATATATTCTTTTGTAAGCATGCGTCCTTTTTCAAGAAAAAATCTCCTGTAATGGCATACACCTATAATATCACATTGATTATTTTTCCAAAGCCAGTAAAGTCCCGTAAGTTCGCAATAATTTCTATTTTTTAATGAAATATTATCTCCTGTATCGTCACCTGTATATCCAAGGTCCTGTGACAAAGCTCTGCCAACATGAAGAGTTCTATATAAGTCATCACTTATACCCGGATAATTTTTATGTGTTATCACCCACATCTGTGTATCCATTATTTTGTCACCTCCATGCAAGAATTCCAGTCACATTATTAACATTAAGTTTCCTTTTATTTTCCCAATTTTGCAGATATACATCATCTGTTTCATAAGCAAAAATACACTTACAGTTCGATTTTACAAAATCAAAAAGATTCTTTCTTTCTAAACCTTTAATTTTTTTATCAAGAAATACAGCTAAATCATATTCTGCATCGGATAATCCGGCTATATCTTCCGTCCTTATTATTTCATCATATATTGTATTATACACTCCGTAATTTTTTGAATTTTCCAAATCAATACCTGTAATAAAACACTTATTTGGAACATCAGAATTAAGAATTGTTCTTGACACACCACCTATCTGCCTGTAAAACAGGCCTATATCAAGAATCTTCTCCGGCTCTGTCTGTCCAAGGACATTACAATACATATACATTATATTTTCATTATTAATCATATTACACCCCTGTTTTTCTGCATATATTTATAACATTATAAAAATCCGTTTCTGATACATCCACATTTAACAGACTTATCAACAGTTTCTGCATTTCGTTAAATTGTCCTTCGATATATTTATTCAATGCAGCTTCCGGCATAAGCTTATTAAATATTGATTTTAATTTTATAAATTCACTATATGGCGGCTTGTCAAAACGGAACGCCAGCGTTTTTATCATTCCCAGATACCATGTGTCAAGCATGTCAAATTCAAGTTCATCCCTATATAATTTAAGAAAGCCTCTTCTTATATACTCATTATATTTAAGTTCATTTATCTTCATTAAGTCGAGATGATAATCATCATTTTTTTTAAGAACAGTTGACTGTGGATTTATATAATAATGATAAAATTTCTTATCTATCAGAGAAATTTTTTTCACATATAAATAGACAATCGAACGCCAGAATAAATCCTCATATGCAATTTTTTCAGGAAACTGTATATTATTTTCAACCAATATGCTTTTCTTAATAACATCAGTCACGCAGCCATAACCTATACATCCCGAAACTATAAATTCACCCCTTTTAGATTGTGTATCAACTAACAACCGCTGGATATTCCCACTTGAATTACAATCCATCTTTCCAATTCCGTCATCACGTATATAGTTACAATGTACAATATCACCTGAATAATTCATTATCTCTGATAACATAATCTCATACATATCAGAATCTATCCAGTCGTCACTGTCAATATAGCCTATATATTCACCACTTGCATATTCAAGTCCAACATTTCTTGCTTTACCCTGTCTTCCATTTTCATCGCAATGAACGGCAATAATCATATCCGGATATTTTTTTTCATATTCCGTAATTATTTTCCATGTACAATCTGTTGAAGCATCATCCACCAGAATTATCTCATATATTGTATTGTCAAGTGTCTGATTAATTAAAGAATCGATGCATCTTGCAACATATTTTTCCACATTAAAGCACGGCACAATAATACTTAAATCTACTTTACTATTTCCCATTTTTAAGCCTTTCCGCAGCTTTTGAATAGCCATTACATTTTTTATAATATTCCTGTGCTTTTTCTGTATTTCCCAGACATTCATATATTACCCCGATATTATAATACGCAAGATATGAATTAGCACCTTCAACACGGCTTTCTTTGTATTCTGATGCTTTCTGAAATTCATTTACAGCTTTGTCAAACATTGCGTTTTTCATATATATAAGCCCCATAAGGAATTTAAAATCCGCACTGTTTCCAAATACATCGTAAATTGATGTGTACGATAATGCTTCCTGAACTTTTCCACAGTTTAACATTGCATATCCATATGTTTCAACCATATCTATAACATACTCAAGTTCCGGTTCCAAATCGAATGAAAGTCCCTTTGAAAAACACTCACATGCATTATTATAATCTTTTTCCATATAATAACTTTTTCCCAACTGATAATAAATATATGGAATCTCTTTTTCATTATTCTGTGTTATGCCACTATCAAAATTCTTTTCAAGCTCAGCAAGTCTTTTTTTCAATAGTTTTATATTACGTAATGCCTTTTTCTTCTTCTCATCATCATTAAGTGCATATCCAACATGCTTAATAACAACAGCGGATAAGAACGTATCTGCCGGTTTTCCGTCAGCCTTAACTATCTGCTCATGTATTTTCCCTTCTACTTTGTAATACTTCCTGTTAAATGCTCTTGTTATCCAATCAATATTTTTTGAACCATCCACCAATACATTGATGCATTTTATGCGTCCGGCCCTTTGAGGTTCATTTTCAAGCTTACTATTTAATTTTTCAAGTACAGTTTCGTCAGATAGCAAATATTCATCACAGTCAAGAATCAATATATTGTCATTGGCCGCTTTTGACACTGCAAACTGCTTTGCTGCTCCAAAATCATCAATCCATTTAAAATCATATACGAACTCTGTGTATTTTTTGGCAATTTCTTTAGTTTTATCTGTAGACCCGGTATCTGCCACAACTATCTGTACTTTCTTATCAGACAGGCATTGCATACATTTTTCTATATGTTTTTCTTCATTCTTTGCAATAATACATACTGATAAATTCATATAAGCCACCTTCTAAAATCAACATTTTATTAACGAATTCATAACAAATTCATGTACTTTTTCACCACATGTTCCAGGATTTAATGCAAGAGAATTCACATATTCCTGCTGCCGCTCTAAAATTCCATTCCAGTCACCAGACACCATTCTATCTAGAAATTGTTCTGTTGAAAGATATATACTCTCTTTCTGGCAGAAATAACCATTACTGCACATTTTCTCGAATCCATCCGAATTTTTCTGTTTTCTTTCTAAATCAGCATCTGAAATTTTAATGTAAAATTCCCGGCAATTTCCCGACTCAATATTTTCAGTATTAATATCATCAACATTAATAACTGCTGCTTTTCCATCATATGTACGCTGCACTATAAATTCATAACTATTAAGTGCCGCAAATGCACCTGTGCTATAAGAATATTCCGGATTATATCCATTAAAACAGCCGTTTGAGTTATCAAGAAAATGCGTGTTTATCGCACTCTGCTCATCAGTGATTTTATTTATTTTTATAAATGTGTCTGAAAATGCCGGAATAAGCACAATATAGTTTCCAACATTTAAAACAGCTTTGAATAAACACAATTCTCCGTTTTCTGTATTCCAGTATTTTTTTATAAGTGATGTTTGAATTTTGATTACCCTACAATCAATTCCATCATTTGTTATTGCAATAATATTGTTAATATTATCAAGGAGATACAATCTATTTTCATCGGCTGTTATATAGGTATATACATATTTATCTACGCCATTTTTATGCAATTCACTCTCACCGGTATTGACATTATATTTTAATAAATAATCCGAACAGCCTGTTACTATCCATAAATACCCATTAAAATATACGCAGCTATAAGCTATATTTCCATATGCCGCTGTTCCAAGATTTTTATACAGATTTAAAATTGTTATCTTATCAACCGTCCATTCTCCTGTCAGAGTATCATATTTCCATATATCAAATCCCTCATAAGGCAAAAACACAAGAAAATTATCACACAATTTCATTTGTCCCAATGCTCTCGCATCATATTTTTCATTACATATAAATGTTTTATAATTAGTACCATCATATTTTGTAATATAGTCACTGTATACTGATGCTATATATACATCATCATGCTGTGTACATATATATCCATATGGCTGCTGCCATCTGTGTTCGGAATTATCAATCACTTCCCCTATATAATTACTATCTGTATCCTTGAAATTTGTAATATCAAATCTGAATATCCCACTAAATGAATCTGCAACAAAATACAATTCATTTTCTTTAACAACCATATTAATAATTCTTAGATTTCTTTTTTCATTTTCAGAAAATTCATTAAATATTAAATCATTAAATATAAACACCGGCTTTCCGGCAGCACTGAACATATTAATAACCGAGCTTCCATCCGAGCCTATATATCCGTCGCTTATAGCAATCGTATATGCAATATCAGGTGTAGTATCAAACACACCAATTTCATTATCCATAAAATATCGTTTTAATTCTATATAACTTTCATAAATCTCTATCCGCATTGACTTAATCGTTGCTTCAGTAAGCGGATGCGGTCTCCAGATTAAAGCAATATCTTTTCTTTGTGCTATAAGTTCAAAAAAATGCTGTAATTTTTTTATAAGAACACCTTTATAACACAAAATGTCGCCTATTGTTGTATTAAGCATTAAAACTTTTCTATTATTTAATATTTTCTTCCATTCATCAGGAATATTCTTTTCGTTTTTACACTTATTAACTACTGAATCAATCTTAGGGGAACCAAGTGGAATTATTTTATCGTAGTAAAATACTCCGGTACAAGAACGCTTAAAAAATTCAGACTGTACAATAAAATAGTCCATATTTTTATAAACAGGAAAATACTTATGATTTTCCGAAATTGCCCCGGCCGTTACATAATAAGGAATATATATTAATTTATTTACATATTTTTTTAGTTCATCAGAATAATATGCCGGGTGGATTCTCGTTACTGTATTACTGCCGTCATATGGATAATGTATGTATGCAGCATCCGGTTTTAACTCACGTATGCTATAAGTCTGATACGGCGTAATTGGGACATATGATGGAAATTCATTTCCGTCATACGCAAGATGCCATTCATTTTTTCGTTTATCAAATTCAAAATATGGTATCGGAATCACATCACACTCACATCTGTCATCATCTTTAGCCGCAAGCCAGACGCTCTCAAGTGCATCCCACATCTGGGCTTTATATGGAAGAAATACAATTCTGTATTTTCCTGCAATTTTCCCAATTAAACTCTCAACATTATTAATTAAATCATCAATTAATTTTATTTTATATATTCTTTCACTTGCCGGATTAATAAGAGACAATTCATACAAAACTTCACAATAATTTTCAAGAAGCGGAACAATATTTTTATCATTGCAATCACTGTTTTCAATGATATTTCCAATATTGACTGCATATTCCTGACATTGTGTTAAAGAATTAATATATTCATTGTTATTTAATACATGCAGATTAATATGAATATTTTTCACGTTCTGTATTATTTTTAAAATTTCATGTTTTGTATGAATATTCATATAGATTTTTAACCTCCATGTTTTATATTTATTGATTAATTTCCAAAATTAATCACATAACTTATTCTATACACGCAAGAATCTGCTCCGTTATCTGTGTCCATGTATATTTATCAGCAACTTCATTAAAACCATTTTTAATAATCTCTTTTGATTTTTCCGGATTATCAAGATAGTTTTTTATTATTTCAGGAATACTGTCCAACTCATTCAAATCATAAAATACAATATTTTCATCATCAGTGAAATTATCTTCGAGCCATTTGCTTTTATCTGTAAGAGGAAGTGAGCCTTGCAATAAAATATTAAATATTCTGTCATGTGTTCCATCTTTAAACCACGGCATAATATTAAGATTAATCTTTGCCTTTGCCATAACCGGAAGTGTATCTTTAAACGGTATTCTGTCATTGATAATATGTACATTGTCAAGCATAGCAGCAGGATGATTCTCCCATCCACGCCCCAGAAGCCATATATCAATACCTGAATCTGCAATCACCTGTACAATCTGCTTTCTATAATACATTCTCGCAAGCCAGTCAACAGGCTCTGCAAACCTGAAGAGCTGTATCACCTGTTTTTCAGACATAATCAATCTCATCAAATCCATAACATCAACCACTGCCTGCTCTGTAGACACTTCATTCCTGTCAGTCATATAATCTGCAAGATTATGATAAAACATCTTTATAAGTTCATTATCACTAAACATCTCATCTATCTGTTCAAGATATATATGTGGTTCATAAAAAGTTCCTGAAAACAAAACATCATATGGTCTTTTTTCGTAATTTTCCAAATCAGGCTCACCCATATATGTACCGGCATGAGGCATAAATCTTACATCAGCCACACTCTCACCAAAATATTTTTTTACATATTCCACATGATTTCTATCACAACAAAACTGTATGTACCTCCTAGGATGTCTTAACATTGTTGGATGAAATCTTAATGGGTGATCCATAAGAATATTAATTGCCAATGTATTCATGGAATCCCACAGTTCAACAAATATCCTGTCCTTTATTCCCAAACCATCAAATGCTATTGCCGCATCAGCTTTTTTTTCAAGGAACGAATTAAATCTTTCAAATGAATGTTCTCCTGATCGTGACATATCACGCAAATCAAGTACAAAACATTCATGATTCTTTTTATTTAATTCCTCAACAATTCTATCTGTAAAATAATTAAACGACTCTACATCTGAATAAAATAAAACAAAACGCATTACTTTAAAAATCACTCCTCGTATAAACCATACTCTTTTATCTTTGCATTAATAGCTTTCTTCAGCTTCGTAGAGCTTGTACTCTGTGTATATGGGAAAAATACCATTGTTGAACCATGCTCTTCAAGAAACTCCTTCTGAGCAATCCAATACGCATCATGCTCATAATCACTTCCTGAAAACTGAACATCAAAATGATACACTTTATACATATCCTGTGTTCCACAAAAATTAAGCGGAAGCTTTACAGCCTCATCAACATAACGGCATGAACGCACCATTTCAATTCTTTCTTCAAACGGAACAAACGGCTCAGCCTGCTTATTAAGCCTTACCCCCTCATCTGACACGACCCCGACAATCAGATAGTTGCACTGTTCTTTTGCTCTTTTAAACATATTAAGATGTCCGATATGAAAAAGGTCAAAAACACCAGCTATATAACCTATATTATACGGTTTTTTCTCATTTTCTCCATCAGTGCCAGTATTTCCTGAATTCTCAGCAATCATGCCTGCCGCACGTTTTTGTGCAATCTCTCTTCTTTTATTCGGATATTCATTTGAAGGGTCATATATATGATACTTTGAAATCCCCATTTCCTTTAACTGCTTTACAACACCATAATATTTTTTTATACAAATAATCAAATGAAGTTCATCAGAATCTATATCTCTTAAAACATCAGGAGAATTAACCGGTACATTATCCATCATTGTTCCCCATTTCGACTGATTGTTATCTATAATCGAAAAAATATCGTAACAACCTGCAAATTCATCAAGAAATCTTTTTGTAAAATTGCCCGAACCAAAAAGAACAAGTTTTTTATTATTTCCATCTTTCGTTTTATCGTCAAGTCCTTTGAAAATGTCAACAAATATTTCCTGATAATCAGAGGCACTGTAATTAATCTTTTCCCTGTTACTGTAGACTACTCTTGCGTCACACGTTCTTTCCTGTTTATAAAGCTGTAATTCCTTTTCATTACGTAATTCGCTTGTAAATCTGTAGGATATACGCTGCCACAATTCTTCAAGCTCTGCAAGGTCGAATCTTTCAAGTACCTCTTTTCTTGGAATCAGTCTTTCAAATTCCATATCAGCACCATCATATATAACTGTTACTGAACGATAAAATATAGCTTTAGCCGGACAGTTTTCAAAATAAAACTCCTGGTCATAAAATATAAATCTTTTCTTCGGTTCTTCTATCGTCTCATCATAAAAACAGTTAAGTGCCACCATATCAATATATCCCTTTGAAAGGATAACTCCCATATCTTTCCCATTGGCACTATTCCTGTCCTTTTCATTCACAATATCTGTATGCTCGGATGATGATAATATCAATTCATACAAATCATTCAATGCATCAAAAAATGCTTCTTTATCTTTCTTTGCAATTTCTCTTAACGCAACCAATGCAACAGGCTTGTCTACGTATGGCATTACAAATTTGTCGTTTTCAATCTTAGATTGAACGACACTAATACCTCTTCTCCGCAATTCATCAAGATTATCCTGCATTTCATACAATTTCTTCATTCCTTCGGAATATACAGCCTTTTTATAAACGCCCCTTATTCCATCATGCTCATATATTCCTGTAACCAAAGCATTTTCCTCTCCACGGTCAAGTGAAAGCGTTACATGCATCGTCTCATCAAACTTTCCATCAGGACTACATTCAATAAAATATGAGTTAGCCATTGTATGAAATAAATCATTATCAGCCAAATCCTTATACATAAAACGCTCATCCAGAAAAACACTGTCAGGATAATTATAAAAAGGGAAATATCTGATTGCCAGATCTTCAACCGGTGTATAACCATCAGCATATATAAGCTGTGCCTCTTTCAAATTCGGCATAACTGAATAAAACTTGTCATTACAAAACCCTGCCATACATAACATATCATTAAGTTCTGCTCTGGAATAACATCTTCCACCTATATCTTTCTTATCCGCTGCTGTTATTCTTCTATAATCTTCAATTCCATCAAAACTATGATTAGTATATGGATCTCTGTCCCCACAAAAATACTTAATTCCGAGCCTATTCTCTGTTCCTAATAGAAGCCTGCCATCATCCTTTAAATGATTCCTGCAAAATGTAAGCAATTCTACCGGCGATTCACTCTCTTCTAAAACATCAACACCAATAATATAATCAAATTTTTTAACATCATCAATATTTTCATTTCCCTTTTTTATGTTACATAATGTTACATTTCCTTTATTTTTAAGAAATGATTCTATTTCTTTGTCTTTATTTATCAAATACAAATATAAAATTGCTGCATTTTCCTTAAAATTGTACCAGACAAATATTCCTGTTGAGAACTTTGCTACTATATCTTCAATCTGCATCTTAATGCCTCCGTATAAACCTAACGCCTTTAAAGCTATTATACTCTAAAGGCGTTTACATTAGCAAATATTAATTCTATTTTATAAAATTACATTAATCCATACTCTTTTAAAAGCTGTATCTGATATTCCCTGTCAGATGCAGATTTCTTCAAATCTTCTGTTCTTTCATCAGATAACAGCAATGTAATCAACTGATTAACAATATCTCGTTCTTCTCTACGTCCTTGTTCTCTTCCCTCTTCAAGCCCTTCCTCGAATCCTTCCTCTCTCGCATCTTCCCTCTCAAGTTCCAGCTGCCTGTCAAACGTATAATCAAGCTTCATACTCTTTGTCACCTCATTCCTTCGTTTTATCAGGAAATCCCTTAATATATTATGCTCTATGCAATAATCTATTGCCATTTGTATATCAACAAGCAGGTCTTCATCCGTTCTTCCATAATGCAATTCCCTTACCTTATTTACAAAAATCATGTACTCATCAAGCCATCTGCAAGAATGTCTTATCTCCTCATTCCTGCCATTATTGATATTATACACCTTGCACTTTAATTCCAGTCTTGGATCATCAGTTGCCTTCTCATATGCATCTGATAGCTTTAACTCCTGTACCTCCGGCTGCTTCTCTTCTCCATTATAAAAGACTACAAACTGTGGTACCGGAATCTTTACAAGCTTTCTTCCATACAAATTGCGTCCTATCTTTCTTTCCCTGCCTTCTCCGCCTCTTCCGCTAAGCATATCCGATAAAATTGTCGTAAAATATATCAGGCTTCTCACAGGCATATTAGGACACACTGTTGACTGATGTTCATATATGCTTAGTCTTGCATCAACCACAAATGCTGCATCATTCCTTACAGTTAGGGATATTCCTCCGTCAAGCGTCTTAATCTCGACATCATCCGGGTTGTCATACGACGAACCATTCATTACATTATAAAGCTGAAGTGCACGCTTCTTGTCTTCCATAAGCATGCTGAACACATCACTCTTATACTCTCTGTTACCATTCATAATTCCTTCTCCTTATCTTATCCGATAAAGCAGGAATATGACTAATATTTTAAGCATTGAATATACACTTATGCAATACATCCCATGCTGGCTAAACACTGTTGCATCCTGTAAAACACAGGCATGAACCATGTAAATATAATAATCCTGCTTTATACCTTATTTTAAAAGCAGAATTTCAATGAAATACAGACAAAAACCAAGATAGACAGACCCTGTACCGCCCCATTGCCATGTGCCTGAAAATGATACCATCAAAATATAGAATACCATCAATTATACAAGCCACACAACAACCGTACAGGTAATATAGAAAACTGCTTTTTATTAAAATATCACAGAATTATAAATATTGCAATAATATATATTGAACTACAAATTCAATTTGTTAACAAAGTCAAATATATCTTTTTCAATTATTCTATAATAACTCTATCATTAAATATGTCATTCGCAATACAGCACAGTTTCATTAACAAGATTTGTATAATGTCTTAAATACATTTTATAATCAGAATTAAGCGATAATATATATTCAGGAATTTCAAATATATCTTCCGGCTTATGATATACACAAATAGCCAGCTTAGGTTTATACCTGCTAATTGTTTCTGCACATCCCTTTAATGCAGCCAGCTCAGCTCCCTCTATATCCATCTTTATAAATGTGGGTGCTTCATGTGCCTTGAAGAAATCATCAAGTTTTATTACATCAACTTCTATATCGCCGTCATTACTTATCTTGGTACTGCTGCTGTTTGAACTAAAATATAATTTTGAATTATTATCATATACTCCATAATTATATATGTCCCAATTCTGATATCCACCTTTTTCAATTATTTCTTTACAATGTGCATATTGATGTGGTTCTGGTTCAAAAGAATATATCTTTTTATACTTACTATTACCATATTTAAAGTATTGTATCATTGTATAACAATCAAAGCATCCAACATCTGCTATTACTTCATCATCACCAAATCTAAAAACATCATAATATTGATTATCCCGTGCGTTACCATACTTACCAAGATAACTTCCAAAATCAAGAATATGTTCAACGCCAAGCTGCTTTAATTCCGTTTTTATTGGTCTGGCATAAACCATTGAATCTACTATAAATAACGCATCCGGATATTTTTCTACCGCTTCTTTCCTTGAAAGCACAGGTATTCCCATTATCATCTTCTCTTGTGAATTTCTATCACTAAAACATTCAAATTTAACATCATTCAAAGTCATTTTTATACTTTTTCCATAATAACCTGCTCCATCAAGTATAAGCTTTCTTCCTTCCCTTATATATGATTCAATATCTTTTCTTAATTTATCCATTACATCTATATTATCCACAGTAATTCGTGTTATATAATTATAATCATATGTAAGACCATTCATAACACGTGCCATATAAATATCTCTAGATAAATCATCTTGAAAGCTACCATATACATCATTGGATAAATTTAATATATTTTTGTAATTAATCATACTACACATTCTCCAGCTTATTAATTCATTACTTCCAAATGACAATACTTTTATCTGGCACACCATTTTTCTTCAACTGCATTTCTATTTCTTCTGAATGCAATTTATTGGCAACCACATATTTAACATCTAGTTTTTTATTAATAATATCAACAGGTGCTTTTACTTCTATTCCACTTATTTTTCGCCCCCATAATTTACTGTTATTATCAATCAAGGCAATACAGTCATATCCATACTTTTTGCAAAAATTAAGTGCTTCCATTCCATATACACCGCACCCCCATATCACATTTATTTTTCCTAATTTGCTTTTTATTCTATCTGTTTTCGCCTGTATCATTGCAAGATATTTATCAGTATATGCTTCCTTATCGTCCAGCAAAAAAGTAATCTGTTTCCATGTAGTCTGATTCATATCAATTGATTTTACAATTCCATTGTTCAAAGCTATAAATAGTTTTTGTTTTATCCATTGATAACATTGATCAACATCTTCCTTTTTTACACCTGAACCATTTAAATCAATCAATACATTATACTGTGACCACAAATCCAATCCCATCTTCTGATATATCAGTTCAATCTTTCTTCCTGTCATTCCATTTAATTTATTGTCCAACAAATGCTCAAATTCCTGCTTTACAAACTGTAAAATCTTTGGACTTACTGAAGAATTTGTCATGTGCCCGAATCGATAATAGTACAATTTTTCCGGTATATACATGCATCGCTTTGCATAATATAACAGCAGCTGCTGAAATCCTATATCCTGAAATGACGCTCCAGCAGATTCATTAAACATAACATCGTTCTCTATAAGGAATTCACGATTGTAAATTCCTTTCCATACATTAAAATCATGAAAATATAAATATGTACAATCTAATGGTTGTATAACTTTATTGTAAAATTTATTTGTATTTTCATCAAATAATTTTGCAGGCTTATATAAATAATATCCATCAAAATCATATAAAAATGTGAAATCAGCCTTTACGAAATCCAAATTATTATCTTCTGCACGATTGTATAATATATCAAACATATTTTCATCAACATAGTCATCTGTTTCAACAATTCCTATGTACTTTGCATTTGATTCCTTTATTCCAAGATTTACCTGATAACCATAACTTCTCTTATCACTTAGTATCACACGTACCCTTGAATCATTTGTTTCGTATTCCTTTAGACGTTCATAAGTTCCATCTGTTGAACCTGCATCCACACAAATAATTTCTATTTCTTTTAATGACTGATTAAGAACGCTCTGTATACATTCATCAATGTATTTTACAACATTTAAAGATGGCATGATAACAGATACTAATGGTTTTCTATCCTGCATCTTCTATCTCTCCTTATATATTCTTAACTCATCCTGTACATATTCCAGTGACATCAGCTTTTCTTTTACTTGTTCAAGATTTAATATCTGTGTATTATCAGATGTAAATTCATCCAATAACTGCTTTTCTGTTGTTCCTTTTTCAAAATACTTCTCATAATTCAGATCTCTGTTATCAGCCGGGATACGGTAAAAGTTTCCCTTATCCTCTGCGTGAATTGCCTCCTCTTTTGTCAACAACGTCTCATATTTCTTTTCGCCATGACGTACTCCAATATAATGAATAGGTTTATTATATCCAAATAACTCACTAACAGCCTGTGCTAATGTTCCAATTGTACATGCTGGTGCTTTTTGAACCATGATATCTCCTGCTTTTCCATTTTCAAATGCAAACATTACTAAATCCACCGCTTCATCCAAACTCATCAAAAATCTTGTCATCTCCGGATCTGTAACCGTAAGCTGTTTTCCTTCTTTAATCTGGTCTATAAACAACGGAATTACCGAACCTCTTGAGCACATTACATTTCCGTATCGCGTTCCGCATATAATTGTATTATCTGTTGTACGTGACTTTGCAACAAACACTCTTTCCATCATCGCCTTACTTATTCCCATAGCATTTATAGGATATGCAGCCTTATCAGTAGAGAGACATATAACCTTTTCTACGTTATTCTGAATTGCAGCAGTCAAAACATTATCTGTTCCTATTACATTCGTTTTTACAGCCTCCATTGGAAAGAATTCGCAAGACGGCACCTGCTTTAATGCTGCTGCACTAAATATAAAATCAACTCCGCTCATTGCATCCTGCACGCTTCTTATATCACGCACATCACCTATATAAAATTTAATTTTACTATTATTATATTTTTTTCTCATATCATCCTGTTTCTTTTCATCTCTTGAAAAGATACGAATTTCTTTTATGTCTGTCTCTAAAAAACGCTTTAATACGGCATTTCCGAATGAACCTGTACCACCTGTTATCATTAATGTTTTATCTTTAAAATAGCTCATTTTATTTTCTCCAAACTGTCTCATTTATAATTTTGGTATAACTCTGTATTACACGAACAACTACTGACGATACATTATCCACTTCATAATCCGGTACTTTTGCACCAAAATCTCCTGCTCCTGCCATCTTAGTAACCATATCAACGGCCTGCAAAACCTCATTTTCTCCAATACCGCCTATAACAAAGTCACCCTTGTCCAAAGCTTCAGGTCTTTCTGTCGAAGTTCTTATGCATACCGCTGGAAAATGACCAATCGCTGCTTCTTCAGGCATCGTTCCGCTATCTGATACAACACAAAATGCATTCTTCATTAATGCACTATATTCTGTAAAACAAAATGGAGGCATTGGTCTTACAAAATCATGAAAAATAACATTCCTTTCCTTTATATATTTCTCACTTCTTGGATGCATAGAATAAATAACCGGAATATTATATGTTTCTGCTAATTGATTAATCGAATTTACTAACTTTTCAAAGTTCTGTAGAATATCTATATTTTCCTCTCTATGGGCTGATAAAATAATATATTTTTTCTTTTCCAATCCTAATCTTGATAACACATCACTTTTATCAATCTCTTCCTGATGTGCATTTATTACCTCTTTCATTGGCGAGCCCGTAACATATATGTGCTGCTTGCAGACCCCTTCTGCCAGAAGATATCTCCTGGCGTGTTCTGTATATGGAAGGTTAACATCCGATATATGATCTACAATTCTTCTGTTAGTTTCTTCCGGAAGATTTTCATCAAAGCATCTGTTTCCTGCTTCCATATGAAAAATCGGAATTTTCAGCCTTTTGGCTGCAATTGATGATAATGCAGAGTTAGTATCTCCCAAAATAAGGAGTGCATCCGGCTTAACTTTCTGCATGATTTCATAAGATTTTTGTATAATATTTCCTAATGTTTCTCCCAGATTATCCCCTACCACATCAAGATAATAATCCGGTCTTCGTAAATTTAAATCGTCATAAAAAATATCATTTAATCTTGCATCATAATTTTGTCCAGTATGTACAAGCACATGTTCAAAATGTTTGTCAGCCAACTTTATAATTTCAGACAAACGTATTAATTCAGGTCTAGTACCAAGAATTGTCATTAATTTAATCTTTTTCATACCTGCCTCCATTATCATACTTCATAATTTTTATAAATATCTTTATGCTCTTTCATCCATTTTCCCATATCACAAATCATTTCTTCATATGTAGGGATTTCATACTTCTTCTGTCTTGTATTAATAATTGATTTATCACATTCAAATGAAGTGTTCTTCTCTATTTCAATTCTATCTTTTCTACAATACTGATTAAACAACTGAAGGAGTTTATATTTTGATATTTTTTGATTATTTGACAAATGATACAACCCTGTCTGCTGTAAAACAGCATCTTGTTCAATTACCTTCGCCAGCTGTAATGTTGTCACTCCTGACCAGATTGCTTTTTCAAATCCACTAACCTTACCTTGCTGCTGCATAAACCAATGATATAATCCAATTCCATTGGACTTTAATTCCGGACCAATAATGGAAGTTCTTAATGTCAGGTTTTTATTATCAATAACCTCTCCTAACAACTTACTTCTTCCATAATATGATGTCGCATCAGGAATATCACTTTCTGTATAGCTTCCCTTAGTTCCTTCAAATACACAATCTGTACTTAAATGTATTAATTTCTTGTCCGTATTCTCCAATTGTTCTGCCAGCCAATGTGGAAATTCACTATTAACATAAATTCCTTCCGATAATTTCTCATCTACAAATTTATTTAATTTACCGATACAATTTATAACCACATCATATGACTCTTCTTCAAGAATTCCTTTAACTTTTCCTTTATCACTAATATCACAGACTTTTGTCTTACATACACTGCTTTTCTGTCTGGCAACACCTATTACCTGATGCTTTTTCTCCATAAGGTATGTTCCAATCATGTGACCAGCCATTCCATTAATCCCAAATATTAAATATCTCATACTTATTTCTCCATCATTACTTTTTTATATAACTCAATATGCCTGTCTACATACATATCAAATCTATACTTTGATTCTACAATCTTTCTTCCTAAATTACCCCTGTAAATTATTTCATCTTTGTTCTGAATCAAATCCACCAGTTTTTGTTTTAAACTTGAGGCTGAGGCATAATCAGCTGCCACCCCACATTCAGGTGCTTCTGTTATCTCTTCTACAGTTGTATTCTTAAAACAGACTACAGAACATCGCTGTGCCATAGCTTCAATTGCCATTAACCCAAATGATTCTGCAAGTGATGGCATAATAAATACATCAACAACATTCCAAAACCTTTTCATTAAAATGTCATCATTAACCCAGCCCAATTCAATTACATTATACTTTCTATGTATATCATCCGGCATTTTTGCACTTCCAACCGTAATAATTGTAATATGTCCTTCTATATTCAAATTCCTTAATGCATCACATATATACTTTCCACCTTTAATTGAACCTTCTTCAGCACGAAAACCAATCACTATATCTTTTTTATCAATTGAAAAGAAATCTTTATCCTCTCCCTTTTTCTTTTCTTTATCGTCCAGCTTAACTCCAAACGGAATTGTATGAATTTGTTTAAAATGCTTTGTTAACGGACTATTTTGAATATACTCTTTCATAAATCCACATGATACAACTATATGTGGATTTATACTCTTTAACAGTTCCTTTTTCATTTCCCACATAAAATGTGTATTATCCGGCTTTGCCGCATATCCATATCCATCTGTATTAATACAGTTTTCACACCCACTTTTCCATTTGTCACATGTTAGTGGGTAAATACAATCTCCTGTCAATATCCAAGGATCATGAAGCGTCCATATACTTCTATGACTATTCATCAATAACTCATAATCATACAAAGAAAACATATGGTTATGAATTATATGATAATGAATCAAATCAGCTTCTTTTACATTTTTCATTCTTTCAAAAATAGCTGCATTGGGATAAATCAAATGGCTAATTTGATTTATTTTCTCATATTCTTCTAACTGCATCTGTACCAACGTATCTTTAATAATTTCATAAACCGTTCCTGTATTACTAAGCTTATGTAAAACATTCTGAGTTGCATATATTCCTCTTTTATTCAGTTCTAAATGTAAATCATAACCATTAAATATCCGTCCCGGTAAATCTGTATAATTAACTTCCACTACTTTCATATTTTCCTCTTTTTATCAAAGCTTCAGCAATTTCCTTTATATAATCACCGACACATGATTCATCAGAAATCTCTCCTGTTAATATAACTTGTTCAAGATATTCTTTTTCTTTCTTAATCTGACATCGTTTTATTAATAAAATTTTCTCATCTGCCTTATCTTTAATGTCATTATAGCTGCATACATACCTAAAGCCTTTTTCACGAAACATATCAACCAGTTGAGCATTATTCTGTTTTATGGCAACAACAATTACTGTTTTATTCTTATCAAGTTCTAACACCTTTTCAAATGGTATGCATCTTATATCTTTTACAATATATCCTTGTTTCTGAACATTCCTGTCACCAAAACATATAATATTAAGGTCTCTTCCTACAAGTTTATAATAGGTTGATATTCCATACCTCCCTACACCATAAATACATACGTCCATTTTTCTCACCTAAAACAAATGTTTTCTATCACTTATCTTCTTATATAAAGTCAATCCAATCTGAGCCTTATTTAACGGATGATATATTGCATTTTTTATTTTTTGATAATCTTCCTCAGTTTTTTCATATCTAAGTAATGACTCCAACAATTCATACAAGAAATAATATTTATTTAATTCATCCGGTTTTTCATTTATCAAAATATTTTTAATGCCCGACAAAACCCTACACTCAAATTCTTCCTGTGCATTTAATGATGTAATGCATTCCTGTATTAATTCGTCCGCTGAGTCTTGCATTACTTTTTGAAGTTTTTGTTCTAAATCAAGCTTACAATTGCTGCTATTTAATATACCTATTTCGGATGAAAGAGCTTGCAAACGTTTTCTTGTTATGTAAACCATTGTATCCAGATTCCATGCATTCCATCCTTTATACAACTCCATATTATCTGTATAAAATATATTATACATCTCATGCTCATAGCCATAAAACTTACCAATTGATGCATTCATATTATCCGACTGATAATTCATAAAATCATATACAGGCTCACTCATGACATAAACACTATTCACATCATTTGCTATTTGAATGTTAAATAAATAATCTGCACCATAAATATCATTTCTAAATGGATGTTTTAATGCTAATTCTGTTTTATATAGATTTGCCTGATTAGCTGATAATTTCATTCTATCGAAATTTATCCACGCTTTTCTCACTTCTTCTTTTGTTGAATAAAATTTATTTTCCTTAACACAATTAATCCAATGTGCAAAATCATACTCAATTATGTGCTGATTTTCATCGCATTTATGCATTAATACCGGAGTCCATATAATATCAGGTTCATATTTCATAGCATACTCTGCAATCTTTGTCAAAATATTATCCTGAAATTTATCGTCTGAATTAATAATGTAAAAATATTTTCCAGAAGCTGCTTTGATACCATTATTATAACTTGCAAAAATCCATTGATTTTTTTGATGAATTACTTTTACACGCGCATCTTCTCTTGCAATCTCATCAATAATAGCTGGTGTCCTGTCAGTTGAGCCGTCATCTACAATTATGTACTCTATATCCTTAAATTCCTGATCTAATACACTTCTGGCAACATTTCTAATGTATTTTTCATTGTTATAAACTGCTGTAATAATACTTATTAGTGGCTTGCTCTCCTGCTTATTCATACTTTCCTCCTACACAGTCTATATCACACACTGTTTTTATTTTTCTCGGTTCTCATGATAATCTCATTCTGCAATTCTTTGTCCAAATTAACAAAATAAGCACTATATCCCGATACTCTAACCACAAGGTTTTTATATTTGTCTGGCTCTATCTGAGCTTTCTTCAAAATTTCACTATCTACAACATTAATCTATTTTTTATAGCGCCAGGTACTAATGGTTTCCAAATAGCAACAACTTTGCACTTTATGTACCAAAACCTATTTTTTCATTTATTTATCCACTTCATGCTTTTACTCTCAATTATCCATCAACCTTTATAACTTGTAATATCCTAAATCATTCTTTAATGAATAAATTGTCATTGACAATCTTGCATATTTCTTTATCTGATCTTTTATCTGATCCTCAAAAAAAACGGAGCCTATAATAATAGCGTCCATATATATATTATTCAGCTCTTTTATATTATAAATATTATTTTTTTTTTCCAGTTCATTTGTTCTGGTCTGTATATATATAAATTTGCATTTAAAATCACCTAATGTTTTTCTAATTATATCCAGATACAATTTACAATCATCACTGTTTCCATAAATTCCTATCACTTGATACTCATCATATAATTGAGAGATCAAATGTAAATTACCAATTGTATCATGTATATACGTATATATTTTATTATTATATTCCTCTTCTTTTTTCAAATTATCATCAACATAATAAAAACAAAATTGCATATCTAATAATATTGATAAATTACATATATTAATGTCTATACTTTTTATAAATTTTAATATTTCATATATATATTTTTTCTCCAAGCTTATTTTATTTTTTTTACATTCCTGTAAAGCCTTTCTTATTCCTCGAATTCCTATCATATAATATAATTTCATCAATTTATCGCTACTATTTGTTATTACACTCTCATAAATATTTATTTTATTCATTATAGATGTCTCTGTTACTTTAGATGTCATAATAGAATTTTGTCTATATCTTCTATGATAAAATATATTATCAATTATCTCCATCTTAGGATTGCATCTAATTATTTTGTGATAAAAATCCACATCTTCATACATTGTTTGTTCTAAAAAAAACAATGTATTCTTTATAAGAAAGTCTCTTAAATATATTGTAAATGGAATATTCAATAAAGAAACCTTATAATAGTTTTCTTCAATAAAATCAACTCCATTTAACACTTCTCCAATTCTGTCTATTTTTTTATGAAACATATACTGTTCAATATTTTCTCCTTCAATATTTCCCAATATATCCGCTTCAAAAGTAAGCATATCCAGTTTATTTTTAGATGCCAAATTATAGCAATATTCGAGTGCATTTTTTTCAAGAATATCATCAGAGTCAATAAAATATATGTATTCACCTTTGGATATTTTCAGTCCAATGTTTCTCGCTGCACCTGGTCCACAATTTTTTTGACTAATTACACGTATATTAGAGTGACTTTCAGCATATTGATTAATTAATTCCAAACTGCCATCTGTAGAGCCATCATCTACTATTATCACCTCAAATAAGTCTATTGTTTGATTCAATATACTATCTATACATTCTTTTAAATATTCTTTTGTGTTATACACAGGTATAATTACACTTATCTTCATTTTATAATCCCATCAATCATTATCATAAATTATTCACGGCAATGCCGTGAAAGTGGCTGAAAGCCACATAGTTTCTATATTTTAACTGAATATTGCTATTAACTTATTAAGTGAATGAAAAAAGAGTGTCCAATTGTGGCAAAAGCAATACATTCAGCAAGATATATAACATTCAAGCTGTGTAGCAGTTGTCCTTATACGGATGAGTTCTACGAGACTCTATCTAATATCAGCAAACTGCAGGTGCAGCTAAAATAGCAACTATTAACGAACCTTGGCAGCTGGATAACTACTCAAAATCCCGCCATAGGGATTTTATGCCCTTTTGGAGGTCAAAAGAGATTAGTTGAAGCTGCATGTATCAAATTTAGAGATTCATGGCGTAGTTTCTGATTTAGATACTATTTCATGAATAATTCAGAATTATTATAAACTTCTGTTGCGTCAATTACATAGATCTTTAAATCACAATCGCCACCAATATATATTGCTCTGCTTCAAAAATTCTATATCATATATCCCCTTCACATCAATAAGAACTTTCTTATGCCCTTGATATTTTCCAAATATATTTTCTATATTTTTCACCCTGTCTTCAACAAACTGTTTATGTGCAACAGCCAAAATAATACAGTCTGCGTTTTTAATATCATTTATTGAATATAATTTTATACCATATTCAATATACGCATCATCTTTGTCAGCCCATGGATCAACTACTTTAGGTTCTATTCCATATGTTCTTAGCTGTTTGATTATATCGTACACTTTGCTATTTCTTATATCTGGACAATTCTCCTTAAATGTCAATCCTAAAATAACCACATTAGCAGTTCTAGGAGCTAATCCAACTTCAACCATTTTTTTCACTGCTTTATCTGCAATGTACATTCCCATACCATCATTTACTATTCTTCCATTTAAAACTATCTGACTATGATAGCCTAATCTTTCTGCTTCATATGTAAAATAATATGGATCAACACCTATGCAATGTCCTCCGACCAATCCCGGTCTAAAACCGAGTGCATTCCATTTAGTATTCATCCCATTTACAACTTCATTAGTATCAATTCCCATATGGTCAAATGCCATTGCAAGTTCATTCATAAATGCAATATTGATATCCCTTTGACTATTTTCAACTAATTTAATTGCTTCCGCTGTTTTTATAGACGAAACTGGATACGTCCCTGCTTCTATCACGATATCATATACTGACTTAATGACAGACAATGCAACTTCATTACAGCCTGAAACTATTTTTTTTATGTTTTCAAGGCGATGTACTTTATCACCTGGATTAATTCTTTCTGGAGAATATCCTACCTCAAACTCCACATTAAATTTTAGTTTTGATTCTCTCTCAAGTATTGGTATACATACATTTTCCGTACAACCAGGATAAACCGTTGATTCATATACTACAATCGAATCTTTTACCATGTTTCTCCCAACTATTTCTGATGCAGAAATAACTGGCTCCAGATTAGGCGTATGATCATTATTAACTGGAGTCGGTACAGCAATTATAAAAAAACTTGCTTCATGTAATTTTTTTTGGTCATTTGTAAATTCTACTTTTGTATTTTTTATTTCATCATTGCCAACCTCGTTAGTAGGATCTTGTCCTATGTTATATAGATTAATTTTCGCTTCACTTATATCATATCCAATTACATCAATCCCTTTTTTGGCAAATGCTACCGCAATTGGCATTCCTACATATCCCAATCCTACAACAGCAAGCTTCTTTTTCTTATTTAATAAATCATCACATATTGACATATTTGATATTCTCCTTATATCAACAATTATAATTTTAAAAATTGTTTCCTTACTTCATCTGGCAATAAATCAGGTGTAATACTATTTTTTTCAATAGAAAGTATCTTATTTTCATCAATGTTCATTTTTTTTAGCAAATCTAAAACAGACAATACTGTTGCAGCACTAAATATAGCAATAACAATATAATCATATTTATTAGCATCTATATATTTTAATTTATCAGCATCATTTGAATCGACATTTTCAACAATATTGCAATAATTGCTCATTCTAATGTTTTCTATAAACCTATTTGCAAATACTCCCTTTCCATATATAACAATATTATTATTTTTTTTTATTTGCGGATATATCTTGCATTGTTCAATTTCAAATAACGCATCTGGTATATCCATCATCATATGGTGAACTAACTTATACAGCAAAAATTCTTTTGAACAGCCATCTATTTTATTATATCTCTTATATGCATCTATTAAATGTAACGCTAACATTTTGTATCTGATATCATCGCCGTTCTTTGTTTGCCACAAAATTGAAGTCTTTCTTACGCAATAATGATACCAACATCTAGACTCTATATAAATACTTTTCATATCTAAAAGCATTGGAAAAATTACCGCATCATCTACATTCTTTTTAAGCGCCTCATTGCAATTACTTTGATGTTTTTTAAACAACTCTGTTTTTACTACTTTATCACACTGCGACATGTCAATAGGTTGTTCATAAAAAGGATACTTTGATACCTTATTGCAAAATGCAATCCAAAATTCATTTTGGTTATATTGGCCTTCTGCTAATTGTATTGGTTGAGATTCAATAAATCCATTGAATTCTTTTTTCATACCATAAGCAATAATATCGGGATGCCTTTCTTCTATAATTTTTACAACTTGTTCGTATGCAGTAGCTTCGATCCAATCATCAGGATCTAAATTAACAGCATAATCCCCATCTGCAAGATTTATGCCCGTTTTTCTGGCACTTACAATCCCACCATTTTCCTTATGTATAACAGTTATCCGTTCATCTATATTTGCATATTCATCACATATAAATCCACTATTGTCTGTAGAGCCATCATCAACTAATATAATTTCCAAATTTTTATAGGTCTGATTAATCACACTTTCTATAGCTTTTTTTATATATTTTTCAACATTATACACAGGAATAATTACCGAAATTTTTATGCTATTCATAATATCTATTTTCCTTTTCTATTTAGAAACATATATATTCACAACTCTCTGTCGTGTCATAATTTCAAATTGATTAGTTAAAACAAATCTTCCTGTTTTTTCTATAACATCGTGAGATTTTGGCAATATATATATATATAATCCATATCTTACGCGGGCACCTGTTAAGACTTTCACATATATTATTAATTACTTTTTTAAATACATCTCTGCCAAATGGATTAAACAAGTAAAACCAATTATACCCATCCAGCTCTTCTTTTACTAATGCCGCATCTCCGTGATAACAATTCATTTTTTTATCATTTAATTCATTACACATTTTTTCAGCATTTGATTTAAGTATTTCATAAACATTATCTGCATACTCTACACCGCCAACTTGACTAAAACCATAATCCAAGAAAGACAAAAGTGCCGAGCCTTTCCCACATCCAAAATCAAATATTGCATCGTTCTTTTGTGGAATGCAGTGGCATTTATCCAGAATATCGAGGTTTTATGCTATGATAGTAGTCTGCATACCACGCAATAAATCTTCCCGAATATCCATACCCATAAATAACAATCGTCTTGTCCATACATGAACACATTAAATTATCCAGCTTATCTCTAAATTCTTTTAATTCTTCTAACATCCGCTCTCCTATCTTAATGCCCTTTTCAACTGATAAATCACTCTTTCCATAATATCTTTTGGTCCAATTGTAATTCTTAATCTGAGGGCATCTTTATCAGTAAATAATCTTATAAGTAATCCATTTTCTTCCATATAAGCCCGCACTCTTCCAGCATCTGCATTATCAAGCTTTATAAAAATAAAATTAGACTCTGACTTATATGCCTTTACCCCTGGAATTTTATTTAATTCAGTATAAAACCACTCTCTGACTGAATTTGTCTCTAATTTCATTTTCTTATAATATTCCGTGTCTTTAATTGCTGCCACCGCTATTTTCCTGCTTATCCCACATGCCCTGAACAATGGTAAGTCCAGGCATATCGTACGTCTTAATGGGTAACTGCATAATCCATAACCAATACGTATGTCAGCAAGTCCATAGAATTTTGAAAAGGTTCTTGTTATTACTACATTGCTATATTTAGTAATGATTTTTTTCTCAAACTTATTATCATCATTTCCATATCCCCAATATGCTTCATCTAATAAAATAATCGAATTAGTATTTTCTCTTATCACTTTTTCAATATCATTGTATGATATTCCACATCCAGTCGGCATCTGTGGAGATGTAATAATAATTACCTTAGGATTATTTTCTTTAGCCTTTTGGAGAAGATCCTCTATATTATACTCATATGTATCTTCTTTTTCACATACCTCGTATGTAATACATTTTGCGAATTTGGCATCTGCAACACTCTTATAATAACTCCAGCCAGGTGATGGAATTAAAACTATATCATTCTCATTAAGTAATATGCTTCCTATTGATTTAATAACTTCTGCTGAACCATTATGTATAAAAATATTATTAGATGAAATTCCTAATGATGAGGATAATGTCTCAACTAATTCATCATTTCTTCCCAAATCATATAAATACAAATCTTCCATTGTAATATTTTTCAATACTTCCAGACATTTAGGAGATGGCTTGAATAAATTCTCATTTAAATGAAGCCTTCCACTTTTCTGTACCGTTGGCACTGAATGATATGACTTAACTTCCGAATATTTCGAAAACACTTTGATAACTTCATTAGACTGATCAAGATTCTCATTCATAAACTCTTCAAAAGAATTATCAAACTGCTTGAATTCTTCTAATGTGTCAAATTCCAATACCTTGTTTTTTTCACGTTCAACCTTTTTTAATTTTAATTCATCAATGTGTTGAATATGGAAATCATCCATTAACATATTCCTTGTATTCATGTCATTCCATTCTTCATTCATATATTTAACAAATGTATCAGAAAACTTTCTGTCAAAAAAGCAGTCCCCTATTGTATACCACGCTTTTCCACCACCTCGTTTAATACTTGTTATATAGCCATCTTTATCTTCTTCTAATACGCAATATTCATCGCAGTATTCTTCTGAATACACACATGAATAATATGGCGAATAGACATATTTATGAAACACATTATCTGCATAGTAATTATCAGAACATAAAATATAAGAATTTTTCATATAATTCTGTGCTTTATATAGTGACGCTATGTTATTATATTTATCATAATCATCATTGTGAATTAAAATAACCCCATATTTGTCTCTCAAATATTGAAATTTTTCCTGCATAAACCCAGTTACAACTATAATTTCCTTAACTCCGGCTTCCTGTAACTGTCGAATTTCTCTTTCAATAAGTATCTCACCTTTAACACGGAACAACCCTTTAGGAAGAACATTAGATAAAGGCATGCATCTTGCACTATAACCAGCAGCCATAATAATTGCATTATCAACCTTGTATGGTTTCAATTTATTTAATTCTTCTTCAGTAAGTAAATTTTCTTCTTTATTTTCTGCCTTATATTGTAATTTTTTAAATTCTTCGTAAGTCATAACTACTCCTCTCCAAATTCAATCAACGTTGCAAGATGCTGGGGTTTTCTTTTATCTACTGGAGGTGGTGTCATATAATCATCACCATACATGTATCTGAGAAAACCGTCTGTATCCTTCGGTGCAAAAGCTACCATATCTTCAAATTTTATTTCTTCATAGTCTGTAAGCCATGAACGAAGGTATCCTTTACTTTCTTGTTTCCAATGCCAGCCTGTTGTCCTAACATATTTTGTTTCTATTCCAGCATACATTTGTGATAATTTATCATACTCTTTGGCAACAAGTCTCATCGGAATTAATGCAAGCAGTTTGTATGCTATTTTTTTTAATATATTTTTTTCATATCTAGCACCAACAACAGAATAACCTATTTTTCTTGCTATAAAACTTCTAAGATTAAATATCGACTTTGAAAGCCCTCTTTCCGGCATATTATCGCATGGAAAAACATCTAAAAATATGCCATTCCTGCTTTTTATCATCTCATGATCACTTCTAAAAAACTTTGTATTATTTTTTAGGACTCTGCCATACTCCCATCGATATCCCGGATCGGTATGATATGTCTGCCAAAAATATTTCTCTCCAAATTCATTCTGACACACTTCACAAAACTTATCATAATCTTTTCTTAACATTCTGATATCTATATCATCATCCCATGGAATGAAGCCTCCATATCTGACCGCCCCCAGCAATGTTCCGCCATCTAATTCATAGATTATGTCATATTTTCTACATATTCTATCAACCTCTTTAAGCATTTCTAATTCTACGTTCTGTATCTTTTTAAAAGTCTCATCATTATATTCAAAGCTCATATTTTACCTCAATATTTCTCTGTATAATATTATATTTCTAACTCTATCTCTTTCCCACCGATAAAATCATTATCAAAATAAAATCCTTCAAGAATATTTTTCGATATATTACACATACCGTTCAACATATTAAAAAATAAAATATCTTCCAAGCTTTCTGTTCTATCTGACATTGATTTTATGCATTCACTGCAATTGACAGCTAATATTGTCTTATAAATACTGATATAATCATTAATAAAGTCAACTGCGCCACAATTTACTTTTTCCTTAACATTGAAATTTTTCTGGCTCTTTCTATCAGGCTGGCATACTGCATTTCCTCTGTCATCAATATATCTGATCATACCATGTGGAGCCGTAATAAATGTTTCTATATACATATTCTTATTACTTGCAATACTTTTTTCTGCAGTATAATCATCACCATACTGAAAACACCCATCCATTGTTATTTCATTGTTATAAATATTATCTTTTGACAAACATGCATAAAAGCAATACCCTTTAGTCTTAATTCCAGTTAATCGTTGCAGATAATACTGATTTGTTCCATAATATCCCAAATCAACTGTTCCATAAGATAATTCCTTTTGCATATCACCATCTGATGTAAGATAAGCAAGATAATTTTTTCTTTCTTTTTTAGCCTGTTCCATTATTTTATCTTTGTATGGCTGAATCCACTTTAATATGTTCTTACTGTCCCCCACTGCATTAATCTGTCGGTCATTATATTCCAATGTTTCATCTGTGACGATTATCTCAAATCTTGATTTCATATAATCAGCAAATGTTCCTACATAAGGGAAACTTACAACTCTATTAAAGTCATCTTCATTCTCCATGGTTGATATATATATAAGCCTTCGTGATATCGGAAGATAACACCAGTCTTGCTTGTATCCATCATCTAATAATTCTGTGACAATTTTGTAATTTTTTTCAAGAAAATATCCATCTCTAGCAAAGAATAATAACTTATCTATTTCATCTTTTCTTGAATTGTAATAAAGCCATATAAGAAATTTTTCAAGTAATGGTCCATAGATACAATATCCATAACTTTCACTATCATCGAATGACACTTTCCCCTTAGTACTGCATAATGCAAATGGACTATTAAACAGATTTGCAATTACCAATCCAAGACATATACTGTCTGATACCGTATTAACATATGATACTAATTCTGCCATAGATGAATTCATAAGCATATCTTTAGCACTCATAATATAATATGAATCAATATCATATTTTACAGAATTCTCAATGTCACCTATTTTATTGTCACCTATATGCAGACACTTAACATCCCTGCTGAACATTTCAGAATACTCTTTCCATATTGTGCCTGATACCTTATCATATTTCTTCTCACATGATATCCATATATGTTCATTACATGGTGGTGTTATTCCACATTTACCTAATATACAATTAATATCATCTAATGTATAATACATATCGCTCACAAGATAAACTTCTTTCCCTGATGTCACACAATACTCATATAAATCTGTAATATCTTTTCTTGCAATGCATAAATCTAAATCTATATCTTTCTCCATCTTCATGATATCCGATATATTCTCATCTGTGAGATTCATACATGACTTCTTTATCTGTTCATATATTTCGTTAATATTTGCGTATGGCCCACATTGTGCAGCAACTTGTGCCCTTATATAGGCAATTTCACAATCTAATTTTAATTCCGCTCTTACCTTTTCTCCTAACAGTCTGAATACATCTTCTGATGAAAAAACTTTTCTCATTATCAATGTATCAAATATATCAAATGAAACAACATCTGCTCTGTCTATTTTATCTTTTAACTCTT
Source organism: Lachnospira hominis (ex Liu et al. 2021) (assembly GCF_014287955.1). Classification (GTDB taxonomy): domain Bacteria; phylum Bacillota; class Clostridia; order Lachnospirales; family Lachnospiraceae; genus Lachnospira; species Lachnospira hominis. The sequence continues at coordinate 9,145 of NZ_JACOPD010000009.1, read as the reverse complement.
TATACGAGCTTTCCCAATACCCATTTCGTTCATAACTTGTATCTTCATCTGACAAACAAGCTAATCTTCCGTCTGCATAATACACTTGAACTGTAACATCATTTGCAATTCTTTTGTATATTATCTCATAGTTAGATGGGTCTGAATTAATAATAATTGCATCTACATAATTCTCTACATTCTTTATAGATATTACTTTAATTCCACATAATTCTTTTCCAACATTACTTTCATCCCTATCCAAAATTCCAGCAATATTAAAGTCAGTTATCCCTGGGAGAAGTGTTGCACTACGCCTTCCCATTCCATATATTGCTATTCTCTTGTTTTTTATGCTGCTAAAATTATGTCTGAAATTTTCAATTTCTATATCATATTTAGACTTCTGTTCCATGTATATAATCCTTCTAATTTAGTATGTTTCATTGTCTGATATTTACATCTGTTCTGCTGCTTTTACAAATTCTGTATTGTCATTACCACAACCACCACATATCTTACAAAGCTTCACAAATCCTTTTGCCATATTACCATTACTGTGTTCTAGTATTGCTTCTTTTGCTCTGTCATCATCATCAAGTGTTCTTAAATCAATATAATCATCTGATACATTTTTTAATAACTTTGCCTTATCAGCACTCCAAGATACATGGCAATAATAATACTTTCCATCATTAAGTCCATGAAATATTGGTCCGCATGAAAGCATATGTTCTCTTACTTTATCAAAATCATACATTCTGTTATTAACCGGGAATCCAAAATCACACCATCTAAGAGAACGATTTACTGAATATCTTAAACCAGCATCACTTACTATCTTTACAGCCGAATCAAATCTTTTTTTATAATCTACTACATCTGTGTAGTCACTGAAATCATATTTAACATTATACTTTTTTGATATTTCTATAAGCTGTTCATTCGGCAGTAATGTTCCATTAGTGATAATCCCAATATTACCTATTCTATTACCATACCTATCACCAATCTGTCTTATCATGTCTGCAAGTTCACCATTAATAAGCGGTTCTCCACCAAGAATTTCATATGCAACAATATAATCCACGTGTCTGAACAACAATTCTAAATCCTCTAATATATCTTTAGCTGTATAATCTACATGTTCCTTATAATATGGCATGAACATATTACAATGCTTACATTTTAAAGTGCATCGTGATGTTATTGTACTATGTACTTCCATTAAACAGACTTTTTTCTTATAATTCCAAAACCACTCAGTAAGGAACTGCTCCATTGAGCAAAAATCTTTTCCTGACTGTAATCCAAATTTTTCAAGGTCTTCCCCAACTAAAGCGGCATTCCTGTTAGCTGTCATAATTACTATTTTATGATTCTTCAAATCACCCTTAACATCACTAACATGCTTTACTGATATGCCTTTAAACTCACAATTACATTTTTCTTTATTACTATCTACAATGTACACAATGTTAAAATTATTTTTAAAAAATTCTATATTATCATGAGCTACTTTTCCAAACCCATATATAACCAATTCACTTATATCTTTCCAATCATCTGTTAATTTACTTTTCATATCTATCACCTAATATTTTCCATTAAACACAGTTTATCTTAATACATATGCAAAAAGAGCCCTGCATACAAATGCAGGGCTTATACACCAATCGCTATATTGCTACGATTCTCCGATATATTATTCAAGCGACTCCATTCGCACACCGGTAATAAATTACAACTAAATATTTATTACACTATAATTCCTAATTATATTTAATATATCGGCTTATTTTCTATTTTCTTAACCTTTGTTTTTTTATTTACACCTCATACCCATTCTCCAGCAAAAACTCTTTCTGTTTCGCATAGAACGGATAGTTATGTGAACTTGTGTTACAGACAGGAACTTTATAGTCACCATAAAGCATTGTAAGAATATCATCATATCCACACGGAACCGCTATATCCATATCCTCAAACTTCATATCCACCGATGAATCATACCATTCTTTGTTATAGCCAAAGCCGGCATCGCCCTGTGCATTACGTGCAAGAAATGTAAGTTTATCACTTTCTTCTTCGTTAAACATAGCTGCAATGCTGTCTGCAAGCCGCCATATCTGACCTCTTAAAGTATTATCACGAACAAATTTCACGTTATAAATCTGCTCAATCTGCCCTAAATTATCTTCCAGTTCCTGTCTGGGAATCTCATAAAATCTTATCGCAATATCGTACAATGCAACATACATATTAAGCTGAAGTCCGGCAAGTTCTGAATCTCTCGGCACATAATCAAGCGGATAAATATCGATTCCTGCAACATACGGACATCCAAAGAACTTTTCCTGCACCGAAGCCGGTATTGGAACTCCTGTATAATCAGACACACTCATAAACGGCTGACCGCTTGTATCTGAAAAATAAAATCCATTATATACATAATCCGTATTATTTTCTTTCTTAAACGCTTCAATAAGACGCATATAATCCGAACGTTTAAGGCATATGTCAATGTCATCATCCCATGGTATGAAGCCTTTGTGTCTTACTGCCCCAAGTAGTGTCCCGTAATCCGCAAAATAGGGTATGTCATATTTTTTGCATACACTTATGACAAATGAAAGAACTTTCATTTCGACCGCCCAGACTTTTTTCATCTCTGCACTGATACAAAAACCTTCACGTACTTCCTCTTTAAAGAAATCACTGTTCATCAAGATACCTCTCCGGCATATTTGTAAATATATCTGTAGCCCCATAAAACCTGTATTTATTAAGGTCAGGTTCTTTCAGCGGTCTTCCATCCTTAAAGAACGGTTCTTCACCATTCCATGCACGCACAGGCATGCCTTTCATATGTTCGGGCAGTTCAAACACAAGTCCGCCTATATATGGATGAAGTGCTTCTGCACCTGTCTTTTGTGCCATTGCTATACAATCTTCTAACGAGCCAGCTAAAACTCCGGTTTTTGCATCTTTATCTATCTTTTTGATGCAGAATACCGAATCTGCCAGAAATGAAGACCATACAATATATTTTTCCATTCCATATGATTTTACCAGTTTATAAGCATCATCCTCTATTCCCTCATAGCGTACTTTGCTCGTTTTTAATTCTATATTAATTAACAGTCCGTTGTTTTCACAATATGGTTTTAAAAGTTCGAGAACCTCCGTCAAAGTTGGAATCTGTGCATATCTGCCGTCATTTGATGTTATCTTGAAACTTTTGAGTTCATCAAGTGTACAATCTTTTATATCTTTGTCAATTCCCGTAACACGTCTTGCATTTTCATCATGAAATACAACTATTTTCTTATCCTTACTAAACTGTATATCCAGCTCAATACCTGTAATTCCTTTAAGCTCGGCCGCCGCTTTGAAGCTTTCGAGCGTATTTTCAGGATAAAGCGTGCAACAGCCCCTGTGTGCCCACACTCTTGGTTTTTTTATATCTTTGCCAAACAATTCTTTCTGTTTTTCCTCGACCTGTGGTCTGTTCCACTCGATGAATTTTTCCATAACATCTGCTGTTGCTATTGAAATTTCACGATTTGTGCAGACTTCTGCCCCTGTCCATATTGATATCTTCTGGCACTTGCTATCCGAGCTGTTAGCTCCGTTTATCTTTTTTATATTATTTACATTATTTATAAACTTCTTCAACTCATATTGCAGTCCTGAACCCTCATAAGCATATTTGTACACTTCTTTTTTATTCGGGTCTTCGTATCTTATCTCAAATTCTTTTGTAAGCCACCATGGTGACTTGGCAAGAATATATCCGTTTGTTCCCGATATGAGAAGCTGGCCTTCTGTCTTTACACCAAGCCCTGTCTTTACTTCAGCAGATTTACCACCAAATGAAAAAACTGCCTTTGTATATGCATCAACACCGTTTACAGCCCGCATTGAATGGAATCTTACGTCATCGTAATCGCACCCTAGAAGTTCAAACACCGGCATACATACATAACTACCAAACTCAAGGAAACTTCCGTTGTAATCCTGTGCCATATATTCTCTCGTATTAACAGGAGTAAGTCTGGAAAATGCCGCCTCAACATCTATGATTCTTCCTATTTTTCCACTCTTTGCAGCTGCCATCATGGCATGAAATCCCGGACAGTAAGCAGTCTTTACAGCTTCCATAAATACAACATTATTTTCTTTTGCAAGGCTATACAGTTCTTCCGCCTGTGCTTTTTTAAGCACTGCAGGCTTCTCGCAAAGAACATGTTTTTTATTATTTAACATATATTTTGCATACTCATAATGTGTCTCATGCAAAGATGCAATATACACAGCGTCTGTAAGCATAGTAAGCTCCTCAAGACTATCTGTATAATTTTCTATTCTGTGCTGTATTGCAAATTTTTCTGCACTTTCAGCCTTTGGATTATATACACAGCTTACATATGCACTTTCAATCCCGGCAAATGCCGTATCTGCAAACCTTGACGCAATTCTTCCAGTTCCGATTATTCCGATTCTCATAAGTTTCTACTGCCTTTCCGCTTCAAGACCTCTAGTCTTCATTTTCTATTCTTTCAGCCATATATTCTCCAATAGAACATATTGTTTTTAAAACACTTGCAGACATTCCCTTCGGAAAACTGTTCATTGTAGGAAATGTCTCAAAGCTGAGCGTTCCATCAAATTTAATATGTTTTAGACCTTTATAAATTCTGTCCCACACCTGGCCTTCTGATTCATTCGTGCCAAATGTATATGGCATCTGATGTAAATCACCAATAGCATCATTTTCATGAATATGAAGAACTTTCAGCCTGCTGCCAAGTTTTGTTATGAATTCATATGGATCTCTTTTTACAAGCTGGAGATGTCCCGTATCAAGACAGAACCCGAATAATTCCTCTCCCGCATAATCATTTAACGTATCAAGATACCATATGGCATCATCAGGGTCAGCACACACACCCTCAACGAGTCTCTGTCCGATACCCTCATAAAGATTTTCAAAGCAGATTCCGACATTGCACTGCTTTAACAGTGGAATGAGCATCTTAAAATACTCAATATTTTTCGCACGTTCAACATCTTTTCCATACACATACTGCATTTTAAACGGATGAACAACCATCCACGGAACACCTAAAAATTCCGCTATCACTATGTTTTTAGGTATTACATTCCCCTGCATATATTCATTCTGTTTTCCTCTTCCAAGAACATTTACCGGATAAGGTGCGTGCATCTGTGACGGACTAATTCCCGCCTTTTCCATTGCAATCCTGTAATCATTGAAATATACAAGCAAATCTTCTACTGAAGCATCAAAAAATCTATTAACATTACCAGCGTATAAATCTGAATTTTTCAAAAATGTATCTATACTCAGGTCAACTTTTTCAAATCCGGCATCTTTAATAAACTGAAAGCCTTTATCTACCGGCATATCAGGAAGGATTCCTTTTGTCTGTACTCCTACTTTAAGCATTTTTCACCTCACAACTTACTACATATAATAATGGTCCCAATAGCATCTGTATTCAACGCCCATGCTGTCAAGCTGTGCACCGATAGCATCATAATACATATTGCAAATCCACACATTTCGCTCACTTTCCGGAACATTAAGGATTTCATCAGGCGATTTCACAGGTATTCCCCATCTTTCCTGACCCTGGATTTCAGAATTATTATCTACAAGAAATGCAGGTGGATACTTATCTCCCCAGTTTTGCATATAATTAAGTGCCATTCTTCCGGCCCCAAAAAGAATAATTTTCTTTCCGTCAGCCGCAAGATATTCTTCAGTCTTAAAACAGCTCTCAATCCACTCTTCATACATTGCCTCAAGAAGTTCTGCCATTGATTTATGAAGCTTTGCCGGTGTTCTTTTAAATGTGCCTTCAACATTAAATACAAATCTTCCGTCAAATCCTGTTCTTGACAAATCGCCTATTATATTGCCCCAGTCTGTTGAAAGCAGTCCTCTTCCTGTCGTAAATGTATATGGCATCTGATGATAATCGCCTTTTCCGTCGTTATCGTTAATATGCATTATACCGGTCTTTTTACCGCACACTCTAACCATATCCCTCACGTTTATACCAAGAAGATTAGCATGTCCAACATTGATACAGATTCCAAATTTATCACAGCCTGCAAGCAGATTAAGTTTATCTGTAAGTTCCACAAGCCTTGAACCTTCAGAATAATCATTATGATAGAATCTGCCATTATCATTCGTATAACCATTTTCTATAAAAACATTAACATCTGATGCAGCAATTTCATTGACACATTCGTCAATAATCTGTTCCAGAACAGACGCTTTTTTCACATTTTCTGTATCAATAACAATATATGCATTGTATCTGTCTGCAACAGACATTGCATCCTTAAATATCTGCGAAGCATTTTCTTTTAAAAATCCTTTATCTGTAAAATCACACAGACTGATTGCAATTCCGTCAATATTTCCACCATTTTCAAGAATCATATCTGCACTTTTACAACCAGTATAATCCAGTTCAAAATCCTCTAATCCAGCTTTAATTACGCCATGCAAGTCCATTCCGTCAACGTACTTAATTCCTGACTTCATTTATCTTCCCCTTTCCGTTGTCTAGAAATCATCAATTTTTTCTTCTGCTCCATAAATTTTTCAACAAACTCAGACATTATAGTCGATTCACCCGCCGTAAGCTTGTAATCCTTCTTATCTGTCCCATTTATCTTGGAAACAAAATCACTTATTTCATATCTCAGCCCGTCTCCCTGGAATCTAGGCTCAAAATGCTCAATCTTTGATGAATCCTCATATCTTACATCAAATTTTTTCATAAGCCACCACGGAGATTGTGCAATTATATATCCTTTTGTTCCTGAAACAACAAGCTGTCCTTCTGTTTTTACGCCAACGCCTGTCTTCACTGTTGCAAATCCGTTGTCATAGCGTATATCAGCCTTTGTATACAGGTCAACTCCATTGCCATCATATATACTGTCAAAAGTAACTGATGTGTAATCTTTTCCCATCAGCTTAATTACCGGCACAAGCACACTTGGTCCAAACTCCAGAAATGCACCACCATATTCTGCATCTGTACGTTCTCTTGAAAGCGGGTCTGCAAGTCTTGTAAATGATGCTTCAACGTCAACTATATCCCCGATTTTTCCACTTTTTGCGACATTGATAAGCTGCTGGAATCCCGGACAATATGCTGCTTTTACAGCTTCCATGAGAACAACGCCTTTTCCCTTCGCACTTGTATACAATACTTCACTCTCTTTTTTGGTAAATGAGAGCGGTTTTTCCGAAAGCACATGTTTTCCTGCTTCTATCGCTTTTTTTGCATATTCAAAATGTGTTTCGTTAGGTGAAGCTATATACACGGCATCTACATTTTCAAGAAATTCTTCATAATCGCCTGTATAGCACTTTATTTTCTCGCGTTTTTCAAATCTCTTTGCACTCTCCTCTACCGGATTGTAAGCACATTCTATTGTAAGCCCACTTACATATTTTGATTCCGATATAAATCTTGGTGCGATTCTTCCCGTACCTACTATGCCAATTCTTACAATTTTGAACTGTTTTTTTCTAAGAAATGTTGAAGAAATATTGGGCGTTCTCTCAAGATAGACTACTTTACAGAAGGCATTAAGATAATCAAATGTTCCTACCCAGTCTGAACCAACAGTAAATATATCCGCACCGTATTTTTGAATATCTTCAATTTTCTGCCCATCATGATCTTCAACAATAATCATGTCGGCAAATCCTGTTTTTTTGACATTCTCTATACGCTCAATTATAGGGTCAACAACATTAACCTTACCCCTTGCTTCGTCAAAATGCTCAGTTGTAACGCCAACTATTAAGTAATCACCCAACTCTTTTGCTCTTTTTAAGAGATTATAATGTCCCTGATGAAATAAATCGAATGTTCCGTATGTAATTACTGTCTTCATATCTTTATACCCATCTGGCTGTAAAGCTCCCTTTTCTGTTTTTTATAAAATGGGTATTCATGACTGCTGTTAGCAATTATCGGAGTCATATAATTTTCACCGTATTTTTGTTTTAATATCGCATCGTATCCAACCGGAACAGGAATCGTTGTATATTCAAAAGGCATCTCTATTGCTTCGCTATAATATTCTTTTGGATATACATCCAAAGGTCTGGGACCCGCATGGTCAGGCATAAGTGCAATCTTTGTTGACTCTTCTTCTGTATACATCATATTAAGTCTGTCAATCAGTCTCAGCAGCTGATTTTCAAGAGGTTTACTATAGTCAAACTTTACATTAAGCATCTGCTCTACTTCAATTGCAGCTGCCTTTATTGTTTCATCATCATAAATATTTTCTTCTATATTAGCAACAAGTGCTGACACAATCTTTATAATTTCACATGTATATTCATCATCTTCCTGCGTCGGTGCAACATAATCAACAATAAATATATCAAGTCCTATCACCCATGGGCATCCATGGTATTTTTGAAGATGTTCATCATCAAATCGTATTCTTTTGCCATTAACAACTCTCGTTATAAGACTATTCCACCATTCTTCGGTATATATAGTTACCAAATCAAGTTCTGTTGTCTCTTTTGGAAATACTTCACAAAACTTTATATAATCCTGACGTTTCATAGTTATATCCATATCATCATCCCATGGGATAAAACCTTTGTGCCTTACTGCACCAAGCAGTGTGCCCCAGTCAGCAAAATATGTTATATTATGTTTTTTACATATCCTATCTATCTCATGCAGCACTTCAAGCTGTGCTGCCCATACTTTCTTCATCATGCTTTCAACGTAAAAGCTGTTGCGGATCTCGCCCTCTAAAAAATTATCAGGTACACGCATATTTATCACTCCATACACTCAATTTTCTTAACACGTCTTAATTAGTTCTCTTCTTCTATCCCCAGTGTCTTCATAAAGTAAAAAAAGCTGGCTTTAATAAGCCAGCTTTAATAAACAAAATATACTTTTTACTGGAGAAGTGAAAGTACGCCCTGTGTCTGCTGATTAGCCTGTGAAAGCATTGACTGACCTGCCTGAGCAAGGATATTGTTCTTGCTGTACTCAACCATTTCACTAGCCATATCTGTATCACGGATACGTGATTCAGCTGCCTGTGTATTCTCACTTGTTGTGTTAAGGTT
>NZ_JACOPD010000008.1 GCF_014287955.1 Lachnospira hominis (ex Liu et al. 2021) | reverse complement strand
GACTGACCTGCCTGAGCAAGGATATTGTTCTTGCTGTACTCAACCATTTCACTAGCCATATCTGTATCACGGATACGTGATTCAGCTGCCTGTGTATTCTCACTTGTTGTGTTAAGGTTGTTAATTGTGTGCTCAAGTCTGTTCTGGATAGCACCGAGTTTTGAACGTGTATCAGATACTGTCTTGATAGCAGCCTGAATTGTCTTCATTGCTGCACCTGCTGTTGAGAATGCTGATACTTTTAATGAAACTTTACCATCTGTACCTGCAAGACCAAGCTTTGAAGCACTCATCTTTGCAATAGATACACCAATTGACTGACCCTGTAAAGCACCAACCTGAAGCTTAAGCTGCTTTGATGAGAATGTACCGTCTAAGAGGTTCATTGAGTTGAACTGTGTTGTAGACTGGATTCTGTCAATTTCGCTTGTAAGCTGGTTAAGTTCCTGCTGGATAGCATCTCTATCAACAGATGTATTAGTATCGTTAGCTGCCTGTGTAGCAAGTTCGTTCATTCTCTGTAAGATTGAATGTGTCTCATTAAGAGCACCTTCTGCTACCTGTACAAGAGAGATACCATCCTGTGCATTTGAAGCAGCCTTGTTAAGACCTCTGATCTGGCTTCTCATCTTTTCTGAAATTGAAAGACCAGCTGCATCATCACCTGCACGGTTAATCTTGTAACCTGATGATAACTTTTCTGTTGACTTTGACATTGCACTTGATACACTGTTCATCTGTCTGCTAGTGTTCATTGCTGATAAATTGTGCTGTACTACCATAATTGTTTCCTCCTTGAATTTACAGTGGCGTCCCTGCCACTAATATTATTTTGTTTAGGTTATTTATTTAATAACCTGTTATATATTATATCGGTGATTCTGTTTTAAACTTTACCCCCGAATATAATCTTTTTTATTTTTTTTGATCCATAAGATGTGGCTCAAAATTCAGCTTGTTCATGCTGTTATAATATGTACTTGCCGCCTGAGTGTTTCTCTTCGCATTTGAAACTTCTTTTCTCATCTGGGCAAATCTGTTTTCAGCAAGAACTTTATTTCTTGCCTCTTGTGCCTGAACCCGCACTGCAAGCTCAGTTACACTTTTTATCAGTTCTTTGATAACGATTATTTCTGATTTGTATTCATCTTTATGTCCGTCAAGAGTTTCCTTAACTCTTGCAAAAAGTGAATTAAATCCGTCATCAAGTCTTTCTATCTTATCTATGAGTTCTGCTTTCTCATCAATATTTTCACGGAAAGCTTTCTCATCAAATTCTGCTGCAGCCAATATACCATTTTGTGCTTCGCTTAGCACTATAACTTTTTCAAGTATATCTTTTTTCATTATCAGGCTGTCTGTCATCATCTGAACATAATTTTCTGTTTCCATGATTCACCGCCTTAGTAATTAACCCTGCTTTGCTTTTGCCATTACTTCTTTCCATGTATCACGCATGCCTCGAAGTTCATTTAATGCCTGTTCAAGAAGCTCTTTATCTTTTTTAATGTTAGCCTCAACTAAAAGATTATATATATACTTATATATCTTATCAAAATCTTCTGCAACCGGATATTTATGATTAAGCGTCGCCTGAAATTCTTCTATTATATTTTCTACCTTTATGATATTGTTATGAACTTTCTCCATATCATTTTGTTCCAAGCCTATAATTGCAATATTGCAGAATTTTATAGCTCCCTCATATAAAAGAAGCGTAAGTTCCGCCGGTGATGCCGTAAGAACTTTATTTCTGTTATATTCTGCATATGCCTGATTTGCCTGATTAAATGCCATCCCTTAGTAACCCGTACCTTTCTTTAACGTCCATATGCCTGCACAACCAGATTTTGTGCAGACATATAAACTAATTATTTTTAAGAGAAATATCCTGAAAGTGAAGACTGTGTCTGGTTAAGCTTAGCAAGTGCAGACTCCATCTTAGAGAATTTATTGTAATAATAATCTTCCCATGTACTTATCTCTGTCTCTTTATCAGAAATCTTAGTTGTATATGTTGAATACTCTGTCGCCATCTGCTTGTCATTGTATATTGTATATATACTTCTCATGCTTGTAGATGACATTCTCTTCGTCAAATCGCTGTAAAGATTTGATGCAAGTTGTGAGAAGAATGATATTGTTGTATCAGGGTCACTTGCAAGTGCAGCTTTTAACTTATCTTCATTAGCTGATGAAACTGAATCGTCTGAATCACCATCTATATGGAATACACCTTTTTCATTAGTACCTGAACTGAAATACCCCTGTGTCTTAATACCAAAGTTAGCTAATGAATAGCTCTTACCATTAATGCTGATTGATGATGACATAATCGTCTTCATAGCTGTAGATGCATTGCCAAGCGTTGAATCTTTTCTTAAAAGAGAATCTTTAATCTTCTTCTCCCACTCTTTGACTTCATCATCTGTCATTGCCTCTTTTTCATCGCTTGTAAGAGGTTCATAACCCTTGGAACTATCTGCATTGTAAGCTGTATCCATAGCTTTAATCAATTCATTATAATCTTTGAAGAAATCTTTAATCTGCTTATAGATACCATCTATATCTGTATCCGTTGTAATTGATACTGTTTCATTGCCTGTAAGTGCTGTTGCCTGGATTGTAAGTCCATTAATTGAAAAATTATTAGTATTATTCTTAAATGTTGCACCATTTAATACAATCTCTGAATCGCTGCCTGTAATTCTTACCGCACCTGTTGAATCATCACCTGATGAGCTTACCATCTGCTTTGCAAATGCTGCCTTTGCATCTATTGCAGCATCTGAGTCAGACTTAATCTTTGCATTATCTGTATCAACTTCCGCGACAATCTTATCATATGCTGATTTATCTGCATCATCTGCTGTTGCAGCAGCTGCACTTCCGTCATCTTTTATTGTAACATATGAAGCTGTATCTTCCATTGTTTTTTTATTAGTCTCATATGTTGTAATATTATTATTTAACGCATCAATTGATTTCTTTTCGGCATTATATTCTGTAAGCTTGCCATCTTTTTCAAGCTTATCTGTATCATATACAATATTGCCACTGCTGTCTTTTACATCGTTGCCATCATCATCTTTTTTAACGTAATCTTTATATTTATCAGTAAAATCTGTCTGTTTTTTTGACAACTTTGCTTTTGCATTATCAATGCCTGCCCATGTATCGTCAGCATCTATAGTATCTACAACTTTTTTAGCTGCATTGTACTTATCTGCATAAGATTTTGCCCGGTCAGCATAATTGATTTTCTTGCTTTCATATGCAGACTGCTTGATAGCATCAAGCTTAGCCGTGCTATAATTAGCCCACTTTGTATATTCAGCCATATCAGCTGAGGCATTGCCTTTGCTGTCTTTTGTTGTGTATATTCCAAGTCCTTTAAGTGCATTAAGACCATTCTGATTATTAGAAACTATTGAAAAATCATGGCTTTCACCTGACTTTGCTGCACTGATAAAGAATCTCTGGTTTTCGGAATCAAAGTTTGCATTAAGGCCTGCTTCCTTTAATTCTGTGACAAACTTATTAATTGTCATATCACCTGATACCGCAATATCTCTTGTCTTACCATCAACAGTTACTGTCACTTTGCCATCTGACAAATCTCCAATTCCTTTAACATTGCTGAGTTTAGAACTTCCACTAAGCTTAGCATCTTTGCCGTTGTCATCAGTTCCGCTTATTTCGCCGCCTGTAAGATATCCTGTGGCTGCAAGCTTATTGACTTTAAGTGTCTGTGTACCATTTACAGCAGAAGAACTTGCTGTAACTTTAGCATATGAACTGTTTGAAACTGTGGCTGTTTTTAAGTTATAATTTTTTGAAAATCTCATAGAAGACAATTTTCCTGTGTAAAAGCTGTAAATACTTTTATTCATAGTCTTCCAGCTTTCCTGCTTCCATGAAAGTTTTGTCTGTGCTTTTACAAGGTTATCCTTCTGTAATGTATATGATGATACTAAAGCACTTACGAGTGATTCAGTATCAAGACCTGATGATAATCCTGATAATCTTATTGGCATATTATACTCCTATCTGCACCTCCGTGTGCTTAAACAATCATTGTATACTTATCTCTTCTCATCAACAAGAATTCCGGCTATCTCCCATGCTTTTTCAAGCATCTTTAATGCCTTTTCAGATGGAATCTCTCTTATAACTTCATCTGTATCCCTGTCTTTAATTTTAATTGTTATTCTGTTAGTTGGCTCATTATAGCCGAATTCAGCAACAGTATTGCGGTTAATAATCTTATTAATCTCGCTCATGTCTTTCATTGTTGCCGCATTTTTATCTGAATTGTCAGATGTCTGGCTGCTGCCCGTGTTATCTGACTGCTGGCTTGACTTTACTTCTGTCTGCTTATCCTGTGCTACGGCATCAGATGTCTCTACATTAGTTACAGGTGCCGGCTGGCTTGCAGCTGTGTTTGCCTGATAACTCTGTGCTGCTGTAACTCTGCTTATTGATTCCATTCCCATCTTAAATCCACCTCCGTGTGATAGATAATATCATGTTTTCCTATGTGCTACGTTGTATATCGGAAAAATGAGTTTTATAATTAACCCGTTTTTCTATTTTTTTGTAAACAACTCTTTGATATTTTTTATATCTACAGACTGTGCCGCCTCCTTGTTGGCATTCTGAATCTGCATATATACTTCTTTTCTATAGATTGGAACTGATTTTGGTGCTGATATACCGATTTTAACCTGGTCGCCTTTTATCTCGATTATAGTAATCTCTATGTCATCATTGATAATAACTGCCTCATCTTTTTTTCTTGATAATGCCAGCATCCTACTCACCATCCTTCTGTTTTTTTGCATCAAGTATATCGTAAATAGGAAATCTAACCTGATAATCTTCATTACCGGCAATGAGCTGCGTTCCTTTCATTGTATCCATATTTACTATTATTGGTGCTTTAAGATTGCATGTCATCTTTGTAAGGTCCGATGGAACTGTTATTGTGACATACACGGCAAGATATGCATTTTCTATATCTTCACCAAGTGATTTTATAAGTTCATCTTCCACTATAGGATCGTAATCTTCTTTTACAATTTCCGGTTTGATAATAGGAAGTGCAAGCGAAGGTTCTTCTGCTGACTGAAGCCACATTATTGTATTTTCTGATTCCTTTTCGGCATCAACAACTATCGTGAACTTTTTGAAATCTTCAAATCCTATTATTCCTTTTTCAAATGTTATTATTTTATCTTCTGTTGTATCAATTTCCCCAAACCACTTTGTCTGTATTTTCATGCTAAATCAAACCTTTCCTTAATTTTATAAGAAATCAAGCAATGTCTGCTGTATTACTTTGCTTGCCGCTGTAAGAGAAGCATTGTATACAAGCTGTGCTGCAGAATATCCAACTACAACTTCTTCAAGGTCAATATCTTCATTTTCTGATTTGAGATTTGTAAAGTTCGTTTTCTGTTCTGTAAGTCTGCTCTTTGTAAGATTAAGTCTTGTCATTCTGTTACCTGCATCTGCTTTTGCGAGCGATGCCTGTTCCTGATAACCCTGCATTGTACCGACACAATACTCAAAGCGGTTTTTCATCTCTTCTTTTGCAAGTTCATTCTGCTTTGTAAGACCTTCCTTTATAGAATTCAACTTGCTCTGTGAATCTTTATCACTGTAAATATCCTGTTTTAACATTCCCTCAACTTTTTCAAGCTGTGCCTCAATATCAATAACATTATTTACTGATGTAATCAAATCATCAATATCTCTTCCCAGATACATATTAAATACTTCGTTGGCTTCTGTATTAACTTTTAACTTCTGTGAGAAGTTGATATTATATTCAATATCTTCTGTTTTCTTTGTATATACAACACCTGCATTATCAGGATTGTTGTCAACACAGTCATAATACATTACAGGATTCAAATCACCTTTTGCAAAGTTATCTTTTCTGTATGTAAATGAAAATCCGTCAGAAGCATATAACTGCTTATATACATTTTCTCCAAGAAGAATCTCACCTGTCGCTGCATTAAATGCTGCCTCATCATCTCCCGGCTGATAATTGGAATCATTAACAGCTGCTGCCGCAATTGTAGTTCCGTCATTTAACTTGATTTCAAATGTGCCTGCATCAGAAACTTTTGTATATCCGATTCTTACTCTGTGAACATCTGCAACATTAGGTGTTATAACATTTCCTGTCGCTGCATCTGTCTTAACATTAAGATTAAGAATATCATCATTAGAATAAGCATTTGTATATACTGTCTTTAATTCTATGTTTTCTCTTGTAAACTCCTGTGTTATTGTAAAATCCGCTTTAGCTGCTGTCTCATCTGACTGATATGTGAGCGGTGTATCTGTCATATAACCTGAAAAGAGATATCTTCCGGCATATTCAACATCGCCTTCCGCATAGTATGCATCGCGAAGTTTATTAAGGCTCTCTGCCAGTGTACTTCTTTCTGAAGGTGAATATGAGTCTGTCGCACCCTGTTCACAATAAGCATAAAGGTCTGTTATTACTGATACAGCTTCGTCTACAGCACCCTCTGTTGTCTTGAGCCACGAATCAGCATCAGGAATATTTTTATTAAGATACTGTGTAACCTGTTCAAGGCTTGAACGAAGACGTAATGCTCTGATTGCAATTACAGGATCCTCTGACGGCTTATTGATTTTTTTCTGCGTAGAAAGCTGTGTTTCAAGCGTATTTACCTGTTTTTTATTTACCTGGATATTGGCCATCGTACTGTTGACCATCATCTGATTAGTTATTCTCATCTATGCCGCTTCCTTTCTTTTATATTCCAGTCTGATTGATAAGCTTGTCATAAATCTGGTTCATGACTGACATCATCTTTGAGTTAAGATTATAAGCCTGCTGATACTTTATCATATCCATAGCTTCTTCATCTGTATCAACACCCATTATTGAAAGTCTCTGGTTATGTATGCTCGTCTTCAAATCAGTATAATTCTTATACAGATTAACAGCCTTCTGTGAATCAATTGACATATCACTGACAATACTTTCAAGGAAATACGAGCCTGTGCCGCCTGCAAATATCTTTTCGCTCTGAAGCTTATTTAATTCTTCCATTATCTTTGCGTCTGACTCACCGTCATTCTGCTCTTTTTTAATTGCAAGCAAATCAGCATTTTTAAGAAGTTCAGGATTAACTGTTATATTTCCTGCTGACATTACTGTTGTATTTGGCTGCGTTACAAATAATGAAATTCCCTTGCTGCTTCCATCAGACGTGTAACCTGACTTCATTATCTTATTAACTGCATCAGAGAAAATTTTTGCAAATTCATTGAGCTGTGCCTGATAATAAGGAACACCTTTATATGAAACTGTCTTATCTGCCGCCGGTGCTGTCGTAAGCACAAGATTGCCATCTGAATCAGTAACATTGTTACCATCATCATCAGTTTCTATATTTTCATGCTCACCATTATTACCATCTCTTATATCTATTAGACCTTTTAAATGTCCGCTTAAAGATGTGCTGTACATATCAAACTTCTGTCCTGAATTCCACTGTACATCATAAAGGCCTTCTGCGTCTGAGTAATTCTTTTTATCAGTTCTTGCAACCGTTTCAAGTGTATTATAGCTGTATGATGAAACTAATGTCTGTCCGTTGATTCTTACTGAAAAATTAGATACATTATTTCCCATATCTTCTTCTGATGTCTCAAGATTGACAATCTCTGAAAGTTCATCAATCATGGCATTTCTCTTATCACGCAGATCATTTGCATTACCATAATTTGCTTCAATCTGGTTAATCTGTCTGTTAAGTGCAGCTATATTTTTTGCATATGAATTAATCTGCTGGACAGCATCTTTTATCTCGTTATTTGCATCAGCCTGAACATTTCTTAAATTTGTTGTAAGTGTGTTAAAATAATCTGCAAGGCTCTTTGCATTATTGATAAGCTGGTTCTTAGCCGATGTATCTCCAGGTGTAATTGTAAGCTGGTTTACGGCAGAAAAGAAATTTTTGTATTCCTGTGAATATCCGTTGAGTGTAAACTCATCAAGATAATCTTCAATCTGTCCCATATAACTTTCTTTTACTGAATACTGACCGTAATTTGCCATATTATTACGGTATTTTACATCATAGTAACTGTCTCGTATCTGGCTTATTTCTGTAACAACAACACCGGAACCGATAGCACCGTATGTTGTATGTGTTCTTAAAGCATCCGCTGCCTGTGTACCTGCCTGCTGTTTTGTGTATCCTTTTGTATTAATATTAGATACATTGTGACCTGTTATTGTTAATGACGTATTTGCCGCCTGTAATCCTGAATATGCGATTGTTAATCCAAAAAATGTTGATGCCATATTCTCACTTTTTCCTTTCCGCCATTATCATGAACCAAGTGCTGTAACTATATGTTCAAGCATCTCGCTTATTACATTGACATATCTTGATGAGGCATTGTATGCCTGCTGGTATTTTATCATTTTTTCAAGTTCTTCATCTGATGCAACACCTTCTGACTGAAGTCTCTGGTCATCGTATCCGTCAACCATTGTCTGCTGGTGGTCTACATAATTATAAAGAACTTTTCCCACTGTCGAGAATTCTCCGATAAAGTTATTGTAATATGTGCTGAAATTGCCAACAGCATACATCTGCGGATTTATTGATGCGAAATCACCGTTCCATGCATCAATAAGTTCCTGACCCTTAGCCATATCTTCTTTTCCCTGAAGCGTTGTCATTGGAATCTTTGCTATATCCTGTTCTGCAACAGAATTCATAATTATATTTCCAAGCTTATATTCTGAACGGTCGCCTTTTTCATTCTGGTTATTATGAACATACATGTCATTACCATTAGCATCTTTCATCTTTATATAACGCTTTGTATTAAGTCTTCCAAAGATTTCTGTGCCGACTGTCTTATCTTCATCCATGCCATAATCTGTCTTATCCATGTCAAGCACAGTATAATTGTATGATGTTACGTCAGCCTTATTTTTTAAATCTTTATCAGTATAAAGAGGCTCTGATGATTCGTAGCTGTATGTTCCGTCGCCGTTATCAAAACCTTTTACTTCATTTTTATATTTATCATATAAAACAGCATCTGAAACAGTATAACTGTAGCTGTTTGGCATAATTTCGTTGCCATTTTCATCTGTCAAAGCTGTTGTAAGCTTCATGTCTTTCTCCGGGCAAAGAACATCATTTATCTTTGTCACAATACCGTTCATAAGCTTATCAACGCCCGCAAGAGCACTAAGGATAACCGATGGTTCTATGTACTTATTATAATATTCCTGCTTCTCCTGATATTTTGCATAATCTTTATCATAGGCCGCTTTTCCGTCCGCTGTTGTAAGATCATAATCAGCTTTATCAGGTTTTACCGGTATATCTGTATAATCGACTTCAATGCTTCCTCTTGCAAGAAGTGTGCCTTTAAGTCCGCCCTTGTCTTTATCTGTCAATGCAGAATACAATTCTGTCTCCGGATATACGTCTCTTTCAAATGCCGGCCATGTCGGATTAAGTAATGTCGAATCATCATTCGTTCTTGATGACATCTGCGT
This sequence comes from Lachnospira hominis (ex Liu et al. 2021), assembly GCF_014287955.1. GTDB lineage: Bacteria > Bacillota > Clostridia > Lachnospirales > Lachnospiraceae > Lachnospira > Lachnospira hominis. Next base: position 124,819 of record NZ_JACOPD010000008.1, on the reverse strand, counting down.
ATATGACGACATTGTCACAAATGGAACTCCACCAGCATTTACATATATCTCTCCGCCCTGCACTTCGTAATATGAAATATCAATATACTCACTGAGTTCATCAAGTGCTTTATCTCTCTGGTCTCTCAAATCGTTGGCATTCTCAACACCTGTACCTTCAATCTTTGCAATCTGCTTATTCAGTGAAAAAATCTTTTCACCATAAGCATTGATTTTGTTAATTGCATTGGCAACATCTATGTTAAGAGTTTCCTGATAATCTTTAAGTCCTGAATAAATTGCATCAGACCTTGTCACAAGTGCTGACGCATTCTGTATGAGTGAAGAACGCTTTACAGTACTTGCTGGTTCTTTACTAAGTTCATTAATTGCCGTATACAGATTGTTCAATGCGTCCTGAAATGTTACGCCCTGAAGTTCTCCAAACTGGTCTTCAACTTCTTCAATAGCCTTGTACTGGTTTGAGTAATAACCAAGCCGGCCGTTTTCTGTCCGATATGCTTTATCTATAAATTCGTCTCTTATTCTTCTGATTTCGCTTATCCCAACACCAAGTCCGTATACAGATGCTGAAGGTGAAGCATAGCTTCCACCGATTCTAAGATAGTGTGTATCCCTGAATGCAATCTGCTGTCTTGTATAACCCTCTGTATTGATATTAGAAAGGTTGTGTGCCGTTGTATTTAATGCTGTCTGTGCTGATTTTAGGCCTGATGCACCAACAAACAGACTCGCCATTCCATTAGCCATAAATATCCTCCTGCCGGTATTGCTTATCCGTAAGCCGGGCATATACTCATCCGTGAGTATATAGAACTGCGGTATCCGCCAAATTCTCATTCTCATACAAGTAATGACTCTGGCTTACTGCCCGCATAAATTAAGAAAGCTGCAAAGCAGCTTTTGAAATAATCTTTATAAATTTATATTAATCCGTTACTGCTTGGCGTCAAATCCTCCTGCCGTAGGATATGAATTATTCTGCTCGTAAGCACCTTTACTATAATTACCCGTCTGTGGTGCAACCTTTGAATTCTTTGCAAGATTAAGCTCAAATTCAATCATATCCATCGACTCCTGCAATAACATCTTATTATTCTCATTAACTTTCATCAACTGATCAAGTGTTCTTTTCAGTTTCATATGAACATCCGTAAGAGCTTTTGCATCTTTGGGCTGTCCTGACAACATATCTGCAATATTCTCAATCTTTATTCCTTTTCTAGGAATATTAAGGACATTGCATATATCTCCCACATTCTCATCCCTGAAAGCATCAAGTTTATTAATCTTATCAATGCTTCTTTGCTCAAGTCCAAGAATTTCCTGTAATCTTTCAACATTGCCATTAACAATGGCGGTGGTCTTTTCTTCGGAAAGCTTCAAAAGGCCCTGATATTCTGTATTTTCTTTATCCAACACATCTATAAGTGTCTCTATCAAACTCGCCATCTAATTCCACCGCCTAAAATACTAATGTTTCTGCATCTGCAATTATCTTATCAGCCACATCTTCTGAACTGACATTATATGTTCTGTTTGCAAACTGTGCCCTGAGGGCTTCTACTTTATCCATCCGGACATCTTCTGCCGCATTAACTGCTGACTTTGCTGTCTGATAGCTTTTAGCCGCATTTGAAATTTCAAGTTTATCACTGAACTCAGAACTGCCTGATGTTTTCTTAGCAGTATTCACTTTTGTGCTTGACTTGTAAATCCGGCTTACCGCATTATATGCATCTATACGCATGCTAACCGCCTCTCTTTCTTTTATCTTATGTGAAATGTATCGGCGTTTATTTTATTTTTCTTAACAGCAAAAATCAACTTTTTAAATTACGTTTTTATTTTCTGTCAAGATAACGCATTCTCGCTCTTGAACTCTTATCTTTTTCATCATCTTCTTCGTAATTTATGGCATACATGCTGCCAAGCTGATTTGCAAGCGTGTTCTTACAAGCCTCGCAATATCTTCCAGATTTTATTGTCTTTCCACAATTTTCACATGGAATACCTATTGGGGAATCATCTGCAAAGCAGAGTCTCTCTTCACGAACCCACTTTTCAAGCTGTCTTACACTCACATCGCAGTCTTCTGAAATCTGATTCATCGTTGCTGAATGGTTTTCCTCTATATAGTCCTTTACAATATCAAACTTTTCCTCTAACTTTCTTACGCAGTCAGGACAGAGATTCCTATATGAACCACCGATATAGTTATATAATCTTCCGCATCCTCTACAATTTCTTACATCCATAATTTTCCTCCTGTTCCGGCATCACGCCAAACCGCTGTTATTTTACCGGAAATATCCTATACCAGATATTGCATATCGCAACATTACCTCTCAGGACATTCCTCTTCCAATACAAAGGCATGCACCATATACCTTTTCTACCCCGTATTTTTTTAATACCGCAGCACACGCATCAAGCGTTGCACCTGTAGTATATATATCGTCTACCAATAGTATTTTCTTATATTTTACAACATTTTTGTCCGCAATAAAAGCATTTTCAAGATTTTTACTCCTGTCATGTCCCGAAACTTCTTTCATTGGAACTGTATTTTTATTTCTTTTAAGAAACCGTGTGTTAACCGGGACATGTATAATTTTTCCAAGTTCACACGCAATAATTTCTGCCTGATTGTACCCTCTTACACGCTGTTTTTTTGCATACATAGGAACAGGAACAATCACATCAGGCGACCATATTTTTATAAGCATTCCCAGCTTGTCAGCCATCTGCGTGGCATACCACTTTCCATATTCCCGGCATCCTTTATATTTAAACCTGTATATTGACTGCTTTAATCCGTCTGAATACGAAAAAACAGCCGCCGATCTGTCAAATATATGTTTTGTCTTTGCACAGTCGTGGCAGTATTCTTTGTCATCAACATCTAATGGTTTTCCACATTTCAGGCAGCTTTCATCGCCGATATACACAATTTTTTTAACACACCCCCTGCATATTCCCTGTTGTCTTAATCCCGCCGGCAACGGTGTCCCACATATAGGACACGCTGGCGGATATATGAAGTCTATTGCTTTTCCACAAAATTTTTCCAGAATATTTATGCTTTTACCCCTTTCATTTAAACCGCATTATCCAATTCATATATTTCTTTTATTCTTTCATCTAAAGACGAATAACGTCTCTGTTCAGACTCATTTTGTGCCATCTGATGAAAGCAGTTTTCATTTCCAACCATACATACACATTTTCTTGCCCTTGTAACCGCTGTATACAAAAGATTTTTGTTCATAAGCATCCTTGGGCCGGGATACATCGGAATAACAACCGCTGGATATTCACTTCCCTGCGATTTATGTACCGTAATTGCATATGCAAGTTCCAGCTCTTCAAGCTGTTTAAAATCATATTTCACAATACGCTCATCATCAAACTTTACAGTCATCTGCTCCATGAATGTATTAATCTCTGTAATTATTCCTGTATCACCGTTAAATACTCCGCTTCCGGCATCGTATGTCACTCCGTATTTACTCTTCTTTTCCCATTCCGTCTGGTAATTATTTTTAATCTGCATAACTTTATCTCCCTCACGGAATGTGACTTCGCCATACACTTTTTCCTGTTTTCCTGCCTGTGGCGGATTGAGATACTCCTGCATGATTTTATTGAGTCTTAATGAACCTGTTGCAGATTTTTTAGATGGCGTAAGTATCTGTATTTCATTAATTCCCGCACCGACATAATCCGGCAGTTTTTTCTTTACGAGTGTACATATTGCAGCTATTATCTCATCAGGTGTTTCGCGTCTTACAAAAAGAAAATCTTTACTGTATTTATTAAGAACGACCGGCTCACCTTTATTTATTTTATGTGCATTTATAACTATTTCACTCTCGGCTGCCTGTCGGAAAATCTTTTCAAGCCTTACAACCGGAAAACATCCTGATGCTATTATATCTTTTAATACATTTCCGGCACCGACACTCGGCAGCTGGTCGGTATCGCCAACAAGAATAAGTCTTGTTCCTACCGCAACTGCCTTTAAAAGCGAATTCATTATGCTTATATCAACCATTGACATTTCATCGACTATAATAGCATCTGTCTCAAGCGGATTTTCTTCATTTCTGTCAAAATTAGTTGCAAATGAACTTCCATTGGAATCTTCCTGCGGTCCTCCGCTTATCTCAAGCAGTCTGTGTATTGTCTGGGCTTCCATTCCACAGGTTTCACTCATTCTTTTGGCTGCCCTTCCTGTCGGTGCTGCAAGCCTTATATCAAACCCTTCCATCTGGAAATATCGGATTATGGTATTTATTGTTGTTGTTTTTCCGGTTCCCGGACCACCTGTTATAACGACAAGGCCATTTTGAACAGTCTTTTTCACTGCCTCTTTTTGAATTTCATCAAGTTCAATATTAAGACGCTGTTCAATTTTTTCAATTGATTCTTCCATCTCCTCATCGTTACATGAATAGCTTATATCCAAATCGCACAGTTTTCTTGCAACAGACGTTTCCATATAATAATAAATCGCAGCGTATACAAGCTTTCTGTCGCCACTCTGTTTTACAACAACTTTTTTATCTACCGCAAGGTCCATTATATAACTTTCCATATTATCAAACTCTATCAAAAGAAGCGATTTGACATAGCTTTCAAGCTCATCCAATGGAAGATATACATGTCCCTGCCCTGCTGCCTGACATAAAACGTAAAAAATTCCGCTTTTAATTCTAAATGCCGAATCCACTTTTATTCCGGCTTTTGCTGCTATTTCATCTGCAATTTTAAAGCCTATACCATCAATATCATCAGCAAGACGGTAAGGATTTTCTTTTAGAATTGTATATATGTTTTGTCCGTATTTTGTGTAAATTTTGTTAGCCAACTTCATGCTTATGCCAAACTCCTGCATAAACATCATTGCACGACGCACATCTCTTTTGTCCATAAGCTGTGCGGCAATATCCATTGCCTTTTTGATGCTGATTCCTTTAATCTCAGCAAGACGTTCCGGTTCTTCTTCCATAATGCGGAATGTATCATCACCGAATTTATTCACAATATTTTCGGCCATTTTTTCGCCAATGCCTTTAATCGCACCGGAACTAAGATAACGCTTCACCGATTTTGCATCGTCAGGCGCCCTGAATTCATATGATTTTATTTTAAATTGCATGTAATACACGGGATGTTTGACAAATTCACCCTGTGCGGCTATAAATTCACCTGCACTGATGTAACTTAATACACCAACGCAGGTTACTTCTTCACCATTATATGTAATATCAAACACCGTATATCCGTTATCTTCATTGCGGAAAATAATATTTTCAACAAATCCCTCAACGTATTTTACAGCTTCATATTCCAAAATAATTATACCTCACTAACTCCGTAGTTTCTCTTCATCTGTTCGTAAAGCTGCTGTGCAAGTCCAAGACCTTTTCCACCATTAGACTCTGTCATCTTGTCAGCTACCTGCTGAACTATCTCATCACCAAAATAACTTGAAAGTGTACTCATTCCCGAATCAGAATTATCAGTCATTCCAAAAAGTGACGAATACAGATTACTATCATCCGTATCACCGTCAACTTTTGTCATCTTTACCATTGACTTTAACATCTGTTCTAAGAAATAACTCTCGAAATCTTTGCAGACTTCCATGAGTTCATCATCTGTTGCTTTTGACAAATCTTTATTATTTATTTTATCTTCAAGTGAATTACCTGTACCGGATGCATATGTTCCATTAGTATAAATGGAATTAACATTACTGATAATATTATCCATAATAATTCTCCCTGCCGCTTATTATCTCTTCAAGTTGTTTGCCTGCTCCATCATTGTATCAGATGTTGTAATAGCCTTTGAACAAAGCTCATAAGCCCTCTGTGCTGTTATAAGATTAACCATCTCTGTAGCCACATTAACATTAGAGCTTTCAAGATAACCCTGCTTTAATTTACTCTTGCTTACAACTCCATCCTCTTCATTGATTGCTACGCCTGATGCATCACTTTCTGCAAGATATGAATTACCAACCTTTGTAAGTCCTGAAGGATTAGGAAACTGATATAATCCAATCTTTATTCCAATAGGCTGTGCATTGTTAGATTCGTCAGGATAACATATATTACCGTCTCCATCAACTGTAATCTTAGTTGACTGATACTGTGGGTCAAGAACAATAGGCTGTCCTTCTGAACTAAGAACCGGATAACCTTCTGCAGTACAAAGAACCGTTCCCTCAGTATCTACCGATAAGAAGAAATTACCATTTCTTGTATAATATACATTTCCATCAATATTTTCTATTGCAAAAAATCCCATTCCGTTTATAAGGAAATCTGTTGTACCATCCGTTGCATTTGCTGAACCCTGTGTGTAATGTGATGTTATTGATGATATTCTTGAACCAAGTCCAACCTGTGCACTTACCGGCTTATTTTCTCCATTAGCAGAAGTTGTCTTAGCCTGTAAATCCTGATATAAAAGTGACTTGAATTCAGCACTCTGTGACTTATATCCTATTGTATTAACATTTGCAAGATTGTTTGCAATTACATCAACATTTGTCTGCTGTGCCATCATTCCTGATGCAGCTGAATATAATGATCTTACCATTCTGTCTGCCTTTCATCTAAACTTATAACTCAGAAATTGATACCATCTTACTCATCATCTCATCCATGGCATTGATGACCTTCTGACCGCTCTCATACTCTCTTGCGATACTAATCATCTCAACCATCTCTGAAACAACATTGATATTAGATGCTTCTTTAAATCCCTGATTAACTGTTGCAGTAACCTCATCTGCCTGTGTTGCACCATCTATGGCACGATAAAGATTCTCACCATACATTTCGAGATAATTATAATCTTCAAAATCTGTAAGAAGAAATGAATCTACATACTCATTATCAGCATATATCTCTCCTGTAGGTTCTACTGCTATATTAGTTGCATCTGTCGGAAGAACAATCGGCTCACCGCTCTCTCCCAACACATAATCACCATCCTTGGTAACCAGATAACCATCTGCGTTCATCTGAAAAGACCCATCCCTGGTATACATCGTTGATGTCTCCCCGGCTTTGTTTGTAAAGGAAATCGTAAAGAATCCCTTTCCTGACAATGCAAAATCGTATGTATTATCTGTTGTAACAAAAGAACCCTGCTCCCAATTACGATACGTTTCACCGATTTTTGCTCCAAGCGAAAGCTTGCCGATATTCTGATTTACATGACCCACTGTCGCATCTTTAATCTTAATGCCATAAACAGCATCAAAAGACTGCGTTGTGCATCCTTCCTTTTTATATCCTGTCGTTGTAGCATTCGCCAGATTGTTAGATACAACATCAAGTCTGTGCTGGCTGTTTACCATTCCTGTATAGGCAGTATATAAGCCTCTTACCATAACCTGACCTCCATCCTGATATTTTTAGTTCTCATCTCTGTAACCGGCAAGGAATTCTATGAACTTACCTGTACCGATTGCAACTGCTGTCATTGGATCCTCAGCAGTAACTGTATTAATACCTGTCTTTGCCTCAATTAAATCTTCAAGTCCTGAAAGAAGACTTCCACCGCCTGTAAGAACAATCCCTCTGTCGGCTATATCTGATGCAAGTTCCGGAGGTGTCTTTTCAAGGACACTGTGAACTGCTTCAACAATCTGTGAAGTTGCCTCTCTCAATGCTTCTTCTGTCTCTTCTGATGTCACTTCTACTGTCTTAGGAAGACCTGTTACAAGATTACGTCCTCTAACATTCATAGTTGTAACTTCTGCTCTTGGGTATGCTGAACCAATCTTTATCTTAATATCTTCGGCTGTTCTCTCACCGATAAGAAGATTGTGTTTCTTTCTCATGTATCTTACAAGTGCTTCATCAAAATCATCACCTGCAATCTTAATAGATGTACTTACAACAGTACCTCCGAGTGAGATAACTGCTATATCTGTAGTACCGCCACCGATATCAACAATCATATTACCACATGGTCTTGAAATATCAATTCCGGCACCGATTGCTGCTGCTATCGGCTCTTCAATAATTGCAACTTCTCTTGCTCCTGCCTGAAGTGTTGCATCCTCAACGGCTTTCTTTTCAACCTCAGTTACACCTGAAGGTACGCAAACACTGATTCTAGGCTTCTTTAACATTCTTCTGCCTATAGCTTTCTGAATAAAATACTTGAGCATCTTCTCTGTTACTGTATAATCTGAAATAACACCCTGACGAAGAGGTCTTACGGCAACAATATTACCAGGTGTACGTCCAAGCATGAGACGTGCCTCTTCACCAATGGCCTTTATCTTATTAGTATCTCTGTCAAAAGCAACAACTGAAGGCTCCTTTAACACAACACCTTTTCCTTTTATATAAACCAGAATACTGGCTGTTCCCAAATCAATTCCTATATCTGTTGACAGCATGAAATTACTCCTTTCACTTTGTACTAAGCTGTTCAATATCCAATCATCCATAAATCTTCCGGCACAAACCACTGCCAAAGTACCACGCAATAAAGATTTTATGCCTAAATATCATTATATACAATAAAAAAAAAATTTAAAAGACTTATTTTAAATAAATTTATAATTTTTTTTAATATCTTTACTGTTTCTTAGTGCTTACATACTTCTTAATCTCTTCAAACGCCTCGCCAAACCTCTTAGATGAAGCAGATGGGAAGCTCTTTAAAAGTGATTTGTGAAGTTTACCGGCTTTCTCCTTTGCAGCGTCAAGTTCAAGACGAAGCCTTTCAACTTTCTGCTCCTGATTAGAAAAATATTCTATCTGCTTTGCAGTTGCCTTTTCCGTAAATGCTTCTTTTGCTTCCGCAAGTCTTTCTGATATTTCTGAAAGTTCTTTCTTTATCATAGACTCATAAGCAAGAAGCTTCTGGTAATCAAGTGCTTTCTTAAATGCAAATACTGTATCGGTCGCAGCAATCACAATTATAACCAGCAAAACTGCCGTAAGAATTCTTATGTCAAGTGAATCAATAAATTCTGCTATAGGCACATGGATTACCATAACAAGCACAACTGACAAAAACCCCCAGAAAAGCGATGATTTCAGGCATATATATCCATGAATGTTAAACTTTTTGTCACTGTAATCCCAATATTTCATATTAAATATAGCTTCCATTGCAGCACCTGTTACGTATTCAAGTGCAGTAGCCGCAATCATGCCGCATATATATACAAGAACTGCATTATCAGCAACCATCAGTGTCGAAATTATAATTGTCAAAGCCCCAAAACCATATAATGGAAGCATAGGACCTTTTAAAAATCCTCTGTTTGTAAGCTTTCTTTTGCTCACAGAAACTATAGTTGATTCAATGCACCACCCGAGAAAGCTGTATATAAAAAAGAATGCCAGCCATCTCTCAATTGTATAATACCCTTCCATCAAAATCTCCTTAAATAAACTGATAAGAGCCGGATGCAGGAAGTCTGTCCCACATCCGGCTCTTATTATTATACATTACCGTAATGTTATTTTACAATTGTTTTTATAAATATTTTTTTAATAATTCTGCTTTATCTGTCTTTTCCCATGGAAGATCAAGATCCGGACGACCAAAATGACCATAAGCTGCAGTCTGCTTGTAGATAGGACGTCTTAAATCAAGCATCTTGATAATTCCTGCCGGTCTTAAATCAAAGTTTTCTCTGATAAGCTCAACAATCTTATCTTCTGAAAGCTTGCCGGTTCCAAATGTATCAACCATGATTGATGTAGGTTGTGCAACACCAATTGCATATGAGAGCTGGATTTCGCATCTGTCAGCTATTCCTGCTGCAACGATATTCTTTGCAACATAACGTGCTGCATAAGCTGCCGAACGGTCAACCTTTGTGCAGTCCTTTCCTGAGAAAGCTCCGCCGCCGTGTCTTGCAACACCGCCGTAAGTATCAACGATAATCTTACGTCCTGTAAGACCGCTGTCGCCGTTAGGTCCGCCGATTACGAATCTTCCTGTAGGATTAATGAAAATCTTTGTATTTTCGTCTATCATTGCAGGATCAACAACCGCATCAATTACATATTTCTTGATATCTTCATGAATCTGTTCCTGTGAAATTTCAGGTGCATGCTGTGAAGAAACAACAATAGCATCAAGCTTGACTGGTTTGTTATTTTCATCATATTCTACAGTAACCTGTGTCTTTCCGTCAGGTCTTAAATATGAAAGAGGTCCGTTCTTTCTTACAGCTGTAAGCTGTCTTGCAAGTTTCTGTGCAAGTGCAGCTGAATATGGCATATATTCCGGTGTCTCATTAGTTGCATAACCAAACATCATACCCTGGTCACCGGCACCGATTGCATCAATCGCAGCGTCATCTTCTTCACCATTTTTTGCTTCAAGTGCTTTATCAACACCCATTGCAATATCTGCAGACTGCTTGTCAAGTGCAACCATAACTGCACATGTATTTCCGTCAAATCCCTTTTCTGAGCTGTCATATCCGATTGTTGTAACTGTGTTACGTACAATCTGAGGAATGTCGATATTTGCCTTTGTTGTAATCTCACCCATAACCATTACAAATCCTGTATTTGTAAGTGTCTCGCAGGCTACTCTTGAATATGGGTCCTGCTCATATAAAGCGTCAAGTATTGCATCTGATACCTGGTCACAGATTTTATCAGGATGTCCTTCAGTAACAGATTCTGATGTAAATAATCTTCTTTCCATAATAATTCCTTTCTTCATAAAAATTAATTGTATATGTGGTTACATTAATTAAAACATAACGAAAAAAAGAGCCCTCGTAAAAGGACCCGCAATCATCAAGACTCGAAATCCTCTTATTGTTCGAACTTCCGGTATAATCCGGATATCTTCGCTCAGGTTGGCACCTTCCTTGCAACAGCTCAATCATCAAATCACTGCCATTGCCTACGGGGTTGCCGGGCTTCACAGACCCTATGTGTCTCCGCCACTCTAAATAAGGGATGTAATATCATAAAGCATACCGCTACATGATACTCACTCGTTATATTTTTATTTCAAATGAATATTACACAATTAATACTTACTAGTCAAGTGTTTTTACCGAAATATATTTTATTTTATTTTATAAAATTGACAATTTGCCCCATTTTTTCTATAATAAAATCATATTCAAATGCCGATATTATTTTATATCTAAACGGGGGTATTTTAATTATGTCAGATAATAATTCATCATCTAATAACATACATACAAAGACAGTGTTTATTTTTGATGCCGATGACGGAATGACTCTTTCTAAAGATGTTCTTAACAGCGATGGCTCTCTTATTGCTGCTTCAGGCACAAAGCTTGATATGGATATGATTGCAAAGATTTCTGCAAACCATATCCTTGAAATCGAGATTATTGATAAAGATTACACCGAACCTGTAAGACCTGTCGAGAATGACAATTCTACATATTACGAAAAGGTAAGAAACAGTAAAGAATTCAAAGCTTTCTGTAAAGAATACAATGAAGGAATTTCTGATTTAAAATCACAGTTAAATGATATTGTAAACCGTAATGCAGATGTTGACGTGGATGAACTTCTTACTTATCCCCTTTCTCTCATGAATACATATTCAAACAAACTTCAGATGTTTGACATGCTGCACAGTTTACGCCAGTTTGACGACCTTACTTATGCCCATAGCGTAAATGTTGCACTTGTTGCATCTATTATAGGTGAATGGCTCGGTTATTCCGAAGAAGATGTGCATGTTCTTACACTGTGTGGTCTTTTACATGATATAGGCAAAGTCCGTATTCCTAGGAAAATTCTTGAAAAACCAGGCAAGCTTACACCTACTGAATTTGAGGTTATGAAAGCCCATGTAAACGAAGGTTATGATATTATAAAAGATAAAGATATCGACTCAAGAGTTAAAGAAGCGTGTCTGCTTCATCATGAAAAATGTGATGGTACAGGCTATCCTTTTGGACTTACAAGCGATAAGATTCCTGATTTTGCAAAAATAATTGCAATTGCCGACATTTATGACGCAATGACATCAGACAGAGTTTACAGAAGTGCTGTATGTCCTTTTACAGTTATACATCTTATGGAACAAGAGTGTTTTTCAACACTTGATCCTAAATTTGCACTTCCATTCTTTAAAAATGTTGCATCATCATACATTCACAACAATGTCAAACTTTCAAATGGCGAGACAGGTGAAGTTGTACTCATTAACGACAGAAGTTTAAGCAGACCGGTTATACGTTGCAAAGATAAATTTATTGATTTATCTGCAGCACCTGATTTAACTATAACATCCATTCTTTAATCTATATTTTCAAAACGCTTTGAGGTCATATTTGTCTTAATTATTGAATATGATATACAAACAAATATGCAGGGGTTTTGATTGAAAGGTTATATCGAAGAACGGGCTATAAAAACTGCTGAATATATTATCGAAACAAAAGCTACTGTCCGTCAGACGGCAAGAAAATTCGGTGTCAGCAAAAGCACTGTTCACAAAGATGTCACTTCAAGATTAGCACGTATTAATCCCTCACTCGCAAGTGAGGCAAGAAAGGTTCTTGACATTAACAAACAGGAACGACACATACGAGGTGGTCTTGCAACCAAAGAAAAATATCTTCATGAACACAATTTACATACGTCAAAAAATATTTGATTTTTTAATAATAGAGACAGCCATTATATAAGCCATAAATTTATCTGCTTATATATGGTTGTCTTTTTATATAACAGCTCATAATATTTATAATATTATTTCTTGACTTTTTTATTTGCAGTGAACTATAATCTTCTTTGTGGGATTTTTCCGCATATTTATTTTTAATATTATTTTATGAAAACGAGGTGAGATCATGACTGACGACAGTTACGGGCGAAGTAGCATCATTGTCTGCAAAAATCAGAAGAATTCATATAAGAATATAGATTTTAAACCCGGCACTTTTGTCATGGCGGGTCTCATTTTAAGTCTATAGATTTCTTCATTTCTAAATATGAAAAACTTTCATAAATCCGGTTATCTGCATCGGATTTTTTTCTCCTGCTTTTTCTGGCAATGATTTTCATGTCCGGTCGCTACAGACTATTTCTAACTGAATATGAAAGGAGATTGTGATGGAAGAAAAAGACATCGTAAACACAACTGCTGAGGAACTTTCTTCAGCAAAACCTGACTACGAAAAGGAAATCGCTTCTATTATCAGAAGCAACGCATCCCCTGCACAGATTAAAGACAAGCTGCTTGATTATCACGAAAATGATATTGCCGCTGCACTTGACAGCATGAGCATATCAGAAAGACAGAGATTATACAGGCTGCTTAATATTGACGAGCTTTCAGATATATTTGAATATGTTGACGAAGACAATATTCCGACATATTTCAAGGAGCTCGATATCAAGAAGAAAGCTGCTGTTGTATCCGAAATGGACGCTGACAAAGCAGTTTTTGTTCTCCAGCACCTTGATAAAAAAACACGCGATGATTTAATCGAGCTTATAGGTAATGATGCAAGACGTGACATTGCTCTTATCTCTTCATTTGACGATGACCAGATAGGCAGCAAAATGACAACAAATTTCGTTTTAATCCACTCTACACTTACAATTAAACAGGCTATGCGTGAGCTTGTAAATCAGGCCGCCGAAAATGATAATATTTCTACAATCTATGTTGAAGATGAAAATGATGTTTTCTGTGGTGCCATAAGCCTTAATGAGCTTATCATAGCCAGAGCTGATATGCCGCTCTCAGATTTAATTGTAACGTCATATCCTTTCGTCTATGCCAAAGAAGATATTGACGATTGTATCGAATGGATTAAAGATTACTCAGAGGATTCTATTCCTGCACTCGATGAAAATAACAGGCTTTTAGGAGTTATAACCGCACAGGATATTGTTAAAGTCGTTGATGATGAAATGGGTGAAGATTACGCCATGCTTGCCGGTCTTACTTCTGAAGAGGACTTGCATGAGCCGCTAAAACAGAGTATCAAAAAACGTCTGCCATGGCTGATTATACTTCTCGGTCTCGGACTTGTTGTTTCATCTGTTGTAGGAATGTTTGAAACTGTAGTTGCCCAGCTTACTATTGTTATGTGTTTCCAGTCACTTATACTTGATATGGCCGGAAATGTAGGTACGCAGTCACTCGCTGTTACTATCCGTGTTCTCATGGATGAAGATCTGACTGCCAGACAAAAATTCGGACTTGTGTTTAAAGAAGGCCGCGTCGGTCTTATCAACGGACTGATTCTCGGCATATTATCACTTGTATGCATTGGCAGCTATATCCACTTTTTTAAGGGTGCATCAATACTGTTTTCATTCAGCATCTCACTCTGTATCGGTGCTGCACTTATGCTTGCAATGCTTATATCAAGCCTTGTGGGAACACTTATACCTATGTTTTTCAAAAAAATCCATATCGACCCGGCAGTTGCTTCAGGTCCGCTTATCACAACAGTAAACGACCTTGTTGCCGTCGTGACATACTATGGACTCGCATGGATTTTCTTAATAGAAATCATGCATTTTTAAATATACATCTGCACAAAATATGCCATCTGTAACATTGATGTGCAAAGCTTACAAAAAGCTTCACTGTCCGTGAGAATTGCTTTATTCACGGATGCGAAGCTTTTTATCTTTTCTTTATGCTGTTTTTCCTGCTCTCTCAAGTCGTTTTTTACAATACATAAATGCTGGGAACAAGAATATGTCCGCTGCAATCCATGCGAGCGGATTTGCAAGACACGCACCGCTATATCCCATAACCGGAACCAGCATAACTGCCGCAAATGTTCTTGCCGCCATCTCAAACACTCCCGCAAGTATTGCAAATGTTGAAAATCCCATACCCTGTATGCAAAATCTTATTACATTGACAAATGTAAGCGGTATATAGAACAATGCCGAATATACAATAAACTGATGTGTCAGTCTTATTATCTCTGTCTCTGATGCTGCCACAAACAGAAGTGCAATGTAACTTGCAAAGAAATATAAAAGAACAAATGCAACAATGCTGTATATAATTCCTATTATTCCCGCAGCCTTAATTCCCTTTCCGAGACGCTCCGTTTTGCCGGCTCCTACGTTCTGACCGCCATATGTTGCCATCGTCGAACCGAGTGCATCAAACGGACAACATGTAAATGTAAATATCTTTGAGCCTGCTGTCATTGCTGCAACATAGACTGAACCAAGCGTATTAACTGCTGCCTGAAGAATTACACTTCCTATTGCAGTGATTGAATACTGCAGTCCCATAGGAATTCCATTTATGCAAAGATTCTTAACATAAACCTTTTTAAACTTCTTCTCCTGCTTCTGGAATTTCAGTATATCATATTTTTTATTCATATAAACATAACATGCCACACCTGATATAAGCTGTGATATGTCTGTCGCCCATGCAGCCCCGGCAACTCCCATTTTAAATACAAGAATAAATACAAAATCAAGTATTATATTTATAACTGCCGAAACAACAAGAAAATATACAGGTGTCTTGCTGTCACCAAGTGAACGGATTACACCGGAAACCATATTATAAAGGAAAACTGTTGGTATTCCCGCAAATATTACAACAATATATGCATATGCATGCTCATAAATATTGGAAGGTGTCCTTAAAAGTGTAAGTATACCGCGGCAGCCCACAACTGATGCGACCGTCAGCACAACCGAAAATATAATGCTGCAAATATATCCATTGTATACATACTTTCTGAGTTCCGAATATTTGCCTGCTCCAAACTGCTGTGCAACAGGAATCGCAAATCCGTTACATACTCCCATGCAGAAACCAATAATCATAAAGTTAATGCACGCCGTAGCTCCAACGCCCGCAAGTGCATCTACGCCTAATGTTTTTCCAACAATCATTGTGTCCACCAGATTGTAAAACTGCTGAAAAAGCATTCCCATAAGCATAGGAATTGCAAATCCAAGAATCAGTTTCATCGGCGAACCTTTTGTCATGTCTTTAACCATGTGTATCCTCCTGATTTTCGTGTTCTTTTATACATTTAAGAAATTCTTTTCCGTATCTTTCGTATTTATTTTCACCAACACCGTTTACATTAAGCATTTCTGCTTTTGTATGTGGTCTTTTTATGCACATATCAGTAAGTGCCTTATCTGAAAAGACTATATATGGCGGCACATTTTCATTTCGTGCAATATCAATTCTTAACATACGCAGTCTTTCAAACAGCATAAGGCCGTCTGCATCGAGGCTTTTTGGTGTACGCTTTTCTTTTTTGAATTCTTCTTTTCGTTCCGACCATTTCATAATAAGATGCTCTTCACCTGATATCAGCATATCTGAAGTTTCTGTAAGTTTAAGAATTCTGTACATATCATCCGTTTCCCTAAGATACCCATCAAGCAGCATCTTGTCAATAACGCCTTTTATAAAGCTTTCACTCATCTGACGGCACATTCCGAATGTCGAATACCTGTCAACTCCGTAACTTCTTAGTTTTGCCTTATTTTCACCGCGAATCGTCCCTGTTATTACTGATGTTCCAAATCTTTCATGACACTCTTTTATTGTCTTAATAATAACTGAAGCTGTATTTGTTACATCCTTTTCTTCAAATACTGCAGAACAGTTGCTGCAGTTGCCACAGTCATCTTTTCCTGAATACTCGCCAAAATAGTTTAGCATGTATTCTCTCAGACACTCTTTTGTACTGCAGTAGTAACGCATTTTTTTCAATCTGCGTATATCATTGTCATGTACAGCTTTTCTTTCCTCTTCAGTAAATTCGTTATTTTCCCCTTTATTTTCGATGAGGAATTCGTTGATAATAACATCCTGCGGCGAAAAAAGCAATATACATTCTGCAGGTTCTCCATCACGGCCGGCTCTTCCCGCTTCCTGATAATAATTTTCTATACACTGAGGCATATTATAATGAAGCACATATCTTACATTTGACTTGTCTATACCCATGCCAAACGCATTTGTTGCCACAATTACCGGTTTTTCATCATATATGAAATCTTCCTGATTGGCTTTTCTCATATCATTATCAAGCCCGGCGTGATACCTTGTAACTGCAATTCCATTTTTAGCAAGCATCGCATATACTTTGTCAACATTTTTTCTTGTGGCACAATATATTATTCCACTGTCATCCCTGTGAGAAAGCACATAATTAAGCACTTCTGCATCCTTATTATTCGGCTGACGCACTTCAAAATACAGGTTACTCCTGTCAAATCCGGTCACCTTTATAAAAGGATTATTCAGTCCCAGCACGCATACAATATCATCTTTTACTGCCTGCGTTGCTGTTGCTGTAAATGCACTTACAACAGGTCTTTTAGGCAGCATTTTTATAAGATTCACTATTTTAAGATAGCTTGGTCTGAAATCCTGTCCCCACTGTGAGATGCAGTGTGCCTCATCTATCGTAATCATCGAAATATCGGCATTAAGCACAAATTCAAGAAATCTGTTGGTTTCAAGTCTTTCCGGTGCTACATAGACTATTTTGTATCTGCCACACATCGCATTATAAAGTGCTTTCGTAATCTGGTTTTCGGTGAGGGCACTGTTTATGTATGCTGCATGAACCCCTGCCTCGTTCAATGCTTTTACCTGGTCTATCATAAGTGAAATAAGCGGAGATACTACTATTGTTATGCCTGGAAGCAATAACGCCGGAAGCTGGTAACATATTGACTTACCTGCTCCTGTAGGCATTATTCCACAGACATCGCGTCCCAGAAGTATGTTATCCACAATTTCCTCCTGCCCCGTCCTGAATGAATCATATCCAAAGACTTTTCGCAGTACATCTTTTTTTCTGTTTTTCATATCCGCCATTCCTGCCATTGTTTATCTCCGCTAATTACTGTTTTGTGTCTCCGATAGATTATCGCTTTATCGCAAAGTATGCAAGTATTTTTTCTTAATAAATTTGATATTGATGCACTTTTAATCATTGCTAATTTTCACCATTTATGATACGATATTTTAAATATTTTTTAAAAACAAAAGGAGTTATTTATTATTATGGGGTCAGAGAAAAAAATTCCGTACAAAATTTATCTTAAAGAGGATGAGCTGCCAAAATCATGGTACAACGTACGTGCCGATATGAAAAATAAACCGGCTCCGCTCCTCAATCCAGCAACTTTAAAGCCAATGACAGCAGATGATTTGAAAGCTGTATTTTGTGATGAATTAATCGCACAGGAACTTGACGAAACTAATGCATATATTCCTATTCCTGAAGAAATCGTTGATTTCTACAAGATGTATCGTCCGTCACCTCTTGTCCGTGCATATTGTCTTGAGAAAAAATTGCAGACACCTGCTAAGATTTACTATAAATTTGAAGGCAATAACACAAGCGGAAGCCACAAACTTAACTCTGCTATCGCACAGGCTTATTATGCAAAAAAGCAGGGGCTTAAAGGTGTTACAACAGAGACCGGTGCCGGTCAGTGGGGTACTGCACTTTCTATGGCATGCTCTTATTTCGGACTTGACTGTCAGGTTTATATGGTAAAAGTTTCTTACGAACAGAAGCCATTCAGACGTGAAGTTATGCGTACATACGGAGCAAAAGTTACTCCTTCTCCAAGCACAACTACTGAAGTCGGAAAGAAGATTCTTGCTGAACATCCCGGCACAACAGGAAGTCTCGGATGTGCAATCTCTGAGGCAGTCGAAGCCGAATCACGCCAGGAAGGTTACCGCTATGTTCTCGGAAGCGTTCTCAATCAGGTACTTCTCCACCAGACTGTAATCGGTCTTGAGACTAAAGCTGCTCTTGAAAAATATGATATTGTTCCTGATATTATCATCGGATGTGCCGGTGGCGGCTCAAACCTCGGCGGTCTTATTTCTCCATTTGCCGGTGAAATGCTCCGCGGTGAACATGACTATCAGATTATTGCGGTTGAACCTGCATCATGCCCAAGTCTTACAAGAGGCGTGTTTGCATATGATTTCTGCGATACAGGAAAGGTATGCCCTCTTGCTAAGATGTATACACTCGGAAGCGGATTTATACCTTCTGCCAACCACGCCGGCGGATTACGCTACCACGGTATGAGCCCTGTTGTTTCACAGCTCTACCATGACGGAATTATCGAAGCAAGAAGTGTAGAACAGACTTCTGTATTTGAGGCAGCTGAACAGTTCGCAAGAGTTGAAGGCATTCTTCCAGCTCCTGAAAGCAGCCACGCAATCCGTGTTGCAATCGACGAAGCTCTCAAATGCAAGGAAACAGGCGAAGAAAAGACTATTGTATTTGGTCTTACAGGCACAGGTTACTTCGACATGGTTGCTTACGAAAAGTTCAACAACGGCGAAATGACAGACTACATTCCGACTGACGAAGATTTAAAGCCTGGCTTTGACGGAATTCCAAAATTTCCCGGAAATGAATTTTAATATTTTATAGATTTTTATAAATTTTTTTAGTATTACAATACAACACACGTTGGTTAAATAATCCAATTTAATAAATGTCCTGTAAAATTAAGCGGATGAAAAACGATAACTAACTGAATATTTCCTTCTGATTCGTTTTTCATCCGCTGTTTTTATTGTCTTTCTTTTTTTAATGTCGTAATTTCCTTATGTCCCGGATAAATCAGATAATTTCCGTCTATATCTTTTAAACGCTGTAAAGACTTAATCATATCTTCTTCATTTCCACCCGGCAGACTTGTCTTTCCGTGTCCTCCCGCAAGCATGGTATCACCCGTAAAAATTATGCCTTTTATATTATCCGGTTCATTTGAATCACCAACCTGATATATTGTATTTTCAGCATCCATATATTTGGCAGCTGTATCTTTGTTTTCATCTGTTCTGTGTCCCGTGCTGTTTTTAAAATCAATCTTAAATGCAGCAGAACCCGGTGTGTGCCCCGGTAAAATCATGGTTTCAAATCTTATATCATCAAGCCAGATTTCATCACCCTCTCCTAATAAAACAGATGGATATACGGCTTTATAAGGCACTTCAACATATGGTCTTTCATTTATCAGTTCTTCATCAAGAAGACGCGGTGCATCAATCCTGCTGATAACTACAGGAATATTATACTTTTCTTTCAAAGCACCAAGTGCAAGTATGTGGTCCGTATGCCCATGCGTCACCAGAATATACTGTGGCTTCAGCCCATTTTTACTGATATTATCAATTATCTTTTCTGCATCATCCGCCGGGTCAATAATCAGGCAGTTATTCGTCCTGATATTGTATACAATATAACAATTAGTAAAACATGCACCAAGAACAAGCCTTATTATGCCGATATTATCTGATAGCACTGCATCGCTGATATCTTCCTTTACATAACCTGCAAATTTTGCTTTTTCTATCTTTTCTATTGTATCGTTATTTGCATGTTCTTTTAGTTTTTCAGTCACTTTACTAAATGCCGCCTCTTTTTCACCATAAGAGAGCTGCAACTCATATTCTAACGGCAGCCATGTTCTTATATCAGCCTCGTTATGCTGGATAACCGCCTCCATCCTGTCAAGTGCCTTATACAGTTTGGCTTCAGTTGTAACCTGCTCTTCCATCTCTTTAAACAGTTCATGAAGTTCTTTTTTATACGGCTTTGGCAGTTCATCTATCCAATTTTCAACTATTTTCTCTTCTTTAAGGCTGTCTTTTTCTTTCTTTTCAAATGTCGGAATGTCGCCTGTGAACGCCTCCCCGATATCGTGAAACATACACATTCGGATTACCTTATCTATGTCTGCATCTTTAAACTCATCCTTCATAAAATAAGCCATAAGTGTAAGCCTGTAACAGTGCTCAGCAACACTTTCACGTCTTCCAGATGAAAGCCATGAATGTCTTGTATTATTTTTTAGTTTTTCAGTCAGATGCATTATTTCAAAATATTTTTCAAGATTCATAATACTTCTCCCTTTTGATTAATCTGTTGAAATGTTATGTGTTTGATGATTTTTATAAATTTAAATAATATGTTGAGTTTAATATAAATTTATATAATATGCTGTGATTCCAGATATGCAAGGAAGCCTTCACAGCCTTCCACAACATCCCTATATGTATCAACGAAATTGCCTGAATACCACGGGTCAGCAATACTGCTGCCTTTGCGGTCTGTATAATCCAGAAGAAGCTTTATTTTGTTATCTGTGTCAGGTCCTGTAATTCTTATTGTATTGCGTATATTGCTGCTGTCCGCACACAAAAGATAATCATAGTAATTGTAATCCTGCTTTGTGACCTGTCGTGCCCGCTTGCTGCTGAAATTGGTATACGCAGTCTTTCCAATTCCGTGTTTTTTTAGTTCTGTCTGTGCCGGCGGATATATAGAATTGCCTTTGCCATTCCATATCTCCTCGGTCGATGTCGCCGCCGATGCTATATCAAATTTATCTTTTATGCCACGCTTCTCAACCATGTCTTTTAAAATAAATTCAGACATCGGTGAACGGCAGATATTGCCGTGGCAAACAAATAAAATCTTGATTTTTCTCATATTTCCAGTATTTTCGGGCTTTTCAAGCCTTTTTACCTTTCTTCATTTTTCACTTATTCTGGCATATTTTGGCATATCTTTGCATATTTTTGTCATCAATTTTGGTAAAAACTTTGGTAAATTTCAAGTCTGTACCAAAGGCAAATCTGCCATTGGGAATCGACAGGTAAGAAATTGGGGATTAAGATAAATACTGGCATTCAGCCATTTTTCTCTCATTTTCATCAGGTCATTATGAATTAATTGCTTTTTGAAAATCTTCCTGTGCATCCTGAAATTTAACATGAGTATAGGTATTCATCGTAACACTGATATCCGAGTGTCCCATAATATACTGAAGCATCTTCGGATTCATTCCCGACTTAGCCATATTAGAACAAAATGTATGGCGACACACATGTGGTGTAATCGGCGGCATCTGAACCTTATATATGCTATTGTACTTTTCCCGAATATGTTGGAAATACTTTTCCCAATGTAATGCCACCATAGGCATATCATTCTTATCAAGGAATAAAAATCCTGTCATTCCATCAACCATCGGTTCAACTTTGGGATTGACCCTGTCCTTAAGTATTCTCTTGAAACAAGCCACCACCTCATCAGACATTGGAACATATCTCTCACCACTTTCTGTCTTAGGCTTTTCAATGATATACTGCATCTGACTTGTTCTCTGTAATTGATGATTTACCCGTATTCTTTTGTTTTTAAAATCCAAATCTGATTTTGTAAGCCCACAGAACTCTGATATACGAAGTCCTGTGTTAAAGAGAATAAATATTGCATCATAGTACTTGCAAAAATGCGCATCTTCTTTTATGAATCTTAGAAATTCCCGCTCCTGCTTTCTTGTGACAGCTTCTCTTCTCACACTATCATTCACAATAACATTGACCAGTTCAAAGCCAAATGGATTTTTGCGAATCAAGTCATCTTCTTCCGCCATCTGAAATGCCGGTCTTAATACTCCCCGGATAGTATGAATTGAACTATAACCTTTTCCATCTACCCTCTGAAGCTTGATCAACCAGGCTTTCGCATCCGATAATTTCACTTTGTCGATTCTTTTTTTGCCAAAATCATCTTTTTTCAGCAGATTAATTACCGTCTTATAACCAGCATAAGTACTCTGTCTGACCCCTATTTTAAGACTTACATATTTCTCCACTAATTCAAGAACTGTAAGTCCTCCACCTCCTGGAACAAGTCCGTTAAACATATCCTGTTCCAGCTGTTTTTCCTTTTCTCTTAAAGAAAGCTCCATTTTCTTTCCTTTAGGTATAGGATCATTATGGTCCAAACGCCAACTATATAAATTCCCTTCATTTCCATGAATATCTACATATCTAAAACGATAACGTCCATCTGCTCTCTGGTACTCTCCTTCGTGAAGAATTCTATTGCGATTATCTCGTCTTTTCTCACTCATAGCTTTGTCTCCTTTCAAAAAAGAGAGCCCTAGCATGGTTATTGTACCACATTTGTGCCCCCTTTTCTACTACTTTACATATTAAATTGCAGTTGACTCTGCCAGAAATTGCTCAAATTTCTCTTTCTTAAACAAAACTTTGTTTCCTACTAACAGATAAAACTCCCCATTTGGATGGATATCTACAATTTGTCTAAGTCTCTTTTCACCAATGTGATAAAACTGTGCCGCTTCAGTTACAGAAAGCAAATATCGCTTCCATATAGGAATATCTATA
Source organism: Lachnospira hominis (ex Liu et al. 2021) (assembly GCF_014287955.1). GTDB lineage: Bacteria > Bacillota > Clostridia > Lachnospirales > Lachnospiraceae > Lachnospira > Lachnospira hominis. The sequence continues at coordinate 101,605 of NZ_JACOPD010000008.1, read as the reverse complement.
CTCTGATTCTCTAATTCATTTTCATCATCCATCATATTCTCCAATCTGCAGCTGTCTGACTAACATCGCATCAACCTTTTTTATTGCATCTGTGCTGACAATCATCCCGGCAGTCTGTATTATCTGTTCCTCATTTATTGTGACAAGCTGCTCCGGTAAAAACATTGTTGTATGTCTTAAAAATCCTCTAATTTCTGAAGGCTCAATATTGAAATGTACTGGAATATAATCCTTTTTCAACTTAGTTGTCCCCGGAACAACTGTGTATACAGGTGATTTTCCGTTTGCTTTGTCGCAGCTTATTACAATACATGGTCTCCTTCCAGCTTGTATATGCCTGAGTCCACTTTTTAATTCAGCCCACACAATCATATTTCTCTTTATCTTCACTGCAGATCACCTCTCTTTGGTGGAATATACAAGTCAACCTTGGGTTCCTTCTCATCTACACTGAATAATCTATACCCAGCTTCCCTTACTGCTCCTATTTTTAAATAAGAATCTGCTATTCCGTCTGAAATAGCATCGAGATTTGTTACGATAAGCGCATCTGCCTTTCCTGCTCTCATATATCTTATTGCCTTATAAAACACTTCATCCCTTAATCGTCGTCCAAAAATTCCTCTTCGGAATACTTTCATAGGAATAAGATTGTTATTGTCAGCAAATTCCATGATTCGTTTCAACTGCTTATTTTCCTTTTTCTCTGCTGCAATACAGTCATTCTCCTCATCAGAAGACAACATCACAACACACTTTATCGGCTGTATGGTCAGTGGCTTTTTCTTTCTTCCTGCTCTTCTCATTTCAAACCACTTCCTTTCTTGCCTCTAAGCCTTCAATAAAAATCAAACATGTAGACATTGCATATTCTCTATCATTTGGTTTAAGCATCTGCAATTTATCTTCCAATACAGACAAATCTTTATTCTCATGTTTTTCCCTGCTTTCAATTCCAAACAATGTATTAGGATCTACTCCATACTTTGTTACAATCTTCAGCATAAGTTCCAGACTCATCCGATGTCTTCCCTGCTCAATTTGCGAATAATGAATATAACTTACATCAAGGCTCTCCGCCATATCATTCTGTGTATATCCATATTTATTTCTAATACTTCTCAAAGTATTACCAACTGCATAAATATCATATATCATCCTGAATAACCTCACTCTCTAACCGATTCATGATGTATTCCACTGCCTCAGCCTCTGTTGGGCATTTGATGACTGGCTTCCCATAGTCATCAAATACCACTGTTTCAGAAGCAAATACAATGTAGGAATACCTGCCTGAATTCCTAACACTCAATCGCATAATTGTTGTACCTCGCACTCATAGTACCAAGGTCAAATATTGTCACACCCAAATCATTTATGCGATCCATCATTGACTTTAAATCTTCCGGATTTCTTGTAATCTCATAAATATCTTCTACGACAAGTACCTTGTAATCTGAAATCTCAAGAATTTCCATCAGCTGACGCATCTGAGGTCTGTCAACCGATGTAGATGCTCCATCATCTACAACAGTCTGATCACACTCAATTCCCACACTTAAAGCATATGTCTGATCAAGTTCTTTCTGTCGGTTCACATTATTCATACTCATCATTGACTTTATAAACAAAAGTCCTTTGTAAAGTTCTTTTCCGTTATACTTTTTCATGGCTATTACCTTCCTTAATTGAAATATTAAAGAAAGCATTGTGCACGCCGCTTTCAAACTCTGTGCTGTATCTCAAGCACAAGTATATTGTAATCTGCCACACCTTAATTGCCGACCGTGTACAGGCGACAATTATGTCGTGTAAACACGACAATCACTTTTCAACTGACACGCTTTTCATTGCTTTCATCATTGCAAGACACTGTCTTATCTGCAATTCATCCATATCTGAAAGAACATCCATTGCCTCAGATAATAGTTCTGAATTTTCTTCATTCTTTCCATACATTATGAAATCAACAGATACACCAAGTACGATTGCCAGATTATCTAATGTCTGTGTCTTAAAATCTCCACCATTTTCAATCGCAGATAATGCTTGTCTGCCTATACCTACTCTATGAGCTAACTCATCCTGTGATAATCCTATCGCCTTTCTCCTGTCAGCAATTCGTATTCCTCTCTCATAATCCTTTTCTCTTGTCTGTGCTTTACTGCTCATAAATCCTCCTTGCCGCCCTTGGAAACGAACAAGTCGGATTACCCTTTACATCACAAAAAAGACGCACGAGGAAACCAGTATCATAAATACTGTTCGTTTCCCCTGCGTCTCTGGTGCTTCCATCTTTCGATGTGCCCTTATCAGGTGGGCTGTAATTTAATTTTCAATCATTATATTCTGAAAGTCCCATTCTCAGAATGTTCCTTCATCATTCCCTCGGAATACTTCTTAAGTATCATCACTCGCTTGCATCTGTCACACTTAATTCCAATATTCTGAAGTGCCACAGCGAAATCATCACCGCATACAAAGTATTCCATCATTAACTTGTTGCATTTTTTACATCTAATTTCTATAACATTTCCTTTGTTCAATTCAGTTCGCTCCTTATTCATACAAAATCATCAATCTACAATTCTGTACTCGTAAAGGAAAGGGAAATCACCTTTGCAAGCCTTTTGCCGGGAGTTCCGATGAATGTCTGCACATTCCCCGGCTTTGCTGATCTAAAGCCAACTGATATGAATTGTGCTGTCAGCACACAATCACATCAGGCTCCGGCTCTTTCCATAAACCACATATTGTTATCTTCATAGAAAAGGAATATTTCCTTTCCATCTACCACACAGGTATAACGCTCTCCAACGCCGCCAGCCCTTGTACTGGCTGCTCTGCGCTTGTCTTTTACTCGTGTAATCTCATACTTTCTGCCATCTTCCCACGTTATCTCTTTGGGAATGAGCAGTCCGTCCTTTGAAAATTCTGCAAGTACATCAACATATACCTTATTGCTCAATGTAATCACCTTCCTTACAAGATTGCTATTGCTCTGGAAGCATCCATCTTCCTTGCTATATAGCCTTTTTCTTCTAATATTTTCAGATGTGCATAAACACTTGAAGTCGATGCCACCCCTACCATCTTGCATATCTCCCTGATAGTAGGAGCATAACCATTAACTCTCTGATATTGCATAATGCTTTCATACACATTCTGCTGCTTCTCCGTCAATGGTGCTCTGTCTACCAGATCAATTCTTTCTGCTTCGCTCATGTTCCGCCTCCCTCTTCTTTAACTCTATCGCTACTCGTAGTGCAGCTCAATTCCGCTTCGCTTCATTTCGCTCACGGCAGTCGCCGTATCAGATAACCAAGTCCCATATGTTTATGTACAAGCACAACACATCTGCGCCTTGATTATCTGGCACTTCTCGTTGCTAACCTGAGAAGTACCCATGTGGATGTACTGTGTGTTCTTCTTTTGCATTGACTGCCGACAGAATCCTGTCCCGGTACATGAGTCCCCTCTGGATACTGTAAAATCCAAATCTTCTGCGTATCTCATCAACCGCTGAATCCATCTTCATCTGCTTTTCACGCTTCTCCACACTTGAGAACAAATCAATCTGTTCCCAATAATTATCTGTTACTAAGTCTGCACCTCGGACACCAATACTGCGTATTGGTTTGCTCCAGTTATAGTTTTCCTTAAATATCTGATAAGCGTATGCAGCTATCTCTCCGGTGATATTCGTTGCGTGGTCAATCTTTTTCTGACGGGTAAAAGAGAATAGCTCATTATCCCTGACACTTATCTCAACCACTCTGCACCGGAATCCATTCTCACGAAGTCTTGCTGCAACACTCTCAGCCAGAATATAAAGAACAATCTTTACATCCTCATCGCATACTAAATCCTTTGGTGTCGTTGTGCTGTTTCCCACCGATTTGATTGGAGCGTGGGTATTCTCCAGTTTGACAGGTGATTCATCATAGCCATTAGCAAATGACCATAAGATGCTGCCCATCTTTCCAAGGTGGCTGTTAAGCATCCCTTCATCTGCCCTTGCAAGATCACCTATGGTTCTGATACCGAATTTTGCAAGCTTCTGATTCGTGCTCCTTCCGACATATAGCAGATCACTTACCGGAAGTGCCCATGCCTTCTGCTTAAACTCACTCTTATACATAGTTGTGATTGCATCCGGCTTCTTATAATCTGAACCAAGCTTTGCAAATATCTTATTGAAAGAAACACCAACACTCACTGTGATGCCAAGCTCTGACTTCATTCTCTTGCTGATTTCCTGTGCAATGAGCAATCCATCCCCTTTAAGGGAGCTGCTCCCTGTCACATCAAGCCAGCACTCATCAATTCCATATGGCTCCTGCTTGTCCGTATATTCTGCATATATCTCATGCGCCATCCTTGAGAACCGAAGATATAAGTCCATTCTTGGTGAAACAAATGTTATGTCCGGACAGACCTGCTTTGCCTGCCAGAGCGCCATTCCTGTTTTCACACCGTACTTCTTGGCAATATAGTCAGCAGTTAAGACAATCCCATGTCTTGCCTCCGGGTCACCGCCTACTGCCAGTGGCTTTCCTGCAAGCTCCGGATGATGCAGATGCTCAATCGAAGCATAACAACAGTTGATATCTGAATGAAGTATTACCCTGTCTCCCATCTGCATAACCTCCTGCATTTAATCTATCACTACCATAACCTTTAGTCCAAGTATATGAGTAATGTTCCTTACAGGGCATAGTATAACCCCAAGAATAATCGACTGTCAACGGACACATGTGTCTGTTTTCTCATTATATTGGATTTTTAACTTGAATAATTGGTACTATTGCTATATACTATGGAGTGAAAAGAGACATTAGAAATCAACTAATTGGAAAGAAAAGAGGCGTATGTATGTACTCAATCGGAGAAATCATTTCAACATATAGAAAAAAGAAAGGCTTGCTCCAGCAGGATCTCGCTGATGAACTGGCAAAAGAAGGCATCAAGATTTCCTATAAAGCCATATCCAACTGGGAGAGAAATCTTGCTGAACCAAGCGTTACCATATTTTACAAAGTGTGTAGAATCCTTGGTATCACTAATATGTATGAAGCATATTTTGGAGTAAATCCTGCTGATCCTTTTTCATCACTTACTGATGAAGGCAGGGAAAAGGCTATGGATTATATCAATCTGCTCCACGCATCCGGAATGTATGAAAAGCAAACTGCTAAGATAATTCCATTCAGAAGCATTGATATTTTTGAAAATGCAGTATCAGCCGGAACCGGTAACTTTCTCGTAGACGGACCTAAAGAGACTGTACGCATAGATGAATCTATTCTGCCGGAAGATACAACTTTCGGTGTACGCATTAGTGGTGACAGTATGGAACCTGAATTCCACGATGGTCAGATTGCATGGGTATTGCAACAGGAATCTGTTGCTAATGGAGAAATCGGCATCTTCGCTCTGAACGGAGAAGCCTATATCAAGAAGTTAAAGGACGACAAAGACGGAATTTTCCTTATCTCACTCAACGAAAAGTATGCACCTATCAAGGTTGGAGAAAATGACCGCTTAGACATATTTGGAAAAGTTCTTGGAAAATCTGATGCTTCTGCTCTTACCGATCATTGCCGATAAAAACGCAAGTCCTTTTTATTGGACACATTTTTTTGCATAATTGACAATAAGAAAATATCTATAGAACTGAAAGAAGGGATTTTTTATGGTGGTCACAAATAATATCAGAGAAATCCGTGAACAGCGTGGCATTTACCAGAATGACCTTGCCGCTGCTATCGGATTCAGCACCAAAACTGTCAGCAGGGTAGAACGTGGGGACGGCGCCCCATCTGCCGAATTTATGCTACGAGTATCTAAGTACTTTAATATGCTGGTGGAAGATGTATTTCATGTAGAGGAATAACGTGGAGCGAGTGAGCTCAATATTCAGCTCGCTCCGCTATCTTTCTTAAACTGAAAATCTTCTTTTATCTATTCCATATTCACACCAAATATGTTCTATCATACCATCTCCTCGTCCCAAAAAATCAACTTGTTCGCGCCATGCATTAATACCAGCTTCATCAAGCAACTTTTCAAATTCAACATATTCATCACTATTCAAATTTTTCCTCATAAGATTTTTTAATAATGTATCCTCCTCAGATTGAACATAATCTACACTTATTGGTTCGTCTTTTATTAATTCTTTTATAGCACAGTATGTATTAAATATCGAATCGTTCTTTTTAAGTGTTTTCTCAAGGACTTGCTGAACCAATTGCTTCTCATAATATTTTACATACACTTTATCAACCGCTGGATAAATAAACAATTCTTTAATATTTGTATAATCATCATCAGTGGAAAATACATCGTCATCATAACTTAAAACACATTTACCATCAATATAGTATCTTTTTTCCATAGTTCTCCTTTCGCAAATTAACCATAAATTGCTTTCAACTTTTTAAATCTAACAAATAGTCTCTTATCCTTAGGACACATCTTTTCAAGTTTCTCAAGACTATATCTTTTCAAATCATCCTTGCTTTTTATCCCCATTCCAAACGCATCCAAACATAGAAAGTCATCAAATATGACTCCATGTTCCCTATCATTCAGATCTTCTACACTACGAAGCTTTATGCCTTGCTCTTCACAAATCTGATATAATTCCTGCAATGTTGCCTGCCCCATATTGCGAAACTTTATAAAATGCTCCTTTGGATATTCTCTCAATCCTTCCAATGACTCAAATCCATTTCTTCTTAGGATATTCCGTAATCTGCTCGACATTTCAATATCATCATAATCTGTTTTTTCAGCGTACATAAAAGCTCCCTTTCGTCATTTTATTTGTCGTATAACTTATCAACCTCAGCTTCGTACACTGATTCAGTATGAGTATCAAATAGCACCCATTCCACCAGATCAAAGCTATCCGGATTGTCCTGCAAAAATCTGTTTACTGTATGTACTGCAATCTTTGCCGCTAACTCAACCGGAAAACTATATACTCCCGTTGATATGGAAGGAAATGCAATAGACCTAATTCCATTATCCATTGCCAGATTCATAGAATTAAAATAGCAGTTAGCAAGAAGTTCCTCTTCTCTATCCCTGCCACCATTCCATATCAGTCGGTCATTTTTTGCGGACAGTTCATACATGCTATCCTTTTCTGTTCTCTGCTCCTGCGTTTGCTCTCGTTTGATTTCTCCCTCCGTATCTTCTTGGCACAAGCAGGACAATACCTTGATGCACCAGAGCCCGGGACATATTCAACGCCGCACACCGTACAATTTTTAGCGGGCATTGCTGCCCACCGTTTTGTAGGTATGATATGTAATTCATCGACAAAGCCGATGAATTTATAGTAAATCTTGATTTCCTGCTTCACTGTTCCGTCTGCCATCTTCTCACGCTCCGAAACAAGTATCTTGTCTATGAGTGCGTTTATAACTGTTGCATCCAGTTCTTTTAAGCCTTGATAATTTCGGATAAGGGCGAGGAAGTCACGGATTCCCCGTGATTTCTCGTAGCTTTCATTAAGAGTTTCCGTCACCTCTTTCAGCCTTGCTTCAATTTCAAGCTGCTCTTTCTGGTATTTCCCCGACATCATCTCAAAATTCCGCTCGGTAATACGCTCCATGACCTTATCCTCGTAGAGAGAGGAAAACAGCCTGTCCAGTTCCGCAAGGCGTTTGTTCAGCTTCTTACGTTCTTTCTCTAATGCTTTCGCCCTGCTCTGGTCTGTTTCCGTGAGCCGCTTTTCTATGGCCCTGACCGCCTTTTCATCATTCACTGCCATATCCGCAAAACAGTTGATGTCGGCAAGAACGGCATTGAATAAATCCCTTGCTTCTATATTGTGGGCACTACACTCGCTTCTTCCGTTTCTTGCATAATTATTACATGAATACTGTACACAGTCGATAATCTCTGGGCGTTTCCTCCTGTGTACGTTCATTGCCCGCAGAGCACATCCGCAGTCCACACACTTGATAACGCCTGCAAAAATATTTACAAATCCTCCCTTGTTCTGTGGAAGCCTACGACTTGTAATAAGCTGTTGGACAATATCAAATTCCTCCTGCGTGACTATTCCCTCATGGGTATTGGGTATCACTTCCCATTCTTCGGGCAGCTTAGAGGGGCGTTTCTTGCTTTTCATATTGGCGGCAATCCGTTTGTAGCCTACAAGATTTCCCGCATATATCGGGCTTCTTAAAATGCTCCTCACGCTGTTCCCACTCCAAATATAGCGTTTGTCCTCGTTCCCCTCAAAATGACGTTCAAAGCCTGTTTCGCCACGCTCCGCCGCATAAGCGGCAGGGCGTAGGATATGCTGTTTATTAAGATGTCTGCAAATTTTGGCAACTCCATTCCCTTTTAATGCAAGGTCGAATATCTCTTTTACAACATGTGCCACTTTATCATCTATCAGCAGATGGTTGTGGTCGGCAGGGTCTTTGATATAGCCATAAGGGGCGGTAGTTCCCATGAATTTCCCCTGTTGAAACCTCGCCCGATATGCCGATTTTATCTTAACAGATATGTCAGCGGCATACATTTCGTTTAAAATGTTGCGGAAAGGCGTGATGTCCATAGCAGATTTATTCAAGGTATCTACGCCGTCATTGACCGCTATATACCTCACGTTATGCTCTGGGAAGAAAACTTCCAGATATAACCCACAATCAAGATAGTTTCTCCCCAGACGGGATAAATCTTTCGTAATCACGCAGTTTATCAGACCGCTTTCAATGTCTTTTATCATATTCTGGAAACTTGGTCTTTGGAATAATGAGGTGTGATAGCGATAGCGGCAAAAAGCTAATAAAATCAATGGTTTTGCGGACAGCGGATAGACAGGGAATGTGTTAAAAACTGAATACGCACACAAACGGCGTTACCTTAACCCCTTTGGGGGAGAAAGTAACGCCGTTTTTTTATGCCCGCAGGAAAGGAGGTGCAGCCGGAATGTATTTCACAAAGGGCAAGCAGCGGGCGTTTGAATTGCTCATGCAGCAGAAGCCGGGATTTGACCGCTATCAATCCGGTTGTGCCGGAGATGATGAAGATTGCGGCACTTGCCGTTTCTATCGCCCCGGGTGGAAATATGAGTTTTGCGTTTTCAAAGAGTGTCCCTATTGCCCCGGCAAAAGGACGCGGAAAACGCACGCCAGCATGGACAAATAGACGGGCAAAAGCCCTTGTGCCATGCGGCTTTGCAGACGCGAAAACGGCAAAGGGCATATTGCAATACCAAAACAGCCGAAAACGGCTTTCTAATTGTCCACGCATACCAAGAGAGGAAGTGAGGAAATATGGCAGTTTTCAGAGTGGAGCGAAATACGGGATATACCGTTATGAGCAACCACCACTTGCGAAACAAGGAATTGTCCTTAAAGGCAAAGGGCTTGTTGTCGCAAATGCTTTCGCTGCCCGAAGATTGGGATTATACCCTTGCGGGCTTATCCCATATCAACCGGGAGAAGATCGACGCAATCCGCGAAGCGGTAAAGGAACTCGAAAAAGCCGGATATATCGTGCGCAGCCGGGAGCGCGACGAAAAGGGACGCTTGCGGGGCGCAGATTACGTCATATACGAGCAGCCGCAGCCGCGAGAGCCGGAAGCAGCTACCAGCGGCGGACAGCCGCCTATATTGGATTTACCTACATTGGAAAATCCAACATTGGATAATCCAACGTTGGAAAAACCTACGCAGGAAAAACCTACGTTGGAAAATCCAACGCAATTAAATAAAGATATATTAAGTAAAGAACAATCAATTACTGATTTATCAAGTACCGATTCCATTCCTTTCCATTCCCTAAACCCCTTGCCCTTTGCGCATGGCGAAGCGGCTACGCCGCCGGAAAGGAAAAGAACGGAAGCGAAAAGCAATAGCGCAGTAGAGATTTACAGGGAGATTATCAAGGACAATATCGAATACGACCATCTCATTCAAAACTGCAAAATTGACAAAGACCGTTTGGACGAGATTGTTGACCTTATGCTGGAAACCGTCTGCACAGCCCGAAAGACAATCCGTATTGCCGGGGACGACTACCCCGCCGAATTGGTGAAATCCAAGTTTTTGAAGCTGAACAGCAGCCATATTGAGTTTGTTTTGGATTGCATGAGGGAGAACACAACCAAAGTGCGCAACATCAAGCAGTATCTAAAAGCGGTGCTGTTCAACGCGCCGAGTACCATTGACAGCTACTATACCGCCCTTGTCAATCACGACTTATACGGCGGCGAATGAGCATAGCCGCATTTTACCGGGAAAGGAGTTGATACCTTGCAGGAGGAAGTAACCCAAAAAACGATTGCCCTATACGTCAAAGTGGGAAAAGGCGCGGCGCGGCTTACCGAACAGGCGTTGCAGAAAGCAATCCAAAAGTTTTTGGAGCAGAAAAGCAAGCCCGCGCATGGGAAACAGACCATGCGGCAGCTTATGAAGCAGAACGCGGGTGTTTCCAACATCGAGATCACCGACAGCAATATTAAAGCCTTTGAGAGTACGGCGAAGAAATACAACATAGATTTTTCGCTGAAAAAGGTTAAGGGCGAGCAGACCCGCTACCTTGTGTTTTTCAAAGGCCGGGACGCAGACGTTATGACCGCAGCGTTTCAAGAGTTTTCCGCAAAGAAGCTGAACAGGGAGAAAAAGCCCTCTATCCGCAAAGCCCTTGCCGCTGCAAAGGACAAGGCAAAGCAGCTTAACGCCGCCCGCGACAAGGTAAAGAAAATGGACAGGGGGCGCGAGATATGAAGCAGATTAACTACAAAAAGCTAATACTTCCGAATATCCCCTATGTGTTCTTTGTCTATCTCTTTGATAAAGTCGGACAGGCGGTGCGGCTTGCCCCCGGCGCGGATATTTCCGCAAAGATACTGAATATCACGCAGGGATTTTCCGCAGCCTTTGAAAGTGCCTTGCCGAGCATTTACCCGCTGGATTTGCTTGTCGGCATTGTCGGCGCGGTGATTATCCGCTTGATTGTCTATGTCAAAGGGAAAAACGCGAAGAAATACCGCAAGGGCGCGGAGTACGGCTCTGCCCGATGGGGAAACGCCGAAGATATTAAGCCCTACATAGACCCGGAGTTTCAAAACAACATCATTTTGACACAGACGGAACGCCTTACCATGAACAGCCGCCCGAAGCAGCCGAAGTACGCAAGAAATAAGAACGTCGTCGTGATCGGCGGCAGCGGCAGCGGAAAAACAAGGTTTTTCGTCAAGCCGAATTTAATGCAGCTTCATTCCTCTTACGTCTTGACAGACCCGAAAGGTACGGTTTTGATTGAGTGCGGGAAGCTGCTGCAACGGGCGGGCTACCGCATTAAGGTACTGAATACGATTAACTTCAAAAAATCTATGCACTACAACCCCTTTGTGTATATCCGCAGCGAGAAAGATATTTTGAAGCTGGTAAACACGTTGATAGCGAATACCAAAGGCGAGGGAGAAAAAAGTGCGGAGGATTTTTGGGTAAAAGCGGAAAGGTTATTGTATTGCGCATTGGTTGGCTACATCTGGTATGAAGCCCCCGCCGAGGAAATGAACTTTATTACCCTGTTGGAACTTATCAACGCCAGCGAAGCCCGCGAGGACGACGAGGAATATCAAAGCCCCGTCGATCTGCTGTTTGCCGACTTGGAAGAACGCGACCCCGACCATTTCGCGGTGAAGCAGTACCGAAAATATAAATTGGCGGCGGGCAAAACAGCAAAATCAATCCTCATTTCTTGCGGTGCGAGGCTTGCGCCTTTTGATATTAAGGAATTGCGCGATCTCATGTCCTACGACGAATTAGAACTTGACACGTTAGGCGACAGAAAGAGCGCACTTTTCCTCATAATGAGCGATACGGACAGCACGTTTAATTTTGTTATCGCTATGCTGCAATCGCAGCTTTTCAATTTGCTTTGCGACAAAGCGGACGACGAATATAACGGCAAATTGCCTGTTCACGTCCGCTTTTTGCTTGACGAGTTTGCGAACATCGGACAGATACCCCGATTTGATAAACTGATTGCCACAATCCGCAGCCGGGAAATGTCCGCTTCTATCATTCTGCAATCGCAGAGCCAGCTAAAAGCCATTTACAAGGACGCGGCAGAAATCATACTTGATAATGCCGACAGCACCTTGTTTTTGGGAGGACGTGGGAAAAATGCAAAGGATATTTCGGATAACTTGGGACGGGAAACAATTGACAGTTTCAACACTTCCGAAAATCGCGGCACGCAGGTTTCTCATGGACTTACTTATCAAAAATTAGGAAAGGAGTTGATGACACAGGACGAAATAGCAGTTATGGACGGTGGGAAATGTATTTTGCAGCTACGCGGTGTACGTCCCTTTTTAAGCGACAAATACGATATAACGAAACACCCGAACTACAAATACCTTTCCGACTTCGACAAGAAAAACGCTTTTGATGTGGAACGGTATATGTCTACCCGCCCGGCAATAGTAAAGCCCGATGAAGCCTTTGACATATACGAAATAGATTTGTCCGACGAGGACGCAGCCGCCGAGGAATAACGGCGGCATTTTCATTTTCAACAACATTTTTTGAGCCGCAAAGCGGCAGAAAGCGAGGTTTATATGGATTTCTTTAACAGCGCAGTTGGTGTATTGCAGACTTTGGTTATCGCGCTTGGCGCAGGTCTTGGCATTTGGGGGGCTATCAACCTCATGGAGGGTTACGGCAACGACAATCCGGGCGCAAATGCTCATGTGCCATAAAGTAACACACTGATAAATGCAGACAGCCAACCTCTATTCCGTATAAAATGGCATATATGGCATTTCAAATATGTGGTTCAGAAGTAGAAGAAAACTGAAAACAGTATTCCACAATTTGAAAGGATAGAGGTAATTGAGCATGGAAAAAACAGTATATATCACAGAGGAAGAACGGGAAAAGTGTCGCAAAGTGATTGATGTGTTTGAGGAACTGTACGAAATAGAGGACGAAGATATTTTGTTGGTTGATGTTGGTAGGTATGGCTTTGTTAAACTGCAATGCTATACAGCGTCACATGGCTTTGAGGAGCTTGACACCTATACAGACAGTAACAGCTTATTTGAGGGGCTTTGGGAGGAATGGCTTAGTCTAAATGTATTTTTGCTTGCGAGAGAAATGCAGTTAGCTGATGTTCTTTATGATGATTTATTCAACAATCTTCCAAAGGAAAAACAGTCAGAGCTTACCGGGAGAAAAGACTACTTTGCAAAAAAGGCGGGTATCACTCTGTAAAATGAATTTTGCAGAAAGGAAACGCTCTATGTAGTGGATAAAAAAAGATTAGAATGGCTCTGTATATAATAACATACAGGGCTTTTCTTTTCCGAACCAACGACCAAAAGACAAACATTGTGGAAATGTGCATAACAGGCTATGGAATCATGGATAACTCTATTCACAGCACATGGAAAAGCTAAAGTGCAGCTTTCCCACGTCCTGCAAACAGAGTTACCCACAATTCCATGATACAGTCAGTTATACACATTACGCACAATGCCGACTACTACGGAATCCAACTCATTTTTTCACAGAACAAGATTTGCTTTTACAGAAAGAGATTATAGGTTGGAATGGAGATACGGGAGCCTGCATAGAGCACAGTGGAAAAGTTGAAGAAACTGATTGAGGAAGAATTTGTCGGGCTTGTGTTTCTGTCTGCTGAAGATATGGAGTAATAGCAAATTGGGACATAGCGGTATAACTGCTTTGTCCCAATTTGTTTATTGCTTAAATTACACGTCCGTATTAGAATTGATATGCTTGCAGAAATCAAATATCTAACATACTTCTTCCCACTATAATAATACCATACAAATTTTATAAATACAAGACTGTTTATATAAGCTGACACATGCTAAACTAGCCTAGCAATGTTTCAGTAAAACTTTCTTTCATTTTTCAAGGAGGTCATAATCATTATGGGGAATAATCAGACAGAAAAAGCGTTTGAAGAAAAAAGATTAGCACAAACAATCTCTTTAGCCGAGGAACAATTAAAGCAGGCAAAAGAAGCGGCAGACAAAAAGAAATCAGAAATTATCGAAGCCAAAAAAGATGTGCGTGAAAATACAGAACACGGCATTACATCACTGTACACATCAGACGGTTTCGAGGCACTTGTTGAATTAAGCCAATATATCAATCCTGTTACAGACAAAATTATAGATTATGAAGAAGAAGAACATAAAATACTTCTGTTAGAAAAGATGATAAAATCGCCCTATTTTGCCCGAATTGATTTTAAATTTGATGATGAGGACGAATTTGAAAAAATATACATTGGACGTTCTTCTCTACGAAAAAACAGCTATCAAGAGATGTATGTTTATGATTGGAGATCGCCGATTGCCAGTGTTTTCTATCGTTTTATGACAGGCGAAGCGTTTTATGACGCTCCATGTGGACGAGTAACAGGTGAACTCAATTTGAAACGCCAATATGAAATAAAAAACGGAATACTGGAATATTTTTTTGATTCAGATGTTCAGATTGTTGATGAATTTTTAAGGCAATTACTGTCACAAAACACTACTGCTAAAATGAAAGCTATTGTTGAAACAATTCAGCATGAACAGGACGTGGTTATTAGAGATATGGAAAATGACCTGCTAATGGTACAGGGTGTAGCGGGAAGTGGAAAAACCTCTATTGCTCTCCACCGGGCTGCTTATCTTATGTATCAAGGTTTACAAACAAAGCTGTCCGCAAATAACATTATGATTATTTCCCCAAATTCTATATTTGAGCAATATATTTCAAATGTATTGCCCGAATTGGGAGAAGATAATGTTATTTCTTCCGTGTTTGAAGATATACTTAGTGAGTTATTAAATGGCAGGAAAATTCAGTCAAGAAATGATTTTTTAGAAAACTTGATTGTCAATTCAAAATACAAGGAAATTTCAAGAAATAGTATAGAATTTAAAACGTCAAGTTTTTTTAGGGAAATTTTAGACCAATTTCTCATTGATATACCCCGCCAGTGGATAGAATTTGAAGATGTTTATTATGAGGGAAAATGCGTTGTAAGCGGGCAAATTCTAAAAGACAAGATATTAGGAAGACCAGAAACACCATTAGGCATAAAATTAGAACAATTAGAAGATTATATTTTAGAACAAATATTTGGAACAGGAAAAGGGCGGGGGCATAAAGAAGAAAAAAATCTAATCAAGCAGGAAATACAGAAATTTATAAAAATTGACATTGTTGAATTATATAAAATATTATTTAGCAATGAAGCCTATTTTTATAGCCTGCTGCAAAATAGCAATCCGTCACAAAACATAAAAAATATTTGGAAATATACTAAGGAAAATTTGGAAGCAGACAGCTTGTATTATGATGACGCAATAGCAATCGCTTATTTGTATTTAAAAATATACGGAACAAATAAATATAAAAATATTAAGCAGGTAGTCATTGATGAAGCACAGGACTACTACCCTCTCCAATATGAAATATTTAATTTGCTTTTTTCTAATGCCAAATTTACTATTTTAGGAGATATGAAACAGACTCTTGCCAAAAAAGAAGATATTTCTTTCTACGAACAAATTCAAAAAATATTGAACAAGAAAAAATCTTCTCTTATTATGTTGGATAAAAGTTTCCGTTGTACGAATGAAATTTTAAATTTTAGTTTAAAGTTCATTGAACAAAGTTCACAGATAAAAAGTTTTAATCGGAATGGCGATAGCCCAAAAGTATATATTGCTGATAATTCCGAAATCTTCATTGATGAAATTGTTAAGGAAATAAAATTATGCCAAGAGAAAGGGTTTCAGTCGATATGCTTAATTTGTAAAACCGAAAAAAATTCAACCTATCTATTTAATAAAATTAAACACAAACTTGATATTCAATTAATTAAAAATGGGAGCGTATCAGATTTACAAGGCGTGTTTATCTTACCAGTATATATGTCAAAGGGATTAGAATTTGATACTGTCTTAATTTGTGATGCAGATAGCCAAAACTACCATGATGAAGATGATAAAAACCTCTTATATGTTGCCTGCACAAGAGCGCTTCACAAACTTAGCTTATTTTGTGAAAATGAGGTTAGCCCGCTGATATAGATAAATTTACAATATATTGAATTGCCTAAATGCCAAACGCAGCGTAAGTGCATATGAACAAAATGATAATAATTAGACAGACCATCTTTCTCTTTTAATGGCATTAAATTGACATTACGCTCTCTATCATATATATTTGTTGCTTACTGTCAAAAACACGACAGAAAAATATAGTTTAAATTCAACGGATAAAAGAGGTAATGAACATGGGGAAATTACTACTGCTGACACTTAACGAACAAGAGGAAACAGCGATTGACAAAATCATATCGGCAATATCTGATTATATACAGATTGAACCCATGCAGATCACAACCGCTTCCGTGTTATCTTTTCCGGGACTGGAAATAAAGCAGAACCAACGCCGGGTATTTCAAGACGGGGAGGAAGTAAGCCTTACCCGCCTTGAATACAGTACCCTTGTATATCTTGCTTCCAACCCCGGCATTGTCCTCACACGGACACAAATATTTGAAGCCGTTTGGAACATGGAAAGTGAAAGCTGCCAGTCAAGCGTTGCAAATGTGATTTACAACCTGCGGAAAAAAATAGAGCCGGACAGCCGCAAGCCCATTTACATAAAAACCGTTTTAGGTATGGGCTACAAGTTTGCTTCCGGGGAATGACAACAGAATAACCGCCGCCCGTTACAGCGGCATACCATGACAGGAAATCAGAAAAGGTTTCCTGTTTTTTTGCGCCAAAAACCGCGCTGATTTTCCAGCTTTGTCGAAAAGTTTTATCAAAAAGTTTTTCAAAACTTTGCCATATTTGCATTTCTCTGCGTAGTAAGGAGTAAAGGGGGAGTTTCGCCGTTTTCTTAGAGCAAGATTCTACCACAGTACCAAATTTCGCCTACCGGCTCATTTTGTCCTATGGGAATCTTGTTGGGGTTGCCACCCCAAGCCCGCCTTTTGCGGCTTGCGCCGCTTGAAAAAATCCACCCACGAAAGGAGGTTCACAGCCATGAAAAGATACAACACGCCCCACCGAAGCCGGGTAATCAAGACACGCTTGACCGAGGAAGAATACGCCGAGTTTTCCGAGCGTGTCACCCTCTGCAAAATGAGCCAAGCCGAATTTATCCGACAAGCCCTCATTAAGTCAAGCATACGCCCGGTCATTACTGTTTCCCCGGTCAATGATGAGTTACTCTCTGCCGTTGGGAAACTCACAGCCGAATACGGGAAAATCGGCGGCAACTTAAACCAGATTGCCCGCTGTCTGAACGAGTACGGCGCACCCTATAACGCCCTCTCCCAAGAGGTACGAGCCGCCACAGCGGAGCTTGCCGCCTTGAAGTTTGAAGTCTTGCAGAAAGTAGGTGAAGCCGTTGGCAACATTCAAACATATCAGCTCTAAAAATGCCGACTATGGAGCTGCCGAGCAGTACCTAACCTTTGAACATGACGAGTTTACCATGAAGCCCACACCCTCAACCATTTTAAGGTGATCGGCGCGGCGGCGCGGGTATTGGACGGGAAACAGCGTCTTGAAGTGCTGCATGGGATTTTCCACCCGGACGGGGAACGCTTTAACTTTGCGTGGGAATGGCTACCCGCAAGCGGTCTTTCTGTCAAAGACTTTATCGCGCCGTCCTCTTTCCGATTTGGCGACGGGCGAATGTTTCAAATGGGCGGCAAGTTTGGCGCAGTTTCCTTTTTGCAGATCGTCGCGCCGGAACTCTCCGACCGTATGCTTGCCGACTTCATGGACGCGGAAAACGGGATTATCGTCAATCTGCACATTCAGAGTATCGACCACAACGAAGCAATCAAGACGATTAAGCGCAAGATTACCGACCTTGACCGTATGAAAATCGAGGAACAGAAAAAAGCAATCCGCAGCGGCTACGACATGGATATTATTCCGTCCGACCTTGCCACCTACGGCGGGGAAGCAAAAAACCTACTCCGCGATTTGCAGAGCCGCAACGAAAGAATGTTTCTGCTTACGCTGCTTGTCTTAAACCTTGCAGATACCAAGCAGAAATTGGATAACGAAGTATTTGGAGCGGCGGCAATCGCGCAGAAATACAACTGCATTTTGACCCGCCTTGACTACCGGCAGGAACAGGGGCTTATGTCCTCTATCCCGTTGGGGGAAAACCTTATCCATATCCAGCGCGGCTTGACGACCAGCAGCACCGCCGTTTTCGTTCTTGCATTTGCTTTTTCGCTTGGCGGTAATCCTCATACAATTTGCTTTTTCTGTCGTTTAAGCTGCTATACTCCTTGCGCAGCGCGGCGAGATCGGGCAGCTTCTTTATCTGCATTTCCTTTAATGCCCTTGCCGCAGCTTCAAACAGGATAATTTCGCTTTCATGCCCCCGCAGATACTTTTCCTTGTCCCGCGACTTCTTGTATTCCTCGTAAATCGGTTTTAATTGTCGGTATGTGGTCGTGTGCTTGATAAGCAGCGACAAATCAGACATACGCTGCTCTACGTCCTTAACCGCCCTTGCCGCCGCGTCATGGGCGGTCATAATATCGGCTATCTTGCTTTCAAGTTCGCTATAATACTCAATCTTGTTTTCGGTTAGGAAGTTCATGCTTTTAGCAGCCTGTTTCAGATTATGGATTTTTGCCCACCGTTCATAGCCCGCCGACTGTTGGGCTTTGATACTGTTTTCAAGATCGACGACAAGCCGGATTTTCTTATCTTCCCGCAGCGTTTTTGTTTTGGCAACATACACGCCCTTGATACGCTCCTTTATCGCTTCTTCCGTATAGGCCGCGCCGAGCGTCTTTGTGCGGGTAAACCGTTCCTGTCCGGCAGCGCGAAAGGAAATGTATTTGCCCTGTTTGATTTCATACCCCATTTCCTGCAAGCGGCGCAGCAGTTCGTCAAAATCTTTCACTTGGGGAATGAGAGTATCTATCGCCGTTTTCAGCTTTGCTTTGTAGCTTGTCCCTTGCTTTTCGGCGGTGTATTCTGCATAGCTTTTTCCCTTGTCCTGTCCCGGTACGACGACGGATAGCCCATGCTCTTTACATATCCTGTCGCTGGTGCGCCGGATAAAGTGATAGCTTTGCTTGTTGGAATGGTACTTTTTGTAGTCAACGAAGCTAACCGCGTTGAAAATCAAGTGATTATGCAGATGGTCTTTATCGACGTGAGTTGTCAAAACAAACTCATACTTGCCGCCTAATACCGCCCCGGCAAGTTCCATGCCGATTTTGTGCGCTTCTTCCGGTGTGGTTTCTCCCACCGCAAAGGATTGTATCAAGTGCCGCCCTAAATGTGTGCCGCGATCTCCGGCAGCTTCCCGCGTCCATGCAAACTCAATATCGGCGGTTTCCAGCCCGCAGCCGAAAGAGGACGCAAGCAGCTTCCCGTCTGTCTTTTCGGGATTTAAGATATAGTCTATCGCAGCCTTTAAGGTTGATTTAATAGGGTGCGTCTTTGTAACCGCCATATCTCGTCCACCGCCTTTTTAATGTCCTCTATATCCTGCCTGTAAACCGTCCCCGTCGCATTGGCGCGTTTTGCAATCTGGTTGATGTTCCGGCTCACCGCTTGCAGTTCCCGGATATATGCTTTTGTGTCGCTTCGGTCAACGACAAGAATATACCCGTCTATCGCCATTTTACGGAAGTATGCCCCATACTGCTTTATGGGAAGCTGCTTCATCTTCTCGTCGATCAGCCGCTTTTCTTCTTCCGTAACGTAAAACTTCATCTGTATATTTCTCTTTCGGTTTTCCATTTCCGCACCGCCTTTCGGTATAAGGGTTTGGGATTATCCCAACAAGCACTTTTCGCAAACGGGTACTCGTTTGCTGTGCTTGCTATCTACTCCTTATCCCGTTTCAAAGGCAGCGTTTGTTGCACTCTCTTTCTAATTTGGCGCAAAAAAAGATTGCAGCCCCTATGCGCTGCAATCTCCTGCTTCCCATATTGTGAGGTTAGTCCTCTGCTTGTTCGACTTCTGTTATCTCCCTTGCCGTTGCGGTTACAATCCGTATGCCTTTATCGCTCATACCGTCCAGCAGCGCGTCAAGCTGCCGCCGCCCGGTGGATTTCTCCGCATTGCTGTTCGGGAAGAAAAATTGATCTACCGAAATATGATACCGGGTTACAAGGTCATAGAATACCTGTAAACTCGGCTGTTGTCCCTTGTTCTCGATATTCGCAAGGTAGCGCGGGGAAATATATAACTCGTCGCTTACCTTTTTGCGGCTCTCGCCGTATTCATTTCTCGCGGCTTTTATAGCTGCCCCGAAAGCCTTAAAGTCGTACAATGGTACGGGTCTTTTTGCCATTTTCATTCACCCTGTTACATTTTACAGTTCACCTTTCTTTTTGGATATGTCCACACAATTCATATCATTAGGTTAAATACTTCCTGTTGTGTATTGACAGTAGACTGATTTTCTGATAAAATAAAATTTATGTAAAAGGAGGCGGCGTTTATGTTGCATAGCATGCGTATTAGATAAGCATTGAAAAAAAGGATTTTCCCATTTTCAACATGGGCTTTTTTGTCATGCTTATTTTGCGGATGCTATACAAAAAACTAACGACGTATAGATATAGTATAGACATAGTGCAAGCTATGCCTTAGTTTTGTTGTACTGCTCTGTGCATTATAAATGCAGGTCAATGCTCATGTTGAGGATTGACCTGCATTTTTTTGTGTAAAAAGGACGAGTGAAATATAATGCTTAAAAAATATTGGATAAAATGTCCGATTTGTAACGGAAAGACGAGAGTTCAAGTATTTCATAATACTGTATTAAAAGATTTTCCTCTTTTCTGCCCTAAATGCAAATTGACGCATATCATTGATGTAGAAAAATTAGAGATTGTAATCAAAAATACAGAAAAACAAACTTTTATTATTTAGAAGAAAGGATATAAAAATGAAACGTTTACCTAAATATACGCCTGCGGAAGTACGGAATGATCCATACGGATTTACTTACAAAGAAATGTCGGAAGTTATTGGCGAGAATGAAGCAAAAGCCTTATATGAAGAATTATATAAGCAATTACCACGCAAAAAAAATCTATCAATGTTGGTAAAAAATATTTGCAAAAGCAGTGATACTGAAAAGTATGTTTACGAACTGAAAGACAACAAATACATTGAAACGGTTTTTATCAAGCGGCGAGATGGTGGAACTGTTTGCGTGAGCACACAAGTCGGTTGTCCTGTTGGTTGTATTTTTTGTGAGTCCGGGCGAAATGGCTTTGTTCGTAATCTAACATCGTCAGAAATCGTACAACAGATTATATTGTTGCGTCGAAAAGTAAACCGTATCGTTTTTATGGGTATGGGAGAGCCTTTATTCAATTATGACAACTTGATAAAAGCAATCCATATTCTCCGAGATAGATATGGGCTCAACTTTCCAACCGACGGCATTACCATATCAACAGTTGGTCCGGTCGATCAATTAAAAAAATTGCGCGAGGAACATCTTAAAATTCAGTTGACAATATCTTTACACGCAGCAACACAATCTGCAAGAAATCGTATTATTCCTCACATGCGCATATATGCTATTGAAGATGTTGTTAAGCAAGCCTTATCCTATTCTGAAAGGCATAATCGCAAAATTGTCTTTGCGTATTTGCTTTTACCGGGTATAAATGACCGGCCCTCAGATGTAAGACAACTTGCAAAATGGTTTCGGGGCAAAAAAGTTATGATTAACGTGTTACAATACAACCCAACAAGCAATTCAAGAATTAAAGCACCACAGAAACGGGAAATAGTTGCATTCAAACATCAATTAGAGCAAGCAGGACTTGAAGTTACTATGAGAGTTTCTCATGGCAGAGAGATTAACGCGGCTTGTGGACAGTTAGCTAACACATATAATAAATTCAAAAAAAATGATTAAAAGTGCCAGACGCATAGACGCAGAGCCGATAACGCATTAGGTCAAAAAACCTATGTGTTATCGGCTTTTTTATTTAATATTGCGCAAAAGCCGCTGTTCCCTATTATAGAATGGATTGCGGGTAGTGTATTAAAGTCGCCCTTTTTTAAGGATACGGCGGTATCGGGGAGGTATCGCCGTGTCCATTTTTATTTACTGTAACCCGCCTAATGCTTTGCGGTCAAAAAAAGCTATGCTCCGCAAGCGGGATATTCCGGCTATGAATGTGAACTGTCAATACATTTAGCTACTGCTTACATTTCCTTTGCGCCCGTCCGCGTCTTGCGGACGGGCGCATTTTGCTTTTTTCAACTTTTTTCTGAAAAGCGCACTCAAGAGCCATCTCCCGAACGGGTACGGAGCGAAAGGGGCAGAGAGGACAAGCCCTTAACTCCCGTCCTCTACTCCACGCGGGAAGGAGGTGAACTCTATGGAGCTATCTTCTTCCGACAAGGAAAGAATACAACATCAGTACGACGCATTAGCAAAGAAAACTTTGGTCGGCGAAGCGAAAAGCCACCGCCGCACTCTTGCGAAACGCGCAGCACGCGAAGTTACTTTTTCGGATTTGAGCGAAAGCGAACTCGCGCAGCTTTTCACAACGGACGAATACGAAAGCGATTATTTCCGTTTTCAAGTGTCCGGCTTTGATGTACTCGTCAAAAATGAACTGCTTGCCGAAGCCCTTAACGCTTTGCCCGAAAGGAAACACGACATTATCCTTTTGTCCTACTTCTTGGATATGAGCGACGCGGAAATTGGCGAACTGCTGAATGTTGTACGCACGACGGTTTTCCGGCACAGGAAATCCGCGCTTGCGAAAATCAAACAGTATTTGGAGGGAAAAGCAGATGATGAATACCGTTAGGAAGTCTGAAAATCTGTTGCCGTTCCCTGTCATTTCCGCAGCGGCAAACGGCGACACAACCGCCATGTGCGCGATCTTGAAGCACTACGAGGGTTACATAGCGAAACTTTGTACCCGCACGCTGAAAGACGACGCGGGCAATACCTATTCCTATGTGGACGAGGAAATGCGTAACAGGCTGCAAGTGCGCCTTATTACCCGCACCCTTGCTTTTCATGTAGGATAATCTTTTAGCCCATGCGGGGAGCGTGTCCCCTTTCCACGCTTCCCGTTATGGGCTATTTGTCGTTCCGCAAAAGCATATCCGCTGTTGATGTGCTTTTGCAGGCCGACAAAGCCTATTGTTCTTTGACAAAGAAAGCGGCCTTTGGTGCGCAGCATAACAGGCAAACGGGTACATTCCGTCTGTACCGAGCCAGTCGGCGGGTACGCCATGACAGCTTTTCCCCATAGGGGAAAAGCCGAGCGAGAACTACCGCGCCGTAAAACAGGTTTAGCAGCTTGTGGGCGACGACATACAAGGCGGCACAATGATACTCCCGCGTTGAACACCCTCAAAGTATTGCGCGGCGCACCCATAAGCATGGGCCGGGGTGAAACTCCCGTGAGGTTGCAGCTAACAACCGCCCGTTTTTGCCTTTTGACGAATATAGTTTATCCATACAGGAAAAGGAGGTTTTTCTAATGGATAAAAAACAGACAATTACAACCGAACGCAAAATAGGGAAAATCACCTATCTTGTTCAAGCGTTGCCGAGTGAAAAGGCAACCGATACAATCCATAAAAAGATTGAGAAACTCATTGTAAAGGATTTGCAGAAAAAGCCCGGAAATCCGGGATTTTTAGCGTCCGAGTAGTGCATTAGGCGGCGGGATATGGTATAATGATAGCAACACATTATACCTGTTTATTCGGCTGTCGGAAAGGAGGACTAATGTTACAGTCGAATAAAATCACCGCCCTTTACTGCCGTTTAAGTCAAGAGGATATGCAAGCCGGAGAAAGCGGAAGCATACAGCACCAAAAAATGATACTTCAACGCTATGCGGACGAACACCATTTTTTGAACACAAAGTTTTTTGTGGACGACGGATTTTCCGGCGTGAGTTTTGAGCGCGAGGGGCTGCAAGCGATGTTGCAGGAAGTGGAAGCCGGACGAGTGGCGACGGTCATTACCAAAGACCTTTCCCGTCTTGGCAGAAACTATCTGAAAACGGGCGAACTCATAGAGATTGTATTTCCCGAAAACGGAGTACGCTATATCGCGATCAACGACGGAGTTGACACAGCGCGGGAGGATAACGAGTTTACCCCCTTGCGGAACTGGTTTAACGAGTTTTACGCCCGCGACACAAGCAAGAAAATCCGCGCAGTTAAACAGGCACAGGCGCAAAAAGGCGAGCGCGTCAACGGGGAATATCCATACGGCTATATCCCAGACCCGAACAACCGCCACCACCTTATACCCGACCCGGAAACCGCGCCGATTGTCAAACAGGTTTTCGCTATGTTTGTTAGCGGCGTGCGTATGTGCGAAATCCAAAAATGGCTTGCGGAAAACAAAGTCTTGACGATTGGAGCGTTGCGCTATCAGCGTACAGGACAGGCGCGGTATCAGCGGGCAATGATCGCCCCCTATACTTGGCCGGACAAAACGCTCTATGACATATTAGCAAGGCAGGAATATTTAGGGCATACCATAACCGCGAAAACTCACAAGGTATCCTACAAGTCGAAAAAGACCCGGAAGAACGAAGAAGAACAACGCTATTTCTTCCCAAACACCCATGAGCCGCTTGTTGACGAGGAAACCTTTGAACTTGCGCAAAAGCGGATTGCTACCCGCCACCGCCCGACAAAAGCAGCGGAGATTGATATTTTTTCCGGCTTGCTGTTTTGCGCTGGTTGCAGACATAAGATGTATTACCAACAGGGCGTAAATATCGAGCCGCGCAAGTTTTCCTATTCTTGCGGCGCATGGCGCAACAGGGCAAGGACAGGCAGCGAGTGTACCTCTCATTATATCCGCAAAAACGTACTTCTTGATTTAGTGCTGGAAGATATGCGGCGGGTTTTGCGGTATGTTAAGGAACACGAACAGGACTTTATCTGTAAAGCTACCGAGTACGGCGACATGGAAGCGAGAAAGGCATTAGCGCAGCAGCAAAAGGAACTTTTCAAAGCACAGGCGCGTATGACCGAACTTGACACGCTTTTCCGCAAGCTGTATGAGGACAACGCATTAGGCAGACTGACAGATGAACGGTTTGTGTTTCTAACTTCCGGCTATGAGGACGAAAAGAAATCCCTTGCCGCAAGGATAGACGAGTTACAACAGCAGATCGCAACCGTTACCGAGCGAAAAAGGGATATATCAAGGTTTATTCAGATTGTCGGGAAATACAGCGACATACAGGAATTGACCTATGAAAACGTCCATGAGTTTATCGACCGTATTTTGATACATGAATTAGACCGGGAAACCAACACCCGGAAAATCGAAATCCATTATAGCTTTGTCGGACAGGTTGATACCGAGCAGGAGCCGACGCAAGTTGTCAACCATGACCGCCGCAACATGGTAGATGTAAAAAGTATCGCTATCTAACCCCAGCAAAATTTGTACCAGAATAACCATCGTCCACATACGTTTTTGCTATGTGCCATCCCTGCTTTTTCACATAATCCGTGAGGATGGATTTCTGTGTCGCAATGCTCGCACTCTCGTTATCCGTACCATCGTCTTTAGATAAGCGGCAATAAATGCCGACTAAATAGATTTTCTTTTCTTCTTTGATTCCTGCCATACTGTAAAACCTCCGTATCTGTCCTATCTGTTTTCATGTCCCATTGCGTACATTCTAAGCGGACAGCCCCTCATTGTCGAAGGTGTCGCCCTCGGCAATCTTCTTCCGAATATCCTCGGAGATAATCGGGACAAACGCTTCTGTAACGGTCTGTGTGCCGACATATTCACGGCTGATTATCATCTGCACTGGTGCTTTTGGCACGATACGCTTTCTCTTTTTATCTGCTTTCTTATCCTCGCCCATACTTAAATCTTCCTTTCCAGACAGGGCAGGGAAGAGTTTGGAAATGTCCCCGCCCTGCCAATCAGATACCATTAATCCTCGCTGTTTAATTCTTTCTGTAATGCTTTAAGGAGTGCCGCCGCTTCATCAGCGTTCAGCGTGATTCCCTTGCCGCACTTTTCACGGTTCGGGGAAAAGCTGCGGATGTCATACTTCGGCTCTTTCCCATTCCATGAAATGAGATTGATTTCCTTTGTGTAGCCACTGTCGCCCGTAGACAATACTGCGATTTCCTTTACGATTTCATACTGGATTTCTCTCATTCTCCATACCTCAACTCTCTGTATTTACTTCCCGAAAAAAGAAGATTAGCGGCTGTCACGGTTGCGTTTCCTCTGCAACTCACGCTCCAAAAGTTTGATGATGGTTTCCTCCATCTGCTTCGGCGTTGTGTTCTTCGGAAAGTATTTTTTCAGCTTGCTTGTGTTGATTTTCAAGGTTTCTTTCTGGTTGCCCTTTTCCTCCGTCATAATCGCAAATATCGTATCCATGTCAAGCCGCCCGCTCTGGCTTAACTGTTTCATCCGCTGTGCCTGTGAGAGTGAGGGCGTTGCTTCTTCGCTCTCCATCGTGGCAAAGAGGTTTTCCTGCTCGTCTTTCTTCAAGAAGGACAGTTCCACCGCAGGCGTGAGGGCGATTTTCCCCTCGTCCACCATCTGCAAAATCGGCGGTATCAGTTCCGTCAGGCGGATAAAACGCTGCACGGTCATCCTGCCCACGCCGAAGCCCTGTGCCACCTTGTCGTCCGTCCGCAACTTCGTCACAACTTGTGACGAGGTTAAGTCTGTGCGGAAACCCTGCCGCTTCATGGCTTCGGATTTCATCTTGTAAGCAAACGCCCGCTCCGATGGCAGGATATTCTCACGCTGCAAATTGCTGTCTACAAGGGTGATGATGGCTCGGTCACGGTCTAAGGGCAGGACAAACGCAGGCACGGTATTTATCCCTGCAAGTTCAGAAGCACGGACACGCCGCTGTCCTGCAATCACTTCATAACCGTCCCCGTCCTCTTTCGGGCGTGTGATTATCGGCGTGACAATGCCAAATTCCTTGATGCTTTCCGCTAACTCTGACAGTGTTTCATCTTCTGCCACATGAAACGGATTGTCGGGGAACGGGTACAAGTCTTTGGTCTTTAACACCTTAAAATCCTGTTTCTTCATTCACATATCTACCTTTCTTTCGCTCTGCTTCTATGATTTTTCTGCAATTCTTCCAACACTTCGGGCGGTATTTTTGACAGCAGCCGCCCCATCTGCTCGTTGGTTCTCTGCAATTCAAATATCTTCTGATTCGCTTTCTGCACCTTTAGTTCCTGCTCGTACTTTTCATCACGCATACGCCCCGCATAGTCTGATTCCTGCCCAATTCTCTCTTTCAAACTGTCGATATACGCCTGCTGTTTCCCGATTTCCTTAGAGAATTTCTCCACGTCTGGCAGCCATGCAGAGAGTAAATCTAACGCTTTATCCCTTTTCTTCCCTGCGTTAAAGGCGTTGATGTCGGATAGGGCAGACACGATTTCTTCATACTGTTTATCAAGCCTGCCGCCTAATTTATAGAGCCATGTGGGGACGTGTTTCCGCTTGGTTTCCATTGAGGACTGCCCCCGTTCAAGCTGATTCCACCGTGAGGACATCCGCTCATGGTAGGCGGTCTGCCACTCGGATAATGATTTCTGGTTGCCTAAGATAGCTTTCGCTGACAGCTTATTGTCTGGCGTAATCGGCACAAAGCAGAGGTGCATATGGGGCGTTCTCTCGTCCATATGGACGACAGCGGAGAGGATATTCTGCTTTCCAACACGCTCCGAAATGAAGTCAAGAGCCGTCTGGAAATACGCTTTTTGTTCTTCGGGCGGTAACTGGTTCATAAATTCTGGTGAAGCTGTGATGAGCGTTTCCACCATCATCACGCTGTCTTTCCTTGTCCTGCACCCCGCTTCGGCTACCATGCGGTTAATCTCTTTCTTGTAGGTGTACTTTGGTGGTGCTATGAGATGGTAATTGTTTTTAGAGCGTTCCATATCTATATCTGGGTTGCTTTTGTAGGCTTCTTTCTTCCGCTCGTTGTGGCGTTCACAAGCCGCAACGCCGCCCGCTTTTCGTTTCTGGAAACGCAGGATTGCATAAGGCATAGGCGGATTCCTCCTTTCTTTCGGCGGGTGACCGTCCTTTGGGGTGACAGCGGTGACGGTGGTGACAGCAGTTTTGGGATACCCCCTGCCGACTGCCGCAACTGTCACCCTCACCCCCTGCATGACGGTCATGTCGATGATGACGGTGTTTTTGGGATACCCCCCTCGCAAGAGCCGTCACCGTCATGCCGCCATTCTTTTATCCGAAGCCGTAAGGCGTAGGATAGCAGGGCACAGCCCTGCCTTAAGGGAGTCCAGAGGGAACGTCTGGCACACGACTTTGCAGGGCAAAGTGTAGTGTGTTACACCCTGTAAACGCAGTCGGAAAAATCGGAATGATTTTTCTGACCGCAGGGGTGATTTTACACGACCGAAAAGGGCGAGTAAATCTCACGCCTGCATTTTGCGTTTACGGGGTGTTCTCCCGTAGGGATGACAGCGGCAGGGTATCCTAAAATCACTGTCACCACCGTCACTGCTGTCACCCGCAGGGCAGAGCCGCCAGCTTTACATGGCTTTAAGCGTCAATGACAGTAACAGGGGGGTATCCTAATATCGCTGTCACCACCATCACCGCTGTCACCCGCCCTCCTTGCAAGGGCAATCCGCCTGCCGTCTTTCCTGCGGCTGTACTGGTAGCAGATACGGTTCTCGCTTAAAAATGTGGTGCGGTATTCATTCAGCCATTTCGTAATCACCGTGGGTATGGTTTCCGTTTCCCCCATAGCGGCTAACAGTTCCGTTGCCGTGCCTATCCATTCTTCCTTATCCCTCATAAAATCCACCAACCGAAAAAGGACATCTGGTATCGTTTCTTTCGCAAGCTGCTCCTGCGTTTTCCGCTCCACAAGCTCCCAACGGCAATCACGGAAACGCAGCGTGTATTCCTGATAAGGCGTGTCCCTGCCCGTCACATACAGCTTGGCGGTGTCAGACGCACGTTTCTCCTTTTCCAGAACAAAGGTAGCGTCCGCACTCCCCGTTAATCCTGTCGTCCCAGACACCTTGTTGAACACGTCGCTGTCATTCTGCTTTCGGATGTGGTGTACGACAATGACCGCCAGAGAGTGCCTGTCGGCAAAGTCTTTGATGAGGGAGATGTCCCCATAGTCGCTTGCATAGGCATTGTCTTTTGAAGCTGTACGGACTTTCTGCAAGGTATCAATGACAATGAGCCTGCTGTCTGGGTAATCTTTCAGATAATCTTCAAGCTGCACGATAAGACCGTCTGACAGCTTGCAGCTTGCCACGGCAAAGTGGAGCCGCCCGCTTGCTTCGTCCGTCAAACGAAATAACCTGTCCTGTATGCGGCAGAACGTGTCCTCAAGGCAGAGGTAAAGCACATCGCCCTCCATTGTCGGCATATCCCATAAAGGGATTCCCTGCGACACGCATAAGCATAGCTTCAGCATGAGCCAGCTTTTGCCTATCTTCTGTGAGCCGCAGAACAGCGATAAGCCTGTCGGGATAAGGCTGTCCACCACAAAGGATGGTTTCTCAAGCGGTTCATAAAGGAGCGTTTCGGCGTTGACTGTCTGTAACTTCTGCATGGCTTTCCTCCTTTCGGGCGGTGTCTTTGTTTTCGTTGCACATAGGCGTTGACCTCCTTAAAAATAGATTTACTCCCACGGAAAAAAGTGAGAGTATGTAATGCCGCCAATCCCACACAAATAAAAAACAGATTTCTTTTTCGGGCGGTGTCGGTCACGGTTGGAGATATTTCTTCAATTTCCGCCTTTACTTTCTCCTTTGCAATCG
This sequence comes from Lachnospira hominis (ex Liu et al. 2021), assembly GCF_014287955.1. Taxonomy (GTDB): domain Bacteria; phylum Bacillota; class Clostridia; order Lachnospirales; family Lachnospiraceae; genus Lachnospira; species Lachnospira hominis. Next base: position 71,751 of record NZ_JACOPD010000008.1, on the reverse strand, counting down.
CAACAGATTTCTGTATTGCCGAAGCGGTGCAATGCTCCATAGCGGCGATTTGGTAAAAATTGAACTCATACTCGTAGTAGAGCAGGAAACGCCGCCTTTGTATCTCTGGAAGGCTCCCAACCGCCTTATAGAGCGTTTCATTCCGTTCTTCCTCAACCATGCGTTCATCAAGGCTCTTAGGCACACGCAACGCCCGTCTGTAAAGGGTTTCGTCCCATACCTCGTTAAACTCCCTGTGCCGCTCGTCCCATTAGAAAAGATTCCTGTTCCTGCGCTCCATCTGCCGAAACTCCATAAAGAACTGTTCCGACACTTCCAACTCGTGGGATTTGCCCTGCCCGTCCTTAAAGCTGATAAAATACCTTGTGCCGCTTTCCGTGGATTCCTCCCGAAGCGTGTATGCCTTAACCCTGTATGCCATCCTGTTGTCCTCCTGCAAAAAATGAGTGAGGGGATTTCCATCCCTCACCCAGTAGCCCGCAGGATGGCAGGCTGTTTTAGAAGCTATAAAATTTTCCGCAGCTTCTTCCGCAGATGGTCTAACCTCGCATAGATGGCACCAGTCGTCAAATGCACAAGCGGGGCAATCTCCTTTGTGGAATACCCCTGCATTTTCAGCAGGACGATTTTCAAGGTACGCCCGTCCACCGTGACTAATACTTGATAGAGATTTTCGCTCTCAATCTCTTCCAGTAACTCCGCAACCGTACCCACTTCCGCCTGCCGCTCCCTGCCTGCCATGTCCTCAAGATATTCCGCAACGTCATTCGTCCATCGGTAAAACCGCCTGTTGGAATTGAAGTCTGCCCTGTCCGCCATGCGTATCTGCTCAATGGTCGCTTCATCAACGCCGCACTCACGCAGCAGCTTTTCCTCCGCTTCTTTCCAGATACGCCATTTCCTGTCCTCCCGTCCGTGGTTGTATGCCATTCTTACTTCCTCCAATCAGAATTGATTGAGAGGGCAGAGAAAAGCCCCCTCATCTTCCCAAAGGAAAAAACAAGGGGGCTGAACGCCTTAAATTTTAATTTTCTATTATCTTTCTTAGTTTTATTAGGATTCTGGCTTTGCGTTTGTTTACAACGCTCTGGGTTATGCCCAACCTCGCCCCGACTTCACGCTCGGAAAGTCCGTCAAAAAAGATTGCCTGTATCAGCTCCTGTTCACTATCCGACAGCAAAGGCAGGGCGGCTTTCAGCCTGTCCACCATGACCGCATTGACAACGGTTTCTGCAATGTCCACCGCTTCATCAGTGATAAAGTCCAGAGGATTCCCCTCGCTGTCCGTAAATCCGTCGAGAGATAGCAGTCTATTCTTTGTATCTAATTTTTGCAGATAACGCCACCGTTCCTTGTCACGGTAGAAGTCTGTGTATTGCTCCCTCACGACTTCAAGCAGACAGCCTTGAATGGGGATAAACAGCTTGTCCATATAGGTCTGGTCGGATTCCCTGCAACGGCAGAACTCCGTGTAGGATAATTCCACATAGCCGCCACTTTCTCTGATATATACCTTTCTTGGTGCATATTTCACCATAAATACCTCCCATCTGAATTTTTGAAATGTAAAAAATCCAGATGGAGAGGCGGAGAACGACACCGCATATCAGAAACAGCCCTACGGCACTTTCCAACAAAAATCGACAAAAGAAAAACCGCAAAGGCTCTGTGACCTTTACGGTTATAGGAAATAGTAATTCTATTGTATGGAGATTGTACTTCTACTTTCAAGGTGAGAAGTACCGTTGCACTGGCAGAAATTTTTTTAACTGGTTTCCTGCCGTTCTCTGATATGCTATGTATTGATAAATTTTGCTTCGTATGAGCAGATAGATAACTGCCCGAAAAAAGGACATAAAAAAATCCCTCCAAATTTAAAAACAAATTCAGAGGGTAATTTAGGGTATAACAAAATAACCCACCCGAATATCGTTTTTTTTATTTGGTGAGTTTGTTCTTTCAAATACGAAACAAATGCTCATGTACGGTAAAGTATCACAAGAAAATTATGTCGAATTGACAGCCGCCTCCGCTATACCGAATAAGGAAATAAAGAGTCCTCAAATTTTGCGCTACTAAATGAAGACGAGCGGAAGTAATCTCCCGCTCGTCAGTAAACTTAACTATGCCATATCAATCCCGCTTCTTTCCCGCCACCGGCACTAAGAACAGCGCGGGCAACAGCAGGAAAGCGGTACAGACCAGCCCCCAGGGTATGGACACCTGCTGGGCTACCAGCCCCACAATAGGCCCGCCGATGATCTGCCCGAAAGAGTCCAGCTGTCCGCTGGTGGAAAAGACTGTGGCGCGCATTTTCTCATCCACATGGTCGTTCATCCAGGCGGCCAGCACAGGCTCCTTGATGGTGCGCATAAGCCCCGCCAGCAGGAACACCAACAACATGAACCAAAAGCTCCGCCCCACCGCGAAGAGAACCAGGCACAGGATATACCCGGCACTGGTGGACATGACCACACTGGTTCGGCTGACAGTCCCTTTTTTCTCCATGCGGGCGATGAGCAACTGAGAAGCCAGAATACCTAAGCCGTTGCCGATAAGACTGATAACACCGAACCAAGTGACGCTGTTCAGCGGCCCGATAACGGGTATTACCGTGTCATCCAGAAAATGAGCGGTGGAGAGCCGGTCAAAGCCTTCACTGGCAAGTCCCCCGCATAGTGTGATTGCTAAGAGCGCCAGCAACACAGGTGCGCCTTTCACAAAGCCCAGGTTGAGCTTGAACAGGCAGACAAAGTCTTTAAGCAAGCCCTGCCGTTCCTCAATAGCAGGGGAGAAGTTGGTTTCTGGCATGATGCGAACCATCACCAGCCCCAACAACAAGCACAAACTGCCCCCCAAGATGACAGGCATTTGCAGGTTTATGTTTCCCAGCAGTGTGCCCAGCACCACGCCCAGAACGCCGCCGATTTGCCCCATTTGACTGCCCCGCAGGAACACCTTGTCTATGGGTTTGTCCTCTTCCTCCGAGGCAATCCACGCCTCCAGAGCGCCGGTGATGAAGGTATCACCGCAACCCCAGACAACCTGGGCCAGCAGAACCGGCGCGAACCACGGTAGCGCACCCTCCATCAGAAAGCCCAGGCCGTAGAGGAACATTCCAATCAGCACCGAGCGCCGACGGCTATACAAATCCGCCACCACACCGGTGGGTATCTCGAACAGAAAGCAGGAGGTCTCCAGAACCGTCCCTACCAGGACAAGCTGGAAAGCATCCAGCTGCACCACCTCCAGGTGGTACACGATGGAAAGCACTGTGGACATAGAAACCGCCAGGGAACAGACAAATCGGAACAGCAGGTAGACAGAATATGCCTTTGAATTTTTAGCAAACATGAAGTTACATTCTCCTTTCAAATCTCATTTTATATGACTTTTGCAAGCTGTTAAGCTAACTTGTGGAACATATGCCGAACCTTATCTATACGGCTATTCGGGCGGCGGGGTTGGCAAATAAATTTACCAATAGCTGGCTGGTATCCTTTTAACTCTGTCAAGCAGACTCCCTGCCCATTTGTGAAATAAGTTAAATCGTTCCTGTATTCTTGAATACATCTAGCAGGGATTTCTCCTTTCAGAATGACCTCGTCATTCTTTATCTGAGTACTTACAATATCTGCACAATACCTTGGAGCATCATGATACGCCCGTGAGAGATATTCCTGCGGTGCATAAATTTCAAAGTGGAGATATGGCTCTAATAGTTCTGTCCCTGCTTTTTTTAAAGCCTGCTCCAATACGATAGGGGAAAGCAGCCGAAAGTCTGCGGGGGTACTTACAGGACTATAATACAATCCATATTCAAAACAGATTTTACAGTCTGTCACTTTCCATCCATACAGCCCCTGCTCGCAGCCATAAAGAACCCCCTCCATAACCGCATTTTGGAACGATTGATTTAAATATCCAAGTGAAACTCTGCTTTCATACTGCACTCCGCTTCCAATAGGGAGCGGCTCTATGGACAACCCGACAGAAGCCCAGAAAGGATTTGGCGGGACTTCTATGTGGATGGTATATTCTGCTTTTCTAAGCGGTCTTTCCATATATATAACAGTAGGCTCTTTTATTTCTGCCTCCACATGATATTTTTCCTCAAGGATGGCACAAATGACTTCCATCTGCACATTCCCCAAAAAAGAAAGTATAATCTCATGCGTTGTAGTATCCACATAATATTTTAAAAGAGGGTCGCCATCTGAAATTTCTGTAAGTGCCCCAAGCAATATTTCCCGCTGTTCAGGTTTCTTTACTGCAATCGTTGTTTGGAGCATAGGGAGAGGATTTTCAATAAATTTTCTCTGCGGCAACAGCATTTCGTTCCCCAAAATACTGTTTAGCTGCAAAACATCATTTGGTAAAATTACAATATCACCAGAGCAGGCTGTATCGGATGGATATAATTCACCGTTTGTCGGAACACACATCTCTGTGATTTTTATTTTCTCTTTTTCAGATATTCTAATAACATCCCTCAAATGCAATGTTCCGCTATATATACGCACATAAACAAAACGCCGCCTTTTCTCTGAATATTCAATCTTAAAAACCTGCCCGCATAATTCAGATTGACCTTCAGGCGTTGATGAATAAAATTTACTGGCAATCACTTCTATAAGCTGCCGAATCCCCAGATTGTTTTTAGCGCTTCCGTGATAAACGGGAAATAACGTTCCGTTTTGGAATCTCCTGTTTTCTTCCTGTTCCAGTTCTGACATTTTAAACGGTTTCCCTGACATATATTTCTCTAATAGTTCATCGTTTCCCATAATTACCGCATCCCACTGTTCCATATCGTCATTGTCCGTTACATTTATATGGGGATGCTGCCCAACCTTTTGCTTCACTATAATTTCCGAAGAAAGCTTTGCTTTCATTTCCCGATATACCATTGGCAAATCAATCCCCTCTTGGTCAATTTTATTGATGAAAAAAATTGTCGGAATCTTCATTATCTGTAGTGCATGAAACAGTATACGGGTCTGTGCCTGTATGCCATCCTTTGCAGAAACTAATAATACTGCTCCGTCTAATACGGATAAAGAACGGTATACTTCCGCCAAAAAATCCATATGGCCTGGCGTATCTATAATGTTGACTTTTACATCCTCCCACTGAAAAGATGTCACTGCTGTCTGGATAGTGATTCCCCTTTGACGCTCCAAATTCATTGTATCTGTCCTTGTTGTGCCTTCATCTACGCTCCCTAGTTCTGCAATTGCACCACTGGTATACAATAAACTTTCCGTTAATGTTGTCTTTCCTGCGTCAACGTGAGCCAGAATGCCTAAGTTAATTATTTTCATGTGATTTTCCTCCTATCAACACCCAAAAAAGGGCATAAAAATACCCAGTGATAAATACTCCTATCACTGGGTAAATAACTCCAATAGCCCCAAAACACTTATATGTTTTCGGGCATATAAAATTACATGATAAAAGTATTCTTAAACTGGGTACAAAAAACTAAGCCCCATATTAAAAGTGAAACGGGACTGCTACTTTTTGTTCCCACTATCAAATTGACAGTTTATTTAAGAATACCTTGCCGCATATTTATTAACTCCTTGTATAATACTGAATCTAATTATATTCCTTAACCCTTTATTTGTCAAGCTGACAAACTAAAGCAGAAAAAGCGGCAGGATTTCCCCCTGCCACTAATCATCTGTTTATGCAAAAATAATTTCCTTTTCCACAATCTCCCTCGCACAAGCCCTTATGTTATTGAGGCATCCTGTCCATTCTAAGGCGTTTTCTGCCTTTAGCTGTTCCGTTATGCCCTGTGCCTGTTTCATACCCTCTATGAGCCTTTCAAAGCGTTCCTGTGCCTGTCTGTTGATGTCGGCAAGGTAGCCGTTTAGCCTGCCGCTTGTAAGAAGATTGGTGTATGTAACTTTACGGTACTGTTTTAGATAATCTAAATGCCGTTGCCCCCAGATGCCTATTGCCTGTTCTTCTTCGGCGGGTACAGTTAAGCACGGTATCAAATAATCCCCTTGCCTTTCGTATTTGCCGCCCAGTTCCTCAAATAATGATTTTGCCATTGTCTGTTACCTCCACATTCTTTTTTATTTTGAATGTCCGCAAAATCCGTCCTACATCGGTCCTACAGTATGTATCACATAATCACATGACAGATTATATCCTTTTGTTATCTTTGCTTCTCCAGTCTCACATCCGTGTAGTGTCCTGCACTCCGCCAGAAGCTCCGGTCCTGCTGCTCTATGAATTGCACCATCTACACCGCCTCCGCCAAGAAGAGAGTTATTTGCTGCATTCACAATTGCCTGCACATCTGTTACTTTTGTTATATCTCCCATTAAAGTCTTAATTAAGTACATTTAGTTCCATCCTTTCCAGATATCCGGCTGATAACCAAATGTTGATTGCTTTCCGTTTCTTACTACTGGTGTTTTAATTACTTGTGGATTCTCAAGCACTTTTTCAAGCTTATCTTCATCTGCGATATACTTAATAAGAGCAAGTAAATCTTTGTCCTTACCATCCCAGTTAACCATATTTTCTAATCCACCATTTGCCTGAGCTACTGAATTAAATTCTCCTTTGCTCATACCTTTTTCTTTCATATCAATGAACTGATACTTTATGCCCCGCTCCTTGAAAAAACGCTCCGCCTTCTTAGTATCATTGCATTTCTTTGTTCCAAATATCTGTATATTCATATCAGTATTCCTTTTCTATCTCTCCATCTATTCCATACATTTTCTTGAATGCATCAAGGTCTGCCTGGTTCTTAATCAGCATAACCTCTTCTATTTTACCTGTATGAATATCCTTAAAACCTGCAACTTGTTCACCATTACATATGCTGGCCTTAATTACCGGTTTCTTATTTTCCTTATCATATGTCTTTGTAACTGTCTTTTTCCTAAATAGTCCCACTTTGAGCACCTTCTTTTGACTTTGCCATCAGTATAAGTTTTTCAAAGGACTGTGCAAAGCGTACATCATCTTCTTCCGTATGCTTTCTCGGTCCTTTCATATGATTCTTATGAGAGCTGCGTCTTGCCTTCTTGTTAAGATGTCGCTCCATAAGCATCTGATCTATGTTCTCATTCGTGTACCACTTGCCTGATTGGTGAATAACATATGCACCTTTCCCAAGTGCCATTGCAGCGACACCATAATCCTGCGATACTACTACATCCCCTTTATGACATATGCTAATTAGTTTATAATCTACTGCATCTGCTCCTGCGCCTACCACAATCACCTCACTGTAATCAGAATACAAAATATGATTCGTATCACACAGCAATGTGATGGAAATATTGTATTTCTCTGCTATTGTCTCAACAATGTCCACTGCCGGACACGCATCCGCATCTACAAATATCTGCATTTTTTCTCAAATCCGCTTTCTTCAGTTGTGGCTAACTGGTGTTCGTACTTCTATAAGATTTCCTGATGGATCATAAAATCTTACAAGCTTCTGTCCACATTCAAGTTCCATTAAATCCGTAACATAACTTACAACATACTTGCCAGACTCCAGTTTTTCAATAATACCTTCTATATCATTATCTTCAAAATAAAGTTCTGTCATATTGTTATGTGGAGTTGTATGTATTTTTGTACTATCATACCATACATCTACATCCTGCAATACAAGCCCCTCTGACATTATCACATTACCTTCCTGCCTTGTAATCACACGCAGTCCAAACAGTTCTTCATAAAAATCAATTGATTCGTCAATGTTATCAACAATAATCAATACATTTTTCAAACTCATATTTTATGTTCCTGCCTCTCCATTTCTTTTTGAATCCATGTCATAATTACATCTACAAGATAATCCTGCTGCACCTGACTTAGTTCCTTGCCAGGCTGCATTTTATGCCACTTTCGGATGCGCTCCCTGCAGCATGTTGCTGTAGCGTGCTGAGCAATAAATACTGGATGTCCACGCATTGGTGTCTGTTTGCCATCATTTGCTATATATGCCGGAGCTTCTCTCTTTGCAATAAAATCCTTTGCATGTTGTCTTATTGTATCAAGACCTTTTTCATTTATGTAATCAATATCTTTCTGCTTCAGATGGAAACTGCTTCTGAACTTGGAATTATCCAGTCTCTCAAATAACTGCTTGTACCATTCATCCTTAGTCATATCATCACCACAAATCGTATGGTTTCATGGTTTCTGAATTTCGATATTCATGTTTCTCATAATATCCTATCAGATTACCCTCATCTCTGAGTGCCACCATGTAAACATCTTTATTCTGTTTCTCATTATGAAAAGTATAAACGATATTATGTCTTTCATCTGCTGCAAACCAGTCCACTACCTGCTGTATTCTATCTCTTGATTCCGGATTATGGCAGTCTAACAGGCTTCTTCCGATAAGTTTGTCGCCTCCTCGCTTCGCATAGCTGGTAACAGCTGCCGGATTCATGTAGATAATCTCATGTTTGAGATTGCATATAACAACGGATGCCCTGTCCTGATCAACAATGCTCTTATAAAAGCTGACATATGATTTAAACTCAATCAACTTTTCACTATCAAGCCTCTTCTGAAGTTGTGGTTTCTTTCTTCGATAATAATCGTATATCTCTCCATCTGGTATCCAGATTTGTGCCTCATTTATCTTATCAAGTACAGCTTCAACAATCTGTTCATCAGCTAATGAATCCGGGGCTTTTTCATGTTCTGCTACATATTTTTTATATTCTTCATACACCCAGCCTGTAATCTTATCCTTCTGTTTCATCTTGAGATTACTAAACTTCTTGTTCATCTGTAAAAGCTGACCATCTATCTTTTTATGTGTTTTTGTCTTTTTACTTTTTGCCAAATTTCTCCCACCTTTATATAATTAATAACTTTTGCTAGTATAGCGCATGTTTCGCATTTATCTTTTCACATTATAACATCTATCAAATTGATCCGCACTAAAAAAGGACGCAGAATCTCTCCCACGTCCTCAAAACTATCTGGCTTTATCTTCTCTTACCTTTGATACTTCCTTATGTGCCGCTTCCTGCTTCACCTCATCCACACCTCTAGCATCAAATGCATCTGCATTATACTGATACTCCTGTGGTTCAGCAACCATCGGTGAATATACAACCTCTGCTTCCACTCGCTCAGCTTCTGCCCTCTCCGGCTCTGTCTGTTCCTGTTCCTTTGTTTTCACATTCTCCATATACTTTTCCTTATCAAGCTGCACATTCATAGCCAGATTATCCAGCTTATCTATAGATGCATCCAAATGCAGCTCCATTGATACAAACAACTTTCTCACTGCTTTCATAGGTGCAAGCACCGCCTTTGTAATGGGATGTTTCTGCTCTTTCTGTGAATAATCCACCTCTGGCTTGTCAGCAAAAGTACGGAATGCATTAGCTGCTGTCTGACCAGCTTCACGAAATCCTTTTGTAAGAAGCGCTGTCTTTGCTATATCCTTATCCGTGGTCTTGATTGCACCTCTTACATTCTCTCGGATATCAAGAAGCCTTTTCTTAATTGCTAAGAACTCCGACACCCTGTATAATGCAGTTCTTCCCTTTGCCTTTGCTTCATCAACTATGCTCTTTGCTGTAGATTTGACCTGTTCTTTCACTTCTAATACCTGTGACTTTATCTGCTCACATCTGGTATTAAGTCGCTCCTGTGCTTCTGACAATGCCTTTTTTGCATTATTGACAAGTGTATCTTCCTGCATTTCTTTGATCTGGTTCTGCATGTTGGTGAGTTCTTCCATCATGGAATCAATCTTTTTCTCCAGACCATCCACATAACTGCATATTTCAAATACATCATTTGCCTGCTCTTTCATGGTATTCTTTTTTAGTAATTTGAGAAGTTCCCTTATAACCTCCTCATTGGTAAGTGTTTTTCCTGCTTCCATATCCATTCTGTTTCCTCCATTCTGTAAATGGGGCAGCCTTGGCCGCCCCTGTACTCTGATTACTGATTATCGAAAGGGCGTCGCCTCTTTGTCCTTCTCTTTATCGGGATTGCCATGATGTTTCTCTGCACTCTCTCTTGCCTTTTCGTTGCTCTTATCCTTTGCTTTCTCATATTCAGAGATAATCTCATTATAGAGTTTTTCCCTGAAATCCTTTGTGACCGGATAGCAGACATCCTGATAGATTGGCTTGCCCTGCTCATCCACCTGCTTTGTCTTATAAGAAGGCATTGATACAAAGATTTTCTCTTTACCCTGCACGATATTGATATTATTTACGATGAAACTGTTTTCAAAATAAATGCGTGCAAGTCCCTTGATGTTACTACCTTCCCTCTCATAAGGTGTCACAGTTACGGAAAACTCCGGCATTTCCTGTGTACGCTCCTGCTTCTGTGTCTCCTCTTTCTCCGGTTCCTTAATTCTTGCATAGGCATCAAGGATATTGGTATAGAGTTCCTCTCGAAACTCTGCTGTAATAGGATTGCACACATCCTTATAGATCACACCGTTGCTTTCATCACGCTCATTGGAGCGGTATCTTGGCATTGATACGAAAAGCTCTCCCTTATCCTTATTCTCAAGGATTGCAATATTGGTGATCTTAAATGAATCACCGAATACCACTGTTGCAAATCCTTTGATATTGCTGCCCTCTTTTGCCCTTACTTCGTTTACCTTAATTGAATACTTCATATGCTATTCCTCGCTTTCTTTTTGTTCTTTGTTTTACTCCGGTATGATAAACTCACACCAAAGCTGTTCTATCTGTTCACAAGACAATCTGCCATTTAACCAGTTGCCAAGTGTAACGACCATTCCGTCCTGCTCATAGTAGAGCCACTCCTGTGTTTCAATGTTCCCCTCATACACGATGGTCACATCAAAATCAGGCATAAATAATCCTTCCACTGCATCCCATACACAGGCTATTCCCTGTCTGAGTGTCAGATTCAGGCTTTCGACATACACAGACCAGCCGCTTACGACTATCTGAAATTCATCATCAATCTCTGCAATATCATCCTCGATGTCAATTAGCTCTTCCATTTCCGATACTGCCTCTTCTATCTCACCTAACCGGTATCTCTTATTCATCCATCTCCGCCTCCTTATAAATGCACCTGACTACAAAACGCATGGTTCCTTTCTGGGAACAGGTAAAAAGAGTTAGTTCTTTTTCATCACCCTGTGTCTTGATGCTGTTATCATACGGATTTACTACATCTGTCTCTGTTACCTCATAGATATGCTTCTGTCCATTTTTGTCGGTTATCATTACTTCATCACCTATGGATATCTGACTTAGTGGTGTAAAAAATGTGCCATATCTGCTGCCATTGTGACCGCACAATACACAGTTGCCACTCTCCCCAATCCCTGCTGTTTCTTCTATATGACCGATCCCGGCATTAAGCACTTTACTTGTGGTTCCTTCCATTACCGGATACCGGATATCTATGCCCGGTATCTCAATGATACCGATAACACCGCCTTCTTTAAAAATGGCTTCATCCTCTTCACTAATGGAGGTTTGCTCTTCCTCCACACCTGTTTCTTCATCGTAATCATCCTCCAATGTCTGCTCAAATTCACTTATGAGCTGTTCTGTCTGTTTTTCTCCTGTTGCCCGCCAGAAAAAAGGGACTGCCATAATGGCAATCCCTGCTGTAATCAGTAGTCCTGCGACCACTTTTCTTATGCTCATATTATTCACTCTCCTATCGTGTTCTGCCCTCTCTGTCGGCTGGATAAGCACCTTTATCCTCTGCCACAATTGCTGCAGATTCCATCCTGTCATCTGTTTCTCTTTCTTTCTCCGGTCCGCTCAGGTCTGCATCCACAGCCTTTGCGTTCTCAAGGTCAAGCTGAGCATTCAGTTCACACTGCCTTGCCAGTTTTTCTTCCAGTTCCTTGCTGTATGCAAATGGCTTGTCATACTCTGCCTTTGAAGCTTCAAGGTCATTCTGGTACTGCTCAATCTTCTTTTCTAAGAAATCAATGTTCTCATGGAGTCCATTGAACAGGTTTTCCAGCTTTACCATGCTGCCGACCGGACTTGTGGAAAGTTCTGCCTTGTACTCAGTCTTTCCACGAAGCACCATATAATTGATGTCAAGGAAGTTCTTTTCCACAAGCAGCTCAAATCCATGGAACTTGCCGATTGCAGTTGTCTCTCCGGTCTTGCATTTGCTGATTGCTTCAAGCATCATCGTTCCGCCATCCACACGCTCAGTGTAAGTTGCTTTGCCTATAGTAATGGCAAATTCCGGATTATCAATCAGCTCCTTATCCCTTGCCTTTACATCCTCACGGACATTGGCAAGCTTTTCTGTTGCTGTCTTAATGAGCTTCGGGTACTTAATCATAAAGTTGTCCTGAAGTCCATATCTCTGATTGTCATAGGATGCCTTTAAGAGCTTTAATCTCTGGACATCATTGTCAATCTCCATCTTTTCTTTGATCAAAGGATTACCTGTGGCAACCGCCTTAATCTCTGCATAGGAAAGTGTTGCCTCGTCGATATCCTCGCAGCTTCGGCTTACTGCCTTGCTTGTCATAACCTGACTGATGAAACGCTGCTTATTTTCAACGAGCGACCAGTTGTATGCATCAAAGGTTCCTTTGGTGACATATCTGTAGATTGCCACCTCTTCATTTTCGTTGCCTTGTCGTATGCCTCGTCCTTCCCTCTGTTCAATAGAAGAAGGCTTCCACGGACAATCCACATGATGCATTGCAACAAGGTGTGTCTGCACATTGACACCCGTTCCACACTTGTCCGTTGAACCAATAAGAACTTTCTTTTTACCTGTCCTCATCTCCTTAAAAAGTGCATCCCTCTGTGCATCTGTCTTGGCATCATGGATAAATGCTATCTCTTCTGCCGGAATACCATACTGGATAAGAGTTTCCTTCAGATAATCATAAATAGTGAAGTCCTTATCCGGTCCCGGTGTGCCGATATCCGAAAAAATAAGCTGGCAGCCTATATGACCGTTGGCATTTCCTTTCTCATATTCTTTCCACACATTTTCTGCTACCTTATTGAGCTTTCCGTCAGGATTATTTGGTGCATCCTTATCAATCAGTCTTGCATCTGTTCCAAGAAGTCTTGCCTCATGGGTAATCTTTAAGAAGTTATCCACACTTGGATCAACTCCACCACCTCTGATACGCTCTGCCCTCACAACAAAGTCTTCCATAACCTGCTTCACATACCAGTCAGGCTCCGACTCCACAATAATAGGCTTGCCTCCTCTGAGGGCTGGCACATCAAGGTCAAGCATGTCTGCGGTCTGCACATCAGCTACCTCTCTAAAGATATTCATAAGCTCCGGCAGATTCGTAAACTTATTAAACCTGCTCTTAAAACGGAAACCGCTTCCCTCTACAGTAAGCTCAAGTGCTGTTGTCACTTCACCAAAGTTCGCTGCCCATGAATCAAAGTGATAAATCCCCATCTCTTCAAGTGCCGCTTTCTGTAAGTAAAGCTGCATGACATACATCTCACACATGGTATTGGATATTGGCGTACCTGTCGCAAACACAATGCCTCTGCCATCATTTATCTCAGACAAATACTGGCATTTAAGCTGCATATCCGTTGACTTCTTCGCTCCACTGCTGCTGATACCTGACACATTATTCATCTTGGAAAAAATCGCAAGGTTCTTAAAATTGTGCGCTTCGTCAACCATGATAGAGTCCACACCAAGTTCCTCAAAGGTTATAAGGTCATCCTTCCTGCTCTCATCTGATAAGGATTTCAGCTGCTCCTCCAGCTTTTTCTTCTGGCTTTCCATCTGTTTTACAGTCCAACGCTCCCCGTTACGCTCCTTCATCTCATCAATCGCATAGCTGATTTCATCAATCTGCTCATTGAGCATTCTTTCCTTTCTCTCTGCTGAGATCGGGATTTTTTCAAACTGCGAGTGCGACATGATGATACAGTCATAGTCACCTGTTGCAATCCTTGATACGAACTGCTTCCTGCGGCTCTTTTCAAAATCACGCTCTGTGGCAACCAGGATATTTGCTGACGGATAAAGCCTTAAAAACTCTGATGCCGTCTGACCGATAAGTGGCTTTGGAACAACCATGATCGTCTTATTGGCAAGTCCGAGTCTCTTCTGCTCCATGCAGGCAGCCATCATCTCAAAGGACTTTCCGGCACCAACGCAGTGTGCCAACAGGGTGTTTCCTCCAAGAAGGATTCTTGCCACCGCATTCTTCTGATGTGGCTTTAACTCAATCGCCGGATTCATTCCCGGAAACTGTAAGTGACTTCCATCATACTCACGCAGACGGATGTTATTGAATGTCTCGTTGTAATACTCCACATATTTCTGTCTTCGCTCCGGCTCTGCAAACAGCCATTCCTTGAACTTCTCCTTGATCATGTTCTGCTTTTCCCTTGCAAGCATTGTCTCGTTCTTATTGACTTCGTAATGATATTTGCCATCACCGTCATCAATCCTGTCCCTTACTGTTACAGTTTTAAGATTCAGCGTATCCTCAAAAATAGAATAAGCATCCATGCGGCTTGTACCATAAGTCTTAGTAGCTGCCACTGAATGCTTATCCATGCTCTTATTCTCGATGAACCATTCCATGCTCATCTTATTTAAGTGTACCTGAATGCCTGTATTGTAAAACTGGCTTCTGACTGCCCTTGCTCTTCTTGGTGTATTGAGAAGCTCATAGATAAACTGCTCATAATCAAGCGACTCAATCCATGTCGTACCAATCTTTACATCAATATCCGAGGCTTCAATCCATTCCGGCTGCACCTTTTCAAGTGCTGCCACATTGCCTGCAAATCTTTCTGCCTGCGGATTGTCTGTATCAGCCGCCATAGCCTTTGCTACACGAAGTTTGTCTCTCACATTTCCCGAAAGATACTCGTCTGCTGTCTCCCAGCCGATGTCGGGATTGTTCTCGTTGTAGCGGTCTGGATTGAGGAAAACCAGTCCGTCCAGCTCTTCCACAAGAACTGCCCTTTTAAGCTCTGCCAAAGCATCATCACTTAGCGTTATCTCATCCACTGTCTGTCCGGACTTTTCTGCAAGTTCTTCCTTTGCATTAATAATATCCGGCTCATAGATAGAAAGCATATAGGCAAGATTTACATATCCAAATTCATTGACGGATACATTTAATGCTTCCACAGCGGTCTCCACTCTGTCTATGACTGTCTTTGCCTTAATCGTCTGCTTATAAAACATATCCGCTTTTTTCACCTCCCCATCTTCGTTTACTTCCTCAAGGCTGCAAAGAAGTGGATAATCGCTGTCATCCCTGAATGCTATTCTGTTTGCTTTTGAAGTAATGGCTCCATACTGCTTTACGAAGGCATCATATTTTACATTAAGAAGTTTCTGCTTATCAGAAAGCTCCTCCTCGCTGCAGCCATCCATCTGGATATCAATCAGCTCTCTTGTTATCTGTCTGATTTCATCAAGGCTTCGGATTCGCTCTTCGGCAGTCTGTGATACTTCTTTTTTTACCATCTCGGAATTTTCCCTGTAATAGAGTTTTCCTTCAAAAAATGTGTAAGTGTAGTTTCTCACATCCGGATCAGCCGGGATAACTTCCTCCGTCTGCTCCGCCTCATCTGCCACTCTCTCAAAATCTGTCATCTGGGCTTTGATATTACCGATAGCCTTATTGAGAGTCTCATACATATTGAAGTTCTCATCATTATTCACACAGACTGTATATCTGCTGTCCTGTCCGTAAATCCTTGTGTCATATTCCATAGATCCAAGCATCATCTCCGGATGCTCTGCAAAATAAGAGTTGACTGCAATGCCATTCTCAGTTACACCAAGGTGTACCCAGTCAGGTTCAATATCAATCTTTCTCTCCCTCTTCTGCAAAAACAGGATATCTGCTGTCACTTCGGTTCCTGCATTATCTTTAAATGCAGTATTCGGAAGTCTTACTGCTCCCACAAGCTCTGCTCTTTCAGCCAGATACTTTCGGATAGTAGGATTTGCCTTATCAAGTGTTCCCTTTGTGGTGATTACTGCAACCATGCCTCCCGGTCTTACCTGGTCAAGTGCTTTTGCCAGAAAATAATCGTGGATACGGAAGTTATACTTGTTGTACTTCGGATCAAATACCTTATAATCTCCAAATGGCACATTTCCGACAACTACATCAAAAAAGTTATCCGGATATGTGGTATTCTCAAATCCTGTAATACTGATATTGGCATTCTGATAAAGCTGCTTTGCGATTCTTCCCGAAATGCTGTCAAGCTCCACTCCATACAGCTTTGCTTCATGCATTGTTTCCGGCATACTTCCAAAGAAGTTACCGATACCCATAGATGGCTCTAATACATTGCCGCCTCTGAAACCAAACTGGACAAGTGCCGAATTTATGCACATGGCAATCTCCGGTGAAGTATAAAAGGCGTTATTTACTGTTGCCCTTGCAGCACTGTATTCCTCATCAGATAAAAGGTCTTTCAGCTCTGCATATTCTTTGCTCCAGCCTGCGTTATTCTCATCAAATGCCTGTGACAGTCCGCCCCATCCGACAAACTTCGACAGAGTTTTCTGTTCCTCAGGTGTGGCAAGCCTGTTCTCTGATTCAATCTGCTTTAAAGTGCGGATTGCATCCATATTCCACTGGTATCTGGTCTTAGCACCGCCTTTTTCCATTTCCCAGAGGTTGTAGTGGAAGTTGTGTTTTTTCTGTACTGCATCATCTGAAACCACATGTCCATTCTCATCAATCTTGGTTTCCCAGCCATTCGCTATTGCTCTTTCCCTGGTTTCAAGACGATTGGCTTTTACACTATCCTCGATATCAAAGAATCTCTTATAGACCGGATTCATCTTATCCCTGTCAGCCTTCTGCTTTGTCTCATGATAATACTTCTTCTGGTCTTCTCCGCAGTAAAATGGCTGTTTTACCATATAGGATAAAATCTCGTATAACTCACGCCAGTCGAGAGCACCTTCCTTTCGCACACCATTCCTGTTCTTATAGCTGATCTTCACATATCCGCTTCTGATTGAGTACTCCACAAGACCATACTTATTGTTGGAATATGCTTTTCTTTCTGCATTATCTGTCCCTAATGCGATATCCCTGATAAGGTCAAGTTTATTGGGCATAAATGCAAAATCAGACTGCACAACATCCATAAGAAATGCTTTAAATGGTGTGTAACAGCTGCAATCTGTCACCAGAATCTCAGCTGCATCACGCAGGTCTTCATCAAGCTCTGCTATCCTCTTGGCATAATCAATCGGTGTAATATACTGCAATTCTGATGGATCTTTTTCAGTTGTTTCAGCTTCTATCTCAGCACCATATTCTGCCTGTGTTATCATCCGGTCTTCATCGGCAGCTTCCTGTGGTGTCATGCCTTTTGCACTTACATAATCTCTGTTAGAAGCATAGCTCTCCGGCTCATCCGGTATTGCATAATCATCAATCTCTGATTCTGCCTCCTCCGGTTGCACTTCCCGGTATTCGGCATCAATGACCTCATCATCCTCACGGAGTCCGTCCATCGCAAGCTCATCAATACGAGGTGTCTCAGGCTGGTATTCCCCTGTAAGAATAAGGACACCAAGCTCTTTTTCGATATCTTTCCACGAAACATATCCTTCTACCTCTCCATCCTCATCTCGCCACTGAAAACGCAGTCCGTTCCCATGAAATGTGTCATATCCGTGCAGTCCCAGTCCGTCAACCGGCCAGCCTGCACCTCCCTGACCATATTCTGCTTTGATACGCTTTGCCCTGGTTCCTGCATCAATCTCTGTTTCAAAAATCTTGCATACCCTGCCCTTGCCACCGATAAAACCTGTACCTCTCATAAGCACCTGTTTGATATACTCACTTGGTACTGTGGATGACTTCTTTGGATTCAGGTAATTGTATTTACCTGCTAATGCAGCTTTTCTGTCCTGCTCGAACTGACGCATAAACTGATTATTGTTTTCATCCTCAGTATGAATGGTGCCAATGCTTGCCTGCCCGTTCTGGTCGAAAAAAAAGGAAGCCTGTGTATATTCGGCTTCCTTACTGACACCCAATGAATTGATTTCATCAAGTTCCCTATTCAGTTCTGTATCATCTGATTCTAGTGGAATCGCATCACTATCTGATTCAGTACCACTTCCTCTGCCTGCATCTTCGCCTGCTCTCTTATCTTCCACATCTCCATTGTCGATGACAGATCCTGTGGCTTGTGCTTCGCCAGATACTGCATCTCTAACTGGTCGTACAGCTGGTTCGCTTCCTCCTCTACCGCTGACATCTTCTCGTACATCTTCCCGAATCTCATCAGCGTCTTGTATCTTGCCGGCTCGTTCTCTTTGAGATAGTTCATCGCCATCCTTCCGTATTTGCCCAGCTTCGTGAGATCCTCCGTCTCGTCCGGCATCTCTATCTGCGGATAAAACAGTCCGTCCACTTCCTTGTAAGTCATTTCTTCTAACATATCCAATTCTCCTTTCGCTCTCGATTGCCTTTAAGTTACGACTAAATTCTCTAAGAACACTACAGGAGACATCGCATACAATGGAACCAAGACGGTAAATGATCTCTTCGTCTTTGATATTTACGATCTGACTAAAATCCTGTTCTTGCACAGATAAGTCAAATCCGCATCTCGTCCCTACAGCATACATGACACTTGTATATACAAGCTGCTCCATGTCCATTTCCTGCTGTAAGCCATTGCGTTTCTTACTTTCTTCCTTTATCACACTACCTGATAGCTGCATAAGCTCGGTCATTCGGTCTCCGAACTCTTCTTTTATTATAAGCCAAACATCTGTTCCTGTAAACTGTTTTAATATATTTTTTAGAGACTCCCTGTCGCTGTTATCGTACTGCTCAATCTGACCTTCTGACACAAGAAAATCCACATAATCCTTAAGATTTTCTCCCTCAAGGTCCCATGTCAGTTTGACATTCTTCCCTCCGGTATCACTGATATCAAAGATATATCTCATGCGTGGATTCAGTGCCCTTGATGGGAAGATAGCACAGCCTTTCGCACCACGCTTTACATATCTTCCCACCTTTTTCCAGGTATCATAATCTGCCATGAGTGTGCTTTTTTCCGGAGGTCTCTGAGCTGTTACCATAACGATATTGTCAAATTCATAGCGGTATAACTGACCTGCAACCTTTAACACATCCTTCCAGTTCTTTTCTGATCTTGTGATGTTACCAATTTCAGAATCGTATATCGCTTTGACCTTCATATCAACGCCCATACCTTTGTCCTCCTCTACTTAAACATCTCTGCAAACAATCCCTTAAATAGCTTTAACTCATCCTTATCCAGCTCGATTGCAAATTCATTGTCGATTGCCTGTTTTTCGCATTTATCCTTTTTCTTTGCAATCTTACGCACCACACGAAGAATCACATAGCACTCCTTGGACTTTGCAATGCTCTGTTTAAAGGTCAGCTCATCCTCATCGACTGACTTCTGTGTCTGATAGATAATCTCTTTTAACTTATCATTGATACCATCTACTTCCTCAAGGGAAATAATAACGGATGCCTTAGAAGCACCCGATCTGTCCCACTCCTTATGAAGTTCCTTTACTAAAAACTCCATGTTCTTAATTACTGTTGTTGAATCACTTTTCATCTTGCTTTTCCTCCGTTTTCTTTTAATGAATAAGGGAGCTGACCTTCGCTGATAGGCGCAAAATCAACTCCCTTCATGTCCTCTGCTCCAAGGACTATCTGCTCTGCATAATACATATCCATTGCCTTATTGATGGCATCGTCAAGCGACTCTGCCTTTACTTTCTGTACTCGTGAAAGCACTTCTTTTATCTCAACATCAAATTCCTGTTCCATATGATATCGCCTCCTGTAAAAATCTCATCACCGGCTCTTTTCTTCCTTTACCTGTCTTTCCTTAAAGCCTTCATCGTACTTTCCATCTTCCAGCCTGTCGTAAAAACAGTCCTCTTCAATCGTTCCAAAATCCTCATACATCTGGTGAAGGAAGTCATTCTGCAGCTTCTTCGGTACATCATCATCCTTTGACATATCCTGATAAAAATAGAACTTCTGCTTTAGCTTTGCCCTGTAATCATAGATATCCTCTATCTTTTCCGGTGTGCCATACTCCCTCTTGCATGCCTTGAAATTTGTAGTTGAAAGTGTGGAACCTAGATAAATGCCATGCTCCCACGATACCCCGATTGTGGTATTGTCCTTTGTAGGCTTCTCATCCTTCGGATAACGCTTATACTCTGTCGCACCAAGGGCGATTGTAAGAGAACCTGACTTCATATCCATCACCACAAGATTTCTTGGTGATAATGCTTCAAGCACCATGTAATCATGGTCATTGAAGTTATGAAATGTCTGTCCCCTTTCAAATGAGCGGTTCTCCATTTCATAATGCAGGTTAAAATCATCCACCCAGCCCTTATCGGTCATTCCAATCTCCTTAAGCTTTGCAACACATTCATAAGAACTGGCTTCTTTATCAAACCGAAATTCTTTGGAATCGTTATAAAATCCCTGAAGAAAGTGTCCCAGCTGAATATCATCCAGACAGAATCTCGCAGATACCGTTACATTTGCTGCCCTGTAATACTCTGTGAAGTTATCTGGTTTACCAAGCGTCCTTCCAAGCTGCAACAAATTGTCTGCAAGCTCTGACATGTCATCAACTGCTATAAAACTCTTATAATCATCCAGAGTCATCAGCATATTTGTCTCTGTTCCCCTGTCGTTTTCTGTTACCAGTATCATATCTTTTAAATCCATTCTTACCTCCAGTCTCAGAGAGGGACTATGCCCTCTCTGCAAATTTCCTGTTATGGTCTTCCTATCACAACTATCTTCCCTGTGCTTGCCACATCCCTGTAAACAACGCCAAGACTTTCATTAAGTGCCTCTACCACCTTGCCATTTCCGACGTATACTGCCACATGGCTGATGTTCTTATATCTTCCATTACTTGTAAAACTGTAAAAGATAAGGTCTCCCGGCTGTAACTCATCAAAGGAAACAGTCTTTCCGGCTTCATCCAGTCCCTGTGCCTCCGCTGCCGCTGTGGTTGCACCACCGTAACTAATATCCACACCTGCATCCTTCCATGAATAATAGGCTAAGGAACTGCAGTCATAATAGTTACCGCTGTCTCTTAAATCCTGACTATAAGGGAAGCCAACTCTGTGTAGTGCATAGGAGCAGACTGTTTTCTGCCTGCTGTCTGTAATTCCACTAAGGATGGCATTGATTTCATCCTCAGTCATGGAGCTTACTCCCGGACTTCCGCCTCCGCCACCACTTCCGCTTCCGGCATATCCAAGCTGTCCCATAAACTCCGGACTCATGATCTGCTCAAGCATTTCCACCTGATCAGAATTAAATCCATAGACCGAAATCATATCTCTGTACGATTTCAGTGTGACATTCACATACAGAACCGACTTCGTAACAGTAGTTACATTACCGTCTGCATCCGTTTCTTCCACATCCTTTGTTCCTGTGCTTGTGGTGTATGAACACATATCATTTACAACTGCCTGCAGCCAGCCTTTTGAAGTCTCATTCATGACTGTTGCAGTATCTCCGACACCATGCTTGACCATATAGACTGCCATGATGTCATAGTAATTGCTTGGGGTTTCTTCCATACCTTCATAATCCACATAGACAAGCTCTCCAAGGTCATATCCGGTATGCTCATTCACTTTCGTATTCACATCCCGGTTAAACTCCTGCACATAAGCACTCGTTACTATCTGCACGGTATCTCCTGATTCAAGTGGTGGCAGAAATAAAGCAAATGGAGAATTGTAAAGGATTGCTATCACCGCTATAACCGGAACCGCAATCATGGCAACTACAAGTACAAGTAACAACAGCACCAATCCAATAATCGGTGCAGCTGCCTTTACCCAGGTAATCACTTTTCGCACAATCAGATCCTTTACCAGCTTTGCCACGCTATCTGTCTGATTCTCCTGTGCTTTCATCTTATCCAGAAAGAATTTTATCTTCCTGCTCCGGTTGGTCATCTTTTCATCCTTGACCTCTATGGACACACCTGCAGCATATCCGGCTGCCATGCCGATTGCCGTGCCTACTCCCGGTGCAACTGCTGTTCCTGCCGCTGTAGCAGCTGCCTTTGTAGCAGTTTTTGTTGCAACCTTGGCAGTAGTCTTGGCTGTTTCTTTTGCTGTCTCTTTAGCTACAGTCTTTGCAGTATCTTTGGCAGCTTTCTTTGCTGTCTTTTTTGCCAGCTTCTTTCCTGCATCTACCTTCTTGATACGCTTCCTTGCCTCGGCTGCCGCCTTTTTCCTGAAAAGTGCTGCACCCTTAGAAGCAGTTCCGGTAACAGGTCGGCTCGCTTCATATGCAAGATATGCTGCCTGCGATACCTCCTGCCCGCCTTCCACCTGCTCCGTTACTGCCCCGGCTGCAAGTGCACCTGTTCTTCCTGCTATGTGAAGATTGGTGTTCTTGGTCTTGATGGAAGTGTTTGATTCTCTATAGTTTCGCTTAAATCTTGATAGTCCCCTATTCTTCGGCTCTGACTGATGAATGGTACTCTTGCGATAGGACTTCTTTTTATCATCAGATACCTTTGCACCGATAGTCTTAGGACCTCTCTCTACTGTATAGATGTTGCTGCCTTTAATCTTGGCACCCTTTGGCTCGTGGGCATGAATCTTAGCTTTCTCCTTTGTGTGAATGATCATCGGCTTGTCATCCACCTTTTTAATTTTCATTTTCCTCACCTCCTATCGTGAAATAAAATAAGCCGCTAAGGAGCTTAATTACTCCTTAACGGCTATGTAAAATCATCCAATATTCAATTTTAAAAGCTCCGTAGAACTGGAATTTTCTGTTCCCTACAAATTGGAATTTGTCTATCGGCTCCAAGCCATAACCAACTCTTTTTCGTTGGTATTATCATCCGTGTTTTCTGATTGAACTACAAATTGTTCTCTCTGATAAAATTGAATTGCACGGATATTCTTATTATAAACGCTCAAATACATATTGGATTTAATGCCTTTTGCATAATTCAATAGTTGTTTCCCAATGCCTTTCGACTGCATATCTTCTTTTACGAATAATCCCGCAATATAATTATCTGTCAATCCAATAAAGCCTTCTATTTCTTTTGTGCCATTGTTTTCATACACATATATTTCTGCTTGTGGAAGAATCTTTTTTACCATATCATAATTATCCATCCAATAGTGCTTTGATATGAAACTATGTGCTTTAATGTTTATATCAAGCCATATCTGCATAACAGCAGATAAATCATTTTCCTTGACTGCTCTTATCATAATATAACCTCTACAAATTTGAATTTACAGTTATCTATACTCATTTGGAATTTCGATATGAAATGTCTCACACAATAGCTTCACATCATGTACATCATTTTCATCAAATTCATATCCCAAATGGAACATTACTTGACTATATGGTTCAATACAAGAAACCTCTATCTCCTCAATTTTTCCTTTACCAGAAAAAGTTTCTACCGGAAAGTTATCCCCCTCATAAAGAATTTCACCTTCGCCCGTATATTCAAAACAATGCAAATCAACAATCCTGTTTTTCGCATCTTTCCATACAGTATGGTTCAATGTTGTATATTCCATCTTAATCTCATAAAAGTCATTATCTTTCATTATCTCTATAAAGTTCTGATAATCTTTCTTTTCTACAAAAATATCAATATCGTTATGGACTCTTGACTGATGTCCAAGCAACGCATCTACCCCCCAGCCACCATCAAGAAAGACTTTAATCTCGGCATCTATCGCGAGTTGAAGAATCTGTTTTACATCTGTAATATTGACCATCTTATCCTCCATTCATTACAAATTTCTTAATCCACTATAATCTAACTCGTATATTTTATCACATACCTCATCAATATACTTTCTATCGTGAGAAATACTGATAATAGCTCCCGGGAACTCTCTAAGCATTTTTCTGATTACAGGTCCCGATAAGGGCGAAAAGTTTCTTGTTGGTTCATCTAAAATAAGTACATTTGCTCCGCTCAAACTCATACTTAAAAGAAGCACCTTGGCCTTTTGCCCTCCGGACAGTTCCCTTATAGGATGTTCCATTTCATCCGCAGTATATTTAAGGGAACCAAGATATGTTCTAATTCTTGTTCTTTCTTCCTTGTCTCCGGATTTATCAAGAAAATCAACAGGAGTCATATCCAAATCAAGTATCTCTTCATAGTTTTGCGGCATATACTCTGCCTTAATATCATCTCGCTGCGAAAGTTCTTCCGCTATTTTTCTTAAAAGAGTCGTTTTTCCCACTCCATTAGCGCCAATAATACATATTTTCTCCGAGCCTCTTATTTTCAAGTTAATGTCTTCAGCCAAAACCCTTTCCTCATCCTTAGTCGTAAGTTTTGCAAGAGTATACTCTATAACTGTTTTTCCTGCCGGAATAGATGAATCTTTGTCTCCCAGTTTAAAGAAAATAGCCTCCTCCTGTTCCGGCATCTCCGTCATGTTTTCATCTTCCTTTTCAAATCTTCGTTCCATAGACTTAACTGCGTGCATTTTATCTTTTAAGTTTTTGGCTTCGGCTGGTGACTGTCTGGAACAGTTCCCTAATGCGTTCTGAACACTTTGCATGATTTTTCTGTATTTTTCATCACGAATCTTTTTTTCTTTTCGATCATTTAATGCTTGTCTTTCCTGGCTCTCAAATTTATGAAATCTTTCTTCTAAATATTTTCTGTAAGGAATTTTTGCGACTGTATATCTGGTCTTTGTTTTTCGCACAATCTGTTCAATATGAATTACCATATTCGCTGTATTTTCTATCAAAGTTTCATCATGAGAAATGAAAAGTACTATGTGCTCCCAGTCATTTATTATTTTTTCAAGGATTTCCAGCGTATTGATATCTATATCATTTGAAGGTTCATCCAACAAAAGCACAGTCACATCCTGAATAATAAGTCTCATTAGGTGTGCCTTAACTTTTTCTCCACCCGAAAGACTTCCCATTTTCTGGTCACTATAGAAAAATTCACTTGTCATTCCGAATTTTCCGGTAATTTCAGATAACTCTTTCGGTGTTCTATTCCAAAACATTTCTTCTGCAGAAAAGAACTCATAAATAGTTTTTTCTTTATCTTCTTCAGATATTTCCTGTGGAAGATAACCGAGTATTTCTTTTCCGACCAACCTTTCTCCTTCAGCTTCTATATAATTATCAATAAGTAATGGATTGTAAATCCACTTCATCAATGTTGATTTTCCATTTCCTTCTTCACCAATGATTACCGCCTTATCACCTTTATTTAGTACAAGGTTAAATTCACTAAGTATGACTCTTAAATCCTTTTTATGTGTTAAATTTAAATTTTTTATCTGTAACATATTGGTTCCTCCTTTCGCCTGTGTGCAAAAGTAAAAAACGAGCCTTTTTTGCATACACAAAAAGACCCGCCAAATAAACCTTTATATATTCTCACAAATGAAAACAAAGGAAAATCTCTTGCGATAATCTAATTCAAGCGTACACAAAAACAAGCCTGTGTACCACAGGGCTTAAATCATATATGTCTTGCTCAAACCAAATTATCTGTTATACATCTCCTCACCTTTCACTTCATGTGCCTTTCTTTTTTCTGTTAATCATACTAACACATTGTTACGTAATTGTATATAGTTTTTATTATCCACCTCTGCAAGCCTATCTGCAGTATAAGAAATCATTGTCTAATATAATTCATTTATCTCACCGCCAAATTCAAATTTTCCATCCCTTAATGATTACTAGTATTCCTTAGAAATCGTTGCCACATCATACATTTCCATAAATGTATCCAAATCAGCTGTGTCACGAATCAGCATAATCTCGTCAAAGTGTCCGGTATATATATCCTTAAACCCAGCCACCTGTTCTCCAGTACAAATGCTACATTTAAGAACTGCCTTTTTGTTCGTCTTGTCATATTTGGGTCTTTGTGGTTTCTTCTTAAACATAGGTAATACCTTATTCATAATCATCAAGGCCGGACTTACATCCGACCTCTTGATTATACTATAGAATCATATAAATTTCATCTGTTATCCTTACGACATTGCCTCTTTTTTCTTCTGCTCCGCAATCTTCTCGTGGATATTTGTGTTATACAGTCTGTAAAGATCTGTATCTTTACTAATCTGATTGTCAAACGGAATCACCACAGAACCACACTTAATAAGTCCCATTCCGGATGCTGTATTGGTTACGAAACGAAGCTGTGCCTCTGATACCCCGATAACCTCCGCCATCTTTGAACTATCTGTATTTGCCTGCTTCAAGAGTGCCACAAACTCAGAGTTTGCAAGCATTGTGGTTGCTGTGTAATTCTGCAACAGATCGACAACATTCTGCGTGATACCGGTACAAAGACCTCCCTGCTTTCTTACCTTCTTCCAGAGCTGCTGCAAGTATTTTGCAGAATACTCGGAATTAAGCAGAACATGGAACTCATCAATATAGAGCCATGTTGCCTTGCCTCTCTTGCCATTCTCAACAATCCTGTTCTGAATGGATTCCATCATAACAAGCATTGTGATAGGACTAAGTTCTGTACCCAAGTCCCTGATGCCATATACTGTAAATCTGTTATCCACATCCACATTTGTCTGGTGATTGAAGATGTTAAGCGAACCATTTACGAAAAGCTCTAGTGACAGTGCAATGTCCTTTGCTTCCTCCTCCGGCTGCGCCATAAGGATACCGTAAAAATCACTCATCACCGGGATATACTTCTCTTTGCTTCTTGCAATGTCGATATACAGCTTTCTCACGCAGCGGTCAATGATTGACTTCTGTCTTGAATTTAAGCTGTCTCCGATACACTGCTCACAAAGACCAAGCATAAACTCGCCTTTTTCTCTTACCATTCCCTTGGAATCATTCGGATCAAGGCTCCATACATCCATCTCCAGCGGATTCACATAGTTATCCGTGTAAGTGGACATATTTACCACTGTTCCACCATAAGTCTCAGCAATATCAAAGTATTCGTTCATTGGATCTATGACGATTATCTCATCATCTCCCGACAAGAATACGCTGCCCATTTCCATCTTACAGAAGAAGGATTTACCGGAACCCGGCACTCCGAAAACGAAGCCATTTCCGTTTATCAGCTTCTTTCTGTTACCGATATTCACATTCTTGCTGATCTGATTGATACCATAATAGTTCCCTGTGCTGTCATTTAATTCCTGCACATTGAATGGCATAAGCACCGCAAGTGACTGGGTAAGAAGGGTACGCATTGTCTCCACCTGTCTTACACCAATCGGAAGCGCTGTGTTGAGTGCCTCCCTCTGCTTTAAGTAGTGTGTATCAATCGTACAGCTGTTACGCTTTCCGATAGTCTCCACTGTCTCACAGACGCTATCAAGCTCTTTTTTGCTCTCTGCCATAAGAATAATAGTAACTCCCACGAAGAAAAGGCACTGGTCATTCTCACGGACATCATCCATGATTTCCTCAATCTCCTTTTTCTCCGTTCTCTTGGCATATGAAATTTCCGTAGAAAAGTCGTTATTCTTATTACGGACTCTCTGCTGCTTAATGATATCCGACTCAATACCAAGGTATTTCTTCTGAAGCACCTTTGTAGTCAAATCCTTAGGAACAGGCACCACATCAATGCTCGTGATGGAATGAACCGGAAGGGAAGTAATCTCATTGATAAATCTGTCTGACAAACTGCTCGGATACTTTTTGATAAAAAGTGCCTTGCAGAATTTACTCTCATCCTCAAAATGGTCCGGGAAATATTTCACCATCCCATTGCACAGATCATTTCTAAAATCTGCTCCGACCTTCTTTGCCTTTTTGATATCAAAATCAAAGCTGCCCTCATCTCCAAGATGATAATAATCATAGAGCACTTTCAGTCTCTCATTGCCATTAAGCGGAACAATCTCTGCCCCAAGCTCAATGAAAGCCTTGTGTATCGTTGCCTCAAGGGTAGCAAACTGTGCCTTTGCCTCCTCGAAGTTCTTTCTCTCAATCGTGATTGTCAGGTATCTCTCCTGCTCAATCCCCTGTCTGCCCTCAATAATCTTCTCCTCAATGATGTCATTGTAGATTCTTCTATAATTATTGAAGCCATCGTTTTTCTCAGCAATCAGAACCTTGTCACGGAGTTCATCCATGTTTTTGTTCTTATTGTTGATCGTAATCTTATAATTACAGTCCAGCGAATTTAGGAACTTGCAATACCTCTCGAAAATACCGATCTGCTCATCCTCCGTTGCTGTCGTGTAATTGATGTCCTGAAAGCGGTAGCATTTGGAATACTTATTTTTGCTCACTTCAAAAATGCCGTTTTCAGCCACCGCCATAATCTCTATGGTTTCCTGAATGGATTTAGGTGTCTTATACAAAGGCTCACTCGCCTTCTTTAATAACTTAAATCCGTCTGTAAATAAACCCATGTCTCTAACCTCGCTTTCTTATAATGAAAGCCCGCCGGGAACTTCACCCTGCGGGCTGTGTTCCCGACCTTGCGGTCAGATACTATTCGTTTCTAATGCATTGCCTTATATGCTGCAATGCCTGCTGCTGCCGCCACAATGACTGCGACAAGTCCAAGCAGCATGTTTCTCGTCTTTTTCTTCATTGCTTCAAACTCCTCCTGCTTCTTTACAGCCGAATCAGCTGTTACAGTCTCCGGTTCAGCCTTTCTGCCTTTCTTCTTTACCTGTTCATTCTGTTCTGCTTCTAACTGCTTTATTGCAGGCTCTCCCTCTGTTGATACATAGGTAAGTGTCCTGTTCCCAAACATAAAATGCAGTTTCTTTCCCATATACTCGTAGAAATTCATCCCATTAAAGGAATAGAAACCACCAAGTGCAATCGGTGCCACACAGGGAATTGCCACATAAGCAGAACCCGTAAGACCGATATACTTGTAAAGAAGAAGGACGATACCGCCACCAACCACTACGCTTGCAATGGAAAATATAAGCTGCCTTGCAGTAAGTCCCATCGCAACCGATTCCTGATAGCGGTCAATATCCTTGTTTACTTCGATTACCATTGTCCCTGCCTCCTATCTTGATAAATCCTTTGTCTCCGGCTTTCTTGTCATTCCAATATTCGCCTCATACTTATCCATTCCATCCGGACACAGTTCTCTAAGCTTATCTACATTGAACAGATAAAGCGGATATTCGCAGAAACCACTCCTTTGCGTGAATCCTGTAAACTCTCCAATGTCATTGTCTGTAATAAACTTTTCAATATCCGGCATGTCATTCACATTCAGATATCCGCAGTAATTTGGTGCTGCAACCGACAAATTCACAGTCACATCCCCAAAATGCTCCTCATGTCCATCTTCATTACACATAAGACCAATAAACATTGCCCTGTTATTCATATACTGCTGGATATCAAATGTCACCTGCGTTTCTCCGGTTATGCTTGAATTATAAGTAACCTGTTTCTTTTCATTATCCATTTCTGCCTCCTTCTATAATCCAAATGCCTTGCTTGTAAGTGTCTGTGCTCCCTTCACACTTCCAACAGTCATTGCTATCGTAAATGTCATTTCACACAGATAGATAAGTGTCTGTGCCCAGTCAGCGTAACTTCCTGTAAATGCCGGAAGTCCTGCATTGATAAATGCATTACATACCACAATTGCAAGTGCCATCGTTACTGCCTCGAATACACACGAAAGAAAATATTTGCAGTAGGTAGCCATTGTATGACTGACCATTCTGTTTCCTGCCATTGTGGAGCATGCAATCGCACCAAGCGGCACAATAATCAGTATCTTTAAGAACCTGAAATACACTGTGTAAATGATAAAGAATCCACAGATAATAATGATGATTGCAAGCAAAGCTGTAAGTATCAGCATTACCAGACTCTCACCAAATCCGAGTCCCTTAATGATGTCTGCCTGTGTACTGTCAATGGCAAGCTGCGTCGTTGTCCCGGCAGATATAAGTCCCACCAGATTTCCTATGGAAGTAAAAAACGCTTTCATAATCGTGACATTATTTGCAACAAACCATTCTGCAAGTCCCAGTCGGATAAGCATACGAAATATAGACTCAAACCTCATCTCATCTTTTACATCTATGCTTTCCGAGCAGAAACCGATAACAAAGAACAGCACAACGAGGGAAGAGCCGACCGCTACAAAGACCGGCTCAATACCCTCAATAACTGCCCAAGGACCTCCGCCCTTGAAACTGACCGGTGACTGTCCAAGCATTGCAAAGACCAGGGATATCTGATTGTTCCAAAACCCAAACACCGCCTCAAGAAGTGCAAGGATCTTGTCTCCAAGCTTAAAAATATCCATACTTGTTATTCACCTCTTTCCTTTTACTAAAAGGGGAACTCTTTTTCCCCAATCTTAGAAGCCTAAGAATGTCAGTACTGTTGAAATACCAGCCATCATGACACCTGCTACAATTCCTTTCAGTGCAGAGTTCATAGTAGATGAATCCTGCTGCTGATAGGCTTGTGCGAACTCCATGACATTCTTTGCAAGAATGATGACACCAACAGCACCAATGACTGCAATGATAAGTGTCTTTAAGTTCTCAAGCGGCTGTGTTACTGCGGAAGTACCTGTACCTGCAGCAAAACAAGTAGTGCTCATAAGCATTACTCCCATAAGTGCTCCGGATACTGCCGGAACCATTCTTTTCTTAAAATGAAGTAATCTTCTCTTCATGCCTTTTCCCTCCAAACCCTTGTTTTCTGCACTATTGCAGACTGAATTGTTAGTTACTGTAATCTGTTCTTTTCTCATGATAAAAATCTCCTTTTTCTTGATGTGTGACAGATATGGAAAAAGCCAGAAAGGAATGTACACATTCCAATCCGGCTGATTTCCGAACGGAATATATACATTCCTCTCTGTCTTTGTTTTTTTACTATATGATTATCAGGCAATGCCTGTTGTAAAGATTAATCGGGCTTTCCCCGATGCGTTGTGCTTCAACCACCTCCTTTTATGGCATGAAAAAAGCACTCTAACCTATTATTGGCTAAAGTGCTTTGTAAAACAGTTATTAAATTATTTATCAGTCAGACAAACTTGAATTTATAGTCCTCTCAAAACCAATTTGCTTTTTCTTCTCGAAATACGGGAATATCACTATCTCGATATGGATTGTAATTATGAAGATTGCAACCAAACTCTTTTAATGATTTTATTTTGTTATCCTGTGTCCATACAATTAAAGATATTCCGTCAAATTCTTCAACATTTCCATTATTCATTTTGTTTTTAAAATACCACTCCACGATTGTTTGATTGCCTTGATGAAAAAATTGCTTAATCTCCCAGACAAGAACACTTCCACGTGTATTCCATTCGTCAAACCAGTGCTTTACCGTTTTGCGGTTTTCATATTTAGGACTCCAACTCTCAGTATATACAACATCATCTGTAAAAATATTGTCAATTCCTAAATCTGCTTTCTTAATCCACATATCAAACCATAATCGGATAATTTTTTCTCTCTCGTTCATAAAGCACCTCCACAACTTCCGATTTGTAAGTTTCTTTAATCTCACATAGACACAGTATACCACAACTTCTGTGCCTATGCGATAACTTACTGCTTCTTTCGATAAGAACTCATCTTCTCCACCGTTACCTCTGGATAGAAATAAGTCAGTATCGTTGCTCTAGGAATTCCTGCCGCAAGTGCCATCTTTAGCTCCTCTTTCTGCTCAGGTGTATATGACCAATGAAGCATTCGGTTTGTAATAGTATCTTCCCACTTAGGCTTTTCCCTTTCAGGATTCCTTACAGGCTTACTACCAGCGTTTCCACTAGAACCACTGGCAGTTGCTGTACTATCTGCTTTCTGCGATTCATCGACATACTCAAGCTCATTTGCCTGTTCCCTGTCTATCTTTGCTTTCTGCTCTGCTTCATCCTGCATGGAGAATCTTCTGCTTAATTCCGCATCGCCAAGCATCATAAACTGCTCATAGGTTAGAGAATCTATATACACATTCTCGCCCTTATCCTTCAGTTTTTCATAATACTTAACTGCCTTGTCTGAAAGAATCTCAAATGGCGGACCGATAAGATTATTTGCTCCTCTTATCTCGTGAACATAAGGCTCTCCCTTGCCATCTGCTGTCTGGTTAAACATCGGATGATTAAATGGAATAAACTTGTTGTCCATGATAGGATCAAATCCACGGATAAAAATAATACATTTCTTATTATCCAGCTTTCTTACCTCATCGGGTGTAAACAGTTCCCTGCCTAAAACATCATAATTTCTTGACGAGCTTCCCTGCCTCCCCTTTGTCTCTCCGCTTGATTTTTTATCAATCGTGCCTTTTCCAAGCAGTTCCGAGACATACTTGTGCGTACTCTGCTCATTGCCTCCAAGATAGATGAAAGTATCGCAGTTGCCTGGAATGGTTTCCCAAGTATCCTTGAAAAGTGCCTTTAACTGGGCAAAGTTCTGTATGATGATAATACTGGAAATTTCCCTGCTTCGCATTGTAGAAAGCAGCGAACAAAAATCATCTGGCAATGCAACATTCGCAAATTCATCTAACATAAATGTCACATGAATCGGGAGTCTGCCACCGCAGTTAAAATCCGCCTGATAGTACAATTCCTGGAATATCTGAGTATAGAGCATTCCGATAATAAAATTATAGGACTTGTCACTATCGGGGATTACACAAAAGAGTGCTGTCTTCGTCTCTCCATCACCATTGACTCCAATACCTATATCAGATAGATTCAGCTCATCCTTAGAAAGAAGTCGTAAAACCTGCTTATTCTCAAGAAATGCAAGTCTTGAGTTTGCACTGATAATAATGGAACGTACTGTATCTCCTGCACCTCTCATACACTTGTTGTACTGTTTTACTGCCGGATGATTAGCTCCAAGTGGAGAACTCTCCTCTAAGAACTTCATTCGCACATCCAGTTTCGATGCCTTTCCCTGCTCTGTCACTTCTGCTTCTCCAAGAAGCTTCAGTACTGTCTCAAAGTTTCTCTTTGCCGGCTGTACTTCAAGCCATACATAATAAAAGATTGACTGTAAAAATAATCCTTCTGCTTTCTCCCAGAATGGATCACTTGGAGTGGAACCCTTTGGTGTGGTATTACTGATAAGATTGGTAATCAGCTTTACCACGTCCGTTTCCTCTCTGATATAGGAAAACGGATTGTAACAGTCTGACTTATCCATCTCAAGCAGATTGATGACCTTCACATTGTATCCGTTATTCTTTAACATCTGCCCGCAGCTTCTAAGAATCTCACCTTTTGGATCAGTACAGATAAATGAACAGTTATGTGGCATCTGCATCAGATTCGGCTTTACCTCATAAAATGTCTTACCGGCACCGGAACCACCGCAGATAAGAATATTTCCATTGAGCTTCAGCCTTCTGAAATCAAGTGATATCTTCACATTCTGGCTTAGTATTCGATTGAAATTCTCGTCCTTATCCGCCAGTATCTTATTAACCTGCTTTGGATTTTCAAATCTCGCTGTACCAAACTCCTTGCCGGGCATATAGTTTCTCTGGCTGGTGTAATACATAACAATAGCCATCGCATAGATTCCTAATGCAATGGCTACCGCTTTTATAGTATTCGTATTGTAATAGTTTGCAAAGGGAGCAGCACATACTTCATTGAATCTGTTCATAAATTCATTAAATGCCACTCCCTCCGACCACGCACCATTTATCAGATAACCAAGGTACCCCGCTAATACTGCACCCACAAGAATGAATATCAGTGATGGTTTTTTCTTTGTTGTCTGCATATAAAACTACCTCGCTTTCTTGGTAGTGACTGTTTTCTGCTGCGTGGTCTTTTT
Organism: Lachnospira hominis (ex Liu et al. 2021); assembly: GCF_014287955.1. Classification (GTDB taxonomy): domain Bacteria; phylum Bacillota; class Clostridia; order Lachnospirales; family Lachnospiraceae; genus Lachnospira; species Lachnospira hominis. The sequence goes on along the minus strand of NZ_JACOPD010000008.1, from coordinate 37,920 downwards.
CTGCTGTTTCTGGACTTTCTCATAACGCTCCCTGACAGATGCCTCCACCTTATCATAATGCGTATAAAGCTCTGTTCCCTTCTGTGTTGTTACAACACGATTCTGGCTGTCATACAGCTTATAATCCTTATTGGAATCGAGAAACGTGAGTATAGTCTTTCCATTATGGATGTCCATAATGTTTTCTTTACGAAGCCATACATATCTTGCTTCGTCTCCCCATGTTCCGGGGATTCTTGTCTTAACTGCATGGTCATTCTCCTCAATAATGAGTTTCTTACTGATTGTAACATCCGAAAGATTGGCATTCTTTGATGCGGCTACTGCCCTCATTCTCTCTGCAAGGTCCTGATATCCTCTGACACGGTTGATAAATGCATCCTTATCCATCATGACTGCATGCGTACCATCTTCCTTCTTACTGCCAAGCACACCGATTGTCTCAAGCTGTTTGATAACACTTTCAGCCTGCTCACCATTGATACTGAAATTCTCCTTGACCTGATCCACACTGATAGCTTTCTTTTCCATTGCAAACATTCCGACCTTTTCGATCAGTCCGTCAATGGCGGTATTAACCCTATCCCCTTCTATCGTGTGGCTTTTCTCGTTTCCCTGCTGTTTCTTCAAAAAATCCATCAGCTTGCCAAGGGATTTTTCATCTCCATTCTTCAGATAATCGTCAAATGTGGCAATCTTACCAAACTTGAGCTTCTGTATCATCATATTCACACGGGGAACTGCCTCTGTATGAAAGATTACCTCACTCAGTCCATCTTTCCTGTTACAGTCTGGAAGTACCGAATACAGGATTCCATACTTCTTTGCCATCTTTTCAACCTTTTTCATATCTTCGGTATTAAACTGCAACACCTGTAAATCGCCACCTTTTAAGATCAGCTTTCTCATGGATGTCTTGCCAAGTGACTTTTCATAATCAAGCATCCCTTTTAAGAAATCTATTGCCTTCTGCATGGCAGCAATGCCGCCGCTTCCTACCTTCATGGCAATCTCAATGCCATCATAAGCTACACGGATGATCTGCACCGCTTCCTGAATCTCTTCTGCCATTATCGCACCTCCACTTTCTCTCTGACTGTTGTTTTAAGCGTTTCTGTCTCTGTAGTACGGATTTCCTCGGCTGATACATCAATACCATAAGCAGTCAAAATATCTGCCAGATGATTGATTGCTTTCTCCTCCTCGATACGATACATTTCAAGTGCCACAAGCAGGTTTTCCACCTGTTCCACCCATGCAGGCTTCATATCATATTTAGACCTGTATGTGACCATAATCTCGTCCGACTCAGCTTTATCCGCTGAATGTGCCAAAGCTTCAATAAGAGAAATCGTGTCTTCCTTGCTGCCACTTCTGAATGCGAACTGGACAACAAAGTTTTTCTCTTCCTCTGTAAACTGATGCTCCACACCATTCATTTCTGTTACTGCTTCATTTACTACTGCTAAATTCATAAGTTCCTCCTAATCTGCCATGCTGTTTTCAAGCACAGCAATCTCAATGATCTCCTTCATCTTTTCCGCTGAAATGTTGTTGTTTATAAGCTCTACAAGCTGTGACTCAGTAAGTCCCTTTTCTATTGCACTCTTAATCTGCACAAGCTGCGCCGGAACAAGGTCTCCCGATGCAACCAGCTTTACAATGTCTGCTCTTGACTTTTTCTTAAATGACAGTCTTGCAAAAAGACTTGCCACTCCGCTGTTGCTGCTCTTTCTCACACTTCGCTCAATCGGAAGTCTCTGCACCACATTTCCAGTACCATCAACTACCGGAATCTGATAATAGACCGGAATTCCGTTTGCCACAGCCTGCATATTCTGAGGAACTGCAACTGTATCAACCATCTTTTTATCTGCCTGTGATACGGACTGGCTTTCCTGCGGCTCTGCCTTACTTTCTGCCTCTTTCTTATTCTCTGTGGCAACACTTATGATCTTATCTTCCAATGACTCTATTCTGTCTCCCATACGCTTCATCTCCTTATCCTTTTTCTCAATATCATCCCTGAGTCTTGCAATCGTACTGCTTGCCTTATTCAGTTCATTCTGCTGACTGTTGATAAGAGCGTCCTTATCCTGGTTCTCCTTGACCAGACGCTCCCTGACTTCCTCGTCATCTTTGGAAGTTTCTATTTCAGAAAGCTTCTTATTCAGGGCATCATACCTTTCATTCTGATGATTGATCTTTGCAACCACTTCATCCATCTGAGCTACAAGACTTTTCACATACTCTAAATCCTGTGGCATCTGCTCTTTGGCTTTATTAAGCTTTTCTAATACCACATCAAACATCCTGCGCATGTTTACTGCTGTATCATCTTTTTGGACTACCTCTCTGATTGCATCAATCGGCACACCTTTTTCATAGTAATCCAATGCTGTCTGCATCTTAGGTGCTGCCATCCTGCTATCTTTCAGCAGCGTTAACAACTCTTCTGATACACCCTTATGCAGACATTTTGATAACACCTTCATCTGCTCAATGTCATAACTTTTGTTAAGATACAGACCGATTTCATCATCAGTCAGTCCATATTCATAATCGCTTTTGACAAGAGCAATAACCTCACTGTCCATATGCTTATTACGAAGAATCTGTATCTTTCTCTCAATCGCCATTTCACTTAATGGCTCTCTTTTTTCTTCCATATATGCCTCCTAACCACTAAAAAAACAGCCTAACGTACCGGCTGTTCTTTTCTGTCTCTTATTGTTTCTTTGTCATACTGCTTCTCTTCTGCCGAAGCTGATACCGTAAGTTCCTTCCATATTGATCTTCCAAGATTAAGTTCCTTTGATACCGCCCGTTCTGCCTTACAGTCCTGTGCATACTTGCTCTCATATTTTTTTCTAAGACTCTCGACCTCTTCCACACTGTATCCCTGTGCCAGAAGCTCAGTGTTAAGCCTTTCCCATGCATTGTGCTCATCTTCAAAGAAGGTATCCCCACTCTGATAACACGATTCCGCATCATCAAGCCCCCGGATCTGTTCAGCCTTGTCAAAAATATCTTTGAATCTTTCCTTAGCCTTATAGGTCTTACTCTTTTCCTTTGATGCTTCTTTTTTCTTATCCGTCAGATTATCAAGTACCGATACAAGTTCTTCCGCACTCTCAATCTTATGCCTTACCAGAAATAGATACTGCTCCTGCAGCTTATGCATCTTTCGGATATCATCCTTATACTTCCATACCTGACTGTATGGCTTCTTTTTCAGCTTTCCAATCCGGTAAAGCTTTGCATAATATCTTTTCTGCAAGCCTGACATCTTCGCCCTGCGGTATCTTTTGACATAGCACTTTACTATCGCTGCCTGTTTTTCCTCATTCTGTGACTGGTAAAAAGATAAATCTTCCTTAGCAATACGCTCCACAATAGCTTCCTGTGAATAATTCTCGCCAAGAGTCTTACATCTTCTGAATCTTGTCATCCCCTGTGGTCTGACTGCCAGATACTTTCCCTGCTTGACCTCATATCCTTTTTCCGACAGTAGTTCCAGAAATCCTCTGAAATCATTTGCCTGTAAAATGCAGGCATCCAAATCTCTTTTTATCATATCTGCCCACACAAAGCTGCCTTCACGATATTCGCTCCAATCCTTATAATTCTCGTGCTGTTTCTCTTTGCTGCCATCCTCCACATCTATAATGGAAAGACCATACTCCTGACACAGCTTATTGGTAATCGGCTGGATATACTTTGCCCAGTCACCTTTCTCGTAGCGATACTTTTTCCCATCCACAAAGCTTACACTGTTAAATACAATGTGTGAATGAACATGGTCTGTATTATCATGAACCACAAATACCGCTTCATAGGCATCGCCAAGATATTCTGCTACAAACTTCTGTGTTATCTCAAAAGCCCTGTCCGGTTCCACCTCATCCTCTTTGAAGGAAAGAATGATGTGATACCCCTGTCGCTTGTCTGTTTTTCCAAACTGCTTCTTTGTATCCATCATCTGTTCAAAAGCCATATCTGCCTGACAGTTAACAGCTCCCACAAGTCTTCCTCTCTGAGTTTTCTCAGGATTCATCACATAATCCAGTGCCCGTTTCAAATGCCTTGCATGAAAAGAATTCCCGCTGTCCTTCATGTGAAGTATCTTACTGATTGCCAATCTTTACCACCGCCTCGCTGACAGACTGATTCAGCTTTTTCATATATGCCACAAGCTGTTCCTTATCTTTCTTGGAATACAGCTGTGCATTGCTGTTAAATACAATCTGATTGATGTTAATGCCGATTCGGTTTATCTCATTGATAAGCTCTTTAAGAAGTTTCCTTACTTCCGGATAATCATTTGGTTTCTGACTGATTAGAAGCCTGATATATTCGGCTTCATTCATTCCATTTGCCTTTGCCTTATCAGAAAGTACCTTCGCTTCCTGTGGCATAAGTCTTAGTGTTTTCCTTATACAATGAACTTTATCCGCCATAGAATCACCTTCCTCTCTTACCCGTACTGTATTCTCTTACTCCTTCTGCTACTGTTACAGCAACTTTTTCCAGTTCTTTATTACCCAGCTGGGCAATAACCCTGTCTGCAAGCTCTGTGGCAACTTCTATAAGTTCCTTACCATAACAGGTTTTATCAAACAATCTGTCCAGTCTCTTTTCATCTGCTTTCAGACTTTCATACTTGCTCTGATACTCGTTATAGTCGTTAAAATCCTTTGGATCACTCCTGTGTGCTTCCGCATCAAGTATCAGTTCATAGTTCCATTCACAGACAATATCTATAACATCATCTATCGGGTATGGTTCAATTTCACCATTCTCCTCAGCTACATCCTGCCTGTACATCTTCCCATCTGAATCTATGCCAATGGCATAATCATGTCCTTCCATATAGTTAAGCAGAATTGCAGCATCTTCTATCGAAGGGTTTAGTAAGATATCAAATGTGTCTGCCCAGGCAATAAGTTCCTCTGGTTCTGCGATTATTGTAAGTTCTTTATCCATTGCTTTCCTGCACCTCCCTTATCCGTGTTTTGTATATCTCTTCCACCCACACGCCTGTCTGAATCTCTTAGGTTTACGGCTAGATACGCATTAGAGACATCTCTGTCCTAATGCCATCTAGTTAGGGAGAAAATCTCCCTAAAACCCTCTGTTTATGAAAGTGGGGGCGCTTTTTGCCCCCACTTTGCTACTTTGGGGGCGCTTTCTGCCCCCACTTTGTTATTTTGGGGGCGCTTTCTGCCCCCACTTTTATACTGACTTTCATCCGGATTTTGTCGTGTCCGAATTGCGGGGGCGCTTTTCGCCCCCACTTTGACATTTTGGGGGCGCTTTCTGCCCCCACTTTGCTGTTTTGGGGGCGCTTTCTGCCCCCACACATCAAAATCCGGTTTCTCATGCCCTGACTGGTTCATCTGCTCTCTGATTCATCTGGTTCAGATTAAGCTTTGCAGCCACAAGCCACTCGTTGTAATCCTTATATCCGGCTGGAGGCGGACAGTCTTCTACCTCATATCCAAGCTCATAATACTTTCTCATAAGTTCAGCTGCTGCTTTTCTCCCCGGCTCATCTCCATCAAGGCAGAACCGGATGGAAGTTATCTGCGGATGTTCCCGAAGAAATGTTTCAAGTGGTGCATCTGCAAGCATCCCAAGTGCCAGCTTATTTGATTCATAATCCGTGAAGATATCCACATAACTCATAAGGTCGATTGCAGCCTCAAATACTACAAGCTCTGTACTGTTAACATTTACCACATTAAATCCATAGTTCTTATCATTGCCTGTGACATCACACTTGAATGGCTTGCCCTGCTTATCAAACACTCCACGCATACTTGCAAATCTTGTCACTCCATTTTTATCATTTCCTTTGAAAACAACATTGTGGTAATGCCTGCTCTCATAAATCAGTCCATCTTTTAAAAACAGATCTATGACAGTCCTGCTGATTTCTCTCTCCTGATTCAGATATGAAATAAGATAGGAATTATCTCCCGCCGGTTCCGGTAGGACAAATGGCTTTCTCTCCTCTGCCTGCTTCTGCGATACCTGATGAACAAGTGGCTGCTTTACAGGATTCTCGATCCTTCTATATCCTGCAAAATCTAAAAGCCAGAACACAGCCTCTTTTACACTCATTCCACAAAACACCCGCAAGAAATCTACCTGTGAGCCGCCATTGTTGCCTTTGTCAAATTGCCTTGACCATCTGTACCAATGGCTTCTGTTATAGATACGGATGGAATCCATCTCCTTTAAAGTGTGGTATTTGCCAATCCTCTTTACTGTATACCCAAGGCTTTCAGCAACTGCACACAGGTCAACACTCTTTGCTATGGCAAGCTCTTCATCCGTAAATCTTCCATCCATGCTTTCACCTTGCCTTTCCCTGCTCTGCTACAAGCGGTGACTTGATATCAAGTGTCCGGTAATCTGTGCTCAGGGTAATCTTAGGATTATCAATCATGCCTTTTTCCCTGAAACTGAAAAATTCACGATTGTCTCCACCGACTATGATATGGTCAATGAGCGGTATTCCCATCAGTTCACACAGCTTGTTCATGCGGTCTGTCATCATCGTGTCTGCCTTGCTTGGGAATACATTTCCGGATGGATGACAATGGATTAACATCATGCTTGCGGCATTGCTTAAGATACTTGATTTAAACAGTTCTCTCGGATGTGCCATTGCCTCATTTAAAGAGCCAACACTTGCAAAATGCACATTGATAGGTTTTAAATCTGACCTTAGATTGACCACACACACTACTTCCCTGTCAAACTGGCACATACAGTCTCCCATGACAGCAGCTATATCCGCCGGATTATTAAAGGTGTGCTCCAAATAAATCGGAGCATCCTTTACAAGTCTTACCGAAACCACATCAAGCTTGAAGTCATTCTTCTTTGGCATCAGACACCGCCTCCTCTCCAGACTCGACACGGATAACAAAGTCACCTTTCTGGCTGTTTATGAGAGCAATGAGTTCTTCCATTGTAAGTTCCTGCTCCATAGCTGCCTCCTATCTGGACTTTTCCTTCGCGTCATATACAAGGGGAGGTTCTGCAACGATACCATCAAGTCTCTTGTTTGGTGTATCAGTTGCAAGGGTGAGTTTTCTTAAATCCTTATCATAGTGATATACCTGATTGGAAAGTCTCTCGTCCAAAGACACCTCCTGCATATTTACCTCGACTACCATCTGTGCAAGCATCTCAGGGCTTCCCATATCTGAAGATACTGCAATAACCTCATGCACGCTCGAAGGGAGAATATAAAGGTCACTCTCTAAACTCTCTGCCAGCTCATGAAGCTCATTCTCATAAAGCATGGACGCTGCACCATTGATACCCTTTTCATTGGAAATCACCCACATCGTCTGCTCCGGTGGAATCTCAGCTATCATCATCTCTGCGATCTCCTGTGGCATCCCATCCCTTGCGAACATTTCTCTCATAATGTCATTCATGCTACGAACGACAGGTGGGAAGAGTCTTCTTGTGTTTTCCGCTGCACACTTAAAGAGCTGTTCCTCGCTCATTCCAAGTCTTTTCGCAAATTCATTTGTAATTTTTGAACTCTGCACCGCATCCTTATCGGCACTGATTATTACCTTATACACAATAGAAAGATCCTGAAACTCCCTGTGAGGCACCTGTTCCAAAAATGTTTTATTCTGCTCTGTATTGATGAGCTGGAATACAATCTTCTCGTTAGCATCCTTCATAATGCTGTCCACATCAACAACCGGAGCCTGCTCATATGCCCTTTCCATAAAATCACATGCAGCCATAAGTGTTTCCTCAAGATCACCACAGTCCTGATACTTCTTATACATGTCATTGATATAAATCGTAGGCGAAATGTTCCTGCCTTCTTCTCTTAAGATGATGCCATCAAGAGTCACATTCACCTTTTCCACTGGCTCTGCCACAAGCTCCATTCCTTTGAATTTATCAGGCATATAATCCATAAACTTTTCTTTTACTACTTCCTTAAAAATCTCGTAATTCATCATATTACGGTTCCTCCTTAATCTAAAAAAGCTGGGAACATAAGTTACTGGCTTACATTCCCCGCAAGGTTAATTGTTACTGTTTATTCTTTTTCTTTCTTCCACGAAGTCCTACTCCAACACCTGTAATAAGTGCAAGTGCACCGATTCCAAGATAAAGAAGCGGATTTGCATTGTCGCCTGTCTGTGGAAGCTTAGGCTCTGTCGGTACATTGACAAGCTTAAGAGTTGCTACAACAACATCCGGTGCATTGTCATCATATCGAAGAGTTACATCATGAGCTGTTTCATCAAGGATATATCCGTCAGCTGCTTTTGTCTCAACTACTGTATAATGGATATCTTCCTTAAAAGTTCCATCCTCGTTGTAAGTACAGATAGGGAGCTCCTTGCTCTCTGCATGACCATTCTTGTCAGTAGTGAGTATATCAAGCACCTTTCCGTCCTTATCTCTTACTTCAAATACAACACCCTCGATTAGCTTTCCGGTTACTTTGTCAGTTTTCTCAATGACAATCTTTCCGACAACCTGCTCATCCTTCATGGATACCTTCTGGATTTCTGCTGTCTCCTTTACTTCAAAGGTTACATCACTTGCTACCTTATATCCATACGGTGCAGATTCCTCTCTGAGTGTGTACTTGCCAACAGGAAGTCTTTCAATCATATGAGTCTTTCCTGCTTCAGATATCCAGCTCTCAACAAGCTTTCCATCAGCATCAATAACAGAAAGCTTTGCTCCAGGCAACTCTTTCTCGCCTGTGATATCAGTCTTTGAAATCTCTACCTTGATCGGTGCGTTTTCAAATGCTGCGTCAAACTCGATAACCTTTACCTTATCTCCCTGATATGAAGCATCAACATCAAAAATCTTATCAGACTTCACATATCCCTTTGGTGCCTCAATCTCTTTGACATAATACTGTCCAAGCGGAAGGTCAGAGGTAAATGCAGCCTTTCCATCCTTACCTGTTACTGTTCTCTCAATCTGTGTATCAGCTTTTACGATTACCTTGCCATCTTTATTTACGATATCTTCTTTCGCAAATAAACCGAATACTGCTCCTTCAAGTGCTTCCTTAGTCTCTGAATCCGTCTTGGTTACAGTAATCTGCACTTTCTGACGCTCATTTGTCACATCCATTCCTGCGAAAACAACCTTTGTATTCTGGTCGATATAGGAAAGGTCTGCCTCAATCGGTGTATCATCTAATACAAATCCATCAATGGTCTTTGTCTCAACAAGATAATATCTGCCAAGTGGAAGGTCATCAATTCTTGCGATACCCTTATCATTTGTCACAATGGTTGCCACCTTGTCTCCTGCCTTATGATATACAGTGTCAAGTCCATCAGCACTTACGATATCCTCTTTTGCATATATATCAAAAGTTACTCCTGCAAGGCTGTCCTTGAAGTAATTGAAAATGAAATCATACCAGTGTCCCTTCATAAGAGTGGTATCTGTTACAAACTCGCCATCCTTGTTTATCACGATAGAACCAGTCGGAACTTCATCCTTCATCTCTACATGCTGCACTTTGCCCGTGTCCTCTACTGTAAACTGTATATCTGTTGCCTTGATATATCCGTAAGGAGCAAATTCCTCACGAAGAGTGTAAGTCTCTCCTACGACAAGTCTCTTGATCACATGTGCTTCCTTAGCATCAGATGTCCATGTGTCTACCACATTTCCATCCTTATCAAGTACAGTAAGTGTTGCACCTGTAAGCTCTGCACCGCTTGTGATATCTGTCTTTGTAAACTCAAAGGTTGTTGGAGTGTTTTTATACTCGCTGTTATATACAGCAGCCTTAACATCCTGTCCCTGATATTTTGTATCAAAGTTTACTGCTTCCTCATTTGTCACATATCCGGCAGGCTTTACAAGCTCCCTTGCAACATATTTTGCAAATGGATAATCCTTAACAAAAGCAATCTTTCCATTCTCATCAGATGTTGCCTTCTCAAGAAGTGTGCCTTTCTCGATAATTACCTTGCCAGCAACATTCTTGATATCCTCGTCTGCATAAAGACCAAATACTGCACCTGCAATCGGTGTGTTATCTTCTGCATCAAGCTTAGTCACAGACATATCAAGCTTCTGTCTGTCATCTGAGAAAGTAAGGCTCTCCTTGATAACAGGTGTCTTATCATCCACATATGTGAATGTCACTTTCTGCTCATTCGGATTTAATACATATCCGTCAGGAGCAGTTACTTCAACAACTCTGTACTGACCAAGAGGAAGATTCTTGGCTACTGCCTTTCCATCTTTTCCTGTTGTAAGAGTTGCCACAAGGTCGCCCTTGCTGTAATACTTTGTACGGTTGCCATCTGCGTCCTTCTGGTTGTCTGCTGTGAAAATATCTTCCGCTGCATACACCTTGAATACTGCTCCGGCAAGAGAGCCCTCTTTATAGACAAACTCCTTATCCTCAGAGTTTGCAAAAAGTCCGCCCTTAAATCCGTCAAGTACCTCTCCCTTCTTTTCAACAGTAAGTTCTCCTACTGCCGGGGCATCGGAATATTCCACTGTGATGATGGCATCATTGGTATCTCCATCAGTCTCAAATGCTGTGTCTGTATCAACCGAAATGTTGATATAGTTATCGTTTACCACATATCCGAATGGTGCTTTGACCTCTTCAATGCGGTAGTTACCGATTTTAAGTGCTTCCGGTAAGATTAAATCTCCATCCTCATCTGTAAAGAATGAAGTATGCTCTACCTTTGACGGATAAGTTGTGTACTGCTTTACATATTCGTTCTTATCAATATTGAAGATCTTAAACTCTGCGTTTGGTACAAGTACTGTCTGCTTTGTATCGGAATCCTTCTTGATTACACGAAGCTTTGCAGTAAACTCCCTGTCAAGGAATACTCTCCATGTCTGAGGCTTGTCAGGATGGTTCTCGCTGATTTTCACCTCAAATGGCTTGATTGTCTTCATGTTATGTGGAGTCTTTGACTCTACTACCACATAAGTTCCATAAGGAATTGCAATGGAAACTGCATGTCCCTTGTCATCGGATGTGATTATTGTTGCTCCGTTTTCCCCGATTACCACAGGAGTAGCCTTATCAAAGTCATAACTTCCATCTGCCTTTACGGATAAAGAAGATTTTAAGTATGCTGTGAACTCTGCACCTGCCAACAAGACTGCTTCAGTATCATCGCCATTGTCAGATACCTTGATAAGCTGGAATGGCTGCTTGATGACCTGCTCTGCTGATGTTGTGCTTCTTGATACCTCTGCTACAAGGTCTCCCTCATAGTCGCATACTACATCGTGCTCCTCTTCGTCTAAGAGATACCCCTCTGATGGAGTGATTTCTTTCACATAATAGTTTCCAAGGTAAAGGTTATTGACCTCTGCTTCGCCATTCTTATCTGTTGTAAGTGTTGCTACAAGGTCTCCTGCTTTGAATACAACTCCTGTTGCTCCGTCCGGATGCACGATATCGTTTCTCGCATAAAGACCATAAACTGCACCTTTAAGGCTTGCATCTCCCTGGGCTACTGCCTTGCCTGATTCCTTGTCTACCTTGTAGATATGAATCTTTGCTGTCGTTCTGTCATTTACAAATGTGTGACTGAATGATGCCTTTGCCTGTGTTTCAGGTAATACATTGAAATTGAATCTGTAAACATCTTTACTGTTTCTGATATACGCATATGGTGCCTGTGTCTCTTGGATATAATATCCGTTAGAGATTGGCAGATCCACGCTGTAGCTCGCCTTTCCGTCCTCACCTGTAGTTACTGTTTCAAGAGCTGTACCCTTTGTCACAATAACCTGTCCGGCATAGTTTTTGATGTCATTTCCGGCATAAAGTGTGTACTTACCGCCATCAAGAGGGTTCTCTGTGTCAGAGTCCTTCTTTACGACAGATACATCCGCTTTCTGTCTTGTATTCTCAATCGTAGCTGATTCATACTGTACTGTCACAGTCTGGTCCTTATACTCAACTGCTACTGTCTGAGGTGTGGTATTGATTGTATATCCCTCAATGCTCTTAATCTCTGTAACCACATAAGTTCCAAGATGAAGGTCAGATAATACCACCTGTCCGTCAGTTCCTGTTGTAAGGCTTTCTGCCACTACATCGCCAGCATTGTAAACCTTAGTACCATCTGCCTTGTAGATATCTGCTCCAGCAGTTACCTTGAATGCTGCTCCGGAAAGCTTCTTTTTCTCATAAATAAAGTTACTTCCATTCCATGAGCTGAGCACTTCACCTTCCTTGTAGATTGTGATTGCTCCAAGCTGCTCCTTATCTGTTGCAGAGATTCCGGTTGTCTGTCCCGCTCTTACAGTAAGAGTATGAACCTTACCGGAAAGAACATAGCCCTTTGGTGCTGTAATCTCTTTTACATAATAAGTGCCTGCGACAAGTGCAGCTGACTTTGCATATCCGTTTCCATCTGTTGTCATGGTCTGTACTCTGTTTGTGCATCCGCTGTCAGAATAAATTCCATAGACTGCACCGGAAAGCTTCACTCCGCTTGACTCATCTGTCTTTGTAAGCTCACCATATCCGATGTTCTCTGTCTTGACCTTGATATAGGATTTGACAGGATCTGCTGTCGGTCTTTCAGAAATAAACTCCTGATATCCGCTCTTTCCTGTAAGCCAGAATACACAGCTTGATGTTGTCTCAACCTTGCCAGCATTGGATGTGAATGTTCCTGTTGTAGCTGTGGTATTCACACTCGTTGAAGAGATTGTAATACTGTTGCCATTCTTATCAACAGAATATCCGCTGATGCCAAAATCAAAGTCTGATAAGACACCATTGCTGTCAGATAATGTTGCTTCAAATCTCTGACTTCCCTCATTCCACTTCAGCTCATAAGTTGGTGCCTCACTGGTTCTGCGTGATGCAAAACTTGGAAGTGTTGCATTGTAGGAGCTGCTGATATTGTCCCTAAGTCTCTCATAATAGCTGTATGAAGAATCAGGACTTGGTGCTGTGTTACAGAGCTTTCTTGCTGCTGAATCACCGCTTCCGGTTCCAAAGATATCTGCTACAATAACCCATACCATTGCCTGAGTTGCGATATACTCATCGCACTGACTGTTGCTTGGTGCCGCCTTTTGTGTACTGTTAAACCCATAATAAAGGCAGTAACTTAAAAGCTTTCTCTGCTGTGCTGACATTGATGTGCTCGCATCATCGTAGCTGTTCATAAGCTGACCGCCATCTGCTCTTAATCCGAAATTCATACAATATGCAGAATTTCCGTCAAGAATTGAATACAGAATCTTGCCATGATTATATCCGGGCTTCAGCTCACTTACTTCTCCGGAATTTTTGACTGACGCATTCCAGAACGCAATATTTGCCTGCGGACTGGCTGCAAATGCTGTTGTTCCATTCGTAAAGAGTGTTCCAACCAGTGTGAGCATAGCCATAAATCCTGCCATAAAACGCTTTAGTTTCTGTTTCATGTGCTCTTTCCTCCTTAATTTACGCATAAAAAAAGAAAGACATAAGTTTATAGCTTACATCTTTCTTCCTTCTGCTTCTATTCGTTTTTATTTATCTGTGACATCGAAACTCGTAATAGTTTGTACCGCCTGTCGTGTAAACTCCATCATAACTGATGTAGAATACCGGATCTGTTTCCAAAAGTAACATACTTGCAATATATCCTGCGATTGCATCCTCAGATGATAACCGCTGTCCATCAATGGTACTTGCTTTGTTGAGGTCTGTCTCTACAAACACACTATAATAAGAGCCTTCCATACCATCGTAAGGATAATACTCATTGTACTCTTCCTGCGTGATACTGCCGTCATTCAAATGATTCTGTAAATTCTGCTGTGTGGTAATCATCCCTCCTGCCTGACACTTTGCTGTTGCAAGTGACACAACATTCTGTGGACTGTATGCCACGGATGCAGGCTGTGGATTGCTCACATTGTCTTTCGGACTGTCTGTAGTCTGACCACCATTACCTGCATTACTCTGATTTCCGCCAGCTTCCTCATTATCATTTACTGAAGCTTTCTGTTCCGGCTCGTCATTCTGCTCTGGCTTTTCTTCCTGCCTTGAAGCAGTTTCATTATCAGCGGACCGGTTATCTTCCTTATCATTCTTCTCTTCTGAATCTTTAACCTCGGCAATATCTTTCTCTGTCTCTTCGCTTCCAGCTTCGGTTGTGACCTCTGTGACAGCTTCCGTTGCCATTTCTGCTTCTTCAGTTGGCTTTACGCTTTCCGTCTGTTTCTCTGTCTGATTATCAGCCTTTTCCTTACCACCATTACAGGCAGCCATTGAAAAGACCAGTACTGCGGATAATAAGATAATACTTATCTTCTTCATAGTAATCGCCCATCCCTTCTCCGCAAGAGGGACGGGCTTTGTGTTCCGTGCCATCCACCCTTGCGGTGAACTATTTATCTGTAATGCACGGGACACATAGGACTGTCCCGTATTCTGTGCATCTTAAACTCCTTTCATTATACCAGCTCTCTTATTCTAAAGAAATACTGCATAAGTCTTCTGTTTTTCTTGTAATTTAAGAATAAACCCTTTACCTGCATACGCTCACCTCCTCTCAGAATGTGCCCATTCTTACGAATGAAAGAAATATCCTTGCCACCATAGCGAATAGAAGAAGAATTATTCTGGCAAGTCCTAAGACCAGCTTCAAAGCTCCAAGAATTATCCTTAATATCCACTTGAGTATCTCTAAAATTACTGTTCCTACGGCTCCCATAACTCTTCTCATAATAATCAGTCTCCTTTCGACATCCATCCCATTGCAAGTCCTGCAACATCTGCATCGTCCATAACATCTTCTGTAGGTTCTTGTGCTTCACTATTGGCTGCCTGCATTATTACCGGCTGACCAACATTCATCCCGGATATCACTACGCCTAACAGCTTTATTACCTCTTTTCTAGCCTCATTGGTTGCTGCTTCAATGACCTCTTCCTTAATGTCATCAATATCTTCTGACCGGATATATTCAGCCCTCTCTTTTTCCTTCTTCTTGATAACAAAGGTTTCTTTTCCATAATTATCAATGTAAAACTGAATCGCATCTATGATGAACTGATTCTTAGATTTGAAAATCTTCGGATCAAGGTTCTGAATCACATCATTGATTTTCACATGCTGAGGATTGCTCATGTTGAGGCGGACAGAAGTTTTTACTTCATATTCAAGTCTTCTTCCCATCATCTGCCTCCTTATGATAATCGCTTAGTGCTTTTAAGTCCCATTGTGGCAAGCTGCTCATATCCTCTTGCATTTGCCTTTACATCAAGGTTATAGGAAATGTTCTTAGCATCATGACTACCAAAATTCTTCATCACAACTGCCCCGCCTCCGACAAATACAATCGGTGTAGTCTTTAAGTTATACCCAAACTCACGGATTGAGTTATATACCTTATCAACAAAATCCTCTATCTCTGCCTTAATAATGGCAAAGTATTCATCATCAATATCTGACCTGCCATATCGCATGATGTTCTGTATCTCTGACTCGTCTACCTCTCCGTTAAGTTGTCTTACACACTGTTCATTGATAGAACGCATACAGGTAATAAGACCTTTTGGTATCGTCACACACTTTGATTCATCCGGTGACTTGTTGATTACCGGCATAATGTCGATTGTCCAGCTACCGATATCTACTATCAGCGTTTTCTTTGCCATTGTAGGAATCTTGTCCACTACTGCCGCATAGCACTGTGGGAATACTGCCACATCATCAATCTCGATATGATACGGCTCATTCTCATATTTGAAGCTCACCCGCTTATTCTTTGTCAGGTACTTGATAAAATCATTCTTCTCAGCTCCAAACCTTGTAAGTGGAAGTCCTACAGCAAGGAATACCTTTGCCTCTGCAAGACCTCTTCTTTTAAGTTCCTTAGCAACTGCTGCAAGAGTGAGAAGATAAAAGCTGTCATCTTCGACCTTGGTATCCTTTACTTCCTGCCTCACAGTTCCAACCTTATAGAACTTTCCTTCATACTCAAGTACATCGCCGAAAAGTGCCGGAGTTGTTGTAATCTCCTTAACACCTGTGACAAATACCTGAGAGATTGTTTTCATCATTGACCATCCATGATCAATGCCGATTACTTCTAACTTGTTATTCATGTTCCTGTCTCTCCTTCCCTTCCGTAATATTTGCTTCCATATCCTGCTCATCTGTATCTTTTCTCCCTTCCTCTTCCATAAGCTGCTCAATAAACCTCTCTGTTCTGGACGACATTGCAACTAATGAATATAGAAAAACCAGGATGATACTTATTCCGACCAACACTACAATCCAACATAGCTTCATGTAAATACGCCTCCTTCCGTAGATTCTTCTAAGAGACACTTACAATTTGCCTGACATTTTCGTGCCAGTCTTTGGAAATAAACACATTTCAAACATTCGTGCTCTGCCATAAATAATGCTTTCTCATTTCTGGCTACAATCTTTCGGTAACGCTTTTTCAAATAAGAAACATCATATAAATCCTGCTTGATTTCATTCATGGCATTTTGCTTCATTATCGCTGTGTTCAGTGAATTAATGTAGCTGACGAACTTTTCCTCAGTGCTTATATCCACACCTTTAAAAGTTAATTTCATTCACTACTTACCTGCTTTCTACACGGCTCATGCCATGTAGGTGTGCTTTTTTCCCATTTGCCTGCACACATAGGAATTACAGATAAGCCGCATCTGCGTTTACGACGCATTAAGTTAAATTAAATAATGCTATCCTCTCTACCGCCTTTTCGAGAGCCAGGAAGTTCCCTTTGAACACCTTCATAGTTTATTATCCTTCCGCAACAGTATTGACTACCCTTACTCGCTCCACTTTCATTTCTCAATCCTTCAGCACTCTTCGCAAGTATATTTGATTTCCATCAGGTATCTGAACCGGAATTATCACTATATCTGTAATTGTTATTCAATTGTATGAGCTGCTTTGCAACTCGCAGGATTATGATATAGCAAAATTTTGAATCCTTGAACTTCGCCAAAAGAAGTATTTTCAACATATCTATTCTTTTTATGTTAGTCCTCATTTGTGGTCTGTTCGCATTTTTATTATATAGTCCACATTTGTGGTTGTCAATATATTTTCAAAATAATGTACCACTTTTGTGAACTCTGTGTTAAAATATTCATATCAATTTGTTTGAGGTGATTATTAATGGATAATAGACATTCAATTGGAAGTAAAATTCAAAAATATAGAAAATTAAAAGATATGACACAGGACGAATTATCAAAACAGTCCGGTATTTATTTATCTACCATAAAGAAATATGAAAGCGGTGAACGCAATCCAAAACCAGATCAACTTCAAAAAATAGCTGAAGCTCTTGGCATTAGCGTAACTGTATTTCTTGATTACGATATTAATACCGTTAGTGATGTTCTTTCTTTGGTTATGAAGCTTAATGAACAATCTTCATTGAAAATATCTGCTGATAAGGATAAAGATGGCAACTACATCCCCAGCAGCATACACATGACATTTGAAGATTCACAAATAAATGAAGCTATTTGTTCTTATCTAAATTGTAAACAACAGATGGATTTAATTTCCTATGAGGATAATGATAAAGCTGTGATTGAACAGCAAAAAGAATTTTATGATGATAAGATTAACAGATTGCTTTTATTTAATGAACGTATTAAAAAAATCCGCTAAATTGCGGATTTTTCTTTGCTAGGACTCTTTTATAATACTTCTCTTTACATATCCTGAGTAGTTTATCCACTACTCAAATAGCTTTGGTAAATCGTTGGTAAAATCTACTGTAACATCCCCAAAACACTGTAAACTCAAGTATTTTTAATCAAGGTTAGTATATTGCCGTGGCAAACAAATAATATTTTTATCATCTTCGTATAACCTCGCATAAGTCTGTATATATTGATTTTACTGGCTTTCCAGATTTCTTACATTTTAATTTAATCGCATATCATCTCATAATCCGGCATAATATCGTCAGTATTAGGGGCACAAACAGGGGTATAAAATCTTGTTTTGCCCCTGTGCGTTTACACAGCCTGTATCTTTCGCATTTCTTCCTGTGCATCTTCAAATTTTACATGTGTATAAGTATTTAAGGTAACACTGATATCCGAGTGTCCCATGATATACTGCAGGCTCTTTGGGTTCATTCCGCTTTTCGCCATATTGGAGCAGAACGTATGTCTGCACACATGTGGTGTCACCTTTGGCATTTGCACTCTATAGATATTGTTATATTTCTGCAAGATATGTTGAAAATATTTTTCCCAGTGAAGTGCAACCATCGGCATGTCATTCTTATCCAGATATAAGAATCCCGAATAACCATCCACCATTGGTTCAACCTTAGGTTTCTTGCGATTTTTAATGATTGTTCTAAATGCATCCTCAACATCTGGTGTCATTGGAATTTCTCTCACACCGCTCTCTGTCTTAGGAGCTTCAATCATGTATGTCATATCGCTTGTCCGAATAAGCTGATGATCCACGATAATCTTGTGATTGGTAAAATCAATATTTTTAATTGTTAATCCTACAAACTCGGAGATTCTAAGTCCGGTTTTGAATAGAATAAAGATTCCTTCATAATATCTTTTAAAATGAGCATCATTCTTTACAAATTCCAGATATTTCCGTTCCTGTTCCAGTGTAATGGCTTCTCTCGTGACACTGTCATTAACAATCACTGTTGCCAATTCAAACTCAAATGGATTACGCCTGATTAAATCATCATCTAGAGCCATCCGAAATGCCGGTCTAAGCACACCTCTTATAGAATGAATCACACTATAACTTTTTCCATGCTGCTGTTGCAATCCAATCAGCCATAACTTTGCATCTGAAATCCTGACTGTATCGATTCTTCTACTACCAAAAGGATCTTTTTTGAGAAAATTGATTGTAGTTTTATAACCAGCTCTCGTAGAATTTCTGACACCGGTTCGTGTTGCAATATATTTCTCAACCAGTTCCAGCACTGTCAGATTTCCGCCATTTGTAACAATATGGTCAAACATATCTGCCTGAAGTTTTTTCTCCAGTTCTCTTAGTGATGGACCTGTACGCTTTCCTGCCGGAGTTTTATCATTCCTGTCTAAGCGCCAGCTATATAAATATCTGTCTTTTCCTGTGCTGTCATAATATTTAAATCGATATCTTCCGTCTTTCTGTTGAACCTCTCCGTGGTGTAATATACGTCCTTTGCTGTCTCTCCCTTTTTCACTCATATTAGTTAGTCTCCTTTCTTGATCAGAAAAGGACTACCCGATACGAAAAGTATATCATATGGGAAGCCCTTTTTACATAGCAAAATTGCCGGTTTACTATGGCAGAATTCTGACACTACCTACACACATGTCGCTTTATCTAAGAACTGCCCAAACAATTCACGTTTAATTTTAATATGTGCTCCTATCTCAAGAATAAAATCCTCTTCCTCATGCTCTGCTATAATCTGATATAACCTTTTCTCTCCAATGCCAAAATATTTGGCTGCCTCTTGAATACTGAGTGCATATCTTTTCCACAATGGAACTCTTTCCTCATAAGTTATCTGTTTCTTATTAAATTCCTGTGCAATCCTCTGTGCTTCACCAATTTTCTGATTAAGCATACCTACAGCCTGATAAGCTAATGGCACAATTGCTGGTACTTCTTTTTGTGTTATATTTCTTTCTACATATAAATTAACCTGATTCACGCTTTCTCCCTTCCTTATCTGCTGCCGGCAACAAAGTCTGGCAACAGACTTATAAAACTTATTTTTCTTTTCATCATATTGTTATACATTCCCTGAAATTCCCTATTTCTCTACATCAAATGGTATTTCCATCTGTGTTGCTTCAACTGGCATAAATGTTTCATCATTGTTTCCGGACTTTGTTTCCACGCGCATCCATCCACGCTGTTTTCCATACCCAGGGATATTTCTCGGATTGGGATATGCCTTCCATCCCGTAACTGTGCCATTCATAATCTGTCCTATTTCCCTTGCTTCGCTATTTCTTGGCTTTCCCAATTCTTTAAGTGCTTCGTTATATATCTGCTGCACACATACCACCTGATTAGATGTATGATCAAGCCACTCCCGTATCAATCCTGTCCAGGTATCTTCCTGCAAAATGGTCTCTGGTACTCTATCAGATGTTTTTCTATCCCTTTGGGTAGTTTCAACCTGATTTTCCCTTGTCTGTATATGACCATGATTTCTGCCCACATCTGTTCTATGTAAACGCGTGATTCTGCTTCATTTTCCAGAATATGTACTTCCGCTCTGGATGCGTCACACATAATAGGTAAAAATCTACGATTTCCACTCCTGTCTAGTGGCAGAAAGTTAATAACTTTAGATGTTCCTGCAAATACACATTGTCTTGGAATATCTTCTGCCCTTGTCCCATATGGTTTTCTGTAATTATCATATTGCTTACTTAAAAATGCTTTGGTAGCCTCGTTATACTTCGTATTAAGAACAGCCAGCATTTCTGCCATTTCACATATCCAGTGCCCCATAAGATGCTCATACACCTTATCATCATCAAGTCTTTTGATATCGTCCGTAAACCATCTGTCCTGCATACACATAAATCTTATAAATGTAGATTTTCCGGCTCCCTGTCCACCTACAAGACATAACATATATTCAAACTTACATCCCGGTTTAAATACTCTGCTAATAACCCCTAGCATAAAAAGTTTCAGACATTCATACTCATAATCACTTCCAGATGTTCCCAAAAAATGAGGCAATGCATATCGCACACGCTCTGTGCCATCCCACTCCAACGATTTCAATCAATTTCTGACTGGATGGTATTCATTCTCCGTTGCCACAATCTGCATAGCATCACGCACAGCCTTATCATTCCTGTAGTGATACGTCTTTTCTATATAATGCCTGATATGAATATCATCCTTATCCGTTACATCCACATAGCTCCTGCTCCACGGCATATTTCCATCCAATTCTATTCTTTCCCTAAAAAGATTATCCTTGATATTTCCGGCAAATAACGGATCATTATTCAGTATTAAAACTGCATTATCAATTGTATTAAATGGCTTGTTTTTCTCCGACAATTCCAACATCCTGTATACTTCGCCCGTTGTATTCTTTTCCGTATTTTCGCTCAATTCTTATAACCTCCTCCAATATATGCTTATACTCCTGTTTTTTCGTCTGATCTGATGCTTCCAAAATGTAATATTCATAGAGATGATCCACATATTCAAAGTCATCAATATAGGATTTCAGGCTTGTAAAATTTCCGTTTGTTACCGGCTTTTGCTTCTTTTCTCTTAAGAAAGAATGCAATTCCGACAGTTCCTTACACAAATCCCGAATCTGCTTTTTTTGCAATCTCTCTTGATTCTGTTTTATCTGCGCCCTCTTTATCTCTATAGATGCCGGTATCTTCCTGTCATAATCGATTCCAAAATCATCCGCCAGTTTCATCGCTGCTTCTTTAAGTGCTAAACCATAGTACTTTGCCACAAAATCTATGGCGTCTCCATGTTCTCCACATCCAAAGCAATAATATCTCTTATCAACTTTCATACTTGGGTGCTTATCATTATGGAAAGGACAGCAAATCATCTTTGACCTATTAGGTGTAAATCCGCAATAAGCAGCTGCCTGACTTGCAGTTACATTTGCTTTTACTGCTTCAAATAATCTCATAAAATGTTCTCCTCCTTCGCTTTCTGCTTCTTCTGTTCTTTGGGTTTCTGAGAAAGCATACAGATATCTTGAAGCTGTTTAATATCTTTCGACAGTGTCTTATACCTTGCATAATTTTCTTTTGTTTCAGCTTTCAATCTGCTGATTTCCTGCTGTAAGGCTGTTTTATCCATTTTTCCTAACAGACCTTTTTCTGTGAGAATTCTTTTTGCTATATGATATCTGCGAAGCGTATCGCCATTCTCTGCTTTGATGCGCTCCTTTGCCTTATTGAATTTTCTTTTTTCAATCTCACCTATTACCGGGATTCCTTCTTCATACCAGTTTAAATATCTGAGATTTTCCTTGAATTCAGCAATATCCGCTTTCTTCCGACGATTTACTTGCCCCAGTATTCCAAGCTCCGCTTTCTTACCTTTCACATGCTCATTTAATTCTTCAATCGTCGAAATATGATGTTCTTCCAGATAAACCAATAATTCCGCCATTTTCTTCAAATTTGTTTTTCTTGCCTTGTTTTTTCCATAACTATAAGATTCAGCCATTTCATTTCTGTCCGCAAAATACTTTTGTAGACACTGTGGAAGATCTGATTTTGTGGATTTCTCGTTTCTATGCATTTCCTCCGATAGTTCAGAAATAACATCCATAATATCTTTGACCTTTTCCTTTAACAAAAGAATTCCCTGATTGATTTCTTTAATCAGACGATTAAGGCTTCCTTTCTCTGTGCGAATTCCTTTTGCCTCCATCTTTCGTACATTTGGTCCTTCATGAATCTGTGGAATCAGCATAATTCCCTGTGCTTCATAACTCCTGTGATCAATCCTCTCCTGCATTCCTTTTTTCTGAAATTCGTCGTTTATCATATCCGCCCAGGCTTTCCTCCATGTTTCCAGCGTTTCTGGTCTGCCCCAATCTGTTGTAGGAACCGCATTGAATTTCTGATGTCCTTTACTGTCAAGAACAGGCTTTCCACCCTCATCAAAAAGGTATTCTCTTCTCTGCTTTTCTCCCCATGTTCCATCCGTATTCATTGGTCTGATTGGACAGAGCACATGAACATGAGGATTATCTCTTTCCTTTTTGTCGGGATTATGAACAGCCATATCAGCGATCATTCCTTTAGCAATGAAGTTTTCTTTTATAAATCTTTTTGCAAGTATAATGTTTTCTTCCATTGAAAATTCATTCATAAGTGCAAAATCAAAGCTATATGCAAGCTGTGCTTTCGGATGCATCTCTACCCTCTCTACTTCATTCCATAACATTTCCCTGTCACGAAAAGACTCCGGCACATACTCTGGAACTATAATCTCGGTATAAACCACTCCACCTTTTGCTGTATAATCTGCATATTCTCCATAATAATGATCCTGTAGTCTTTCACCAGCTCGATACGCTGCTGCTGCGATTGCTGACTGCCCCTTCCCTCTGGAAACCTGTGTTACATGAAAATGATAAATCGCCATCAGCAATCCTCCTGTCTGCTATTTACTAATGCCTTATTAAACGCTCCATGAAGTGCATTGATATCTAGATGCTCCATCATCTGACCAAGCTGTACTTCCGATAACTCTTTTAGTTCCGGAAAATACTGTTCCATAACCGCACCAAGCACAATTAATCTATGTGTTCTTGCCTTCCTGCTCAGATTCTCACGATACTTCAAACGATTCTCTGCTCTTACAATCTGCCTTTCTGCCTGCTTTTTTTCTTTTTTTGCTTTTTCAAGTTCTACACGAATCTTGTGTAACTTTTCATTTTCTTCCATTTGAAATCCTCCCTATCCAAAATTCATTTTTGTCATTTCCCCTCATCATTTCCTGGCAGGTAACCTCTGGTTTCTTTAGCTTTATAGACTATCTTGGACTGTGCCGTTATCACGCTCTTGGCCGGCTCTCCGAATTATTTCCGGATCATCGCTGACTTCCCCGATGCGGTAGTGATTTGGAATGCTCATGAAGTTGTATAGAGATTTTCTCAAATTCAAAGTGCATTTCCCATATATCCGAAAGGTAGGATTTTTTGCAAAAAAATAAAAATTTCCACTCTTTTGGAAATTCATCTTGATAGGAACATATGTTCTGTTGTATAATAAAAGGGATTTAATCGCTATAAATAAAAAGGACTCTGCTATATGAATTGTAAATTGACGCTACAGGAAAAGTTAAAAGATTTAAGAACCGAACGAGGACTCTCTCTCGTAGAACTATCCGAAAAAACTGGAATCTCAAAATCTGCTCTAGGCAGCTACGAAAGCGATGATACCAAGAATGCGATTACCGTGAATGTAATCATTACTCTGGCAAGCTTCTATGGAGTAACCAGTGATTACTTACTGGGTATTACAGAAAACCGTGAATGCCATCCTTTCCCTGTTGATGAACTCGGTCTGGATGATGATACGATAGATTTGCTAAAAGAACACAATCTGAATGTTCGACTGATTTGTGAAATGATAAAGGATCCTCATTTTCCAGATTTTTTATCTGACCTTGAAATCTATGTTGACAATCTGGCATCTGCTCAGATTCGCAATATGAACAAATACATAGAACACAACCGGGCAATGATAAAAAACAAATATGCACTCTCTGACAGTGACCACTATATGTGCTCACTAAAGGCAGCTCTCATTGATGAAGATAATTATTTTGATAATCTGTTGGGAAATGATATTTCTGCGATTGCAAAAAATCTACGTGAATTACATAAAAAAGATTCCAATACCGGAAGTGATGATACTGTTTTTGATGAATTCATGGATACCTGTGAGGAAGTCCAGAAAGCAGACAGCATAACCCAAAAGCAGATGCTGACATACAGCAAACTTTTTCAAATGAATTTTACGAAAATGGATCCTTACGAATTCAAGACTTTTATGGATATTGTGGAACGGTATTCCACAGCATTCAAATCTACCAAAGGAAACGGACGTGGCAAAAAGAAGAGAAAATAGCAGTTTACCGCGTGTATGGATAGCAGCCCTCGTCTGTGCAAGGCCTAGCCTTGACCGGGATTTATCCCGCAACTCCCGAAATAAAATGAGGGCGCACATCACCTGCCGTATAGGTAGGTATAGAAGTGTGCCCTTAGTGGCTAAGGGATATATGAGCTTGTTTCATATTACAAATAATATTTCAGTACTATATTAAATATTATTTAAGCTTGTTTACATATTAACTTTTTCCTTATTAAACAACTCAGAAATTAACAAAAACTCTTTTTCAGTCTAATTCCTTTAGGTTCTCTTAACCCTTGTTCATATATTTTGAACATATCAGAGGATATATAAATAATTCTCTCCTCCTCAACAACAGAAACACTAACCATTTTTTCCTGTCCATTTCTCATTATTGGAATAAACATTCCAACCGTCTTTTTGACAGTGAAGTGTTTCAGTTTTCCCTCATAAGGCACCAAATAGCACCAGCCATTTATAGCCCCTCTTACATGAAGATCTATCGCTTTTCTTCTCAATTTTTCTGGTATTAATGCCTTATCCAAATTATAAGAATCATAATCTTCTGATATCTTATTAGCTGTCTTTTCTATAGGTACAGCTTGACCTACTGCTCTATGAATCTGAACATCGACAGCAGTGTCTTCCGTTCTTACTTCATATATTTTTTCAGGCAAACAGTAAACATTTACACTTTGATGACTGGTTGAAAAGACATTATTCTCCAAGTATTTAGAATCACCAAACATCAAATCTTCTAAATCTGGTGATGCAAATTCATTCCATGCGTCTGTACTTTGAATAAGCCCCTCAACTTTCTTAACTAAACGAAGATTATCAATATTCTCTGTTTTGTCATCCGGCATTACAATAAATAAATAGTCTCTCGCTCTACTAATAGAAACATTAATGATATTCTTCTTGTTTAAGAACATTTCCTTTGACGCTGATATTGATGGCGGTGTATTAAATACTGCAAATATAATGTCACACTCATCACCCTGGAAACCATGAATTGTCCCAACCTGAACATTAACTTCTTTTGGAAAATTCTCTGATGCCAATAATTTGTCAATCATATCTGCCTGTGCTCTATATGGTGCAATAACTCCAATTCTAAATAACTCTCCAGGATTGTTTTCTGCTATAGCTCGTGACAAATAACTAACATATTCAAATGTAAATATTGCTGAATAAACCTGATAGGAACTGCTATGTTGTAATCTTTTACAGCGATAAATACTTTCATATTTACTTACAGGGAACTTGATCACATTCAGTGTCTCAATTCCAAGGTCATTACCTACATTCAAAGGTCTTTGACTATCTGCACTACGATAATGCTTTAAAATACCTCCATACGCAAAGTTACTAAAAACATCTCCAATATCAGGAACACTACGATACTGTGTTGTCAAAAATTCCACTTTATACTGATATGGTATCGTCTCCGGCTTAACAAATAAATCCAAATGTACCATTGTATATATATTTTCGTTCTTCCAAAGGTCAATAGATGTAATCGGTTCAATCTGAAAAGGATCGCCTGCAATAATAAACTTCTTAGGAGTCTTTTTATAAAGAGGATATACAATATTTACGAGAGGAATCATTGATGCTTCATCAATAATAATGTAATCCCAATTCATTCCATTCAAAAATATTCTTGCACCATCTGGCATAAAAAAATCATAAGGAAATCTTGCTATCGTAGTGACTGTGACATTCTTTACCAATGTTCTTATATCAAAAGTTTTATCTCTAAACACTGGACTCTGCTCAATTTTCTCTTCACCTGTAGCACCAAATCTTACTAACCAATCATTATATGATGTGTCACTTCCAGACACTTCCATGATTCGATTTACAAGGACATCTGCTGATTTATTAGTAGGAGTCAACACAAGGACCTTACATTCTCTACTATTTTTCATAATAGGCAGTAAAACATTCTTTACTAGATGAGTTGTCTTTCCTGTACCTGGAGGGCCAAATACAAACTCGATATTCTCACACAAATTTTCCTGCATATTATAATCATCATCAAATTCAAACTCTGCAAACTGCTTACGCAATTCTTCAAGTAAGAAAGCAGGACTTTTAGCATCAATAGTTGCAGATGTAACCATGCTCAAATCAATATCATCAATAGCCTCTGTATTTTTCATTTTTACTCGAAGCGTATATGACTTAATGTTTGCAACCTCGATAGCAACAGTTTTTGTCTGATCACCCATATGAAGTACTAAAGGAATATCAGACAAATCCTCCATAAACTGTGGTATGTATTGATTCGGGTGTTTCAACACTAATGTACGTTTAGTGCCTGGTTCTTTTTCTACCTTTGCAAAACTTATATATACCTCCCTACTTCTTGAGTTAGTCTCATCACCATTAATACTCTCCATCTCAAGCAATGTCGTAAACCAGCCATATGAGTATCTTTCTGTTGAAAGAACCTTTTTCTGTAATTCCTCAAAATAAGTAATCTTATCAATTTCCGCTGCACTTTTCTGTTTTGCACGTTCTATCTTCTTACTGTAATCTATAGCAGAAGGCATTAATTCATCTTCATCCGTATCATCGTCTTCTGTTATTTCTGAAACGAATACTTCAGTACCTCTTTCCTTAGTCCTTCTTGCAATATCCTTAATAACATCTGTAATTGCTTTATTTATTTTCTTTTTTTCCTTTGGTTCTGAAGTTTCTTTATCTTCTTCATCGTCAAGTAAATCATCTATATCTTCAGCTTCGATATTCTTTTGTCCACCATTTGATGAACCATTTCTAGAATTATGTTCTATTTCAGTAACTCGTTTTTGAGCTTCTTTTTGTTTCTTAAACTCCTTGAAGTCCTCCAAGTCATCTTCATTGATTCCCAAAGCATTCAACTTATCTGCAAATTCTATCTTTTCACGTTGAGTGTCGGTCAAGTAACTATCATCTTCACTTTCATCCTTATATTGTCCAACATCCGAAATATCGAGAATAGCTAACAGACTAGCCGCTCCTTCATTTTCAATATCATAAATTGAAGATAATTCGCCCTTTGTAAGTTCTTTTGCAACCACAAATACACCTTCATTATTAACAAGCCATTTCTTGCTAGTCAAATCAACTTTAGTAGATGAATCCTCATATTCCGTTCTAAACTTATAACGTCCATCTGGTCTTGTTCTTAATGTCTTTTTTAGGACATAATAATTCAGCTTATTCGTTTCAACCATTACACATAGCTGTTTCCACAAAAAGGCAGACAAATCTGAATCCTTTGATTCTTCAACAGATTCTATTATTTCTCTCAAACCATCTACAAAATTCTCCGATGACTGACTATAATACCCATCATTCCTTTCTGTGTACACAGATGGTGACGATTTGACTCCTAATTCTGTTAGAAATGAAATTAAATACTTCTCACGTTCACGACCAACCATTGATTTATAACTATCCAAATCAATAAATCTAGTTGAAGGCTTGCTTTCAAAATATCTAACAAGTTCATCTGTAGGCATATACATTTCTGAAGCACGACCTCTATACGCAACTCCATCCTCATAAAACGTCAAAAAATCATATGCCTTTATAAGATCTATAAATTCTTCTATCTCTTCATTTGAACACTTACAGTAATAATTGAAGAAAATCATAAAATGTGGATTTGTGTCAATATCTGCTTCATTAGTGTATTGAGGCAAAATGATATTATAAATCTGATCTTTTAATGAAGGCTGTTTAACCCCTATCGATTTAATAAACTCAAGAGTATCTTTATTTTTTAGAAGTTCTTCATTTACAACCTTGTATCCCTCAACACCTTTGACAGGCAAAAATAAAATCAACTGTTCTTCATCATCAAAAGCTGCAGCTGCTTTCCCATTCTGATCTAAAAAAATAGGTTTATCTGTACTAACATCCATTCTATGTTTTGTCTCCGATAACCACTTATAAAACTCATGTAACCAGCTTATTTCCTGATTTTCAATAAATGTACCAGTTATACCTTTTACACTTTCAAGTGACTGTCTTACGCCTAAAACACGGTTATAATAGAAATCTCTCGATCTACCATTTATGATCGCATCTTCATTAAGATTTGTTTTTACTAAGTCTTCAATATAGTTAAATAATGCCTTGTTATTTCTCTGAACTTCATCACGTCCCAAAGATACAAAAGCCCACTGAGCATCTTTGTTTTCTGTTATCTCTCCAAGCTGAACATTTGAAAACAATTGTGCAAGCTGAGGTACTGCTGCCCAATATGCATTATCTGGCATAACATAGTCATCCAATGTAGGAATAAGCTCTGTCACTTCAAACTTCTTCTTTATTGATTCATAAAATGGAAGGAATGACACCTTACGTTTATCAGATGGATCGCTAAAGTCACTCTCATCAACTGGAATAATTTCGACAATATTATCGTTGATTAAACGATTAGATTTCTTCACACCAATATCTCTAAGATACTCCATAGAATCAGCAGCCAAATCCGCTAATCTTTTTATCATCTTATCATTATGAACAACCCCCGCACGAATACCTTCACGGCTATCTGTCAACAGGAATGGCGCATGTAAAATAAAATTCAAATTTGTAACTTCCTTAGTTGGAAAGAAGCAAAATGCAGGTTCATTAACAGGTCTCAGATGTCCTTCCCTATCCACAAAGAACCCAACTGAATATCTACGTTCACATTCGTCTAGACGAGAAAAGAGCCATAAATCCTCATCATATAAATCATCACCTGCATTCTGAGTAAGAATCATATGCTCAGCAATTGTCCCATCAAGTTTTATTGTTTCCTTTATATCCTTCCCATACAAACCAAGAACATTATCAAATTCAAATTCGATATACTTTAAACGTGTCAAAAATAATAAAGGATACGAAAGATTTCTTAATTTATTAGATATGTCACTATAAGCTTCCGCTGCATCTCTCTCATGATGATTGAACGGAAATACAAATAATGTTTCATCAAATCTTCTGCCAGGGAAATCATCTGTTAGCATAACCGGTACAATAAATCTTTCAATCTTAAACCTGAAATTCGGATCATAAATATATGGAGTTTGAGTATATTGAAATACAGCCTTAAATCCAACACCAAACTTACCAATTGATGCCCCTGTTTTATTTGAGTTAGCAATAGAAGTGATAGCATTAATATCACCTAATGTTTTATTCTCTGAATCCACATCTTCATTTGCAGGGTTAGATACAGAAAAATGTCTTGAACCATTATGTGCAAAAATAAGCCTATTTTCTTCAAGTATAAATCTAGCCCTTGTTGCACAGGCATCATCCGCATTTTGCAATAATTCATAAATAAAGTGTGCCTGATCAGAATATTTCTCAACAACACTATCCTTATATCCTCTAACAGCACGTCGGTCTAGAACATTAGCTATTTCAGATCTATCTTCTGATAAAGCTAAAAAGTATGTTTCTTCTTTCTTATTCATCTAACACACCTCTCTTCTACAGTAATTCACGCATCTACTTATGCTGTTCAATCAATGCAACCGCATCTGTAGTAAGCTCGTTTCCTTCAAATGTAATTAACAATCTGCCAGGAAAATGCCTATTATACCAGGCTTCCTTTCGAGTCCAATGTGCCATATATTGGGGATCGTTAATTCTTCCGATATGTTCCCAATAATATTCTTCTCCCCTAAATGTAACTGTAAAATCAGGCAAAAACATTGTTCCATCTGGAGCATATAATGGCTCTTCGTATTTAAATGGAATCTCCCTGTCTACAAGTAAATTTACAATAATGGCTTCAGATTTTGACCTTACAAAATATTGTGAAAGTGTTGCTATCTTCTTCCCAGATTCATACCACTTTGAACCAGCATACAAAACAACGTCTGGTAAAGGCGTAAATTTAAATACGGATGAATTAATCTTTCTCACCGCTGACTTTTCCATATGACTCAATGTTGTAAGCGTACTTATATCTTGCTGAATAAAAATCGTAACTTTTTTCTGTGCACGAGTTATAGCAGTATAAAGTAACTCCATAGAGAGCAAATGGCTTTCCTTATGAGGAATTACTATATATACATAATCAAACTCTGAACCTTGAGATTTATGAACGCTTATTGCATAGGCTAATTCCAGGTTATCTATTACTTTTTGTTCAGGTATCCACTTGCCATCTTCATCCTGCCCAAGCTTATTTCCAAAGTTATATCTCAATCCTTGTCTGGTCTTCCCTGAGAATGCAACCTGTAATCTTTCAACATTGCCTTGCCATTTATACTTAGGTTGCTGCCCCTTTGGAGCATACGAATCTAATCCGTGAATCATCGTAAGTCCAATCTCACCATTGAAAATTTCAGATTTTATATTTTTTCTCGACGCGTCTTGGTACGCATACGCGGGATCTGACTGTGGTCTATTTCTAAACTGAATTACCTTATCGTAATATCCAATTCCATCAAGCTGTTTCTTACTCCAATCAGGATTAAATGTTCTTTGCATTAATGTGTTCAAAGAATCAGTTCCATAAAACTCTCCACGATATGGTGAAATAACCTGAATTATTTCTGGATTACTTTTTCCTTCTTCATCTCTAATCATCTGATGCCAAAGTTTATCAACATTTTTAGGATCTAATTCCATTCCTGTATATAATTGCATATCTCGCAACATAACATTTGAAAGAAGGTTTTCGAGTTCTTCCTGTTCATTCCAAAAATAAACACCCAAATCCTTGTCTATGTCTCCATTACCATTTTCAACTATTTGTTCAAACAAATCTTCTCTTGCTGCTTTACGCTTAGAAGTTTCATCTTCATTCTCCATCTGTTGATGTTCTTGAATGAATATATCAGCTAAATCTAGTATACCATGGCCATTACCTTCAACAGTATTAACAAGCTGACGAATATTATCAATCAATGTTCCAACATTATCTGGAAATTCTTCTTTTAACCATTCAATTGCATCTGCGAATACTCTTCCTCTTCCAATAGGTGGAAGCTGGTTCGGATCACCAATGAGAATTAATCTTTGAACACTGTTCCAATTAATAGACCGCATAAGTGTTGCAAACAAATTCAAATCAATCATTGAACACTCGTCAATAATGATAGTGTTTACATCTTCACTTGTTGCTCCGCCACTACGCTTTAATGTAAAATTCTTATTGATCCATCCACACTTCGCTAAATGAGAATGTATTGTAGATGAATTTTTACCTGTCTGTGTTTTAATTCTTTCTGCCGCCTTTCCAGTAGGCGCCAATAATAAAAAACTTGTTCCAACACCGTGTACTCTATCGATGTTCTCAAGGATTGCTCTTATAACTGTTGTTTTACCAGTACCCGCAGCTCCTGAAAGCACACACAGCGGTTTTGCAAATATCTGCATACAAATATTTGCCTGGTGATCCAAAATCTTATGATACTCATCTGTCGCTTTTTCCAGAAGAGGCGAATCTTCAACTTTTAACCCCTTTTTAAATTTTTCTGGCGTAATTGCCATCTTGAGTTGAATGTCAGGTCGCTCTGCAAGATCTCTTAATACCTGTTCAACAATTCTTTCATCTTCATATGTTGATTTAAGATAAAGATATAAAACGTCATCTTCAGCTTTTTTCTGTACAAGTGCGCCATCTAAAATATCTTGTTCAACATTAAAATTCTGCATCTTGTACACATAGTGCTTCCACTCTGGCAAACAATCTATTCTTGCATTAACCATCTTTAATATCGATTCTGCTTTACCAAAAGAATGTGCAGCAATTTTATTTAGTTCATCGACACAAAAAGCTCTAAATCTTTCTGTTGACCCATTATCCAAAATTTCATCAATACCATATTCCGGCGAAGGTATAACTCCATTATCAATTTTATAAAATGGAATAGTGTCGTCTGAGTCATATCCTACATACTGTTCAAAAATAATATATGGATTTTCCGCCATCTCTTTAATAGATGCTGTAATAGATACATTCTCTCTGTCGTCAGAAATAATAGCTTTGACCTGATCTGCCCTAAGATCAAAACGTGCCAATATATCAAACATAAAATCTGTAGTAGTTTTACCAAGCAACTGATATTCTCGTCTAATCTTTTTCATATCAGCCTTAGATGGTGCAATTCCTGCAACTACATCGATTTTACCATCAACGAACGACCTTACATCATCTCTAAACCGTTTCATTTCTGAATTAACGGTAAGACTAATATACTTGGATATAAGATTATTAAGTCCCATATATTCCATAATTGATGGAAATCCTGGAAATGGTCCTCTAGCAGTCCACAATTCACTCAAGACACTATTCAACCATTCTTTTCTCTTACTCCAATCCTCTGAATCATCTTCTATTTCAATCAGAGTTTCTACAACTGCTATTAACTGATTTATAACTTCAATAGCATCGTCATTACTAACCTCTCTGCTTCCATACTTAAATGGTGATTTATTCTGCGGTTTTATTACAAGTTTCTCAATTAAATCTTCATCATCCATATATTTCCAGTAAGGAATACAAAAACCTTCATTAGGATATGTTGAAGTAACTGGCTTCTGCCATACGAAACCACCTGAATACTTTCTTTTAACTTCTTCACTTGTATTATCGTAATAATATGTATCACCAATCTTCTTTACCCGAGAAATACCCACAATAACATAGTTATTTTGTTCATCCTCACTAAAAGGATTGCTATATCCCGCATAATAAAAAATCAAGGATTTCTCTGGCTCAAACTGTGCAAAATATCGTTCTGCACCAGCCTTCCTTTTATCATAATTGTACTTCTGTGTACTCCCGCCTTTTGTTTCAACATCATCATTATACATAACTTCATAACACCAAGTACAAACAGTTGATGGTGGCAAAGTAATATTTATTGAATTTGCGTCTCCTGCTTTCCAAAAAGATGGTGGTTCTACTTCTACTGTAATTGAATCTTTACCAAATGCATTAACGCTCAAACCACAAGCTGCCCCACAAGGATATTTTGAGCATGATTCTCCTGCGTGCTCCGTTTCAAACTCCAGATTTCTGGTGCTAGCAATCAAATTACCCGGATATGAATGTTGTCCGATACAATAGGTATTCTCGCATGGCTTCTTACAAAAATGTCCATTCCATCCCTCACTATGCCATGCTAACCTTATACTCATATGAGTTGCCATACAACAAAACCTCCAATACTTTACAAATTAATATACTTAATCCAAATTTACTACCCCATCTCAGTAAAAAAATTAGTTATTAACTTTATATAGTCTTCACTACGCCCCGTTTATAGTTCTACTACTAACTTTTTTATCTTATAATTAATTTGGAATTCATGATTATCATTCAGTGTCTTATAAAAAGAAAACCATATTTTTTGTTCTTTCCGTGTTTGTAATTTAATTACAGCATTTTCTTGAAATGAAATAAATTTATAAACCTTATCACCTTTTATTATTGTTTTTAAATATTCTATTTTATATGCTGTAGCCAAATCTGGCTTATCTTTTAAATTTCCCATTCGTGACAAATATTCATCATAAAATCCTATGTTCTACATGCACTCTCTCATTTCAATAAAATCAGTTGCTTTTATTATATCGTCTTCTTCAAAATTTTTCTATAACAAAAGCACCCAGCAATTAATCTAAACTTATGTTCATTAAAGCCATTAGTAATTCTAAATCCGTATAATCTCTCTATAACGTAAAAAAGCTGAGAAACGGTCTCAGCTTAATGCGAATATCAATAAGACTTTTGGCAATTCTGTTATCATTATCGGGTAGCCCTATAATTCCATTACTATTTCAGGGGCAAAACAGGGGTAAATTATCCTGTTAGTTTTTGAAAGCCCTGATTTTACGGGCATTTCAGGCGAATACACGTATATTGCCGTGGCAGATAAAAAGAATCGCCACAGGCGTTTCTTGTATTTTTATCATAGTTTTGTTTCTCCTTGATTTGCCCTGGAATGCCCCGTTTTGCGAAGGTTTCTAGGGATTTGTAAATGTGTATTTTTGCTGCACTCTTGGCAAAATAGGGCAAGATGGAGCAAGTTGTTACTACCTGTTAGTAGTAAAATTGGTAGTAAAACGAAGATTCTTACTACTAAGGCATTTTTAGTCTCCCAATGTAACATAATTTCCAAATATATTACACAACTCCTCTGAAGTACCATCTTGGATTCCAAGCAACCTAATTACATAATCAATATAATTTTGCTTTTTCCATCCAAACGCATTTGACACATTTGTAAAAGGCAAAAGGCCTTTATTATTTATCACTCTAAGCGATGCAAGATAATCTTTATCATCTACAATTTTCTGTAATTGCTTACATGCCTTACTGTACTCTTCTTGCGGTTTTACCTTATCTACTATTTCATCTAAAGATGTTTTATAATCATCAATTGTTTGTGTTGATTGGTTACAAACATTATTAATTGTATTTTGACACCTTTTCTTTGTAAACAACAACGCTTGTTCTTCTAAATGTAACTTCAAAAATTCTATTGTTTTTTCTTTCGTTTGTTCTAACAAAACATCTACATTCTCAATACTTTGCTTTCTAGCAACCAGTTCAATAACTTGTGGAATCAAAAATAAATTTTCAATCTCCGCAACAGAAGGTACATATATTTTATCCTGCAATAGCGAGTTTATCTCACCTTCAGTTCTTCTATCTCTATCAACAATTCCTTTTATTGTCTTGTAATGTAACATTGGCAATTTGTTATATGCTTTTGTAGCTTGTATAACTGACGCACACCCCTCTAAGGGAATAATGTTATATTTAGGGAATAACCTAGAATACAATTTTCGATCAATACTTTTATCCGGTGTTCCTTCCACAAACAATACTCCATGCCTATTACCTAATATCTCAAGTAATAAATCATCTGAAAAATCATTTGAATTTAATAATTCATAATCCCACTTTTGTTTATCAATCATATTTTTTATCCAAACAATTTGTGTATTATTCCTAGTTCTGGCAAAATCCAAATTATGTGTTATATATAAGTATACACAATCCTGTCTTTCAGCCTCTATCTCATTCCAAAGTCTTTCTAATATTGAATTATGCAAATGATTTTCTGGTTCATCTATAATAATTAAAGAATTATCTTTTGCTGAAACTACTTCAGCAATGTAATGAAAAATTGCTCTTTCACCATCACTCATAGCATTACCATTATATTTATCCGAATTACCATCTACACTTTCAACCTCAATCTTTCCAGCAGAAATTTGTAACCTTCTGTGTGTTATCACCTTTTCCCATATTTTCTTTATCTTTTCCAATTTCGTCTCATTATCAAATTCTTGATTACCTTCCTTGTGTTTTTCTCGGTATTCAATACTTTTTTCAAAATTTTCTGTCATCAAAAATTCCATGAGAGGCTGATAATCATTCAACATATGAGTTTCAGGATTATTTCCCCATCGACTATATCTTTTTCCATCCTTTTCAAGCCATATTCTATTATCATCAGTAGTTCCATATAAAAAACGATCCTCCGCCTTTTTTAGTTCAGTTGGGCTTACATATTCTGGCATATCAAGCGATTTTTGTGCTGAAATTCTATGTACATTTAATTCTGGGTTATTTTCATCAATCCACACACTCATTCTAGTTTTTCCCGCTCCATTAGCTCCTAATAAAACTATTGACTGCTTACCTTCAATGAAACTTTCGTTATCATTTATATCGGGAATTCTAATTTTCATAATTGCACCTCCATCAAAGACTCATTTCCTTTATTTATTATTATATCGTCATTTCCACTTCTTTTCCATAGAAAAAACGCCCCAGCATAAGCCAGAGCGTTACCTATCTTCCATATCAAATTACCTTAAACATCTTCTGTGACATCGGTTTCTCCTTCTTCCGCCCAACCTCTGCCTGTGCTTTCCTAAACTCTTACATCCGTTTCAATTCTTCCTCGGCATCATCAAATCCGATATGCGTGTACACATTCATTGTGACCGATATATCCGAATGCCCCATGAGGTACTGCAGTTTCTTGGGATTCATTCCCGATTTTGCCATATTGCTGCAATAGGTGTGTCGGCATACATGAGGCGTGATGTTTGGCATCTGCACCCGATAAATGTCATTGTATCTGCCGACCATGTGGTTGAATCGGTGCTGCCAGTGCATTGCTACAAGGGGCATTCCATTGTCATAGTAAAACA
Source organism: Lachnospira hominis (ex Liu et al. 2021) (assembly GCF_014287955.1). Classification (GTDB taxonomy): domain Bacteria; phylum Bacillota; class Clostridia; order Lachnospirales; family Lachnospiraceae; genus Lachnospira; species Lachnospira hominis. The sequence goes on along the minus strand of NZ_JACOPD010000008.1, from coordinate 1,077 downwards.
GGAATCCACTGTAGCCATCAATGGATTTTTCCACTTTGGGAGCATTCCTGTCCTCGATGATTGCCTGAAACATCTGTGCCACATCCTCTGTGATCGGCAACCCTTGTTCCGGCATCTGTTTTTGTTGTTTCGATGATATATTGCATATCCGATGTTCTCCGCAACTGGTAATCGATATTCACTGTCATTTTCTCAAGATCAATATCCTTTAGTGTCAGACCACAAAATTCCGATATGTGCATTCCTGTATGAAAGAGTATGTACACCACTCCATAATATTTACAATATATAAAGTTATACTTAAGTATGTACAATAAATATTAAATAAGAATGTACAAATGTTATGATATGTGAGTTGCAAGGAGGAACTCATAATGATGCTAAAGCATCAAATCATAACAGATATAAGAATAGAAAGTGTTAATGACCTGTACAAGTTAAAACCATTTTTGGAGGATGGCACATTGAAGATTAATAAAAGTCAAATAGCTAGAGAATTAGAGGTAGATAGGCGAACTGTTGATAAATATATAAATGGATATACAAAGCCAGAAACAAGGAACTGTGATGATTGCATTACATCTTTTTATGATACTATTACAGAGTTGTTATCAGATAAAAATCAGCAGGTATTCTACTACAGAAAAGTATTATGGCAATATTTGGTTGATAATCATGGCTTTAAAGGCGTTTATTGTAACTTCTGTCATTATCTCAGGAAATATCCTGAATTCGATTCATATTTCAGAAAAAGCAGACCATCAAATACCAATAAGGTTACTGTCAGATATGAAACACCTATGGGTAAACAGGCTCAGCTTGATTGGAAAGAATCTATTCCGTTTATTCTTTCTTCAGGTGAAGTTATAGAAGTGAATATTTTTGTCCTGTTGCTTTCATATTCAAGATTCAGAGTATACAGGGTTTCACTTTCTAAAACACAGGATATACTCTTTTTGTTTCTTGATGATGCATTTGAAACACTTGGTGGCATTCCGGATGAAATAGTTACAGATAACATGAAGACTGTTATGGATGAAGCCAGAACAGAATATTATGCCGGTAAAGTTAATAACA
>NZ_JACOPD010000007.1 GCF_014287955.1 Lachnospira hominis (ex Liu et al. 2021) | reverse complement strand
ATGCACATGTAGTGCCCATATCAGGAAAATCATATAGGCTAAAAGATCATTTAAGACAAACAGACTAACTGTACATTTTTATATAATATTTTTTGTACATTCGGTCTTGACATTTTATACCCAGCAAAGATATAGGTGAGATTCAAAAGCACCAGCTTCTTGGTATCCATACCGCCTGCTTTTGCTTTCAGATTTTTCGGGATAGCTTTCAGATCCTTGGTTATGCCTTCAATGATGTTACTCAAAGGCTCTGCCCCCTGTCCTTATTCTTTTCCCGGCTCCGTTCTCTGTTCTTATTCTGTGATACTGCATCCCTAAAGCGTTTCAGTTTCTCCCTTACGGAAGTCCTGCCCTTTCATTTCTCATTACCATAAACAAATTCCTTGAATGCCTGTGCTACTGCATCGGCATCCCTGCCCTTGAAAAATACCACATATTTCGGCGGGTTCGTTGTCTTGTCTCTCTTGACGGCGAAATCAACATTATATTTACGAGCTACCCGCTCAAAGGATTTGATATTGCCATCCGTCACTTCGATAGACGAAACTCCCGTGCCTTCGCCAACCAGCTTTTTCACAGAAGTTTTACCATGCGTTTTCTGTGCTTTCTGCCTGCGGTGGTTCAGATACATCCACATTGCAGCCTTCAAGACGTTGGCATCCAGTTTAGCGGTCTTAATTACAAGAGCGATTGTTTTCTGCGTTACTTCCTCTTGCATAAGTACCTCCAATCTACATTTCCATGTGCGTATGCTCCGCTAAGGTGGAACATACAGCCGATGTAATAAATACCTCATAACTCTCCTTTCCGCTTCTGGACATCATGTCCAAAAGCAATAAAAAAAGGGCAGCTACAAATCTATCGACTTATAACTGCCCTGACGCTGTAATTCTAATCAACAAAAATGATTTATGAATTCCGCTTCACTTACAACCTTGGTTTTTATTCCGTAAACATCATAAAGAAACTGAGTCTTCTCACGAGTATGCCCATCCTCCGATACAAAATAGCAGGCTTCCGATGCATAGTATGCATGGTTACCATCTCTTACTATATTATCAAGGGTATTTTTATTTTTTTTCAATTTATCATGGAATTTAGGATGTAAATCTAATAGCCCATACCCATTGGTTAAAAGAAGTTCTAAACATACTTCTTTGTGATACATCGAAAACCAATTCTCAGCAATAGATTTCCATTTCTTTTGTAGTTCAAGAACATCATATGACATTGATTCCAAAAAAGGCTCCATATGTAACAATAAAAAATCTAAATAGTCTCGATCTTTCAGACTATTCTGTTGGTTCCTTGCATCTTCTTTGTTTATTTCAAATTGTTCCATATACGCCCTAAACTTTTTGTATTTATCGGCATTCACAAATATTTCATTATATAGTTTTTCAAGAAATTCACTCATAGAAAAAGGATTGTAAATTCCATTACTTCTCTCAAGCATTTCATATAATGGATGATCTTTATTTATTTTACTCATATCAACCCTAAATGAAGCTTCTGGGTTCAAAAAATATTGAAAATTAAATCCTCTTCTGTTTTTTTCTTCCTCTATTTCTTCATCGAAGAAATCCATTATTGGTTTTTTTATCATTACAAATTTATTTAATTCATCACATCTAACAAGGCAAAAAGAATCTGTTATACTCTCAAAAAAGCTAAAATCTGCTTTTACATCTTCTCTGTATTTCTCATCATAATGGTTTGCTCTGTCCTTAATATGACCATGGCTATACGGGAATTTATATTTTTTCCTCAAAAAATAGATTATTCTTTTCATTTCTTCATCCAATTCTTTTTTGTCATTTCTTGGATTAATCATGTTCTTAACTACATTCCAATCAAGATAAATATATTTATCTTGGCATAATTCATCAATTCTCATATTTATCATTACCCCCCCCATATCAGTTCTTTAAACTTTGTATTTCTCCAGCTTATATATATTTGACAATATACACTGAACTATTGCATTCAATCATTATTTCCAATATAAATCATCCTGTTCAACTAAAACAATTTCATCCCCCACACTTATTTCGTAGTAACTATCTGATACGGTAATATACTCTACTTTCGTTTGTAATCCGCTTATCTCCCCCCACATTGCTTCCAAATCAATTTGATTTTCCGACACATATTTATGAATAAAATACATTAGCATATACTCTGAAACCATATGTCTCTCACCAATATGCATTTGATTTCTTTTATCAACAGCTAAGTAATATATTTCTGGCATCGGTAACCCCTTTTTATAGTTCTTATCGTTGCTAAATAGAAAATCAATATTTTCTTGCTTTTGTAGGAACTTTTTATGCTTATCAATCTGCTTCGTGTATATTGAATTAAGTGTCTGAAATATATTCCTGTATATCTTATCTATTTCATCTTTATAATGCTTATCTATCCACTTTGCCTCAATTATTAATACCTTGTTATGAGTAAAATCATAAATCGCATAATCAATATCACTATCTAATTTATTTCCCATCTCATCCTTAAAGGAATATGGAACTGTTTTTGCCACTGCAACGTTCGTCACTCCTAATAGAGCCTTTTCTATTCTCCCCTCAGTTACTGTGGATATTGTCTTTTCTCGATTGGTTATAATAATTTTTTTCAAATAATGACCGTTGATAATGGTAAATTGCCAATCATTGACTAGTATCAATGACGGAATAGTTACCAAACTCTCCTCCACCTCAAATAATGGAAATTCTAACAAATTCATTTTTCCATCATTTATCAAATAATTTACAACATTGACTACCTTGTACTTTGGTAATCCACTAATTTTAACTATATCATCAATGCATGTTTTCTTATCAAAATACATAATGCATTCTTTTCCTATTTCAAAAATATCATCTTCCAAATCCATATCTATTCTGATTGCTATAGATTTCAACATTGCATGATAATAAAAGTAAGCAATAACCTTTGCTAAATAGTTAGGACCATCGAAAACATTACTTCTTACCCTTGCCTCCCACTTATTTAAGTCTTTTTCAATAATTCCAATGCAACAATTATATAGCTCTATGTCTGGATATTTACTCAATTCTTCATACTTTTTTTGTTCCAATACAATTTTATTCCAAAATTTGATATGTAAATCAAATGTTTGTTTTTGTTCTTTTTCTGCATTTTGTCTATCATCTTCCCCGTAAAAATAAAAGTCTTCTTCCCTATAATGATCAGACACTAAAGATGTTGTAAGTTTATAATTATGATTTCCTTCTTGCACTAAACGTGGCTTTGAAAACGGATTTATATCATTTATTTCTCTCGAAAATCTAAAATTCTGATATAGTGGAATCAATTCACTTTCATATGCTTTTAGATATTTCTTAAATCCAGGCGTATTGAACTTCTTAATAAAAATGCTTTTATCATTTTCTCTCGCCTTCGCATATACAAATGATGCCACACACCTTCTTAATAAGTTTGCATTATTTTCTGGTGCTTCGTTTATTGCCCCCAGTTCAACTGCTGCAAGCGGATATAGTAAATAATTATTCACATTATGAGAGTCCAACCATTCTTTCATTTTCAAGTTTGTATCATCATCTATAATTTCATGTAATCTGCCTAGTATCTCATATTCGTTCATCTACTACACCTCACATATTTTTACCAATCTCTACTATTCAATAAATATGGTTACAAACATAGCAAGTATTTTATCTTGACTAAATTGTATATCATCAAGTAACAATGCCTGAAACAAAACATTCTCCAACCTCACCATTCCATACTCCTTTTCCGTAAAGAATTCCATCTTCACATCCTGCATAGCAGCTTCTTTCCTCGCCACCAAACAATGCGTATACAATGCCATAATATACTTGTCCGACATCAGAAAGGCGTATGTTTCGTTCCCCTGATATGTATATCGGCACTTTTCCAGATTTTCTTGCGATATGTCAAAATAACATCTGACCGTTTCCAGATATACATTTCCATTATACTCCGGCTTTAGCTTTTTTGCACACCTTTTGATTGTTGCAAATATATTATTTCTTTCTATTGCTGTCCTAGTTCGCTTGAATATAGGCTTTTTCCCTCGAAGGTTCATATAAACATTATTTAGGATAGTCTTTCCGGCATACTGCCTGAAATCACCTATCCGCAACAAATACGATAACACCTCCAGCAATTTCTCTTTTGATGTTATCTCCTGATACGAATAATCTCCAACTTCAATATGATCCAGTTTCAAAGGGCAACTCCCCTTCGCTATCTCACGCTCCATTACCCTGTTAATATCTCTCATTAATTCCATCTATATATCTCTCCATCCCACTTCTAGACATTGTGTCCAAAAGAAAAAGCAGCTACAAGTATTTCACTCATAACTGCCCTGACGCTGTTTCCCTTTTATTCGATTCCTGCTACTCTTACAAACTCAGCTTTTTTATCGATGAGCTCCTTCTGTTTTTCTTTTGGTAGACACTCAAATATTTCACTGTATCCCATTTCTGCCATTGGTGTTCCTTTTGCCAGAAGAAAAAGCTGCGTGTCAAACCATTCCTCCCACAAGTTCTCAAACATGCTCCGGCTGTCCGTAAAGGTTATTGCATCTTCAAAACCCTGTGGCGGTCTATAATACTGTAATTTAACAAAACCGTATCTTCCCGCATCCACGACAAGTATATTCAACCTCATACAGCTCTGCAAAAGCATCTGCAACCTTTCTGCATTTTTCCCTTTCACTGTCTGTAATGTATATTTCTTTCACAATTAGCCATCCTCCTGTTTCAAAACCACACTACCTGCATCTATATCCTCAATCTCCAGAAATAAACCATTATTGTCTTTACCATTTACATACTTTATGGTGCTCACACGCACCATGTCATTATAAGTTCCCTGCCATTAAAATACAAGGTAGGAAAGGAGTTGCCTGTATGATTAAATATGATCCACTTTGGCAAACGCTTAAGGCTAAGAACATCAGTCAGTACCAGCTCATTAAAGATTACGGCATTGACAAAGCACAGCTTCAGCGACTCCGGCAAAATATGGTGGTAAAGACCATTATTCTGAACAGGCTATGTCAGATACTTGACTGCCGGATTGAAGATATTATGGAATATGTTCCAGATGACAAGTAGAGGTATTGTTTATGATTGATTGACAATGCCTTTTTTGTTGCTCTTTTTTCTTTTGCACCTTTGGACATTGTGTCCAGAAGTGTCCTGCTATTACTTTTATTATCTCCGTAAATATAACGATAATCCTCACAAGAACAATAATACCACCAATCAGACCTCCAACGATACAATTCAGTGCCAGTATTCCCATACTTCCTGCAATACCAAAATTCTTCGGCACAAGGAACATGCACATTTTTCTGGTACCATAGGGACATCCTACCAAAATCCAATAAAGGAAATAATCAAACCAATCTGCTTTATTACAAACCGGATAACAGGTAATCATCCACAGAACAAGAACGCATACCGGAATAATTATTTTAAACAATGCCTTTTTCATGCCAGCCACCTCCGTACATATCGTGCTGCACTTCCTGCTAATAATAATGGTTCATCGTTGAGGGTGCATTATAAAGAGCAGTAACCATATATGCCTTGATATTGGTTATTTTCGTATTTGTATCATGCATACAGCCAATCACATACTCCAGATGTCCACTGTTCAGCTTCAGGAATTTAGATTTTACAAACTCATAAGGATAATCCTCTCCTGCAATCCGGATTGTTGTACGCTTTACGCATACAACCTCACAGATAACCTCAAAAAGCTCCTCATACAAAGCCTTGTTCTGCCAGTCATCATACTTCATGTGATGCTCATATTCGACGTTATCCTTAATCAGTTCTATGTATGCATTTACATCATCCATCAAATCAATCCTTTTTTCTGACTCACTCTCATTACTAGATTGATTGATAGGATTGGTATAACTTATATCAGTATAACTCTGGTTGTTATAGTTAGTATTGTTATAATTAGGGACAAAATCGTTTACCTCTTGAGGTTCAGTTTCTTTACTTTCAGAAGTCAAATTTTTTTCCCTCTTGAGGTCAGATTCCTTTACCTCTTGAAGTTCAATTTTTTACTTCCAGAAGTTAAATTCTTTTGCTTCTTGAAGTTAAAATCTTTTACTTCTGTAGAAATATCAGAGTTTGAAGGCTCTTTTTCTTTTTTTCATCCGGAACGGAAGCTCACATAAATGATGTCCAGTTTGCCAAGACCTCTCCGTTTCTTCTCAATCAATCCGATGCCATTGTCAGAATCTAGCTCACGCATAATTTTTGTGCAAGTGGGTTTGGAACATCCATTTTACTCTATACCACATCATCTGCTCTAACCTTAATGTACCAGCCATGCTCAGCAGCTTACACCATCAAATCCAAACCTAATCATAAGATAAATATTTTTTACTTAGTCTGCAATACGCAAGCATTCTTTTTCTCATACTATAATAATGTTCATCGCGAGGCTCAATCTTAGGTCTGTTTCCACGCACTATCTCATCAACTGGCATCTGAAACAAATTACTCAATGCATATAAATTGTCAATCGACGGCACATTAGCACCGTTCATCCATCGGTATATGCTCTGCAGACATCCGAGTCCAAGATACTTTTTCACATCTTTTACAGTCAATCCCTGGTTTTGCATTATTCTTCTTATATTATTGCCGGTTTCAATATTATCAATTACAGGTACCATATCACATCTTCCTTTCCTAAATACTTTTTTCGCATTATTTTTATAAATACTATTATAAATATACTATAAGCAATAGTCAAGTATTTGTCATTGGACTTGTAATTCAATAACTTATATAGTTCATCCATAAAATGTCCCGTCCTTACCCTGAACTTTTTATCATTTTCCAACTCAGCTTCTGTCATTAATTTATCTCCCAATATGCCGTATTTTTCTGTAAATTCTTCAAATGCCTTGTCATACTCATCATAATATGGATTTATTCTTTTACATGTCTCTTCGTTAGATTCTCTCCATAAAAAAATCATATTATCCAATATCTTATCCCACTCATCATGGCATGTATCATTAACTAAAATCCCCTCTTCATTCGTATAATTTTCCCCAAGATATGATGGCGAACCATTTCTGTTATCCTTTAAATCCTGTAGCATATCAGGAATCAACCGTTGCAGATAACCATCCATATTCCAGACGTCACACTCCGCATAACCTCTGACTATACGCTGACAACTCCATTTTATACATCTTTTTAAATACTTTAATATTTCCTGCATTTTAAATTTTTTACCCAAAGCACACCGGCGAAATTCTTCTTTATCCCAGACATTATTTACATAATATTTTTTATTACTCATTTTACACCTCCAATCTAATTATCATTAATATATTTTTCAAATTTATGCACAATTGTTATTTTCCATAAATTTAATTTTAACGCAAAAATATCCCCGTCAACGACGAGGATATCTTCAATACTGGTATGTAACACTTTGCTTAGAATAAGAAAATTATCTATACTTGGAAGTGACCGCCCTGAAATTCATTTATATATGGCTTGAGGATTTTCAAATCCCATAAATTTCTGAATATCTTTCACGGTATATCCATTTTTCTTTAACAATTCCCTGATTCTTTCACCAGTTGCTTTTTGTTGAATAGATAAATAAACAGGCTGCATTTCTGTTCCTCCTTAATCTATCCCGAACTATTTTAATTTTAACATCCCACGGCTAAATTTTCCATAATTGTTTCATATATATTCTTGCAAAAATTCTGATACTCACTGTACCCAAGCAACAGCATTTTATTATTAAGTTCAAATAATGAATTCAGGAAACTTCCAACTTCATATTTTTTCACTTTGCAAAAAACAATGATAAAATCTGAATCCGACCTACATGCCTCTTTTTCATACTTGACACTCACATTGTTTTTTGCAAATAAATTATCTGCTACATAGTCTCTTGTATCAAAATAACAAAAATATTTATATTTTAATGAAAAATTTTTCAGCGGAATATAATTGCTGTATCCCATTTCCAAACCTCCATTTCTTTAACACATTACATATTTTATATTATGATATGTAATATGTCATTGAACCGGTGGTTTAAAGCAAACTTTTCTAATTATGTTTCTTATATATTTTTAAGCAAACTTTTTAAATTATATAAATGCCGGCTTGACTTAGCAAAAAGCCATAAAGCATCTATAACCTCCTCAGACAAATTGCTCTTTTCATTATCCCACCTCTGTCCTGCTGCAAAACTCTCACCAATTCTATAGCCTATAAAAGCAGCTACATCATTTAATGAATTTGCAAGCATTCCAAAAAATGAATTTGGCATATTTTTTATTGGTACATTTTTTAAAATATCAATTATTAACTCTAACTTCCAATCATATGCATAAAACGCTCCATTAGGTTTAGCCATTTCATCAAGTGCAAGCATTGCAGAATGTATAAATGTAAAAAAATAATTATATACATATCCAAATTCTTGCGGAAGTTCTGCAATAAAATTAATTTTATTATCCCTGACACCGTCTACATTTCCAATAAAATTATTTATTACATTTTCATCCTGATATTGATTAAAATACATTACATTTGAATTAACCAACGAAATATAATTTTCATATTCTACATTATAGTCTTTTGAAAACTCATAAAGTTCCAGAAAGAATTTGCTAATATCAGAAACCTCAAAAATTACAATCCCATTCTGTTCAACATATGGATCTTGTTTAGGATTATCTGTATAAAGCAGCTGAACAATAGGGAAGTCGTATTCTCCACTTGTATTTGTATAAACATTATTAGCCCAATCGACTGCTGTAATAACATTCAAATCTCCCAATGCATATCCAATCATAATAACAAGTGACTCTTTCATCAAAAATGGTAATCGTGCCTGTCTGTAATCATTAGGTCTAAACATATATGCATAATCTTCGTTTGTTATAACAATACTATCCGGTATATTACATACTCCATGAATGTGATAAATAGGAATCATATTTGAAATTTTGGTAAAACAACCATCTGGTGAAATAGATATACAATCACCGCCCAAAATATTTTCTAAAACTGTATCATAGTTAGTAGTGGTAATCCAGGATGCTGGAATATTTCTGAAGTATTTTTCATAATCCTCTTTGACACTCTCTTCTGGATAAACATTTGTTTTTTCACTAATTATGCACTTCATTTTTCTAACAGCTTCTTGATATGTAATATTATTTTCAATACTATATTCCTTACATATTTTTGTTGCAATTTCAGGATAAGAATTTTTATTTTTTAATATATTTTCATTAATTTTCATCTCTTCGCAACATATTTTTAATAATTCAGCCCATGTATACGCTTCATAATAGGTATTATTTTCCAGTATTGCTTTTGTAAAACCCGAGCCAACAAAAAAACCTAAATTTCCCAACCTTGACGCATTACAAATTGCTTTAAATACATCTTCTTTCGTCTTTATCTCTTTCATACGCTCTTCTCCTTAATAACTTTACATACATTTATACTCATCCCCCACATTTTCCCTCCTTTCCCATAAAATTCCTTTACCTATATATACCACCCACAACGCAAAAAAAATGTCGAATCCTGCGATTCGACATTTTTTTTACTAACTTTAAATCTTTACACACTTTCATTCTCGCTATAAAATTGGGAATTTCGTAATTCAAACAAACAAATTGAACATTAATAAGAGTAATTTTTATAACTTTCTAGCCTTAAAGCACACCGAAATAGGTATCATCTCTGCCTTTTTTGCCTTATCACTTGTGTCATTCATATCACTAACATTTTGCTCAATCATTTGCTCAATTACAAAGCCCGCTTTTGCAAGAGCATTAACATATGTTGAAATCATACGATTACACAAAATAACTTCACTATCATGCACAGGCATTTTATAATAAGATTCATCAAAGTAACTTGATTCAAATACCATTTTGCCATCGTCCAACATATTCTTTCCATTCTCTCGACAAAAGGCAACGCAATGATATAACGTGTGATTCCAGCTAAAAATAAATATCCCATCTTTTTTTAAACAGGAAGCAATTTTATTAAAAGTCCCTTGCAAATCGGTAGTCCAGCCAATACCATATATAGAGTACACATAATCAAAATAACATTGAGGGAGATTCATTTCTTCCATAGAACTACATATGAGATTTGCTGCATATCCACATTCATCAAGATACTTTTGGGCATTATCAAGTTGATTCTGAGAAATATCAATTCCCCATAACTCACCGGCGTTTCTTTCTGCATGATATTTTAAGGAATGACCGCTACCGCAACAGATTTCCAACATCTTCTTACCGGTTACATTTCCAAATAGCTTTAACTCATCTTCCGTTGGAAATTTCACACCATACTGCGGAAGAGCAGTTGTCCCAAACCATAAATCCGCATGATTATTCCAATATTTTTCATTATATGCAATTGCATCATTTCTCATAGGTATACCTCTCATATAAATTTATTTTTCCAATTATACTACTTTTTCCTTTACATTGCAACAATAAAACAGAGAGCATAACAACCGCCATACCCCTCACACATTTTCACACCTCTCACCACACAATCCCCTGATACTTCCGCTCAATCTCCATCGCTTTATTTATCGTCTCAGCAAAATTATCCGCCATGACAAATCTACCCACAACGCAAAAAAAATGTCCAATAGATTAAAATTCACACAAACAAACTCATTAAATTGGCAGGAACAAGTGCATTTGAGTATGTACATGCAAGTACAGGTTCATTGTAACCTCTCAAAATGAAAGATATTTTTTCAAAATAACAAAAAACGCTTTAGGTGACAGAGCACCAGCCAGCATAAATTCTCCTAATTAATATCAATATCAGCTAAAGCGTCTATCAATTTTACATTATCTTTATGTGATTTTATGGCAATTCTGTAATACCCGTCTGTGAGATTCTTATAATTGCTGCAGTCTCTTATAAGTATTCCTCTGTTTAAAAGTTCTTCTTTCAGACCTTTTTTGTGCATAAAAAATATATAATTTGCGTCACTCTCCCAGTACTTAATATTCATTCTTTGAAAATTAGTACAGATAAATTCTCTCTCTTTACTTATTAAACTTACTGTGTCTGCAGCAAATTTATCCTCATCAAGAGCAGCTATTCCTGCATTTTGTGCCAGAACAGAAACATTCCACGGCTGTCCGGCATCATACATTTTGCCAATAAGCTCTTTATCATATGTAATGCCATATCCAAGCCTGATGCCCGGTATTGCATACATTTTGGTAAATGCCTTCAGAACAAACAAACCTCTGTATCTTAATATACTTTTAACGTATGAAAGTTCATCTTCCTTCCCTGTAAAATCAAGAAAACATTCATCCAAAAAAATACGTACTCCGTTCCTGTCACATTCCTTTATAATTCTTTCAAGCAAACGGTCATTTATAAGTATCCCTGTAGGATTATTAGGATTACATAAAAAAATCATATCAGGTTTATACTCAAACATTTCCATAAAATCATCTTCTATTTCAAATGTGTTGTGATTTATCTGATAATATTCAACTTTTGCCCCGACACATTCAAGTGCGGCTTCATATTCTGCAAAACATGGAGCTGCAACAACCGCATTTTTCGGTTTTATGGCAAATACATATCTGTACAGCACATCAGAAGCTCCGTTTCCGCATATAATGAAACTACTGTCAACTCCATATCTTCTGCCAATCTTTTCTCTTAAATCATCGCAAAACATCTGCGGATAATTTTCACACATTTCAAGCGAATTAACAACCGCTTCACGCACGCTTTCCGGAATTCCCATAGGATTAATATTAGCTGAAAAATCTGTCACATTTTCATATTTATAAATATCTCCGCCATGTATGTTTTTCATGAACATTTCCATTCCTTAACAGATTTTTCAAGGCGTTTAAGTCCATCTTCAAGCATTTTTTGTGGACATGCAATATTAAATCTTAAAAATCCACCGTTGCTTCTGTAAGCAGAGCCGCTGCTTACATACAGCCCGCTGCGTTCACATATAAAGTCTTTTAATTCATCAGAATCACTTGCAATATCTGTGCAATCAAGCCACATAAGATATGTAGCATCTGACTCCACGGGCTTTATCTGCGGAATTCTTTCTTTTATAAATTTTTCTGCAAACTGCCTGTTTTCCCACAGATATTCTCTAAGGTCGTCAAGCCACTCTCCACCTTCACTATATGCCGCAGCCGCCGCATCAGCCGCAAAAACATTAGTCTCTGCCAAATGGTCTGTCTCAAGTCCTGTGATAACACGATGTCTGATATTTTCATCAGCCACGATAACTGCCGCTGTCTGGATTCCGGCAATATTAAATGTCTTTGTCGGTGCAACACATGTAATACAATTATCTCTGCACACATCTGATACAGATGCAAACGGGATATAGCTGATACCTGGTTTTGTTATATCACAATGAATCTCATCAGACACAACGAGCACATGATATTTTTTGCAAAGTTTTCCTATTTTATCTAAAATATCTCTATCCCATATATTTCCTGTAGGATTATGCGGATTACATAATATCATCATAGATGTCTGTGGATTTGCGAGTTTTTCTTCCAAATCCGCAAAATCTATGCTGTATTTTCCATCATTATATACGAGCCTGCTTTCAAGCACATTTCTTCCATTATCCAATATCGAATCAAAAAACATATTATAAACAGGTGTCATAACAACAACATTTTCTGCCGGTGTAGTCATTTTGCGGATAATGCTTGATATAGCCGGGATTACGCCGGTTGTAAATATAAGCCATTCCTTATTAATAGAAAAATTATATCTGTCTTTCCACCATTTCTGATATGCACAATACCACTCGTCCGGTATGTCAGTATATCCAAAAATCCCATTTTCTGCTCTTTTGATTATCGAATCAGTTACCGCCTGCGGTGTACGAAAATCCATATCCGCAATCCACATGGCAAGACCACCTTCTTTAACCCTGTCCCACTTTATTGAATGGGTACCTGTTCTGTCTGTAATCTCATCAAAAAATTTTCTGTTTTTCATACCCGACATTCCTTTCACATATTTATTTTCTAGCAAAACTGATTAATCATCAATTTTCTTAATATCAATAAGCTGCGTTACCATAAATGCATGCAGCTGCGTCTCAAAATCATGTAATAAAATCCATGCTATTTATTTTAATATTTCATCCTCTATTTTACAATAGCTTAACAGGGTAATTACTGCGATGTTTATTAAGATATATAAAATATAAAAAAGTTGTTAAATTTTTATCATTTTCGTCAAAAATTACACAAATTGTGTTGATTTTACAGGTCGATTATGTATAATATAAGAAGATAAAACCGCCTTTAAAGACGGTTATCGCACAATAAGTAAAGAAACGAGGTTAAATGTAAGATGGCAGAAATCGATTTAAGCAAGTATGGTATCACAGGTACAACTGAGATAGTTCATAACCCTTCTTATGAATTATTATTCGAGGAAGAGACATCTTCTAAGAACGAAGGTTATGAAGTTGGTAAGGAAAGCGAACTTGGTGCTGTTGATGTTATGACAGGTATCTACACAGGACGTTCTCCTAAAGATAAGTATATCGTAGTTGACGAAAACTCAAAGGACACTGTATGGTGGACAAGCGATGAGTACAAGAACGATAACCACCCAATGTCAGAAGATGTATGGGCAAAGGTTAAAGATATCGCTAAGAAAGAGCTTTGCAACAAGAGACTTTTCGTTGTTGATGCCTTCTGTGGTGCTAACAAAGACACAAGAATGGCAGTTCGTTTCATCGTTGAAGTTGCTTGGCAGGCACATTTCGTAACAAATATGTTCATCAAGCCAACAGAAGAAGAACTCAAGAACTTTGAGCCAGATTTCGTTGTATACAACGCTTCTAAGGCAAAAGTTGAAAATTATGCAGAGTTAGGTCTTAACTCAGAGACTTGCGTTGCATTCAATATTACAAGCCGCGAACAGGTTATTATCAATACATGGTACGGCGGTGAGATGAAGAAGGGTATGTTCTCTATGATGAACTACTATCTCCCATTAAAGGGTATCGCTTCAATGCACTGCTCAGCTAACACAGATTTAGATGGCAAGAACACAGCTATCTTCTTCGGTCTTTCAGGTACAGGTAAGACAACACTTTCTACAGATCCTAAGCGTCTCCTCATCGGTGATGATGAACACGGCTGGGATGATAACGGTGTATTCAACTTTGAAGGTGGATGCTATGCTAAGGTTATCAACCTTGATAAGGACTCTGAACCTGATATCTACAATGCAATCAAGCGTAACGCTCTTCTTGAGAATGTAACACTTGATGCTAATGGTAAGATTGATTTTGCTGATAAGAGCGTTACAGAAAACACTCGTGTATCTTATCCAATTAACCACATTAAGAATATTGTACGTCCTATTTCTTCAGCACCAGCTGCAAAGAATGTAATCTTCCTTTCAGCAGATGCTTTCGGCGTACTTCCTCCAGTATCTGTTCTTACACCAGAGCAGACACAGTACTACTTCCTTTCAGGTTTCACAGCTAAGCTTGCTGGTACAGAGCGTGGTATTACAGAACCTACTCCTACATTCTCAGCTTGCTTCGGTCAGGCTTTCCTTGAGCTTCACCCAACAAAGTATGCTGAAGAACTTGTTAAGAAGATGAAGATGAGCGGTGCTAAGGCTTACCTCGTTAACACAGGTTGGAACGGCACAGGCAAGAGAATCTCAATCAAGGATACTCGTGGTATCATCGATGCAATCCTTAACGGAGATATCCTCAATGCTCCTACAAAGAAGATTCCATTCTTCAACTTTGAAGTACCTACAGAACTTACAGGTGTTGCAACAGAGATTCTTGATCCTCGTGACACATATGCTGATGCTTCTGAATGGGAAGTAAAAGCTAAAGACTTAGCTGGCAGATTCATTAAGAACTTCGCTAAATACGAAGGAAATGAAGCTGGTAAAGCACTTGTTTCAGCAGGTCCACAGTTATAATTATAAACAATGAGTATATGGCTTCATGCCGATATGTCATGTGTTTTTAGATTACTTTAAAAGCACCGCTTCCGGGCAATCCGGAAGCGGTGCTTTTGTAAGCTTCTGCCTATGAAGAATATACTCTTTACAAGTTTCGTAAATTCAATAATTATCAACCAAGAAAATCATATTTTGAGCTGTTGAATGAAGACATAATATCTGCTGTAGAACTATATGTACTGCTCACACTCTGTAAATTAGCTTCAGCATTACTCTCAATCCTGTCTGTAACAAACGAAAGCTTTTTCATAAATTCAGAATCACTTCCAAATATTTTTTCAAGTGAATCAACGTCTGCCTTTTTAAGCTTATCAGAATCAACCTCAAGAGTTCCGTCACTGTTATAAGTTATTCCGACTTTTTCAAGTGATTCCTTAATACTCTTTGGAAGTCCCTTTAATGCTTTCTTATAGAATTCGTCAAGGCTTGAGGACGTTTTTGACATAACTTCAACAAGCGAATTATATTTATCTATAAGTTCCTGTGCTGCTGCTGTAACCTTTGAAGTATCTTTGCTTTCTCTTGCATCTTTAAATACTGTACTCTTTTCACCTGCAAGCTTATCAATAGCATTCTGCAAATCCTCTGATGATTTATCAGTATTTTCATATCCTGTTTTGGAAACTTTTGCTTTCAGCATCTGTGTCGCTGCTGATGTGCTGCCATTTATGCTGTTAAGCATCGAATCTGCTGAACTATCATTATTAATATAATCAAGCAATGTTGAATTATTAATTGGAAGTCCCGCTTTTCTTGCTGTCTCATTTAACATCTGTGTAGTAACTCTCATATTTCTCTCCTTTCCGCTTTATGTTGTATATTTTTTATCAAATGCACATATATATTTTATCGGTCATTTTTTTATATAAATAACCCCGGCAAAAGACTCTTTACAACTTTTACCGGGGTTTTATAAAGGAGGCCTTTGCCTATGAAAAGCAGTTTAAAATCAACCCTTTACACCACCAAGCGTAACACCTCTTACAATAAATTTTGAAAGACACAGATAAACTACAATAACCGGAAGAATTGCAAATCCAAGCATCATATAAACCTTACCCATATCAAACTTCAAAAAGTCAGCACTTCTAAGCTGTGCAATAAGTATTGGAAGTGTTTTTTTGCTATCCTTATTAAGAAGAAGCGAAGGAATAAAATAGTTATTCCATGAAGCAACGAAAGTGAATATCGCCTGTACTGCAATTGCCGGCTTCATAAGTGGAAGCACTATCTGATTAAATATTCTGAATTCATGTGCACCATCAATTCTTGCAGCTTCAACAAGTTCAATCGGAAGTACACTGTCCATATACTGCTTAATAAAGAAAAATACTACCGGTGAAGCTATTGAAGGAACAACAAGCGGTATGAATGAATTCATCAGATGCATATCACTCATCTGCTTGATAAATCCAAGTGCTGATACCTGTGTAGGCACCATCATTATAATCATAATAAATGTAAATGCCAGTTTCTTAAATCTGAAATTATAAGCATGTATTGCATACGCTGTAAGTGCCGAAAAATATACTGAAAGAATTGCTGTTCCACTGGCTACAAGAAGGCTGTTTGCCATGCCGCTTAATACCGGAAGCTGCTTATCTGTCAGAAGATTTTTCATGTTAACCAGAAATGATTTTCCCGGAATAAGTGAAAAACCTTTCTGTATATCCGGATGAGATCTTGTAGTATTTATAAGCAATACATAAAATGAAAACAGGCATAAAATTGATAACAGAATTAATACAATATAGCACAAAGTTCTTTGTATATATAATGCAATTTTATCGCTTTTATCCGCTTTTTTCTTATTTGTTTCTGTACTCATAATCTACGCCTCCCTTCACTTTTTTGCTTTCTTCGATGTTTTTGCACCCGTATCCACCATATCTTTTGTTACATATTTGAATACGAAAATACTAAGCACTGCTGTTATTATAAATAATATAACTGAAAGAGCACCAGCCATACCATAATTCTTACTATACAAATGCTTATTCAGATACATGATGGCAGTCATGCTTGTTCTGTCCGGATTACCATTACCATTAGTAAGAATCTGAGGAACATCAAACATCTGGATACCACCGATAAGTGAAGTTACAAGTGTATAAGCCATGATAGGTTTTATAATTGGAAGTGTAATCTTTCTGAATATCTGGAATGAACTCGCTCCATCAATTCTTGCCGCTTCCATAATTCCTGTATCGATTCCCATAATGCCTGCCATCAGGACAATTGTTGTATTACCGAACCACATGAGGAAATTCATAAGTGCGATAAGTCCTCTGGCTCCGGCGACCTCCGCCAGAAACCTGTATGTAGGAAGTCCCATTGAATTAAGAAGATTATTAATAGGTCCTACATCTGAGAATATTGTATAAAATAACATTGAAAATGCAGATGCCATAATCAGGTTCGGCATATATATAACTGTCTTGAAAAAACCTGAACATTTTAATCTTAATCTTAAATCCGTAAACCATGATGCAAGTAATAATGAGAAAAACATCTGTGGAATAAATCCCATCATCCATATAATAAATGTATTCTTTAAATACATTGGAAGTTCGCTGTTAAATAATATTTCTTTATAATTTTTAAATCCAACAAATGTAGGTCCTACCTGCATAAGACCAACTCTGTAATTTTCAAAAAAACTGTTATAGAAAGTGGAAAGCAACGGAATTAACTGAAAAATAATATATACCAAAAAGAATGGTATCAAAAAAATATATCCCCACTTTGCATAACTCACACATTTTGATTTTTTTCTTTTCATGCCGCCCTCCATTTCCAGCGACAGGAAAGCACGCCTTGAAACCGATTCAGATTAAATACCAATTATTGATTCCCCGACGTGCTTCCATCACTTAATTACATATATTTATTAGTGTGACAAGTTTGGATATTTCTCAATAGCTGCTTTGTAGAAGTTATCAAGTGCTTTATCCTTAGTTACATTTCCATCGAAGTAATCCTTCATAGCTTTCTGGAATTCTTCGTTAAGACCCTGGTCATAAGCTGAAATATTCTTCATGTTAATCTTAGGTGCAGCCTGTGCAAACAGTTTAATATGATTCTGTCCGCCAAGGAATGCTGACTTGAAATCACTTGAAGCAAGTTCATTCATACCTGAAATTGTGTTTGTGTAATCCTGTGTATCTTTTGTTATCTGAACTTCTGTACTCTTATCACATGTAAGTGTCTTCATAATCTCTTTAATGAGGTTTGGATTATCTGTTCCTGCTGCTGCACAGATCCATGTACCACCCCAGTAATAACTCTGTGGTCCCTGGCATACTGCATAATCACCATAGATACCATTACCAACTTCTTCCTTACCGCCTTCCTTTACAGGAGTTGCAAGTGAGTTACCAAGAAGTGTGAAGTTAATGCCCCATGTTGAATAGAAGAAACCAAATACCTTACCTTTAGGACCCTGGTCTGCTGCCCATACATTATCCCAGAGAGATGACTTGTTATTATATCCTTTCTCTGTGAAAAGCTTTGTCTGGTCAACCCACTTCATAATATTGTCATCAATTACAATCTTGTTATTTGAATCAACCCAAGGTGCTGATACGTTGTTAGAAAATACCCTGTATGCATCATCATAACCTGAAAGCATCTTATAACCTTTGGCAGCTGCCTTTTCAGCAACAGAATTAAACTTATCCCATGATGAAAGTGCTTCCTGAACCTTATCCGGATTATCAGTTCCTAATACATCCTTTGCAATAGAACGTCTGTAAGCGAAAAGTCCAGGTGTTGCCTGCCATGTTGTACCTTTCTGGACACCCTTTGAATCAGTTACGATATCCTTTGTATACTGATACTGGTCAGCAAGGTCATCTTTTGTAAGACCAATATCATTTACAACATCAAGTGTATAATCACTGTCTACATATTTTAATGCGTAATCGGCTTCTACAAGGAAAATATCAACCTTTTCATCTGCCGGTGCATCTTTCTGCTTTAACAGTGCTGCATCAAGTGCATTCTGATAAGCATTATTCTCATTTGGTGTAACAACGAAATTAACCTTTACATCTGAAGGTAATTTTCCTGATTTTTTAAAGTATTCAAATCTTTCCTGAAATTCCTGATTCCAGCAATAAATATTAAGAACCTTTCCCTGTGCTGCTTCACTTGTATCTACCTTTGCAGCTGGCTTTCCACCGGAATTACCGCATCCGGCAAGCGTTGTCATTACCATTGCTGTTGCAAGAAACAGACTTGTTAATTTTCTTTTCATCATAATCAAACCTCCTCTAAAACTTAACCAATACATAACCCTTTGTTTCTTTGCCTGTTGCATCACATCTGTTTACTTTTGTCTGATGTCTTTTACTGTCTCTCCTTCCAGTAATCTGCCATCAACGACAACTCTTTTAACCAATGCAGTCTTGGGATTCTCAACACATGTTATAAGCTCTCTCGCAGCAAGCATTCCTATCTTTCTTGATTGCTGTTCTACTGTCGTAAGCTTTGGATTCAATATCTGTGAAAGCTTAATGCCGTCATAACCTACCATTGAAATATCATCCGGCACTTTTAAGCCTCTGCTTTTTATAGCATTAAACCCTCCCGAATAAGATAAATCATCAGGATAAAAAATACATGTCGGTGCATCCGTCATATTAAGAAGTTCATTTGTAAGCTTCTCTGCTTTAACCGCATTCAAATATTCAGATGACTTAACATATTCATCCGGAACATCTACATCCAGTTCTTCAAGTGTCATATAAAATGATGCAAGTCTTTCTTTTGTTACTTCTGAATTACTCTCACCATGTATATAAGCAATCTTACGATGTCCCATCTTATATACATACTGTACAAGTTCTCTCATCCCCTTTACATTATCTGAGCTGACGGAAGTACAGTTGTTAAATATGTAATCAATAGTCACTGAGGGAATAGCACCATTGACAACTTCCTGTACTTCAGGTTCTTCAAAATCCGCGCAGGCAATAACAACACCGTCAAGATTGCGATATTTGCAATGTTCATAGTATGTCATCTTTCTGTTATGGGTATTGATAAATGTAATATCATATCCACGACTTTCGGATTCGACCTTAACACCCTCCAGCACCGCTGAAAAATATTCATGTGTCAGACCACTGTGTGCTCTATCGTTCATTAACACGCCAATGTTATATGAACGGTTAGTTTTCAATGCTCTGGCTGCTGAGTTAGGATAATAACCCATATCACTTGCAGTCTGACGTATCTTCTTTCTGGTCTCTTCACTGATGTCACTATGATTATTAAGTGCCTTGCTTACTGTCGCAACTGACACGCTGCATTTTTCTGCAATATCTCTCATAGAAACCATCGTATCTTACCCCTTTACCTGTGCTTGTTGTTATTACTTAATCGTTTTCGTAAGTTCACTATAGCACGACATCTATTTTAATGCAACTGTTTTTTATTTTTTTATAGTTATGACAAATTTTGTATATACATTTTTGTGCAATATGACTATTTTTCTGTTTTTTATCATTAAACATTGCTTTTTCATTTTCATTAAAATATACTCAAATCAGATAAATATATTCTTAATTTTTTAATTAGGACAATCATATTATATAATATACAGGTTTTATCTTAATTTCTCCTGTGTTTTACTGATTTTTGTTCCTTAATCGTTTTCGTAATATCTAATACAGCTTGCATATGAATAAAATATGCAGAAACGAGGTTTATATGAATTTGGGATATTTTGATGATGATAATAAAGAATATGTTATAACAACTCCCAGAACTCCTCTTCCATGGATTAATTACCTTGGATGTGAAAGTTTTTTCAGACTTATAAGCAACACAGGCGGCGGATATGCATTTTATAAAGACGCAAAGCTTTTAAGGCTTACAAGATACCGCTATAACAATGCTCCGCTTGATTCTAACGGTCACTATTTTTATATTAACGATAACGGATGCATCTGGAATCCGGGATGGCAGCCTGTACAGACTGAACTTGACAGCTACGAATGTCGTCATGGTCTTGGATATACAACATACAAAGGCAGCAAAAATGGCATTGAAGCACATGTTACATCATTTGTTCCAATTGGAGCAAACTGTGAGCTTACACGTTTAAGTCTTAATAATACTTCCGATAAATCTAAGACATTTTCAGTTTATTCATATATTGAATTCTGTCTCTGGAATGCCGTTGATGATATGAACAATTTCCAGCGTACATACAGCACCGGAGAAGTTGAGATTGAACCTTACAAAGCAAATTCATGTATTTATCATAAGACCGAGTACCGCGAACGCCGCAATCACTACGCTTTATGTGCAATGAATTCATCTTGTGACGGTTTTGATACTGACCGTGACAGTTTCCTTGGAACGTATGGAAGCCCTCAGATGCCTGATGCAGTCGCTGCAAAAACATCACATAATTCAAAAGCAAGCGGATGGAACCCTGTTGCATCTTTCAGAAAAGACATAACACTTAAACCTAATGAAAAATGTCATTTTATTTACATGTTAGGTTATATAGAAAATCCTGATGATGAAAAATGGGAAGCACCTCAAAAAATAAACAAACAACGTGCTAAAGCAATGATTGACACATATATGACTGATGAAGCTTTTGATAATGCATTTAACCGGTTGAAAGAACACTGGAACAATCTTCTTTCAAAATATACGCTTGAAACTTCCGATGACAAATTATGCCGTATGGTTAACATCTGGAACCAGTATCAGTGCATGGTTACATTCAATATGTCACGTTCCGCTTCATATTATGAGTCAGGAACAGGCCGCGGCATGGGATTTCGTGATTCATGCCAGGATCTGCTCGGATTTGTGCATCTTATTCCTGATGCTGCAAGGCAGCGTATTCTTGATATTGCCTCAACACAATTTGAAAACGGAAGTGCATATCACCAATACCAGCCGCTCACAAAACAGGGCAATTCCGATATCGGAAGCGGATTCAATGACGACCCGCTCTGGCTCATAGCCGGAACTGCCGCATACCTCAAAGAAACAGGTGACTATTCTATACTCGACGAAATGACGCCTTTTGACTGTAACAAAGAAAATACAGCACCTTTAATGGAACATCTGCGTCGTTCATTTAATTTCACAACGACACATCTTGGTCCTCACAACCTGCCGCTTATCGGGCGTGCCGACTGGAACGACTGTCTGAACCTCAACTGTTTTTCAACTGTTCCGGGCGAATCATTCCAAACTACCGGACCATCAGAAGGACCTGTAGCAGAATCAGTATTTATAGCCGGAATGTATGTTAAATATGGAAGGGATTACGAAGCAATATGCAGACATCTCGGTCTTGATGACGAAGCCGATGCTGTATGCAATCATGTAAATGACATGATTAAAGCTGTTACCGAATCAGGCTGGGACGGAGAATGGTTTTTACGTGCATATGATGCCGCAGGAGAAAAAGTTGGCTCCCATGAATGTAAAGAAGGTCAGATTTTCATTGAACCACAAGGTTTCTGTGTTATGGCAGGAATAGGAACCGATAATGGTCTTGCAGTCAGAGCACTCCGTTCAGTCGAAGAAAAACTTGACACAAAATATGGCATTGTTCTTTTACAGCCTGCTTATACATCTTATCATCCTGAGCTTGGTGAAATAACTTCTTATCCGGAAGGTTACAAAGAAAATGCAGGAATTTTCTGTCACAACAACCCCTGGATTTCAATTGCGGAAACTGTTGTCGGACATGGCAACCGTGCTTTTGATGTATACAAGAAAATCTGCCCGGCATATCTCCAGGATGTAAGTGATCTTCACAAGACTGAAAGTTATGTATACTCACAGATGATAGCCGGCATTGATGCTGCTCATTTCGGAGAAGCAAAAAACAGCTGGCTCACAGGGACAGCAGCATGGACATTCACCAACATTTCACAGTACATTCTTGGAATACGGCCTGAATTTGATGGTCTGTGCATAGACCCATGCATACCGGATTACATGAAAGAATTCAGCGTAAAGAGGACCTTCCGTGGTGCCGAATATAATATCCACATTGACAACTCTTCCGGTTCACAAAAAGGCCTGAAATCACTTATCGTCAACGGAAAATCTGTTGAAGGAAATATTATTCCATATGATGAAAATATCAAAAAATATGATGTAACAGCTGTTTTAT
This sequence comes from Lachnospira hominis (ex Liu et al. 2021), assembly GCF_014287955.1. Lineage (GTDB taxonomy): Bacteria > Bacillota > Clostridia > Lachnospirales > Lachnospiraceae > Lachnospira > Lachnospira hominis. Next base: position 163,778 of record NZ_JACOPD010000007.1, on the reverse strand, counting down.
AAAAAAACTTATACAATTCAGAAAGAATCGAGGATACAATATGAATTTTCCAAAAGATTTTATATGGGGCACTGCAACAAGTGCCTATCAGATTGAGGGTGCATATAACCGCGACGGCAAAGGTGTTTCTATATGGGACACCTTCTGCCACACACCCGGAAAAATCAATGATAACGAAACCGGTGACATCGCCTGTGACCATTATGACAAATATGAGGATGACATTAAACTTATGACTGAACTTGGCATAAGTGCATACAGATTTTCAATATCATGGACAAGGATTTTTCCTGAAGGCGATGACGAAATTCCTAATGCGAACGGGTTGCAATTCTACGACAATCTAGTAAACTGCTGCCTTAAAAATGGCATAACACCACATATAACACTTTTTCACTGGGATTTGCCACAGACTCTTGAAGATGACGGAGGATGGCTTTCAGAACGCACAATAAATGCTTTTGTAAAATATGCCGAATTGATTTGTAAACATTTTTCAGATCGTGTTGAATACTTTTCCACTATTAATGAGCCACAGATAATAACACGCATGGGATATTCAACAGGCCAGCATGCTCCCGGGCTTACTCTCCCGGACGACACAGTTCTTGAAATTCTTCATTCACTTGCAAAAGCACATGCAGCTGCCGTCCGTGCCATGAGAAAATGTGCAAAAAGAAAAATAAAAATCGGTTTTTCAAGCACAGGCAATCTGTGCTATCCTTCGACCGGTTCCAAAGAAGATATTGAAATGGCTAAAAAGCTCACTTTTTCAACCAATAAAGAAGACTTCCTGTTCTGCCACCAGATTTTTTGTGACGCAGTAATACTAGGAAAAACATGTGAATACAACCGTTCATGGGATGATGTTGAAACACTCAACCCACCACTTGATTTTCTTGGGCTCAACATATATAACGGGCACGAAGTCAGCTCTGATGGAATTGTAAAGCACGGAATTGGATTTGCAAGAACTGCATTGAAATGGCCTGTAACACCGGAAGTTCTTTGCTGGGGACCTGTTTTCATGTACGAACGTTACAAACTTCCAATTATAATAACCGAAAACGGATTTTCCTGCAACGACCACATTTTCCTTGACGGCAAAGTACATGATGCCGACAGAATTGATTATCTAACAAGATATATTAATGAACTTTCAAAAGCCATTGATGCCGGAACCGATGTAATCGGATATTTCCATTGGTCATTTACTGACAATTTTGAATGGCACAGTGGATACAATGAACGATTTGGGCTTGTATACATTGATTATGCAACAGGCAGACGTATTCCAAAAGATTCATTTCGCTGGTACAGTCAGCTTATCCGACGATAATCTGTGATTATACCGGCAAGTTCTTCAGGTGTGATGTTTTTACCGTTTTTCTGCCAATGTAAAAAAACGTTGACCATTGCACCTGAATAAAAATATAATTCATATGTTTTTTTCTTCAGAAAATCCGCATCATCGCTTGTACTATAATTATCTTTATATTCCTTTTCCATAATAATATTGGCAGCATCAATAATAAATGAATACATCCCTGCATCTGCAAGAGTTACAAAAAATTTACCATACCTGTCAAAAAATTTAATTAAAAAAAGTATATGCACATAATCCATTATATTATTTTTTTCTTTTAAATTATTTTTTTCTTCCTCAAAATATAGCGATGTTATTTCTTCTATATAATCTTTAACCAGTTCATCTTTCGTTCCATAATAATTGTAATATGTCATCCTTGACACTCCGGCTTTTTTAACTATATCAGAAACTGATATCTTGTCATATGCTTTCTGCTGCATAATATTTACAAGTGCGTCTCCCATACACATTCTCGTAAAACGATTTCTTTGGGTCTTTTTCTTTTCTCCGACAATCTTACGCAAATTTCCACCTCCGCATGATTAAATAACATTAATTTAACAGTTAAATCAATACTCTTATTTACATATTTCCTTTATTTGTAAATTGTATCACATCACGTTATATAATACAATATAATATAGTTTTAAAAACCACATCTTATTTTTATGCCGTAAAAAATATGTTAATACACAAAAATGGCAGAACGGAGATTTTTTATGAAATATGCAATTGTTACTGATTCAAGCTGTGATTTAAAATCACTGCCTTCTTCACATAATAACACAATTTACCTTCAGGCTCCACTCTCTTTGAGAATCGGAAACAGGGAATTTATTGATGATGAAAATCTTGATATAGAAAATTTTATGAACGAAATGCAGGAAAGCACAGAAGCAACAGGAAGTGCAGCACCAAGCCCGCAAAGCTGGATTGATGCATTTGAACAGGCTGATATTATATTTGCAATAACAATTTCTTCAAAACTTTCAGGCAGCTGGCAAAGTCTGATATCTGCCAAAGATATGTATCTGGAAGACCATCCTGATAAAAAGATTTTTGCGATAGACAGCAAAATGGCTGGTTCAGGGCTTGCAATACTCGCTTTAAAACTCGCTGAATATATTGATGAAAATCTTTCATATGAAGAAATATGCACACGAATCACAGAATACCACAAACATATAGGACTTTTATTCGTCCTTGAATCAATTGAAAACCTTGTAAAAAACGGAAGAGTTAATAAAATTATAGGTAATATCATCGGCAAACTTGGCATTAAGCTGCTGGCTGGTGCCTCAAAAGAAGGCACAATTGACATTGTACACAAATGCCGCGGACGCAACAATATCTATGACCGTCTTATTAAAAGCATGTTAAATGATGGCTATAACGGCGGTAAAGTAGTAATAAGCCACTGTTTTAATAACGAATCTGCAGATTATGTTGCCGAACAGCTCCGCCAGCAGTTCCCGACTGTAAATATCAAAATAATTCCTACAGGTGGTCTATGCAGCTATTATGCTGAAAAACATGGAATTCTTGTATCATATGAAAAATAAGCTAAATTGTATTTAATCGTTCTACAACTTTGTCATTTGTTTTAATTTGTGTCTGCCCGCAGTCTTTTTTCTCATCTGTTGCAATATCATCAAGCGGCGTGCGGACACAAATACTAAAGAAAACTATTCCAAGAATAAACATAATTGAAATCATGCCAACTCCTATATTAATATTACCTGTAATCTGTGAAGCGGCACCAACAACAGTTGTTCCAACAAATGAAGCTCCTTTTCCGCAAATATCAAGTATTCCAAAATACTCACCTGACTGATTCTGCGGAATTATTTTAGTAAAAAATGAACGTGACAGTGCCTGAATTCCTCCCTGGAACATGCCAACAAGCATCGCCAAAATCCAGAACTGTATCTGATTTCTTAAAAATACCGCAAATACCGCAATGCCGAAATATGCAACAATGCAAACCAGTATAAGTTTTGATGTTTCAATTTTTTCTGAAAGTCTTCCAAATATAATAGCACACGGAAATGCTATTATTTGTGTTACAAGCAGTGCCAGCAGAAGTGTTGTACTGTTGAGTCCAAGTGCTGAACCATATGCCGTAGCCATATCAATAATTGTATACACACCATCTATATAGAAGAAAAAAGCAATAATAAAAAACATTATTTTTTTCTGCTTTTTTATATTTGCAAATGTCTTTCCAATTCTTGAAAAACTGTCAGAAACCGCATTTCTGCTTTTTAAAATATAATGCTTCTGTTTATATGTTTTTATGAGTGGAATAGACATAAATCCCCACCAGACTGCTATAATTATAAATGAAATTATCATCGCAGTTTCAAGAGATATTCCTATTTTATCCGCAAATAAAACAATAACAAGACAGCCAGCAAATGGAACACAGCTTCCTATGTATCCCCATGCAAATCCTTGTGCCGAAACCATATCCATGCGTGAATTTGTTGTTACATCCGAAAGCATAGAATCATAAAAAATGAGACTGCATGAATATCCGATTTTTGCAATCATATATATTGCAAGAAATAAAATCCACTGTTTTGCAAATCCCATAGCAATACATCCTATTGTTCCGATTGCAATTGAAGCCATAAAAATAGGCTTCCTGAAATCTTTTATATCTGTCATAGTACCAACAACCGGTCCCATAAATGCAACTATTATTGTAACTATCGAAGCTGCATATCCCCAGTACGCAAGATAATCAACAGACGATATTCCTGCATTTCCGGCAATATAATTAAAATATATCGGCAACAGCGTTGATACAAGAAGTGTAAATGCTGAATTGCCAACATCATACAAAACCCAGTTTCTCTCAAGTGGCGAAAGCTTACTTTTTTTCATGTAACACCTCATTTTCTATAAATTTTGATCCAAACGAATAATTATATATATCATCAAATTTTTTATTTTCACCGCAAAGCTGTTCATCAAATTCAACTATATGCTTTTTTGCTCTTTTTAATGCAGTCTGATAAAGTGACATAAGTTTTAATGTTGAATCTTCACATTGGGGATTTTTCTTTTTATTAACAATAAGACCGTGCATCTCTTTATAATTTCCGCTTATTCCCAGCAATCCATATATTAATGCACGCTTTATCCCGGATGGTGCACATAAAAGATTGTTATAATAAATCATGCTTTTCAAAGCTTTATGTACATCCTTTGCCGATACACCTTTATAAAATTTTGAAATAACGCTTTCATTTTCATAATCAGTCCGGATATGATTAGTCAAGTGATGTCTTACCGGGTCAAGTCCTTCATTAATCATAAGTTCCCTGTCAAATTCAACTTCAATTTCTGTATGCGAAATACCGCTCTTCTCTATTTTTTCATCTATATAACCATGACATGCGACATCCAAGTCAAAATGACAGATAACACCGTAAATATATGCGATGTATTTTTCCTTTTTTTCCTGTCTTTTTATAATATTCAAAGCATGTTCAAAAAAATCTCTGCCCGATTTTTCATGTGTCTTATATCCCACCTCATTAATTTTGTTTCCTTTAAGCGGCTTATAATAAAATAAAATATCCGGACCATGCAGTCCTATTTCAAACAAATCCTGATATTTTTCTATTATCAATTTTTCTCTTCCATAAAGCTGACGCTTTATATCCTCACCAAATCTGTAATGTGCATATGTTGAAGGCATATCTGCTCCTATCTGAAAATATATTATTAAAAATTTTATTTTAATATATTATTGTATTGGTTATGTAAAATCTGCTATCATGTTATTGTAAATATTCAGTAAATTTTATATTAAATTTTTATTTAAAAGAAAGGAATTAGATAATGTATCAATGTCCCAACTGTGGCGGTAATATCAAGTTTGATATCGCTTCACAAAAAATGGCTTGTGCAAACTGTAATTCATACTTCGACCCATATGATATTTCCAAAGAAACTGACGCAGAGGAAAACACATATTTTGATGTGACAGAGTTTACATGTCCACAATGCGGCGGCAGGATTTTAAGTACAGAAAATACCGCTGCTAATTTTTGCTCTTACTGTGGTGCATCAACTATTCTTTCCGGCAGACTTACGAAAGAAAAGCGTCCGGGATATATCATTCCGTTCAAAATGACTAAGCAGGATTGTAAAGAAGCCTACAAGAAAAGAGTTAAAAATGCTATATTTGCACCTAAAGAATTAAAAGACCCGGAATTTATAGATGGTTTCAGGGGAATTTATATGCCTTACTGGGTATATCATGTAACCCAGAAAGGCATGAGCGGATTCCGTTTTTCAAGAAGCCACCGCAAAGGTGACTATATTTATACAGACAACTATGAGCTTTCCGGATATAACAATTCATCTTATAAAGGTCTGTCATTTGATGCTTCATCTTCGTTTGATGACACTTTAAGCCAGGCTATCGCTCCTTTTGATGCAAAAAACATGAATACATTCACGCCTTCATTTCTGAGTGGTTTTTATGCCGATACTGCGGATGTGCCAAAAAACACTTATGAATATGATGCAAAATCAATAGCGGAAGACGCATCTGTTGATTACATAAAAAACTCTGTAATTCCAGATTCAAAGGAAGCCCACAGATATAATCTTGATGACTCTGACAGCCAGATAGCCAGTCACCTTGATTCTCACATTGAGGAAACCGACTGTGCAATGTTTCCTGTATGGTTTTTGTCATATAGAAAAAAAGACAGAGTTGCATATGCTACAATAAACGGCCAGACCGGAAAAATTGCCGCAGACTTACCTGTATCTATAGGAAAATTTATTACCGGTTCGCTTTTGCTTACAATTCCTATATTTTTGTTTTTGAACATATTTTTTACATTTCGCCCAACTACAACATTAACGCTTGTTGCGTTTATAGCACTTATTTCTATGATTCTTTACGGAATAGAATTAAAGGAAATCAAAAAGCGTGACGAAGGGCTTGATGACATCGGAAAATATGCTATATGCAATGATAACTTCGACAATAAGCAGCCTGTAAAAAATAAACGGAAACGCTCCTTTAAAAAAGTTAATAATTCAAAATTTTTCAGCATTTTTACTGCATTTTTTATTGTTTTTATTACTTTTAATGTAATGTCAATGACTGCCGCCCTTATGAGCAGCCTTTTGCTTTTTAATTTCGGACCAATATTCTGGATTGCAATGATTATTATTGGCATTGTACTTGTCCGTACACATGAAAAGACTCTGAAGACACTGAAAAATAAATTTGTTATACCGGGTTCACTGCCGTCACTTGCAGCTATTATAATTGCAGCAGTTATTTCGATATTAAAGCCTGTATCAGACCTTTTCTATTATGGTGGATGTATCGGTGCCATGATTGCTGTTGTGTTCTCACTTATAAGTCTTATTAATTATTACAATATGCTTGCAACAAGAAAACTTCCCGAATTCGACAATTATAACGGAGGTGATGATGATGCAGATTAAAAACAGCAGTCTTTACAGCAGATTTTTCAAAGTTGTATATACATGTATTTTCTGCTTAACAATGCTCTTTTCAGTATTTTTATTCTCTTTAAATGCGTCTGCAGCAGATAACACCCCTAATACTGAAGCAACAACTTCTGCTGATACTAAAAGCAATGATTCTTCTGTCTCAGGAAATATTTATTATACAAATCCAGAGACCGGATATGTTGTGCGTATTGAGGATGATGCCGCACTGCTGACCGATTATGAAAGAACGCAGCTTGCAGATTTGATGAAAGATATAACACAGTACGGAAATGTCGCCTTTAAGAGTATTTTGACTAATTCGTACAGCACAACAGACGATTACGCATATGCATACTATGCACAAATATTCCAGAAAAACAGCGGAACTGTCTTTCTTATAGATATGGCGAAAAGAAAAATATGGATTCACAGCAATGGAGAAATCTATAAAACCATAACAGAAAGTTACGCTGATACAATAACAGATAATATTTACACTTACGCAAGTAAAAAAGAATATTATAATTGTGCAAGTAAGGCATTTGAGCAGGAATTGGCTCTTTTGAAAGGTTCAAAAATACGCCAGCCGATGAAATACACAAGTAATATTTTACTGGCTCTTATAATTGCTTTGTTTGCCAATTATGGAATTGTACGATTACTCACAAAGCAGAAAAAGCCAAAATCAAAACAGCTTATCAGCGGTGCTTTCGTTCATCAGGCTTTTAATGGTACACAATTTCAATTTATAAACCAGACAAGAGTGTATTCTCCACCAAGTTCCAGCAGCGGCGGTTCATCTTCCGGCGGTGGAAGTTCATCTTCCGGCGGTGGCGGTTCGTCAGGCGGCGGCGGTGGCGGTGGCGGCGGTCACAGCTTCTGATATTTCCGCTCATTATCAACAAACATCATTAACATAAACAGAGCAGCACTGATTACAAACCAGTGCCGCTCTGTTATTTTTATAAAATATTTTATCAGATTGTTATATTCTCTTTATTCCTGCTATCCTACAGCGATGCTGCTCTCTCTAATGCCGCATCTATATTCGCACAGAAATTCTCATGTCCGACAGCATCTGCAAATCCAGCCTTTTCCATCATAAGTCTTGGCTGCTCCTGAACATGTGATAAAAGAAGTGTTATATTACGCTTCTTACATGCAGCCTGTATCTTCTGCAATGATTTAAGTGCCGTAACATCCATTGCCGGAACACCTCGCATTCTTATAATAAGAACTTTTACGCCGGGTTCTAACGAAATCTCCATAAATTTGTCTGCTGCCGCAAAAAACATTGGTCCAATTATCTCATACACAACCGTATTCTTTGGAACAACTTTAAGTCTTATGCTGTCAGGGTCATCGTGCTCGTTAATATCCTCTCCGAGATACTTCCAGCTCTTAACTTCAGTTACGTTAGACATTCTCATAAGGAAAAGAAGTGCTGCCATAACAACACCGACCTCAATAGCAACTACAAGGTCAAATACCACTGTAAGGACAAATGTAGTCACAAGAACAAGGATATCACTCTTAGGAGATGTCTTGCAAAGTGAAACAAATTCTCTCCATCCACTCATATTGTATGCAACCATGAAAAGAATCGCCGCAATTGCCGGCATTGGAATCCATGCCGCATATGGCATAAGAACAACAAGTATAAGTAAAAGTGTGACTGAATGGACCATACCTGCAACCGGAGTTCGTCCACCACTCTTGATATTTGCCGCTGTTCTTGCAATGGCACCCGTTGCCGGTATACCTCCGAAAAGTGCCGATACAACATTGCCGGCTCCCTGTGCAACAAGCTCCATATTAGGCTTATGTCTGCTTCCAACCATACCATCCGCAACAACACATGATAAGAGTGATTCGATACCTGCAAGCACCGCAATTGTAAGTGCATCAGGGAAAAGTTCCCTTATCATAGTAAAATTAATTGACGGAAGGCTGACAGACGGAAGTTTATTGGATATTGTATACAAATCACCAATTGTCTTTACATCCATTTTTAACACCTTAACCATCACAATTGTCACAATCACTGCAATAAGTGATGGTGGGATTTTTTCTGTAATCTTAGGAAATATAATTAAAATAGCAAGTGCAACAACACCGACTATAAGTGCCTGATAATTAAAAGTTCCGATACAGTTTATACATTCTTTTACCTTATCAACTGTATCTATAGGTGAATTAGTAAATGTAAGCCCCAGAAAGTCCTTTATCTGGCCTACCAAAATGGTCACAGCAATACCAAATGTAAATCCTGTTGTGATTGTATAAGGAATAAATCTTATCAGATTGCCAAGCTTTAAAAAGCCCATTATAATAAGGAGTATACCTGCCATAATCGTTGCAGCCGCAAGACCTGACATTCCGTTTCTTGCAACAATTCCTGCAACAATCGTTGCAAATGCAGCTGTTGGACCGGCAATCTGGACATTGCTTCCACCTAAAAACGAAATAACAAATCCAGCAAATATCGCTGTATATATGCCTTGCTCCGGTCCCACTCCCGATGCAAGTGCAAGTGCTATTGATAATGGAAGAGCTATAATAGCGACAATAATTCCTGAAATAACATCTTTTGCAAACTGCTCTTTTGTATAACTCTTCATACAGTCAAACAGCTTTGGTACAAACTGATTCATTTTTCTCTCTCCGTTCTTTAACGCCATAACAAACATTTTGGGAAATCTCTGATAAAATCACAAAGATTTCCCAAAAACAAACGTTCTTTTGTTTATATTTTTACTGTTCTACTGAATTATCATTTAAGAAGCTCTGAACCTTTTCGCTAAGCTTCTCGTATCCGAGTTCTGCATTCATCTCGTTGCCATATGTATCAAGAATCTCCTGATAATCTGTATAACCATAATAGCTTGCATATGTAGCACCGATTTCATTAATATCATCTGCACTTACATCAATTCCGTTATCAGCTGCAATTATTGTAAGAACCATCTTCTCAAGAAGATATTCCTGTGCTGTCTGTGTAGCATAATCATCATATGCTGCATCATCAGAAAGATTGTATACACTTGAGAGATATGAAGAAAAATCTGAGATACCCTGTGCTGAATAATATGACTGATACTGATTATATTCTGCTTCCATATTCTGTTTAAGAATTGACTTTAAGCTGTCTAACTCTGCCTGTGGATATCCATTAACTGTTATATCTTTCTTTATTACCTCGTAAACAGCACTGTACTTATTGCTGTCATATGTGCTCTTTCCTGAATTCTCAAGATATTCTCTTGCCTCTTTTCTTAAAGCTTCAACTGTTGTTCCTTCAATTCCCATGCTCTCTGCATTAGCAGCAACCCACTCATCTGTAAGTTCAGGAATTGTCTTCTTTGTAATAGAATGAACTGTTACTGTAAATATAACGCTCTTTCCTGCAAGATCCGAACTGCTGTAATCACTAGGGAATGTACATGGAATATCATATTCCTGACCTACATTAAGCCCCACAAGTCCCTGGTCAAGGTCTGTTATGAACTTGCCTGAACCGATTGTGTATGATACATCTGTTGCTGTTCCGCCTGAAAATGCAACACCGTCAAGCTTACCGCTGTAATCAAGTGATATAGTATCACCGCTTGCAGTTGTTCCTTCTGTTACCTGCTCTGAAGTAGCATATGAAGATAAAATATTGCTTATGTAAGTCTCAACATCATCATCCGATACGGTAAGTGACGACTTATCAACTGACACTGCAATTCCCTTATACTCAGGAAGTGTAATGTACTTCTTATAAACCGCTGCATTCGATGCAATTGTTGCATTATATTCCTCTGCTGTAATAGCTTTGTTTGATGTATCATCAGCATCTGTTGCAGTATTATTGTTATTCTTCTTACCACAGCCCACCAATGAAACAACAAGTGTTGCCGCAAGCATAACACTCATAAATTTCTTTTTCATAATAAGTTCCTTTCAAAAAATAAAAATTTCTGCATTCAGGTATTGCAAAATATATAAAATATATTTATAATATAACCACAAACGCATATAGTTGTCAACTATTTTTAACAACATAGACTGTTATAGCATACTTATTGACAAAATAAAAGGCGTTTCACATTTTTTTCATTTTTATAAAGGAAGTAATTTATGAAATCAGTCACAAAAAGGCATTTGTCATCAGCAGCCTGCATTTTAATATTTTTGTCATTTTTACTAAACGGATGCCAGAACACTGTACTTTCCGACCCTGTACAGGTTACAGGTTACAAGCTCAATACTTATGTTGCTGTAAGTGCATATACAACAGGAGGTCACAAAACCTCAGAGCTTAAAGAGATTCTTAACGAAGCTCTGCGAATATGTGACACATATGAGCTGATGTTTTCAAGAACCAACCCTGACAGTACCCTGTATAAGCTTAATGATGGTCAGATTACAACTGTGCCGCATGAACTCGGAGAACTGATATCATATGGCATCCAATATGCCGATATGTCAGATGGTGCATTTGACATAACAATCGGCAGCGTATCATCTTTGTGGGATTTCACATCAGATAATCCGGCTGTACCTGATGACAGTGATATACAGAATGCATTATCATATGTAGATTATACCAGGCTTAAACTTACGGAAAATAATGACGGAACATATACTGTAGACAAGCCGGATAAGACCGTCATCGACCTCGGTGCCATAGCAAAAGGCTATATTGCAGATAAAATACGCAATTTTCTTTTGGAAAAAAGCATAAACCGTGGTATTATTAATCTTGGCGGCAATGTATTATGTGTAGGTGAAAAGTCTTCAGATAATCCTTTCCTTATAGGAATAAAGAAACCATTCTCTGAAGATTCAGTACCTCTTGTAACATTGCGTCTTAATAATAAATCCGCCGTATCTTCCGGTAACTACGAAAGATACTTTTATCAGGATGGCAAGCTTTATCATCATATTCTAAATCCATCCACAGGATATCCGTATGATAACGGACTTTCAGATGTAACAATCATATCTGATGCATCAGTCACGGGAGACTGTTTAAGCACCACATGTTTTGCACTTGGTGCTGATAAAGGATTAGAACTTATAGAAAGCCTGTCCGGCATTGAAGCCATGTTTGTCATGTCTGACGGAACTATTAAGTATTCGAGCGGATTTTCTTCATATCTGAAATAAACTAAGAAAGGATTTTTGTTTACATGATACGATTAATTCTGGTGTGTATATTTTTACTCATCATTTTTGTGTTAAGCCTTATTCTTTTTCCAATTGAATGGCTTATAGGCAGGATTTCACCAAAAGCAAAAGATATAAGCTCACTTCGTTTTGTGCAGTTTGTGTTTAAGGTGATTTTATTTTTATCGGGGGTAAGCACAACTGTTATAGGTCTTGAGAATATTCCAAAAGACGAACCTGTTGTTTTTATAGGCAACCACCGCGGGTTTTTTGACACGGTTGTATCTTACAGCCGCATGCCGCGTCTTACAGGTTTTATTGCCAAAAAAGAGATGCAAAAAGTTCCATTTATAAGATTATGGATGAAATATTTACACTGCCTTTTTATGGATCGTTCCAATCCGAGAGAAGGTCTTAAAACTATTCTTTCCGGTATAGAACAGATTAATAATGGCATTTCTATTGTAATATTCCCTGAAGGAACCAGGAACAAAGGTGATGGAATTATGCCTTTCCACGGCGGCAGTTTCAAACTTGCAGACAAGAGCAACTGCAAGATAATCCCTATGGTTCAGAATAATACTGAAAATGTTCTGGAAGCTCATTTTCCATCAATCAAAAGAACTCATACCATTCTTGAGTTTGGTACACCGATTGACACAGCTGCACTTGACCGGGATGAAAGAAAAGCCCTGCCGGATACAGTTCACGACTTGATGTTACAGATATACGAAAAGAATAAATCTCTTGTTTAACCATAAGGGATATGCTACAATATTGTACATTAGAATTCATTAATTATCAGGAGGATAAAATCAATGCCAGTATGGAGTATTGTATTATTAACAATATTGGTTATATTGTTAGTTGTATTTATTGCACTTATAATTGTCGGTAATAAGCTGCGTAAAAAGCAGGAGTCACAGCAGGAGCAGATTGACGCTGCAAAACAGATTATGTCAATGCTTGTAATTGACAAAAAGAAGATGAAGCTTAAAGAGGCCGGACTTCCTAAGATGGTTCTTGACCAGACGCCTAAGTATTTAAGGGGTTCAAAGATGCCTATTGTCAAGGCAAAAATCGGACCAAGAGTCATGACTCTTATGTGTGACCCAAAAGTATTTGAACAGATTCCTGTAAAAGCTGAAATCAAGGCTGAAGTAAGCGGAATTTACATCACAGGCATCAAATCAGTTCGTGGCGGCAAGATTGTCGTTGAAGAAAAGAAAAAGAAAAAGGGATTTTTCAAACGTAACAAATAAAATAAATAAACCGCAAAGCAATATTAAAAGGTATCGCCAGCCGGCGGTATCTTTTAATATATGAAAGGAGCTTTTATGCGTAATTTAACATTATTAACAGATTTATACGAGCTTACTATGATGCAGGGTTACTTCAAAACAGGCAATAACCGTACGGTTATATTTGATGCTTTCCACCGCAATAACCCTTGCGGCGGCGGATATGCCATTGCATGTGGTCTTGACCAGGTAATCGATTATATTAAAAATCTTCATTTTACCGATGATGATATTGCTTACCTTAGCAGCCTTAATCTTTTTGATAATGATTTTCTTGATTACTTAAAAAACTTCCACTTTACAGGCGATATATATGCCATTCCCGAAGGAACACTTATTTTTCCAAGAGAACCAATTGTTAAAGTAATTGCTCCTATCATTGAAGCACAGCTTGTAGAGACTGCAATCCTTAATATAATTAATCACCAGAGCCTTATCGCAACTAAGGCTGCCAGAGTATGCTATGCAGCAAAAGGCGACGGAATAATGGAATTTGGTCTGAGACGTGCCCAGGGTCCTGATGCCGGAATATATGGTGCAAGAGCTGCTGTCATTGCCGGTTGTGTTGGAACAAGTAATGTTCTTACAGGTCAGATGTTTGACGTTCCGGTCAAAGGAACCCACGCTCACAGCTGGATTATGAGTTTTCCTGATGAATATACAGCATTTAAGACATATGCAGACCTTTATCCGAATGCATGCATTCTTCTTGTAGACACATATGATACACTACGCTCAGGCGTTCCTAATGCAATCCGCGTATTTAAAGAAATGCGTGAAGCAGGAATTGAACTTAAAGGATATGGTATCAGACTTGACTCAGGCGACCTTGCTTATTTTTCTAAGAAAGCACGTAAAATGCTTGATGATGCCGGCTTTGAAGATGCTATTATATCTGCATCAAGTGACCTTGATGAATACCTTATTGATTCATTAAAAACACAGGGTGCCGCTATAACTTCATGGGGTGTCGGAACTAACCTTATTACAGCAAAAGACAATCCTGCATTTGGTGGTGTATACAAGCTTGCCGCTGTTATGGGAGATGATGGAAAGTTTATTCCAAAGATTAAGCTTTCTGAGAATTCGGAAAAGATTACTAATCCGGGAAATAAGACAGTTTACCGTGTTTACGACACTGACGGAATGTTAAAAGCAGACCTTATTGCACTTACAGACGAGACATACGATGAAAACGAACCTCTTCTTTTATTTGACCCTATTGAGACATGGAAAAAAACGCTTCTTCAGCCGGGTGAATACACTCTTCGTGAAATTATCGTTCCTGTATTCAAAAATGGAGAATGTGTATACACAACTCCACCTGTCATGGATATACAGAAATACTGTAAACATGAACTTGCTACTTTATGGGATGAATCAAAACGTCTTATAAATCCACAGGAAGTACATGTCGATTTATCAAAGAAATTATACGATTGCAAGCAGGAGCTTTTAAATACTTATTCAACTCCTCATATTCACTAAAATACAACCTGTAAAGCCCTGCAAAAAAGGGTTAATAAAAAGCGTTCAGGAACAGCAGTTATCCGCCTGAACGCTTTTAAGTTTCTATATTTTAAATTCCTGAATTTTAATTCTCCAACTTAAAATTCTTCTTTGAGCTTATCTCTATCTCAACACTTGATTCTGAAATTATTTCATGGTTAAGTTCAAGCGTATACTCAATCCCTGCATATATCCTTTCATCACTTCTTTCAATGACAATATTTTTTGAATTGATTCCAAGATAAATGCCGCCATATGGTGTCTCGTAATATGTTGTTGTTCGCTCCCCGGGAACAAAAGAAAAATGTGTTGTAACATATCCTTTTTTAGTAATCTCAACCGTGCCATCAGGCGTAATCTTTATAAGATTGCTGCATGGCTTATCCTCACCGTCAATCATATCCGAATACTTAATATACTCATTTTCTCCGGAACGCTTATATCTTCCGGTATTGACAGTCTCAATAACTTCTTCATCTTCACTGCCGTCAGAATCTGAATCCTGAACGCCACTCGCAAAATGAAGTCCTTTTATACTTACAAATACTCTTTCATCCATACTGTTTTCCTCAGTTAAAAATCATCTTCTTTACATATCATACACAACAAATAAACACTCTAATAATTCTCAATATTAATCTGCTTCGTCATTGTAATATCAAATGGAAGTATTGAATTAGCAAATAACTTAAACTTTTCTTCCGCATCGCTTACATAGAATCTATACATGCTTGATGGACTGTCAACATCACATTTATTTGCAAGATTATCTCTCTCAAGCAGATTTTTGAGTTCAATAGCAGTTTCATATGCCGGATTTACAAGATTCACTTTATCGCCCATAACCTTCCGTATTGTAGAACGTATAAGCGGATAATGCGTACATCCCATAATAAGCGTATCTATATCTTTTTCTTTTAATTCTTCCAGATAACGTGAGGCTACCTGAAGTGTTATATCATCATGAAGCCAGCCTTCCTCAACAAGCGGAACAAATAACGGACATGCTTTTTCAAACACTTTTGCCTCATCATCAAGTGACTTTATGTATCTTGTATACACTCCACTCCTTATATTTGCTTCCGTTCCAATAAGACCAATTCTTTTATTAGCAGTAGTCTCAACTGCCACCTTTGCTCCCGGCTTAACAACACCAAGAATCGGAAGGTCAAACTCCTGCTGCATCTCATCAAGTGCAAGTGCACTCGCTGTATTACATGCAATAACTATCGCCTTAACATTTTCTGTCTGAAGAAAACGTATAATCTGTCTTGAAAACTTTATAATATTATCTTTTGATTTGCTTCCATAAGGCACTCGTGCCGTATCACCAAAATAAACAATACGCTCATTTGGAATCTGACGCATAATCTCTCTTGCAACCGTCAGACCGCCGACACCGGAATCAAATACTCCGATTGGTGCGTTCTTATCCATAATTAACTTATTTTCCTCCCTGTAACCAGTCATTTAGAAATTTCAGATACTTAAATCTGTAAACATACTGAGTCTTTGTTATAGCATTATATTCATCATCTGTCAAAATATTCTTTAATTTTTCCTTAGAATCATCCGGAAGCACTCCACATGTCGAATCAACAAAACATAGCGGCGGATAGAGAACACACCACCAGTTTTTCCCACAATGCTCTCCTATGTCTATACGTAAAGCCTCATATACTCCCGGCGGAAATGTTACATCAGCATACGTTTTCATAGGAAAATAACTCTCCTCAAAATAGACATTTACTTTGCTATCTCCACCATGTGCCATAAGCGTTTCGTGTGCTATATTTTCAATATCAACCATTGATTCTGATAGAATCTCCTTTGATTCATCAATGCTTTGTGATTCAGCAAGAAGCGGCGAAAGATACTCAACAACAGCATCTTTTACGGCAAGCTTTCTTTTCTGGTCCTCATCGCTGTCACTGTTAGCCCTTACATGAAATCTGATAATATCCTGTGCAAGTTCTTCCTGTATTCTGTTTCTGCTCTCATTGCCCGAAACTCTGTATGTAAAAACTGCTGTACATAAACTCACAAATATAATACAAGCAATAAAAATAAATAGTCTGTGTCCTTTTTTCTTCATAATAACCTCCGTCTTAATATTTTCAACCGGTAAAATGCCGGTGTTTTAATAAATCTATAGAGATTATTTCCAAAATGACACAGACTAAACAATTATTTATTTAAAAGTCTGATAATACCTTTTTCCTGATTACGTATATGCTGACGCATAAACATCTTTGCACCCTCAACATCCTTGTCGGCAAGCTTCTGGATAATATCATTATGTTCATTTATAAGAATTGAATGTGTTCTTGCATCCTTAACATACTCAAGTCTGTATCTGTACATCTGCTCCCTTAACTTATTGATAATCTGTATAAGCCTGTCATTGTCTGTCATTGCATATATTGTATCATGGAACTGGACATCGGCATCTACAATATTTACAACATCTTTTGAAACAATTGCAGACTCAAACACCTTATTGGCAGCTCTCAGATCCATAATACGCTCAGGTGTCACATTTTTGCATGCGAGTGCAACTGCAAGCTCCTCAAGTGTACATCTTACTTCGAGAACATCTCTCATATCTTTTTCAGTTATATGGGCAACTTCTGCACCCTTTCTTGGAATCATAATAACAAGTCCCTCAAGTTCAAGCTTACGGATAGCTTCTCTTATAGGTGTTCTGCTTACTCCGAGCTTCTGTGCAAGCTGAATCTCCATCAGTCTCTCACCGGGTTCCATCTCGCCACGCAGTATTGCCTGTCTTAATGTGTTAAAAACAACATCCCTCAATGGGAGATAATCATTTACATCCATCTTTAATTCGCCCTTCATAATTTCTTATGTCCTCCATTTCTAATTATATTATTACGTATGTTTCGATTGAACAGTTATCCTAGTTAAATGTCTCAGTAATATATACCTGACGTGCCTCGCCCTGTGCCTTTAATACAGCCTGACATCCCAATGCCGTCTGTTCATCAGGAAAAATTCCGAACACAGTAGGACCACTTCCACTCATCATTGCTCCTATCGCTCCGTTTTTAAGCATCTGTTTCTTAATGCTGTCTATAACCGGATAAAGAGGAATTGTGACATCTTCAAGCACATTGCCCATCTTTTGTGCCACGCCTTCTACATCGCCTCTTTTTATTGCATCCATTATGCCATCAATATCAGGATGCTTGCTTATTCCGCCCATATCAAGACTTTCATAGACAAGCTTTGTTGAAACATTAATCGGAGGCTTTGCGACAATAAGCCAGCAGTGTGGCATAGGCGTAAGACGCGTAAGCTTTTCTCCTATTCCCTCAGCTAGTGCTGTTCCTCTCATTATGCAATAAGGAACATCCGCACCAATCTTTAAGCCCATCTCCATAAGCTTCGACTGCGATATTCCGAGGTCAAATATCTTATTCATGCCAAATAATGTTGAAGCCGCATCTGTACTTCCTCCAGCCATTCCGGCCGCCACCGGTATAAACTTATTAAGGTCTATCTCTACGCCCTCTTTGATATTATATTCATCTTTCATCATCCTGGCAGCCTTATAAATAAGATTATTCTCATTCACAGGCAGAAAAAACAGATTTGAATTAATCCTTATCTCATCCTCCGGAATCTTTTTAATGATGATTCTGTCATATATTCCGACAGTCTGCATTATCATGCGTACTTCATGATAGCCATCATCTCTTTTTCCAAGAACATCAAGACCAAGATTAATCTTTGCACGTGCCTTTAATCGTATACTGTCCATATCTTTTCTCCATTGTTTCTTGTATACAACAATTATATAAAATGTATTGTATTTTTGCAAGTACATAGTTATCTTTTATAAATATTTTCTTATTTTTTTACGTATATTTAATATCTGCCTAAATAGCTTCCTTATTTTTCCTGTATTTATTAGGTGAAACTCCCTTGACATGCCTGAATGCATCCCCAAAATAGTTACTGTCATTGAAACCGCACTCAAATGCTATATCAGTGATAGACTTATTAGTCTCAAGAAGGAGCCTGCACGCATTTTTAATTCGTACATTAACTATATATTCTTTAAATCCAAAACCTGTTACAGCCTTAAACTTCTTAGATAAGTATGACCTGCTTATATGGAATTTATCCGACATATCCTCAAGACTTAACTTTTTATCATAATTTTCATATATATATGTCGCAATCTGCTGCATGAGCTGATTATCAACATCAAGCTCTTTTATAACATTTTCCTCATATCTCCGGCATCTTATTATAAAAAGGACAAGTTCGATAAGCCCCGTCCTTATAAATGCCGGTGACAATATATCCTGTCCTTCATTTTCAAAAATCATCTTATTCATAAGTGCTTCAACATAATCTCTTCTTTTATCAGGAATAGAAATAACACCGGTTGAGAGAGATTCTTTCACAAAATCCGGTCCAACAATGTCATTGAGCCATTTTAAATTACTCTCTTTAAAACACAAAACATATCTCTCACTGCTGCCATGCTGCGGAAACGAGCTTTTATGAAGTTCCCCCTGCGGTACAATAATAAGGTCGCCTCTGTTCAGCTTATAAATATTATGGTCAATAAAAAATGTACAGTCACCATTTATCAGATAGAAAATCTCATAATATGGGTGCGTATGTGCCGGCTGGCTTCCCGAACTTTTATCTCTTTTTATCTTATAAACTTTAAAATCTGTAGGCATATCAAATAAATAATCCATAATGGCCTCCGTATATTAAATAAATTCCAAAACTTTTTTTCTGTATTATTCCACTAAAATTGTTATATTTTTGTAGAATTTACTGCTTTTTGTGCTATGATTAACATAAACATTAATGAACTTGATTTATCTTGTCAAGTACCAAAAATAATTATGTGCTAAAATATGCCATTTTGCACAGAAATGGAGATAATTAACATGTCAAAACCAATAAGTGCTGATAAACGCAAATTAATTCTTGAGGGTAACCTTATTCAGGCTATCCTTATGCTTGCAATTCCTGTAATGCTCAACAGTTTCATCCAGTCAATGTACAACCTTACAGATACATTCTGGCTTGGAAAAATCGGAACTGCTTCACAGGCAGCAATAACACTTGTATCTCCTGTGCAGAATATACTAATAAACTTTGGTGCCGGCATAACAACCGCCGGTTCAATTCTTATATCACAGTATCTCGGTGCCAGACAGGACAAGCAGGCCAATTCAATGGCAAACCATATTTGCCTGTGTTCGCTTGTATTTGCAGTAATATGTGCCGGAATATGCTGGATTGCCACACCGGGTATCGTAAAATGGCTTGGAGCTGAACAGGACATTTATCAATTCAGTATTTCATATTTAAGGATAGTTGTACTTGACCTTCCATTTCTTTTTATGATTAACCTGTATACATCTGTAAAACAGTCACAAGGTGACACTGTACGTCCTATGCTTCTTAATCTTCTTGGCGTATCACTCAACCTAATAATGGATCCGGTCTTCCTTATCGTATTTAAAATGGGAATCTCCGGAGCCGCACTTGCAACACTTATTGCCAAAATTCCAAGTGCCGTAATTGCAATACTTGCATTAAGACGCAAAAACCAGCTTATCCGTCTTGACTTTAAAAATTTCAAATTTGATAAAAATAAAATGACATCTATATTTAAAATTGGTCTTCCAACAGCAATCGGTGGAAGCACAATGCAGTTTGGTTTCCTTCTTATGACAAAAAATGTCAATGCATACGGAACTACAGCTACAACCGCATACGGTATCGGAAATAAAATCAACAGCCTTATCACAATGCCGGCAAGTGGAATCGGCTCTGCTATATCAACAATAGTCGGTCAGAATTTCGGAGCCAATAATCTCAAACGTGTAAATAAATCATATCATATCGCATTACGAATCGGTGCAGTATTTCTTTTTGTATTTGGTACTATCCTTTCGCGTCCATTTATCGCTGAACCAATTGTACGTTTCTTTACAAGCGATGAAAATGTTGTTCCGCTTGCAACACAATTTCTGTCAATCATGGCAATGTGCTGCTGGACTAATGCTTTTTATAACGTAACACAGGGACTTTTCCAGGGTTCCGGACATACATTGATAACAATGCTTGTCGATGCTACAAGAATATGGATTTTCCGTTTTCTCACATTATGGGTTTGTTCATCAATCCTCAAAATGGGAGTTGAAAGTGTATGGTATGCTGTTGTAGTAAGTAATGCGACATCCGCTCTTATTCTTTATATTCTTTACTGGACAGGAATTTGGAAAAAACGTACTATTAAGATTGAGTAAGTTCTGTCCGATATATAATGTAACAAATACTAAATTATACCACGGAGGGTAATATTATGGATTTTAACGGAATAGGAACAAGTTATTCAGCTTATGAAACTAAAAATGTATCAGCTAAATCAACAAATGACAAAAAAGCTGATTCAACTGATAAATCTTCAGAAAAATCTGTTTATTCTGAAATAAGTGCTTCTTATGAACCTTCTTCATCAACA
The DNA here is from genome assembly GCF_014287955.1 of Lachnospira hominis (ex Liu et al. 2021). GTDB lineage: Bacteria > Bacillota > Clostridia > Lachnospirales > Lachnospiraceae > Lachnospira > Lachnospira hominis. The sequence continues at coordinate 142,432 of NZ_JACOPD010000007.1, read as the reverse complement.
TCAAAATTAACATCTGCTACAGACAGAAAGGCCATCATTGCTCAGCTCAAATCTGATACAGAACAAAGAATGGCACAGATGCAGTCACTTGTAACAAAGATGTTTGCAAAGCAGGGCATTACAATCGGAACTGCCGATGATATGTGGAAAGCACTTGCCAATGGCAATTTTACAGCAGATGCTGATACTATTGCACAGGCAAAAGAAGATATTTCAGAAGACGGTTACTGGGGTGTCAACCAGACATCAGACAGACTTCTTGATTTCGCTGTAGCTCTTTCAGGCGGCGATGAAGAAAACATGAAAAAGATGGTATCTGCTGTAGAAAAAGGATTTAAAGAAGCAACTAAATCATGGGGAAAAGACCTTCCTTCAATCTCAAACGATACATATTCAGCAACAATGAAAAAGTTTGACCAGTGGTTTTCAGATAACGGATATTCAACAAAGACATCAGATATTTTAGGTAATAACTAAAACATAATTTTAAAAATTTACTGACATTGCCATGTTTAACTGCGACATGGCAATGTTATATTTTCGGGAGCAATATAGATAAAATGGCATCAGAAAACATCGTGCAAAAAAAGAAACAAAATCAGAAGAAGAAACAACTTTTAATTATTACAACAATTATCTCAGTATTACTTCTTTTAATTATTATATTTACCTCATTATGTCATATAAAAATACGATTAAACGGAGATTCTGACGAGACAGTTGAATATGGAAATGAATATACTGAAGAAGGTGCAACTGCAGCTTATACCGTATTATTTTCAAGGAAAAAGCCTCTTGCAGTAACAATTGATGGTATAGTTGACTCCTCAAAAGTCGGAAAATATCATATAAAGTACAAAGCCAAAAAAGGACTTTTCTCAAGCGAAAAAACACGCACCGTATCAGTTGTTGACACAGAATGTCCTGTAATTGAACTTAACCACACCGACGGCTATTATCCCAAAAAAGGTGAAGCCTATATTGAAGAAGGATACACCGCACATGATAACTATGACGGCGATATAACAAACAAAGTAACACGCAAGGAGACAAAACGTTCCATAACTTATACAGTAAGCGATTCTTCAGGAAATATCGCAGTTGCAACCCGTGAAATTGAATATAATGACGGAATTGCACCGACAATCACATTGAACGGCGATTCAGATATAACAATGAATGCCGGAACAGCTTTTGATGACCCCGGCTGCACAGCTTCCGACTCAAAAGGAAATGATCTCACAGAAGCAGTGACTGTTGACGGTGATTTAAATACATATAAAGCCGGTGATTATACTATAACTTATTCTGTCACTGACAAATATGGAAATGAATCAAGTGTCGAAAGACATATAAAAATCAATCCGCTCCGGCAGGCAGATACTGTAAGTCCCGGTTCAAAAACTGTCTATCTCACATTTGATGACGGTCCTGGCGAATACACGCAACAGCTTCTCGACACACTCGCAAAATATAATGTAAAAGCAACATTTTTTGTAACTGACGGAAACAGTAATTACCGTTATCTTCTTGCAAAAGAAGCAGCCGCAGGACACACTGTTGCAATACACAGTGCAACCCACGACTACAAGTATATCTATTCAAGCTGTGATGCTTATTTTGAAGATTTAAACCGCATGTCAGACATAATAACCGAACAGACAGGAAAACGTCCAAAACTTCTGCGTTTTCCAGGTGGAAGTTCAAATACAATAAGCAAACAATACTGTTCCCGTATTATGTCAGTTCTTACCAAAGCTGTCTCAGACCAGGGATACAAGTATTTTGACTGGAATGTATCAAGCGGTGATGCAGGCGGAACAACAAGCACATCCGAAGTTTATAATAATGTCATAAGCGGAATACAGTCACATGACATATCTGTAGTTTTACAACATGACATAAAACTTTTCAGCGTCAACGCAGTTGAGGATATTATTGTATGGGGACTTGCCAACGGATATACATTTCTTCCTCTTACTGAATCAAGCCCTGCTATACACCATGGTGTAAATAATTAGTCTTAAACATTTTTCCGGCTGTCTTACTAGATGGCCGGAGTTTTTATTAACAGCAGTTTCTGTCCTCTCGGCGGTCTGTAATTTAAATCATCAATATCAGAAAGCTGGCTGTTCTGCTGTTTTATCATATCCATTGTAGTGTGATATTTTTTTGTAATATTCCACATATTCTGCGTTCCGTCAGATATATATCCGGCAATTCCCGGAAGTGCCAGGTACTCTTTCTCATCATAATCTGTTATTTCACATTCATTTGCCGCCTGACATGTATACATCTCAAAACAAATGGCATCAATTGAAACACTTCCCTTTATCTCTATTTCATCTTTTGTCGTCATCACTGCCGAAAGCTGCTCAACACATATGTCAAGCGTATAATCCATATCCTTGCATGATGTCAGCTGCAATTTGTATGAAAACGGTACGACAGCTTTAAGCCCGCCCATAGGTACAGCGTCGTCTGATGTCACATAAAACACAGCTGCTATAACTGCACCATTTATTACAATTCCATCTTCTTCAACCGATATATCATCAATCTGTGCAGTTCCGCTGCAATTACATATCTGCATTATACCGGCATATCTGTCTGTCTTTACCCTCTGTGATACACGGCATTTTCCGTTATTTCTGACAATAAGCTTCTTTAATTTTGTCTCATCACATTTTACGGTTATATTTTTTACAGGAGAATATATATCATTTATCACCGTCTGGTGCCTTTCTTCATATCCCCTTACGGACAAATCAAGCACCATCTCAACTGCAATTTCCCTGTTTTCGCCGTCATAGTCCGGACGTGCCTCCATTGTAAAACTGATGAGTCTGTACTGCACAAAGCTCACCATATCCTCACTGCATCCATTTATATCAAGTTTTCCCTCAAATGGAAATGTTGTCTCAACCCATTGTACAGGCTGGCTTTCATCAACCGGAATATACATAAAAAATATTCCTGCCTCACCGTTAAGTGATACCCCATCATCTGTAAGTCTGCTGTTAAATGATTTTATACATGATTCTTCCCAGATAATTTCACCAACTTCAGGCTTTCCAGCCGGTACAGACAGACTTTCTTTTATTCTCAGATTATCCCTGAGATTAACCGCAAGCTCAGAATATACCACATCCTCACTAAGTGTCTGTATATGCCATCCATCGTCTTCTTCCACTCCTGCTGCTGCCTGAATCTCACTTAATTCCTCGCACACAACAGTAATTGCAATTATTGCCTTAATACTGACTTTTCTTGAATTAATTGCCTTGACTGTTAAATCCTCCAGCTTGGCATCGCACACCGCATATGTACCATCTGCATTATCAGGCAGATTGACATTTTCATTAAAATTCATGCTGCCTGCCATTTTATACGGCATAACTTTTCCGTTAGTTTCATTTCTTCCACAGTAAAGAAACGCAAAATCGAGACTTCCCTTCACCTCTGCACGTTCTCCGCTTACTTTCACGCTGTCCGCATGTGGATTTCCCCACTCACGTATAATCGAATCTATATCCGCTTTGCTGTCAGGTACATTAAAATCATCATCAAGTGTAATCTGCATTGTATTCTTACATTTAACGCTGTTTTCACGGATTCTTTCTTTATTGATTTTCAAAATGTTTCCCCCTTTATAATATTAATATATAAAATATTACATCTTAAATACTACCGGTTCCTCACGCTTTTCTGTCTTTAAAACTATATATGGTGTTGTGGCTCTCTGTGTGACCGGTTCCTGAGTTTTTGGACCAGCAAGGCTTAAATCTACATATATTGAATTCTCGCCCAGATATACGTCATTAACGCTTATACTGTAGCCACTCGTTGTCATAGTTCCATAACCTGCAACCATATATGTATAATCTTTTGTTGTATATGTCATTTTAAGCGTACTTCCCTTTTTTTCATCTATAAGTTTCTTTAACTCAGCCGGAAGATCTTCGTCTTCGACAACTGTATAGTCTATCTCCTCTTTTTTAGTGTTGTTTATTCCCTTCAGGGAACATCCCGGCAGAACACACATTCCGGACAGAAGTACCGCAATAACAAGCAATACCGGAATCAGATGCCTTTTTGCCTCAATTCTTTTAAATACATTTCTTTTTTTCAATACATATTCACCACCTGAAAATAATAAATCCCTGTAACAAGACTTAATAAAATCTTATTACAGGGATTTGCTATTTATTCGTAGTTTATTATATTTATCCTATAACATAACCTTTATTTTTGATAACTTCGATTACATCGTCAACATATTTCTCACATGTCTCAACTGAATCAGCCTCAACCATAACTCTCACAACCGGCTCTGTGCCGCTCTCACGTACAAGAATTCGTCCATTCTCGCCGAGTTTTTCTGCCGCTGCTTCAACTGCTGCCCTGACATCAGCATCATTTTGTGCCTCTGTCTTATCTGTCACACGCACATTTTTAAGCACCTGAGGATATATAACAACAGGTGATGCAAGCTGTCCAAGCGTCTTTTTCTTTGCAAGCATTACTTCCATCATCTTGATTGCAGTGATTATACCGTCGCCTGTTGTTGCATATTTGCTGAAAATAATATGTCCTGACTGCTCTCCACCCAGTCTGTAACCATTCTTTGACATGCATTCATATACATATTTGTCACCGACTGCTGTCTTTTCATAATCAATTCCAACCGCGTCAAATGCCTTATAAAGTCCAAAGTTTGACATTACAGTAGTTACAACCTTATTGTCTACAAGCTTGCCTCTTTCTTTCATATAACAGCCATAGATGTATAAAATATGATCTCCGTTTATAACATTGCCATTCTCGTCAACACAAAGGCATCTGTCCGCATCTCCATCAAACGCAAATCCGGCATCAAGGTGTTCTCTTTTTACAAGCTCACAGAGACTTTCGATGTGTGTGGAACCGCAGCCGTTGTTGATATTTAATCCGTCAGGCTCTGCATGAATCACATATGTCTTTGCTCCGAGTGCATCAAATATGCTCTTTGCAAGTGACCACGCACTTCCGTTTGCTGCATCAAGTCCAATTCTCATACCCTTAAAAGAATAGATTGCAAGACTCATAAGATAGCCCATATATCTGTTACGTCCGGCTGCATAATCAACAGTACATCCAATTTTTTCTCTTGTAGCAAATGGAAGCTCTGCCATCTCACCGTCAAGATACTTTTCAATCTCTCCGATGACATCTTCTCTCATCTTCTCGCCCTTATCATTGATAAGCTTGATTCCGTTATCATAATAAGGATTATGGCTTGCTGAAATCATAATTCCACAGTCAAAATCTTCTGTTCTTGTAACATATGACACACTCGGAGTCGTTGTAACATGTAAAAGATATGCGTCAGCTCCTGATGCTGTAAGTCCGGCTACAAGTGAATACTCAAACATATAGCTGCTTCTTCTTGTATCTTTTCCAATTACAATCTTTGCCTTTCCATCTTCATGATTTTTCCCGTAAAACCATCCTAAAAATCTTCCGACTTTGTAAGCATGCTCCACTGTGAGATTAACATTTGCCTCACCACGGAAACCGTCTGTTCCAAAATATTTGCCCATAACTGCCTCACTTTCACATTAATACAATAAATATTATGAATCTCTATTATTATGCTTCATATCCATTAGGATTGCTCTTCTGCCATCTCCATGAATCTTCACACATATCAAATAAATCTCTCTTCGCTTTCCATCCAAGTTCTTTTTCAGCCTTTGTTGCATCACAGTAATTAACAGGAACATCACCGGCTCTTCTTGGCTTCATCTCATAAGGAATCTTTACACCTGATGCCTTCTCAAATGTCTTTACAACATCAAGAACCGAAGAACCTTTTCCTGTTCCGAGGTTGTAAATTTCTATTCCCGGATTGCACTTTAACTTCTCAACTGCCTTTACATGTCCATCTGCAAGGTCACATACATGAATATAATCTCTTATGCATGTCCCGTCCGGTGTGTCATAATCATCGCCAAACACGCCGAGACATTTTAATTTGCCGACTGCAACCTGTGTGATGTATGGCATAAGGTTATTGGGAATTCCATTCGGGTTTTCTCCGATTTTCCCACTCTTATGTGCCCCGATAGGATTAAAATATCTCAAAAGAATTACATTCCATTCAGGGTCAGCCTTCTGGATATCAGTAAGAATCTGTTCAAGCATTGCCTTTGTTCTTCCGTAAGGATTAGTAATCTCACCCATTGGGCATTCTTCTGTGATAGGTACAAATGCCGGATCTCCATAAACTGTCGCAGATGAAGAAAATATAATATTTTTAACATTATGATTTCTCATCTCATCAAATAAAACAAGAGAACCTGATATATTATTACTATAATATTCAAGCGGCTTTGACACTGACTCACCAACTGCTTTAAGACCTGCAAAATGAATACAGCTGTCAATATTTTCAGCTTCAAACATCTTCTTTAACAATTCACGGTCAGCAATATCGCCCTCGTAAAATGTTACTTTTTTACCTGTAATCTCTTCTACCCTTTTAAGAGACTCTTTTGATGAATTAACAAGATTATCAAGCACTACAACTTCATATCCTGCATTAAGAAGTTCGATTACCGTATGACTGCCGATATATCCGGCACCGCCTGTTACTAAAATAGACATTGTACTACCTCTTTTCATATTTATTAAGTAAAAATTTATTTTTTATAAAGATTAGACATATCCTTATCAAAATAGTCTTCTTCGTTTAAAGTATCAGCGATAGCTTCTTTTACAGCCTTTGCACAGACTGCACTAAACTTTTCAGCCATATCACCATACATATGACCCTCTTTATCATAGAAATCATCTGTTGTTCTGTCAAGTACATCAAACTTTAACTTATTGAAATTAAGGTATTTGACATCAAGCTGTGCTGCAAGATCGCTAATATATGCATCCGCCTGTGCAAAACCGCTGCATTTTTCAGACACTGTGTCGGGATCCTGCACAACTGTTGTAAGTACTATGTTAATTCCGTTTTTACGACAGAGATTAACAATCTTCCCAACATATTCCCCCTCTTCTCTGTCAAGCTTGCTCTCGTCCCAGTCAAGACATGATGTTGTGGATTTCTTATAATCTTTGCTCCTTGATACAAAACCATTTCCCATATATGTATCATATTTATTCATGCTGACAACTTCAGGAGAATAATTCTTATATGCGTCTGACTGCTTTAATTTAATCGTCTTTCCAACTGTCTTGTAGCACTGCCAGTAATTAGTCCATCGAAGAAATGTTCCCCGGTACTCTTCTCTTGCCATTTTGTGCATATAATACCCAAACTTTTCATTACATGCCGGATAAGCATTGTATACATTATTAAAAAGAATACTCTCATCATGCTGGTTTACAAAATATTGATAATCAAGGTCAAGTATTACTGTTTTTAATTTTTTGTATTTTAATGCATATTTTAAAATATAATATGCATCATACATATACTCTCCGCCTATACACATATTCATTGTGGACATTCCAAGCTCTTCGCTCATTTTGCTGCTGTCAAAGCCATAACTTCCATGTGATGCACCAAGAATAAGACATTCATAATCATTATTTTTACACTCATAAAACATTGTCCTGCCAAGTCCGGGCTGCACCAAAGCATAATTAAGAAACTGGTTGATAGCAGTGACAAGAATTATGAACACCACTGCTGCAATAAGACCTTTTCTTTTCTTCATAATACTCTCCTAAAACTGTGCATATACAAATTCAGTCGTACTTCCGACATATCCAAACGGTGCTGTTGCAAATATAAGAATTATATATAATGCCCATCTTACAACAAGCGGTCTTTGTGCAACAAATTCACGTAAATTAATACCTTTTTCTTTCATTACACTTGTTATAAATAAAATAACTGTTCCTACAATCAGAATCTTGTAATCCCTCATATTAAGCCCAAGTCTTAAAAGACTGCCATTTGCAAGAACTGAAAAAGTAAATCCCCTGAATATCCCTGTAAAGGCCTTAAATGCAAGTTCTGCTGTCAAACAGGCGTCGAAAAGCCAGCCAATATTAACAATTATAAATGTCCTTATAATACTTACAACCTTCCAATAGCGTGATGAAGTATTTATATGGCATTTTTTTGCCATAGATGCATAAACAGGCTTTAACAGATTGCTGAGTGCAATAATTATACCGTTATAGAGACCATACAGTATGTACTTCCACGAAGCACCATGCCATACACCTACTATAAAAAATATAAGAATATTGGCAAGACATATAGGAAGAACTCTTCCTGTTGTTTTACCAAAACGTTTTTTTGCAAATTTACCAAAATGAAGCATATGTTTAGATATAGAAAACGGATAGAAAATATAATCTTTCATCCATGTACCAAGACTGATATGCCATCTTCTCCAGAACTCGCCAAGATTTTTTGAAAAATACGGCTGTCTGAAGTTCTCATCAAGATGTATCCCGAATATTTCTGACGCACCGATTACCAGGTCCATTCCGCCGGCGAAATCACAATATACATATATAGAAAACAAAAGAAGTGCAAATACAATATGTACTCCCGAATATGTATTCAGACTTGAAAATACAGTATTTGCCGCAACGTAGGCCCTGTCTGCAAGAATCAGCTTCTTTGCAAGTCCCCATGCCATACGCTGCATGCCAAACTCCACATTCTTAATATCAAAGTCATGTCCTTCAAAAAACTGCGGTGCAAGTCTGTCGTATCTTCCGATAGGTCCCTGCAAAAGCTGAGGAAGAAATGCCGTAAAAAGAGCAAGTTTAAATATATTTTTTTGTGCCTCATACTTTTTCTGATATACATCTATCACGTAACTCATAGTCTGGAATGTATAAAATGAAATTCCAAGAGGCATTATAATCTTAAATCCCGGAAGCTTTGCTGTACTTCCAAATAATGCTCCCACTGCATTGATATTGCTTATAAAGAAATTGATATATTTCATGCCCGTCAATATACCAAAATTGCATAAAAGGCATGCAATTAGAAGCCTGCGTCGATTTTTCTTATCAACGCAAGCCTCCATCTTAATTGTAAATATATAAGACGATATTATCGTAAATATAATATACCCCATATATTTAATTCCATATGTAGCATAAAAAGCAAAACTCATAATCAGCAGCACAACCCACTGATACTTTTTCGGCATAAGATAATATATAAATGCCGTAATCATAATTGTAAATAAAAACCCCGCAGAAATGAATGACATATCTGTTCTCCTAGATTATCTTCCAAGCATCTTATCTTCAGACCATATTTCAACTTTATACTTGTTAGCCTTGTTATATCTCTTTCTCAAGTCTTTGAGCTGCTTTAAGTATTCCATTGTAACTTTTCCTGAAAGCTTTGATTCGCCCTCTGTTCTTTGCTGGAACTTGTAAGGAATCTCTATAACTTTTGAATATGTACCCATAGCAAGAACTTCTACCATAATCTTCCATCCAATTGGCTGAAGGTCAGCATGTTCAATTACTTCTCTTCTGAACATGAAAAGTCCGCTTGTAGGGTCAGAAATCTGTCTTAAACACGGAAGCATAATCTGTCCAATCTTTCTTGCAGTTCCTGATACAAACTTTCTGTACCAGTTAAGTCCGCCGTCATCGCCACCGGGAATAAGACGGCTTGGAATACAGAAATCAGCACCCGCTTCCATAGCTTTATACATATATTTAAGCACAATCGGAGGATGCTGTAAATCCGCATCCATACATGCCATATACTCACCTTTTGCAAGTCTGAAGCCTTTAAGAACTGCTGTTGCAAGTCCGCTCTCACCTGTTCTGTGTTCCATTCTCACAGCCGGGAAATCTTTTGCAACCTCCATAATTATCTGTGGTGTATCATCTTTACTGTCATCCACAAAAAGAATCTCATAATCAATTCCTTTAAGTGCCTCATCTATCTGTGTTACAAGATTTCTAATATTCTTTCCCTCATTAAATGTAGGTACTACTACTGATAACATTGTATTTTCTCCTTTTTATTCAAAATAAATCCGTATTATCGCTTGTGTCTAAGCTAATTGATTATAATACTTATTTATAAAATATACAAGTATCAACTCCAATATCCGAGTTCTACACCTTTAAGATATATGCCTTTTCCTTTTGAATAATAACCCATACAGTTAAGATGTGTCCAGTCTGAACGAAGTTTCTTTGAGATATTACCTCTTTTATAATTTTCCAAATCATCTTTTGTAGGCATTATACCTGTATCTTTAAGACCATTTTCGATTAAATATGTTCGCATATTAATAAAATGGTCACCATATGCAAGTCTTAATGCAGCTTCCCAAGAAGTATCACCTGTACCTATATAATTACCGTTTGCATCTGTTTCCCCCTGACTGAGATCACCGATAGATGTTCCCGGGTCGTCCGTGTCACCTACAACAATATAATATTTACAACCAAACTCCTGAATCATGGCATCATATTGAAGAATAAGTGTCTTATAATCATTTTCCCAACCGCCATTACTTCCAATTTCAAGAATAAGAATATCACCGCTGTGATCAATTGCTGTCTTTGTGTAAACTCTCGTTCCCTCAGGTATTGTAATTGTCTCATATGCCGGTGTTGCTGGTTCTGTCGTCGGTTTCTGTGTTGCGGTTTCTTTTGACGGATTTTCTTTTTCTACCGCCTCAGTCTCTTTTATAACAGCCGCATTTGAATCTTTCCCCTTGACATCTGAAAGCATTACAAGTTCTTTAGAATTTTGTACTTCACTATTTAACTCAAGTTCATATATTCTTGAAATATAATGCCAGCCTTCTGTCTTTCTCACATTGAAAGGTCTGTTTAATATATAAACATCATCAAGAAATCCCCAGTCGTTAGAAATAAATTCATTATTATCAGATCTTATTATTCTAAGTTCTGCCTCATTCGTATCTTTTACTGTTACAGTCCTGTCCGTTTTCATTGCAAGTCCACCCTGCATCATGGCAATTTCATCAGATGTAGCACCCGGCATACCAAAATTATATGCAGTAATTCCTGTAAGTTCCTGCAACGTCTGAGGATATGAATAATACGAAACATTTTTCTTCATTCCATTGACAGTTATACTTCCCGGACCACTGTTAGTTCCATATGTCATCGAATCCCCCCAACAAGAAATCTCCCTGTATTGTCCGTCATATGGTATACATTCAGATGTCATAGTTCTTGGTGGAAGTTCCCATGGTGCCTGATCCTCATCCGGAACTTCTTCCTCCATCATCTCATCAAACTCCTCATACGCAATCTCTTCTTCCGTTTCCGTCTCAGTTTCCGTCTCAGTTTCCGTTTCCGTCTCAGTTTCCGTTTCCGCCTGGGTTGTCGTAATTTTTTCAGTCTCAGAGAGTGCCTCTGTCGTCAATACTTCCTTATTCTTAGGTCTGTTGACCTTTTTCCAGCCTACAACTCCACAGACCGAAGCTATAACAATAATGATTACAAACAATGATGTAACAGCAACATTCTTCCTGTCGCTGAAAAAAACATTTAGTCTTTCGCCAAATTTTCTCAAATTCTGATTATTTTGTTTTTTATTTGTTCCTTTCCTTCTTTTAAGTTTAATTTTCAATGACCGTTTCTCCTTTTCTTTCCAGCATTCCCTCTCAGTATTCCACATATCTATATACGTAATACTACATCAGCCAGCAATCAGAATTATACCACAAAAACAATAAAAATAACTCTAAAGCAAAAAAGATTATTAAAACAATAGAATCAATAGCAATTACTTTCTTTTTATTTTTTAATTCCAAATACTCCCGTCCACCGGCAGTCATCAAATCATACACACCAATAAATATGACAAATGAGCCTATTATAAATCTACATGTACTCATAACATGTGATGTAAGTGGTACAAGCAGTGCTATTATTCCAAAAAATGCCATTGAATAATATTTTCTGTAAATCATATATGCATATACAGCAAACGCTGCAATACAGAACCAGCCCATATATGTATATCTAGGTTCAATCTGTCCTGTGCAGGCTTTCCACATAACCCCGATTACAGGAAAATATGAATCTTCTCTCCAGGCAATCTGAACATGCATGAATGCCCACACATCTCCGCAGAAAAATCTCAAAAAAGTCATATATATAAATGTTCCAAGAGGACAAAGCATAACTGACAATATCTCTTTCGGCGTCTTTATAAAATGAACCACAAAATCTCTGACGTTTTGCCAGATTCCTGCTTTTTTGCTGTCAATAACTGTATTTTTATTCTTATAGTCAAGATAAAGTTCGATAATCAGTGCAAATACAAGTGTACAGCCCACAATTCTTGTTGCACTTGCAAATGCAGACATAAGTCCCGCAATAAGCCATTGCTTTTTCTGGCTGAAATAAAAGAATAAAACAATAAACATTATAAACATCGCTTCAGTATAAACAGATGCACAGTAAAATGAATATGGTGCCATAAACATAAGAATTCCAAGAAGAATTCCATAATTATTATTAATATCCGGCTGTGTACCATTATTTATTTTATATCTGTCTCGAAGCCATTTTATACCAAAATATGCTGCTATATAAATACACACATTTGATACAAACATGCCAACCCAGTACGTATCGGCTTTCCAGAATGTGAGCAGTTTCACAAACTGACAGACAATAACATACATCGGAAAGAACGCCCAGTTCGCCTGCGGGTCAGTATCAAGAGGAAATGTATATCCATTATCTACCATAAACTGGTATCTTTTTGCATCCCACTCATTCATAAGGAAACTAAATGACCGGTTTGTTCCCATAATTCCATTGTATACCGGTACCATAATAAGCATAACCACCCTTGATAGTACAAGTATAAAAAGCAATTGAACAGCCAGTCTGAAATTACTGTTCTTTTTGTATTTTTCAATCAAAGTATTCATTCTTTATCCCCTATTTGGACCGCTGCATCAGAACAGCTGCATCAGCCTTATAACAATCTGATAAATCAATGCCGGAATTGCCGCTACTACAGGAATTAAAAACATTGCAACAATTACAATATTATAAAGTTCAAGATATATGAATGCTGCACACATTTTTAATAAAGCCGGCACTTTCAATTTTGTAAACTTCAAAATAAGTGCTGATGCTATCATCATAATAAGTGTTGCTAAAGATATAAGCATTCCTGCTTTTTTGCCTTTAGGCTCAAATGTCATCTCAATCACATTTTCACCTGCATGAATATCAACACCTGTAAAAAGTCCGCAGACACTTTTAGCTTTTACTTTCTTTTCATTCACCTTTACATTCCAGTTATCACTGTATACAACAGGAATAAGTGCCATATTATTTACACCGCTTCCGTTAAGCTTAACTGTAAGCGAATCTGAAGTATATGATGTCTCACAGTAATCATCGGCATGTTTATCGACAAGTGACTGCATCTTATCCATATCAAGTCCGGCAAATGATACCTCACTTACCTTCAGATACCATGGGTCATCATATTCAACTCTTATTGTAAAATTCTCATTCTCAAATGTGCCAAGATATACGAGATTATTATTATAATCTGTAAAATATGCTGTATTCTTAACATCACCAAGTGTCGGAACAAGAACCGCTTCACCATTGACATATATATGCATTGAACTTATAAGCCATGAAGCATTAGCATCTGTATTACGGTTATTTACATCAACAATATTAATATAAACAGCCTGTTTTCCATCTGCTCTTACATTATACTCCCTTATAACCGATGACTCTTTCTTAGTATATGACATACCATTAACAATATCCTGTGTGTCATTAGTGAGTGCCTTGTAGAAAATATTATGTAAATCTTCCCAGTTGCCGCTGAAATCCTGACGTGTAATGTTTTTATTTACACTCATTGCAAAAGGAAGCTTGTAATTAGCATCATATAACGTATAGTCTCCATCACTTCTTACTGCTGTATACATCTGTGAATCAAGTTCATTCACATTGACTGCCTGAGTAACATGAAAAAGTGAATTAGTAAATACCGTGCCGCCTGAATCAAGAAGCCAGAGGAAATACTTAGAGTAACCAAATTTCTTTGAATAACTCTGTGTATCACTCTGAAGGGCCGCCGTAAAGCTTGACATTGCACTTCTCCTTAAAATAAGCGGATAGTTGGCATTAAGGCTTATATCCGGATTGACAATTCTTTCAGTCACAGACTCTTCAATATCAAGTGAATCCTTTACTTCATTCGCAGCCTGGACATAATCGCCATACTGATATGGCTCATATTCATAAAACTTAGGTGGTCCGATAAGCGAATATGCACCAATAAATACTTCTATAGCAACTATCGCTATAATAGTATTAAAATCAAATCCAATTCCATCTTTTTTAAGCTTTTTATTATAAAAAATAAATGCCGCTATAAATATCGCTATAAATAATATAAATGCTGCTAAGATGATATCATTTGAAGGAATAATATTATAAATAACTGCATATACAGCTGCCGCTACAACAAATATGACAAGCTGTTTTACAAGCTGTTTTTTATCAGCTGTCACTTCTTCAAACATCCGCTGTGCAAAATACGCAGCAACAGTTATAAGCGTAAATGCGACAATATATCCGTTTCTTAACGTATATCCGTTATACGAACCAAAATGCCACATAAGATTGATTCCTTCGACAACAATTGGCAGAAGCGAAATAAGAAGCAGGGAAATCATATATCTTATAGTATTCTTCTCTTCTTTGAACTTCTTTAAGCCCATAATTATTACTGCTGCTGCAAATGCCATTCCATAAAGCATCATCCATCTCTGAAATGCTGCCATCTGTCCGTCAGATATAATAGCACTCTTTATCCAGCCGATATACTGCGATACAATTCCCTGTCCGGAGCCACCTCTCTGTGAGCCTGAAAGCTGCATCATTACAGGCACAAGCACAAAACATGAAAGCCCAAGTCCTGCAACAGTTCCGATTCCAAGATTCCATGCATGTTCCTTGATTTTTTCTTTCTTAGACATAAGAAGAACATACGCCCCGCTTATAAGGAATATGTATACAAGTGACATGGCACCGAGATAATAGTTAATTATGAAAATAATTGCAACCATTATTATGTAAAAAAGCTTTTTGCCTGTCTGCATCATATTTTCATATGCAAGCATAAGGAGTGGGAATAATGCAACTATATCCATCCATGGTGTAAAGCATGAACCATAGAGCACTGTATATCCGCAGAATGTATACATAAGTGAAAATACAACTTTCATATTATATGAAAGTCTGTTATATTTTTTATTAATATATGCATACATGGCAACTGCCATAAATATCATTTTTACAAGCGTAAGTATTGATATACTTTCAAGTATCAGAGTTCTCGGAAAAAGATACAGCAAAAGATTAAAAGGACTAAGCATTGAAAATGCAGATATACTCATTGATACATTCGTGCCAAATCCTGTGTACCAGTCAAACCACAATGACGCCTTTCCATGCATCCAGTCCCAAAGATGTGCATAGAGTGGTGCTACCTGCTGCATATTGTCAAAATAATCTATACGGTTAGCTCCAAACGGCCATATACCTTTAAAAACATAAATAAATACAATAACCGCACACGTAATCAATCCGGGTATGGCATATAATTTTACTCTCTGAAATAACGATTTGTTGTCTTTCATAACGCCTCCATCACTTAATAATCAACCAGCCTGCATTATTCAAGGCAGGTACTCCACAGTGTAAAACTGCTTCCTCTTTCTGTCTCAAATTTTATTGTAAATAATTTATCACTCACAGCATTTCCTGCTTTAAAACTGTATGTTCCGTCTTTTTCAAACTCACCTATCTGCTTATCATCCGCATATACCTTTACGGCTCCTGTAACATTTTTTACCTCAATCGTATATGTAACATTATCCGCATTTTTTTCAGGAAGATAATATATGTAGCTTTCAGATGCATTGCTTACGCTTCCGTCATACTGCTCCCTGTTCCAGCCCTGACCTTTCCTCACACATACATCCCATGTATAAGGACTTCCATTTCTGTCTTTGTATGATGTACAGATTTCTTTGGTTCCAAGTTTATAGCTTAATCTGCCATATCCCGGCCAGTCAGAAAGTTCGTGCGTTATATAATACATCTTATATTCAATTCCTACTTTTGGGGTAATTCCCCACCACATTACAATTATATAAAATAATACCAATATAATACTTGCACTGTAAAGCACAATCCTTGTCTTCTTACCGCCGCTTTTCATCAGAAACCTGCCTTTTTATTTTACATCGTAAAGCCCGCAGCTGATGCGGGCTTACATGACACATTGTGTCCATGTAACACATATATAAATACACTTTGTGTATTTATACATGTGTTACTATGCATGTGCCTTTTCCTTTAATATTAATGCTTCTTTTTCCTGAACTTACAAAGAAACTTTCTCCCGCTTTGAACGGAACTTCCTGCTTATAATCATCTGCCTCTATCGTTCCGCTTCCCTCTATAAATACAAGTGAAACAAATGATGATTCATCTGCAACAATCTTAACTTCGTCTTTTATCTCATATTTGAGACATTCAAAGTATTTGCACTGTACAAGACGTTCAAGGGAATAATGCTCATTTTCCTCAAGCATAACTTCCGTTGTATTATCTTTCACATAAGCTTTTGTGTCAACAACATCAAGTGCTTTTTTTACATGAAGTTCTCTCGGATTGCCATACTTATCTCTTCTGTCATAATCATACATTCTGTATGTGCAGTTTGAGTTCTGCTGGATTTCACAGATAATTATTCCGGCTCCTATAGCATGTATTGTTCCGGCTTTAACCATAACAACATCGCCCTTTTTAACTTCAATTTTATTGAGAATGTCTGTTATTGTATTATCTGCAATTCTGCGTTCAATCTCTTCTTTATCAGTATTCTTTTTAAGTCCGCAGTAAAGATATGAGCCCGGTTCACTGTCAACAACATACCACATCTCATTCTTGCCATACTCGCCTTCATTTTCAAGTGCATATTCATCATCAGGATGAATCTGTACTGACAATGCCTGCTTTGCATCAATAAACTTTATAAGGATAGGGAATCTGTCCTGTGCCTGACATTTCCAGCCAAGACTTTCTTTTCCGATAATTGAAAGATAATCGCCAAAAAGCATACCCTTGTATCTACCATCTGCTATACGGCTTGGTCCATCCGGATGTGCTGATAATTCCCAGCTTTCCGCAATAATATCATAATCGCATTTCTTGCCGAATACAGTACGAAGCTTCGTGCCGCCCCAGAGATTATCCTTAAATGCAGGGTCAAGCTTTATAACAGGATTATCCTGTGTTGCAATATAATTACCCTCAGAAGATTCATCTGTATATATCTTTACAATATCTCTCTCAGATACAACCTCACCTATTCCAATCTCTATAATAACAACATTTTTATCTGTTTTATTAGCAACTTTGTGCTTCATTCCAATAGGCACAAATACGCTTTCAAACTTATGATAATCCCTTGTCTCCTGACCGAGTGTGATAGTCGCTGTACCTTCAACAACAGCCCAGTGCTCACTTCTCATCTCATGCTGGTGAAGATTCATGCTCATTCCCGGAAAAACTGTTACTTTCTTTACTTTGTACCCTTCGGACCAAGTAAGAAGTTCATGAATTCCCCATTCACGATAAGAAAGTCTGTTGTAATCAAAATAACTTTCGTACTTTTCACGGTTATCTTTTATTATATCTTTAATATCTTTTGCACGTTCTTTTGAAGAAACATAAACTGCATCTTCAGTATTTACAACTACTATATCATTCAAATCATTTGTTACAACAAGCTGTCTCTCTGCATTGTTTACGACTGACACATCTTCACAATTATTCTTTATTACATAATCAGAATGTGTCACACTGCCAAATCCGTCAAGATCACTTACATTGCCGACATCTTTCCAGCCAAATTCTGCCTCAACAACTTTTACAATACTGTTCTTTGAAAATACAATCTGCTCAATACTGCCTGTAGGAATATCTTTCATCACATTTTCAGAAAAGCGGATGCCTCGTCTTATTGCAGGAGTTCTTCTCTTTGCCGAACGACATGTATTATATAATTCAGGTGAAATATTTTTCACACTGTTTATAAGATCCCCAACTCTGTATATATACATTCCGCTGTTCCAAAGATATTCTTTATTCTTATATGAATCGCTTTTCAAATCGAACTGCTGTCTCTCGATAAAACCTAATACATCCTCTTCATCTTTTATAATATAATCATATCCGGAAGCATTCTCTGTCGGCTTGATTCCTATAGCCGCAACATATCCTTCTTTAGCAAGTTCCTTGCCTCTAAGAACTGCTTCTCTGTACTCCTGACCCTCTATCAAATGATCCGCAGTTACTACAAAAACCAGTTCCGACTGATTGCAGAACATATTTCCAAGCATAATTGCCGCAGCTGTCCCCTTTGGTGAACCCTCAAGAATAAGCCGGTACTTCAGACTCTGAAATGCTTTCATCTGCCCATTGACTATATTCCTGTAGCTCTCCTTTGTGACAATAACAAATTCATCACAAAATGGCATATTTCTAACGACCGTTTCCTGTAAAAGTGAACGGCCTTCTTTAATATTCATAAACTGCTTTGGATAATTCTTTCTTGACAATGGCCAAAGGCTGTCTCCGCTGCCTCCGGCAAGTATTAAACATTTCATTGTTTTTCGTATCCTCCTTGCTTTGCAACACAAATCAAAAGCAATCGTTAATTACCTGCGGCTTCTGAACTTCCGGTTTCACTACCACTTTCGCTTCCACCTGTGTTTCCACTATCACCTGAACCGCTTCCACCTGTGCTTCCGCTGTCACCTGAACCGCTTCCACCTGTGCTTCCGCTGTCACCTGATCCGCTTCCGCCTGTGCTTCCGCTATCGCCTGAACCGCTTCCGCCTGTGCTTCCGCTGTCGCCTGAACCGCTTCCGCCTGTGCTTCCGCTGTCGCCTGAACCGCTTCCGCCTGTGCTTCCGCTGTCACCTGATCCGCTTCCATCTGTGTTTCCGCTGTCACCTGATCCGCTTCCGCCTGTGCTTCCGCTATCGCCTGAACCGCTTCCGCCTGTGTCTCCACTATCGCCTGAACCGCTTCCATCTGTGCTTCCGCTGTCACCTGATCCGCTTCCGCCTGTGTCTCCACTATCGCCTGAACCGCTTCCATCTGTGCTTCCGCTGTCACCTGAACCGCTTCCGCCTGTGCTTCCACCATCTTCGGTATCTCCGGCAGCCTCAGTATCATTCGTTTGAGTCTGCGTTCTTCTAGTTGTTGCAGCCTCTGTCTGTTCATCAGTCTCTGCTGCTTTAGTTGTTGTCGTCTCTGCCGCCTTTGTTGTTGCATTATTATTCTTTGATGACTTCTTAGTTGTAGCTTCTTCTGCCGCTGTTGTAACAGGCGTAGGATTAAATGTGCTCTTTGACTTATTTTTCTTTATACGTCCGGCAATTGCAACAGTTACCACCGCAAGCACAACCACTAATGCCGCACATATTGCTATTATTCCTCTCATACGTGCATCTGCCTTAATTCCATGATTTGCACTCTTAGCATCATATCTGTCAGAATAATTGTCATTATCATCAAAATCAATTTCAGGTACACTGTCATCGGAACTATCTTCATCATCTGTCTCATCCTCTGATGAATCCTCATCTGCCACATGTACTTGTGGCCCATCACCATCCAATGATACCATATCAAGTCCGAGCATACCTCGTATCTGCATAATCTGTGTGCCGATAAATGTGCTGTCAATTTCAAGTAAATCCTCAATCTCATCTATCGTATAACTCTCATATGCAAACATAAGATATAGGAGCCTCTGTCCCTTTGAAAAATCCTCAAAATCTGTCATAATCTCATTTAACTGATCTATATCAAGAAATGCCTGATTATAATCAGCTGCACATTTTGCAAATTCTGAATCTTCACTTATTGAATCATAATTGTACTCTTCGGCAGAAATCTGTGTATCAAATAATTCACCATTCTGTTTTTTGCACACATTATAGACTTCAACTGTTGTAAAACGGGCAATCCACAAATGTATATCAAGTTCTTCATTATCAAACTCTGAAGCATTTTTGAACATTCTGACAAGAACGTGCTTGGTAAGCTTCTCTCTTGATTCCTTTGTTATATAGACAAATGCAACAAGATTATAAACTTCCTGATATACAAGTCTTGTGAATTTTTCAAAGCTGTTTTTATTGCCTTTTTTAGAATCATTTAATAACTTAATTAATTCCCTGTCCTCTTTTTCCATTTTCATTCCCCTTAAACCAATTCTTCACTACACATTTCAAGTGCAGCTTTAATAACTTTATCCATATCGTAATATTTATATCCGCCTAATCTTCCACCGAAAATCACACGTTTTTCTTTATCTGCAAGCTCTCTATATCTCTGATACAGCTCATTATTTCTTTCATTGTTAATCGGATAATAAGGCTCATCACCTTTATGCCACTCACTTGAATATTCCCTTGAAATTACCGTAACTGGCTGTTTTCCAAATTCAAAATGTTTATGCTCAATAATTCTTGTATAAGGAACTTCACGTTCTGTATAATTGACAACTGCATTTCCCTGATAATTATCAGTTGCAAGCGTCTCCGTCTCAAATCTTACCGAACGGTATTCAAGAACTCCCAGCTTATAATCATAAAACTGGTCAATCATCCCTGTGTATACAATCTTATCTGCCATGGAATCAAATTCTTCCCTGTTTGCAAGATAGTCAGTATCAAGCCTTACCTCAATTCCTTCAAGCATCTTTTCTACTATCTTAGTATATCCACCAATTGGAATTCCCTGATATCTGTCATTAAAATAATTGTTATCATATACAAATCTTAACGGCAGTCTCTTAATTATAAATGAAGGAAGTTCTTTGCAGTCTCTTCCCCACTGTTTCTCAGTATATCCCTTTATAAGCTTTTCATATACATCTTTTCCGACAAGTGATAATGCCTGTTCTTCAAGATTCTTCGGCTCTGTTATATTAAGGTCTGCAATCTGTGCTGCAATAATATCTTTTGCCTCCTGTGGAGTGCTTATTCCCCACATCTTGCTGAATGTATTCATATTGAAAGGAAGGTTATATAATTCATTTTTATACTTTGCAATCGGTGAATTAATATAATTATTGAATTCTGCAAACTCATTTATATAATCCCATATAAATTTGTCAGAAGTGTGAAAAATGTGTGCACCATATACATGTACATTAATCCCTTCAACATTTTCACAATATATATTACCTGCTATATGATTTCTTTTTTCTATAACCAGACAGGTCTTTCCTTTTTTCTTTGCCTCATGTGCAAATACTGCACCGTAAAGTCCGGCACCAACAACAAGATAATCGTAATGCATCTTTATCGTCCTTTCGCATCTATTAATCATATACTTTTTTATTATATCAATTTTTATTTATATATGCAAATATCTAGTCATAATAATGTTTAAAATAAACTCTTATAAATATAGCCCATGTATCTTTAAACGCACGCCATATATCTTTCATTCCAATTCTTTTTGTATTCTTATCCCTTACATATACCACAGTTACAGGCATTTGTGCAATAGTACATCCTCTCCTGTTAAGTGCAACAAGCAGTTCTATGTCATATGCAAATCCTGAAGTCCTCACAAGATGTGCCACCGGTCTTATCGCTTCTGCACGAAATACTTTTAATCCTGTCTGCGTATCTTTTACATTAAGATGAAAAAGAATGAGCAGCATTATATAATATCCCATACTTATTATTTTACGTATTAAAGGATAACTTAGTTTTGAATCTTTGTGAAATTTGCATCCGATTACAACATCTGCATTATCATCAATCATCTTGCGAAGGTAACTCTCAAGCTGTGAAGGATTAAGTTCAAGGTCCGCATCAAGAAATGCAATATATTTTCCTTCTGACTCTGTTACGCCTGATATTATAGCCGTACCTTTACCCCTGTTTTTATCAGATGACACCATTCTTACTCTGCCATCTTCTTTCATGGCACGCTTTATTTCCTCTTTGGTCGCATCAGTGCTGCCATCATTTACCGCAACTATCTCAAAATCTTTTACAAATCCAGAAATAACAGAAATAGTTGTTTTAATACTATTGTATATGAGTTTTTCCTCATTATACGCCGGCATTACAACTGATAATTTTCCATCAAGATTAACCATAACCCCTCCAATAACGTAAAAAAACAGCAAAGTGTAAATCTATCCACTTTGCTGTCATATGTTTATGCCGGCAACGGGAATCGAACCCGTATGGGAGTATAAGTCCCGCAGGTTTTAAGTCCTGTGCGTCTGCCAGTTCCGCCACACCGGCTTAATGGGCGGAGAAGGATTCGAACCTTCGAAGGCATAGCCAGCAGATTTACAGTCTGTCCCCTTTGGCCACTCGGGAATCCGCCCTTATGGGCTATCGCCCATGTTTATAAATTATATCATAGTTTAAAATATAATGCAATTTATTATTTTATTAATTTGATGCTTACAATTAATTTGAAGGTTTCTTTTTAGTAAGATACTTATTTACAGTTTCATCATTTAACAAAATCTTTTTTGTCTTTGATTTTGCTTCATATTCTTCACTGCTTCCTTTATTTCTTCCATACACATTTATCGCAATATATATTTCATCATCAAACTCATAATGATACTGCATATTATCACTATATCCACTGTCGTATAGAATTTTTTTGGTATCCATGCTCTTTATAACAACACGGCATTCCGGAGTAACATTCTTACCTCCGTCAAGTATTGCATTTATATTAACTGCATACCCACCATTATCAAGTTTTATTGGTTCAACCTTCATATCAGCAAGCTGAACATAATTCATGTTTTTTGACATTTCATCATATGAAGCATAAAACGAATCTGATACTACACTTTCTACTTCCGAAGATTCTTTGCCATAATATTCCTGCGTTCTGCTAATAACATCTCCCAGAACATGGGAGTACCTGTCAGCAAGCTCACCAACCATATGTCCGTCATAATCAACATAATCTGTATCTTCAAAATCAAGCACATCGTCTTTTATTAGATTAAAATCATAATATTCAACATCCTGTTCTTCACATAATGATGTAAAATATTCTGTAACCTTTCCATAATCACCGCATGTAAGCATAGATGGTGTTATTGGAGATGTGGCACATACAAGTCTTATATTTTTGTCTTTACAATATTTTACTATCTTTCTAAAAATCTCGACCGTCTCTTTGTCAACACCATCAGCATCAAACGAAATTGCCTTAAACTCACCAAATCCGCTATCCTCATCAAGTTTCTGACGATAAAAAAATCCTTTGCCAAGATACGGTCCACCGCCATCTCTGTTATCAACGCACTCTATGCTATAATCAAAATAATCTTTAGTCAACTTTGTTTTAAGATTGCTCTTTGCATTTTTAATAAGATAACTGTATCCTGCCCAGCGTGTCAATGCCACTCTGAAATCCTCATCCAGAAGATTATCTGTAAAATATTTTGCTTTAACAGACGACAAACTAAGCTGATCATATATAAATGTCGAAAAATAATTATTTTCTTTCAACCCATACCAATATTGATAATCAATATCAAGTATGACCGTTTTTATGTCATTTGTCCTTGCCGCTTCCTGTAAAAGATAATATGAATCCTTTATCGTCTCATTTGGAATACACACATTTAACGAATTGCAACTCAGCTTTTCATCAAGCTTATATGGATTAATAGCACTTCTTCCATGTGATGCTCCCAATACAATAGTATCATAATTCTCATCTTTGTCATTCATTGTATGAATTATAACTCTTGCATAACTTGGTGGCATAATCGCAAACTTTAATATCGAACATACAGCAATGAGACAAAGCATAAATAAAACTACTCTCATCCATGCAAAAAATTTCTTCTTTTTGTCATCAGAACTGTGCATACATAAAGCCTCCTATCGTATTACTTACCTTTCCAAATACCGGTATTGCTACAATCAATGCACCATATACAGCCCATCTTACAATCCATGGTTTTCTGTCAAGTGCTTCTCTTATATCTATTCCTTTTTCTTTTAACAGGCTTACTATAAACCATATTACACATCCAACAAATATAATGCACATCCCATAATAGTCCACTCCTAATTTAAGCAATGAACCATCGGTAAATGTCTTGAAAGTAAATCCCGTAACCGTGCTTCTCATCATATATAATGCTGCATAAAGGCTTTCACAGACATCAAAATAAAAGCTTATAACAACAAGCACAAATGTCCTTAATATGCGTACAAGTTTCCATGCACGACCTTCATTGTTAATATGAAGAGCCTTAAATATCTTAGGATATAACGGCTCAAATAAATTGCTTGCGGCAATCAGAAATCCGTTATAAAAACCATATGCTATATACTTCCACTGTGCACCGTGCCATACACCTACTATAAAGAAGATAAGCAGGTTCGCAAGGCATATAGGAAGACATCTTCCCACTGTATTTCCAAAAACTTTTTTCGTGAATTTACCGAATTTGTTCATTGCCTTCGACAGTGAAAACGGATAGAATATATAATCTTTCATCCATGTTCCGAGTGTTATATGCCAACGGTGCCAGAAATCCGATATTGAATTTGAGAAAAACGGCTGTTTGAAATTCTGGTCGAGCTTTACGCCAAACATTTCGGACGCACCCATTACAATATCCATTCCGCCCGAGAAATCGGCATACAGTTGCAATGTATATGCCAAAACACCGAACAACACGGTAAATCCGTGGTAAAGATGAACATATCTGAATACTTCTTCAACAATAAGTGCGGCTCTGTCTGCAAGTACCATTTTCTTGAAAAATCCCCACGCCATAAGCTGTAAACCGTGCTGGATTCTCACCAAGTCAAATTCATGCTTCTCAAAAAACTGATGTGCAAGACGGTTGTATCTTCCGATAGGTCCCTGAAGTATCTGCGGAAAATATGAGACAAACAGTGCGAACTTAAACAAATTCCTGTCAGCCTTATATTTTCCCTGGTACATATCAATAATGTAACCCATTGACTGGAATGTATAAAATGATATTCCGAGCGGCAAAAGAAAATCAAATCTTTTAAGCCCGACATTCATATGAAATACACCTGACAGCAACGCGTTTATGTTGTCTACCGTAAATCCGTAGTATTTTATAACTGCAAGGATTCCGAAGTTAATTACAAGAATCAATGCAAGAATGAGCCTTTTGTATTTTTTCGTCTTCGCCTTATATGCCTTTTTTTCTTCTGAAGACATGTCCGCTTTATGTTCTTTAAGCCATTCGTCTCTTTTTAATGTAATATCTTCAAGCCATATTCCGCCCAAAAATGTTGTTATTGTCGTCGTAATAATCAACCCTAGCGTTTTTACACCCGAACACATATAAAAATAATAGCTTAAAATCAAAAGCCAAATCCATTGAAATTTTTTTGGTATCAGGTAATATACGATTACTCCCACAAGAAGGAAAATCAAAAAACCTGTTGAAGCAAATGCCATAACTTCCTCCTAATAACATCCCTCATATCTTATATATGTCTACATTCCGTAATTCATAATTGTATCACGATACATCTCAGGCGTTCCGACATCAAATACTTTGCCGTTAAATACAAAGCCCATGATTCCCGATGTTTCTCTCACCTTATCCAATGCGTCTGTGAGCTGGATTTCTCCCTTTGTTGTAATATTATTGTCAATATTGTACTCAAGAACTTCAAACACTTCAGGAGTAAGAATATACTGACCATATGCACAATAATACTTATCCCCATCATTCTTCGTCTTTACTCTCAGACAATCTTTTGCATAATTGACATCCGGTTTTTCTACCATCTGTGTTATTTTAAGAAGATTCTCATTGCTGTTTTCCCATTTTCCACACATAATACCATAACGGGAAACTTTCTCAAGCGGAACGTCCTGCATAGAAATCATTGTTTTCCCGCACTCCTCATATGCCTCGATAAGCTGAAGGCTGCATGTTCGCTCTTCAAATGACTGATATATCATATCCCCTAAAAGAAGCAGAACCGGTTCATTGCCAGCAAATTCACGACACTGATATACAGCATGTCCAAATCCTTTACGCTCTTTCTGATATACATATGTTATTTTCTTGCCAATCTCAAGAATCTTCTCCTCATATGCACGTTTTTCTTCTGACAGCTTGCTGATATGCTCCTGAGAAAGAGGACTGAAAAATGCATCATACTGTGACTGTTCTTCTTCTCCTATCACAAGACATATCTCTTCTATTCCTGATGCCTCTAACTGTTCCAAAAGATTCATAATCACAGGCTTTACATAACCATCTTTATCAATAATCGGGAAAAATTCTTTCTTTATCGCTCTCGTCTCAGGATAAAGTCTTGTACCGAAGCCCGCAACAGGAATTATGGCTTTTCTTACCTTCTTCTCAGGCTTGAGCGTCAATGTAAAGCCATCCATGTTATATTCGTCTTTGATATATTTTATCAATTCGGCCTGTGACTGCTCATCTTTTGCCAAGAACTGGACAGAACCATCGCCCTGTGAGCCGACACCTTTTGCACCATATGTGTATTTCTTTATATTTTCGTCATTAAGTACCTTGTGAAGCTGAGGTGCAGCAAGTTCTTTGGGAGAAGCCGGAGCAACCATACTGTCAAACATATTTTGTGCCTCAACCATCAATGACCCAACCTGCTCTGCATCTCCGCTCTCGATAGCTTTGGTTGCTTTTGCTATGAGCTTTTCATTTTCGATTCCCAATGCCTTTTGCACGTTCTTTTCGATTTCTGTCTCGGCAAAAGGATAACATTTGTTTAAGTCAGAAAGAATTTTTACCGTATCCTTGCTTCCGTTAAGCTCCGAAAATACCCAGTATAACGGTTTCTTTACTTTTATCTTGTCAACAAAAACTTCGTTTCCGTCAAATGTCATATTTACAGGCATAACGCCGAATGCACATGCCTGGTCAAGTCTTCCGCATCTTGATGGTGTTCTCTGTTCTCCGTAAAATGCTATATTCATTTCCCCCATTGTGTTTAACTGAAGTTCATACATTTCATTGAAAGCTCTCGCAACAAGAACACATATAGCCGCACTTGAAGAAAGACCGCTCTTAATAGGAAGATCCATCTCGTCGATATGAATTCTTAATCCTTTTACCCTGTAATGGTCTATAACATAAGATGCGACTCCTGCAACATACGAAAAAAATCCACCTTCCTGTGCTGTTTCTCTAAGCTTTTTTGAATCCATCTCACACTCAAATGATTCATTTTTAAAGCTTGCAAGTTCGCTTTCAACTATAAATTTATCTGCCATTGAAACAGTTGCGTAAATTCCCTGTTCAACTCCCGTAACTATTGCATGTCCCGGCACAATTGCAGAATTCATAACTCTATGAAGACTTGCCCAGTCACTGTGTTCCCCAAAAAGGCATAATCTGCCCGGTACAAATAACTTTAATGTTTTCTCCATTTTTTTCTCCATTATAATTAATCTGTTTTAATACATTAGATTATTTTAACTCAAATGGAAAATTTACGCAACAAAAAACACCTGACAGTTATATAAAATAACCATCAGGCATTAACCATCCCTTTAGATTGTCTTCTTAAAATACTCTATTGTAGGAACAAGACCTTCTCTTAACGAAATCTTAGGTGCCCATCCGTTAAGCTCTCTTCCTGCAACTGTTATATCAGGCTTTCTCTGTGTAGGATCATCCTTTGGTAAATCCATGCATACAAGCTTTGATTTTGTGTCTACCATCTCAAGTACGATTTCTGCAAGTTCACGGATTGTGAATTCTCCAGGATTACCAAGATTTACAGGTCCTAAGAAATCTTCTCTTGACGCCATCATTCTTACAATACCTTCAATAAGGTCGTCAACATAACAGAATGAACGTGTCTGTGAACCATCACCGTATATAGTAATATCCTCTCCTTTAAGTGCCTGAATAATGAAATTAGAAACCACTCGGCCATCTTTAGGATCCATCATAGGTCCGTATGTGTTAAATATTCTTATAACCTTGATTCTTGTTCCGAATTCCCTGTTATAATCGAAACAGAGTGTTTCCGCAACTCTCTTTCCTTCATCATAACATGAACGGATACCGATTGGATTAACATTTCCTCTGTATGTCTCAACCTGTGGATGTACGAAAGGATCTCCATAAACCTCACTTGTTGAGAACTGCATAATCTTTGCATTATTCTTTGTTGCAAGTTCAAGCATATTAAGAATACCAAGTACACATGTTTTAGTTGTATATGTTGGTGACTTCTGATAATGTGGAGGGCTTGCAGGGCATGCAAGATTGTAAATCTCATCAAGATTGTCTATATCAAGCGGCTCAATTATATTATGGTTGATAAATTCAAACTCAGGATTATCCATAAGTTCTTCAACATTTACCATACGGCCTGTGTAAAGGTTGTCAACACAGATTACATGGTTGCCTTCTTTTATAA
Organism: Lachnospira hominis (ex Liu et al. 2021); assembly: GCF_014287955.1. Classification (GTDB taxonomy): domain Bacteria; phylum Bacillota; class Clostridia; order Lachnospirales; family Lachnospiraceae; genus Lachnospira; species Lachnospira hominis. The sequence goes on along the minus strand of NZ_JACOPD010000007.1, from coordinate 113,897 downwards.
GTCTTTTACAGAGGTTAGAGCCTAAGAATCCCGCTCCGCCTGTAACTAATATTCTTTTCATTTTAATCTCCATCCCAAAATTGCAGCTGCCATAAAGCAGCCGCATTTTGTAATATTATTATTTATTTAACTTGCTGCTGACACCAATCTGGTAATATTCAAATCCTTTATCAGAAAGGCTGTGTGCATCAAACTGGTTACGTCCGTCAAATATAACAGGATTTTTAAGTCTCTTCTTGATTTCAATGAAATCCGGCTGTCTGAACTCTTTCCATTCTGTTACAAGAATCATTGCATCTGCATCTACAAGTACAGTATACTTGCTGTCACAGTATTCAACATTCTTATTATCTTTAAGGTAGCATACTCTTGCTTCTTTTTCTGCCTTAGGGTCATAAGCCTTAACTTTTGCACCACGCTTTGTAAGTTCATTGATGATTGTGATGGCTGCTGCCTGTCTCATATCATCTGTATCAGGCTTAAATGCAAGTCCCCATATTGCAAATGTCTTTCCTGTAAGGTCTTCGCCGAAACGCTCTACAACCTTTCTTGGAATTACATGCTTCTGTTCAAAGTTTACTTCCTCTACAGCATTAAGAATCTTTGTTGTATAGCCAAAATCCTTGCTTGTCTTAATAAGTGCCTGAACATCTTTAGGGAAGCAGCTTCCGCCGTATCCACAGCCTGGATAAATGAATGAATAACCAATTCTCTTATCTGAACCAATACCAAGACGAACCTTGTTAACGTCAGCTCCAACTCTCTCACAGATATTTGAAATCTCATTCATGAATGAAATCTTTGTTGCAAGCATTGCATTAGCTGTATACTTTGTCATCTCTGCACTTGCAATATCCATAAAAATAATATTTTCATTGTTACGTACAAGTGGAAGATAAAGTTCTTTCATTACCTTTGCTGCATTATCATTATCTGTACCAATAACAATTCTGTCAGGTCTCTGGCAGTCAGAAATAGCTGTACCTTCTTTTAAGAATTCAGGATTAGAGATAACATCAAATGTAAGACTGCTTCCTCTCTTGTCAAGTTCTTCCTGAACCTTTGCACGTACCTTCTGTGCTGTACCAACAGGAACTGTTGATTTATCTATAATATACATATGATGATCCATGTACTGTCCTATGCTTTCCGCAACGCCTAATACATAATGTAAATCTGCACTTCCGTCTTCACCCATAGGTGTACCAACTGCTATAAAACATATATCTGAATCAGCAAGTGCCTGATGAATCTTTGTTGTGAACTTTAAAGTTCCCGCCTTAAAGTTGTTCATAACAAGATCTTCAAGTCCCGGTTCGTAAATCGGAATTTCTCCATTCTTTAATGCGTTAATCTTTTCTTCATTAACATCAACGCACCATACGTTATTTCCTAAGTCCGAAAGACAAGCTCCTGTTACAAGGCCAACATATCCTGTTCCTACAACTGCTATCTTCATCATATACCTCTTTTCTTAAAGTTATATTTATTAATAAAAAACCACTTGAATTATTTTATCAAAATAAAATTAATTCTTCAACACTTTTATCAAATTTTATCGAGTTTTTTTGTTAAACTTATACAAATAGCTTTTGATAAAGTAGTTTAAACTTTTAATTATTTCTTGTTAATCCCATATTATCGTAAAGCCATTGTGTCACAGGCTCATCATATATTTCTACAACTTCTGTCGATAATCCGTCATCGCTGTTATATTTTACGAGAAGACATCTGAAATTTCCCAGATGCTGCATATTGTGATATACCCACGTCCTTCTGTCATATTCTGCATTATATTGAACAAATTTATTATAATTCAATGCGGCACATATATATCCAAACGCTTTATTATCATCAACCTGAATCACAACATCACAATTATTTTCAACTGCTATCCGCCCTGCTTCTCTTGCATTTTCAATCAGGTCATCTGACTGTTGTAAATTTATAACTTCTGAATTATACAAAACACTGTCTTCTGAGATAATTTCTTTTATTATTATATTACTCTTTATGACCATTACTGCAAGAAAACATAATACCATAACTATACATCCCGCATATGTCTTTTTTCTGTTCCACACAGATTCATCATAACATGAGCACAAAAATACGACTAATGCAATCATGTACGGAACAAACAACAGCATCCTAAGCTGGCCATATAAAAGTGTTCCCGGCATATAATCTTCCATTTTATCAAGTGACAGTATAGCAATAAATCCAAAAAAGGCAAACGCTGTCATTATAAGTGGCTTAAATGCACCTCTGTATATGCATATCCATACAATCACAAGCATTACAATAATCCATACCGCCCCTATGGTCACTGGTGTAAACCAGCCTGCTATTTCATTAAAATCTGCAATATTTTCTCTTAAAACTTCAAGACTTACCGCAGCATTATAAGCAGGATGAAGATTATAATCAGGATTATTTACATAAAACATTTTTATAAAGTACCCTGTAATAAATCCAAGCACATTACCGGCTATCAGCCCCGGAAAACGCTTTTTAATAAAATCTTTATCAATTTTATTATATAAAACCATTGCAAGATATGACATTCCTGCAATTGCAACAACTGTATTTGTTATAATGTACCCAAGATATATGCAATATGATGCTATGAGATATTTATACCATTTACCTTCTTCATTTATAAGCACACCACCTATTACTCCAAATATAAATCCTCCAACGAACGCCCTTGGAATAGATGTAAGCACATCCCAGTCATAACTCATAGCACCATATACAAACAATATAATATAAGCTGCAACCATTCTGTTATTTTCAAGGCTTTTTATACCCAGATATAAAAATGGCAGTGTTGTAAAAATTAATGTTGAAACGGGAAGTGCCACTTTAAGCGGTATATGAAGAAAATAAAACGGTACTGCCAGCAGTGATTCAATCATGCTTCCATATGACTGTCCAAAAAAACATGGCTCATGAAAATCAAAATGAGCAAACGAAACAGTTCCGTACCACATCAATGCCTGGTCATCATCAACATAATAAAATGAATATTTAAAAAGAATAACACCCCTATATACCATTACCATTAGTAACAGCATATAAAATATAGTCTTTTCGATTTTAATCTGTTTGTCTTTCATTAATATCTCCAAAAGAAATCCTCTACCTTTGATTATTACAAAAGCAGAGGATTCGCACATCTATATATTTATTTATATATAACAAGTTTTCTTATAAGGAAATTCCATATAAAAACAATACCTGTAGCTGCAATCTTACTTAATGTCTTGCCTAACGAACTGTCAAATCCCATCACAGTAACAAAAAGATACATGAGAATGAGGTTAAATAGCAATCCTATTGCACTTACAACAAATACAAGAAAAGCCTCTTTTGCTTTCTTATCTTTATACGTATTGTTATCTTTAAATGTTGTTATTCTTCCTAATATCCAGTTGGCTGTCGTTGAAAATATAAATGCAATTACTGTTGAAACAAAATAATTTATCTGCAATACATTTGCAAATATAAAGAACATCACCCACTCAACTATTGCAGCAACACCGCCAACAAAGAAATAAGATATAAATTGTTTTATGTTAGCTTTATTTAATAACTTCATTATTTTCTATATCTCCAAATGCAGTAAATAGCTCTTACGCCATCGCTGAAGCCAATCTTCTTACCTTCTTCATTTGTTCTTGGATAATATGAAATAGGTACTTCTTTAAATCTTACATTCATTTTTGCTACTTTGGCTGTAATTTCAGGCTCAAAACCAAATCTCTTTTCCTGAATATCAACAGACTGAATAATCTCACGTTTAAATGCCTTATAACATGTCTCCATATCTGTACATTTAAGATGTGTGAAAAGATTTGATAATTTTGTAAGAAACCAGTTCGCCATTCTGTTAGCAAGATAACCTTTCATCTTAGATTCTTTAAATCTTGAACCATATACTACATCAGCTTCATCATTAAATATAGGATTTACAACCTGTGGATATTCCATTGGATCGTATTCAAGGTCAGCATCCTGAATAATCACAACGTCACCTGTAGCAGCCGCAAAGCCAGTCTTTAAAGCTCCACCCTTACCCTGATTAACTTCATGATAAACAATCTTGCTTACAAGAGGTTTTACATCTCTTTCAAGAACTGTTCTTGTTCCATCTTTTGAACAGTCATCTACTACGATGATTTCTTTGTTAGGAACAGGTGATTCCAACACCTTTTTCACAAGGTCAAGTATACTGTTTTCTTCGTTATAGCAAGGAATCACTATAGACAATGTTTTTTCATTCATGTTACTCATTTTTTCTTTACCTTTCTGATTTCTAACTTTGTTATTTCTTAATATTTATTACTTATTTTACTGGTACATATTCATGCCATGTATCTGTTCCCATATCATAATAATATACTTTTAAACTTACATTTGTACCCTCTATCCAATCTGTAGCATACTTATGAATATTTTTTACATCATCGGCATTGTTTAATACCCAGCCTATCGGGAACTGACCTGAGTAACCATTCAAATTCTTAATATCATACTTTTCACATATTTCCCATGCAAAATGTTGATAACTAATCCATGAATATTTCTCTCCATAATAAGTATGTGAATCTGGTTTAGTATCTATAATATACATAGCTTCGCAATCATCAGGTGGAGCAGAAACAGTACTTATCTGTCTTTCTTCTTCAGAAATATTCCAATCTGACTGAATTCCTACAGTATTGCTGTTGCTATACCATATTAATGCAGATAAAACAAGAGGTATTGCCACTGCAAAGCCCTTTTTCCATTCAAATCCACTGCATATTTTATAACCATTAACCGCAATAACTATGGCAACTGGTATTGTCAAAAAGAAATTATATCGTACAACTGCTCTTATTGCCGAAGCACCCGGAAACAATTTATAAACGAAAAGCCAAAGTGAAGCACCATTTGATTGAACCAACAGTAAAAATGAAACAAACACAGCATATATAAGTGAAACTCGAAGCGTCATATCCTGATTATCATAAACACCCGTCTTTTCAATAAGGCTGTATTTCTGCTTTAAATATTTTCTTCTGATATAGAAGAACAAAAATACCAGAAGTCCCATTACTATAATAGAAAAGCCTACATAGAGCTCCCACACAAACATTCCTTTTGTTTCATATCGTCCGTTAAGGTTCATTTTTTCCATAAGCCAGCCAAGCATTCTGTTTCCTGTCGAAACATTAAAGAAATCAATAAGTTCAGGAAGCTGACTTACAATTTCACCATATGTTCTTTTTCCGAACATTTTACTGACTGGAATATAAAGTTTGAAAAAAGGAATTACTATACATATAGCATATATACAATATGCCACAACCTCTTTCCAGCATGTTTTTATATATTCAAAGACAACCTTTAAAACACGATTTTTATTTGAATATGATACAATAAGATATGTTAATATCAATGTAACAAAAAATAATGCTGTAAAAAATGCTGTATACCAGCTTGTGTACATGATAAGTGCATACGTTGTAATTGAAAGAACTGCATACAGGATTCTCTTTTTATTTGATTCAAATTTTTCAAAAAATGAATATATAAATATAATTAAAATAGGTATAAGACTTATAGCCATTAACTGTGTATGCCCGATTCTGACATAATAAGCACTTGAATAAGAAAAAATAACAACTCCTACAAGACTCCAGAAACTATCAATCTTAAATTTTCTTTTAAGCAGATAATAAAATGTATAACTGCCAAAAATATGAAATGCTATAAGAACTATTTTATTTGCAAGGAACATATTCATCCCAAATGCTCTCAGAATACTGTACGGAATAGCAAATCCGACAAGCATATCCGTAAAAGCAACAGTGTCCGGCATCGGGTAAAATATATTTACTACACTAAATGATTCTTTACCGGTAAATGCATGAAACCAGTGTTCCACCAAAAGGTTATTCAATCTTGAATCGTTTGTTTCACCAATTAAAGCATCGCTAAACAAAACTTTTGCAAAAAACAAATACTCGAGTCCTGCTATAATCGCCAAAACAACAACTGTACTTATAATTTTTGCCAGCCTGTTTGACTTTTCAGTTGTTTCCATTACTATATTCTCCTTATTTTTCAATCGACAAAACATTGTCGATTATAAACGAATTGTCTTAATACGTCAACAGCTTAAAAACATTACAGGTATTCATTCTTTCCTTCTTCGCGAAGTTTTGCAAGAATTTTCTTAATTTCACCAGCATGTTCTTTATCACATACAAGAGTTGCATCATCTGTATCAACAACAACTATATCTTCAAGACCAACAACCGCAATAAGCTTGTCTTTTGCTTCTATAACACAATTTTTTGATGACACAGACACCACATTACCGTTTATAACATTACCATTTTCATCATTTTTCTTAATTCTTCCGACTGCAAGCCATGAACCGACATCATCCCATCCGAAATCTCCCGGTATACTGTAAATATTTTCCGCATTTTCCATGATTCCATAATCTACTGATTCTGAACGCATTGCAGTAAATGTATCTTTTAATACAGATTCGTAATCTGCTGTTCCTATCGAATTCTTTATAACAACAAGTCCTTCATATATATCCTGCATATATTTCTTGAAATTATCTAATATTGTTGACACTTTCCAAACAAACATACCGCTGTTCCATAAATATTCACCTGATGCAAGGTATTGTTTTGCAAGTTCAATATCAGGCTTTTCAACGAACTGTTTTACCGCATTGGCAGTGCCCAGCTTAGTCTCTTTGTCGTAATGAATATATCCATATCCCGTTTCCGGATAATTAGGTGTAATTCCGACTGTAACAAGATTTTCACCCTGCTGTGCAACTTCAGCTGCACGACTTAATGTATCTGCAAAAACCTCATTATTCTTGATAAGATGGTCAGAAGGAAGCACTATCATGACAGCATCATCATACTTTGTGTTGATATGAACAGCCCCGAGTCCTATACAAGGTGCTGTATTTCTTCCTATAGGCTCACACAGAATATTTTCTTCTGGAATTCCCGGTAACTGATCCAAAACAAGATTCTTATATAAACTGTTAGTTGCAATATATACGTCTTCAAGCTCAACAAGCGGACGAATACGTTCCACAGTGAGCTGTATCATTGTCTTTCCATCGTCTGTAAGTGATAAAAACTGTTTTGGAAGAGAAATACGACTCTTTGGCCAAAATCTCTCCCCTTTGCCTCCTGCCATAATCAAAGCTGTCTTTTTCATATCGGAATATCCTTTCTTATACATTCATTAGTCTTTTTTACCAAAAGCCCACAATTTGTTCATAAAGAAATTTATCGGAATATTAATTATAAGATTAATTATCGGTGCTAACATTTTATTGATGCCGATTACACGTACCCATAAAACAAGCAGAATATTATTAAGTATTATTCCCGTAAAACCATAAGAAACATATGTCTTTAACAGAGCTTTCCATATACTTCTTTGTTCACCCTCGTTAAGCTTGAACACATACTTGTTGTTCCAGTAAAATGACCACAATACACTGAGAAGAAATGAAATAATGTTTGCAATTATGTAGTCAGTTGACGGAAATAAATTTAACTTTAAAAATATCTGCAGTGAAAGTGCATACAGGCAATACGAAACAATGGTATTTGACACACCTACAAGCCCAAATTTAATAAACTCGCTAAATGTATTTCTAACCTGTTGTGTCATCTCTTTTCTCATCAGCTTAAACAGCAGTCCAAGAAAAAAGAAGGCGATTTTTTCTACCAGGCCATATAACTTTTTCCCCATACTTCACCATATCTTTCCCGGTATTTATTATTTAAACCATTTGTCAAGGCTTGCGATGCCTTCCCATTTCTGGTCTTTATCAGAAATATTAAGCTCAGTCTTATCATCGATAGGCCATTCTATGCCAATCTCAGGGTCATTCCACGCAAGACCGCCCTCATCGTTAGGATGATAAAAGTCTGTGCACTTATATGCAAACTCTGCCTCATCACTGAGAACTACAAATCCGTGTGCAAATCCCGGTGATATATAAAACTGCTTTTTATTCTCTGCTGAAAGTTCTACGCCGAACCATTTTCCGAATGTCTTAGAACCTTTACGAATATCAACGGCAACATCGAAAACCTTTCCTCTTATACATCTTACAAGTTTTCCCTGCGGATGGTTAATCTGGAAATGAAGTCCTCTGAGTACATTTTTTGTGCTCATTGACTGGTTATCCTGAACGAATACCATATCAAGTCCCGCTTCCTTAAAATCATTCTGATTATATGTCTCCATAAAATATCCTCTTTTGTCACCAAACACTGTCGGCTCAATAACATATAATCCTTCAATATCACAAGTTGAAACTTTAATCTTGCCCATAACCGGCTCCTTTCAAATACTTACGAATTCTGACTCATCAGAATATCAACATATCTCTTTGTTGCATCCTGCCATGATGGTAATTTGTTAAATCCATTTTCGGTGAGTTTGTCTTTATTAAGTCTGCTGTTGTAAGGTCTCTTTGCCTTAGTAGGAAATTCTGTTGCCGCAACAGGTGTCACATCAACATCCATTCCCGCACACTTGAATATTTCACATGCAAAATCATACCAGCTGCAAAGTCCTTCATTTGTCGCATGATAGTTTCCATACTTTTCACTTTCAATCATGTCACAGAGCAAGACTGCAAGGTCTGCTGTATATGTAGGCGAACCAATCTGATCATTAACAACCTTTACAGCACCTCTCTCTTTTCCGAGTTTTAACATTGTCTTTATAAAATTATTTCCGTTTACACCAAAAACCCATGCAATACGCACAATAAAGAACTTTGAGACATTTTCCCTTACAGCAAGCTCGCCCTCGTACTTTGTCTGTCCGTATACGTTAAGAGGTTTTGTTACGGCATCGTCAGGTTCCCAAGGTCTTGTGCCTTCGCCGTCAAATATATAATCTGTGCTTATATACATCATCTTACAATCAAGTTTTTTGCAGACCTTAGCGATATTTTCCGTTCCATATGCGTTAACTTTTCTGCATATTTCTTCATTATCCTCCGCCTTATCAACAGCGGTATATGCGGCACAGTGAATAACAGCATCCGGTGCAGCATCTGTTATAACTTTCTCAACAGCCACCGCATCTGTTATGTCCATATCGTCAACATCAACACCTATAGGTGTATGTCCACGTTTTTTTAATTCATTAACAACGTCAAAACCAAGTTGTCCTTTAACTCCCGTAACCAAAACTTTCATTTCTGAATTCCTTTCTGCTGCAACAAATCAATCGGTTTAATTACTTTTCAAATTTGTGTGCTCTGTCGCCGTACATATTCTGATAGTAATTCTGGTAGTCACCTGAAATAATGTGTTCCCACCAGTCTCTGTGCTCAAGATACCATTTAACAGTCTTCTTTATACCGTCATCAAACTTAGTCTGAGGAAGCCAGCCTAATTCATTGTGCATCTTAGTAGGGTCTATGGCATATCTTCTGTCATGTCCCGGTCTATCAGTAACGTAAGTAATCATCTCTTCGCCCTTGCCAAGTTCTGCAAGTACAGTCTTAACAACCTGAAGATTTGTTCTCTCGTTATGTCCACCGATATTGTATACTTCACCGACTTTTCCGTTTCTGATAATCAAATCAATAGCACTGCAGTGATCCTCTACATAAAGCCAGTCACGTACATTTTCACCCTTACCATATACAGGTACAGGTTTGTCATTAAGTACGTTTGCAATCATTAATGGAATAAGCTTCTCAGGAAAATGATATGGACCATAGTTATTTGAACATCTTGAAATAGTTGTAGGAATCCCGAATGTTCTGTGGTAAGCCATTACAAGCAAATCTGCACTTGCCTTAGAAGCCGAATACGGGCTTGATGTGTGGATTGGTGTCTCCTCTGTGAAGAAGAGGTCAGGTCTGTCTAACGGAAGGTCTCCATACACTTCATCAGTTGATACCTGATGATATCTCTTGATTCCGTACTTTCTGCAAGCATCAAGAAGAACACCTGTACCAATTACATTTGTCTGTAAGAATATTCCCGGATTGTCAATTGAACGGTCAACATGGCTTTCTGCAGCAAAATTCACAACAACGTCAGGCTTTTCTTCTTCAAAGAGTGCATAAACTGCATCTCTGTCAGCTATATCAGCCTTTACAAATTTGAAATTCTTATTATCCATTACATCTGCAAGAGTTTCCATGTTTCCTGCATATGTAAGCTTATCAAGACAAATAATAAAATCTTCAGGATGCTTTTCAAGCATATAATGAACAAAATTTCCACCTATAAATCCTGCTCCTCCAGTAACGATAATTTTCATAATAAATCTCCTTATTCTGCATTTATTGTATTAATACTTAATCTTTCCTTCTGCAACTTTCTGTAAATGCTTGCCATATGGTGACTTTCCATACTTAACAGCATGCTTTTCGAGCTGTTCCTTTGTAATCCAGCCATTCTTGTATGCAATTTCCTCAATAGCAGAAATCTGTATTCCCTGTCTGTTTTCTATAACCTTAATAAATTCTGTTGCCTCAGAAAGAGCATCCATAGTTCCTGTGTCAAGCCATGCATAGCCTCTTCCGAGAGTTACAACATCAAGTTTGCCTTTTTCAAGATAAATCTTATTCAAATCCGTTATCTCAAGTTCACCTCTTGCAGACGGCTTAATCTGTTTTGCATATTCAACAACATTTTTGTCATAAAAATAAAGTCCAGTAACACAGTAGTTTGACTTTGGATGTTCAGGCTTTTCTTCAATTGATATCGCCTTACCATTCTCATCAAACTCTACAATACCGAATCTTTCCGGATCATCAACGTAATATCCAAAAACAGTAGCTCCGTCAGCCTTTGCTGCCGCATCTCTTAAATGCTGTCCCAGACCACTTCCATAGAATATGTTATCGCCCAAAACCATGGCACAAGAATCCCCATCTATGAATTCTTCTCCAAGTATAAATGCCTGAGCAAGTCCATCCGGTGATGGCTGTACCTTATAAGATAATTTAAGTCCAAGCTCGCTTCCATCCCCAAAAAGTCTTTCAAAGTTAGGTAAGTCCTGAGGTGTAGAAATAATAAGTATCTCTCTTATTCCTGCCATCATAAGTACAGACAATGGATAAAAAATCATAGGCTTATCATATACAGGTAATAACTGCTTACTTGTAACCATTGTGAGAGGATATAATCTTGTTCCGCTTCCTCCAGCTAAAATAATCCCTTTCATTTGCTCCTCCTTTCAGACGCTTTACGCCTGATATGTTATTCCTTTTTCTTTTTTGAATGCTATTTTATATGCATCTTTACAACCACGTTTTTTCTGAATATCCTTACTTCTAATTCCGTCAATATACTGTCTTATAAAATACATAAAAAACAGCTTTTTATTGAAATTCTTATATAAAAACAACAATTTGTTTCTGTATACATGATACGTAAAGAACGGAGACCATTCTGTGCTGCTTCCCGTATGAATATGTCTTACGATTGAATCCGGACAGTACATAATCTTTCCTCCACCGGCTTTCATTCTAAAAGACAAATCCGTATCTTCATAATACATGAAAAACTGTTCGTCAAAACCTCCGCATGCGTCAAAATCTTTCTTTCTCATAATTATAGACGCTCCGCAGCCATTTGTAAGCTCGTAAGTCTTTGAATATTCTTCACCGTCAGGCTTGCAAAAACCTATATCGTAACCATTGTATACATCATCAAAACCGGAACCCGCATTCTGAATCAATGTAACTTTAAGTCTGTTGACATCTTCCTGCGATAACTCTATTTTTATAACTCCGTTGTCATCGGCCTTGTATTCTTTACCATTTGCAATTATCGCATCGGTTTCGTTATTCCATGTGATTGTCTTAAATAAAAACGTGTGTGCCTTGTCCTTGTCCAATAAAGGCAACTGAACCTTTGTGTGTCCGAAGCAGACAAGCTTTTCTTTTTCGCAGAGACAATTCTCAATAAATTTCCCGTCGGCATATTGGTCATGTTCGTTTATCCTAACAGTTCTTTCAAGCTCAATCTTGTCTGATGTCTTAAAAGTAAACGGAATATAATCATAAAAGAATAACAGCTTTGAATTTGCCATAACACAATCTTTTCTGTCTCTTATAAAATGATAAAGATTTTCAAGCCACATCTCATCTACTGCTGTATCATTGTTCAAAAATACTATATATTCACTGTCGGAATATTTTACTCCAAAGTTATTTCCACCAGCAAATCCACGGTTTACATCAGACTTAACTATTTTTACCGGAATGTATTCGTCGAAATGTCTGCTTTCAAGATATTCAATTGAATCATCAGTTGAAGCATTATCTACTACTACTATCTGGAATGTAAAATCACTGTGTTTCAACTTAATTAATGATTCAAATAAATTGTCAATGTACTTTTTACTGTTATAATTAATAATAACAACCGACACATCATAATTTGTATTCATCGAATATTCTCCTGTTGGCATCATAGAATTTTTCTATGGAATAATTATTTGCAAGTTCAACTGACTTTTCAGCAAATTTCTTTCTCAAATTATCATCTTCTATAAGCTTCTTTGTATTATTAACGCACTCTTCTTCTGTATCCCATCTGAAGCCGTTTACTCCCTCGCTTACAGTCTCTTTCTGACCGCCCTTGTTAATTACAACAGGTACTGCTCCAAAACTCATTGCCTCTACTGTAGTAATTCCAAAATGCTCCATTTTCTCAGGTTCTTTGTCTTCATCAACTCCATAACCTGTTCCATGCCAGAATATCTTAGCCTGTCCATACAATTCCATAAGTTCATCATGGCTGCATGCAAGGTGGATGAATACATTATCAACTTTTGCAGCCTCTTCTCTGACTTTCTGAAGATATTCCTGATCTGCCTTATCATCCGATACCACTCCACAAAGATGATATTCATAATCTTTAAACACATCCTGATTATTTACAAAAAACTGTACCATTTCAAGCTGTTTCTTACTGTGGGCAGAAACAAAGAAACGTCCTACGCTTATAATAATATTTTTCTTTTTTGACTCATCATATCTGCCTGCAATCTCATTTTCACTGAATACTGGTGGATATACAACGTGATTCTTTGAACTCTCTCCCCAATATTCTGACTGCCATCTGTTTGTGAACTTTGAATTACTTATATATACATCATAACTTCTGTAATATAACTCATCCAGAAATGCACCAAATAGCTTATGAAAAATTGTCTTATTTAATTCCCATCTGTATCTGAGCGGTGGGAACATTACTTCATATACATTTTTCTTAGCTTTACCAATATGCTTACTTAAAAACATAAAATTAATGAACAAGTCATATTCCTTTGTAACCTTTTCAAGTGCTTTCTTATTCTCAAGATACTCTTTGTGGTTACGCACATACTGGAGTAAATCCAATTTTCTTATTTTTGTATTTTTAAGATTAAGACTGAACTGTTCATTTAAATCTTCTATAGTCACAAAATCTGGTGAATTTACATCAAACACCTCATTACTGTATACAAGAATGTCAATGTCAACATCGTAATTATAATACTCTTCCATGAACTGACATAAATATCCCATATGTTTCTCTCCGCCACCTCTTGTAGCTACATATGGATTCAAAATTGCAACCTTTTTTCTGTTTGACATAACTGTCCTCATTTCTTTCAACTTTATACCAATTTATTATTTTACATCTCTATGATTTTTTTTGCAATATAATTTATATAATGTATTAATCAAAGGCTTAGAAATAAATGCTTTTCTAAAATTAATATCTTCCGTCTGCTCATTAATCATTTGTTTTTGTTCATTAATCTTGTTCTCCAGCTTCTCTTTTTCATGTTTTGCAATATCCTGTTCTTCAACAATTGAATTTTTCAAATCGCCAGCAAGAGCATCAAGGACATCATATTCCATTTCTATTACAAGCTTATCATAATGATTCTTTGATAATTTAAAATGTATCTGACTGTCATCATTTTCAAAATAATAAAAGTCATTATTATTAAACATTGCATTGGAAGAGTCAAATTCAAGCTTTTCCTCTGTATCACCGATTATGCCGACTGCTTTTACAAGCCTTATTCCACACTTACAGTTTTCAGGATCAAATCTCAATTTTACAGCATTATTTATATCATACAATTCAAAAATATATTTATCTTTATCTGCATGTATCTCCCACCTTTTGCACTCTTCATACATATTTTTGCCATAATCCAAAAAAGCCTGTGCATAAATATAATCCTGATATTCCCTTATATAATCCTCTGTTTTATCAGGCTTTATATTTGATATAACATATACATACTGATAAACTTCACCATACTTTCTTGTCTTTAACATCTCAGCTATCATCGATGCCACATCATCATAACTGTTTTTAAATTCATTCTTACCAACTTGTGTATATGTCGCATATCTCTTATCTATATAAAGACCACATTTATCAACAAACTCATCAAGAGATTCTTTTGTATAAAAATGAACATGCGTATTGTCCATTATTCCAGTTGAAGTATACTCAAATCTATTTTTTAATAAATTAATTATAACTGAATTATGGGCAATATTCGGTACAGAAATACACATTTTCCCACCATCTTTAAGCATTTTTGCCGCAGCCTTTACAACTTTTTCCGCCTGTGTAAGATGCTCAAGTACATCTGCAAACAGGATATAATCAAATTTTATTCCAGAAAACTTTTTAGTCCATTCATAATCCTGAATATCACCAATAACATAATCTTCTGCGTCTTTTGCTGCTATCAAGCCAGCTTCTTCATCAAGCTCAACAATATATACTTTACAATTTTTTTCATTTTTAAGATATCTGGTAAGTCTTCCACTTGCCGGACCAAACTCAAGCACCACCGAATTTTCTTTAATATTATCAATAAATATTGTCATAGTATTATTAAATGAAAAATCAATTTCTGTTGCATACTTCAACGTCTTAGTCTCCTTTCAAAAGCTGATATACTGCCGCCTAGTTCCATTCATGAGGTAAAATCTCAATTCCCTCCGCAATGTATCCCATTTTAACAAACACTTCTTTATATTTTGTTCTGTAATCAAATGGTACTGATGCTGTCTGGTCATAAACTGCCACATCAAAATAATATCCACCGCCTACAAGATTAAAATTATCGTATGTTAAAGTAACTGAATTGTATCCTTTTTCCCATGGAACATCAATCTTATCAAGAAGAGTATTAAGACCGCACACATACAGATTATCAAGACGTAGAAGTGCAATGCCGACAACCGGCTTCTTAATAGTTGTATCATTGACAAAATACGTAAGTGTAAGCTTTACTTTCTCTCCATGTTCTATCTCTGTTATTTCTTCACCTTTTTCATTTTCAATCTTTAATGAGACAACTTCTGCAATCTCAACCGATGACTCAAGATTCCTGTCAGTTTTCTTTTCATTTTCGCTATTACTATTTTCGTCTTCAGGCTGTTTTTCATCCTGCTCATTAGCCGCATCAAGCATCTTGAGATAATCAAGATACTTGTCAGTAACTAAATCCACATCACCGTCGGCTTCAAGATGTCCCTCATTTATCCAGATTGCTCTGTTACAGAATCTCTTGATTGAATTAACATCATGACTTACATAAAGTATTGTTATTCCTTTTTCTTTAAATTCAAGGAACTTATCCATACATTTAAGCTGGAATCTGACATCACCTACTGCCAACGCCTCATCTACAATAAGAATATCTGGCTCTACATTAATCGCAACAGCAAATGCCAGTCTGACAAACATACCACTTGAGTATGTTTTTACAGGCTGGTTAATATATTCTCCAATATCAGCAAATTTTACAATATCATCGACACGCTTTTCCATTTCCTCATGGCTGAAACCAAGAATAGTACCATTTAAGAAAATATTTTCCATTCCTGTATATTCGCCGTTAAAGCCCGCCCCGAGTTCAAGAAGTGCCGACACTTTTCCATTTATTTTAAGACTCCCCTCCGAAGGTGTTAAAACTTCTGTAAGAATCTTCAAAAGTGTAGACTTACCCGAACCATTCTTTCCTACAAATCCGACTGTCTCACCAGGTTTAATCTTAAAACTTAAATCTTTTAAGGCATAGAAATCCTTATGATAACATTTTTTCACGGGAGACAATGCCTCCTTTAATCTGTCAGAAGGCTTGTCATACAGTTTGTAAACCTTGCTGAGATTTTCTACTTCTATACTATAATCCATACTTTTCACCTGCATATTTAATATATTTCTCTTTGAACATTACATAACATCTGCAAAATGCGGTTTCATTTTAGTGAAAACCGTTCTTCCTATAATAAACATAATTATTACAACAGCCCAGAAATACACTGTCTGCAACGGATGTTCCCAAAATCCAATATGGCGGATAAGAGAATCCCTGTATCCTTCAACAATATAATACATTGGATTAATTTTAAGAATTGGTCTCATAAACGCTGGATACTGTGATTCAGAAAGCATAATCGGAATAACCCACATTGCATACTGCATTATAATTCCCACTATCTGTGCCATATCCCTGAAAAATACATTTATCGCACTTGTCAGATAAACCAGTGCAACCGAAAAACAGAACACACCGATTGAATAATATATCATCTGGAAAGCATATGGTGTTGGAATCTTTCCATACACAATATAAATGGCAAGTACGAGTACAATAAAGAAACAATGCACAAAGGCTGCCGATACAATCTTTATAAGTGGGATTATATCTATGTTAAACTTCATTTTCTTTACAATATATCCATACTCAATGAGGCAGTTCGTACTTGTATTCATTGCGTCATTCAAAAAAAACCAAGGGCACATACCTGCTATGAGCCATAACAAATACGGAAAATCAGGCATTTCCGGGAGCGGTCTTGACCTCAATCCCTTTTCAAATACTATCCAATAAATAGATACAATAACCACCGGCTGTGCAAAGGCCCATATTAATCCGAAATATGAACCGGCAAATTTGTTTTTAAAATCATTTTTTGCCAAACGCAGTATCATCTTTCTGTCTTTAATAATCGACTTTAAACTGTTCACTTTCTTAATCTCCATTCTTCATGCGACTATTTCACTGTTGTCTTACAGTGATATTATCAAAGTTTTCCCGTAAGCACAAGAAATGCGGCTACCCTGTTATCATTCTTATTCTGTCTGAAAACAGACTTCATACATAATACCTTAATTCTCAAAAAAATATTTTTCTTTGAGGCAACCAATAACTGTGCTGTTTTTCTCTTATTTGTATCCAAATATTTACCATATATGTCAAGAAAGCTTTCTATCTGCTTATAGACCTCTCCACGCTTTGAAAACAACTGCTTAAATCTATATTTCCAAAGACTTGTCTTGTCGTTAATATCTCCATACGCATTATCGTTATGCTGTCTATATTTTATATATGGTATTTCGTCATAATACAACATTCCAAGCGAAGTTGCAATCAAATATATCCACCAGTCATGCATAACCGTATACGCAGGTGGATTTTTACGTATCATATCTTTTAATTTTTTATTTATTACACATGTACAACCTGTACATAAATTTTCTACCAAAGCATTTTCCCATACTGTTCTGGGATTTTTAAATGTACTGACAGCCGTCACCTCAAGTTTTTCGTTTGTTATTTCTTTTGCACCGCAATATGCAATCGGAATATTTTCCCCGTTTTTACTGCTCATCTGTTCAAGTCTTTCCACTGCTTTTTCGATTTTGTCTTCATGCCAATAATCGTCCTGGTCCGAAAAAGCATAGTAGCTGGCATCCGGTGCTTTTTTTATAAGTTCAAAGAAATTACCTATCGCCCCAAGATTCTTTCCCTCGTTATCTATAACTTTAATTCGATCGTCCTTTTTTTCGTATTCTTGTATTATTTTTACAGTATTGTCTTTTGAACAATCGTCTCTTATAATAAGCTGCCAATTTCTATATGTCTGCTGTATAATACTATCAAGCTGACATTTCAGATACTTTTGTCCGTTATAAGTTGCCATTAATATTACTACTTTTTTCTCTGTCATATTCACTGCCTTTCAACACCTGTGAGCCAGTCTAATATATATCTTTTCAAGTCTTTTTGCCTGACTTGAAATCTCATACCCTGCATTTTTGACATTTTGTGCACCGAGTAGTCTCTTTTCTGAATTCAGTTTATCATTAAACGACTGTTCTTTTTTTAATATAACATCTACCCATTTGTCAATATTTTCTTTGCCTATATCAACAAATCCAACATTATCGGTAAATTTAACTTCTCTTGTTATCTCACCCGACAGAACACAGTCAAGTCCCGAAGCCTGAGCTTCGACACAGACAACAGGAAGTCCTTCATATCTTGAAGGCATCGCAAACAAATCCATAGCCTGCATATATTTTGACGTATTATTGGTTATTCCCGTAAATATTACGTTTTCTTCAAACCCTTTATCCCTGACTTTCTGCTTTATGTCTTCAAAAAGCTCACCGTCTCCGATTAAGAGCAGGACACTTTTCTTGTTTTTTGCATATACTTTTTCAAATACTTCCAATAAATATTCGTGATTTTTCTGTGGTGCGAATCTTCCAACATGGCCTATAACAAATTTATCTTCAATTCCCAATTCTTTTCTTGTTTCTTTTCTTACATTTTCATCAAATTCAAACAATGATGTATCTATGGCATTGTTTATAATACATACGCCTTCTGATGTATGATATAGGTATTTTGCCGCCTTTTTGCTGCATGCGAATCTCACATTTGCATAAAGAAGACCATAGTTGTTAAGGATATAATTTCTGAACTTTTTAACTGCCAAGTCAGCACCTTTTGCATTATGACTGTGAAGTATACGACATCCGATCCCATATTTTTTCGCTGCCTTAAAATATATAAATGCTGCATTTGGTTCATGACCATGTATAACGTCATACTCTCCCTTGTGTTCCGAAATTATTTTTTCAATTTCTTTTTTTAAAGTTCCGTTTATAACATTTTTTCCACATAATTCACTTACCTGGTATATTATTGAATCATTTTTTTCACAATATTCTTTTACATCTTCCGGAACAGGCTTAAATGTTATAAAGTCGAAATTAACCTTGTCATGATTCATATACTTATAATAATTAAGCAGCATAGAGCTTACACCGCTGTTTAATCCCATATCCTCAATAACCTGTAATACCTTTATCATTTACTGATTTGTCTGCGGATGATACGTATCCACAACCTCCATAATCTTCTTTCTTATATCTGCCGAATCTTCTGCATATGCCATTTCTTTTAACTCTTCAAGCTTTTCATAGAAATGTTCTTTGTCAAATTCGATTGGTCTGCCTATGTGAATAAGTTTGTTATCTGTGTCCTGCATGCCCTCTTCATTCATGAGAAGCTCTTCGTAAAGCTTTTCACCGGGACGCAGACCTGTATATTTGATTTCCATGTCAACACCGAGCGTGTAACCCGAAAGACGTATTAAGTTCTTTGCAAGATCGTCAATCTTTACCGGCTCACCCATATCAAGAATAAATATCTCGCCGCCTTTGGCATAAGCTCCCGCCTGAAGGACGAGTGATACCGCCTCCGGAATTGTCATAAAGTATCTGATGATATCAGGGTGTGTAACGGTAACAGGACCTCCCGCCTCAATCTGTCTTTTAAAGAGCGGAATAACCGAACCATTGCTTCCAAGCACGTTTCCGAATCGAACAGCAACGAAATCTGTCTTTGATTTCTCATTAAATGACTGGATTATCATTTCACAGATTCTCTTTGTTGCACCCATTACATTTGTAGGATTAACAGCCTTGTCCGTAGAAATCATAACAAACTTCTTAACTCCATATTTATCAGCCATCTTTGCAACATTCCATGTTCCGACAACATTGTTCTTTATAGCCTCATTAGGGCTTACTTCCATGAGCGGAACATGCTTGTGTGCTGCCGCATGATAAACAATATCAGGCTTGTACTGTTCAAATACCGATTCAAGTCTTGATGTATTTCTTATTGAACCGATAAGTGTAACCACATTTGCATCAGGATATTTTATTTTTAATTCCTGTTGTATGTCATAGGCATTATTTTCATATATATCAAATATAACAAGACATTTCGGCTTGTGGCTTACAAGCTGTCTGCAAAGTTCGGAACCAATTGAACCGCCTCCTCCTGTTACAAGCACTGTCTTGTCTTTAACATAACCCATAATTGATTCTATATCAACTTTTACAGGGTCTCTTCCAAGCAAGTCAAGAACATCAACATTTCTTAAATCCTTAATGTTAATCTCGCCGTCAACCATCTGGTAAACGCCGGGAAGAATCTTTAAGTTACATGATGTTTCTTTACAGATATTAAGAATCTCCCTCTTATCCTTAGTTGATGCTGAAGGAATAGCGAATATTATCTCATCGATGTCATAATATCTTGCATACTCTTTTATATGGTCTCTTGTACCTACAATTTTGACACCTCGGATATACTTTCCAACTTTTCCTAAATCGTCATCTATTATACAGACCACCTTTGAGTTGTCGAGGTATCTCGAATTGGAAATTTCTCTCATTAGCACACTTGTTGCCTCTCCGGCACCGATAATCATTATCTTTAACTGTTCCGAGGTATGTCTGTATTCATTAATAAGCTGCCTTAAAAGCCTGTACATAAAACGGCTTGCACTCATTGCAACTATAAGAAATACTCCTGATGTAAAATAACATGAACGTGGAAGCATCCATCCCATAAAAGATGTCACGCAAAGATGTGCCAGCTCTGCAACAACGCAGGCTTCCACAATTTTATAAAGTTCTGCGATACTTGCATACTGCCACAGACTGTGATACATCCTGAAACACCAGAATATTATAAGCGTCACGATTGTAAATGGAATAACATTTACAATGTACTTTTGTATATATTCTTCCGGAACACTTGCTATATTTATCTCAAAACGCATAATCAGTGAAAGAAATACTGAACCATTTATGAGAATAATATCCGTTATAACCAAAAAAATTCTTCTTACAAGGAGCTGTATCCTGTCTTTTCTTGTATCTCCCATATCTTTTCCTATTTCCTTTCACCATCAGTCTTACTAAGTAAGCCTTTTAATGTTCCAACTCCGTAACTTACATGAAGCAATAAAAACAAAAATGGCAGTGCCACATTTGTCATATTTTTCTTTTTGCCTGCTTTCATCACCGAAAATGCTGACATTACTGCTGCCAGAAGTCCATAAGCAGACCACATCAACTTTGTAAGTTTTTTTGCAAGCCTGTTAAGCGGCATACATATTTTCTGGCCTGTTCCGATTACCGACATTATAATTGCCGATACAAAGGCAAATGGCACAAAATGATATAATGACAAACATTGCGGACATATTTTTGCTGTTTTTCCAATCCACAATCCATTGGAATATTTCTGTTTTAACATCTTAGGAAGACTGCTTCTTATATGCTGATATGAGATAATATCAGGGTCGAAGCAAAGTTTAAATCCTGCTTCCCTCATTCTGTAATGAATCTCATTATCTTCCGTGCGTGCAAGATTTTCATTAAAAAAACCGACCTTATCAAAAACTTGTCTTCTGTACGCAGCATGAAACATTGATTTTACATATGTTTTTCCCGGATTGTTCCTGTATGGAGCTATACTTGAGCCAAACATGCTGCTCTCCGCAAGCAGAAGCGTATTCTTCCACGGAGTCTCTTCGTCTATAATCACAGGTCTCTGTCCACCGCATATATCCTCTCCGCTCTCAAGAACACACACATTTTTGCTCACGAAATCCTTAGGAATCTCGGCATGTGCATCTACTTTTATGATTGCATCGCCTTTATATTCCCTGAGTGCTACATTCCAGCCTGACGGTAGTGTTCTCTTAGGATTATCAAGCACCACAACTCTTCTGAAATCATCTTTGTATTTTTCCTTGAAATTATCAAGATGTTTTTTTGTATTATCAGTTGATGCCCCATCAACAAGCACAACTTCCATATCATTATGATTGTAATCCTGTGCGGCTATATCGCCAAGAATTCTGTCAATTGCATTTTCTTCATTATATGCAATTACACACATTGTAATAAACATAATGTCTCCAATCCTACTTCCCGATTACAGAATAAAAAGTATTCCATAAAATGCTACAGTCATCAACCAGTCCAAATTTTCTTAAACTTTCAAGATTATATTGCATTTTAACAGGAAGAATCTGCTCTACATAAGTCTTATCGGCATTTTTTGCATCCTTCAAAAGCTTATCCTCATCCTTGTATGCAATGCTTGTCCTCGATGTAAGTCCTGCAGGAAGAAGCAGTGTTGCATACATCTCAGGTGTATAATGCTTAACATATTTCGGCACTTCAGGTCTTGTCCCAACAAGTGTCATATCACCAGCTATTATATTTAAAAGCTGTGGAAATTCATCAAGTCTGAATTTTCTTAAAAATTTACCAACCTTTGTTATTCTTGCGTCACCTGCCACTGTAACCTGGCTTCCGATACGTGAAGCATTATTTACCATAGTTCTGAATTTGTAAATCTTAAAAATTCTTCCATACTGCGTAACTCTTTCCTGCCTGAAAAAAACAGGACCTTTTGAGTCTAACTTTATCATTGCTGCAATAGCTGCCATAGGAATTGCAAGAAATACAAGCATTATTAATGAAACTATGACATCAAATACCCTTTTTGCACGAAACCAGCCTCTTCGCTGTGCGATTATATTATAATATTTTCTGACCTCACGCGTTCTCATACGGTCAGGCAGCTCATTCCACTGTCTTAACTCCATAATTAAATCTTCCTTAATCTGTTAAAATTCTCAATGATATACTCTGTCTGCTCATCTGTAAGACATGTGTGAAGCGGAAGTGTAATTTCATTTTTATACATCTCGTATGAATTTGGGAAATCTTTTATATCAAATCCAAGGTTCTTGTATGCCGTATGCATAGGAAGAGGTTTGAAATGGACATTAGTTGCAATACCTGCCTCTGCCATTGCTGTTATAAGGGAATTTCTCTTTTCTTCATTATATGGAAGCACTCTTACAAGATAAAGATGTCCACTTGAAATATTACCGCCATCAAAGTGTTTAAGTGTCATTATATCATCATCTTTAATCCACTCATCATAACGCTCAATAATCTCTTTTCTTCTCGCAAGAAGGCCCTTATAACGCTTCTGCTGTACAAGGCCTACAGCGGCAAGAATATCTGTCATATTACATTTGTAATAAAGTCCCTTTATGTCATATTCCCATGCACCTAACTTTGTCTTTGCAAGTGCATCTTTTGACTGTCCGTGAAGCGTAAGAAGCATAAGATTATGATAAATCTCCTCATCATCAACACCCGGCACAGGTCTCCATACAAGTCCGCCACCCTCAGCTGTCGTAAAATTCTTAACAGCGTGAAATGAAAAGCTTGTAAAATCAGCACATTCTCCACTCATCTTTCCATTCTGTGAAGCACCATATCCATGTGCAGAATCAGCAAGAATTAAAATATGTCCCAATGCTTCCTGCATCTTTGAAGAAGGTCTAAAAAGACTCTTCTTTGATTCAACAATAGCTCGTATACGGTCGTAATCAACCATAACACCGCCCAGATCAACAGGTATGATTGCCTTTGTATTTTCATTAATCATACTCTCAACCGCAGCATAATCAATGTGGAATGTTCCTTTTTCTACATCCACAAGACGCAGTGTCGCACCAACATGACATACAACACTGGCACTGGCAGTGTATGTATATGCCGGCACAATAACTTCATCTCCCGGTCCTATCTCAAACAGGCGTAGTGCCATCTCCATACATGATGTTGCCGAATTAAGGCATACACCTCTGTTTGTATGCGTAAATTCTGCCATCTTTCTTTCAAGTTCCTTAGTCTTTGGTCCTGTTGTAATCCAGCCGGAACGCATAACCTCGGCAACTGCTTCTATCTCTTCTTCTGTTATATCAGGTGGTGAAAACGGTATATTCATAATATCCTCCTTGTTTTTCAAAGAAAAATCCCAATGTGCATCTTTGATGCACTATGTCTCCTAGCGAGGAGAGGATTTATCCTCCTTCTATTCTTTCTTTGTCATATCCGGAAATGCATAATTCAAATCTCCGCTGCTGTTGGCAATAGAAATAGAATAACTAATTGTATTATATCCATTCTGCGTAAGAGTTATAGTCTTTGTACCCGACTTTTTCTCAAATGAACACGGCACAATTCCAACATATACGCTGTCTACATAAAGTGCTGCACCTGCAGGTGCTGTTACATTTACCTTGTAACCACTTGTTGATGCTGCAGTCGTTGATGAACTGCTGCTCTTAGTCGAGGCTGACTTAGATGTCATATCTATAACTTTTGTAGAATAAGCCGAACTTACTGTAAATGTCTCTGTATATGCTTCATAATAATTAGCTGCCAGTGTCAGGACATGACTGCCAAATTTCAACATAACAGGTTCTGTATAATCCACTTCCTCGCCGTCAATCGTCATGACAGCATTTGACGGAGTAACTTTAAAATTAACAGCTCCCTGCTCATCAACCGGAAGCTTATATTCACTGAAATCAACCGTTGTCTCTTTATTTTTCTCAACCGTAACAGTCTTCTTTCCGCTCATGGTTCCTGCATCAAGTTCAAGGTCATATGTTCCGGTTGCTGCAGTAACAAGCATATTATCAGTCACACCTACAAGCTGGCTCTTTCCTATACTTGCATATCCGCCCTCAAATGCACTTACTCCTGTGAACTTAATATATCCGTGTCCTACATCAACTACAATTGAGTAAACCGTACTATCAACACCTCTTAATATTACAGTATCCTGTTTTACAATCTGGGAAATAGATATCTTTTCATTATCTGACAAAATCACCGATTTCTGTGCATATACAAGATTAGTTGAACCAATCGTAATCTTTCTTGTGCTTTCATCAAAATCAAGCCCTGTAATCCCGGTTCTTTCCCACGCATCCTTTGCACCGTAGATTGTCAGTGCTGTTCCTTTTTTATCACATGTAACTTCGTATATCTCACCCGGCTTCATGTTGGATGGTGCTATCTTTGTTCCATATTTTGTCTGAATATCAGTTCCCCCCGTATATGGAACTTCATATTCTATTCCTGATGAATTTTCAACAAATCTCATCTTTTTGGCATCTTTATCTAATGAAGACAAAACACCTTCTATTGTAATTTCATTTGTTTTTGCATTTACAGGTGCATCCGTAATTGACTTTGTCGGTGCCGGAAGTATTGAGCTTCCCGGTATGACAGAACTTGTTTTTTTCGAGCCGCAGCCTACAAGACCTGACACAGAAATGACAACAATCATCATAACGGAAACTGCCTTATATATTATATTAAAAAATACATTTTTGTTCATACGTACTCCAATTCAAAATCTATCCGTACTTGTAAGCTATATTATCACAATACACCTATACTTGCAAGAAATTCCAGCCTGCGGCTGTTTACGGATGTAACTGCTTTCAGTTTTTCAACACTTTTGGGTGGTATCCATGCCTTATTCATATTGTAATAATAATTGATTATCTTCCAGAATTTTTCCGGAAATGAAAAAAGCACTCCTAAAAGCTCCAAATCAATATCAGATACCGGTTTTACTTTGTCATATTCATCAAGCATTTTGTATGCCGTCTGAATATCCCACTCATATTTTTCAAGAATTTTTCTCATAAACTGGTACAAATCACTTATCTGACATTCATTGCGGCACTTCTCAAAATTCGTGACAAATACAGTGCTTCCGCAAAAACATACATTATGATATGTATAGTTGCCATGTACAAGTTCACCGCTAAGCTGTGCCTGCAAAAAACGTTTTTTTAATTTATCATCGCTCATTTTACGGACAGCATTCACCGCCTCACTGTAAAATGAACCTATATTTCTATATGCAATATTTTCAAACTCAGATTTCTTTTTCTTATTTTTAAGATAATTGGATGCCTGTTTCAGTTCTTTCATATGACGCACATAATTATCCGCAAGCCTCATGTTTTCTGCTACAGGATTAACATCCATCTCCCTGAAACACACTGCCGCTTCATCAAGTGATGTATGCAGCCTTGCAAGCGTTGAGACACCGGCCGCTATATCCGAAATATCATTCACATTACACTCTCTTGCATCAACCCAGTTTTTCAGTATATACCGTCTGCCATCCTCCTCATTCTCACTCACAAGCCCGCCCTCTGCATTTCTTATATATGTATCAACATTAATAAATCCATTATGTGCAATGGTTTTAGTAATTATGTCTTCTCTTTCATAATATTTATCAGGATGATTACACTCGAGAAACAGCTTCACTCCCTGATTTGTAAAGAGCAGCATTCCTCCTCTTCCACGCATAGTTTTATACACATCTATATCATACTGTTTTAATACATCCAGTGATTTTTCATTCATTATAAACCTCCACACTTCCATATGTCTGTCTTATCATATGAAAGCTGTGGAGGAAAAATACCCTAAAGTTAATTAAGATGTTCTATTAATGCTATAAGTGTTGCTTTATCATTAAGACGTGGATTTTCTATTACAACGCCAAGAAGTTCATTGAGTGTCTTCCCTATTTCAGGACCTTTAAGTCCATATTCCATCAAATCATTTCCCGTTATATCAAGGTCTTTTATACAGATACAGTCACCTCTTTTTGTAATCTCATCATACATAGCCCTGAGAACGATAAGGTGTTTTTTCTTGCCAGCAAGCTTTATACCGGTAATTTCTTCCTTTGTGGCAATTATGGCCGCCTCATGCTCAAACATCATCTGTATGAGTTCTCTTCCGTATTGGTGGACTGCCTCTCTTAATGCCGGTTCATTTTCTTCTATTGTTACTTTTGAATTAGCAACAAGTTTTGTAACATGCTCCACCGTATAATTATCAAGTTTCAATTCCCTGAGCGTCTTTCTTACATTTTCCGGTTCAAGCGTGTTAAGAAGTGCTGCATATCTGAAAACAGGCTGTTTTTTAGAAAATTTCAACATTGTAAGTGCATTTCTTGAATATCTTCCGCCAAGCACCCGGCCGATATCCGGAAGCACATATTTAAACAGCCCTGTCTCATAAAATCTCATTACATAACCGGGGTTATCCGACAACAATGTTTTTACAAGCTCAACCTGTATGCGTTCCATGCTGACATGGCTTATTGATGGTGACAGCTTTGATATTGCATTGTATGTATTTTCTTCAATATCAAATCCGAGCTGGGCAGAGAATCGTATTGCACGCATCATTCTCAAAGCATCTTCCGTAAAACGCTCTTTTGCATCTCCCACACATCTTATAATACCTTTGTTCAAATCATTTATTCCGTCAAATTCATCAACAAGGCCTGTGCTGTCATTGTATGCCATTGCATTAATTGTAAAATCACGTCTTTTTAAATCATCCTTTAAATCTGATGAAAATTCGACATTTTCAGGATGACGGCAATCCTTATATTCCCCGTCAATACGGTATGTAGTTATCTCATAACCGGTTTTGCCTATCATCACGGTAACAGTTCCATGCTGTATGCCTGTATCTATTGTTCTTGCAAATATTTCTTTTATCTGTGAAGGCAGTGCTGATGTCGTTATATCCCAATCCTGCGGTGTTCTGCCAAGAATACAGTCACGGACACAGCCACCGACAGCAAATGCCTCGAAGCCTGCCGCCTCTATCTGTTTTATTATATCCTTAACCTCCTGCGGCATCACAATATTGTATTTATCCATACATTACCTCATTTCCACAAATTTTAATCTTTTATAAAAGGCGGGCTTTTGCCCGCCTTTGTCTTTATCTATATTAATAATCTTTTAGTATGCTTTACCCCAGTAAACCATCTTCTTTGCCGGCTTTCCGCAGCATACACATACATCTGAAAGATGTTCCTGTGCAAATGGCATACATCTTGAAGTAGCAGTTGTATCTTCCTTAATCTTATCCTCACATGCCTGGTCACCGCACCACATAGCCTTAACAAATCCAGGTTTATTAGCAACTATATCCTTAAACTCATCATAATTTGTTGCAACATAAGTATGCTCATCTCTGTGCTTTCTCGCACGTTCAAGCATCTCAACCTGCATTGCATCAAGAATCTCTTTAATCTTATCAGCAAGTTCAGAAATATTAACTGTAATCTTCTCTCTTGTATCTCTTCTTACAACGATAGCCTGACCAGCTTCAATATCTCTTGGTCCCATCTCAACTCTTACAGGAATACCACGCATTTCCTGTTCTGAGAACTTCCATCCCGGATTCTTATCAGAATCATCAACCTTAACACGAAGTCCTGCTGCCTTGAGTGTATCCATAACCTCAAATGCCTTATCAAGCACGCCTTCCTTCTTCTGCATGATAGGAATAATATCAACCTGAACAGGTGCAACTCTAGGCGGAAGAACAAGACCTGAATTATCACCGTGTGTCATAATTACAGCTCCGATAAGTCTTGTTGTAACACCCCATGATGTCTGATGGACATATTTTAGCTTATTATCTTTATCTGTATACTGGATACCAAATGCCTTCGCAAATCCATCACCAAAATTATGGCTTGTACCTGACTGAAGTGCCTTGCCATCATGCATAAGTGCTTCAATTGTATATGTAGCCTCAGCACCGGCAAACTTTTCTTTATCTGTCTTACGTCCCTTGATAACAGGTATTGCAAGAACTTCCTCACAAAATGATGCATATACATTGAGCATCTGCTGTGTTCTTGCTTCTGCTTCCTCAGCTGTAGCATGTGCTGTATGGCCTTCCTGCCACAAGAACTCTCTCGAACGAAGGAATGGTCTTGTCTCTTTTTCCCATCTTACAACTGAACACCACTGGTTATAAACCTTTGGCAAATCTCTGTATGACTGTACTTCATCTTTATAGAAATCACAGAAAAGTGTCTCTGATGTAGGTCTTACACACATTCTTTCCTGAAGTGGATTAAGACCGCCGTATGTCACCCATGCAACTTCCGGTGCAAATCCTTCTACATGATCTTTTTCTCTCTCAAGAAGGCTTTCAGGAATAAACATTGGCATGTATACATTCTCAACACCCGTCTCCTTAAATCTTCTGTCTAATTCATTCTTTATATTTTCCCAAATGGCATATCCAGCGGGCTTAAATATCATACATCCCTTTACGCTTGAATAAGACATAAGTTCTGCCTTCTTACAAACGTCTGTATACCACTGTGCAAAATCAACATCCATTGATGTAATTGCCTCTACCAGTTTCTTATCCTCTGCCATGTCTACCTCCGATTTTGCTGTTACTTTACAGCTTATATTTCAAGTATTTTTTAGTGTACCACGTTCAATCTCTATTTTCAAGTGAAGTATCAGTGCTTTCATTATACAATATGAAACAGGGCCTAATATAAATCCCATTATGCCATATATCATAATCCCCAGAAATATTACCATAAGCATGACAAACGGCGGAATCCCCGTTTTGTCTCCCAGGCACTTGCTCTCCATTATCTCACGCACAAAATATGTCACAACATACGCACTTACAAGAACTGCTGCCGATGTCACATTTTTATTAACAAGTTCAAATAATGCCCACGGAAGAAGAACTGTTCCGGTTCCGAAAACGGGAAGCATATCCACAATACCTATAAGTATGCCAAGCACAACTGCATACGGATTTTTTATTATAAGCAAAGCAATTATACATAGTATTGAATTAATAACCAGAATTAATGCCTCTATTTTAAAATATACATGTATAAGCCTGTATAACGAATCAGATACAGCTTTTATTTCCATGCGAAAAACATTTTCCTTTTTCCAATCCCTCACGTTGTCAATCACAACCGAAAGATACACAACTGATATAAAGCAGATAATTACCGAACCTGTAACTGTAATTGTTTTTATTACAGCAGGAACCGAAATTGTCACAACTTTAGTCATAATCTGTGAAACACCGCCATTATCGACAGTTTTTTCAAATTTTTCCATACATCGGCATATAAAATCAAGGCATTGTCCGTCCGAAAGTCCAAGCCATCCATCCATATTAAAACAGATTCTTGCGGCGGTCTGCCTGAATGTCACCATATTATACTCATAATTTTTTATAAATGACTTTATCTCAGCCAGTCCAAAATACGCTGCCAGTCCGATTCCCACACACAAAACTGCCGAAAACAAAATAACTATAACAGCCGACGCAATCATTTTTCTGCCCTTGAACACCCTTGCGAGTCTGTTTACAGGCTTTTCAATCATTACTGCCACAGCATATGCAATCACAAATGGTGCAACAAAAGGAAAAACATATTTAAAGCCAGCAATTACAGATACCGTAATAATTACGATTCCACTTATATACTGCAACTTCTGCCTGTTTGTCCAATATGCTTTTTCATAATGCTTCCCGGTTTCCTGCATCTGCCCTGCCCCTTCTATAATAAGTTCACAATGTTTTACATTCTTTATATATGTAATTATTGTCAACAGGCGGGGTAATTATTCAGTATTTCAGTTTCAAAACTGCCATGACGGCTCTATCGAATATTCATGTCCGTCAACGCTTAAAAATGCTGCACAGAGTGCTATTTCATTGTTAAATCTCTCTTCTCCGTATTTTGTATCGCCAAGAAGCGGATGATTTCTATGTGCAAACTGCACGCGTATCTGATGATGTCTTCCGGTTATCAGTGTTACTTTTACAAGCGTGTAAACCTTATCATCTTTTTCTATCTCTTTTAATGTTTCGTATAGAAGTTTTGCGTATTTCGCACCGGCTGTCCCTTCCTTTACAACCTTTGAAACATTATTCTTTCCGTCTTTTAAAAGGTAATCCACAAACTCACCGTTTTTATCAGGCAGTTTTCCGCAGCACACCGCATAATACTGTTTACAAAAGCCTTCTTCTTGCATAAGGCTGCTCAATCTTGATGCCTCTTTTTTATTTTTTGCAAACAGCACAAGCCCGCTCACCGGTCTGTCAAGCCTGTTTATAACTGCAGCATATGCTTCTTCGCCTTTTTCACGCCTGTAATTTAACACTTCGCTTGTAAGGTCAAGTTCAAATGATCTGCCGCTCTGCACAAGCTGTCCTGCCGGTTTATTTACTACAATCATATTTTTATCTTCATATATTATATCAAGCATATTCCCTCCATATTTTTTATATTTATCATACAGAAAAACATTCATCTGTCTTTAATACAATATTTTTGTCAAGCCATCCTTTTTGTGCCATATCTTCAAGAATCCCAATTGCTTTTTCATGTGTCATTCCTTTTTTATACGGCCGGCTTTCTGTCAACGCCTGATAAATATCAACACATGCCATTATTCGTTCACATTCATTCAATTCGTCTGCACTCTTTCCAAACGGGTATCCCGTTCCATCTAATCTTTCATGGTGAAAAGCTGCCCAGTCACGGATTTCGTCAAAATCATCAATATCTGACAAAATACGATATGTATATGATGCGTGATGCTTCATTGTATCAAATTCTTCATCAGTAAGCCTGTCCGGTTTTTCCAGTATGTCATTGCCTATTGCAACTTTTCCGATATCATGCAGTGCTCCGGCAAGATACATTTTCTGTACTGTTTCATCATCGAATCCCATATATCCCGAAAGTTTCCTGGCACATTCAGCCACGCCAATTGAATGTGTACTTGTAAATGGTGATTTGTAGTCTACTATTCTCGCAAAAAATCCGGCAATATTTTTTATCTGCTCAAAAGTTAATTCTATTTTTTCGCGTGGTACTTTTTCCCACAGACTCTTCTCTATCTGCGAATCTTCCATATTCATAACGGGCACTCCTGTAAATGCATCCATAAATGCATCTGCACACTCATCATCAATAACCGTTCCACGTATTTTTGAAAGAAACTCACTTATTTTCTTCCATGTCTCAAAGTCAACCGCCTTACGCAGACATACCATATCAAGCAGGTCACACATATGTATAATTCGTGCAAAAAGCGGAATCTCGTTCCATTTTTTACCAAACGGTCCACTTCCATCGGCATTTTCATGGTGATATAAAATAACATTTTTTACATCTGTATAAAATGGAATGTCTTTTATGTTTTGTTCACCCATTACACAATGTGCACCTGCATGCGGCAGTTCTTTTATACTATCTACATGTGAAATGTCATTATGAAATTCTTCCTGTATATATTGAGTAAGGGCATTGTCATGCAAAAGTGCACACACAGCCAGGTCCTGCAGTTTTCTGTCTGTGATTCCCATCTGCATTGCCGTGCATACGCTCATATATGCCACACGCTTTGCATGTTTATTCGTCACATGAACTAATTCTGCCTCAACACAGTCCAATGCATATGAGCATGCACCGATAAGCCCCAGAACATCTAATTTCATCTAATCTCTCCTGTATAAATAATTCAGGAGGCCAATCATCTGTTGACAAGCCTCCTTTTGATTATCTATAGAATAATATATTTATTTATATTTGTAAAATCCTTCACCTGTTGACATTCCAAGCTTGCCTTCATCTATGTATTTTTTAAGAATTTCTTCCATCTTCTTAAAATTATATGGCATCATCATCTTCTTTAATAATGGTGAAAATATTCCCGGAACACTGTGATACTGATGAACAATATTATATGCAGTGTTAAGTCCTACTGTATCAAATATCTGGAATGGTCCTTTAGGTGCTCCTGTTCCTCTTGTCCACGCTATATCAATGCTCTCAGGGTCAGATATGCCTGACGCATACAAATCAAGTCCGCTTAAAAGAAATGGAACAAGCATTGAATTAAGCAGATATCCACTCTTTTCCTTCCTTACCGGAAGTCCAATCATTCTTATATCATTAGCAAACTGCATAACCTCATCAAAATACCTCATGTCTGTCTGAGGCTGTGTCATTACTTCTGCCGTGTTATTCTTCCATATTGAATTAGCAAAATGAAGCGATAAATACTTATCAGGTCTTCCTGTATACTTTACAAACATTGACGGAAGAAGTGTTGATGAATT
This sequence comes from Lachnospira hominis (ex Liu et al. 2021), assembly GCF_014287955.1. Taxonomy (GTDB): domain Bacteria; phylum Bacillota; class Clostridia; order Lachnospirales; family Lachnospiraceae; genus Lachnospira; species Lachnospira hominis. Next base: position 80,841 of record NZ_JACOPD010000007.1, on the reverse strand, counting down.
AGTCACAACAACCGTCTTTTCAGGAAGAAGCGGGGCAAGCTTCTCATAAAACGCAATCTTATCTTTTTCGTTTTCTGCCATTGACTCAATTACAAGGTCAGCATCTTTAACCGCTTTTGCCATATCAAGTTCAAGTTTTATGCCCTCATAAGCAGCTTCGACTTTTTTAAGACACTCTACCTTATCAAATGAATCTTCATCAGCAAGACCTGCACACCACGCATTTTTATCGTCTGCCATCTTCTCAATTGCTTCTGTATATGTCTTTTTAAGATTATCAATTTTTGGCTGTGTACGACCAATAGACCCCTCACTTCTTAACCATATAGTTACGTTAAAACCACAATATGCTGCCTGAAATGCAATCTGGCTTCCCAGCACCCCACCACCGGCAACTACTACATTAGAATATTTCATAAAAACACCTTCCTTATCTTTTCGACATTTTATGTCATCAACATATTAATATTATTATGAGTATATCATACAATCATAAAATTTACAAACTTATTTTTTTATTTGTTTTAACAATTTACATGCAAATGCTATTTTTATTTTACTTTTTAGTAATAAATTTTAACTTGACGTAACAGCTTATATTTATTATACTCTAAGTATAGTATGAATCATACAGAAATGGAGGAGTTTCATGGATAACTATACACCAGATCCTTTTAATGATAATTCAGGCAACAACCAGAATAATAATCAGAATAACGGTAATAATGCTTCCGGCAACGGAACTTACGGCAGCTATAATGATACATATGATGCCAATTACAGACCATCAGATGACTATTCAAACAATAGTTCAACATCCGATAATTCTGACGGCAATAATTCTTCTGACAACAATTATTACAATAACAATTCCGGCAGCAATAATTCCAATAATTCCAATAACAACAATTATGGCAACGGATATAATAATTATTATAACAACAATGGCAATTCCGGTTACAATAATGGCTATAACAGCTATGGTAATAACAACGGCTACAATAATGGCTATAATAACGGCTATAATAACGGCAACAGTTACAATAATGGTTACAATAACGGCAACAGCTACAACAATGGTTACAATAGTGGTTATGGAAACAATGGCTATAATAACTACAATAATCAGTACGGAAACCAGTATAACAACGGATATAATCAATATAATAACGGATATAACCGTCCGCCATATCCATCAAGCCAGAATGCACCATCTTTTGGCACATGGCTTACTCTGAGTATATTGTGTGCCGTATTTTTAAATAAAATATGTGGTGTAATCGGAATAATATTTATTATCATGGGTAACAACGCTTTCAAAATCGGAAACTTTGATGATTATGAAAAACAGCTCAAAAGATGTAAGATTGCTCTTCTGGTAGGTCTTATCCTCGGAATCTTAACAATCGTATTTTATGTTTTTGCTTTCATTAATACATCAGGTGGCATATCTACGTATTATTAATCATTGAAATTAAATATATTAATTCATTGAAAACAAAGGCACAGCTTACAGAAAAACTTCTGTCGGCTGTGCCTTAACTTTTTGTTCTAAACTTTTTTGCTTCAAACTTTTGTGTTTTTAATACGTTTTCTCTTTGCGGACAACCATAACAACATTTGTTATGACATATGTGGCAATATATATTTGAAGAATCACAACAAATCTTTTTACAAGACGAATTATAATCCATTGCCCTATTGTAAAAGACGGATTACACCCCTCCATAAAAGTAAGACTCATAAGTGGAGCTTCAAGGTACGGCATACCATACATTGTATACATAGTATACATATCCATGCCGTATATAAAGCAAAACAGAATTATTGTAAGCATAACACCCGTTAAAGCTCTGTGTATCTGTATCCAGCATCTTCCGTGCCTTGAGGCATTTATTATATAATTCATTCCCGTTCTGTATTCAAGCACAATATTTTCAGCTACTATAAGAATTATTGCGGCAGCAAGTGCCAAAAACAGTACAGCCTCCCTTATAATCGAATATTTTCCAAAAATCTCCTCATAGCCCCTGTCCGAAATCATGTAGCCGTCTACTCCGTATTTTTCGTTAATTTCCTGCAAATACTCCTGTTTTTTCATAAATTCGGATACCCTGCCAAGTTTAACCGCATATAACGAAACCGTTGATGAGCTCTCTGTAACCTCCTCAAGCGTTGCTTCTCCTGCATTGTAACGGACCATACAATCTTGTGCATCTTTAACCGCACACTGATAATCATTTAATCTTTCATTAACCATATCGGTTATATAATGATATTCTTTTCCACCATTGGTAATATAGATATTATCAAGTTCTTTTGTGCCGTCAGAAAATGTCATTTGTCCGTATCTCACAAAATAAACCGCCAAAATCGCCAGCACGCCTATAACAATCAATCCTCTGCCTGTTATAAGCAGTTTATGGAATTCCTTTGCCGTAATCGAATATCCCGACAATAAATGCTGATACATTTCCCATATTTTATCCGCAATTCTTGCAATCACTGATTTTTTCTGTTCCGGTCTCATATATACGGTTCCAAGAATTCCTCCCGCACATGCGGCAATAAAAAGCACCGTCGTAACTGTCAGCATTATATTTGATTCGGAAACCACAAATGTTCCTTTGCCGCGATTGGCATATGTGCTTATTATATCATTAACCTTTAACAGTCTTATAAGATTAATCTGCTTAAAAATGCCATATACGCTCTGTGGCTGTATTTTTTGATACAAAAACATTTCCACACCCATAAATACAGCAATTACCGTAACCGCTATATTGCGGTGCCTTATAAAAACAAATGCCATCCATACAATAGCCGTCAGCGTAAGCACTGCACAAAAACTATATAAAAAATCATATATTATATATTGAAGCTGACTCATCGGCAATGAAAATCTCGAAAAGCTTTCAATATTCTGAATCGGTGCATTAATTGACGCCGTTTTGTATAATATAAACGACGTCAAAAATGTTGTAAAAAACAAAATTCCCGTAATTATAAATGCAGAAGCTGTAATAATCATTGTCCTGTTAAACGCAAGTTTTGCCCTGCCGCTTTTTGATGTATGAACAATGCACCACATTCCGTTTTCCCGTTCGCCGAAAAGTTCATACAGGACAAACACATTAAGTATCAATGCCAGATAATAGATATAATAATATGTAACAAAACCGCTTACTGCTTTATTATCGGTAAGATAAAGCTGTACGCCCTCTACCCGTTTGAAATCCTTTGCCGTCTTTTGAATATTGTTATATGTAAATGAATTTTTATCTGCAAATATAGAAAAACTCTTCAGGGTATCTGCGTTATTTTGTATATTTTTTATATCCTCGGGATATTTTATTATATATTCTAATTGTTCTTTTATTTTGTTTAACTGCCTTGAATATACAGTCTGCTCTTCCGATTCCAATTCGTCATATTTACGTTTTATTACGGAATCACTTTGTATATCGGCAATTTCCAGAGCTTCCTCGGGCTGCATATCCGACAGTTCTCCGATTATCCATTGACGGTAATGTGTCTCCTGCCTTATATCGGACATACTTTTACCCTCGGAACTGCTGTATACAAACAAACCGATATTTAACAGCACCGTCACTGTAAATACCATTATAAATTTTATGCCAAAAACCCTCTTAAACTCTTCCATAATAAGTTTCTACTCCGCATTTTCCCAAACACACGCACCGTTTCCGAGACTGCTCTTATCTATATAAACAAGCTTATCACTCTTTGTCCCGAATAAATATTTTTCATCGCCGAAATATAAATTCTCTATTTCATTTCCAAGCTTAATTGTATCTATCTGTTTTCCCGTCGTATCAACAACCTGAATTTCACGTTCAACGGTCTTAGATAAATCTGTCGTACTTCCCATTCCGCCGTTACTCATATAAATATATCTTCCATCATATGACATTACCGCAGATACCATATTTTCGGACGCCTTGTATATGAGTTTATTATTCTGTCCGTCAAGCGACTGAGAATACAATCCTTTTCCAACAACAAAATAATATAACATTCCGTTGTCAGCATCGACACAGAAATCACATATATTCATATCCGAAACCTTTTTATTCTCACCGTCGGTATAATCATAATAATAAAGCTGAAAATTCATATTGGCTTTTAATGTCTGCTTATTTACGGAATACTGAAAAATTTTGTAAAAAAGTTTATCTCCGTAACTTCTCGCTCCCATCACAGCACTGTTTTCACCCTCATATTCGACTATATCCTGTGAGTTTCCATCTGAAATATTTATTTTTTTAATTATCTCTTTACCGCTTTCAGAGCTTCCTATATGACCTATATGGTCGTACGCATATACATATCCGTTATGAAACACCATAGAAATTGATGTTATCCTGTCATTTGCAAACAAATTGGCAACATCTTTTCTGTCGCTTCCGTCAGCCTTAATACTTACAAGCTTAGCCATTCCGCCTTCCACACGTACAACATATATATTATTTTTGTAATAATAAATCGGAGAACTCAGATATTCATCGGTATCCAGCCACGCATTACACGTTTTTGAATTATGACTGCACTCTGCTTTCGCACATACCGGAACAGAGCTTTTTGATGACTCGTCAAAATATTTCACTAAAAGGTCCTTTCCGTCATAATGCAGGTAATAATATCCGTTTTCCGCCTTTGAAATGCTGTGAATATCAGGATTCCAATAATTCTGCTCATTACCCGACAATTCACCTACATTCATATTTATGCCTGACTTCTTCCTGTTAATTGTAAAAATCACCGCCACACATACCACTGCTGCCAATACTACTGCCACTATGTATTTTATTTTTTTGCTCATAAATACCCCTCCGCTTGTTTCTGATTACCTACTCTAAAACACCTTTTGTTTTCCGATAGACACACTATATTTGTATTAAACATATCACCTGTAGTCAAAACATTCAAGTTTTTTGTAGCATCTTGTAATAAACAGTAAGTTTTTTCATAAACATCGGTATTTTTTTGTATACACTCCACCTTTTTAGCCACATTACATGTCAGTAAGCTCTTTTACACCTCAAATCTGCAATCTGCCGTCTCTATCGTAGACGGGCGGTGTGCTATCATAAGGATAAGCTTGTCCTTTTTCACCGACATAACAGTTTTGTTTATATATTTTTCCGTCTCATTGTCAAGTGCCGATGTCGCCTCATCAAATATGATTACAGGTGCATCTTTGAGAATTGCTCTGGCTATTGCTATTCGTTGCTTCTGACCTCCCGAAAGTGTATTTCCTCGTTCGCCCGCGGGTGTTTCGTATCCGTTTTCAAGCCCCGATATGAAATCGTGTGCTCCAGCCTGTTTTGCCGCATTGTAAATTTCTTCATCTGAAGCATTTAATTTTCCCATTCTTATATTTTCCTTAATCGAACAGTTAAATAAATACGGTTCCTGCGGTATATATGCGATTTTATCACGCACATTTACAAGTCCGAGCTCCGTTATGTCAGTTCCGTCAATAAATATGCGTCCTTTCTTTGGCTGATAAAATCCGAGCAGAAGTTTTGTAAGCGTACTCTTTCCGCGGCCGGATTCTCCCACCAGTGCATAACTTTTTCCGCTGTCAAAAAACGCACTGTAAGCTTCAAATATATTTGTATTTTTACCCGCGTAACCGAATGTTATATTTTTAAATTCTACCGTATGATAAGCTTCGCTGTTTTTTTGACAAATATTATTTTTTGTATTTTCTTTATTTTCGACGTAAAAATTCTCGTTCGGAGTATCAATAAACTCGAGAACACGCTGTGCATTTACAAGCCAGCTTGACAGACTAGGTATATACACGCCCATGAGCAGAAAATTATACTGAAACGCTCCGTATATTGAATACAGGCTTATAAGATTTCCCAGTTTTCCTCCTGTTTTGGTTGTATATAATATTCCGAGTGCAAGAAAAACCAATGCCCCTATAAGGTCAAATGCTGCTCTCAGTGCCGAAATTAAAGCCTCTGTCCGTCCCTGGATTTTCATGTTTTTGCCGCAATTTTCATTGGCATTATTATAAGAATCGCTTATAACTTTTTTAAGTGGAAACATTCTTATTGTTTCCATTCCCTGAAGCATATTTGTTACGGATTTGCTTATTTCTTTATTTGCATCTGAAATTTTGCGGCTGTATTTTTCAAGCACAGGTATCATCACAAAATTTAATGTAAGCGAAATTATACATAAAACAAGCAGACCCGCCGTAACAGGAGGGCAAAGAACAAACATAGGTATTATGCAGACAATAACCATAATAACAGGCATCATGACACGCCTTATTCTTGAACCGAACACTCCAGATGCCATGTTTGTATCATATGTAAGTTTCGACATAAATTCTCCCGTATGATGATTGTCATAGAATTCCATAGAAAGCGACAGAGCCTTTCCGTATACAGTATTACGCATATTCGCACCTGTCCGCTTTGCTTCGTCGTTATACAAAACAGCCAGCAATGTCTGTATAATAATTTTAAATATTATTGTAAGAATTATATATTTTACCAGTTGGGTGTCGCGTAAATTTCCTTTTGACACGGCAGTGTCCGTAATTATGCCTATAATTCTTGAAACCAGAACTACCGAAATTCCATCTGCTACTCCCATTCCTATTATTTCCGCAAAATAAAGAACTGCACGAACTCCCTGAAATCTTTTTATCAGCTCTTTTAATATTTTAAAATTATTCATAGGACACCTCATCTTTCGTATCGTACAGCCTTTTATATATTCCGTTTCCGGCTATCAATTCATCATGCATACCGCTTTCGGCTATAACACCGTTATCCACAACATATATGCAGTCTGCATTTTCTATTGTATTAAGTCTGTGTGCTATCGTAATTATTGTATGATTTTCTTTAATTTCTTCTATTGCCTGTTTTATTTTTTCTTCATTTTCAATATCCACGGACGCTGTCGGCTCATCGAATAATATAAGCCTGGCATCTTTAAGCAAAGCCCTTGCAATCGCTATTCTCTGCTTCTGTCCGCCCGAAAGCATATTTCCGCGTTCCCCTGCATCGGTATTGTAACCCTGAGGCATTTTCATAATATCATCGTGAATTCTTGCTTTTTTGCAACATTCGATAATACGTTCCATACTTACCGATTCGTCTCCGCAGGCAACATTCCACGCAATCGTCTCTGGAAACAGATAAGTATCCTGCGAAACAAGTGCTATATCTTTTCTTATTAAATCAATATTTTCTTCTCCAATTCTCTTTCCGAAAATCTCCACTGTACCGCCGTTTACTTCATACAAACCGCAAATCAGCTTAAAAATCGTGCTCTTTCCGCCGCCCGATGAACCGACAAAAGCAACATTTTTTCCCGCTTCTATATTAACATTGAAATTTTTTAAAACATTATTTCCCTTAACATACGAAAATGTAACGTCTTTAAATACTACTGCCGCATTATTGTTCTTCCCGATTTTGTCAGCGTTTACAATATTACTGTTCTTCCCGGTGCTATCGGATTTTTTAGAAAAATCTCCTGTGTTATCCTCGGAATTTTCCATATTTGTTTCAACAGGATAATTCATCAGCTCTTTGAGCCTGTTTTTTGAAACCAAATCAATTTTTGCGTCAATAATCATATACGGAAGATTTCCAAGAGGCTGCAAAAGCCTGTCCATAAAAAGTATGAAATATGTCATCCCGCCCACAGTCAGATTTCCCGACAAAACTCTGTGTAACGCAAATATACTCAAAATAATATAAGGTGCCGTAGATACAAGGCTTCCCGTAGCCCAGCCTATTGACGAAATTGCATTTCTTCTGTATTCAAATTTTAATATTGTTTTTAACGTATTTTTTATCTTATTTTTAAAATAATTTTCAAGATTAAAACTTTTTACAACACCGATACCGTTTATCGCGTCGTATGCAAGTTCATTCACTTCATCGTTATATTCCGTGTGTTTTCTCGTAAGCTTTGACACCATATTTCCCGTAAAACTTGTGATAACCGCCATTACGGGTATAATAACAAGAAGCAGAAGTGCCGTCACTCGGTCAACTTTTATAAGTGTAATAAAAATCGTCACGCTTGTTATTATTGTTTTTACTATATCAGGAAGAAGCTCAGAATAATATTCCGAAATTTTAGCCACATCATCAATAAAATTATTAAGCACTCTCGCCGACAAATGCGAGTCGAAATATTTAAACTGAAGCTCCGGCAGCTTCTTTCCCGCCTCTCTTCTGAAATCAGTCTGCATATTTACCGCAAATACTTTTGTCGCATATGTCTGAATATATGTAAAAATAAATCCCGCCGCAACAAGAACGGCAACATATATCCAGAATTGTTTATTGATATACTCCGAAATTGTATTATTAAACAATGCGTCTATCGCCTGCGATATTTTTGTATTTCCCAAAACCAATACTTTTGTTGCAATATACGCACTTAATATTTCAATAAAAAACAGCGGAATATTTTTTATAAAAATTTTTGTAAAAATATTTTTATTCTTCATCTTATGTTATTCTCCTTGCATTGTTCTTTAATAACATTTTATAATATAATTATATAAAAAACATTCATTATATTATTAATCCGATTAAATCATTACAATTTTCTATTATTTTACAAGGAGATTTTTATGGCAATTCCTCTTAAAAAAGGCTACAAATTCAGAGTTGAGCATGTAACAAAACCCGCTTCCAATTACATGCCTTCTTTTGACATATATGAAAAATATTACGGAATAGGTTATCTGGTAAAAGGCGACCGACAGGTCTCGACTCCCGAGCGTACTTTTTTCGTCCATGACGGATACCTCTCACCTGTCAGCATGGGCGTATATCATAAATCATCACCTTTATCGGACAGGAATTACGAGGTTTATGCGGTGCGTTTTGTCAGCTCGGTAACAACAAGAATAAAAGAAATAATAGGCGAGAACGAATTTAACGATTTAATGCTGCACACTGCTTTATCTGTTCCCGACGAAATAAAGCCAAAAATTATCGATATTTATGAACAGATGCTTATTGAATATGATAATTACGACAGCGTTGCGGAATTCGCCCTGCAAAATCTGCTCGAACAGCTCATACTTATAATGTACCGATACGGTACCGTAGCAGAAACGTCCGAAATCCACATTTCGACGGCAGACACCGAAATAATGGACATTCTTTCTTATATAGACACGAATTTTATGAATAATCCTTCAGTCTCCGAGCTTGCAAAAAAGGCAGGATTATCCGAATCTCATTTTATGAAGCGTTTCCGCGACGCAACAGGCTGTTCATACAAAACTTACGTCAACAGATACAAAAACAAAATTGCACAGACAATGCTCACCGAATCGACAAAAAGTATCCAGGAAATATCCAACGAGCTTGGCTTTTGCAATTCCAATTATTTCTGCACTCTTTTTAAACAAATAAACGGTATGAGTCCCCTGCAATACAGGAAAAAGGCGGTTAAGTAAAGAACAAATATTAACAAAACATTCAAAAGAAGAGCTCGCAAAAGCTGAGGCTGCTCTGGCTGCCAAGCCATAACCATAAGAAGCATCCCCTGTGTTATATGCAGTGCTTCATGCACATAACAACAGAGCGGGATATAATTGATAAACCATATCCCGCTCTGTTTATTGTCTTAAATTATATTCAGGCTTTTAGCCCAGTTTACAAAAAGCTGTTTCCATTCTCCAGTCTGTCCGTTATCATCTCCACAACCGAAACCATGTCCGCCTTCTCTGAAAATATGCAACTCAGCAGGCACTCCTGCTTTTCTGGCAGCCATGTAAAATCCAATACTGTTTTCTGCCAGTGTTGTCCTGTCATCATCTGTTTCAAATACAAATACCGGTGGCATTTCCGGTGATGCCAGCTCCTCCGGATTGTATTTTTTCAACATATTTTCCTCATATGAACGCACATTTGCAATTATCACTTCTTTTGGAAAATACCTCTGTCCGGCTTCTATACTTTTATCATAACTTATCACTGGATAACCGCATATGCAAAAATCAGGTCTTGCCGACAATTCGTCAATATCGTCTTTTTTGTCATATACATTTTTATCAAATGCTGTAGATAAAAGTGCCGCAAAGTATCCTCCTGCTGAAAATCCCATAACACCAATCTTATTTGCATCTATGTTAAATTCATCAGCTCGTGCACGTATTATTCTCATACTTCTCTGTGCATCAATCAAAGAAACATTATATGAGTCATTATGCTCATCTGCCGGAAGTCTGCACTTTAATACAAATGCTGCTATTCCAAGACTGTTGAGCCATTTTGCAACTTCTTCACCTTCAAAATTGTATACAAGCCTTCTAAATGCACCGCCCGGAATTATAAGTACCGCCGGAATTTTTTTATCTTTAGATGAAGATGGAATATATGGAACCATCTCAGGATTAAGGACATGTTGTACAACCTTCTTTATCCTGCCATCTTCCATTTTCTCCTCATAAAATATCTCCTCAAGTTTAATACCTTCAGAGCCGGGAGCCTCACAATTAAAAAGTCTTATTGCATTATCTTTTTCAAGTCTCATTATTAAGCACTTCCTTATACTTTAAATCTGTATCCAACACCCCAGATTGTCTCAATATACTGAGGTTTAGATGTATCATACTCTATTTTTTCACGGATTTTCTTGATATGAACAGTTACAGTTGCAATATCTCCAATTGAATCCATATCCCATATTTCCTTAAAAAGTTCATCCTTTGTAAATACATGATTCGGATGCTCTGCGAGGAATGTAAGCAGATCAAACTCTTTTGTTGTAAATACTTTTTCTTCGCCATTAACAAATACACGCCTTGCTGTCTTGTCAATTTTGAGACCTCTTATTTCTATAATGTCATTAGCTTCTTTTGCACTGCTTACAAGTCTTTCATATCTTGCAAGATGTGCTTTTACTCTTGCAACAAGCTCACTTGGGCTGAATGGCTTAGTCATATAATCATCAGCTCCAACGCCGAGACCTCTTATCTTATCAATATCTTCTTTCTTCGCTGATACCATGATAATAGGTGTATTTTTCTTTTCTCTTACCTGTTTGCAGATTTCATATCCATCAACACCCGGAAGCATAACATCAAGAATCATAATATCAAACTCTTCCTCAAGTGCTGTTGCCAGACCACTTGTTCCATCTGATTTAATTACAACTTCAAATCCACTAAGTTCAAGGTAATCCTTTTCAATTTCTGCAATTGCATCTTCATCTTCAACAATTAATACTCTGCTCATACTATTTTTTCTCCTTTTTTCTGTTATCTTCTATGCAAATGTAGTTGCGTTTATCCATATCTTTCAAAAGATTAATATGCATTGTAGTACCTTCTCCTTCAACGCTTTCTGCCCATATCTTTCCCTTATGGTCCTCTATAATCTTCTTTACAATAGCAAGTCCGATTCCACTTCCGCCTTGTTTGCTGTTTCTGGATGAATCAGTACGGTAAAATCTGTCAAAAATATGTGGAATCTCATCCATGCCAATTCCTTTGCCGTTATCTGCGATAATTATATGAACATAATCTCCTTCATCATAAATATCTATGCTTATTTTACCTTTTCTTCCCGGCTGCATATATTTTATAGAATTACTGACAATGTTATTAACAACTCTTTTAAGCTGTTCTGCATCAGCCACAACAGTACAATCTGAAGTTGCATGAAATCTGTATTCCAAATCTATGTCCTGGGTTTCCAAATCCATTCCTATCTCTTCGCAACAGTCATCAAAATAATTTTTCAAATTAATTTTTGCAAATGAATACGGAACCCTGTTAGTGTCAAGCTTTGAATAAATTGTAAGTTCATCTATAAGCTTATCCATATCATTAACTTTATTTGCAACTGTCATAAGATATTTATGCTGTTTTTCAGGTGTATCTGCAATTCCGTCAAGAATTCCTTCAACATATCCTTTTATTGCTGTAAGCGGCGTCTTTAAATCATGTGATATATTTCTTATAAGTTCTTTTTCTTCTTTATCAGAATTAAGCTTGTCTTCTGCCGTTTTTTTCAGAATAACTCTCATTTCTTCAAAGTCGCGGCACACATCTCCAATTTCATCATTGGAGCTTTTAGGCATTTCAAAATCAAAATTACCATATTTTATATTTTGCGTTGCAAGCTTTAATCTGTCAAGTGGTTTTATAATTGAGCGATAAATCCATACATTAAGCAGAAGACTTGTCAATATAAGTATAAATACACCTGATATAAGAACCTGTATGAAAAACTTCTTTATCTGAGGTATAGCCTGCTTTAAAGGTGTTATAATCGAAACACTGTACTGATTTCCATATGAATCACAAAAATCTATCTGTTTTACAAGACACTGGTAATCGCCACCTTTATAAATCCCCTCATCTGATATATTTTCTCCCGCTTCATAATCAGGAAGAACTACATCAAGCTTTTCTATATCAAGATTATCAGATACATATGTATAAAGGCCGTTACGTCTGACAACAATACTCGAAAGTTTGCATTGTAATTCCTCATCAAGCTGTTTCACAAAATCCACCGAATTATACTGCCATGGTGACGTCTCAGCAACTTCTTTCATTTCATTGTATATATTTTCTGTCATCCTTCCCATAAGAACAACCGGAGAATAAAAGTTATCAAGCAGTTCACCGCTGTCAACCTCATATAACTGGTGTATTGTTGTTGCCTGATATTTAAAAAATGCATATGCAAATATCGAACACATTATTACAGGCAATATAACCATTATGCAAAATGATATTTTTAACTTATTTCTTAACTTCATATAAATTCCTTTAACCAACACATTGCACAAGTGCATCATCCATGTCTTATCCATGAATGATGCACTTTAATATTTTTATCCTATTTTAAGGCGTGCTTTTAAAGCCTCACGCTCTGAGTCAACACGTTCTATCATGGCACCAAGACCTCTGAGTTTACCTTCAAAATCTTCATAACCACGCTGTATATATTCAATGTCTTCTATTTCAGATATACCGTCTGCCGAAAGAGCAGCAATAACCAACGCCGCACCGGCTCTTAAATCAGGGGCAGACATCTGTGCACCTGTTATTTTATCAACGCCTTCTATATATGCTGTATTGCCCTCTACCTTAATATGGCATCCCATACGATTTAACTCATCTACATATTTGAATCTGTTTTCAAATATGCTCTCTGTTACCATACTTGTTCCATGTGCAAGTGCAAGAACAACTGCCATCTGTGGCTGCATATCTGTAGGGAATCCCGGATATGGTAATGTCTTAACATTAGTGCTTTTAAGATTGCCTTTACTTATAACTCTTACCCAGTCATCACCTTCTATAACTTCACAGCCAACTTCAATAAGTTTAGCAGATAATGATTCAAGATGTTTAGGTATTACATCTCTTACAACAACATCACCGCATGTTGCAGCTGATGCAAACATAAATGTTCCAGCCTCAATCTGGTCAGGAATTATTGAATACGTTGTTCCATGAAGTTTACTTACACCTTTAATTCTGATAACATCTGTACCGGCACCTTTTATATTGGCACCCATAGCATTAAGGAAATTGGCAACATCTACTATATGTGGCTCTTTTGCCGCATTTTCAAGAATTGTATCACCCTCTGCAAGACAGGCTGCAAGCATAAGATTAATTGTCGCACCAACTGTCACGACATCAAAATAAACATGACCACCAACAAGATGCTCTGCCTTTGTACTAATCTTGCCATGCTCAATCTCAACTTCTGCACCAAGTGCCTTAAAACCTTTAATATGCTGGTCAATCGGTCTGCTTCCAATATTACATCCACCCGGCAATGCAACCTGTGAACGTTTATATTTTCCAAGCAATGCACCTAAAAGATAGTATGATGCACGAATCTTTTTTATATACTCATAATCGACATTAATGTCACATATACTTCCACCGTTAATCTGAACGGTGTTGTTATATACATATTTAACCTTAGCTCCAATTCCCTCAATAGCCTGAAGCAATACTCTCGTATCCCTTACATTTGGCACATTTTCAATTGTAACTGTCTCATCTGTCATAATTGCTGCTGCAAGAATTCCTAACGCAGCATTCTTTGCACCACCGATGGACACCTCCCCGTTAAGTGGGACGCCTCCCTTAATTACATATTGTTCCATCTATGCACCTCTAACAATCAGATTAATCTCAAAACTACTCATTACTTATTATTATAAGTATTTCTTCTATATTTGTAAATATTCACATTTAAAAAGCTTATATTTATTTATTTTCAACTGCAATATTATAACACAAAGATACCCTTTGTAAAGATTATTTTTTGATAACCTCTAAAAACCGTACCATTATTCTATAACAAACACCCCACAGCATGTCAATTCATACTGCGGGGGTAAATATCACAATATATAATCCTAATTTTTATTTACATAGTATAAAGGATTAACAGGTGTTCCACCTATCCATATTTCAAAATGAAGATGTGGACCAGTGCTATAGCCTGTATTTCCTGAGTAAGCAATCAAATCGCTCTGATTTACATACTGACCATTAGAAACCGTAACAGAATTAAGATGTGCATATCTTGTCATAGAACCATCTGAATGTCTTATATCAACACAATATCCATATGTTGAATACCAGCCTGCTCTGATAACAGTTCCTGCTGCCGCAGCTCTTACAGGAGTACCAACTGATACATACCAGTCAACGCCTGAATGAAGTGTTCCCCATCTGTAACCAAATTCTGATGAAACTGAACCACCTGAAATCGGTCTTAAATATGTTGGAGGTGTAAGTGTACCAACTGATACAACCTGCGGTTGTGATTCAACCATAACCTCTTCATTAACATAAGAAACATCCGTCTTTACTCCGTTAACAAATGTAACATCAGCTGTAACCTTATGATGACCGGTTGTTCCTTCAGATATAACTGTATTTGTTCCTCTGTAAGCTGTGTTATCATCTACATACTGAACAGGAGCATTGTAATCTTCTTCATAAGTCATTCTCTGTGTTACAACAACTGAAATCTCTGACTTAGGGACTGTTACAACAAGTTCATCTCCCGGTATTATAAGTGACTCTTCTGTAAGTCCCTCATTAAGTGCAAGCAAATCATTAAGTGCAATATCACACTTGCCTGCTATAAGTGAAAGACAGTCTCCTTCTTCGACCACATACATGGTCTTCTCCTCTTTTTCCTTTGTTATCTCGTCATATGCCTGCTGTACACTCACAATATTAGCTCCTGCTGCAAGTGTCTCATTAACTACGACATTCTGCTCAAAACTTATTCCTGTTATTCCATCCTTAGCTGTATCACTGTCAGTGGCAACTGATGCCATCTGTCCGTTGAGAGCAGCTGCTACTATATCTGTATCTGTATTCTTTAACTCTGACTGGACAACATCTACAGAATATGCACCATAGCTTCCGTCTCCTGAAGAAAGCTTAACCTGAAACTCTTTCTTTGTATCATACTTATCTGTAACTTTCTCCATGAGTTCAACAACATCATCTTTTGATGCAAGTGTAACTGTAAAATCATTGATTCTTACAGTATATGCAGTTGCATTCTCCTTATCTGTAACACAGTTGAACAGACTGCTGTAAATAGCTGTCTCAAGCTCGTCCTGTGACATTCTTGATGCAACAAGCTTATGCTCTTCTACAATATCAATATTGTTATCCATATATACAACAGAATCATATTCCTTACTGAACTTGAGTCTGGCTGCTGCCATTGCCTGCTCAGCTTCCTGTCTTGAGTTGGCACTGCCAATCTCCTCACCGTTAAATACAATGCTGTAATATCCAACTTTGTTATTAAACTTATTCTCTGCAAATGGTATAGCAAATATGCATGCAAAACATGCTGCTGACATTCCGGCTATAAGAGTCATCTTAAGTCTTCTGCCATACCTGGTTAAGTGTGTCATATATTCCTCCAAATAATGTTATTTTATAATTCCATATTTGTAATTTTTCTGTAACATTTTTGTAACAAATACATCTTAACACTAACATGTCCCTTTGTAAAGTACCATTTTGTCAAATTTCACAAAGTTATATCATTTTATCTTCTTCTTGAGTCAAAATATACAAAGCCATCAATTTTATCTAAAATATCAGCAAAAATTTTTCTCGGTGCAAGTTCTATATATCGCGAAAGCACATCATTCTCATTTGCCTTGAATCTTCCGTAAAAAATATCATAAAGATTATGTCCTCTGACATAAATCCTTATATTTTCTATATTTGCAATTAAATCATTGCGTGAATCAATACTTATATCCAGCTTGCTTAACATTTTCTTTACACTTGTCAGTTTGTACAAATATTGATTGTATTTCTCCCACAAAATATCATAAAACTCGTCAACACTCTTAACAACACCAACCTTTTCCATTATTTCAGGAAACAGAAAATAATTTTCAAATGAGTAATACTTTAATATAAGTACATTTCTATCCGTAACTCTTGGCATATTCCCTTTATCTTCTTTTGCACGCTCACCATAATAGCGACACAGCTGTTTGCCCAGCATCTGTTTATCCTTGCCGTCGCTGTCACGAATCATCATAAACTGATCTTTAAGATAGAGAGTGTTAATATATTTCAGATTGGCATACGTTTTGATATTGGTACAGCTGTTGGTAGAAATAATAGCTATACGCCTTAAACGCCCATTTTCGTCATATACTTCAGAATAATACTTGTTAAGAAGAAGTGGCAGCCTGCTCCTGTCCTGCTTTCCCTCAACAATAAACACAAAGCTCACATTCATCATATCATTTGCCGTAAAACCAAGGTCATTTAAAATATCATCTATATCTGTATCTTTTCTGACGGCTGTCATATGAAATTCATCGCAGTAAATCTGCCTTATCTGTTTTGTTGTAAAATTAAAAAGCATCTCCGGTTCATGAGTTGAAAAAATAACCTGATTCTTTTTTGACAGTCTGTACAAAATCTCACTGGCGATTTTCTGTAGTTGTGGATGAAGATATGTCTCGGGCTCTTCAATCATAATGATATATGGTGCCGTATCATTATCAGAATTTATATATGTTTCAAGCAGCGACAAAATATATATACTCCTGAATCCTTCTCCCATTGAATCAAAACTGTCGTATGTTTTTCTTGACGGATTTTCAACTATTGTTTCTATATTAAACAGTTCATCCGCATCAAATTTAATTTCATAACGGATTTTCAAATCTCCCCCACCGTTTTTTGAAAAATACGAATTAAGCCTGTCCGCAAATGTGTTAAGGTTCAGGCTGAACATTTTATACTGCATGAGTCTGCTTGTCTCAACAAGTGTAAGCTCCTGCGGCTTTTTTCTGTTGATTACGCCCATACAGTCAAAGCATTGGCTGCATTTCTTTGCACTGTCGAATATGCATCTGTCAGCCTTAAATTCCGCAAAGTTATCATCATTAGAAAACATCATAATATCTTTTAAAATATCAATATTATTTCTATAATGATCAACAAAATAAATTCTCGGAAGCACATTTCTTATATATGTATTATTTTTCTTTATTCCATCGCGGTATTTCTCATTTCCATTCCTGTCAAACACATACTCAAATGTCAATATTCCACCGCCCTCTTCATCAGGAATAAATGACGGCAGTCTCTGGCAGAAGCTTTTGAGCCACAAATCATAATTTTTCATTTTTTTAACAATCCCGTTGCCATGAAGAAAACTCAGGTCTTCATATGCAAACTCCAGTTCCATTCCGATTATAATATTTCCCTCCGGGCCATTAAAATCCGGCATATTAACTGTTTTATCGCCAAGAGCAACACGGATTGCATCAAGAATTACTGACTTGCCCGAATTATTTCTTCCAACAAGAATAAGTGCATCCTGTGCATCATCTATTTCAAGTTCTTTTATCGACTTATAGTTTTTAATATGAAGCCTTTTTATTTTCACTATGACACCTCCGGATTACTGATTACCGCATTATTTCTTCTTTGCTACTGAAAAACCAAATTTGCCTATTTTTTCCCCAAGTTCAAAATATTCACCATGTGAATATGCCAGAAGATTAGCATCTTCAAGTCTTAATCTTCCCTTATCATCAAGAAGTTTTTCATCTACATGCACTGCTTCAACTTTTGCTATAAACATATCATGTGAGCCAAGTTCAATAACATTAACCACTTTACATTCTATATTAACCGGACTTTCTGCGATTGCCGGAGCATTGATTTTTGATGATTTCTGTGGTGTGAGGTTCATTTCTTTAAATTTATCAACATCTCTTCCCGAACGCACTCCGCAATAATCTGTTGCACGGCATAAATCCTTTGTTGTAAGATTGACAACAAATTCCTTTGTCTCTGATATTATCCGGTGTGAATATCTTTCTTTTCTGACTGAAATTGATAACATAATCGGGTCTGAGCATATTGTTCCTGCCCATGCAACTGTTATAATATTCGGTTTCTCATTTTCTCTCTGGCAGCTTACCATGACTGCCGGAACCGGATAAAGCATGTTTCCCGGTCTCCATTCCTGTTTTTTATTCTGCATAAAATCCTCCTTAATGAAAACGGCAGCCACAGCCGGAATCACCGGACTACAGCTGCCGCAACTGTTTTAATTTATCATTTAAATAATAATCCAAGAATTGTTGAAAGAACTGCTGATGCGAGTGCCGCAAGACCATATACCAGAGGCATATTATTATCATCCTTCTCTATTTCCTTGATACCGATAAAAGTTAGTACAAGTCCTGCACCATTTGCAAATGAAATCATCCATGATTTGAGATATCCGAAAAATGATGCCGGAATCATTGCGATTATTGTTCCTGCAAACGTAAATGGAATTGTTACAAGAATTGATAAACTTGCTATTGCAAGAGTCTGTTTATATGTAACCTTTTTGTCTTTTTCAAATGCATTGATTATGAGCATAATAATTGCAGCTGTTAGTGCAGCAATCGCAATAACTTCCACAAAATGTGTGAAAAATCCTGCAGCAATCTGTCCTGCAGAATAAGCTTTTGTCTTTCCCGAAATAAGATTAGCAAGGTCTGCGAGGCTCTTTAATGAACTTTTTGTTGTAAAATTTATATATAACATTCTTAATAATTCACCTAATGCACTTATAAATGCAAGAACAAGTATAAGAATTGCCGGTGCTTCCATTGATGCATTGGAAACATACTTTTTCACGGCATCTGCCGGTTTCTTAAATATTCCCGATAATAAATCTGTAAGTTCTTTTACCATAGGCAATGTCTGCTTCGGAGCCTGCTGTGTACTTTGTGTCTGTGCGTCAGGCTGTACCTGCTGTGTATTTTGTGCCTGACAGTTACAAACCTCTCCATCGGATAACTGTCTGCCACATTTAGGGCAAAAACTCATAATTTTCTTCCTCCTCAGAAAATATTTTATATTGTATTTTATATACTAACACAAATTATAATTTCTATCAATTTATTTTATTTGTCTTTTTATTTTTGTATTTTTTCCTGAAATACTTATCAAGGACTTCTCCAACACTGCACAGTTTA
The DNA here is from genome assembly GCF_014287955.1 of Lachnospira hominis (ex Liu et al. 2021). Classification (GTDB taxonomy): domain Bacteria; phylum Bacillota; class Clostridia; order Lachnospirales; family Lachnospiraceae; genus Lachnospira; species Lachnospira hominis. Next base: position 61,290 of record NZ_JACOPD010000007.1, on the reverse strand, counting down.
TCTGTCATAACTATTACATATGTTTCTTTATATGATGGCGGTGTCAGTGTGAGCGGGAACATATGCTTGGTAATCATATCTCCTTCTTTTTTTGTAAGAGAAAAGTTATCATGTGCATTTTTCAAGGCTTTATTCGGATGTTCAAATCCATGCATGCGTTCTCCCTTTTCAGGTTTGTGCCCATGCCAGTCATAAAGAAACAAATCGTGCAAAAGTCCTGCTTTTGCTGCCGCATTATCGTCCAATCCAAGTTTTTTACATACTATGTAGTTCATATACGACACATGGACAGAATGTTTAAAGCAGCTTGTCTGACTGTGATGATTAAACTTCTTCATACTCTGAACAACCGGTTTTGTCGCAATTGGTCTTACAGTCTTTCTGTATTCTTTTGCCGTTAATCGTCTCTGTTCATTTTTTTGTTTTATATAGTTTTTTACAGCACCCGTCATCTGTCCCATAACAGATTTATCTCTTCCAAGTGCATTTTTTCTATATATATATCTTTTACTATTATTGCTTACTTTTGTCTGCATATTATTAAACCCTCCGGGTTATTTATTACTAACTATATCATAACACCTGACGGCGAAAAAGTCATGCTTGTACCTTTTATAAAAATATGGTAAAATCTTTTTAGAATACTTCGTGCAGTAATATTATATTCTATAATGTCCGGGCGTATGTTTTATAGAGGGTATTTTTTTGTCCGGATTACACGGGTATGTTCCGCACAGCGGATAAATAAAGGAGGATTTTATGGTTGGAAATGTTATTGTTGGTCAGTCAGGCGGCCCAACAGCGGTAATTAATTCAAGTCTTGCAGGTGTATTCAAGACTGCTAAAGACAGAGGTGCTAAGAAGGTTTATGGTATGCGTCATGGCATCAAAGGTCTTCTTGATCGTCAGTATGTTGATTTATCTGAAAAAATCAAGACTGATATTGACATTGACTTATTAAAGAGAACTCCATCTTCTTATCTTGGCTCTTGTCGCTACAAATTGCCTGAAATCAGTGAAGGTAAAGAAACTTATGAAAAAATATTTGAAATACTTAATGAACTTGACATCAAATATTTCTTCTACATAGGCGGTAACGACTCAATGGATACTATTAAGAAGTTATCCGATTATGGTATTCTTATCAACAGTGACATCAAATTCATGGGTGTTCCAAAGACTATTGATAATGATCTTGCCGTTACTGACCACACACCTGGATTTGGTAGTGCTGCAAAGTTTATTGCCGCAACAATGAAAGAAATTATCAGAGATGGTCTTGTATATGACTATCCTACTATTACTATTGTTGAGATTATGGGACGTAATGCCGGATGGCTTACTGCTGCCGCTGCTCTTGCAAAGGGTGAGGACTGCGAAGGCGTTGATTTAATTTATCTTCCTGAAAAGGTATTTGATATTGACCATTTCATGGAACGTGTTAAATCTATCGTTTCAAAAGGTCGTTCTATGGTTATTGCCGTATCTGAAGGTATCCGTGTTATGGATGGTAGATATGTATTTGAACTTTCAGACCATGTAGAATTTGTTGATGCTTTCGGTCACAAACAGCTCGCAGGTTCTGCTAAGTTCCTTGCAAATAAGATTGGTTCAGAGCTTGGAATCAAGACTCGTGCCATTGAACTTTCAACACTTCAGCGTTGTGCTTCACACATGTCATCACGTACAGATATTACAGAAGCTTACAATGTTGGTGGTGCTGCGGTTAAGGCTGCATTTGAAGGTGAGTCAGGCAAAGTTGTTGTATTAAAGAGAGTTTCTGACGACCCATATATGTGCATTACAGAAACACACGATGTTCATCAGATTGCTAATATTGAAAAGAAAGTTCCTCTTGAATGGATTACAGAAGATGATTTTGTAACAGATGACCTTATCCATTATATCAGACCATTAATTCAGGCTGAGCTTTCACCGATTATGGTAGACGGTCTTCCAAGACATCTTAACGTAGATATGTGATTATGTTCAGATTGTGGTGTAAATTATTCGACGAAAGCGGACATCTTTTAAAAGATACCGTTATTGCAAACGATAACCCTGATTTGAATCGTACAAGAAAAATTTTTGATGGAATACATGATGCATGTTATGCGTTTGATTTAAGCGAGCCTATATGGCTTGAATCAAATATCGAAACCTTTAAGCGTCATTCCAAAGTACGTTTTAATCATGATAATTTTATTGATTCGATTGATTTTTCCTATATGGAAATTGAAGTAATTGAAGAAGACTAGATTAATAAAAGGGGCTGTAAAAAACAGCTATAAGATAGGGCATCTGTTCACGAGAGTGGGCAGATGCCTGTCTTTATCTTCAAAACTACGGAAAACTGTGAATTTTAATCATTTTCTTCGTTTCACTTGCAACGTTTCTTTTTTAGCAACGAACCCATCAGCATACCAATTGCTGAGATTATTACTCCTGCAACAACAAGTCCCCACTCCGGAGCATTCAGCTTGTCAAAAGCAATGTTATTTGCCATTGCGAATGTGCCGTATTCAGCAAGCATATACATCACTCCAAAAAATAGAGTAAGTGCCCATTTTCCTTTTGCCCAAAAATCATTTTTACCGATTATGAAGGAAACGATAAATGTTGTTACAGGAAGAAGAATCCATAAGTATACTAAACTATATCCCATCGCATCACTTCCACTTGTAAAGAACCAGAACGCAATCATAGCAATTGCCCATACAAGCATATAGGACAGGATTGTAATAATTTTGTTTCTGTTGGTATTGCTTTTTACAACATTTGTACTTTCTTCGAGATAATCATAATATGTATTCATTTTTTGTTCTCCCTTCAATAAATAGTCAAGGGAAGCCTCGTAGTAATCACTCATTTTAATGACACTGATGATATCTGGATAGGATTTTTCATTTTCCCAATTTGAGATGGTCTGACGACTCACTCCCAATAATTCAGCAACCTGTTCTTGTGTCATCTTTTTTTTAAGCCTAGCTGCCTTTATTTTACTTCCGATATCATACTCCATGTCCATTGTACCTCCCTTGTACTTTATTATAGGAAAACCACCCTTCATAGTCTATCAAACGGCTTTGACATCACAGAAAATGCGTGTCAAAATGCTTTGACATATCTCTGCAAAATTCAAATTCGCCATTGCTTTCAACTCACCAGAAGACTGAAATTTGTTACTTAGGAACCGACAGTTAATATCCCCAAGTCATTAATTTCCATGTTCCGCCTTCGCTACGTGCCAACCACCATGACCATGTGTATTCTTCATTAGCGTTCCACGCTCCACCTCCATTTTTAGGTGACCTGAAACTACTATCAAACGAAATACATTGTGTGAAACTCTCTTTATTGTCGTTTGCTTCCTCCAATTCATTCATCCAGGCAATATTATCCTCATTATTGCACGCATCATCAGATGTATAAGATAGGCTGTGCAATTCACACCCCTCAAAAGAACTAAATTGTTTCTTTATAACATCAATAGCTTCATCCATGTCATCTTTTGTGTATATAGATGATGTCCCATAGTCAATAACTAAATTTTTTGTATTTCCTTTTCCACAACCAGCTAAAGATATAACAAATAAAAGACAAAGAACCATTGCTATCAATCTTTTCATAATCACTACCTCCACAAATCCAAATTTTCTTTAGTGTAGCACTGTTTAAAAAGTGCTACAAGTGTATGATCGTCAATCAGCTTATTTCCATCAGCAAACAGGATGCCATTTTTATCAAGGAAATATAGAAACATTGTTGCTGCGATTCGTTTGTTGCCATCGGCAAATATTTGTTCAATTGTATCGGTTAATTCATTACGAATAAAGTTACCGAACGTGGCAAAGGATGGAGCTTTCATTTCATCAAGAAGATACATATACCGGATGTCCGTTCTACAGAGTTTTTCAATCTCCCGGAGAGAACAGAATCCGTGATTCATAACTTCACAAAAAGTATATACTGGATCAGAAATATTAATTAATTTTTCGATTTCTAATGGTAATTTCAGCTGACGAGCTGTATAATTACCATTAGGTTTATTAATTAGTAGCATAATTAATTATACCAAAAAATCGCTTAAACCTCACGGCCTAAGCGATTTTTCTTTAAGGGGAGTTTTTTTACAGCCCCTTTTATTTACTTTAAAATATAGTAATTACGCTTTTATAGCATTACTGAAGAAGTGAAAGTACGCCCTGGTTAGACTGGTTAGCCTGTGCAAGCATTGACTGACCTGCCTGTGTAAGGATACTATTCTTGCTGTATGCAACCATTTCTTCAGCCATATCTGTATCACGAATAGCAGATTCAGCTGCTGTTGTATTTTCAACAATATTATCTAAGTTAGCAATTGTATGCTCAAGTCTGTTCTGAACGGCACCAAGAGCTGAACGCTGTGAAGATACTTTCTTTATAGCTTCACCAATTGTATCTACAGCTGCATCTGCATTTGTAGAATCATCTCCTGTTACAGAAATACCTTTGACACCAATACTTTCAGCACTCATGCTCTGCATAGAAACAGAAATTTTATTATTTGCTGTAGTATCAGCCCCAACCTGAAAACTGAGAACAAGGTCTTTAACAGCTTCATATTCTACTGTTGTCTTATCTTTTGCAGCTGTCACTGTTACATAATTAGCAATCTGTTCAGCACCAATTTCTTTAAATGTCGCATTAGCACCTGTCGTCTTTTTGTAAAGTGATTGCTTTACTGTTCCATCTTCATTAAAATAATTTTTTAAATCCTCATCTTTTACCGCTGTCGTTCCCTGCGCGTCTGCATATAAAGCTGTTGATGCAACACCATAACTCTGCTTTACAGTAGTTAATGCAACAATCTTATCTTTTGTCTGTGCACCATACTGATCTGTTGTATTTGCTGCTCCAGAATACATTTCCATGCCATCTTTAATCGCTACATTTCCATTTGCATCAACTTCAAGACGTTCTAATATTTGATCTGCTGTCAAAGCTGTTGCAGAGCCTTTAGCATACCAAGTAGTAGGTGCGTTTGTTGCTGTTAACGCAACTGTAGATGTAACAGGTGTTTTATATGTAGCTGTCATAGCTGTAGCTGCAACTTCTTTCTGTCTTGTTTCCGTTCCGTTACCCTTTAAAAGATATGTTTCGTTGAACTTTGTTGTCTCAGAAACTCTGTCAATTTCAGATGTAAGCTGGTCGATTTCGTCCTGAATATTCTGACGGTCATCTTCTGACATTGTTCCGTTACCTGCCTGAACTGCAAGTTCATTCATTCTCTGAAGCATTGAATGAACTTCTGTTAATGCACCCTCTGCTGTCTGTACACATGATATTCCATCCTGTGCATTAGAAGATGCCTGACTGAGACCACGAATCTGCTTTCTCATCTTTTCTGAAATTGAAAGTCCTGCTGCATCATCTGCTGCACGGTTAATCTTATAACCTGAAGATAATTTCTCTGTTGATTTTGCCTGTGCTGAAGTTGTTACGCCAAGCATTCTGTTAGCATTCATTGCTGTTAAATTGTGTTGTACTACCATATTTTTGTACCTCCGTGTGGTTAATTTTTATGGAAACTCCGTTTCCCATTTTTATTTATAATAAGTATGTCTTTTATTAAGCATGCTTTCCCGGGATGAAATATTTACGACATGCAAAATATCAGTTATACATTATTACCTCGATTTTTACGCTTCTCACGCATCAGAATATCTACAATTTCTTTTTGTGCTTCCTGCGATATTCCCTCTTCTTTCTTATATTCATCAACTTTTTCACCGGCTGCTTTTTTACCGAACTTCTTACAATGTTGACCTCTCTCGGTGCATCAACCAGCAGATGAATATTGTTTGCCGAACCTCCCGAAAATATAACTTTGATATTGTCTCCAATATCTATATACTCTCCGGGTTTTAATGTGAGTTTTAGCATTTTTACCTCCATGTATCAGTTAGAATTTTTCCTTTTCAAAATGTAACTATTTATTACAAAATGTTGCATTTTTAACTTTTTATTTGTAATAATTCATCTGAACTATAAAAATTATGATTGGAGAATATTTATGATTACAGAACCGATAAAAGATAACAAAGAATTGCAGGCATTTCTTAATTTCTACGCTGACAAAAAACCGAATCTGCGAAATCATTGCCTGATTGTTTTTGGATTAAATACTGCATTAAGAATAAGTGATATTTTAAATATTAAATGGAATATGATTTATGATTTTGAAAACAAGAAATTCATAAAGAGGCTCACCATAAGTGAACATAAGACAGGAAAAATAAATATTATCCCTATAAATGACAATTTATCTATTGCTCTTCAAAAACTTTTTTCCAAACAGAATCCTTAATACAACGATTACATATTTACAAAATCGACAGACCACACAAGACCGCTGAGCCGTACTCAGGCATACCGCATAATAAAAACCGCAGCTGACAAATGTAATATTACAGGAAACATTAGTTGTCATTCTCTCAGAAAAACTTTTGGATTTTTTGCATGGAAATAAGGAACACAGCCGGCTTTACTCATGGCAATCTATAATCACTCCTCATACAATATAACAAAACGATATCTTAGAATCACACAATGCGAAAAAGATGATATATATGCATATTAAATTCCCTCGCTAAACCATTTTTATAATATCAATTATAGATTTAAAAAATTCTTATTTTTCAGAAAAAAGGGGTTAAGGAAAATCGCTTACAGCTGATGTAATAAATTTAAATAAAAATACAACATTTTGTAATAAAAGGTTGTATTTTTGTTTTTTATATGTCAAAAAAGGTATCCAATACACAACAACATATCGGATACCTTAATTTTTATATTTTATTTATTTAACTACAGACACGTCAACGCCACATCTACTGTCTCTTTATCAATCCCGCTTGCTATAAGTTCCTCTGTCCTCTAATCTTTGTGCCACATCACACATATTGCTCACTCCTTCCGATTCTCCCAGTAATTTCTCATATCTTCTGTCACCTGTCATCACTGAATAAGTGTCTAATGCTTGTAAGTTACTTTGCATTATGCCTGACACACATTACTTATTTCTTTTTTTACGTTTTTTTATAATAATTACTGCAAGCACAATTATACATGCTGCAGCACCGCCACATATATAGTAAATCATATTGCTGCTTTCTTTATGAATCACCGCAAAATCTGCTTCGTAAGGAATTTCAGCAGTCATATAACTTCCATGCTCTTTCGCATCTGCCTTAACCCAGCCTGAATCTGCGTTGTCACGATACCATACTTCGCTGCTTCCCGAAGTATTTTTTATGTAAAAATGGCATGTTTTTGTACCTTTATCTTTTACGTCTGTGCCTCGCATTTTCCATGCATATGAATATTCTATATCCCCTGACAGATTATCAGTATCACATTTTGATAATGTAATTTTATTATCATCATAGAATTTTCCTTCCGCAATAAAAAGCGGTTTATCATTCTGCGATGCAATGTCACCGGCAACACTTTCTATCCACACATGATATTCTGCTTCAACAACAGTATTCTGCAATATTGGTTTTGATACTATATTTTCCGGCCATTGTGCATAATATCCATCCTTATCAGGAATTGAGGGAAGTTCCGATACACCAAGATTTGCATTATATGCAATATTTTTTGTATCAATAACATTTCCATCAGCTTTGAATACAAGTGTTACACGATGAAATCCATCAGGTATATTCTCCATTGCCATAACAGCTTCATAGCTCGCACTGTCAGCCTTACCGCTATAATTAATATCATCAATTCCGCCATATATATCATTTACAAATATATTTGTGCTTACTTCACCGTCAGATTCAATTATTCCTGCAAGGCTTCCCTTTGCTTCACCATCACCAAGAATTGCCGGAATCGAAATACAATTTTGCATTGTATAACCTTTTCCACAAATTCCGCCTGTATAATCTTCACTTTCCACATTGCAAAGACTGTAACTGTCTGTTATTGCACTTGCACTGTTACCGGCTATTCCTCCGGCATAGTTACCCGTCTCCGACTTTACTGTTCCATAACCCTCGCTTCCATATACAAGTCCAAGTTCCTGTAATCCGACAATTCCTCCGGCACAGTCTTTTTTTGAATTAACCTCACCATAATTAATACAGTATATTACAACATCACTGACAGTTGAACGAAGCCTTACATTTGTAGTCTCAGTTATGTCAAGATCATACTCTGGATCAACATCATATTCAACGTTCATTGTTCCGGCTATTCCTCCGGCATTAATATCTCCATGCACTGCTCCCCTGTTTACTGACTTTGCAATAACACCATCTGAATTTTGTGCACTGTCAGCAGATGATATATCTTCTATATAGTCATCATCACTTGTCACAACATCCATTGTTTCTGTTACTGTATTACCAATATTTTTAATCTGTGCAGAGATTCTTTCAATACTATCTGCAATTGTTCTTATTTCACTGTCAACTGTGTCCGCAACGCCATGTATATCATCTGCAACAGTGCTGTTTTCAATATCTTTTGAAATATCATCAACAAAATCTTCTATTTTTTCATCGTTATCGTTATTTCCATTAAGCTTATCCTGTAACTTATCAAGCAGTTCTTTATACTGGTCAATAATATTTTCTGTATAAGACTTAACATCAGATGAAGCATTATTCATCGATGATGACATGTTATTTAATGTACTGTTAATAATATCTATTGAACTCTGCACATCATCAACACGGTCATTCAGATACTCAGACTCAATATCCGGTTCTGCCTGTCCGACAATTCCACCGACATCTTTTCTTCCATAGATTTCACCTTCATTAGAACATGTTATAACTTTACCGCTCTGTTTTCCGGCTATTCCACCGACATTATACCCTGTATGTGCAAATCCAATCTTACCATAATTAACACAATCCGATATTATTCCTGTTGACTCACCGGCTATTCCACCCATATCATTACGGTCTATGACATTCTGCGTAAGATTGAGAGTTCCTACATCAACACCACCTATGTCAAGTGTTGTATCCAGTTCCTGCGTATTAACACGGCTCTTTGATGTACAGCTGCTTATAAGTCCATCATTAACTCCGGCTATTCCGCCTGTCTGATTTGTTGCTAAAATATCAGCATCACTGGTACAGCTCACTATTTTGGCATTTTCATGATTATAGCCTGCAATTGCACCTGTTGCAGTAGATGCATTTACTTTACCCGAAAATGAGCTTTCATTTATTACCCCTTTGTTTATACCTGCTATTCCGCCTATATTTTCCTGACTTCCGGTAACATTAATACTTCCTGAAATATTAAGATTAGTAATAAAACCACTCTCTGCTATATAACGGAAAAAGCCAAAATCCGAACCTTTATAATCAACATTAAAACCACTTATTATATGAGAACCGCCATCAAATGTTCCGGCAAAATATGATATTCCTTTAAAATCTGAGCCCGAAACATCTATATCGGCAGTCAGTTTCACAATCTTGTCTTTGCTATAACTGTCATATTTGCATTTATTGGCAAATTCAATAAGTTCATTTACTCTTGAAATCTCAATAACATTCAAAGAATCTTCAGCTGACACATTAATCGGCATGATGCTTATTACTGTCATTATAATAAGGATTAGAGAAAGTCCTGCCGGTATTATCCTTTTCTTTAAATATTTTTTCATTGTCATGACTCCTCATCTCCTTCCTGTGCTTTATTGTCTTCAATATCATCATCTTCTGATATCTGTTGAGAATCCAAATCATTCTGCTCAATCTGACCCTGCCTTCCTGGAATCACAGAGTCTACAGACACTTTCATCTGTCCCTGGAATGTACCCTGTATATCAGCATCAATTTCACCTTGTACATATCCACGTACATGTCCCGTTACTCTTACTCTTCCTGCAACTTCTCTCTGTGGTCTTGTAATATTCATTGTAAGTGCTGTCTTTTCTATAATAATGTCTCCCATAAGAAGTATTTGAGGCAGTACAAATAATACAAGAATTATTGAGATTAAAGTTCCTCGTCCAAGTGCCACACCAATTGAAGCAACTGTGGCATCTGATGCAATTTCACCAATCAGAAAACCGGCACATGTAAGTATTGAACCTGATGTAAATATTGTCGGAAATGACTGGTTAAGTGTCTCGGTTATGGCTTCTTTAAGCGGCATCTGCTGTTTAAGTTGCAGGTATCTGTTAGATATAACTATCGCATAATCAATTGTAGCACCCATCTGAATTGCTGATACAATCAGATATGCTATGAAAAATACAGTCTGCCCCTCAATTGACGGAACTGCAAAGTTTATCCATATACTTCCCTGAATTGTAAGTACGAGAAGTACAGGAAGACCTGCCGACTGGAATGTAAAGAACAATATTATCATAACAAATAACGCTGTCAGCACGCTTATTATAATATTATCTGACGCAAATGATGACTCAAGGTCATGGTCACTCGTTGAATTGCCTACAAGAATAACACTGTCTTTTGAATAATATTGTGCAGCGATTCCTCGAATTTCCTCCAGTGCATCATATGTCTCCTGACCTTCAACAGGAAGCGAAATATTAAGAACAAGCCGCGAATAATCCGAACCCTGAAGCTGGAGCTGTGCATCATGAAGTGTGTCATATAAAGTTGTAAGCTTTTCATCCAGATTGCTGTCAAGAGTCACATAACCTTCCTTATATTGGTCATATAAGAACAGAAACATATCAATAATCGGAACATCGTAATCATCAATTCCTGTTACAACCGGCCCGTACTGCTCCTGATTATATGCATATGCCATATATAAAACTTCAACAACTTCCCTGTCAATTCCCACAAGTTCCGAAAACTGTCTTGGACTTAATTTATCTGTAAGTACATACTCATCATTTATTGAAACATTGGAAAGAGCCAGTGCAGATGTCACGTAATCAAGATTCTGAAGTTTTTTTACAACCTTATGCTCAGATTCATAATCACCCTTAGGTACCATTACTACAAGCTGGTTACTTGCACCAAAAGTTTCTTCTATCGTCTCCTGTGCAATCTTTGATTCGCTCTTTTTTGCACTTACAATCGAACTTGTATCATAAATATACTGACAGTTATTTGATTTCATAAATGCAAATACAAGACATATTATAAAAAGCGGAGGTATAATATATTTTGTCTTATTGGCAAACTTACCAACAATAGTAATCTTTGGAACATAACATTTGTGATGCGTCTTATCAATTCCTTTTGCAAAAATTAAAAGCACCCCCGGCATAAGGAAAAATACCGAAATAAGACTTAAAATAATCGCCTTTACAAGAATTATACCCATATCATATCCAAGTCTGAACTGCATGAACATCATTGCAACCATACCTGAAATAGTAGTAAGTGATGACGAACTTATTTCCGGAATAGCCTTTGAAAGTGCTACCTTTACAGCCTCTTCAGCATCAAGCGTCTCATGCTCTTCCATAAATCTGTCGCACAGAATAATAGCATAGTCAATAGCCAGTGCCAGCTGCAATACAACCGCAATAGAATTAGTGATTGATGAAATCGTTCCAAACCAGTAGTTAGTTCCCATATTAAGAATAGCCGCTACCCCAAATGTAATCAAAAGTACCGGTATCTGCAGATATGCCTTAGTTGAAAGCAAAAGCACAGCAACAATGACAACTACAGCAAGCACAAGAATTATATTCATATCCTTCGCAAGTGATTCGGCACTTGACTCTTCTGAACCAACTTCAGTTGAAACATAAACATCATAATCCGCCAATATATCCTTGACAGAATTCAATGCGTCCTTACTTACCTGTTCATCCGATGTCCCACTGAAAGTAATGTCAAATAATGCATTAGTCCCCTTAAAATGGTCAGATGAATCATCAAATGCAACTTCCTTGACACCGTCCACATTTTCAAGACTATCGACAAGCGAATCCGCCTGATTAAACGTGACATTTGCAAGCATAACCTTTGCACTTCCATATGTCATAAACTGTTCATCCATTATAGACAGACCTTGTCTTGTCTCACTGTCAGCCGGCAGATAAGATGTTATATCCTGATTGACCTGTACCTTATTAATACACAGCACACTGTAAATAATTGCCAGCACAAAAAGAATCTCTATGGCTTTACGCTTATTTACAATAAATGTTGCCACCGTAAGCCACAGATTTCCTTTCTTCTTTTTTTCCTGTTCTTTCATACGAATCTCCTGTTTTCTTAACATTGTGTTGATTATTTTTGTGATATAATTGTATATAATATCATAAAAATTGCTCAATAACAATTTTTAATCAAACTTGTCTCAACTCAACCGGAGCGAAATCACCTTTGTAATAAAAAACGGGACAAAACACTTTCACATGTTTTGTCCCATAAATTTTATACTACTGCATTACGGCTTTCTCCTGCCTCAAATGCTTTAATATTTTCATATACCTCGTCCATCAGACGAACGCGTGCTTCATAAGTTGCCCATGCAATATGAGGTGTAATAATAAGCTTGCTGCTGTCCTGTATCTCAAGAAGAGGATTATCTGCTGCAATCGGCTCTTTGTCGATAACATCAAGACCCGCACCGGCAATTATATTCTCTTTTAATGCTTTTGTTAAAGCTGCATTATTTACAATAGGGCCTCTGCCGAGATTCAGAAGAACAGCATTCTTTTTCATCTTTGCAAATGCTGCATCATCAAAAAGATTATTTGTTTTATCATTAAGTGGTGCATGTATTGATATAATATCTGAATTTTCAAGAAGTTCATCAAAGGAAACTCTCTTAAATTCAGTATCATATGTATGTCCGCTTGCCGAAAAATATACCACCCTGCATCCAAACGCTTTGGCTACATCTGCAACTCTTCTTCCTATGCTTCCAAGTCCGGCAATCCCCCATGTCTTTCCACTGAGTTCATTAAATACTTTGTCAAAATGTGTAAAACACGGACTTTTGACATACTCTCCGGATTTTACATATTCATCGTAATATCTTAATTTTTCGTATACATAAAATAAAAGTGCGAATGTATGCTGCACAACTGATTCCGTTGAATATCCTGCAACATTAGCAACCCTTATTTGGTGAGCCTTTGCATATTCAATGCCAATATTATTATATCCTGTTGCAGTCTCAGCAACCATCTTTATATTTGGTGATGCTTCAAACAATTCCTTTGTAATCACAACTTTATTAGTCACAACCACATCAGGCTGTATTTCCTTAATACGCTGTAACGCTTCCTCCTGCGTACTTGTCCGGTATGTTATAACTTCACCGAGTGTTTTAAACTTATCAAGCGAAATATCATCACCATATGTAATTGTATCAAGCATTAAAATTTTCATGATAAATTCCTCTTATTGTTAATTGTTAAAATTAAATTCTCTTACGGAGTTCTTCTCCTTCTGCTTCATACCCCGGCTTTCCAAGAAGTGCAAACATATTCTTCTTATAGCTTTCAACACCAGGCTGATTAAACGGATTAACACCGAGCATATAACCTGAAAGTCCACATGCAAATTCAAAGAAATAGAATAATTCGCCGAGATAGAATGGTGTCTGCTCAGGAATATCAACTCTTAAATTTGGTGTATTTCCATCTGTATGTGCAAGAATTGTACCATTCATGGCACATTTATTTACAAAATCCATCGTCTTTCCTGCAAGGTAATTAAGTCCATCAAGGTCTTCATCTTCTTTTTCAATAACAATTTCTCTTGATGTCTTCTCAACATTAAGAACAGTCTCGAACATAATTCTTGAACCATCCTGTATAAACTGTCCCATAGAATGTAAATCTGTTGTCAAATCAACACTTGCCGGGAACAATCCCTTGTTATCCTTGCCTTCTGACTCACCCATAAGCTGCTTCCACCACTCAAGTGTATAATGAAGACTTGGCTCATAATCACAAAGAATTTCTACTGATTTGCCTTTTCTTAACATAATATTTCTGAGTGCTGCATATTGCATTGCATCGTTATTGTCAAAATCATTCTCAATGCAGCGTTTTCTTGCTGATGCTGCTCCTGCCATAAGTTCGTCTATATCAACACCGCTTACTGCAATTGAAAGAAGTCCTACTGCTGTAAGAACAGAAAAACGTCCGCCTACATCATCAGGTACAACAAATTCTTCATAACCTTCTGCGTCAGCAAGCTTCTTTAATGCTCCTTTAGCCTTGTCAGTTGTAGCGTAAATCCTCTTTGCAGCCCCGTCTTTTCCATACTTTTCTTCAAGCATTTTCTTAAACACCCTGAATGCAATAGCCGGCTCAGTTGTAGTTCCTGACTTTGAAATAATATTTACAGAAAAATCCCTGTCACCGATTACATCAACAAGCCCAGCAAGATAATTTGAACTGATTGAATTACCTACAAAATAAATTTCCGGTGCTTTCCTTAAATCCTTAGAAACTGAATTAAAGAAATTATGTCCAAGAAATTCAATTGCAGCTCTCGCACCGAGATAAGAACCACCGATACCAATTACTACAAGCACATCTGAATCTGACTTAATCTTTTCTGCTGCCTTCTTAATACGTGCAAACTCTTCCTTATCATAATCAACAGGAAGGTCAATCCATCCGAGATAGTCATTACCTGCACCACTCTTAGAAAGAAGAAGCTTTCTTGCACTCTCCGTAAGTGCTTTCATTGATTCAACTTCATGTTCATGTACATAACCTGCTGTCTTAGAATAATCAAATTTTACCTGTCCCATATATAACCTCCATTTCTTTACTTTTTAAGTAAAGTCCACAAAATAATAAAATACTATCTTATTTAATTATACTTCCTGCCTAGGTATTTTTCAAGATTTGCTTGTACTGTTTATTAAGCCTGCCAAACTCAGCTGCTGCCTGTCCCCTCAGCTTTTCCGTATATATTCCTCTCACATTTTCCTTCAAAAGTTCCGAATATTTTTCAAAGTGCAGGAGTTCATTCTGCATTATAATAATAATATTCTTTTTATTTTCATTATAATCAGTCATTTTTTCCGAAACTCTTAAAGCAATTACCTCAAGGAGAGTCATTGATATATATACAAAACATTCCTGTAAATTATTAATATGAAAAATTACACTCAGAATTCCCATTACCATAATTATATTACCGGATTTTTTTGACACATCAGCAATCAAATCCGGCGAATATCCACCATAAATACACGAATCAAATGTGTTTTCCACAAATCTTTTTACATTATCAACCGGAATTCCCAGCTTTGTACACTCTTCATATCTTAAAATCGTATTTTTCACGAATACCGTTCTCATCATTTTACGGCTGCAGTCCTCTTTTATGTACGCTATAATCGTATAAACCACAAGCTGTGCCGTCATCCCCAGTAAAAATATAATTAACATCCCCAATAAAATTATTTTCATACAACCTCCATTTATTTATCTGTAACATTAAGAAGTTTATGACAGCATTTCTTCCATATCACTTAAAAATATTATAATTCAGGCATCATATTTTTTAAAGTCCTCATATTAACAATCGTTTTACAAAAAATACGGCAATGTGCCTTTTTCTGACACACCACCGCATAAAAATCATATAAACATACCGTCTTAGACACCGCTGTATGCACTGTATCCGCCGTCAACCGGAAGAACAATGCCATTTACAAAACCTGACGCTTCATCACTTGCAAGAAAAAGTGCTGCACCTATAAGTTCTTCCGGATTACCAAATCTGCCCATCGGTGTTCCGGCAATTATCTTTCCTGCTCTTGCAGTATAACTTCCATCCTGATTAAATAAAAGAGAATGATTCTGTTCTGCTGCATAAAATCCCGGTGCAATTGCATTACATCTTATTCCGCTCTCTCCAAAATGAACTGCAAGCCACTGTGTAAGATTAAAAATTGCACTTTTTGCATTGCCATATGCAACAACCTTTGTAAGCGGAAGAATTGACGTTACAGATGCTATATTAATAATGCTTCCACTTCTTTTTTCTACCATATCTTTTGTAAAAACCTGAATCGGAAGAAGTGTTCCCATATAATTAACATCCATTACATCTCTTATTTTATCTTCATCAAGATTCCAGAACGAATAATCATCTTTTCCTTTTTCCTTCTTTAACATCTCTGTTGAAGCTATTGCACCCGGCTGGTTTCCACCTGCACCGTTAATAAGAATATCACACGTTCCAAGTTCACTGCTTATTAGACTGTACGCTTTTTCCAGTTCATTTTTATCAGTCACATTACAGCTGTATCCCTTTACGATAACATCTTTGCCATACTCATTTAACGCATCTTCTGTCAGTTTATTAACTACATTCAAAAGCTTTTCCTGATTACGCCCTATTATGGCAGTTTTTGCTCCACTAACGGCAAGCCCATATGCCATAGCTGAGCATAATGTTCCGCTTCCTCCCGTTACAATTGCTGTCTTTCCCGTCAAATCAACCTTAAATGGTATTTTCATACGATAATCCTCCTGTATTTTTTAAGATTACCTTTTTTCCGTTTTATATTATACTGCAACAATTCTATAATTTAAAGTTCTGCTGCCATATTACCTCATGTGGATTAGCATTATGCTCCCCAATCATTTTTTCCATCCATATCATATCAAACCACTGTCCGAATTTATAACCACTGTTATGAAAATGTCCGGCCTCAGTAAATCCCATATTGTCATGGAAACGTATGCTGTCATCATTAAGATATCTTCCCTCCTGTACCGGGCAGGCAATACATGCATTCATATTAAGTATACCCATATCTTTAAGTTCCTGTTCAAGTACCTCGTACAATGCCTTGCCAATACCCATTCTCTTACAGTTATTTTTTACATAAATTGTTGTTTCAACAGACCAGTCATAAGCTCTTCTGTCTTTAAAGCTTGCAGCATATGCATATCCGACTATTTTTCCTTCATGTACAGCTTTAATATAAGGATATTTTGCAGAAATATTCTTTATTCTTTCTTCAAATTCATCTTTTGATGGAACATCATATTCAAATGTTATTGCTGTATTTTCAACATATGGTGCATATATCTCTAAAAGTTCTTCTGCATCTTCAACTGTCACTTTTTCAATCTTCATAATTCAATACACCCCCGCAAAAATCTTTTCTGTATCTTATAAATTACATGCTGAGCGTATGTACTACATCTTCATACCTTTCCGTTTTTTCCATGATATCCCGTGCGGACACCCCATAATATCTGTATATATCTTTGTATATGCAGTTAAATTTTTTTACCATTTTATCACTGCCACATACTCCACCGCTTATTGAAGAATAATTTTTTTCAATATCTATATGCATATAATCATTTTTATCATTAAATCTTTTTACAAGCTTGTGATAATCTATGTCAAACAGGTCTTTAGGCACATTTTGTGCTCTTTCCATGCGTTTTGCGTTCTGCTCCATCAATTCAAGCATATCCTGTTCAGATGTGCCTTTCAACTCAGGTTCTGATGTCAAATCACCCAACAACTCAGGTTTATATTGGATTATAAAAGAGGAACGCATCTGATTATACTCTTCTTTATACTCGTCAGAATCTTTATCAGCCTCTTCAAATCCGTATTTATTTTTTGCATAATAAATAACCTCATCAACAGTGTGCCCTTCCGGTTTCAGGCTTTTTTCGACAAATTTCATTTTTCTATTAAATATATATTTCTTTATTTTCTGTCTGAGCGTATATCTATGATTTTTTCCCGCCAAAAATACTGCCGTCGGACCATCAGTCCCTTTAATTATTGTAATATTTTCTACCATATATTCACCAACCTTTATTTTTGTATACTGATTTTTTCATATCAAATACTTCTAAAATAAGTCCAGCATATTATCAAGATATACTTTTTCTCTCACATGAACATGATACTCTGGCTTTGTCATATAATAAAGCAAAAATTCAAGAATTAATGCACTTCCAAGTCCTCTGCCCTCTATCTTAAAGTTGGAAAATCCCATAGAAATATACTTATCTTTTATATCATTAACTCCAATAAATCCCGGATTTTTCATTGCTTTGGAAAATCTATAACCTTCGTTAGAACCGGGAGCACTGCATATATGTTCAGATATATTCTCCCCAAGATTTTTACGGCTGACAGCTTCATAGCATTTTTTTCTGTCATTGCATCCAAACCAGCAACATTCATTACACAAAAACTCCACTTTGTCCTTTTGCCCGCATGTCATACTGCCAAGCCTGTCAAATGTCTTATTCAGGCGGAAATCCGGCACAACATACTTAAAATCATCCCTGTCAGTTTCCATAAGAAACTCATCAAAATCAGTAATCACCTTTGTTGTAGATGATACCAGATATAATTCCGGATAATTATTTTTCAGATAATCAAGTAATAATTCAGAATGAACAATTACACCATTTTGTACTTTATTATTTTTCTCAAATAATCTACAAAGTTCATTACATTTTCTATCTGACAAATGCTCTTTTTTCAAAAGTGAATTACTAAATGTAAGCCTTGATGAAATCCCATATTCTTCTAAAAGAGTAAGAACTTCTTCAGGATTACTATCTCCGTCTGAAACACGTCCGCCACCCCATATACAGTCTGATGGTGCACCATATATTGAACCAATATCACACCAGTCATAAAAATATTCTCTGTGTTCATAAAATAACGGCAAAAACACCCGGTAAAAGTCATAAAATTCAAACAATCCCGGAAGATGATAGTAAACTGTGCCTGTTAATGAACTCTCTATATTTTTAACTTCCAAAAAGTTCATATATTTATCAATTTCCTTATTAATTAAATTCTTGAAACAAGTTCCTTTAATAAAAGGACTGAATTGGCAATTGCCTGCTTCTCAAAAGTTGGATAATCCATTGTTGCACTGTCATCTGCCTTATCCGAAATCGCTCTCAAAATCACAAATGGAACCTTATTAAGATATGCTGCCTGTGCAATAGCCGCACCTTCCATCTCTGTACAGTATCCTGCAAATTCAGACGAAATTCTTTCCTTTACTGCCTTATCCGAAATGAACTGGTCTCCACTTACAACTCGTCCAACATGAACGCCTACTGAAGTGACTGCCTTCGCACACGATTCCTTTGCAAGCTCGATAAGTCTATCATCTGCTTTAAATGAAAGTGTATCCATTCTTGGAATCTGACCAAGTGGATATCCAAATCCTGTCGCATCCATATCATGATGAAGAACATCTGATGATATAACAATATCCGCAATATCAATCTCAGCCTTTAAAGAACCGGCAATACCTGTATTGATAACATAATCAACGCCAAAATCGTCAACAAGAATCTGTGTACATACAGCAGCATTAACTTTACCAATACCACTTC
This sequence comes from Lachnospira hominis (ex Liu et al. 2021), assembly GCF_014287955.1. Lineage (GTDB taxonomy): Bacteria > Bacillota > Clostridia > Lachnospirales > Lachnospiraceae > Lachnospira > Lachnospira hominis. Next base: position 41,960 of record NZ_JACOPD010000007.1, on the reverse strand, counting down.
TTACAATTACAACATCCTTACCGGCAAGAATTCCCGCCTTAAATGTCATACATGCCTTAGTCTCTTCTTTTTTTATATCCATAACTGCCACAATCTGTTCAACTTCTTCATCCATGGCTCCAATAATACCTATCATATAATCCTCCTTAATTTGTAACGAAAACAGCAGCTGTCAGCATCCTCACCGCATATTCTCATTTATGTATTCATTAATATATGTTTATAATAATAGATTTTTCACATTTTTGCAAGACCTTGCGGCACATTTTTTGATGTGATATACTTAGCATAAATTTCAAAGGAGGATTATAAAATGAAATATAAAACATCCGGTGTATGTTCCCGCTCAATTGATTTTGATGTTGTTGATAATAAAGTAACTAATGTGCATTTTGAAGGTGGCTGCTCAGGCAATACACAAGGTGTTGCAGCACTTATAGAAGGCATGGATATAGATGAAGCAATAAAAAGAATGTCCGGCATCAAGTGTGGATTCAGACCGACATCCTGTCCTGACCAGCTTGCCAATGCATTAACACAGTACAAGGAGCAGGCGTGAAAAAATACCGTGTCACACGATTCAAACGTATTTATATAGAAATAACAAGTTCCTGTAATCTTACATGTTCATTCTGTCAGGAAACAAAACGTGACAAACGCTTCATGAGCATCGATGAATTTTCTCATGTAATAGAACAGGTCAAGCCTCTTACAGAATTTATATATCTTCATGTAAAAGGTGAGCCTCTTCTGCATCCGCAGCTTGGTGATATTCTGCAGATATGCCATGATGAAGGTATGCGTGTAAATATCACAACAAATGGAACGCTTTTAAAAAAACAACTTGATACACTTATTGTTCATCCGGTTCATCAGATAAATATTTCAATGCACAGTGCTGATGATAATGACTGTATTGATATGGACACGTATTTTAATAATATAACTGAATGTTGTAATATGCTTAATGAAAAAACTGACACGGAAATATCACTTCGTCTTTGGACAACACTCGAAAAACCTACTCTTTTTGGTCAAAAAAATCTTACAATCAGAAAAAAATTATATATAAATGTACAGTCACCATTTGAATGGCCCGATATTAATAATTCATACTATAATGACAGAGGATTTTGTCAGGGATTACGCACACATATTGCCATACTTTCTGACGGAACAATAGTTCCATGTTGTCTTGATGGCAATGCATGCATTTCGCTTGGAAATATATTTGTGCAGGATATTTCTGAAATCTTTGAACAGGAACGCACGCAGAATTTCATTCAGGGATTCCGTGACAAACGTGCTGTTGAGCCACTTTGCTGCCATTGCAGTTTTAAGGAAAGATTTTCACATAAAATGTAATTGAATTGAAAGGAAGTTCCAAAAAATGAAACAGATAATTTTAACCGGTGGTGGCACTGCCGGACATGTAACACCTAATATTGCATTACTTCCAAGTCTTGCGGCTGCCGGATATCAGGTAACTTATATAGGTTCTTATACAGGTATTGAAAAACAACTTATTGAAGACCTTGGAATAACTTATTATGGAATTTCATCCGGTAAATTACGCCGTTATAAAAGCTGGAAAAATCTTACTGATCCTTTTCGTGTTATTGCAGGATATTTCCAATCAAGAAAATTAATCAGAAAAATCAAACCCGATATAGTTTTTTCAAAGGGTGGATTCGTATCCGTTCCTGTTGTTCTTGCAGCAAGCCATAAACATATTCCTGTAATAATACATGAATCTGATATGACGCCCGGTCTTGCCAATAAAATAGCAATGCGTGGAGCCACAAAAATATGCTGCAACTTTCCTGAAACACTTAAATATCTGCCAAAAGACAAAGCAGTTCTTACCGGTTCTCCTATAAGACATGAACTTCTTCTTGGAAATAAACCTGCCGGACTTAAATTATGCGGTTTTAACACATCAAAACCAATTATTCTTGTTGTCGGTGGAAGTACCGGTGCTGTAAAAGTAAATAATGCCGTGAGAGCAATCCTTCCGGAGCTTCTCAAAAAATATCAGGTTGTCCACCTCTGCGGCAAGGGAAAGACTGATGCATCTTTAAACGGAATTGATGGCTATATCCAGTTTGAATATATAAGTGACCAGATGCGTGATTTATTTGCTATAAGTGATATAGTAATCTCGAGAGCCGGTGCAAATGCAATATGCGAACTCCTTGCTCTAAGAAAACCTAATATTCTGATTCCGCTTTCTGCCAATGCGAGCCGAGGCGACCAGATTCTCAATGCTAATTCTTTTAAAGAACATGGCTACTCAAGCGTCATGACCGAAGAAGAAATCACTCCTGAAAAACTTCTTGCTGCTGTTGATGATTTGTATAAAAACAGACAAAAATATATTGATGCAATGGATTCAAGCCCTCAAAGCGAAGCCATTGATAAAATTATGTCTCTTATTAAGGATTGCAGTAAATAATATTTTCTATTATGAGCATATTAACCATGTAATGTCAGTAAACGATAATTTTATATATTGACATTACATGGTTTTTTCTTTAAAATAATAATAGTAATAATTATCATTATTAGAAGAGGTATATATTATGGCTACTACAAAACACAGTAAGCAGCGTGATGCAATTAGAAACTTTCTTATTTCAAGAAAAGACCATCCTACCGCCGAAGTAGTATATGCTAATGTAAGCAAAGAATTTCCAAATATAAGCCTAGGGACCGTATATCGGAATCTCTCATTTCTCGTTGACAATGGTCAGGCTGTTAAAGTGCCTTGCGATGATGGCTCGGTTCATTTTGATGGAAATGTTATGCCTCATTACCATTTTCAATGCACAGAATGTGGAGCTATTATTGATTTAGACTTTAATGATTCCAAGCCTGAGAAAGCTCTTGTTTCTGCTGCATCAAACCAGTTCGACGGAATAATCGAAGGAAGTGTTTCGTTTTTCTACGGAAAATGTCCAAAATGTTCCAAGAAGCAAAAATAGGAATTATTACTATTTAGTGTTGACAAACAATAAATAACGTGATATATTAGTTGCATAGAAAACAGTAACAATTACTATTTTTAAAAATTTAAACGTAAAGGAGATTAATATTATGAAATTTGTATGTTCAGTATGTGGTTATGTTTATGAAGGTGATACAGTTCCTGCAGAATGTCCAGTCTGTCACGCAGGCTCAGATAAATTTGTTGCTCAGTCAGATGAAAGAACTTGGGCTGCAGAACATGTTGTAGGTGTTGCAAAGGGCGTAAGCGAAGATATTCTTTCTGATTTACGTGCTAATTTTAATGGCGAATGTTCAGAAGTAGGTATGTATCTTGCTATGGCAAGAGTTGCCCATAGAGAAGGTTATCCTGAAATTGGTCTCTACTATGAAAAAGCTGCATGGGAAGAAGCAGAACATGCTGCTAAATTCGCAGAACTTCTCGGCGAAGTTGTAACAGACAGCACAAAGAAGAACCTTGAGATGAGAGTAGAAGCTGAAAATGGAGCCACAGCTGGTAAGACAGACCTTGCAAAGAGAGCAAAGGCTGCTAACCTTGATGCAATCCATGATACAGTTCATGAGATGGCTCGTGATGAGGCTCGCCACGGAAAAGCTTTTGAAGGTCTTTTAAAGAGATACTTTGGTTAATTAAAAAATTATTTGAGCGGGCTGTATTTCCTGTTGGGAATACAGCCCCACATATTTTCTAGTCTTTTAATTCCTTTATAATATCATCCACATTATACTCGGGTGCTGACCTGATTACAGCATCATAAACCGGCTTGATGTCACTTTCCTCCTCTTCAAGTTCATCTGCTATCAATGCAACAGACTTTTCCTTTTTTACTTTTTTAATAACAAGCTTAATTTTGCTTATCAATTCATTTTTCTCTGCAAGCTCTACAGCCATCTCTACAGCCATCTCTTCCGCCATATCTCTGGCTACAACCATTCTGACTTCCTCTTCATCATAATCATATATACTCACTTCAACGACCTCCTCTCTGTGTTTCTCAAAGAAATCGACAAGTATATTCTCCTCTACACATTCATCTATTGCCTCTGTAACTGCTGTTTTAACATCTTTATCTTCAACATCTGTCTTATATCTGGTTTTTTCAACAAATGTCATATAATCCCGAAGCGTCTTGCACTTATTCAGGATATCTGCATCACCATTAATATTTATTACCCGTACCTTTAACTCCATTTCGGGATTGTCTGTATATTCTTCAAACATATCTGACAACTTGATTATCTCTTCTTTTTCAATCCACTTTTCTTTTCCATTATAAAATGTAATGAAATGCGGAACCGGAATTTTCAGCATACTTCTTCTATGAAGTGTACTGTTACTAAATATCTGTCTCATTACATCTGATACATAATGAAGAAATCTTAAAGGCATATTCGGATTCTTTGACGACTGCTGCTCAAACATATATAAATTCATGCTTAGCAGAAATGAAGCATCATTTTTATACTTCATATACGAGCCGCCATTTAATGTAGTTACCTGTAAATCATCCACATTTTTATAAGATGAATTGTTAAGTGCATTGTACAAATCCAGCAAATTAGCTTTGTCGGCATACAACATGCAGAATACATTATCCTTAAATTTTGCTGATACATTGTCTTTTTTCTCTGCCATAGATATCCTCCTTTTGTTTAACAGGCTGATATCCACACACATACTAATATTATTATTTATTAGTATATTATCATTTGCAGATAATGAAAACAAGCCTGCTGTAGTCCAATTAATTTTTGTGGGATTCATGCTGAATGAATACTCAGCTCTGATAGACAGCTAAATAGAAATATATTTATAATTAAAATACATATGCTGTCTGCAAAAGAATTCTTTTAATATATTAATATCACATATAATTATATATGTCAATAATTTATTTATAAAATAATAAAAATAATCAGGCTGTGTCCAAATACATTTATACATGGAACAATCAGCCTGATTGACTTTATCATAATCTTATTTGAATATATTTCATCTTATTTTATTCTGCCTGCTGCACATCTTCATTTTCTGTATCAGTAGACTTTCCTTTAATCTTATCCTTTAATGCAAATGCTCCGGCAAGTAATGTACCTGAAATTGAATGCCATGTACATGATACTGCACAGATAATAGCTGATTCAGGTGTTGAAGCAAACTGGGCTGTAGTAGTTGCAAGATTAGTTGCAAGTCCTGCATTCTGCATACCAACTTCAATAGATATTGTTCTCTTCTTTGCCGTATTCATTCCTACAAGCTTTCCGGCACCATAACCAAGCAGATATCCAAGTCCGTTATGTAAAAGAACAGCTACAAATATTACCGCTCCTGACTCAAAGAATTTAGCCCCCTGTGATGATACAACGCCGCCAACAACACATGCAAGTCCAAGAACAGCTATACCCGGCATGATTTTCTGTATTTCTGCAAATATTTTTTTCTTTCCAAATAAATAATTAAATAAAAATCCAACGGCAACCGGAAGTATTACTGTTTCAACAATAGAAACAAACATCGGAAGTGCCTTAATTGAAATATGTGTTCCACTTGCAAGAAGTGATACAAGAAGTGGTGTCATAAATGGTGAAAGTATTGTTGATACCGTAGTCATTCCAACTGAAAATGCTACATCACCACCACAAAGGTATGACATGATATTTGATGAAACACCTCCAGGACAGCAGCCTACAAGTATAAGTCCAAGACCTATTGCATCTGAAAGTCCAAGAACCTTTGTTATAGCAAATGCTAAAAATGGCATTATAAGATATTGTGCTATTGCACCAACACATATATCAAATGGTCTCTTTGCCAATATTTTAAAGTCCTGTGTTGTAAGCGTAAGCCCCATGCTAAACATAATAATGCCTATAATTATTGACTGGCTTGTGAATTTGTTTGATGCAAAATCGACAAACAACTTGTGATTTACCCATGACATCATACCCGGTACAAAAAATGTCACAACTGCAATTGCGATAACCACTATTGAAGTGTAATCTGATAAAAATTTACTAACTTTTTGTAATGCTTTCATTACGTCCTCCTTGTTTTCCGAAGGAAAATGCGAGCTTCTTCTGTGAGCAGAGGGCTTACACTCCCCTTGTTTTTGTCCACTAAAAAAGTCCCTTTTCCAGCCATTAAGACTAAAAAAGGGACGAATATAATCCGCGTTACCACCCTGATTCTGCAGTATCACTACAGCACTTTACATACCAGCATATGCTATCCATATAACGGTGGAGCCCGGCGAGGTTTACCAGCACAGCATATACAGCTCTGCTTTCAGCCCGCTTCTTAGAGAGGATATCCTGATATGACTATTACCTGTTTACACCAGCCACAGGCTCTCTGAAAATAAATCAATAACAGACATTGTTCTCTTCAACGAATTTTGGTGAACATATTTTGTTTTTCAATAAGTATTATAGTCCTCATTTTCTATATGTCAAGCACTAAATTATAAAAATATGGACTGTATAAAAATACGGACTGCACACCATATTGATGTACAGTCCGTATTCATGTTGGAAAAAAGGTATTTATTACACTAATCCCAATATCCTAGGTAAGAACATAGATATTGCAGGGAAGTATGTAACCAGTAATAAAGCTACAAATATAATTGCGAAGTACGGTAACATGTACTTAATAACACTTTCAATAGTCACACCGCCAACACGGCATCCTGTAAAAAGAATTGTTCCAACAGGTGGTGTAATTGTACCAATTGATAAGTTAAAGCAGAGAAGGATACCAAAATGTATCGGGCTCATGCCAAATGCTGTACAAAATTGAAAATGATTTTCATATTCTCTTTTTATATTTTAGAAAAATAAGGTAAACAACATTTAATAAAATTCCGAATATTGTCGCTGCCGGTGCTGCAAATCCAATCTTTGTAAGACTTGCGTCAGGCTGAATACTCATATAATAAGCAAGCGGAAGACGCACAAGAAGTGTCTGTATAAGTCCCTGTGCCATAACCCATATAGTCTTATCATGTCCGTTAAAATATCCAATCATGCTGAAAAGAATAGCTGTCACTATTGTTTCCAATGCAAATCCTTTAAGATAATCATATCCCTTTTGTACAACAGCTGCATCCGTTGTAAATATTCCTGTGAGTATGTCACCTTTAAATATTATTAATAAAAATGCAATACACCCTATAACAAGTCCTACACCAATGCCTGTAAACATCGCCTTTTTGGCTCTTTTCTCATTACCAGCACCGACATTCTGTGACACAAATGATGCCATTGACTGCATAAGTGAACTTGGAATCAACATTGCAAAGTTTACAATTTTACAGGCAACGCCATATCCCGATGAAGCCTCAAGTCCAAGTCTGTTGATGAATGCACATAATGCCAGAAATGAAACCTGAGTAAGAAACTCCTGTAATGCAAGAGGAATCCCGATTTTTAATGCTCTTTTACAGTGCATATTTATCTTGAAATCACTTTTTGTCATCGTAAATATCTTATTCCTTTTTACAAGCATAAATAATGCCAGCATAACACTTACCGCCTGTGCAAATACTGTTGCTATTGCTGCACCTGCCGCATCCATTTTAAGACCGGCAACAAGCAAAAGGTCACCCACAATATTTATAACACAGGCAACTGCAACAAATATAAGCGGAGATTTACTATCGCCAAGTCCTCTGAAAATTGCAGATAAAAGATTATATGCCACAATAAAAAATATTCCACCGCCACAAATCTTCACATATACCGATGTAAGCCCTACAGCTTCTGAAGGTGCTTGCATGACAATGGCAATGCGGCGTGAAAAACATATCATCACAAAAAATAATACTGCTGAAATTATCGCAAATATTATAATTGAACCACCTATAACCTGCCCTATCAGCTCCTGCTTCTTTTCACCTATATATCTTGCAATAAGCACCGTTATGCCCATTGCAAACTGTGTAATTACAAATGTCACAAGATTAAGTACCTGGCTTCCTGTTGAAACGGCTGACAATCCGGAAGTCGTACCGAATCGTCCAACAACAAGCAGATCAACTGCACCATACGCAGCCTGCAGTATCAGTGCACCGAGTATAGGCATCATAAACGGAATTAACTTGCCAAGTATGCTTCCCTGTGTAAAATCCGATTTTGAATTATTCAATGTCAACTCTCCTTTCACTCATTACTTTATAAAACTTTTCTATTGTATTAATCATGCAATCAGCCTCTTCCTCTGAAATACCATCAAGATATCTGCATAAGCGGCTGTAATAATTTTTATCATATTTTTCAGACAGTTCTTCACCTTTAACTGTAATCTCAATATATGTTATACGTGCATCCTCATCAGACGAAATCTTCTTCAGATAACACCTTTCTTCCATCTCTTTGACCGTCCTTGTAACACCCGGACGTGGTATTGCAAGGGAATCGCTTATGTCAGAAATCTTGACCCTCTGCACTCCATTTCCCTGCAATTTGTGAATTGTATCCATATACTGTATATATGCCGGCTTTACTCCATCTGGCAGCTCCGGGAGAAAATCACGGATTCTTTTTGCCAGAAAGCACGCATCTAACATTCTTTTTATTTTTTCTTCTGTCATAAATACTCCTTTCATTTTATCCGCATATAGTTATCTTTGGTAATTACCTTTGATAATTATATATTTAAAAAATATAGAAGTCAATAACAATCTATGCACATTTTATTGACTTCTAATAAAATTATTCTTTTCAGCATGCGGCCTTTATAAATCTTGCCTTTAATATCTCATCAGTTTTTTTGTACACAGCATCCGCAAATATCTTATGTGCCTGTGCGTCAAGATGTTCCTGATCCGTCTCACTGCATGAAACAAAATCCTGTGCCCTAAGAAAATGTATATTATTTTTTAATGCTATTTTTTCATAAACTGCCTCAAGATTTTTTGATACCTGTATAGATTCTTTTGAAAATTCAACATCAAAGCCTTCTTTATACACATTTTCACCAAGATATATCGGAGAAATCAACAAAATATCGCTGTCAGGACTGTACTTTTTTACCTGTTCAAGAAGCGTCTCCACTCCTTTTCCGATTATGCCCGCAGTTGCTCCGTAAACGGTCTTGCAGTCATTAGTTCCAAGCATGATTATAATAAGGTCAAGCGGTGTGTGACTTTCGAGAATTGCAGGAAAACTCTCACTTCCGTTGCGTCCAGCACGGAATACATCGTCAAATATTGTTGTCCTTCCGCACAATCCCTCTTCTATAACATTGACATCTCTTCCAAACTTTTCTGCCAGAATACTGGTCCAGCGTACACCCCACGAAAATCTTCCGCTCTTATCAGGTTTATATCCATATGTATTAGAATCTCCAAAGCACAATATCTGTTTCATAAAACCCTGCCTTTCCACAGCCTGCCGCTGTCTCCCAATAAATTTTGACAATTACGTATGTATAATATATTCCGCTTTCAGCGTTTCAATTCATACTTATTTGGTAGGGTTAGTATAGATTAAATTCTATATATTGTCAATACTGAATTTAAGAATATGGCAATTCTTATAAAAACGATCTGCCTCGTTAATATATGCAACTAACTCAAAATACAGGCAGGCAAAATAATGTACCAGCAGAAAAAAGAACATTATTCGTCAAAAACAGATTTTGTATAAATTTATAAATAATGCTGTCGCATATTGGAAAACTTAATCATTTCTATGCGACAGCATTATCTTTTTATTTTGCAAGATATGCAACAGCTGAAAGAGCCGCAACATTTCCTTCCCCCGCAGCTTTCACATACTGGTATGGTGCTCCTGTTATATCTCCACACGCAAAAAGTCCTTTGATATTAGTTGACATGTCACGCTGTACCAATACCTTGTTTTCTTCTGTTTTAAGTCCCGGAACAAGTGTCTTAGGAGCTACATGTTCCCTCATCACAAATATTCCATCAAATTCATAGCTGCCGCCTGCCTGCGTTTCAAGAATAACTTTCATTCCGTTCTTTTTTATTCCAACAGGTTTTACAGCAGACAATACCTCAATATTTTTGATTCCAGCAAATGTACCCTCAACACCATTTGAATCTTTATACATCTTTATATATGTCACTTTTTCAGCAATCTCAGCAAGAAACTTTGCCTCTGCCTCTTCTTTATCCGAAAATGCAATTACTGCAGCACTTTTCCCACGATAAAATGCAGCATCACATGTCACACAGTAGCTTACTCCCTGTCCGAGATATTCTTCTTCACCCGGATATGCATTTACATTAGAAAGCCCTGCTGCCAAAATCACACTATCTGCCTCATAACTGCCATTTTGCCCCTGTAAAGCAAAATAATTTCCAAGCGAATAAACTGCATTAATTTTATCCTCAGTTATTTCAATCCCCATGCTGTCAATATGTTTTAAAAATGCTTCTTTTAGCTGCTCACCGCTCACAGCCGGAATTCCCGGATAATTATTAATAAGTGACGCTTTTTCTATTTTAGTGCTAAGTTCACGGCTTCCTATAAGAATAATATTTTTATTTCTCACTCTTGCTGTTATCGCCGCTGATATTCCAGCCGGTCCTGTACCTATAATTGCTATATCATATCTATCCATATTATCTCCAATCACCTTTTATAAGAATCTGTTTTTTCATATATTTTTATAATAAAACATAAATTTATAAAGAAATCAATATTTTATTAATCATAACAGGAGGCTCCGTTTGAATCAACAATTAAAACATACCTTAAAAACTTACGGCAGGGAACTGATATATGCCCTTATAATACCACTTGCTGCCGGTGCTTTTTCATCTGTCCTTACTCCCGACAGCTCAGAAATTTTTAACATGCTTAACAAACCACCGCTATCACCTCCCGGCTGGCTTTTTCCTGTTGTATGGACTGTCCTTTATATATTTATGGGGCTTGCTTCTTTTCTTGTATACACATCCGATAAATACACAAAACCCGCACTTACATTATATTGTACCCAGCTTTTCCTTAATTTTATGTGGTCAATTATATTTTTTAATCTGCAAATGTATCTCGCAGCATTTTTCTGGTTATTTTTGATGTGGTTTCTTATAATAATCACAATTGTTCTTTTTTATGAAATCTGTAAACCCGCCGCATATCTTATGATTCCATATCTTGTATGGGTAACATATGCCGGATATCTTAATCTTGCAATATATATGCTAAACTAAAAAAAAATACAAAACCGGTCTTAGCTGTAAGATTATTTCCTACATTACTAAGACCGGCTCTGTTGCTTTTATATTCATTAAAATTAATTATTTAAAAATAGTTTTAATGAACTCTCTAAGCTCTTAATCCTCTTTTTTTGTTCTTGTCATGAGAACATATGCAGCTCCGATAAGAGCAATTCCCATAACTGTTACAAGTGGCATGATTGTTCTCATTGCCATATCACCTGTTGAAGGTGATGAAGGTGTTGTATTTGCATCACCTGTTGTACTTCCTGAGTTGTTACCATTATCAGCTGATGGTGTATCAGGTGTTGATGGTGTGCCTGGTGTTGATGGTGTACCAGGTGTTGATGGTGTGCCTGGTGTCTTATCAGCATCTGTGTAAACAATAGCATATGTTGAGAATTCACTTGTACTGAATGTAATTGTTCCATTCTCTACTGTTATCGGAGTCACTTCTTTTGCTTCTCCATTATGAATTCTTACGATTGCATATGTTCTTTCCTTTGTCGCATCTGTATTAACAAGTGACTCCGGAATTGCTACTGTAAACTGGATAGCATTTTTTGTTTCTTTTACTTCTGTTGATACACCGTCTACTGTCTTTTCAATTGTAATATCGAAGAGCTTGCCGATTGTGCTGCCTTTAATAACTGCTGCAATCTTTTCTTTTACTGCTTCTTCTGTTGTTTCATCAGCGTTTGCAACTTTTACCTTAACAGATATGTCTTTTCCATCTGCTAATGCAGCCTTATCTTCTTCTGTAAGAACCGCATCTGCAACCTTTTCTGTATCTACATCTGTCTTTGGTGCATCTTCAGCCTGGTCAACATCAGGTTTAACTTCACCTTTCTTGAAAGCCTTAATCTCATTTGTTGTGAGACCCTTATTTGTCCAGTTGAAACCAGCCATCTTATCGAATGTTCCCATTGTTGTTTCAGCTTTCCACCATGTATCGCCGGCCTGAATTGTAATTGTGTGAGCCTTTGTCATGTCAAAGCCTTCAGGAAGTTCTGACTTCTTGATTGTGTAAGTTGTTTCTGTTGTTGTCTTAGCACCGTTTACAGGGTTGAAGTATTTCTCTGAACCGTAAGCTGTGCCGTCTACATATACACGGTATCCGCCAACTGCTGTATCATCTGTTGCTGCATCCCATGTAATCTCAAGGTCACCGTCTTTTGTTTCCTTCGCTGTAACCTTAGCATCACTGCCCCATACAGGTGCTTTGTAATCATAGTTTTCTAATGTCTTAACTGTTGCTTCAGGATACTTGTATTCAACGCCTGCATCTGTAAATGCTACAACCTGAATCTTGTTATCAATACCAGGTGTAAGACGTCCAACCTGATTGCTCATCTTATCTACTGAAGCGTAGTTCTTAATCTGGTAGTTGTAAAGTGTCTTAACAAGATTTCCGTTAGCATAAATCTTATAACCACGAACTCTTGCATCGTCCTTTGAAATTCCTGTCCATGTACCCTGTGCACATGTGTAAATTGCACTTGCAAGTGATACACTTGTTCCTTCAGGAGCTGTAATAGCTGCTGTATCCTTTGTTCCTTCTGTTGTAAATTCTGTTTCACCGATAAGTGTCTTGTTGTTTTCTGCCTTTAAGCTGTTAGCAGAATCACCTTTTTCACTTACATATACCTTAAATGTATATTTAACACCTGATGAAAGTCTGTTAATTATTGTATTTGTATCTGTGATACCGTCAACCATGTCTACCTTAACACCGTCAACATATGTATCAACTCCGTAGAATACGTCTGTATCATTATTTACTGCTGTCCATGAAAGCTCAACTGACTTTGCTTCTGCTGTCTGTGAAGGAGTTGATGGAGCTTCTGTTGCTGTGCTTTCTTTAAGAAGTGAATCTGCTTCTGCAACAGGTGCATCAAAGTAAATTCCATAAACCATTGGCCTAGAGCCCTGGCAGTAGTAGTAATATGTCTTACCAGCCTTTAAGTTAAATGTCATAACGTCTGCTACCATTGTATCTGTAGCTCTATTAGTAACATTTGCTCCGTCAGGTGATTCAAGGAAATGCCATACCTTGCTTGTTGCTCTGCTATGTAATGTAACTGAGCAGTCAACCTTAGGGCTGAATACAAATGTAGCTGTTCCATTACCAGGAATAGCTCCGTCTGCATTTGCTGCTGTTGAAGCCTGAACAAACTGTTTATATGTAACACCTGCTATTGTTACAGGTTCTTCTGGTGTATCAAGCTCTGCAAGTACATGAGCTGTTGCATCTTCAAGTGACTTAACTGTACCATATTTACCACTTGTATTATATTCTGTTCCTGCTGTCATTCCATTAGAAATGTCTACTGATTCTCTTGCTAATGCTGTTGATGACTTTACACCTGTTAAATCTCTTACATTAGCTACATAATTTGCTGTGCTTCCTGTAGATGTAAATACTAAGAAAATCTTATGTGTCTTAGATGTATCAACACCTTCAGGTAATGTAACAGGCATTTCGATATTAACATATCCATCAGCCTTTGCATTTGTAAGTGTTGCAGAAGCAATCTCTGTACCAGTCTTAGAATCAAGACGTACTGAAACTTTCTGTGTACCATTATCTGTCTGTCTTGCAATTGGAACTATAAGTTTTTCAAGACCTGCAACATCGCAGTCAGGGAATGCAAAGCCCTGTTCATATCCTGGAGCTGGTGTTTTACCCTTATTGTGCTCATTGTCATAAATGAATCCAATGTTGTGAATTGTATTCTTTGTCTCAACCTTTGGAAGTGATGTTTCTACTTTCTTTGCTTCTATTGCATCATTGAAGAAATCTAAGCATTTATCAACGCTTACTGTCCACTTTTCACCTGTTGTCTCATCACCCTTTGATGGTTCATCAGGAGTCTCTGTCTCAGCCTTATAATCCTTTGCTGTTACTGTTTTATCTGTTACTGTGATTCCGCTCATTGCTGCTTTCATCTTTTCTGTGCAGGCATTGAGTGAATCCCATGTTGTTCCCTGGAATACAAGGTTGTTACAATACTGAATATTGTTCCATGCCTTATTTGTATTCTTTGATACTGACTTACTGTTGTATGACTTTGTAACTACGTTATAGAATACTGAGTTATCACATCCGATAAGTGTCTCCCAGCCATTCTTGTTCTTATATGAACCATTATAACCTACATTACCAAATGTAATATCCTGGAAGTACATATTATGATGTGAATGTAAAGGCTTGCTTGTATCGCCTACAGGGTCAACATCTGCAAGTACCTGGATTGTATTCTGGTTAGCACCATATACCGAAACATTGTATGATGCAAAGTTGTAGAACTCACCAATCTCTGCATGCTCTGTTGAAGATGCTGAGTTAGGGTCACCATAGCTTGTTGTAAATACCCAGCCCTGATTTGTATCAGCTACTGCACAGTCACGCATTGTGATGTTAGCACCGAAACCGCCGTTTGTAGGAGCTGACTTGAAACGGAATGCCATATCAATGTGGTTCATTACAGTATCTTCAAAGAGAACGTCCTGAATACCGTTACCTGTGTGGCTTCCTGCTGCAAGTCCGCCGTGACCTTCACGAAGGAAGTTATCAAACATCCAGACTTCTGAGTTTGTCTGAATCTCTGAATCTCTTGCACCCATACCAACCGAAGCACCGAAACCTAAGTTATCATCACCTGTATCTGTGAAGTTACCCCAGCAGATTACGTTCTGTGAACATCCGTATCCAAGACCATCACCATTGTTACCGTCATATGAGAATACTTTTACGTTTGTTGTCGCAATATTTCTTGAATCAAGAATATTTACTGAATGGTTTGATGGATTCTCAATTGTGATATCACCAACATATACATTTTCACAGTTTCTCATAATGAGAAGGCTTGAACGTGTTGCATAAGCAAATTTCAAATCGTCTTTGGAAATTCCTTTAGCTGCTTCTGTAGCTTCTGCTGATGTTGTAGCTGTGCGTAATGATTCAATCTTTGCATCATCATATTTACCTGTGTTTTTAAGGTACTTATAAGCTGAATCCTTAGACTGGATTCCCTGATAGAATACATTAACATTACCGCCACCCATGTATCTTGGGAGTCCCCATGTCTCTGTATCTGTAGGGTCACCTGCCTGTGTATTCTTACCCTTGTTAGATGTAAGACCATCACCATACATTGTTGAACCTGCACCATACTTCCAGCCATTACCATAAAGAGTACCTGTACCTGTTACTCTTACATTCTTAATAGGATTTGACTCGTCTGATGTCATAGCATTTACAAGTCCCCATCCTCTTGTATCTGTGTAGAAAGGATACATAAGGAAGCCGATTTCAAAATGGTCACTGTTTGGTGATGCCCAAAGTGTACCATTTACTTCGAGTGTCATATCGCTCTTAAGCCATACAGCACCACTTACGAATACCTTTCCGTCTGTATTTTCAGGAATTACAACCTTTCCGCCTTCAGGACATGCATCAATTGCTGCCTGAATAGCTTTTGTATTCTTCTCGATGATTGCATTCTTTTCATCATCGTAAGATGTATATCCCTCTGTCTCTACGGCACCGAAATCCTTAATATTAAGGACCTCTGCCTTGGCAGTTGTTTTCTGTTTAATTTCCTGTGGAGTTCCAAGTTCCTTGCCGTCTTTATCAATGGCAACTACCTTGAATGTATATTCTGTGTCAGGCTGAAGACCTGTGGCTCTGTAAGCATGGATATCTACATTTACCATGTCTACATCGCTCTTACCTTGTGTTGTATAGTAATCATAAAATGATTCCATGTACTTTGCAGCCCATGCTGCGTTTACTTTGTAATTTTCTCTTGCTGTACCTGCAAGTTTTCCGTTAATGTAAACATTATAATCTGCTACATTGTCATATTTCTCAGGCTTCTGCCAAACAAGTCCGATGCTTGATTCGTCATATGCAAGTGTTGGCACCTGCAAATCTGTGATGTCGTTAGAACCTTTTGTCTTATCAAATAAAGGACTTTCCAGTTCCTTTGTTCCAAACGAATCACTTGAAATTACGTCAAATACGTTTTTATTAACGTATTTGTCATGTCCGTCTGTAGTAGGCAGACCAGCGGCTCCGGTGGTAATACCTGCAAAGTTTACCGAACCGACGGCCATCAGTGCAGCAAGACCAAGAGCTGCTGCTTTTCTGAATCTCCTCATAAATCCTCCTATCCGCACATTGCTGTGCTAAAAACAACTTTTACATAAGTGCTTTATTTAAGTAAGTTAAAAATATAACATTTAGGTCTTTTTGTCAATATAATTTATTTTTTTCTTATCTTTTTGTGCATTATGTATATTTTTTTACATATTTTTCGTTTGAAAGCACTGTTTTTTTGTTATTTCATCTAACAAATATATTACACATTATTTACAAAAGAAGTCCGCCGCCGACAGCCTGAATTAACCGGCTGCCAGCGGCGGTGGGAGATAGAGTTATTTATATAATTGTTTAACTTATACGCTTTCCCAAAGATTATATATTAATCTTCTTTCTTTGTTCTTGCCATGAGAACATATGCTGCACCAAGAAGTGCAATACCCATAACTGCTGTGAGTGGCATTATTGTTCTCATTGTCATATCACCTGTATTTGGTGATGATGGTGTTGATGTTGTTGTTCCTGCACCATTTCCTGTATTATTTCCATTGTCTGCTGATGGTGTATCAGGTGTTGATGGTGTACCAGGTGTTGATGGTGTGCCTGGTGTTGATGGTGTGCCTGGTGTCTTATCAGCATCTGTGTAAACAATAGCATATGTTGAGAATTCACTTGTACTGAATGTAATTGTTCCATTCTCTACTGTTATCGGAGTCACTTCTTTTGCTTCTCCATTATGAATTCTTACGATTGCATATGTTCTTTCCTTTGTCGCATCTGTATTAACAAGTGACTCCGGAATTGCTACTGTAAACTGGATAGCATTTTTTGTTTCTTTTACTTCTGTTGATACACCGTCTACTGTCTTTTCAATTGTAATATCGAAGAGCTTGCCGATTGTGCTGCCTTTAATAACTGCTGCAATCTTTTCTTTTACTGCTTCTTCTGTTGTTTCATCAGCGTTTGCAACTTTTACCTTAACAGAAATATCTTTTCCATCTGCTAATGCAGCCTTATCTTCTTCTGTAAGAACTGCATCTGCAACCTTTTCTTTATCTACATCTGTCTTTGGTGCATCTTCAGCCTGGTCAACATCAGGTTTAACTTCACCTTTCTTGAAGGCCTCAATCTCATTTGTTGTGAGACCCTTATTTGTCCAGTTGAAACCAGCCATCTTATCGAATGTTCCCATTGTTGTTTCAGCTTTCCACCATGTATCACCGGCCTGAATTGTAATTGTGTGAGCCTTTGTCATGTCAAAGCCTTCTGGAAGATCTGATTTCTTGATTGTGTAAGTTGTTTCTGTTGTTGTCTTAGCACCGTTTACAGGGTTGAAGTATTTCTCTGAACCGTAAGCTGTGCCGTCTACATATACACGGTATCCGCCAACCTTTGTATCATCTGTTGCTGCATCCCATGTAATCTCAAGGTCGCCATCTTTTGTTGCCTTAGCTGTAACCTTAGCATCATTTCCCCATACTGGAGCTTTGTAATCATAATTCTTTAATGTTTCAACTGATGTTGTCATCTCATATTCAACACCAGAATCTGTAAATGCTACAATCTTAATAGCATTTTCAACGCCTGGTGTAAGACGTCCAATCTGTTCTTTAACAGTTGTTGTTGCAGCGTCTTTATAAGACTTTATCTCATAGTTATATACTGTTGTCTTTAATTCGCCATTAGCATAAATCTTATAACCACGTACTCTTGAATCTGTTAAAGCTATATTGCTCCATGTGCCCTGTGCATGTGTATAATATGCACTTCCGGCAGTTATCGCTGCTGCTGCACCCTCAGGAGCTGTAATAGGTGTTGTATCTTTTTCACCTGTTGTTGTAACTTTTGCTTCACCTACATATGTCTTATTATTACCTGATTTTTTAAGCTTACTCTGTGTATCGCCTTCTTCGCTCACATATACTTTAAATGTATATTCAACACCCGGTGATAATCTATCAATAGTTGCTGTTGTTGCTGAGATACCATCTTTGATATCTACCTTTGTATCTCCGATATATGTATCTACACCATAGAATACCTTTGTGTCATTTTCTACTGCATTCCATGTAATATCTGCTGACTTTCCGTCTGCTGCACTTACTGCTGTCACTGCATTATTCTTAACAGCCACAGGTGACATTAATGCTTTCATCTGTTCTGTGCGGGCATTAAGTGAATCCAATGTTGTCCCCTGGAATACTATATTCTTGCAATACTGAAGATTGTTCCATGCTTTATTTGTCTTCTTTGATACTGACTTACTGTTGTATGACTTTGTATATACATTATAAAATACTGCATTTTCACAACCAATTAATGTCTCCCAGCCATTCATATTCTTAAATCCACCATTACCGCCGACATTTCCAAATGTGATATCCTGGAAGTATAAATTATGGTGTGTATGCCATGGTTTCTGTGGATTTGCAACCGGGTCAACATCTGCAAGTACCTGGATTGTATTCTGGTTAGCACCATATACTGAAACATTGTATGATGCAAAGTTATAGAACTCACCAATCTCTGCATACTCTGTTGAAGATGCTGAGTTAGGGTCAGAATAACTTGTTGTAAGTACCCAGCCCTGATTTGTATCAGCTACTGCACAGTCACGCATTGTAATATTGGCACCAAAACCACCATTTGTAGGTGCTGACTTAAATCTGAATGCCATATCAATATGATTCATTACTGTATCTTCAAAGAGAACGTCCTGAATACCATTACCTGTGTGGCTTCCTGCTGCAAGTCCGCCGTGACCTTCACGAAGGAAGTTGTTAAACATCCAGATTTCTGAGTTTGTCTGAATTCCACAGTCTCTTGCTGCCTCACCTACAGAAGCACCGAAACCTAAGTTATCGTCACCTGTATCTGTGAAGTTACCCCAGCAGACAACATTCTGTGAGCATCCGAATCCAAGACCATCACCATTGTTGCCATCAAATGAAAATACTTTTACATTTGTTGTAGCAATATTTCTTGAATCAAGAATATTTACTGAGTGGTTTGATGGATTCTCAATTGTGATATCACCAACATATACATTTTCACAGTTTCTCATAATGAGAAGGCTTGAACGTGTTGCATATGCATTCTTTAAATCTGTATCAGAAATACCTGTTGCATTTTTATCAAGTGCTGCAATCTGTTCATCTGAATATTTACGTGTTCCATCTTCGTTAAATACATTTGCAAGATATTTTCTTGCTGAATCAGCAGCCTGAACGCCATAATCAAATACCTTCTTATTATTACCACCTACATATCTTGGTGTACCCCATGTCTTTGTGTCTGCAGGGTCGCCTGCCTGTGTACTCTCACCCTTGTTAGATGTATAGCCGTCTCCTTTTATTGTATCTTTAATGCCATACTTCCAGCCATTACCATAAAGAGTACCTGTACCTGTTACTCTTACATTTGTAATAGGATTTGACTCGTCTGCTGTCATTGCATTTACAAGTCCCCATCCTCTTGTATCTGTATAGAACGGATACATAAGGAAGCCGATTTCAAAATGGTCGCTGTTTGGTGATGCCCAGAGTGTACCATTTACTTCAAGTGTCATATTGCTCTTGAGCCAGAGAGCACCACTTACGAATACCTTTCCGTCTGTATTTTCAGGGATTACAACTTTGCCGCCTTCAGGACATGCATCAATTGCTGCCTGTATAGCCTTTGTATTCTTTACAATTTTTTCATTTATTTCATCATTATAAGTTACATAACCTTCTGATTCCTCAGCACCAAAATCCTTAATATTAAGAACTTCTGCTTTGGCAGTTGTTTTCTGTTTAATTTCCTTGGCAGTTCCAAGTTCATTGCCATCTTTATCGATTGCAACAACCTTGAATGTATATTCTGTATCAGCTTCAAGACCTGTAGCTCTGTAAGCATGGATATCTACATTTACCATGTCTATATCACTTTTGCCCTGAGCTGTATAATAATCATAGAAAGAATCCATATACTGTGAAGCCCATGCTGCATTTACCTTATAATTTTCTCTTGCTGTACCTGCAAGTTTTCCGTTAATGTAAACATTATAATCTGCTACATTATCATATTTCTCAGGCTTCTGCCATACAAGACCAATACTTGACTCGTCATATGCAAGTGTTGGTACCTGTAAATCTGTAATATCACTAGAACCTTTTGTCTTATCAAACAAAGGACTCTCAAGTTCCTTTGTACCAAATGTGTCGCTTGAAATTACATCAAATACGTTCTTATTTACGTACTTGTCATGTCCGTCTGTTGTTGGCAGACCAGCGGCTCCTGTCGTAACTCCAGCAAAATTCACTGAGCCGACCGCCATCAGTGCAGCAAGACCAAGTGCCGCTGCTTTTCTGAATCTCCTCATAAATCCTCCTATCCGCACATTGCTGTGCAAAAACAACTTTTACATAAGTGTTTTATCTAAGTAAGTTAAAAATATAACATTTAGGGCATTTTGTCAATATAATTTATTTTTTTCATATCTTTTTGTGCGTTGTATATATTTTTTACATACTTTTCGTTTGAAAACACTGTTTTTTTGTTATTTTATCTAACAAATATATTACGCATTATTTACAAAAGAAAAACTGTCTCTGATATCCGCAATATAACCCGGATACCAAAGACAGAAAAAATTAAAATATGCCTGTTTTGTTTATTTAATTTTTTATAATAATGTATTGATTTTTTATACTTCTTGATGTATTATCATTACACCAACACGTAGTTTTAATTACCACTTGTCGTCGTTTTAATGAAAGGAATGATTTTTATGA
Source organism: Lachnospira hominis (ex Liu et al. 2021) (assembly GCF_014287955.1). Taxonomy (GTDB): domain Bacteria; phylum Bacillota; class Clostridia; order Lachnospirales; family Lachnospiraceae; genus Lachnospira; species Lachnospira hominis. The sequence goes on along the minus strand of NZ_JACOPD010000007.1, from coordinate 20,883 downwards.
CTAATTTTACAAGTAACAGTAATCACTTTAAGATAAAAGATCCCGGCAGTGCAATTACACATTTTATAGGAATGCTTATGGCTGTATTTGCAGCAACGCCTCTTATAATACGTGCCTTGTCCGCACCTGACACTGTGCATGTTATTTCTCTTACTATATTTATAGTAAGCATGATTCTTTTATACGCGGCAAGCACAACATACCACACATTCGACCTTTCTCCAAAGGTCAATATGATTTTAAAAAAGCTTGACCATTGCATGATATTTGTGCTTATTGCCGGTTCCTACACACCAGTATGTTTAATTGTACTTCATGGACACATCGGACTTGTTCTTCTTGCTCTTGTATGGGGAATTGCCACTCTTGGAATCATTTTCAAGCTCTGCTGGGTAACATGTCCAAAATGGGTTTCTTCAGTATTGTATATTCTCATGGGCTGGATTTGCGTTCTTGCATTTACACAGATTATTAATGCACTTCCAAAAGCCGCATTCAATTGGCTTCTTGCCGGTGGAATTATATATACAATCGGCGGTGTCATTTACGCACTGAAGCTTCCTATATTTAATGCACAGCATAAATATTTTGGGTCACATGAAATCTTTCACTTATTTGTTATGGCAGGAAGCATATGCCATTTTATTATGATGTTTAAATATGTAGCGATAATGCCTATTTTATAATATTTGTTAATATAAGTGCATATAATGGCAATGTTATTATAGAAAGAAGTGTCGTAAATACAACCGAACCTGATGCAAGATTCTCATCATGTCCGAATTCTATTGAAAACATTGTTGTTATAGCTGCACAAGGACATGCCTCAAGCATAAGTGCAACCATTGCTGTTGTACCGTTACCACCGATAAGATACATTACAAGAAGGCATGCTGCCGGAATAAGAAAAAGCCTTATTCCTATAACTTCAAACAGACGCTTGTTTTTTAAAAGAACAGCCATACTGCTGCCCGCAATAGTTACACCTGTAATAATCATTGAACCCGGTGTATTTATTGCGGCAATCATTGAAAGCGGAGTGCCTATAATATCCGGCACATGCACATTTAATCCATATAAAATAAGTCCTATAAACACAGCAATTATACACGGTGCTGTAAGTATACTCTTTGCAATCTCCTTTACATTTACTTTTTTCGTGACAAACGAATATCCAACCGTCCACAACAAAATATTGTATACAGTAACATATACGCTTGCATAAAGTATTCCCTCCGCACCGAAAAGTGCCTGAATAAGTGGAAATCCCATATATGCCGCATTGGAAAATCCACATGCAAACCGCATAATTCCTCTGTCTTTATTTTTCTTTGAAAACAAAACTGCATAAGTAATTACAAGACCTGTTCCGACCATAAGTATACTATATATAAGCATTCTGACAAGATTTCCTGTCATTGATGAATCATGTTCTACAAGATACGAATTAACAATCATTGCAGGTACCACAAGATATAAAAGCAGATCAGACAATGCTTTTTTACCTTCTTCCTTGATTACTCCTGTTTTAAAACATATGAAACCAGCAAGTATCATAAGAAACATCTCAAGCACCTGCTTTACTGCTATAATTGCTAAATCCATAATTTCTATCTCTCCGTTTTCCAAAATACACATGAATATGGCTGTAAATCACTTCCACCGCCAAAATCATGCTCTTTTCCTGTTATCAAATCAACTGCTTTTCCCGATCTTGCATCAAAATCAGCATGATATACATTGCTGTCAGAATTAACAGCAACGATAACTCTTTCTGTATCACATTCTCTTTCAAATATAAGCTGCTTCGGCATTGTAAGAAGATTTCTGTAACCTCCGTAACACAACGCCTTGCTTTTTTGTTTCGCATTTGCAAGAGCTGTTATCCAATCTGTAAGTTCATTATGTTCCGGCTTTTCTATTGCAGGACGCAATGTGTTGTCGCCATTACATTTTTCTCCTGTAATTCCCCACTCACTTCCATAATAAACACCGGGAACTCCAGGCATGCCAAACAAAAGACCATATACAGGAAAAAGATTATTTTTATTTTCAAGAATACTTGCAATTCTTGTAACATCATGATTGTCAACAAAAGAAAACAGATGTTTTCCACGGTATATGCACCACTGTTCATTACCAAATTGTCTGTTAAGGCTATATGCTATTTCGTGCATGTTGGAAGAATTAAAACTTGAATAAATGCCTTTATAACATTCATAATTTGTAACGCTGTAGCATGCGTTATCATTAACCCATTGGTTATAATCTCCGTGAAGAGTCTCACCCATTAATACAAATTCGTTCTTCAGCCCATCGGTAAAATGTCTCAATTCTGACAAAAACTGCCTGTCCAGACAATATGCAACATCAAGCCGCAAGCCGTCTATGTCATATTCATTAACCCAGTTTTTTACCGCGTCAAACAAATATTCTTTTACTTCAGGATTTGACAGATTAAGTTTTACAAGCTCATTACAGCCTTCCCAGCTTTCATACCAGAATCCATCATTATAATTGGTATTTCCATCAAACGATATGTGAAACCAGTCCTTGTATCTGCTGTCCCATTTTTTCTGTCTTACATCTTCAAATGCAAAAAATCCACGTCCTGCATGATTAAACACTCCATCAAGCATAACTTTCATGCCTGATGCATGAATCGCATCGCAGACTTTCTTAAAATCTTCATTTGTTCCGAGACGCCTGTCCACTTTATTATAATTCCTTGTATCATAACCATGTGCATCACTCTCAAATAATGGATTAAATAATACGCATGACGTTCCCATTGACTTAATATGGTCTATCCAATCCAGAATTCTTAAAATTCTATGATTCCCGGCCTCTTCCTCACATTCACCACCATTATTTACCAACGGTGCTCCACATAAGCCAAGTGGATATATCTGATAAATTACTGCTTCGTCAAACCACATATTAAGGACCTCCTTTTTTCAACACTTATAAAACAACTTCTATTTACTATTTTTCTTTAAATTTTCTATTTCCTCTTTTAAACGTGTATTTTCGTCTTTCAAGCTGTCATTTTCACCCTTCAGGCTGTCAACCTCTTCTTTTAATCTGTCTACCATTAGATTCGCCGTATTTCTGTCTAATATTCTTAATGCTTCGGAAAACATATTAAGGACCTCCTTTGGTCTAACCAGATATTCATTAATATCATGACGTACCGATTCCAGATCCGGAAATAATGCAACTAATCTATCTATCTCTTCAGGTGTCTCAGCAACGAATAACGACATATACTTAATTCTGTCCGACACCATTTTATCTGATATTCCATCACTATATTGTGTTTTATCGCAATCATACTCAGTCACATTTGTACGCCCTGTGATAATATCAGAATATCTGTATTTTTTAAAGGTGTCAAGGCTTATAAGCAGGAAATCCTGTAGAAGATTAATCTTTATACCTGTATTAAACACTGTTTTCCCCACGTGAAAATAAAATTTTTCATCAAATTCGCTTTGTAAATTTGCACTGCTCTTTTCAAAAAGTATTATTGTATGAACTTTTCTCATACTCTTATAAGAAACTTCCTCCCCCACATCGTCCCCATCATCACTATCATTTTCAGATTCAATTTCATTTTTTGAACCCGTAAGCATTTTATACTGCCTCAACACAAGGTCCGCTGAATAACATGATATTCTTTCAGCAGGAAAATCATACGGAACTTTTTGAATTTCAATATTTGCAATACTGCCATCCGACATACGCACAACCATATCCATAATGACAAATATTCCAATAAATTGAGAATCCTCCGCCGGATAAACTTCAAGAACTGTTACCTGCTGTCCTAACAGGCAGCTGACAAGTTCTGAAAGACGTTCTCTATGTTCTACAGGACTAAATATTTTTTTAAAAAACGGATCATATAATAACGGTAATGTTTTTTTACCTTTCAGAAATGCTCTGAATCGCTCAAACCATAAACGATTGTTTTTAAGATACCCATACATCCCTTTACAATATGGGTCATTATCAATGACATGCATTGCTGCATCAAGATATGTATTTTCTTTTTCTGTCTCCAATATTCTTTTATTACATCGATGTTTTTCTCCCTTTTAATATAAATATGCATATTTATATTATATATATCATAAACTCAATAAATATGCAACGTAAAAATATTTTTTATTGTATAAATATTGCATATGTACCGCGGGAGCATATCGCCCCCACATCTATATAAAGCACCCGGCACATCCTATATATCCACCCAATACAACAAAATTTCTGCATTTACAGCAATGACAACCCTTACAGCCTTTTTGTAAATTTTTAACCGGATGCCGATTATCTTACGTTATTCAAAATAATCCACCGGATTAACAGGTATTCCGTCTTTTGTAAGTTTAAAATACAAATTTGCACCCTCTTTTACATAATATGCACTTGGTTCTGCTACTGTTCCAAGATGCTGTCCTTTGTATACACTATCACCGGATTTTACGTTGACGCCGTCAAGCAAACCATATGTCGCCTCATAGCCATCCCCAAGTCCTACGGTAACTGTTGTTTTTGTCTCTTCACTATCAACTACTGACTGGACAATTCCATCTGCTGCAACAGCAACGCTGTCCCCCACATTTGCCGCAATAGAAATTGCCGGATTACACTTGTATACATTAAGTGATTCAAAATAAATCGTACTGTCCATGCTGTACTTTAAAACAACATCTCCATTTACAGGACGTAAAAGACTGTCTGACTCTCTAAATGAATATGCATCAAGAGGATTCTTTTTTACCGAAGCCGCCACCGGAACCTGTTCCTGCTTGTCATCTGCCTGTAAATCTTCATTTACACTATTTTCATTTACGCTATTTGACGAAACATCTGACGTACTTCCTGTGCCGGAATTATTAACCGATGCTATTTCATTACCCATAGGGTCATCATCACCCGTGGCTGCATCTTCTTTAGAATCTGACGAGTCGGTGTTTTCAGGCTCTACTCCTCCATCCTCCGTTCTTATTGCAACATTATTCTGCGTTCTCTCATTAAGGTCAACTACATTATTTTTATTATCATTGGCACGCCTGCTCTCTTTCACAACTGAATAAACACCTACCGAAAGCGTAAGTATAACCGCACAGGCAACTATTGCAGAAATAATTTTCTCTTTTCCCCAACCTTTACTCTTGCCTTTCATATTAACATAACCTCCATTGCTACAATTTATGTTAATATGTTGCCCGATTTATACAGGATTATTCAAACTGTCTTTCTTCATTATTATTACACGAACCGATACCACAGTGTCCTTTATATGATTTTATCTGCTCACAATTGCTACACCGGAATAAAATTTATTAATTATATCTTCATATGTACTGCCCGAACGTGCCATAATATTTGCAGTATAAAGGCTGACTCCGAATCCGCTTCCCTTTCCTTTGGTTGTAATTTTTCCATCTTTAATTGCAAAAAAAGGCGAATTAAGTCCCAGTATTTTTGCAAATACATCACCCGACATTACAACATTTCCCACTTGAATTTTTGTCACATACCCCATATTAGTCTGTGAAACCACCTGAATATCGCCAAACGGATTATTTTCATCCAGCCCGGAATCCTTATATGCGGTATTTATTTTTTTTACAAACTGTTTTTTTGAATATTCCTCAGTTTTGAGAAAATCAGGGCTTGTCATATCTTCCGGGCAGTCTGCCGGCACCAGATATGCATAATCCGCTCCCAGAAGTTCCGTGCCGGAAAGCGTCTTTTCATTGCACACACGCGAATATTTTGCATCAATCAGATTATTATTATATGTTATAACCATCTGACCTGTTGACATTACACTGTCATTTACATGATTATAATATTCCTCGAAATTATTCCCCCATTCATTTTTCATCACATTTTTTGTGAAATACTCCATGCCAAGCGTTTCGCTGTCAACACTCATCTCATCCCCCATAACACGGTAAATATCTGTTCTTATCATTATACCCATAGCCTTTAACGTTTCCGTCTCATCACCTGACTCAAATCTTTTTGCAAGAACCATTGTGACATATTCATTTACCGATACAGATTTTGTTCCATTTTTATATTTAACATTAACCCTCGGTCCATAAATATTTTCCTGAGATACCCCCTGCGAATCATCAGAATTAACCGACAAAGTTATCACAGCCGGCACAGCAACATATATACAAAATATCAATATGACCGTAAGTATTTTTTTCATATCTGCAAAAAATCCCCTCTTAATCAAGAATTCATCAAGCCGGAATAATCCAACATAGAATCATAGAAATAATCCGGCATAGAATCATATGATATAAAAGCATATGCAGCTAAAATAAAAAATATGCCCCGCACCGTCAAAACGATAAACGAGGCATACTCATTATAAATTTTTATAAAATTATTTCACATCCGGAATGTGAACTTTTTCAAGCTTCCAGATATCATGAACATATTCTTCAATAGTTCTGTCTGATGAGAACTTACCGGCACTGGCAATATTTAACATCATTGACTTTGCCCATGCCTTTTCATCAGAATATCTTTCGTTAATAATCTTCTGTGCATCCGCATATGAACGGAAATCCTTGAGTATGAAGTATGTGTCCGCTCTTCTGCCGCCCTGATTATTAAGGAGTGAATTGTAAATATCTCTGAATCTTTCTGTATCATCAGGAGAATATTTGCCATTGATAAGTTCCATCAATACCTCACGGATATTCTGGTCATTATTAAATATCTCCATTGGGTCATAACCGCCCTCATTTTCATATCGGATAACTTCATCAGATGAAAGTCCGAATATTACAGCATTTTCAATTCCGACTTCCTGAACAATCTCAACATTAGCACCATCCATTGTACCAAGTGTCATGGCTCCGTTGAGCATGAACTTCATATTACCTGTACCTGATGCTTCCTTTGATGCTGTAGAAATCTGTTCGCTTACATCTGCTGCCGCAAATATGATTTCGCCGTTTGAAACTCTGTAATTTTCAATAAATACTACCTTAATCTTGCCATTAATTGAAGCATCGTTATTAATTACATCTGCAACGCTGTTGATAAGTTTGATTGTCTGCTTTGCAATCTTATAACCTGCGGCTGCTTTTGCACCAAAAATAAATGTTCTTGGCTTAATATCCATATCAGGATTCTTCTTTACTTCATTGTAAAGATACATTACATGAAGAATATTAAGAAGCTGTCTCTTATATTCATGAAGTCTCTTAACCTGGACATCAAAAATAGAATTCGGGTCAACATCAATTCCATTATGCTCTTTTATATATTTTGCAAGGCGAACCTTATTTTTATACTTAATCTGCATAAGCTCCTGCTGGCATTTTGCATCATCAACATATACTTTAAGCTTTTTAAGCTGTGTTAAATCTGTAATCCATCCATCGCCGATTTTGTCTGTAATCCATGCTGCAAGAAGCGGATTTGCATGAAGAAGGAATCTTCTCTGTGTGATACCATTAGTCTTATTATTGAACTTCTCCGGCATCATTTCATAGAAATCTTTAAGTTCCTGCTTTTCAAGAATCTCCGTATGAAGTTTTGCAACACCATTTACAGAATATCCTGCACATATTGCAAGATTAGCCATCTTAACCTGACCATCATAAATAATTGCCATCTTGCGGATTTTATCCTGATTGCCCGGATACTTAGCCTTTATTTCTTCTACAAAACGACGATTAATCTCCTCCACAATCTGATAAATTCTAGGAAGAAGTCTTGAGAAAAGCTCAATTGGCCATTTTTCAAGTGCTTCTGCCATAATTGTATGATTTGTATATGCAACAGTCTTAGTTGTTACATCCCATGCTTCATCCCATTCAAGACCTTCTTCGTCCATGAGAATTCTCATAAGTTCCGCTACAGCTACTGTAGGATGTGTATCATTAAGCTGGAAAGTTACCTTTTCATAAAGCTTTCTTACATCATCATGTCTTTCCTTATACTGTGCAATCGCACGCTGTACGCTGGCTGATACAAAGAAATACTGCTGTTTTAAACGAAGTTCCTTACCTGCATAATGATTATCATTAGGATAAAGTACCTCAACAATATTCTTTGCAAGGTTCTCTTCCTCAACCGCTTTCTGATAATCACCCTTATCAAATGAACTTAAATTAAATGTATCTACCGGTTCTGCATCCCATATTCTTAATGTATTAACTGTATTTACGCCATATCCAACAACAGGAACATCATAAGGAATAGCTGTTACAGCTCTGTAATCCTCCTGAACAAACATATCTCTTCCTGTCTTTTCATCTCTGTATGAACGTACATATCCTCCGAACTTAACTACTGTCGGATATTCAGAACGCTTAATCTCAAACGGATTACCGTCTTTAAGCCAGTTATCAGGAACTTCTACCTGATAGCCATCTTTAATCTCCTGCTTAAACATACCATATTTATAACGTATTCCGCATCCATATGCCGGATATTCAAGTGTTGCAAGTGAATCAAGGAAACATGCGGCAAGTCTTCCCAGACCACCGTTACCGAGTGCTGCATCAGGTTCCTGGTCCTCTATGACATTAATATCCATGCCAAGTTCTTCAAGAACTTCCTTCATTTCATCATATGCCATAAGATTAATCATATTGTTACCTAAAGCCCTGCCCATAAGGAATTCCATAGACATATAGTAAACAGTCTTTTTATCCTGTTTTGCATATTCCTTCTGTGTCGCAATCCATCTATCAATTATAATTTCCTTTACAGCATATGCTACAGACTGGAAAAGCTGCTGTTTATCTGCCTCATCAATATTTTTTCTGAATAAGGATTTACAGTTGCTTATAATATTTTTCTTGAATTCATCTTTATTAAACCATGAAGTATTACTCATTCATTTTTCCTCCTGAAATATGGTATTGATAAAATGTTTAAAGCATTATAATTATACTACATTAATTACTTAAAATGCAAATAAGTGCCCGGTTTATTTTTACCAAAACCGGACACTTTTATAATCTGCTGTTTAATTACTGTTTTTCAACGCCTAAAGTTACATCTTCGCCGTTGATATTCCAATCCTTTGTAAATCCTTTTGCTTCACCGGCAATAATATTGTCAGCAAGTACAACTGCTTTAACCTGTTCTGCATTTTTCTCCATAAGAGCTGCAATCTTATCATTTCCAGAAACATATACATTGATTCTGTCCATAACTTCAAATCCTGCATCCTTACGCATTGTCTGGATTTTACTTACAAGTTCTCTTACAAAACCTTCCTCGATAAGTTCAGGTGTAAGCTTTGTATCCATAACAACTGTAATTCCCTTATCAGAATTGGCAACATATCCTTCTGCCTGAACCATCTCGATAAGGAGATCTGCCTTTTCGAGCTGAATATCCTGTCCATTTACAGAAAGTGTGATATATCCTGCATTGTTAAGGTCATCCATAGCCTTATTGCCATCAAGTTCTGAAAGCTGCTTTCTGATTTCACCGAGGAACTTGCCATACTTAGGTCCCAATGTTTTAAGCTGCGGCTTGAATGTGTATGATGTGAAATCTCTTACATCATCCTTATATTCAACGCTCTTTACATTAAGCTCATCTGCGATAATATTTGTAAAGAAATCATCAAGTTTCCATGGTGCCTTGATAAACATCTTTCCGATTGGCTGTCTGTTCTTGATATTTGTTGCATTTCGGCATGCACGTCCGATTACAACTGCATTAAGGACATCTTCCATGTTCTCTTCAAGTTTTGTATCAATCCAGTCTTCATTTACCTTAGGGAAATCGCAAAGGTGAACGCTTATAGGTGCTGTCTTGTCAATGCTGCATACAAGATTTCTGTAAATGCTCTCTGTCATAAACGGAATCATTGGAGCTGCTGCTTTACAAAGTGTAACAAGTGTTGTATACAATGTCATGTAAGCATTAATCTTATCTTGTTCCATTCCCTTTGCCCAGAATCTCTCACGGCATCTTCTTACATACCAGTTAGAAAGTTCATCAACAAAATCTTCAAGAACTCTTGCAGTCTCTGTAATCTTGTAGTTGTTAAGATTGTCATCAACAGTCTTAACCATTGTATTTAACTTTGAAAGAATCCATTTATCCATTACTGGAAGCTTATCATATTCCAAAGTATATTTTGTTGCATCAAAATCATCAATATTTGCATATAATACGAAGAATGCATATGTGTTCCAGATTGTACCCATGAACTTTCTCTGACCTTCTGTAACAGCCTTGTCATGGAAACGGTTAGGAAGCCATGGTGCTGAATTTTCATAGAAATACCAGCGGATTGCATCTGCTCCGTGTTTCTGTAATGCATCAAACGGATCTACTGCATTGCCCTTTGATTTACTCATCTTCTGGCCGTCAGCATCCTGAACATGTCCTAAAACGATAACATTTTCGTAAGGTGCCTTGTTAAATAAGAGTGTTGAAATAGCAAGAAGTGAATAGAACCATCCTCTTGTCTGGTCAACAGCTTCTGAAATAAACTTGGCTGGGAACTGCTGTTCAAATAATTCCTTATTTTCAAATGGATAGTGATGCTGTGCAAATGGCATTGAACCTGAATCGAACCAGCAGTCGATAACTTCCGGAACTCTCTTCATTGTGCCGCCACACTTGCCACACTTGCATGTAACCGCATCGATATATGGACGGTGCAGCTCGATATCATCAGGACAGTTGTCTGAATGTTCCTTGAGTTCTGCAATGCTTCCGATTGAAAGCATTTCGCCACAATCCTCACACTGCCAGATATTAAGCGGTGTACCCCAATAACGGTTACGGCTGATACCCCAGTCCTGGACATTTTCAAGCCATGCTCCAAAACGTCCTGTTCCGATTGTCTCTGGAATCCAGTTGATTGTCTTATTATTAGCAATGAGATTAGCCTTAACTTCAGGATCTGTCATCTTGATAAACCATGACTCTCTTGCATAATAAATAAGAGGTGTATCACATCTCCAGCAGAATGGATAATCATGTTCAAACTTAGGTGCGTCAAAAAGCTTTCCTTCCTTATCAAGGTCTTTTAATACTTCCGGATCCGCTTTCTTAACAAATAATCCGGCATAAGGTGTTTCTTCTGTCAAATCACCCTTGCCATCAACAAACTGAACAAATGGAAGGTCATATTTTCTGCCTACTTTGGCATCATCTTCACCAAATGCAGGTGCAATATGAACGATACCTGTACCATCTGACATAGTTACATATGTGTCACATGTAACAAAATGTCCCTTCTTGTGCTGTTTTGCGGCACAATCAGCTGCACACTGATATAATGGTTCATACTCTTTATACTCTAAATCCTTACCTTTGTAAGTCTCTAATACTTCATAATCAATACCGGCACCATTTGCGTCTTTTGCATCCTCATCAAGAGACTCGCCTTTTACAGTCTGTCCCGCCTTAACTGCAAGTCCGCCTAATACTTTGTCAAGAAGTGCCTCTGCCATATAATAAGTATATCCGTCAGCAGCTTTTACCTTAACATATGTCTCATCAGGGTTTACACAAAGGGCAACATTAGACGGAAGTGTCCAAGGCGTTGTTGTCCATGCAAGGAAATAAGCATCTTCACCGACAACCTTGAAACGTACTACTGCTGAACGCTCTTTTACAGCCTTATATCCCTGTGCAACCTCATGAGAAGAAAGAGGTGTGCCACATCTTGGACAGTAAGGAACAATCTTAAAACCTTTATAAAGAAGTCCCTTATCCCAAATCTGCTTTAAAGCCCACCATTCAGACTCGATAAAGTTATTGTCATAAGTAACATAAGGGTTATCCATATCAGCCCAGAAACCTACAGTAGATGAGAAATCCTCCCACATGCCCTTATATTTCCATACACTCTCTTTACAATGCTTGATAAATGGCTCAAGACCATACTCTTCAATCTGTTCCTTGCCATCAAGTCCGAGCTTCTTTTCAACTTCAAGCTCAACAGGAAGACCATGTGTATCCCATCCTGCCTTACGTGGAACCATGTATCCTTTCATTGTACGGTATCTTGGAATCATATCCTTAATAACTCTTGTAAGGACATGACCGATATGAGGCTTACCATTAGCCGTTGGAGGACCATCATAGAATGTATATGTCTCTCCCTCTTTACGATTTTCAATACTTTTTTCAAAAATGTCATTTTCTTTCCAGAACTTCTCGACTTGTTTTTCTCTATCAACAAAATTAAGTTCCGGTGATACCTTTTCGTATACCATCTTAAAAATCCATCCTTTCATAATTGTGCCAATTCTAATAATCTGCGTCACCAGCAAATGTTCCATGCACATAAAACAATCTGATATCCGCATTAAAAAAGCCCCTGCCGTAATAAACGACAGGGGAATTATCGACCTAATCTTAATTACGACATACCAGCATATGCGTCCCTTTTAACGGTAGGATTTCCGTCCCGGCTTAATTGAAGCACTTTCATGTTCCGCTACGCTTACACGCCCGAAACAAACTCCGTTCAGCCCGGATGCTTGGAAGTGATGTTCAGATATAAGCTACTCGTACCGGCTCTCACCGCCCCGGCTCGCTGCGACTTTTCCTTATATCCTACTGTCTTCGTCATTGCAGTTGGCTTTATTGTATATAACAAGGTCTGAAATGTCAAGCACTTGTATGCCTTGCTCTTATCTTAGTACAAATTGTACTAAAAATCACATAATTATCTTTGTACATCAAATGAAGCGTTGTTCATAAGTCTCTTAATCTGATCTACACTTGTGATATTTGTATCGCCTCGGATAGCATGCTTCATTACAGAAGATGCAACAGCAAAATCAACTGTCTCCTGTGGTGTCATATCATTCTGCATAAGTGCATAAATAAGACCTGATGAAAATGCATCACCACCACCGACACGGTCAACAATTTCAAAGTTAATCGTCTTACTCTCATAAGTCTCTCCATTAGTATAGAAGAAAGCTTTGAGAGAATTGTTGCTGCCTGAGTGGACATATCTTACAGTTCTTCCGATTGCTTTCATATGATACTGCTCATCAATAGCCTTAAATACTCTGTCCATATCCTTAAAAGACGGATCCATTGTAAGACCATCTTTGACATCTGTTCCGTCCGGATTGTATACATGAATAGGTTCTATACCAATCAATACATCTACATATGGAAGATACTTACTAAGAACATCTCTGGCTGTACTAAATGACCATAATGTACTTCTGAAATTAGGGTCAAAACTTACAGTAAGTCCAAGCTTCTTTGCAGCCTTAACAGCCTTGTCTATAAGGCGGCGGCAGTTATATGAAAGTGCCGGTGTAATACCGCTTAAATGAAGCCAGTCATAATCTTTTAATATATTTTCAAAATCTACATCCTTATAGTCATATTCAGCAAATGCAGAACCTGAACGGTCATAGATTACCTGTGAAGGTCTTACAGATACACCCTCTTCAAGATAATACAGTCCCATTCTTCCGTCTGCCTTGATAATATGCTTTGTATGTACATCATTTGCCTTAAAATAATTAATAGCAGACTTACCAATATCTGAATCCGGAAGTACAGTAAAGAATGTACTGTCAACTCCGAGATTTGCCAAAGATACTGCCACGTTTGCCTCAGCACCGCCATAATTTACAATATAATTATGAGTAGATACAATCTTTTCATAATTTGGCGGAGATAATCTTAACATCAATTCTCCGATTGCTATGAACTTCATATATTTCTCCTTTTTAGTAACGAACTACATATACGTATTTATGATACTACGTAAGGCACAAAAAAGCAAATCAAATTCATTGCAAATAGGACTTATTTCGTATATACTATAGAAAAAGATTCGTATTTTATTATTAAAACATATTACAAAGAAAGAGCAGGTGCTTCTTATGGATACATTTGAAGTTTTGAATAATTTACTTGTAAAACTGTTTAATGACATTTTAGACGTAGAGGAAAAAGCCATCATAACTGATGAATTCAAAGACATTTCCGTTACAGATATGCATATTATTGAAGCCGTCGGAACAGAAGAACCACGTACAATGACTGCCATCTCCAAAACACTCGGAGTTACAATGGGAACACTTACTATAGGAATGAATGCACTTGTCAAAAAGGGATATATAATACGTACACGCAATCCGAAAGACAGAAGAATCGTATTTGCCACACTCACACCAAAAGGCGTGAGTGCATACAAACATCATGCTGCATTTCACAAAGACATGATTGACAGCGTTATGGATAGTCTGAACGAAGAAGAGGCTGCCGTTCTTACAAAGTCTCTCAACAAACTTGAAGACTTTTTCGGTCAGTGGAAGTAATCCGGCACTACCGTTCTTATTCTACTTTCCCCATACCTCTTCTGCGATTTCTTTAACAAGTTTAAGTTTTGCCCACTGCTCGTCTTCTGTGAGCTTATTTCCGATTTCGCAAGATGCAAATCCACACTGCGGACTAAGATATAATCTGTCAAGAGGGGCAAACTTTTCTGCTTCACGGATTCTTGCTATCACCTGTGCTTTATCCTCAAGTACAGGTGATTTTGTTGTTATAAGACCAAGCACAACCTTCTTATTGCCTGAAACCTTTGCAAGAGGCTCAAATCCACCTGAACGCTCATCATCAAATTCAAGATAATATGCATTTGCATTTTCCTCGCCGAAAAGCACGTCTGCAACGGGTGTATACGCACCGCTGCTTGCATATGTAGAATGGAAATTGCCACGGCACACATGTGTATTAATAATCATATCCTCCGGTGCCTGGTCAATCACTCTGTTATTAATATCTTTATATAATTTCTGGACTTCTTTTAATCCTTCAAATGTCTTTTTCCCATATACCAAAGTTGCTGTCTTATCTGCCAGCATGCCCCATGTACAGTCATCAAGCTGAAGATTGCGGCAGCCTGCTTTGTATAAATCATCAATAAATGAAGCATAAGCCTTTACAATATCATCTGCAAGTTCATCGTCAGATGAATAATACTTTTCTGTCTCAACTCTGTTGAAAGGCATTGTAAACTGTGCAAGGAACTGTGCCGGTGCAGGAATTGTCTGTTTTGCAACTGTTTCTTCGTCCTCAAACTGCTTTACAAATCTGAAATGTTCCACAAAAGGGTGCTCCTTTGATACTTTTACCTTTCCAACAAGAAATGTATCATCAATCATTGCAGCTTCGCCATGGAACGGAAGTCCTGTCTTTGTCTCAACATGTCCTACTCCGTCAAATCCCCACATAAAATCAAGATGCCATGTTGCTCTTCTAAACTCACCATCCGTGATAACATGGTATCCTATTTCTTTTAATTTGCCTACAAGTTCTGTAATAGCTTCATCTTCAACCTTCTTTAACTCCTCATATCCGATATCACCATCATCGAACTTTCTTCTTGCCTCCTTTAATTTTTCAGGACGCAAAAAGCTTCCAACATGGTCATATCTGAATGGTGTTTCTAATCTGCTCATCTATTTTTCCTCCAAATTTATAATAATTTTCTGTTTTCTGTGAGTCTTATTATAAATTGAAGTTTTGTCATCTGTATAATACATAAAAATATATGTTTGACATAGTTTAAAACTATGTCAAATTATTCTATTTGATATTACTTCCCATTATTGCAGATACTTTTTTAATGCTTCAATATATGTATTTCCAAGCCTGCTTATCATGCCTTTTCTATGTGTGATATATCCTATACGCATATCTTTTTCATCTGCAAGCGGAACTGCAATTATATCTTTTCCATTAAGTTTTTTGTCAATAATTCCGCTGCATACCGTATATCCGTTTAATCCTATAAGCAGATTAAAAAGCGTTGCACGGTCTCTCACCCTGATATTTTTCTTTCTTTCATAAGTTGAAAATATTTCCTCTGAAAAATAAAACGAATTGTGCTCTCCCTGTTCATATGACAAATACGGATATGCTTCCAGCTGTTCATTTGTAATAATTTGCTTTCCAGCCAGTGGGTGCCTCCTGCTTATGAAAACATGTGGTTTTGCCGAATAAAGCTGATGGAATTCCAAATCATTGGATTTTAAAATTTTATTAAGAACGACATCATTAAAATCATCCATAAAAATAATTCCCAACTCACTGTTCATCTTAGCAACATCTTCTATAATCTCATACGTCTGCGTCTCACGTATGCTGAAATCATATTCATCCTGTCCGTATTTTTTTATCAAATCAACAAATGCATTAACCGCGAATGAATAATGCTGCGTTGAAATACAGAATTTCTTCTTTCCACCACCGCCACCTTTATATTTATCTTCAAGAACCTCTGCCTGTTCCAGCACCTGCCTCGCATATCCCAGAAAATCCTCACCGTCTTTTGAAACAATTATTCCTTTATTAGTTCTTGTAAATATTTCAATATTCATTTCTTTTTCAAGTTCGTGTATTGCATTAGTAAGGCTCGGCTGTGAAATATATAACTTTTCTGCAGCCTCTGTAATCGTTCCTGTCTGTGCAACTGTTATTGCATATTTTAATTGTTGAAGTGTCATATTCTACCTGCCTTCCATAATAACTTTCTGCAATTCTCTTGCCGCAGAATTGAGGGGATGTCTTGAATCGTATACCATACAGATATTTCTTCCGGGAATTTCATCTCTTAACTGGATTCTGACAATTTCATTTTTATTAATTGCCTCTGCCGCCATCGGCTCTGGAATAAATGCAAGCCCAAGTTCACTCTTCACAAGAGGAAGTATCTGGTCTGTCGTTGCCGCCTCCGTGTCCGGATTAAGTTCAAGTCCATGCGACAAAAATATTTTGTTATAAAAATCATACGTTGCTGTCTCTCGTCCAAGACATATAAGCGGATAATCCTTTAATTCGCTGAGCGAAAGTTCCTGGCTTCCAAGTGCCGTAAATGTTTTTCCACCTATAAGAATCTCCCTGAACGGAACTAATTTCACGCTTTTTAATGGTGACTCAACATCTGCTGGCGTGGATACAACCGCAAAATCAATTATTCCATTCTTAACTGCATCTATCGCCTGAGGTGTTGAGTGATTATATATTTTCAGCCTTATTCCCTGATACATCATATGAAACGATTTCAATTTATCAAGAAGAAATATATTAAGAGCCGTCTCGCTCGCTCCGATAGAAATACTTCCGTGCGAAAGGCTCATGCTGTCAGAAAGTTCCTCCTCTGCCTCAAATATCTGTGCCATTGCCGCTGAGACCCTTATGTACAGTTTTTCACCCTCAGGCGTAAGCTCAACTCCTCTGTTTGTTCTCACAAACAAAAGTGTGTTAATCTGCTGTTCCAGACAATTCATTGCTCTCGTAACATTTGGCTGGCTGTTTCCAAGTACATGTGCGGCTTTTGTAAAATTATGATACTTCGCCACATAGAAAAAAATCTTATAATACTCAAAATTTACATTCATAACCCCCTGCCTCCTGTTTATTCTTATTATGTCAGAAATCTGCAATCGCTATAAACGTTCATCTGTCATATCAATTGCTTATGTTTATTATATCAATTATAGTTTTTACTTATCGCAAATTCAATAGTATAATTTAGCCAATTCTGAAAAAGAAAACAAGGAGGAAAAGCCTCTGCTCCCATAGTGGTCGCATTTTCCTTCGGAAAACAAGGAGGAAAAGCCTCTGCTCCCATAGCGGTCGCATTTTCCTTCGGAAAACAAGGAGGAAAAGCCTCTGCTCCCATAGCGGTCGCATTTTCCTTCGGAAAACAAGGAGGCTAATATGCTTACAGCAGTAACAGGAATCAACTGGGGCGATGAAGGCAAAGGCCGTGTAATCGATCTGCTTGCCGAAAATGCCGATGTTGTTGTCAGATATCAAGGCGGAAACAATGCCGGACATACAGTCGTAACAAACAATTGTAAATTTGTACTTAATCTTCTTCCATCAGGAATATTACATCCAGATGTCACATGCGTTCTGGGTGATGGCATGGTTGTAGATTTAGACCATCTTGAAAACGAGATTGAAAGCATAAGAGAAAAAGGAATTGTAATTTCTCCTCAGAATTTAAAGCTCTCAAAGCATGCTACTATATCAATGCCATGGCATAAAATCCAGGATGAACTTGAAGAAGACAGACTTGCAAAAACAGGTTCTGCCTTTGGTTCTACACGCCGCGGCATTGCATACGCATACAGCGATAAATATAAGAAAAAAACATTGCGTCTCGGCGACCTTCTACATCTTGACAAACCACATATTCAATCAAGATTAAAAACTATGCTTGAATACAAAAATCTGGAACTGGGCGGCTGCTACCACCAAGCTCCAATGTCTTATCCGGCTCTTTTATCATGGTGTGAAAAAAAGGCTGAACAATTTGCTCCATATATTACAGATACCGGAAATTACATTGCAGCTGCCCTCTCCAATCACCAAAAAGTTGTTCTTGAGGCTCAGCTCGGTGCCATGCGTGACATCGATTATGGAATTTTCCCATACACCTCAAGCTCATCAACTATCTCCGCATATGGTCCTATCGGTGCCGGCATTCCGGGAACTTTGCCTGACCACATCGTCGGTGTGTTAAAGGCTTATTCTACATGTGTCGGTGCAGGACCATTCACGGCAGAAAAAGCAATGCCGGAAAAATGGATGGAATCACTAAGAAAATCCGGCGGTGAATACGGTGCTGCAACAGGACGTCCTCGCCGTGTCGGTCCATTTGACGCCGTAGCCTCTGCTTATGGTCTGAAATGCCAGAATGCTGATAAAATCGCACTCACAAAACTCGATGTATTAAGCCATATGGATGAAATTCCGGTAATCACATCATATAAATTAAACGATGAAATCATAACGGAATTTGACCCATTAGACGATTTAGACAGCATGACTCCTGTCATCCAAATGCTTCCTGGCTGGAATACTGACATTTCAAAATGCAGGAAATATGAAGAGCTGCCTGAAAATGCAAGAAAATACATTGAAACTCTTGAACATCTTTTGAATCATGAAATTCAGTTTATTTCTGTAGGAGCTGAACGAAATCAATATTTAACAAAGGGAGAATGGTTATGAGACACTTAATTGACCCACTTGATTTTACACTTGAAGAAACTAAAAATTTATTAGATCTTGCTGACAGAATCAAACAAAATCCTGATGCCTACAGCCATGTTGCCGACGGAAAAAGAATTGCAACACTCTTTTATGAGCCAAGTACAAGAACACGTCTGTCATTTGAATCAGCAATGCTCAGCCTTGGAGGTCAGGTAATAGGATTCGCCGGTGCTGAAATGTCAAGTGCAAGTAAAGGTGAAACAGTTGCCGATACTTCCCGTGTTGTAAGCTGCTACGCTGATATTATTGCAATGAGACATCCAAAAGAAGGTGCACCGCTGGTTGCATCAATGTATTCTTCAATTCCTGTAATAAATGCCGGTGATGGCGGACATAATCACCCGACACAGACTCTCATCGATTTAATGACCATAAGACAACTGAAAGGCCACCTTGATAATATTACTATCGGATTCTGCGGCGACTTAAAATTCGGACGAACTGTACACTCACTCGTAAACAGTCTTGTGCGTTACAAAAACAACCGTTTTTACTTTATCTCTCCAGATGAATTAAAAGTGCCCGCATATACAATAGAAGACACATTAAAACCTTATAATTCAGAATATTATGAGGTTTCAAGCCTTGAAGAAACACTTCCTAAGCTTGATGTACTCTATATGACACGAGTACAAAAGGAACGTTTTTTTAGCGAAGATGAATACTTACGCCTCAAAGATACATATATTCTCAACCGTGAAAAACTTAATCTTGCCAAGCCTGATATGCCGGTTTTACACCCACTTCCAAGAGTTGATGAAATATCAACAGACGTTGATGACGACAACCGTGCTGCATATTTCAAGCAGGTACAGAACGGAAAATATGTACGTATGGCAGTAATTATGGCCTTACTTGAAATTACCGACCCACTTACCGGTCAAAAAGTGTTATAATGTTAAAACATTACCAAAAAAACACTTTACGGAGGAATATAAAATGAAACACAAAATACACGGACAGATGTCTGACTCATTCTTAACCGCTGCATTTTTATCAGTTTCAGGTGGTCTACAGGACGCATACACATACATATTCCGTGGAAAAGTATTTGCCAATGCACAGACAGGAAACATTGTTTTGTTAAGCCAGAGCATTGCAGAAAAGAACTGGCATCTTGCACTTCATTATCTTGTGCCGCTTGTATTTTTTGCTTTTGGCATTGCCTTCTCGGAATTCGTACACATCAAATACCGTAAAATTCAAAAATTCCATTGGCGGCAGCTTGTGGTTCTCAATGAAATAATTCTTCTTTTTGTGGTAGGTTTCCTGCCTCTGGAATGGAATCTTCTTGCCAACGCAATTGTTTCATTTTCATGTGCAATGCAGGTACAGGCATTCAGAAAAGTAAACGGATATGCATTTGCAAGTACAATGTGCATCGGCAATATGAGAAGCGGTGTTGAATCACTTTGTGCATACGTTAAAACAAAGGATAAAAAAATCCTTCATAAATCGCTTTGTTACTGGGCTATTATCATAATGTTTGCAATTGGTGCAGGACTTGGCGGATATTTCATTAAGTTATTTAACATGCGTACCATCTGGGTTTCATGTGGACTCTTATTTGTAAGTTTTATGATTATGTTTATAAAAGAAGATGTTCCCGAAATAGAAAAAGATGTGCGTAAACTTGAAAAAGATATTAAAAAACAGTAAAAATCACCCCCGGTAGTCAGCACTTACTGACTGATATGCTACCCTCATATAGGACAATGAAATATAAAAGTCCTATATGGGGGTATTTTCATGTCTAGAAAAAGTAAAATCAATTCAGCAGAAAAGGTAAAAATAGTTGAACAATACCTT
>NZ_JACOPD010000006.1 GCF_014287955.1 Lachnospira hominis (ex Liu et al. 2021) | reverse complement strand
GCATGTCTGCTGGCCTGTAAGTCATTTGTTTTGTGTGTCGCTCGCGGCGACTTGATTATAATATCACCTGAGGTTATATATGTCAACACCTTTTTTTGATTTTTTTTAACTTTTTTTGATTTTTTTCTACATTTATTTCATTTTTATATTTTATAACAGTTCAAAGCCTTATATTTACTGCTTTTAACGGTTTCCAACAACATATTAAAAAGTGCCGCCACATTCAGAATCTATTGTTTCTTACATATGTCAGCACTTTTACTGTTTGTTATTTACTATTTATTATTTACCGTTTACCACTTACACTCTTACTGCTCTTCTTCGTGTTTTCCTGTTATTGAAAATATTACCCACTCAGATATGTTTGTTGCATGATCGCCGATTCTTTCCATATATTTGGCTGCCATAAGAAGATTGGCTGCCTGTTCGCCATCATTTACATTTTCATGGATAATATTTATAAGTTCATTCTTTACTTTGTCAAATAAATCATCAACCTCATCATCACGTTTTATTACCGCTTCCGCTTTTTTTAAGTCTTTTTCGACATATGCGTCAAGACTTTCTGAAAGCATAGTCATTGATATTTCAGCCATAAGCTGTATATGTTCAAGATGCTTTATATATGATTCTTTTGCCATAAGTATTGTAAGTTCCGATATATCAGCTGCATGGTCACCTATTCTTTCCATGTCTGTTATCATTTTTAAAGCCGATGATATGATTCTTAAATCTCCTGCCACCGGCTGCTGCTCAAGAAGAAGCTTCAGGCAAAGATGTTCGATGTTTCTTTCCTGTCTGTCTATTGATGAGTCATATTGAATTGCTTCTTTTGCCAGATTTATATCCTGTGTAACTAATGCTTTTACAGCATTTTGTATATCATATACAATCATTTTACCCATTTCAATAATTTCTTCATTAAGCTCTTCGAGTTCTTTCTGGAATTTATCTCTCATAATTTTCTCCTTTTCCCAATTTTTATTATCAACCAAATCTACCTGTTATATAGTCTTCTGTCTTCTTATTGGCAGGCATAGAGAATAACTGTTCTGTTTTTCCGTACTCAATCATTTCTCCAAGAAGGAAAAATGCTGTGTTATCTGAAATTCGTGCAGCCTGCTGCATGTTATGTGTGACCATAATTATTGTATAATTATTTTTAAGTTCCACAGCAAGGTCTTCTATTCTTGATGTTGAAATCGGATCAAGTGCTGACGTCGGTTCATCCATAAGAATTACTTCCGGTTCTACAGCAAGCGTTCTCGCAATACAGAGTCTCTGCTGCTGTCCTCCCGAAAGACCAAGAGCTGATTTTTTCAGTCTGTCCTTTACCTCGTCCCATATTGCAGCCTGTTTAAGAGACTTTTCAACTATGATATCAAGTTCAGATTTTTTCTTTACGCCAAAAAGTCTCGGACCATAGGCAATATTGTCATATATGCTCTTTGGAAAAGGATTTGGCTGCTGAAATACCATTCCGACACGATGTCTTAAATTTATTGCATCCATATCGGCAAATATATCTTTTCCGTCAAGATATACGTTTCCATCTATTTTTACACCGTCAACAAGGTCATTCATTCTGTTTAATGTCTTTAAAAATGTCGATTTTCCGCAGCCTGAAGGACCGATAAATGCAGTAATCTGATTTTTTTCTATATTCATGTTGATATTCTTTAGTGCATGAAAATCTCCATAATGCAAATTAAGATTATTTATCTCAAACTTATAATTTTCTTCGTTTTTAACCGGTTTTCCCATATACTTTTACCTCTTTACTGTTTTTGTGGCATATTTTGTAAACTATTTTTTCAGGCCTTTTCACCTGAATTTTTCTTATTAATTCTGTTGCTAAGTACATTTGCACCAATACTGAATGCAAGCACCAGAATAAGAAGAACTGCAGATGCAAGATTTGCAAGTGCCTGATCCTGTCCATTGACCTGTAAATCCCATATCTGCAACGAAAGTGTCTCAGCAGAACGAAACGGATTAAGCGGACATGTAGAAGATGCAATATCCCAGTTAGACCATCTTATGTTTGTTCCCGAACCAGTTGTATACAAAAGTACGGCTGCTTCGCCAAAGCCTCGTCCGGCTGCAAGAATTATACCTGTCATTATTCGTGGCAGACATGCAGGCAGAAGTACATGAAATATTGCCTGCCAGCGTGTTGAGCCAAGTCCCATGCTCGCCTCAAAATACCCCTTTGGAAGACCTTTTACCGCGTCCTCCGTTGTTGTTGTAATAAGCGGCAGTGTGAGAATTGAAACTGATAAAGCACCAGCCATAAGACTCTTATTCATTCCCATTATTACAAGAAATATAAGATAACCAAAAAGTCCGACTACAATTGACGGAAGAGATGAAAGTGTTTCAATACATATTCTTATAAATTTTGTTATTATTCCACCCTTGGCATATTTTGCAAGATAGATTCCTGCAAACGTACCAATAGGAACTGTTATAAGCAATGATAAAAAAACGAGATAAATTGTATTAAATAACTGATTTCCTATGCTTCCGCGTCTCGAAAATTTAAACATTGATACATCTGCACCGGCAAAGCCCTTGATTATTACATATCCCGCAAAGGCTGCAAGAAACATGAAAAAGAATACTGCTATGCAATAAAATATTATTGTCATAAATCTATCAGCCGTTTTTGCACGTTTTATTCTATTCATTTTACATACCTCCCTTTACAGCTTTTTTTGTATGTTTACCTGATGTTTCCGGCTTTTTACGCGAAAAATAATGTATCAGGAAGATAAACAGAAGTGAAATCAAAAACAGAAGCAGAGCAAGTGTCCAGAGTGCTGTCTTTGTTTCACCGCCCTCCATGGCATTACCCATCTGTGCAGTAATTTCTGTTGTAAGTGATTTTGTCGTAGAAAATATACTTGTAGGAAGTGCTGTTGTCTGTCCTATTACCATAGCAACAGCAAGTGCCTCACCAAACGCCCTTGCAAGTCCAAGAATAATTGCTGAAAAAATTCCCGAAGCTGAAGCCGGAAGGACTATTTTATATATTGTCTGCCAGCGTGTTGAACCCATTCCATATGCACCCATTCTGTAATCTTTCGGAACTGAACGAATTGCATCAGCCGAAACGCTTGTTATCGTAGGAAATATCATTATCGCCAGCACAAGTCCGGCAGCTAGAATCGAATGTCCAACCTGTCTGTGAAATACATTTCTTATTGCAGGAACAAGCACAGTAAGACCAGCCCATCCGTATACAACCGACGGAATTCCGGCAAAAATCTGAATGACAGGACGATAGAATTTTTCACCAAATGAAGGTGCTATTTCTGTCATAAATATGGCTGAGCCTAAAGCAAACGGCGTCGCAATAAGAAGTGCGAGTCCGCATGTACTAAGAGAGCCCACAATAAATATAAGCGTACCTACACTTCCGCCGCCCTCCATATTATCTATAGGTGCCCAATCAGGGGAAAATAAGAATTCTCCTATCGTATGATGAAATTTAAAAAATGTGCCTGAGCCTTTGTATACAAGGAATCCGCCTATTACCAGTGTGAGGACAATAACGGATAATCCGCATAATGTTACGATTGTACGCCATAAGTATTCTTTGGCAAACATACCTTTTTTACTGTTCATAAATTTTCTCCACTTCCACAAAAATCGTATTTAACTACCAAAATTTGCGGGCAGTTACTGCCCGCATTATATTCCGCGAGCAACAGGCCGATTTCCATGTCTGTACTATAATCTTGTGACTGCCGCGATAACTTTTATGTTTTTGAGGGTTTAAAGGATTTTACAATTAGTGTTCTTTTACCTGCATCTTTGATGAAACACCATATCCAAGTGATTCCATTTTCTTGCCATATTCATCTGACATTATGTAATCAAGGAACTTCTGTGTTGTCTCATTTGGTGTTCCCTTTGTATACATATGTTCATATGTCCATACAGGATATTTACCGCTGTATGTATTTTCAAGTGTAGGTGCTACGCCATCAAGTGATACTGTATCTACGCTTGCATCCTTTGTAAGATATGATAATGCTACATAACCGATTGCACCCTTTGTTGTCTTAACATTCTGAAGAAGTACACCTGAATCATCTGTTTCCATTGACTTGTTTGAAGCCTCTGTTGCCCCACCAAGTGCATATTTCTTAAATGTTGCTCTTGTACCTGAAGACTCAGGACGTGTTATAAGAACTATTGATTCGTCAGCACCACCGACTTCTTTCCAGTTTGTAATCTTACCTGTGAAAATATCTGTAAGCTGCTGCTTTGTAAGGTTCTTAACACCACCTGCTGTTACATCTTTATTTACGATAGGTGCCATTGTAACAACACATACCTTGTGGTCTACAAGCTGTGATGCCTTTGAAGCGTCAAGCTTTTCTGCTGCTTCTACATCTGAATTACCGATATTAACTGTACCCTCGGCAACCTGTTTAAGTCCTTCACCAGAACCACCGGCATCAATTGTAATATTTACATCAGGATGTTTTTCATTAAATAAATCTGCTGCATCATCCACAAGTGGCTTTAATGCAGATGAACCTGCTGCTGTAATGCTTCCTGTAAGTTTTGCATCTGTATTTGCATTATCTCCTGATGAAGTATTTGACTTGTTGTTTCCACATCCTGTAAATACTCCTGCCATGCACATTACGCTAATCGCAAGTGCTGCTGCTTTTTTTAAACTCTGTTTTCTCATCATTGCTTCCTCGTCTTTCTTTTTGAGTTTGTTTCTTTCAACGATGTTAATATACAAAAAATCATGTGAAATCTACTATCATATTTTCCTTAAATAGCTGTAAATGTTATGTAAAATCTGTTTAAATATAAAAAAAGAGGCATATGCCCCGTTTTAAAGGGTTCTGCCTCTTTGTGTAAAATATTTTTTACATGAGTTTTAACATTCAAATATTCCTGTCACAACGATGCCGTCATCGCTAAGTTCTTTCATGTAAACTTTCTTAATTGTATTAATGTATTCCGAATTATCCAAAGCCGTATCACACGCAATTTTTACACGTATATAATCAGGTGTAAATCCCATGAAATAGTCTTTGCCGTTTTCTGATACGATTTCTTCTATCAGCACTTCTTCCGTCTTACCTATATGCTGCTGCCTGTATTCTTTTGACATTTTGTTTTCAAGTTCAAGTAAAATTGCACTACGCTGTGTCTTTACCTTTTCATCAACCTGACCTTCCATGCGGTCTGCAACTGTACCTTTTCTTCTTGAATATTTGAATATATGCATTTCATAAAAATGCACCTTCTCAAGAAATACCTTCGTTGCTTCAAATTCTTCTTCTGTTTCCTGCGGAAATCCAACTATAACATCTGTTGTAATTGCCGGATTGTTAAAATACTTTCTTAAAATACAGCATTTATCATAATATTCCTGTGTAGTATATTTTCTGTTCATACGTTTTAAAACTGTATCACAGCCGCTCTGAAGCGACAGATGAAAATGCGGACATATTTTTTTGCTTGATGATAATGTTTTTGCAAATTCTTCTGTTATAACGCGTGGCTCAAGTGAACCAAGCCTTATTCTTTGCAATCCCTCTATTTTATCAAGCCGCATTATTACTTCAAGAAGTGAGCCTTTGTTATTGTCAACACCATATGATGTAAGGTGGATTCCTGTAAGAACAACTTCCTTGAATCCTTTTGACACAAGTTTAGTCACTTCTTCTTCAATTTCATCTATATCACGGCTTCTTATTCTTCCTCTTGTATAAGGAATTATGCAATATGAGCAGAACTGGTTACATCCGTCCTGTATCTTTATATAAGCTCTCGTATGTGTACTTACTTCATCAAGCTTTAATTCCTCATATTCCTGCTTTTCTTTAAAATCAACAACCATCTCGGAATTATTCTTGTCTTTATAATAATTTTCAAGTGCTTCTACTATATTAATTTTGCAGTTGTTACCAAGGACTATATCTACAGCATTGTCCTCAGCGGCTTTCTTTGTATCTGCATTGACATAACATCCTGCTGCAACAACTATCGCATCAGGATTAATTTTTTTTGATTTATGAAGCATCTGTCTTGATTTTCTGTCAGCTATATTAGTGACAGAACATGTATTTATTATATAAATATCTGCCGTTATATTCTCATCAAATGGCACTATCGTATATCCGGCCTGCTTTAAAAGCTGTTCCATTGATTCTGCTTCATATGAATTAACTTTACAGCCAAGGCTGTGTATTGCAACCGTTCGGTTCATCTTTCTCCATTTCTGTGTCCGTACACACTAAAATAATCTTTTTCCCAATTTTTCTTACTTATCGACATAATTTATGTTGACATGTTTTTTTTAATCTTTATAATATTTAATAAAGAGACGTGATTCTGATATAAATTATCACAATCACAATATGTATTTCAGGAGGGCATTATGAAAACTGTTAAAATTTCGTTAAACTCAATAGACAAGGTAAAATCTTTTGTCAATGATATTACAAAATTTGATGTCGACTTCGACCTTGTATCAGGAAGATATGTAATTGATGCAAAGTCTATCATGGGTATCTTTAGTCTTGATTTATCCAAACCAATCGACTTAAATATCCATGCTGATACAGATATTGATACTATACTGGCAGTTCTTGCACCATACATGGTATAATTTCAAATAATCTGTATATTATTATTTTTAGTTACATATGCGGCAGAGAAAAATCTCTGCCGCTTTTCTTATATTATTATTAATATTATTTAATTTCAATTCTTTCAACTGTATCAATTGCTGTCTTTAACATTTCTTCTATGCAGTCATCGAGATGTTTCTCATCATTTTTAATGATATTAAGATTTGGCTTTGTAACCGGATGCTTTGCTACAAATATTGTACAGCAGTCCTCAAATGGCTGGATTGAAGTCTCATATGTTCCGATTTTTTCAGATAAATCGATAATTTCCTGCTTATCAAAACCGATAACCGGACGGAATACAGGCATCTCACACACTTCGTTTGTACAGTAAAGGCTCTGCATTGTCTGGCTTGCAACCTGACCGATACTCTCACCTGTAATAAGTCCGAGGCAGCCGCTCTTCTTTCCAAGTTCCTCTGCAATCCTCATCATATATCTTCTCATTATAATTGTAAGTTCATCGTGCGGACACTTTTCATAAATTGCAAGCTGGATATCTGTAAAATTAACTACATTAAGTACCATAGGACCTGAATATCTTGACACAAGCTTAGCAAGGTCAACTACTTTCTGCTTTGCCCTGTCGCTTGTATATGGAGGTGCATGGAAATATGTTGCTTCAATCTGGACACCTCTTTTTGCAATCATATAGCCTGCAACAGGACTGTCGATACCACCCGATAAAAGAAGCATTGCCTTTCCGGCTGTTCCGATAGGCATGCCTCCCGGTCCCGGAATCTCGACAGAATAAATATTTATTTTATTTCTTATCTCCACCTGTAAAAGAACTTCAGGCTTGTGAACATCTACTTTAAGCTCAGGAAATGCATCAAGAAGTCTTCCGCCGAGTTCCATATTTATCTCCATTGAATCCATAGGATAATTCTTGCGTGCTCTTCTCGCATTTACCTTAAATGTAATATTTTTGTCTGGATATGTTGCATCAAAATATTCAACAACATGTTTTGCAAGGTCATCAAATCCGTTATCTTCAATCTGGACAACCGGACAGATTCCGATAATACCAAAAACTCTCTTTAAAGCTGCAACCGCTTCATCATAATCAAAATCTGAAACTGCTGTTGCATAAATTCTTCCGTTCTCCTTCGTTACGTTAAATTCTCCATCTACTTCTTTTAGTGCATATCTTATCTGACGCACAAGTGCATCTTCAAAAAGGTATCTGTTTTTTCCCTTAACACCTATCTCACCATATTTAATCAAAAAAGCTTTGTACATTTTTCTCTCCATTTACATTCTTTTATATTTTCTTAACACAGGAAGCAGTTCTTTTAATGCCTCCAGAGTATAATCAAGCTGTTCTTTTGTCGTCTCAAAACAGAAGCTGAATCTTATTGTTGAATCAAGCAGTTCTTTTTTTGTTCCTATTGCGACAAGTGTCGAACTGAGTCCCGGCTTGTTTGATGAACATGCCGAACCTGATGATACATATATATTTTTATCTTCCAGTGCATGCAAAAGAACTTCTGCACGTACACCTTCAAATCCCGCACTGACAACATGCGGTGCACTTTCACGTCCTCTCATTCCATTTATATGCACACCATCAAGCTTTTCAAGTTCTGACACAAAATAATCTCTTAATTCATACATTTTATCGACTTTTTCATCAAAATCTTTTGTATAAATAAGTTCTGCTGCCTTTCCAAGTCCAGCTATTCCGGGAACATTTTCTGTGCCGGAACGCATTGCACGCTGCTGTCCTCCTCCGAGTATAAGCGGCTTTATTTTGGTCTTATCTTTAATAAATAAAAATCCAGTTCCCTTTGGACCGTGAATTTTATGTCCACTTACAGAAAGGAGATCGATATTCATTTTCTTCGGATATATACGCATTTTACCATATGCCTGTATTGCATCAACATGGAAAATTATATCTTTATTGTAATCTTTTACTATTTTTCCAATTTTCTCAACAGGTTCAATTGTTCCTATCTCGTTATTTACAAGCATTACAGATACAAGTATTGTCTCTTCGTCAAGTGCTTCTTTTAAAGCATCAACAGATACGAGCCCTCTGTTATCAACAGGAAGATATGTCACATTAAATCCATTTTCCTCAAGGTATCTGAACGGTTCTTTTACAGAAGAATGTTCGACGCTTGAAACTATGACATGATTTCCACGTCTTTTATTAGCAATGGCACTTTCTATAATTGCCATATTGTTTGACTCTGTTCCGCCAGATGTGAACAAAATCTCTTTTTCATCACATTTAAGTGTTTTTGCTATAATCTGTGCAGCCTGTTTAACCTGCTTTTCCGCATCAAAACCTTTTGAATGTTTTGATGAAGGATTGCCGTAATCATTAAGCATAATATCTGTTACGACCTTTGCAACCTCATCGGCAGCCCTCGTCGTTGCAGCATTATCCAGATATGCTTCCATTTTTTCACCTCATTCGCATATTATATTAATTTATTTTTCATTCATATACATAAGTACTGACATAAGCATCATTCCTGCCGTTTCGGTACGAAGAATTCTCTTGCCAAGCGTAATCTCTTCCCAGCCTTCTTCTTTTGCCTTTGAAAGCTCGTCCAAATCATATCCGCCCTCAGGACCAATAAATATTCCTATACTTTCATTGCCTTTCAGGTTTTCTATGATTTTTTTCGTCTTTGCCATTCCATCGGCACATTCATATGGAAGCAGTTTAACATCTAATTGCTGCGACATTTCCAATGCCTCGTTGAATGTGCATACAGGCATAATCTCCGGAATTATGCTTCTTTTACTCTGCTTTGCAGCTGACTCGCTAATCATATTCCAGCGTTTTACTTTCGAATCCGCTTTTTTCTTATCAAGCTTTACAACACTGCGTTTCATGGAAACAGGAACAATTCTGTATACTCCGAGCTCTGTCATTTTCTGAATGATAAGCTCCATTTTATCGCCTTTTGGAAGTCCCTGGAACAGCCATACTTTTATGCCCAATTCCCTGCCTTCTTCATCAATGCTGTCTATTTCGGCTCTTATATTATCATCTGTCATCTCACTGATGTGACAATAATAGTCTACATTGCTTCCGCTGCTTATAAGAAGTTCATCACCCGTTTTCATTCTTAAAACATTTTTTACGTGATTGACATCATCACCTGTAATATCAATATAAGTATCATGGATATTTTCATGCTGTGCAAAAAAATGATACATTATATACCTCTTTTCCTTGCTGTTATATTAACCCACTCACCGTCGTGATTTATCTCAACTATCTCAAGCTCAGGATTCTTTTTGAAACACTCTGCCACTTCCTGCTCTTTTGTATCAATAATTCCTGATGTTATAAAATAAGCTCCCGGCTTCATATGCTGTGTAATCTCTGCTGATAAAGGTTCAAGCACATCTGCAAGAATATTGGCACATACTACATCATAACACTCATATCCGCATCTGTCCTGCACTGCCTTGTCGTCAATAATATTGCCCTCTATAACTTCAAGCTTTTCCGGTGCAATATCATTTTGCTGTGCATTTTCTTCCGAAGCAATAATTGCATTAGGGTCAAGGTCTGTTCCAAGTGCATGATTTGCACCGTATTTTAATGCCACAACAGATAAAATACCACTTCCGCATCCTACATCAAGGACTTCCTCGCCACCTTTTATATATTTCTGAAGCTGTAATATTACCATTCTTGTTGTCTCATGTGAACCTGTTCCGAACGCTGTACCCGGGTCGATTGAAAGCACCTGATGTCCTTTCATCTCGTCTGTCACAGGTTCCCATGTAGGCTTTATATAAAGGTCTCC
This sequence comes from Lachnospira hominis (ex Liu et al. 2021), assembly GCF_014287955.1. GTDB lineage: Bacteria > Bacillota > Clostridia > Lachnospirales > Lachnospiraceae > Lachnospira > Lachnospira hominis. Next base: position 223,140 of record NZ_JACOPD010000006.1, on the reverse strand, counting down.
TATTGTAAATGTATGCCAGTACTGTTTCCAGTTGTTTATCCAGTCTTTATCTTCTGTCTGGCTTTCTGTTACGGTTGCATCACCAACATTTACAAAAGTTCTTAACTCTTCAAGGCCTTCTTCAACCTTTCCAAGTATTGTATTATCATCCTCATCGGCGTCTATATAAAAATTAACCTTTGCCGTTCCGTCATCCGGCGGAAGTTCAGGAATGAAATCTACAAACATCGTTTTTGCTTCTTCCTGTGTAAGCTGTACATTATCCTGAATTTCTATTCCTTCAATGCCAAGCTCTGCAAGCATGCAGCTTATGAGGTCAACTGCCTCAGTTGTTGTCTTAATCGTATATCTGTTCCACTTCATATTTATCTCCAATTCCAATCAATTTTCAGAAAAAAGTCTCTCACCATTATTACTTTAAGCGTCCTTTAAAAATGCTTTGTAGCTCTTATATGCCTCATAAAGGTCAACCTTGCTTATAACTTCGTATGGTGCGTGCATATTCTGCACACCGACACCTGAATCAATAACATTCATTCCGTAATTAGCAAGTATATAAGCTATCGTTCCGCCGCCGCCAAGGTCAACCCTGCCAAGTTCGGCTGTCTGAAAAGAAACATTGTTATCATCCATTATTTTTCTTAATTTACCAATATATTCTGCACTGGCATCATTTGAACCACTCTTGCCTCTTGAGCCTGTATACTTCATAAATACTACGCCTTTTCCGAAATATGCTGTGTTCTTCTTTTCATTTACATTGGCATAATTCGGGTCAAATGCAGAATTTACATCTGATGAAAGCATGCATGAATTAGTGAGTGTACGTCTTAATTTCAGTTCGGAATACTGTCCGCATCTATCCATCACTTCTGCAACCATATTTTCAAAAAATCTTGAATGCATGCCAGTCGCACCGACACTTCCTATTTCTTCTTTATCTACAAGAATGCATACACTTGTCTTTTCAGGTTTTACCGATTCAAGCTGTGCTATAAGTGAAGGATATGCACACACTTTGTCATCATGTCCATAACCCATTATCATGCTCTTATCAAAGCCGTAATCTCTCGCCGGACCTGCCGGAACTACGCAAAGCTCTGCTGAAAGAAAATCTTCTTCCTCTATTCCATATTTTTCTTTCAGAAGTGAAAGTATATTTGCCTTAACTCTTTCCTTTTCTTCCTTAACATCCTGATTGTTTTCACTGTCAGAATCATCTGTTTTCTTAACTGCCGGCATGCTTCCAACAAGGACATTTAAATCCTCACCCTCAACTACTTTATCTGCCTTTTTTGTCATCTGCTCAGATGCAAGATGTATAAGAAGGTCTGAAACTCCCACCACAGGATCATCTTCTTTTTCACCTATACAAACTTCAACACTTGTTCCGTCTTTTAATGCAACAACACCATGAAGTGCAAGTGGAAGTGCTACCCATTGGTACTTCTTAATGCCTCCGTAATAATGTGTATCCATTAAAACAAGACCATTGTCTTCATATAACGGATTCTGTTTTATATCAAGACGCGGTGAATCAATATGTGCTCCAAGAATGTTAAGTCCTTCTTCCATAGGCTTTTTTCCTATTGAAAAAAGAACTATAGCTTTATTCATATTAACGGCATATACTTTATCACCTGCTGAAAGTGTCTCGTTATTTTTTATAACTTCATAAAGGTCTTTATATCCCGCTGCCTTTGCAAGCTCTACAGACTCCTTTACACATTCGCGTTCAGTTTTGCAGGAAGAAATGAATTTCCTGTATTTTTCAGAAAATCCAAAAACATCTTTCTTCCCTGATTCATCATACTTTTCCCATGCATTCTTTCTTTCCATTGTACTGCCTCCGTTTCTGCCTGAATGGCTAAAAGAATAATTTATATATCCAGTGTAAGCTGGTTATCATCATCTGAATTACCGCTTTCCAAATCACGCTGCTGTGCTTCAAGTTCCATCTGTGCCTCATCCTTGAACTTTTCAACAAGATCTTCGCTGATTACAGGAAGTTCGTCTATTGACTGAACACCAAAGCTTCGTAAAAAATCCTCTGTAGTACCGAAAAGCATTGGTCTTCCTGGAGCGTCAAGACGTCCAAGTTCCTTTGCAAGCCCATATTCTACAAGCTTATTTACGGCATGGTCGCAGCTTACGCCTCTGATTTTTTCAATCTCAAGTTTCGTTATTGGCTGTTTATAAGCTATAATTGAAAGTGTTTCAAGCAAAACATCCGTAAGGACATATTTTCTTGGCTGACTTGCAACTTTTATAAGTTCATCATAATATTCTGTCTTTGTACAAAGCTGGAATGCATTTTCAAGTTCAATTATTCTTATTCCCCTGTTTGCGGCCTCATATCTATCCATCATATTATGTACTATTTTTCTTGTTGTATCAACATCATGCTCTATGGCAGCAGCAAGTTTTTCAACCTCAACCGAATCGCCCATCGTAAATAACACTGCTTCTATAACAGCTTCTATTCTATCCAAATCCATTTAAACCAATTCCTCTATTCTTCAACTATTATCTCATCTATCAGTTCCGGGTCTTTTACAACATTAATATCAATGTCTCCAAATGTACTCTCCTGATGTACTTCTACAAAACCAGTCTTTATAAGTTCAAGCATTACAAGAAATGTAACTATAACAGAAACTTTTGAAGAATTCTTTGAAAGCATTTCCCTGAATGAAAACTTTTTGTTTGTCCTTAAAAAATCCTGAACCTGAACAAGCTTTTCCGACATGCTGACTTCTTCTTTTTCAATCTTGCCAAACTTGCTTCTTATAGGGTCAACCTTTTCTTCCTGACGTTTTAGTACATCCTGAAAAATTGCATTTAATTTTGCAAGCGTCGTATCACCAATAAGCTCATTCAAATCAACAGGTGGTCTGTAAGCCTCAACTTCTTTCGGAACTGTCGGACGTTTGTAAAATGACTTTTCTGCATCCATCTGCCTGTCTTTTAATTCATACGACATATATTTAAAAAGCTTATATTCAAGAAGTTTTTCAACAAGCTCTGCTCTTGGATCTTCCTCTTCTCCTTCTTCATTAACTTCTTTTGGAAGAAGCATTCTTGATTTTATGTCAAGCAGTGTCGCAGCCATCACAAGGAATTCACTGACAACATTAAGGTCTTCTTTGTCCATCTGATTGACATATTCCATGTACTGCTCTGTTATCATTGCAATCGGAATATCATAAATATTCACTTTATTTTTATCAATCAGATGTAAAAGCAGGTCAAGCGGCCCTTCAAACACCTGAAGTTTTACATTTATTCCCATACTGCGGCTCCGTTTTAATTTGATATAAATCTTTATATTGCTGCACATATGTATACATACATCTTCATACAATATAAAAACGCAACTTATATTGTAACCAAAAATAAAACTTATTGCAAGTACAAGCAGATTGAAAAAATTCTTCTGATGATATATACTTATTTTCATGATTATTTATTTAGAAATGGAGATTTAATGAATACTATTATTATAACAATCAAACAGATAGCATCCAAATTATCAAAAGACTCCATAACAAGCTATGCGGCACAGTCATGTTTTTATATGCTGTTATCATTTTTTCCGGCTTTGATAATACTTATGAGCCTTATACATTACCTTCCGGTTACACCTGATACGATAATAGAGGTACTGCGTGCTGTTGCCCCACCGCAGATAGAACCTGTCTTTGAAACTATCATCAACGATGTATACAATAATTCGAGCATTGCAATAGTCTCTATTACGGCTGTCGTTGTTTTATGGTCAGCCGGAAAGGGATTTCTCTCAATAATGCAATGCCTTAATTCAATATACGGTTCAAACAGACACCGCAACTGGTTTATTTCAAGAATCATCTCAACTGTTTACACTCTTATATTTTTATTAAGCATACTTCTTACGCTTGTACTTATGGTTTTCGGTGACAAATTTGTTTCGATAATCGGATTATTTCTTCCTAAAGTTGCAAATACATTTACCGCCATACTGCACAACAGGACATTGCTTTTCCCTTGTGTATTAATGGTTATATTTTTATGCATGTATAAATATGTTCCCAACAGAAAGACAACTTTTTTCAATGAGCTTCCCGGTGCTGTATTTGCCGCAACAGGATGGTTTCTGTTTTCATATTTTTACTCAGTTTATGTAAACCATTCACCTAATTTTTCTCTTATGTACGGAAGTCTTTCAACACTGGTTTTTGCCCTTATGTGGATGTATTTCTGTATGATAATTGTTTTCTTGGGTGCTGAACTTAATATGTTTCTTACAAAAAAGCGTTCAGGCGACTTTGGTTCCTGGATAGAAGAACTCTAATATATCTTTGTAACTCATACCTCGTTTTGTCATGGCATTTACGGCATTCTGGCTCATGCCTATGCCATGTCCGAAACCGCCTCCCGTAATCACAAAATATTTTTCACCATCTCTTTCCTGGCTTTCAAATATACAGAATGTACTTGGAAGATATGGTGTATTGACAGTTCCGCCATTTGTCTCAAGCGTCACTGCAGCATTTCCAAATGCCTGCCTTATAAGTGATTCACTGTCAAGCGTAACTGTATTCTTATCACCTTCAACAACAACGCTTACGGCAGCTCCACCTGATACTCTTTTCCTGACATATATATTCTGTATAATCCCCACATCTGATATCTTTGAATCAAACGAGCTGCTCAAATCTTTGTCACTCACAGTCATTTTCCACCTGTAATAATTACATGTGCTGTCATAATCACTGTCATACTTCTGTTTTATAAACGAAGCAAAGGATTCTTCATCCATATAATTAATATTTCTTTCACTGCTTCCTATATCACGGCTTTCATAATACGGATAACTTTCCTTTGATGAGCCCCACAATGTCACATCTGTGCCACTGCCGCACGATGTCGAATAATAATATGCCTGAACAACATCATCACCATATCTTAACATCTCGCCTTTTGTCGCAAGAATTGCCTGATTTGATGCATCAAATTCCAAATTATTATTGTAAACCTGAAACTGTGTGCTGTCGTCAACATGTGCACCATATAATGCATAACCTACATTGGTAAGATGTTTATACGCATAACTTCTCGCACACACTGCCTGCACTTTTAACGCTTCAACACCAAAACTTACAGGCATTTCACTTGGTACAACAGTTTTAAGATACTGTTCAATATCTGTCTCATTTATTATAACTATTCCTTCATCCCATAAAGACAGTTCTATAATGCCATAATATTCAGGATTCCCCTGACTTCGTGAAATATTTGTCACTTTTATCTTTCCATCTGCCGTATCGGGTTTTATCTCTATTCTGCCATTGTCAAATTTTGAATCTGAAATATCAAATTCAGATATATTTCCCGCATCAACATGTATTTCTTTTTCATCAAAGCACACCTTATACCCATTGTCAGAAGTAACTGAAACTTTATTATGAAATATATCAGCATATCCTGTAGTTTTAAGCAGAACTCTTATATTTCCCGGAGAAAATCCTTTAGATAAAAATGCACCACAGATTTTTCCTCCGGCCACAATGAAATCCTGCAAATCATAACCTATAACAATATTATTTACATCTCTGTCTGCGGAATAATCAGTAAGATTGTATCTCACAAAATTATTATCAACAAAAACTTTTCCATATCCTGTAATTTCTATGTATTCATCACTTACAGACAGTACTTTTCCGGATATTGTATCCTTTTTCAGATTAATTGCATCAATCTTTTTGTTTTCAAGTGAAACATCTGCCAGGGCACTTCCTATATTTTCAATATTTCCTACCTGAAACTTACGTTTTATACCATACAAATCAATATACATTTTGTTATTCTCAATTTTATAAATCCATACATTTTTATATATCACTTCTGTTCCTGTTTCTTTTACAAACATAAGAATTTCACTGCCACATGTAAGGAACACACAATTTTTATCAACTTTACCTGAAAGCTTCAGACCTTTAAATGAATAAATTCCTTTGTCTGTGCACACACTCCATCCTGACAGCTGACTGTCCATGTCAGGAGTTGCAACTACCGCTGCTTCCATCCATGATAAATTATCTCCACTACTGAAAAAATCTTTCAACTCATAAATCAATTGTGAAAACTGCTCATTTGAAAATGTATCGTATGAATACAGTTCTTCCGTAAAATTCACACCGCAATATGAAAATAATTCTTTTGCATATTTCCGTGTAAAAGCATCCTTGGCTTTAAAGTCTGTAAATATCTGCTTTTCACGCACATAATCAATATATTCATCATACCAGTAATTACCATGACCGTCCGACGGCTTGTATCCGCAGGCATACGCTATCACTTTACATGCCTGTGCCATATTAATGCCTTCATGTTCACTTTTATTTTTTTTAACAAATAATGCAAAAAGGATTCCAATTGATACAAGAACAATAAACACCATTATTTTTAACTTTTTTCTTCTTTTAGCATAGCGTGTTTTCATGTGAAGATTTCTCCCTTCAATGGCACACAAGTACATGCCTGATAATATTTAGTATATTCGGAAGAATTTCTTATTAGAACCCAAGTGGCAAAGTCATCGTACAAATGCCGTTATCCGGTGATGGCATTGGCTTTGCAGCTGTCAGGCAAAAGAAAAGAGCTGGATGGTTACTCCCATACAGCTCTTATAATTCCCAAAATGCCGTTCCCATCTTTTTCGACTCCTAGCCAAAGCCAGGTGGGTTACCGCACACATACCGCTGCCTTCCACTGACAAAGGAGGCTTGACATTAGCATGAAAATATAGGAATCCCGACGAAAAAATGTAGGATCAAAATATGACAGGCTGTCGAACATCCCAGGAATATAAATATTAAATTAAAATACGATTAATCGTTTACGTTCACCATAAACAGTCTGACCTGTCATGGCTTTCTTTTCGCTTATTATATCATACATCTGCTGCTCATACAATATGGTATGCAAAAAAATTAAAATTATGCTCTTATATCAATATCTTCAATATTTTCTGCCGAAAGTCTTATCGCTTCCATTACATTCTCTTTTGATATTCCCATTTTTTCAGCAAGTTCATCAACTGTAGGTTTTCTTTCAAGTTCTTCTTTAAGCCTTTTTGCCCAGTCATTTACAAGATTTACTTTTCCAAGGACTTTTGCCGCAGCTTTGTTGGACATATTCTGCTCATCAATCATCATGCGTAAACTTCCTTCTATTTCTGACTTTACTTCTTTTTCAATTTCTTCCAGAACGTTTATCAAATCCTGTGTATTTCCTTCTTTTATCTTATCCTTCCACTCATAATTATTAAGGAAATGCTTTTCACCTATATAAGCCATCATCGCAAGGTTGGCCTCCTGTATTAAATCACTTGCAAGCACTCCTTTTCTTCTGAAAGGCTCAATCCACCCTACTATTTTTTTTAGAAATGACTGTGACAGCAGGCTTAATGATTCTTTATCATTATCTTCGACAATATTCATAAGCAGAAATGCTCTTCCTGTATCAGACAATTCCTCTACATCTTTTAAATCTTCCATATACATCTGTATATATTTTTCATCTTTTTCATAATCTTCATCTGTGACAAATACCGTCTCTTCTGCGACTTCCTCTTCAAGCTCTTCTGTCTGCTTTACAGCAGATTTCTCAAGCATGTTAAGGAATTCATTGTCAACACCGTTCTCACCCTTGACTGTAATATCATTGGCAAGAAGATAACCTGTTATCATCTGATACTTTGAATCATCAAGTCCAAGGTCTTTAAAATAACTCTCAACATCCTGCTTTGTAACTATATTACCATTAACTTTTGCATATTCTTTAAGGCTGTTTAATGCCCCCATAAAAGCTGCCTGATTATTGTTATCCATATTTTATTCTCCAATCTTTTAATTTATAATCTATAATTAAATCTGTCTTGATTTTTCCGGTAAAAGTTATAATAACATATATTTTTATATAAAGCAAAACCGCTATTTTGCATAGTTCATTATTCATTACTGTTGACAAAATCAGCTTTTTTGATTATAGTTAAACTATATGTGCAGAAAAAATATTTTCTACATAATCAACTAAGAAAGACGAGGTTTTTGTATAATGAGAATTGCATTAATTAATGAAAACAGTCAGGCTGCAAAGAATGACATGATTTATTCTACACTCAAGAAGGTAGCTGATTCTAAGGGATTTGAAGTTGATAACTATGGTATGTACTCAGCTGATGATAAAGCACAGCTTACATATGTACAGAATGGTATCCTTGCTGCTATCCTTCTTAACAGCGGTGCTGCTGATTTTGTTGTAACCGGATGCGGCACAGGTGAAGGTGCCATGCTCGCACTCAACTCATTCCCTGGCGTAATATGCGGACATGTTGTTGACCCTTCTGATGCATATATGTTCATGCAGATTAACGATGGTAATGCTATCGCTCTTCCTTTTGCAAAAGGTTTTGGCTGGGGTGCCGAATTAAATCTTACATATATTTTTGAAAAACTTTTTGAAGGCGAACCAGGTGGTGGCTATCCTAAGGAAAGAGTTGTTCCGGAACAGAGAAACAAAAAGATTCTTGATGAAGTAAGAAAGGTTGCTTTCAAGGACAGCCTTATTGATATCTTAAAGAACCTTGACCAGGATCTTGTTAAAGGTGCTGTTGCAGGTGAAAAGTTCCAGGAACTCTTCTTTGCTAACTGCAAATGTGACAAGCTCGCAGAATATGTAAAGACTCTTCTTGCATAATCAACAATTATTAAATACCAGTATGAGCTGATTTGAGACAATTTCTCGGACAGATATAAAGAACGGATGTGAATTTTACATATATCAATGTAAATCACATCCGTTTTTATAATACTTTACTTTAATATGTACTGAATCATTCCCGGACCAAGTTTAGATGTCGGTCTGGCTATAAATCCATGCTTAGTATAAAATTCTTCTCTTCCTTTTGCACACATGAGGCATAACATCATGCGGCTGTCAGGTATAATAAGACTGTTAACATATTCTATAAGTTTATCAATAAGGCGGCTTCCTATATGCTTTCCCTGATATTCAGGTATAATAATCAAATCCTGTATATAACAGATAACCGCTCCGTCACCTACTATTCTTCCCATTCCTATAGGCTTGTCATCATCATACACTGTTATTATTTTCATGCTGTTATCTAATGCCCTCTGTGCCTGAACCGGATTTAATTCTATCCAGCCGACTTTTTTACGAAGTCCGAGGTAAATCTGTGTATCTTTAATATCTTCTTTAAATGTAAGCATAACTTTTAGTCCTTAATTTTATATTTAATATGTGAAGTATACGCTTAATTTATTAAAAAGTCTATATCCGAATTTATTTTTATAAACATATTTCTCTATAGCCATTATATCCTAAAATATGTTATACTATGTTTAAATGAATTATATTAACTTTTGGAGGCATGCATTAAATGATTACCGTTGCAAAAGATTCCACAGGTGATTTTACCAGTATTCAGGCTGCTGTTGACAGCATTAAATCTACTCCTGAAATAATTTACATAAAAAATGGTATATATAATGAACGCGTGGAAATCAGACTTGACAATGTCACCTTAAAAGGTGAATCTGCAAAAGATACTATTATAACCAACAATTATTATGCCAGAATGATAATGGATGACGGCATCAAAAGAGGAACTTTCCGTTCATATACTTTTTTTGTCAATGCCAATCATTTCCGTGCATCTGATATTACATTTGAAAATTCATCCGGATTCGGACTTGATGTAGGTCAGGCTGTTGCTGTGTATGCGGAAGGTGATGACATACATTTTAAAAACTGCCGTATGCTTGGTCATCAGGACACACTATTTACAGGACCTCTTCCATTAAAAGAAAAAGAACCCGGTGGTTTTACCGGTCCTACAGAATTTGCTAAAAGAATTCCGGGAAGACAGCTCTACGAAGATTGTTATATCTGCGGCGAAATTGATTTTATATTTGGAAGTGCCACTGCTTATTTTAAAAATTGTGAATTATATGCACTTAACCGCAATCAAAAAATAAACAGCTATTATACAGCTCCTTCTACATATTCCAATCAGAAATATGGTTATGTATTTGACCACTGCCGCCTTACAGGCAACTGTCCAGACAGAACTGTAATGCTCAGCCGTCCTTGGCGTATATATGCAAAAGCTGTCTTTTTAAACTGTGAAATGAGCGGTCAGATTACAGAGACCGGTTTTAGTGACTGGAACAAAGAAGAATCCCATGATACATGCTATTATGCAGAATATAATTGTCATGGTGAAGGATACGTTCCACAAAAAAGACCGCCATATGTCCATCAGCTTACTGAAGCTGAAGCTGAGGAATATACAATGGAAAAAGTTCTTAACGCTCCGGTTTATCCGGCTGAACCATAAAAAAGCACCCTCAAAGTCAGTTACATCTTTGAGGGTGCTTTTTTATACCTTTTATATTTTTACTGGATATTAATTGTGCCTATAGATGCACCATTTACAGAAATAACAGCTGTCGCTCCTGATATTGCTGATATATTGCTTTCAGGCACTTGGAAAATTGCTGCTGCTGTATATGATGAGCCTGCATTAATGCTGACATTTTTCAATTGTAAAATATCATTCTTTAATAATGTGGCTGATTCTGCAACAGTCTTATCTCCAACTGTTAATTTTATTGAAACACCTTTTGATGATGTATTGGCTGTTATCTGCGAACTTCCATTATTTTTTATTTCAAATTCAAGTGCCACAACTTTACATCCACTCTTTGCAGGAACAGAAATTGAATATTCATCTGTTGGATATCTGTCTCCTGACTGATATGTCTTATATGTAATCTGGGCATTGTCAAGACCTAATGCAGATGCAAACTGTTCCATAACTCCCAGACCAGACTGCGATGTACCCGCAGAACCTGTCTGTGATATACTTCCCGATGTCGAAGCTGTATTTTTCGAACCTGAATTAGCTTTCGTATTATCAGATGAAGTCTGTGTCCTGCCTGATACTGAATTCTGATAATTAGTCAATGCTGAATTCTTTAACTTCTGATATTCCCATTCATTTTCATATGAATATTTAAGAAGTACACCGGCAATATATTCTGCCACATGGTCATTATCTTCTTTGTTAAGCTCTATATCACCTTTACATCCTGTAAATGAAAACATCAATACAAATACAAGTCCTAATGCTGCTAATCTCTTCATCTGCTTACAACTCCCAAAAAAATATTAGCCTAAAGCTGTCTATTATTATATCACGCCTTTGCATCAAGGTCAAACCAGAACTCAACTCCACCATCGACATTCATGACACCACATTCCTTGCCAAGTGAATCCATAATTGCCTTTACTATAGAAAGTCCGATTCCATTACCGCCATACTCTCTTGTTCTTGCTTTATCAACTTTATAGAACTTTATCCAGATATTATCTATGTCTTCATCAGGAATATGCTTTCCGGTATTAAATACAAACACTCTTATATTGTCGCCGATTCTCTGTGTCCTGACGACTATTTTCATATCAAAATCACAATGATTTATGGCATTGCTGATGTAATTTGTCACAACCTCTTCTATCTTATATTCATCCGCCCAGACATACATATTTTTTTCCGGTGCAGAAAATGTAATAGATATATCTTTTTGTGATGCACGAAGTGTATTGGCAGATATAACTGAATTAAGCAGTTCTACTATATCAAACCTTTCAAGAACTGTCTCCTCATCGCCAAATTCAATCTGGTTAAGTGTAAGAAGCTTCTTTACCATCTCATTCATTTTATTTGATTCATCAATAATTACATCACAATAAAATTCCATGCTCTCAGGGTCGTCAGATATTCCTTCCTTTAATCCTTCTGCATATCCCTGAATAAGTGCTATCGGTGTCTTTAATTCATGCGATACATTGGACAAAAAATCTGAACGCATCTGTTCGAGTTTTTCTTTTTTATCAATATCTTTTTTTAGTTCAAGATTGGCAGTCTTTAACTGTGAAATATTCTGTTCCAGTTTTTCTGACATATTATTCATGCTCTTTCCCAATATGCCTATCTCGCCCTTATCACTCCCTGTATATCTCGCATCAAAATCCATATCTGCCATTCTCTCAGCAAGATTTGAAAGTTCCTTAATTGGTTTGGAAATATATCCGGATAATACATAGGCTGCTGCAATTCCTGCTGCCAATACTACAAGTCCGATATAAGTTACAAACTTATTAAAAATACTTACATTATCTTTAATTCCCTGAATTGCAACACGCATCATAATAGAACATCCATTATCAAGCGTTCCCCAGAGTTCATAATAGTCATCTGAAAGTCGTTCATCATACACTTTCTGGAGTGTATATTTATCAGTTTCTTTTATAATCTCACGCTTTTCTGCAATTCCGCTCTGCTCCATATTTATAGAAAGCGAACCGCCATTTCTATCTTTCATTGGGAACTTTTTATCGTCATCTTTTATATCATCATCTGACGGCTGTTGTTTGTCATCCTGTTGTTTATCGTCCTGTATATTAGAATTATCATAACTGTCCTGTTTTCCAAACACGTCTCTGTTAAACATACTCATTCTGAGTCTTTCAACCATCTCAGCTTCACCATTACAGTTAGTATAAAGCGTTGTCCAGTCACTGTTTATAACTATTACAGAAATAGCCGCACCTGACGCAAACTGCTCTATCTTATCCTGCATCTCATCCTTGCCGAGTGTTCCACCTGTGTATGAAACTATTGTATTATTAATATAAGTATACCCTTCAAGCATCTGTTTCCTGCGTCCATTCAGATAAAACTTTTCTGACATTGTACTGTTTAATATCATAAGCAGCACAAGAAGGCTTGAAATAATAATTGTAAGCATTAAAGTAATTTTAAACTTAATAGAATGTCTTCCCATATCTGTCTCTTCCTTTAAACTTCAAACTTATATCCCATTCCCCATATCGTGCGGATGCAGTCACCTTTTTCACCCATCTTCTTGCGGAGCTTCTTTACATGCGTATCAATCGTTCTTGCATCTCCGAAATAATCATAATTCCAGACATTATTAAGAATCTTTTCTCTTGATAACGCAATTCCTTTATTTTCAACAAAATATGTAAGAAGTTCAAATTCTTTGAAACTTAAATCAATCTCTTTTCCATCTATCCTTACAATATGTGCAGCCTTATCAATCTCAATTCCGCCTATTTCATACACTTCAGAACTATCTATCTGATAAGTTCTTCTTATGAGTGCATCAACTCTCGCCGTCAGAATCTTTGGACTGAAAGGTTTTGAAACATACTCATCAGCACCACAGTCGAAGCCCTGTAATTCATCTTTTTCCTCGCTCTTTGCTGTCAGCATTATAATTGGCACTTTTGAGTCTTTTCTAATCTGTCGGCATACTTCCCATCCATCCATCTTAGGCATCATAACATCAAGTATTATAAGTGAAATAGACTTATCAGCATAGAAAATATCTATGGCTTCTTCCCCATCAGCTGCCTCTATAACTTCATAATTACTTCTAGATAAAAAATCATGAACAAGTTTTCTCATTCTGCTCTCATCATCAACAACTAAAACTTTTATTTTATCCATATCATCTATCTCCTGTTTTTATTAATTTTCACTTTAAGACTTCTGCCTTTTACTAAAAATAAATATAAAACAAATATATGTTTAAAATGTGAAGATTTTTAATTTTGTTTTGACTGTGTCTGATTTTCTCTTGCCTTTAGTGATGCTTCCTGTGATTCAAGCTGTTCCTGCCATGTAGCATACTTATCCTGTAATTTTCTCTCATAATCTATTACAGTCGGTGTTGATGAAGTCTTTAAAATAACAGCCATCGCAGCTATAACAACAACAAGGACAATATTGACAATCATTAACTTTATATATTTATCCTTATATCTGTTCTTATCTCTTTTTAACTGTCTTATCTCATCTTTTACCTTTAAAGGTATCTTCTTCTCATCAAGCATTTCGCTCAATTCATTATTAATCGGAATTGGTCTTATTTTATCATTCGGAATATCTTTATTAATATATAAAAACTGCTGAAGTTCCTTTAAATAATCAATTCCGACAGGCGTATTAAACAGCTGTTTGTCAAGTATCTGGTTGTATAACATATATACCTGTTTTGGGTCTTTTCCATCTGTCTTTGATGACAGATACTTTATTGCATTAAGTTCATCTTTGGCATCCTGTGCTTCTTCCTTAGTTGCAAACTTATATCCAGCAACTGTAAATGTCTGTTTTTCATCTGCCATATCTTACACATCCTCTTCAAGAATATACGGAGTTATCTGATAAACATAATAATTAAGCCAATTCGTATAAAGATTATTCGCATGGCTTCTCCATGAAAGAACCGGCCTGCGGTTACAGTCATCATCAGGATAATAATTAACCGGGAGTTCAATATCTAATCCTTTTTCAATATCACGCTTATACTCACCATCAAGTGTTACACGGTCATATTCCGGATGTCCCATAACAAATATCTGTTTTCCTTCTTTTTCCATAACAATATAAATTCCGGCTTCTTTGGAATCCGCAAGTACTTTAAGATTTGGATTAGAAAGTATATCTTCACGGCAGGCTTCTGTATATCTCGAATGAGGTGCCATGAAAAAATCATCAAAACCGCGTACAAGCGGTTCACGTTTATTCATTACATGATGTCTGTAAACACCTGAAAGTTTCTTATCCAGAAGCACTTTCTTAACTCCATAATGATAATACAATCCTGCCTGTGCACCCCAGCATATATGAAGCGTTGATGTTACATGAGTCTTTGACCACTCCATAATTCTTGTAAGCTCATCCCAGTAATCTACCTGCTCAAAATCCATCTTCTCAACCGGTGCACCTGTTATAATCATTCCATCAAATTTCTTTCTCATTATCTCCGGAAATGTAACATAAAACTTTTTTAAATGTGAAACTGACGTATTCTTAGAAACATGGCTCTCCATCTGTAGAAATGTCACATCTATCTGAAGAGGTGTATTAGAAAGTCCTCTTAAGAGCTGAAGCTCTGTATCCTGTTTTATAGGCATGAGATTAAGAATCACTATTCTAAGCTCTCTGAAATCCTGTGAAAGAGCCCTGTTCTCATCCATGACAAATATATTTTCATCCTCAAGTTCCGCCTTTGCCGGCAAATCACTCTGTATCCTGATTGGCATAACCTCCGCCTTTCCCAAATCAATTTATATAATCTGTAAACATAATTTTTCTAAATTTAATAACACCTGTATATTACATCAAATCTTTTCTGCCTGCAATATCGAGGAATTCTTCTTCACTTATAATCGGTATTCCAAGCTTTGATGCATTTTTATTCTTTGATGATGTAGATGTTACATCATTATTAATGAGATAACTTGTATTACCTGTAACAGACCCTGTGACCTTTCCACCCATTGATTCTATCAGGTCTTTTAATTCATTTCTGTTATTAAAATGACTTAGTGAACCCGTTATAACAAAAACTTTACCTTCAAGAGCATCTGCATTTTCAGAATTATTATCTTCTTCTTTTTCAATATCCAGCTCTTTTAATAACTTTTCAAATAATGCCCTGTTATTCTCATTTTCAAAATAGGAAACAAATGCATCAGCAAGTACAGCTCCTACACCTTTTACAGCTTCAAGTGCCGGACGGTCTGCTGCCGTAAGCTGTTCTTTATCTGAACCAATTGCTTTTACAATCATCTTGGCATTTGAAAGTCCTATTCCCGGAATTCCGAGACTGTATATAACCTTTGCCATAATTGTCTTTCTTGACTGTTCAACAGCATTAAGAATATTTTCACAGGACTTTTCACCAAATCCTTCCATGCCTGATATTATGTCCTTATATCTGTCAAGATGATATAAATCCGTAAAATCTTTTATAAGACCATTCTGGATAAATTTCTCAAGTGTAGCCTCTGAAAGTCCGTCAATATTCATTGCATCCCTTGAAACAAAATGTGCAAATCTCTTTACATGCTTTGCCTGACATTCTTCATTCATACAATACAGTGATTTGACATCATTAATATGCTTTATTTGTGTCTTTCCTTTACAGACAGGACACTCCAAAGGAATCTCAACATTGCCGCTTCTTGTAAAATTATCTGCTATCTGCGGAATAATCATATTAGCTTTAAAGACACTTATCTCATCACCTATTCCAAGCTGTAAGCCTTCCATAATGCTTATATTATGAACACTTGCCCTTGAAACTTTTGTGCCCTCAAGCTCAACCGTATCAAATACCGCTATAGGATTTATCAGTCCTGTCCTTGACGCACTCCATTCAATCTTTCTAAGATGTGTTACGGCTGTCTCATCAGTCCACTTAAATGCCATTGAATTACGTGGAAACTTAGACGTTCTTCCAAGTGAATCGCCATATGCGATATCATCATACAATATTACAAGTCCGTCTGATGGAAAATCATTATCTTTTATCTTATCTTCAAACCACATAATTGTGTCTTTGAGATTTTCTGATGTCACTTCTTTGTATTCAACTACAGAAAATCCCTGTTCTTTAAGCCATTCAAACTGTACTTTCCTTGAATTCTTAAAATCCTGTCCATCTGCATAAACAAGTGAAAATGCAAAAAATCTTACATTTCTTTCTTCAGTAATCTTATTATTAAGCTGGCGTACTGAACCGCTGCAAAGATTTCTTGGATTCTTATATTTTGCATCTATCTCAGGAATCTTTTCATTGATTTTTTCAAAGTCAGAATAAGTTATAATTGCCTCTCCTCTTATAACAAGTCTGCCTTTAAAAGGAATTGACAACGGAACATTTTTAAATACTTTTGCATTCTGTGTAATAATTTCCCCAACTTCGCCATTTCCTCTTGTTACAGCTTTTAAAAGTTCGCCATTTTCATATGTCAGGACTATAGTAAGCCCGTCAAGTTTCCATGATAACAGACCTCTCTGGCTTCCAAGCCAGTCCACCAGCTCGTCGGAATTTTTTGTCTTATCAAGGCTTAACATAGGACTGTCATGTCTTTCCTTTGGAAGCTCACTGAGCGTTTCATATCCAACATTAACAGTAGGGCTGTCCGAAAGAACAATCTTAGTTTTTTCTTCAAGTTTTACAAGTTCGTCATAAAGCTTATCATATTCAAAGTTGCTCATTATCTCAACGCCTTCTGAATAATAACTTTTTCCTGCCTTGTTTAATATGCTTACAAGCTCTTTAATTCTTTCCAAATCCGTCATTTCCGTTACCACTTTCTGTCCTTATTTCTTATTGATAAGATTCATTAATTTTTCATATTCGCTGCCTTCAATTTTTCTTGTTGCACCGGCTGGCAAATCATTCAGTTCTATATTCATTATTCTTATTCTTTTCAATTTTACGACTTTATATCCAAGATTGGAACACATGCGTCTTATCTGTCTGTTTAATCCCTGTTTTAAAATTATCCTGAATGTTTTTTTCCCTGTCTTAATAACACGGCACGGTCTTGTCGTTTTATCAAGTTCTTTTAAATACATCGGTTCTGACATTCTGCGTTCAAAATCATCTGAAAGATTTTTATCTACCTCAACTATATATTCTTTCTCATGCTCATTTTTCCCCGTGAGAATATTATTCATCAGTTCACCATCATTAGTCATTAAAAGCAGGCCTTCTGAATCTTTGTCAAGTCTTCCGACAGGGTAAATTCTTTTGTCACATCCAAGAAAATCAACTATATTATTAGCCCCCTGTTTATCAGTTGTGGTGCATACTATTCCTCTTGGTTTATTCACTGCTATAAGTATATTTTCTTCTTCCGGAACAACTGCCTTACCATCAACATATACCTTCTGTCCCGGCATAACACGGCTTCCCATATCTGCCATATTTCCATCTATAAAAACACGTCCCTCACCGACAAGCCTGTCAGCTTCTCTTCTCGAACAATATCCTGCCGAACCGAGGAACTTATTAATTCTTACTCCATCATCCATATGCTTTCATTCCTGTTATTAATAAATAATATAATTTTAACAAAATCATTTCGTCATTTCAACCATCTTGCTTTTTTTGTTTTTATAATGTAAAATAATACAGCATGTGCATGTAGCTCAGTGGATAGAGCGTTCGCCTCCGGAGCGAAAGGCCGTGGGTTCGACCCCCATCATGCACATACTGTCTTTATTTAATATCTGTTTCTACTATTTTTATCACATTGTAATAAGTCCATTCTTTCTGTTATATTCATACACATTATCAGACAGAATCTCATCCTGCGAAACTCCCTGTTCATTCACTTCCCTTACCATATCTGCAAGTTCAGATTTATCAAATGCATTCTTTTTAGGAACAATAATGACCTCATGAACAGATGACGGAAGTATGTATAAATCAGAATGTACATCATTCGCAAATTTTTTAAGAAGATTATCATATAATATACATGCGGCACCATTTACCCTTGAAGAATTGGTGAGTACATATAAAATGTCTTCGCCTGTGTATTCACACACTTTCTCGTCATTATCAGCCGGAGCTGTTCCTGCAATCTCACTTAATATTTTACTCATAGGCACAATGCTGCCGGCAAGCAGAACAGGTGTATTCTTCAATGCATCATTATAAATTTCATCCTCTGTCACATTCCAGATTCTTAAATGTTCATTATGAATAAGTGCCGTTGCACTCACACCTTTTCTTTGCTCTATCAGGCAGTAAAAAACTACAGCAAGGTCAAGCACTCTTTTGTATGGCACATCTTCCAGAAGTTTTTTATTCTTCTGATAATTGACAAGCTTATATACGATTGTTTTTCTGACATTTTCATAATTTTCAAAATAATCAGCATTAATATTAATTGAATTTTTATTCTGATTATAAATACGTATAATCTCACTTACAACAGCTTTTAAAGAAACCCCTTCCCTGTATCTGTCATAAAAAGAATTAATATATATTGTAGGTGCGATATTCTTATCTTTTTCCATTATTGTAATGCCGTCAAGCTCCGTTCCGTTATTTTTCATGACATGATTAAGCGTGACGCTGACATTACTGTCATACCTTGATTCTACCTCCTTTCGTACATTTTCCAGAAACTCCCTGTACTCCATAATAAGTTACTCTCCTTTAATATAATATTTAAATAAACCGTATACACACGGATATTTACATAAACACCAGTGGAATCTTACCCGAAAAATCTGTAACCTTATGGAATAAAAATGAAAAGTCCTGTATAAGGCAATAGAAGCAGGTATAATGACTGCACCGACTTGTATATATGCCTCTTATGCATATATACAAATAAGAACACGAAAACTCGTGCAAGAAATAAATAGTATTAATAATTTATATTCACTATATATTAATTTTATTTAATTGTCAATATATTTTTGATATTTTTTGATGTAATTTTGACATAATTTTTCAAATAGTGTATATTGAGCTAAATAATTGTTATTCTTTAAATATAACTGAAAGAGGTAATTTTATGCTTACATATTCTTTTGAAAATACAGGTTCTGACAGCATGTATGAATATCTGTACAAATGTATACGTGACGATATTTTAAAGCACAATCTGACCAATGGATATAAACTTCCATCCAAGCGTAATTTTGCCAAGAATCTCGGAATAAGCACAATCACAGTTGAAAATGCTTATGAACAGCTTATCGCTGAGGGATATATTTATTCTATTCCCAAAAAGGGCTACTATGTATCTGATATCAGCCAGATACTTATCCCGGCATATGAAAATGAATTTAAAGAACGTAACGCAGATATTTCCGTAAAATCTCCTGTTTATAAAAATCTGCATATCAAACCAAATCCTTCAGACAACTGTTTTGCAGACCTTGCTTCAAACAGGATAAATGCCGATAATTTTCCTTTTTACACATGGTCAAAACTTATGAAAGAAATTATGGCTGACAGACGTGATGCACTCTTACAGCCATCACCATCAGAGGGAATATATGAGCTTCGAGCTGCCATATGCAGCCATTTAAAAGAATTTAGAGGCATGAATGTACATCCTGAACAGATTATAATAGGTGCCGGAACTGAATATCTTTATACTCTCATTATACAGCTTCTCGGACGCGATAAAACATTTGCGGTTGAAGACCCAGGATACGAAAAAATACGCAAAATTTATAATAGCAACAATGTAAAATGTGTAAGCATTCCCATTGATGAAGAAGGTGTTAATATAGATGCATTAAAGGCCGGAAATGCGGATATTCTCCATCTTTCACCATCACATCACTACCCTACCGGAATTGTCACTCCAATAGGACGCCGCTATGAAATTCTTGGATGGGCATTAAACTGCGAATCACGATACATAATTGAAGATGATTATGACAGTGAATTCAGGCTTTTAGGAAAGCCTATACCTTCGCTTGAAAGTATTGATGTATCCGGAAAAGTAATTTATATGAATACATTTACAAAAACGCTCTCTCCTACAATAAGAATAAGCTACATGGTGCTTCCAGTGCAGCTCATGCAGCTTTTTAAAGAAAAACTTAATTTTTATGCCTGTACCGTATCAAATTTTGAACAGTATACACTTGCTGCTTTTATTAATAAAGGGTATTTTGAAAAACATATAAACCGCACGAGAATTCTTTACCGCCGCCAGCGTGATATGTTTATTGATGCTATAAATAAAAGTCCTCTTTCCTCAATTATAACTATTCATGAGGAAAATGCCGGACTTCATTTTCTGCTTCACGCAAACACCACTCTTAGCGATGAAAAGCTTATTGAACGTGCTATGCAAAGAGGGCTTAAAATATCATGTCTGTCAGAATATTATGCAGACAAAAGCCTTGCAATCGACCATACACTGGTAATTAACTATTCAGCCCTCTCCGATGATAAAATTAATGAATCAATAGATAAATTATATCAATGCCTAACTGATTAAATTATATACATGATAACACATCAAGCATAATTTTTTCTCATTCAATACGCTCTTACTCCTGTAAGCAGTTTATCAAGCATATCTGCCAGCGGTTCCATTGCATTTTTTACCTCTTCAAATGTATTGGTCTGTGCTCCTGCCTCAATGAGCATTGATTTTGCACGCTCATGGAGGCAGTATCTGTATGCATTAATATAATTTCTGCGAAGAAATCCAGGATAATATGCCTCCCCGATAAGATGCATCTGAAGACTCATTGCCAGGTTGTCATCCCTGTATGGATTATACAGATAATTTATATTCCCCTTAACATTGCTGTAGCTTATTCCGTTAAAAAACATTATTTTAGCCATCTGCCTGCCGTCAACTTCCGTCACAAGATGTGTTGTATCTGCCACTCCATCCCTGTGGAGGTCAATAACAACTTCTATTGAAGGATTGCTTTCAAGAATTGATTCTATCCCCTGTTCGGCATAAGTATATGCCTTGCTCCTGTCAAGTTTACCATCAACATAATCATAAACACTCCTGTCATGTATAACGTTGTACCCTTTACCGGTCAGAAGTTCTGTGAGGTAATCACCAACACCAAGTATTGATGTTGAATCATCATCTGTTGAATCCGCAAATTTTTCCTGTGAATGTGTATGAAAAATAAGAATCTGCGGACTTGACGAATCATGTGTGATTTTCATATCTTTATCAAGAAACTCTGAAGGTCTGAATATTTCTTTTGTAAGACTCGTAATGCTTGTAACAGTATAAAACTGCTGACAGAAATTATAATCATTAAGATCCTGCCTGTCATAGACATTACCTGTAACTGTATCAGCAGCTATTATATTTGTGCTTTTTTCACTTTCTGTTTCACCACCTGTGGCTTTATCTGATTCCACAGAAACATCATTTTCCTGATTCTGGTTATTATCTTCTTTATTATCATCCTGACCTGTTATATTTACAACCTGTGCTATTGTATCAACATAACCGTCATATGATACACACGCTTCGCCCTGCCCTGCATATATTCTGTAATATTCACCTGTTGGATAAATATCATTTAAAATTGAATTCTTTAATGTATATTCCGACTGTGATTCTACCGAATCATAAAATGTATATGACGGCACATACTCTCCTGCAAGGAAATTTCCCGCACCACTTATTACTCCGGCAAGAACATTTCCAATTGCATTTTTACCTCCACAAAAAATAAAATAAAACACAATTGTCAATATCAGCATTATTATCAAAAAAACAGCACGTCTATATTTTTTCACCGACATTTCCCGCCTCCGCTATGCACCGCCTTATTTATTCCCGGCTACACTATCTATATGAACATCTGTAAAACTTTATGCATAAACAAGTTCATTTATTGATTCAGCTATAATTTCTGCTGTAATCCGTATATTTTCATCAATATCTTTCGGTGTAACATACATATCCGAAAGGTGTTTAGGAATATTTTCATAATCTTTCGTTACATCACCTATTATCGTTGCTGCATCTATTACTGTCGGCACTCCCACTGCAATCACAGGGACTCCTATATTATCCGATGTTATCCCTGTTCTGTGATTTCCAACGCCTGACCCCGGATTAATTCCCCTGTTTGAAATCTGGATTGTCTTATTAAGTCTCTGTATGTTTCTTGCAGCCAATGCATCTATAACAATAATCACTCCGGGATCAATCTCATCTGCTATCCCTTTTATTATGCTCGAAGTCTCTATTCCTGTCTGTGCCATAACTCCCGGAGATAATGCTGACAGCCTGACTGAAATTTCATCTTTTTCACCATGTATATGACTGTTTATTATTAATTTATCAACAACATCGGGTCCCAGTGAGTCCGCTGTTACGTTCCTGTTTCCAAGCCCAACAACAAGCAGTTTGTTATTTTTTGATATACATGGACGTATTAACGCATCTATCTGTCCGGAAATAATCTCTATTACTCTCTCATTATAAAAATCATCATTTTCGCCGAGCCCCTCTGCTTCTATAGTTATATATATGCCCGCTTTTCTATTAAACAGTTTTTCACCTTCCTCATTTATTATCTCTAATGTCGTCACTTTTACCAAAGACACTTTATCAATATGCTCTCTTACAATTACACCACTGTAACGGCTGTCACTTTTGTCAACAGCCTCATTAAGCTCAACTGCAAGGTCCGTTCTTATATTTATATTTCCCATAAACAGTCACTCCTTTTGAATATTATTCTTTTATATCTATATTCTTGTCAGATTAACTGCTTTTTATTGTAATTTATAAAATTTATTATATTTTTTATTGACATAATCACATCGATATTATAGAATACAGAGGTATGTTTACATTAGATCGTCCGTGTCCGGCTTTAATGCAAAACAAATCACAATTAATTTAACTAATAATAAATATTTTTGGAGGTGTACGGATTTGGCTAACATTAAATCTGCGAAAAAGAGAGTCCTTACAAGTCAGGTTAGAGCTGATAGAAATAAGGCTGTTAAATCAAGAGTAAAAACTTATATCAAGAAGGTTGACGCTGCTGTTGCTGCTAACGACAAGGAAGCTGCTCAGGCTGCTCTTCCAGTTGCTATCGCTGAGATTTCTAAGGCTGCTTCAAAGGGAATTTTCCACAAGAACACAGCTGCAAGAAAGGTATCTCGCATAACAAAGGCTGTAAACTCTTTATAATTTATAAAAAAGCACTGAATGTTCGTCACCCACTCACATTCAGTGCTTTTATTTTGTCCTGTCCACAATTGAACCATTCATTGGACCATTATGTCTTATGGAACTGCATGTCAAAGTTTTTACCTGCTCATCATATTCTTGAACCATCTTCCTGTATCTGATAAATCATCATCACTCCAGTCACTCAACTTATCACACCACGAATTTATAAGTGCAGACGTCTCACTTTTATTGCTCAGGCTCCAAGCTATATAACTTATTCCTCTTTCGTTAAGAAGTGAAAACCACGCATCAGCCGAACCATAATCTATACCACCGTTTCCTGATGCATCACATATGCTGCATTCACTTATAAATACAGGAATCCCTGCGTCAAGTGCAGCAATCATCTTATTTCTTACCCATTCCTTCTGTGTTCCTGCATAAAAATGAACAACATACATTACATTATCATCATCAAGTCTGTTGCCTATAACCTCATCGACATCCTGTGACCACCTGTTTGTTCCTACAAGAATAAGTGCATCCGTATGCTGTCGTATTCGTGCTATAACCTCCTGTGCATAAGGCTTTATCTGACTGTTCCAGTCAGAATTCTGAGGTTCATTACATATTTCATATATTACATTATTATATCCTGCATATTTTGACGACATTTCGTCAAAGAATTCCAATGCTTCATCCTTATGCTGATTAGGATTGCCGTCACTTAAAATATGCCAGTCTATAATCACATACATTCCAAGCTGTGATGCATATGAAACACCATTATCTATAAGCTGTTTAAGACCTTCTCTGTCACCGCCGTTACAATATCCCCCATACTCCTGTGTATACATGGCAAGCCTTATTACATTAACACCCCAATCATCCCTCAAAGTACGGAATGCATCATAATTGACATACTGCGGATACCATGCAAGCCCATGTGTGCTCACACCTTTCAGCCTGACAACATTGCCATTGCCGTCTATAATATCAGTCCCTGAAACATGAAGCTGACCTGACAAATCTTCATTATCATTACTCTCCCGGCTATTATTATCCTGTGAATCCGCATTTTCATCATACAGACCTGATAACTGATCTGATGTCTGACCTGACACCTGTTCTGACACCTGATCTGATACATTCGATGCTGTAAGCGTATCATCTGTCACAACAGTTTCAATATCATAATCTCCAAGCTTATAGTCATCTGTCATACTGACAATAAAACCTATTCCCTGTGTTTTGGCACCTGCTTCAAGCTTTTTATTATAATCAGCAGGCACAAGTATAAACCTTACGTTGCCATTATTGTTATCAACACTTATGTCGCAGTTCCAGCTCTGTGACAGCTGTGTTGTACTCCCGACCGGAAAATTTATCTTCCATTCATCAATTGCACTGCTTCCATGATTGGTAACAGTAAGTTCATACTGTGTAAACTTCTTGCCTTCTGATTCCCATGAATTAACATCTTTAAACTCTGCTGCCGCATCTGTCCACTTTTTATCCTGTTCTTTATCTTTCTGTGTACCGTTGCTGCTTATAACCTGCTCATTCCTGCTATCTGATTCCTCACTTGCTTTGTAAGAATCTTTGTCCCCGCTATGGGAAGATATTAGTATTCCTGTTACTATACCTGCAACAAGAATTAAAACTGACACAGCTGCCGCAATAATAATCTTTACTTTTTTACTTAATCCAGACAAATTAAACACTTCCTTACTCTTATTACAGCATCAGTTCTGACACTATTTTCACGTATTTTTAAGTTAATAAAAGTATAGTATATATTTATTAAATATGCAACAGAAAATATATATTTTTTTCTGTTTTATTTTTCAAAAAGTGTGATATAATAATATTTTACGTTTATTACAAAAACGGAGCTGCATGAAATTACACCCTGCCTGCTTCTTTTCATATAAAAAATATTTTAGAAATGGAGATTTTTATGTACTCAAAGAAATTTTTCCGCTTTGTAATGCCATCAATTCTGGCATTTGCTCTCTCAGGCATATATTCAATTGTGGATGGATATTTTGTCGGCAACAATGTAGGTGATGCCGGAATGACCGCTATTAATGTAGTTTTTCCTGTTGTTTCTATATTACAGGCACTCGGAACCGGCATAGGAATGGGGGGTTCAATACAATATTCAATATTAAAAGCTGCCGGAAAAGATGAAAATGCACTTAAATATCTTCGTGCCACAATAACATGCCTGCTTATATCAAGCATATTAATGCCGCTTATTGTACTTCCGCTTATGACACCTATTCTTAAAATTCTTGGTGCAACAGGAATTATTGCCGAATACGGACGCAGCTATCTTTCTGTCGTTATTTTAGGGTCATTCTGTCAGATTTTTGGAACGGGAATGACACCGCTCGTAAGAAATAATGGTGGTGCTTCATTCAGTATGTTTACAATGATTTCCGGTTTTATCACAAATGTAATATTAGATTATACTTTTGTATGGGTACTTGGAAAAGGAGTTGCCGGTGCCGCACTTGCTACTGTTACAGGTCAGTTTGTAACAGCTGTTATAGGAACATGTTATCTTTTATGGAAAAAAATTCCTGTATACAGACTGCATTTCAAACCAGCGATGTTTTTAAGAATTTTTAAAAATGGAATTTCTGCATTTGGAATTACTCTATGCCCTAACATAACACTTCTCCTTATGAATTTATTTCTCTTAAAATACGGCGGGGAATCATCCGTTGCTTGTTATGCTGTAATTTCATATGCAACATATTTTGTATATCTGATTCTTCAAGGTGTTGGTGACGGATGCCAGCCGCTTTTAAGCGATTACTTCGGTCGCGGTGACATGACTGCATTGCACAAGACAAAACATCTCGCATATATAACAGCCGAAATTATTGCCGCATTATCTTTTGTATTACTATATGTTTTAAGGTATCATACCGGTAATCTTTTCGGTGCTTCTGAAACTGTAACAAGAATGGTCGGCGATAATATGCCTATACTTCTTGTCGGATTTTTATTTCTCGCATATGCAAGAGTTTCAACTTCATCTTTTTATGCGACACAGGAAGCTGTAAAATCTTCAGTAATCGTTTATTCAGAAATTATATTTTTCTTTTTACTGCTTATTATATTCCCTCGTTTTTTCGGGGAGCCGGCCGTATGGTGGAGTATGAGTATTGCACAGATTCTTGCAATGATTTTGTCTGCAATTCTTAACATAAAACACAAGAGTGTTTCATAAAAATAAAAGTCTTTCTGGATTTTACTTTTTATTTTTAGCAGAATATTTAACTATTATCAATTCTACTGCCATTTTTTCATTAAGTCTGCCTGTTTTTACGTCTTCTTCTGCCTGGGCACAATCAGCAAGTACTTCTTTTAACTGTGACGGAGTAAAATTTTTAGCCTGTGCGGCATATTTATTTACTATAAATGGTGCTGCTCCCATTGTTCTTGCAATGTCGGCATTACTCCGTCCATGATTAAGTTCTTCCTGCACCTGAAAAATCCCGTTAAACTGTCTTACTATAAGATATAATATACGCATCGGCGGCTCTTTGAGCGTAAGAAGGTCATAATATAATTCAAGTGCCTGCTGCTGTTTTTTTGATGCAATCGCAGCTATCATATCAAAAATACGGCTTACTGTCTGCGTTGTACATATATCCTCTATATCTTTTTCAGTCACTTCATTTCTGTCTCCGCAATAACTTATTATCTTATCAAGTTCTGCTCTTATCAGATTCATCGAAGCTCCTGTTTTATTAAGAATAAGTTCTGCAGCCGGTCTTGTTATAGCTTTTCCTTCTGCTTTTAAAAGACCTGCTATCCATTTTTCCAGAACGGCAGGAGTCTGCTGTTTCATCTCGGAAATATATCCAATATCATTAACTGCTTTATAAACTTTATTTCTTTTATCAACTTCCGTCTCAACAAATATAATAATAAGATAATCCGGAATATTTCTTATATAATCGGCAAGTTCATCATTTGATGATTTGAAAAATCCACTGTTTTCAACCACTATCAATCTGTGCTCTGCAAAAAATGGAAGCGTATCGCCCATATCTTTTATCTCTTTTACAGATATCTTATCGCCTTCATAATAAGAATAATTCATGGTGTCATCACCGGCAATTGCCTGCTTTAATTTATCCCTGTACTGCTTTTTAAGATACGGCTCATCACCATATAAAAGATATACATTTTTATATTCATTTGATTTTATATGTTCATTTATTATTTTCATACAATTTTTCTTCTCTTTCAGACATACAAACTTTGCGTCAGAGGCAATTGTATCTTATTTTTTACCTATTTACAATGTTTTGACGTAAAATTTGTCTTTCGTATACCTTATCATAACCTGCCCACATTCCTTTGTCACATAAATATCGCTGTTATATTTTTTCAACATTTCAAGTGTACTCTCTTTTGGATGTCCGTATCTGTTATTGATTCCACATGAGATAACCGTGACCTCAGGGTTTACAAGTTTTATAAATTCTTCACCGGATGATGATGCAGAACCATGATGTGCAGCCTTCAGCACAGTCATATTTTTCAATTCTTCTCTTACATCTTTATTTTTTAAAATATTATCCTCTGCCTTTTTTTCTATATCACCTGTCAGAAGCATTTTAAAATCATCTTTTTTTAATATGTATACTGCGGAATAATCATTGGCATCCGAATATATATATCCATTATCAGGATGAATACATGTTACCGAAAAATCATTTTTTAAATTAAATTTACTTCCCGTATTTACATAATTAATATTTATTCCTTTTTCACATGATTTTTTTATTATATTATTATAATTTTCATCCTGTGAAGCATTTTTTATTAATGGAAGTATTATATTCTTTATTTTTAAATCACTTCCGCTTAATTCTATAAGTTCCATAATTCCATTTATATGATCATTGTCCGTATGGCTTATAAATATATAATCAATTTTTTTAATTCCTTTGCATTTTATAAGCGGATATATTCTTTTTTCACCTACATTTTTTATATCCGAACTTCCTCCGTCAAATAACATTACTGTTCCCGATTTTTCCCTGACTAAAATGCTGTCACCCTGCCCGACATCAATAAAATCAGCCTCAACTGTTTTCGTATCCTTTGCAAACAATATAATTATTGATACAATTATTATAAGCGGAAATTTTTTCATAATAATTTTTTTATTATTTAATATTGCCGCCGACATAATAATTAATATTATATAAAAAATAATACATGATGATTTTTCAGGTCTGCCTGTTATAATTCTGCTATACGGCATGATATTTATAATTTTACAAAATGCTGTATACAACTTTATTATTATGCTTACAGCACCAATTATAAAAGATGCTGCACTCATTGATATAAATGACAGCATGACTGCTGCCACAGCACATAATATTACGACTGACATTAACGGAATAATTATCAGATTAAGAAATGGTGCATACAACGGAATCTCAAAATAATTATATGCTATAAGAGGCATCATAAAAACACTTATCCCCACACTCACAGAAACCATTTCTATAATCTTACTAATATATTTATTCTGAGTTTTTATTATTTTTTTCATGCTTTTTACTACAGCCGGACAAAATATAGCAATGCCTGCTATTGCTGTGAATGACAATAAAAATCCGGGATTATATATAATATTTACATTTTCGGCACATATAATAATCATTGCAAATGCAAGTGATGACAATGTATCATATGTCCTTCCGGCAAACTCAGCTCCCATTTTGACCATATACATTATTACTGCTCTTTTTGCAGACACAGAATTCCCTGTCATAATGCTATAAAATACAAGAAATAAAGCACATATTCCAAATGCTGGAAAAAATGCAAGTCCACGTTTCCTTAACATATTATAAACAAATGACGCAAGAAATGTTATATGAAGCCCGCTTATTGCAAGTATATGTGCTATTCCATTGTTTCTGTAAAGCTCATACATTTCATCATCTATTTCTGATTTATCTCCAAGAATTACAGCATTAAGAAATCCTTTTGTTTCGTTATCTGTAATTTTTTCATATATATTATTTATTTTATTTTTTATTTCAGGCATTATATATTCAATTGAGTTTTTCTGCCCTGTAACTACTATTTTGCCGGCTTCACATCTGTATGCAATTCCGTTTGATTTGTAATAAGTATACGCATCAAACATTCCTTCATTTCTTGCCTTTTCAAATTTTCTTATACTTCCGCTTACTTCTATTACAAAGCCTTCTTTTATGAAAACTTCATCATTATTTACATATACAATTACATTTTCGTACAAATTTCCATATTCTGTTTTTATTTCACATTCTTTTAATGTGATACTTTTTCCATATCCGGTATTATTTATTCTGGAAACTGTCCCTGTAATAACTGCCTGTGTTTTATTATACATATCAATCATTGAACTGTTTTCCGACTGTGCCGTCATAAAGGCACAATAGATACAAAATGTAAAAAAGATGCCAAAATAGCAAAAGAATTTATTTTTGTGAACAATGGCAGCCGCAATTAAATATGTAACTACGGCTGCTGCCACAAACCAATAACCTGTGCAGGCTGTGCTTACATCTGCTGCCAGAAAAAGTACAGCCAGCAATACCATCGGTCTTTTTATGAGCTAATCACCTCACTGTTAAATTTCAAGACATTTTCAAGACTTATGCTCTCCCTGTAACTCTTCGCCGAATCACCATTAATCATTATTTTTACACCGCTTATATTACCAAGGCTGCAAAGTGAATTGACTATCGAATATACAGGAATCTCACTGGTTACATTTACCATCTCAGTTAAAAATGATGAGCTTAAATTAACGTAACATATGCCATCACTCACTGATATACTAAGCAGCTTTAAATCAGATGGAAGTGTTGAATTCATTGTCGAATCTCCCGGTCCTTTTATAAGCTGTTCAACTATTATTCTTTCAAGAGACGTATTTTTGCTGTAAGCGACACTTTCTACCTTTTTCACAAGCTTATCTCCCATTTTATTAGAATAATACAAATCCACTTTTCTCCATTCAATATTTCCAAGTGACTCATTTGTATCATCTACAAAACTGTCTTTTGTCATAAGCCCTATATACGAACCATCTTTATATTTTGCCTGTGAATCGCCTACATAGAACTTGACATAACTTATATCGTGAATCTGCGTCAGCATTTTTACAACTCCGGCACGATAAAATAATTCATCATATTCCGACATATCATTATATCCATTATTAAAATAAATATTTACTGTATTATTTTTTATATCGCACTTCTCAATATTTACTTCTTCCGGTTTTAAAATACTTAATTTTTTATTTTTCACCTTCTGGTTCATCTTATTAAGAAGTTCCGGCACAAGCTCATCTAACTCCTGTGTCTGTGTGCTGTAATCAACAGTCACAAGTTTGTTTGATGAAGCATTTTTATAAAATAGTTTATATTTATTTTTTGCATTTTTCGTGGAACAACCTGCTGACGGAATAATCATGCATACAGATATTACCGTCAAAAGACATATTCCTGTTATTTTTTTTAACAATGACCTCATACTTATTCCCTCTTATTATTCTTATCCTGTCATCCTACATAGTTAAGCGGAATACGGACTGTAAATGTTGTTCCAGTTCCTTCTTCACTATGAAGTTTTATTGTGCCATGATGCAAAAGAACAATATTCTGTACAATTGCAAGTCCAAGACCTGTGCCTCCGGTCTGTCTTGAACGTGCTTTATCAACCCTGTAAAATCTGTCAAATACAAGATCCTGGCTCTCTTTCGGTATTCCAATACCTGAATCTTCAACACGCACATAAAAATATTGATAATCCGCATTAAGAGACACATGTACCCAGCCATCGCTGACATTATACTTTATTGCATTTTCTACAAGATTTGATATTACCAGTGTAAACTTGACTTCATCAATCTCTGCAACGACAGGTCTGAAACTTTCAAAAAGAAGTTCAACATTCTTCTTTTGTGCAATAGGTTTTAATCTCTTTAATACTATTTCAAGCATTTCGTTGACATTAACAGAGCTTATATTCATAACAGCTGCCGACTTGTCCATCTTTACAAGAGAGAGTAAATCTTCAATAATCTTACTCTCTCTGTCAATTTCATTAGTAATATCCTGCATGAATTCTTTATAAAGCTCAATCGGAACATCATCCTGCATATTAAGTGAATCAGCAAGTACCTTTATTGAAGTAATAGGCGTTTTTAATTCATGTGACACGTTAGATACAAATTCCTGCCTGCTTTCATCAAGCATACCTGCCCTGTCCATTATATTATTAAAATCTTTTGCAAACTGCCTTAACTCATAGCTTCCTTTTACAGGTATTCTCTTATCTGTATGTCCGTTTGCAACATCTTCAACTATCTTATATGCTTTTCTATAGGATTTTCCTATTCCTCTCTCAAAAAGCAGAACCAGAATAACAGCAACTGCAATAACTGCAACCATAACTGTAAATATGTTATCATTTACACTGTTCTTATATACTTCATCAAGGTCTTTGCTCACAACAAGTACGCCAAGTATGCTCCCGTCAGTTCCGTTTATCGGAACAGCAACCTCAATATTGGTATTTTTTCTGTCATAAAATGAGATACTTTTTCCTGTTGTAAATGAATTAATAACATTGGAATTAATTATGTTTCTACCATATTCTACAAGATAAGAATCAGAAACAATCACAAATCTTTCATCAATAACCCTTATTCTCACTGAATTCATAGCAGAATATCGCCGCATTCTTTCATATACTCCGTTTTTTTCTGCTTCACTAAATGAAGCATATGAAGAGAATTCTCCTGACATGACTGCAGCACTTGTCTGCAGCTGTGCCATTTCTATTTCGATGAGATTTTTTTGAAAGAAATAATATGACACATTTTCAACAATTATCATAACTGCTGCAAGCAGACCAACAAAAAATATAAATATCCACGTCTTTGTGCTTTTCATTCTGAAAAGCAGATTTTTGAAATTCTTTTTTACTTTATTAAAATCATCTGTTCTTTTATTATTTTTAATATTATCAGGCATTGTAATAATAACCTACCCCCCAGCGTGTATGAACATATTTTGGTTCACTTGGATTTGACTCTATTTTCTCACGAAGCCTTCTTACGTGTACATCCACTGTTCTGGCATCTCCAGGATACTCTTCACCCCATACTTTCTTTAAAAGATTATCACGGCTGTATACTTTACCCGGATTTTTAACAAGAAGCTCCAATATATCAAATTCCCTTGATGTAAGATTAATCTCTCTGCCTGCGATATAAAGACTTCTGCTGTCACAGTCAAGCTTCATATCAGCTGCATTTATAATGTTGGTCTGTACCGGTTTGCTTCCTGACTTATTATTTCTTCTTAATATTGCTTTCATTCTTGCTTTTACTTCAAGAATATTAAATGGTTTTGTCACATAATCATCGGCACCATACTCAAGTCCGAGAATTTTATCCATATCATCGCCTTTTGCTGTAAGCATTATAATAGGAATATTGGAAAATTCACGTATCTGCTGGCATACCTGCATTCCGTCAAGTTTTGGAAGCATTATATCAAGAAGAATAATATCATATTGGTTATTCTTTGCATACTCAAGTGCTTCCTCCCCGTCATATGCACATTCAACTTCCATGTCATCCTGCTCAAGACTGAACTTGAGTCCTTTAACAATAAGCTTTTCATCATCTACAACCAATACTTTTACAGCCATTATTTTATATCCTCCACAAAAATTCACACTTGTATCAAATCTTTTATTTTAGAATACGCAGCATCTTTTATGCCGCTTACCTTTTTTATATCTTCAATACATCCAAATCCACCATTTTCCGTCCTGTAACGGATTATATCATTAGCTCTTGACTCTCCTATTCCCGGAAGCGTCATAAGTTCACTTACACCTGCGGTGTTTATATTTATCAGTTTTACATTCGACATCTCTGTGCTGTTTCCAGCTGGTGTCACACCGCCTGATGATATATCCTGTTCACCGGGAATATAAATCATCTGCCCATCTGACACATAGCCTGCCATATTAATACTTTCAGGAACAGCTCCTTGTGTCATTCCGCCTGCCATATCTACAATTTCATATATCCTTGCATCTTTTGCTGCCTCATAGACACCGGGATTATTAACACTGCCGCATACATATACACAGATATTCTCCTCTTTTTCTTCATATGATTTTGTTCCGTCATATGCAGAAGCATCCGAAATAACAGCTGTGGTTTGCGACATATTATAATCTTTTATGCTGCCATTTTCACTTTCTGATTCTGTAAAACGTAAAAAACAACATATAATACATGCAGCCAGTACAAATAATGCCCCATATATATATTTTGTTTTATAACCAAACCTCAGATATAGTTTATTTATATATTTTTTTATATAACTCATTGTACATCTCCTTAATTCCCCTAAAGAATTAATAACCCATTGACGTACATTTATATTTTACCTAAATATTTTTAATAATACAAGTGCAAATAATACAAAAATATAGTACAATTATTAATTATAAAAATGTATCATAAACTTGGAGGTTTACATTGGAAACTGTTAATAAAGAAAACAAGAAAAAAAGTTTTAATTTCAGCCTGATTGATAATACATCTACGTCAATTCCCGCCGGCAATATTACATTTATTCTGTCTTTTTGCATACCGGCACTTATTTTTCTTGCATTATATTATCTGCGTGACATCTTTCCTTTCGGAAATGACTGCTATCTACGCTCAGATATGTATCACCAGTATGCACCATTTTATTCTGAATTATGGCACAAACTGCGTACAGGTGATACACTCCTGTATTCATGGGATATCGGCATGGGGGTCAATTTCACATCACTTTTTGCATATTACCTTGCAAGTCCCATAAACTGGCTTATAGCACTGCTGCCACAGAAATATATGATTGAAATTATGAATATGCTTATCGTTATGAAGCTTTGTGCCTCATCTGTAACATTTTCATATTATATTTCAAAACATTTTCATACAAAAAAATGTACAATTGCACTTTTTGGCATGTTTTATGCGTTATCAGCTTACAGTGCTGCATACAGCTGGAACATTATGTGGCTTGACTGCATAGTGCTTATTCCGCTTATAATGCTGGGTCTTGAAAAACTTGTAGATGAAAATAAATGCTATTTGTACTGCATAAGCCTTGGTTTATGTATTTTTACAAATTATTATATTTCAATTATGGTCTGCATAAGTGTATGCCTGTATTTCATTGTACTTATGATTGCATATGACGGTGACAAATCATTTGGAATATATATTAAAAAGATATTACGCTGGATTTTTTATTCACTGATAGCCGGAGGACTTGCCGCATGCCTGCTTCTCCCGGAAATGTATACTTTTTCACTGTCAGCTTCCTCATCTACTTCATTTCCGACAAAACTTACATCCTATTTTTCGGTAATGGAAATGCTTGTAAGACAACTGATTAATGTTCCGGTTCATCTCGGCCTTGAACATTATCCTAATATATACTGTGGTGTTGCTGTTTTTTTACTAATACCACTTTATATAATGAATAAAAAAATTAAACCGGCTGAAAAAATTGGTAAATGCATTATACTTCTCGTATTTTTACTTGCATTTAATCTTAATATACCTAACTTTATATGGCATGGTTTCCACTATCCAAACAGCCTTCCATGCCGTCAGTCATTTATTTATATATTCTTTCTTTTAAGCATGAGCTATGAGGCCTTTTACCGGATAAGGCAGTCAACTGTAAAACAGATTAGTGCCTCAGTATGGTTTTCAATTATATTCCTTGTGCTTGCAGAACAGATATTTAAAGACAGCGACACCTACGATTTTAAAATATTTTATATAAGCGGTGCTTTTATTTTGATTTATGCATTGCTCATATATCTAAAAAAGACAAAGAATTTCAAAATTCCGGTCATATTTTTTGCCGTTTTATGTATAAGTGTTGTTGAATGTACTATTAATATGGAATCTACAGGGCTTGGAACAACAAGCCGCACAGCATATCTGCTTGATTATAATGCCGTAAAAACAGTCACCTCTGATGTTTCTGACAACGACGACTCTTTCTACCGCATGGATAAAATAACAGGTGCAAGGAGCAAAAATGACGGTGCATGGCACAATTACCATACTATATCGACATTTTCATCAACATGCAGTGCCGGAATGTCACAGCTTTACAAATATCTTGGAATGGTAAGTTCGACTAATGCTTACGGATATGACGGTTCAACAATCGTGACCAACTCACTTTTTTCCGTTAAATATCTTATAAGCAATAAACTTCTTTCAACAGATTCACTAAGAACTTATTACAATGGGTATGACGGAGAATTTATATATAAAAATGAATATACTCTTCCGGCCGGATATGTTTCAGACGGAAATCTTTCTGAGAAATGGAAACCCGACACTATTTATAACGGAATTGAAAACCAGAATTCGCTTATTGAAGCATTGACAGGAGTTAAGGATACATTTACTGAATGCTTTGTATATCCGTCACAGATTGATGTGACATTTTCGCCGTCATCAAGCGGACATATGTATCTTGTAATCCAAAAGGAAGGTGTTGATAACATCGGCGTTACAATCAATGGAAATACAACCGGATATTCAGGATTAAAAAACGGTAACAGGACAGTTGATATCGGATATGTCAATGCCGGCGACTCGATCAATGTAAATGCCGAAACATCAATGAATCTTCATGTATACATTTTAAACGAAAATAAATTTAAACAGGCATATAATATTTTAAACAACAATTCATTTCAGGTAGAAAAATGGAATTCAACAGGCTTTACAGGTTCGGTAACATGTGACAACGACGGAACTTTTCTTTTTTCAATACCTTACGACAAAGGCTGGTCTGTATATATTGATGGCAAAAAATGCAGCACATACAGCATAGCAGATGCACTGCTTGCAGTTGATATTACTAAAGGCACCCACAGCGTAAAATTGAAATTTATGCCAGTAAATCTTATTAAGGGTTGCATTATTACATTTATATGCATTATTATATTAATTGGCACTGCTGTTGCAAAACGGCGTGGCATAGATAAAAAACTCAAACAGAAGCTCATTGTTATTTTCAACAATCATGCAAATAATGATTCTCTTACAGAATCGGATACTAACACTACGGAGGAACAATAATATGAAACTTTGGGGCGGACGCTTCACAAAAGAAACTGATAAACTTGTAAATAATTTCAATGCATCTATTTCTTTTGACCAGAAATTTTACAAACAGGACATTCAGGGAAGCATTGCACACGCAAAAATGCTTGGTGCAGCAGGAATTATCTCTGAGGAAGAAAGCACTAAGATTCAAGATGGTCTTACTTCTATACTTGCTGATATAGAGAGCGGAAAGCTTGAAATCACGGATGAATACGAAGATATCCACACATTTATGGAAGCAACATTAATTGAAAGAATTGGTGATGCCGGCAAAAAACTTCACACAGGACGAAGCAGAAATGACCAGGTTGCCCTTGATATGAGATTATATACAAGAGATGAAGTTAAAAACATTGACAATGAAGTAAAAGCTCTCATGGAAGTTATTTTAAGAATCATCAAAGAAAATGTACACACTTACATGCCTGGATTCACCCATCTTCAGAAAGCACAGCCTGTTACTGTTGCTCACCATTTTGGTGCTTACTTTGAAATGTTCAAGCGTGACAGAAGCAGACTTGCCGACATTTACAAGAGAATGAACTACTGCCCTCTCGGAGCAGGTGCACTTGCCGGAACAACTTATCCTCTTGACCGCGAGATGACTGCCAAACTTCTTGACTTTTATGGTCCTACATTAAACAGTATGGATTCTGTTTCAGACAGGGATTACCTTATTGAGTTTTTAAATGCACTTTCAACTATAATGATGCACCTCAGCCGCTTTTCAGAGGAAATCTGTATCTGGAATTCAAATGAATATAAATTCATCGAGTTAGACGATGCTTACAGCACAGGTTCAAGCATTATGCCTCAAAAGAAAAATCCGGATATTGCAGAACTTGTAAGAGGAAAGACAGGCCGTGTTTACGGTGCTTTGATAAGTCTTCTTACTACAATGAAAGGAATTCCTCTTGCATACAATAAAGACATGCAGGAAGATAAAGAGCTCTCATTTGATGCCATTGATACTGTCAAAGGCTGTGTAAGCCTCTTCAAAGGCATGATTGACACAATGAAATTCAACCCGGCCCGTATGGAAGACAGTGCAAAGAAGGGCTTCACTAATGCTACAGATGCCGCTGACTATCTCGTAAAGAAAGGGGTCCCTTTCCGTGATGCACATGGTATTGTTGGCCAGCTCGTTCTTTTATGCATCGACAAAGGAATTGCTCTTGACGACCTTTCTCTTGACGAGTATAAAAAAATCAGCCCTGTATTTGAAAATGACATTTATGATGCAATCAGCTTAAAGACATGTGTAGAAAAACGTCTTACTCTCGGTGCTCCAGGTGCTGACGTAATGAATAAAGTCATTGCCATCTATGATGACTACATGAAAAGCAGCAATTTTCCTGCCTGACCCGGACAAAGTCCGCAGATAAAATCATTGTATTAAAAATCAGATATTTTTTTTGCATATTGGCAGGTAAAGTCCGCAGATAAAATCATTGTATTAAAAAATCAGATATTTTTTTGCATATTGGATTGTAAAATCCCGAGGCAAAAAAATATCTGATTTTTCTAATTATTATTCAATTTTTATCTACGGACTTTCGTCCCCTTAGTATCCCTGTGTGCCATTTTCATTTTTCCAAAATCAAGCATTTTTCCTTTATAATCCATTGATAATTCATCACCATTTGTAAGTATATATACATCTTCGATATAATCATCACTGCCAAGTTTTATGCCACGCACACCGACTGCATTTTTCTTCTTCTGAGGAACATCTGTAAGCGGAAATTTCAAAAATACACCGTTTGCAGTCTGTAATATAATATTCTGGTCACTTGAAACGACCTCTTCTTCGCCAACTGTCCCGTCGTAATTAAACTTGGACAGAACCTCTGTCCTCGCATCAGTTTCATAAATTCCTATAAGTTCATCACCATCTGTAAGTTTTGTTGATGCAACCGTTTTTTTCATAACATCAAATTCAGATGTATCAACAAGCTTCATCATTCCAAGTTTTGTAACAAACAGAAGCCTTTTCTGTCTTATTCTTTCTGAAGCACAAAGATAAATTATGCGTTCACCACTGCTGTCATAATTGCCGAGATTATCAATTGGTGTACCTTTATCCCTAAATTTTGTAGAAAATGGTATATCCTTAACTTTAATCTGATGCAGCATGCCATTATCAGTAAAAATACAGATTTTATCTGTATTCATACATGAGAAAATATACTTATATTCATTGTGGACAGCTTCTTTATTTCTCTCATATGCAGCCATATCAATTGTTTTTGCATATCCAAAACGGTCCATAATAAACATTACTTCCTGTTCAGGTATCTTTTTTTCTATAAATACTGCTTCTTTTCCGTCTTCTATAACTGTGCGTCTGCCAACTGAATATTCTTTCTTGATTTTCATTAAATCTTCT
Organism: Lachnospira hominis (ex Liu et al. 2021); assembly: GCF_014287955.1. Lineage (GTDB taxonomy): Bacteria > Bacillota > Clostridia > Lachnospirales > Lachnospiraceae > Lachnospira > Lachnospira hominis. Next base: position 183,880 of record NZ_JACOPD010000006.1, on the reverse strand, counting down.
TTAATGACTTTTGCCATTTCTTTTCTGCTGCCAAGAATTTTCTCATATCTGGCAATCTTTTTACAAGCTTCATCATATTCTTTTTGCAATGCAAGTATTTCAAGACCTATAAGTTTATAAAGACGCATCTCAAGTATTGCAGATGCCTGTCTCTCAGTAAAATCGAGCTGTGAAGCCTGTTTTTTTGACGCTTCCGACTTGAATTTTATGCCCTCAGCATTACCTGTCATCAGACACTCTTTTGCCATTTTCAGATTAGTGCTTCCTCTTAAAATCTCAATTATAAGGTCAATTATATCACATGCACGTATAAGACCTTCTTTAATTTCTTTATTTGCAAGCTCTTTATTAAGAAGTGTTGTATATTTTCTTGTTGCTATTTCATACTGAAAATTGATATGATGCTCTATTATTTTTTTAATTCCAAGTGTTTCCGGACGTCCGTCAACAATTGCAAGCATATTTACGCCAAATGTATCTTCAAGTTTTGTCTTTTTATACAAAAGATTTTTTAGATTTTCTACATCAGCATTTTTCTTTAATTCAAGTACAATACGAATTCCCTCTTTTGAAGATTCATTTGAAATATCAACAATATCCGTTGCTTTTTTGCTCTCGATAAGCTCAACAACATCCGATATAAATTTGCCGATATTGGCACCAATCATAGTATATGGAATCTCAGTTATCACAAGTTTGTCTTTTTCACCACGCTTTTGTGCAGGCTCAAATACCACCTTGCCTCTTAACTTTATTTTGCCTGTTCCTGTCTCATATATTGCCGGAAGTTCACTCTTATTTACAACAAGACCCCCTGTCGGAAAATCAGGTCCCGGGCAGTATTGCATAAGTTCCTGCGTGGTAATATTTACATTATCCATGTATGCACATACCGCATCTATAACCTCTCCAAGATTATGTGTAGGAATATTAGTAGTCATTCCTACTGCGATGCCATCAGCACCATTTACAAGAAGGTTTGGAACTCTTACAGGAAGAACCGCCGGCTCTTTTTCAGTTTCATCAAAGTTTGGAATAAAATCAACTACATCTTTGTCCAGGTCGGCAAGATATACATCCTGTGTAAATTTCTTTAATTTAGCTTCTGTATATCGCATAGCGGCGGCACCATCACCCTCTATAGAGCCAAAATTACCATGCCCGTCAACAAGTGCCATGCCCTTCTTAAAATCCTGGGACATTACAACAAGTGTCTCATAAATTGAGCTGTCACCATGTGGATGATATTTACCCATTGCATCACCGACAATACGTGCCGATTTTCTATGCGGTTTGTCATAATTAAGTCCAAGCTGGTCCATAGCATAAAGAACACGTCTCTGTACCGGTTTCAAACCATCTCTTACATCAGGAAGTGCCCTTGCTGTAATTACGCTCATGGAATAATCTATATAAGACTTCTGCATAAGTTCCGAATATTCGGTCTTAACGATATTTTCTGCCATTGTCTTTTTTCCTCAATCTTTCCGTTATAAGATAATATTTTTATACTTAAAATTATATATTAAAATCAGGCATCTATTTCTGCCTCTTCAGCATGTGTATAAATAAACTGCCTTCTCGGCGAAACATCACTGCCCATAAGCATTGAAGTTACTTCTGCTGCAAGTCTTGCATCCTCTATTTCTACCTGCTTTAAAATCCGCGTTTCAGGATTAAGCGTTGTCTCCCAGAGCTGGTCAGGATCCATCTCACCAAGACCCTTGTATCTTTGAAGCGTAAATGAACCGGCAGCATGCTCTTTTCTGTATTTTTCAAGTGCCTTATCATCATAAAGATATTGGAATTCTCCCTTTGACTTTGATTTTGTTCCCTTTTTAATCTCAGCCCTGTAGAGCGGAGGTGTTGCAATATATACATGTCCCTGATTAATAAGTTCCGGCATAAATCTGTAGAAAAATGTGAGCAGGAGCGTATCAATATGTGCACCATCGACATCGGCATCCGTCATAATGATAATTTTGTCATAGCGGAGCTTATTTATATCAAAATCATTTCCATATCCTTCAAGGAAACCACAGCCGAATGAATTAATCATTGTTTTTATCTCAGCGTTAGCCAGAACCTTGTCTATTGAAGCTTTCTCTACATTTAATATTTTACCTCGTATAGGCAGGATAGCCTGTGTACGCCTGTTTCTCGCTGTTTTTGCAGAGCCTCCGGCAGAATCACCCTCAACGATAAAAACTTCACATTCTGATGCATCCTTGCTCTCACAGTTTGCAAGTTTTCCGTTGCTGTCTATTGAAAACTTAGGTTTTGTGAGAAGATTAGTCTTTGCTTTTTCTTCCGCTTTTCTTATTTTTGCCGATTTTTCTGCACATGCAATAACAGCCTTTAAGGACTCTATATTTCTGTCAAAATAAAGCTGTACTTCATCATTAGTGACAGCACTTACTACTGTTCCTGCATCAGGATTATCAAGCTTTGTCTTAGTCTGTCCTTCAAATCTTGGTGCCGGATGTTTTACGGCAACAATCGCTGTCATTCCGTTTCTTACATCAAGACCTGTAAAATTGGCATCCTTATCCTTTAATATTCCAAGCTCTCTGGCATATTGGTTGATTACCATAGTAAACTTGGTCTTAAATCCCGTAATATGTGTACCGCCTTCCTGCGTATAAATATTATTACAGAATCCCAGTATATTTTCCTCAAATTCATTGACATACTGAAATGCAGCTTCAACTTCTATGCCATCCTGGCTCTTTTTAAAATAAACAATATCAGTTACTGTTTCTTTTCCCTCATTTAAGTCTTTTACATATGCCTTAATTCCGTCCGGCTCATTATACTCAATTGTCTCTTCACTGCCCTGTCTTTTATCTTCAAAATAAATTGTAAGTCCCGGATTAAGATATGCTGTCTCATGCAGCCTGCTCTTTATTGCCTCTGACTTAAATCTCGTTTTTTCAAATATTTCATCATCCGGAAGAAATGTTACAGTTGTTCCTGTATCATTTTTACGGCATGTTCCGGTTTTTTCAAGTGGTGCAACAGCCTTTCCGCGTTCATATCTCTGGAAATAAACTTCTCCACCAACTCTTATTTCAACTTCAAGCCACTTTGAAAGTGCATTGACAACAGATGCACCAACACCATGAAGGCCGCCGGAAATCTTATATCCGCCGTCTCCAAACTTTCCTCCTGCGTGGAGCACTGTAAATACAACTTCAACTGCCGGTATTCCTGCTTTCGGATGAATTCCTACAGGAATTCCACGACCGTTATCCTTTATTGTTGCTGTACCGTCATTATTCAAAGTTACCCGTATCTCACTGCAATATCCAGCAAGATGCTCATCAACGGCATTATCCGCAATTTCATATATAAGATGATTAAGACCTTTTGTTCCCACACTTCCAATATACATTCCAGGACGTTTTCTTACTGCCTCAAGTCCTTCAAGAATTGAAATACTGGACGCATCGTACTTCTGATTAGCCATGTAAAGATTTCTCCCTTCTACTGTTTCAAGTGACTGTTAAATACCTCTTCGAATTTTACATTAATATTTCCAATTGCTGTAAGCTTTATTTCATTCCATGCTTTATTATTAAATTCAACATACTGCTTTGCCTCAAATGACTCAAATTCGCTGTTAAATGCTTCAAGTTTTCTCTTTTCAAGAATTGCTGTTTTGTTAGCCTCTGTTTTTGATTTATCATTATCGCTGTTACATTTTATAATATAATATCTGCCATCCGATTCAACAATATCACTTACTTCGCCGCTTTTCAGATTATAAGCCGCATTTTCAAAATTCTCGTCAAGTTCTCCTCTGCGGCATTCTCTCTCATATTCTTCACCATTATAATCTTTTGCAACAACATAGAAAATTTCTTTATTATCAAGTCTTTCCTGTGCTTTTTTTATATCTTCAAGCGTATCTGCACAGATATACTGTACTGTTATAACTCTCGCTTCATCATAGCTTACTTCTATATCAAGATTATCTGTCAAATCATTATATAGTGTATCTGCTATTGCAAAGCTGGTAAACATATTAACAAGTTTTTCTTTTGTAATATTAAATTCATTCCTTTTTTCATCACTTAATGAATTATAATATTCCTCTGCCGCATCAGATACAGCTGTCTTCTGGTTTCTTGAGAGTACAACACCTTTTTTATCAGCTAAAACATTCATGCAGTAAACACGTTCAAGCTTGGCTTTTACCTGTTCTTTTACATACTCATCAAATTTCACATCACCGACACTCTGATTCCAGATATCTGTTCCAAATAAATCTTCATATTCACTTTTTGCATCAGAAAGAAGAATATCTGCTTCCATAACTGATGCCTTTTTATTTCCAGTCTTTAAAAGTCCGTCTTTTCCAAATCCTGTCGAAATGTAAATAAATGTTCCGTTAAAAAATTTGATATATCCAAATATCAGCAATGACACAAATGCAACAATTACAGCCGCAATAAGTTTCTTTTTTCTCTGTTTTTTCACAATCTGCCTCCATATATAAATTCTTTATTACAAATAAATGATTATGTTCTGTCCTGATTTACAAAAGTATAGCGTCAGCTTTTGCTGACGCCGTCTTCAAGATGTGAAGTACAATTAGGACATCTTACTGCATCTATTGCAATCTTAGTTTTGCAATATGGGCATGTCTTTGTTGTAGGCTTCTCTTTTTCTTTACGTGAAAACTTCTCTGAAGCAGAATTAATTGCCTTAATCATAATAAAGATTATCAAGGCCATAATAAGGAAATTAATAACTGCTGTAATAAACTTTCCGTAATATAAAGTTACTTCTCCAAGAAGATTAACACTCAACTTGTCAAAATTCATTCCGCCAAACAATCCAAGAACCGGATTGATAATATCATTGACAAGTGATGTAACTATGCTTGTAAATGCACCACCGATGATAATACCAACTGCCATATCCATGACATTGCCTCTGCTTATAAATGTTTTAAACTCATTCAGAAATTTTCTCATATGAAGTCCCTTTCCTTTGTATAAAAATTTTAATTATTACATTCTGCTTTTTATTACAATTCCAAGCACAACAACAAGAATCGCAAGAATTGTATTTATCAAAATAACGCCAAGCATTACCATAAAGCCTTTTCTGTTCATATAAAAGCAGCTCCTTCATTCACATTTGCTTTATTATAAAACAAATGTGAAAAATATGCACTTGATTTTTTATCCAAAAAAATTTTTAATATTTTATAATTCCAAACTGTGCGAGTGTATAGAACACAAGAATTATAAGAAGAAGTACAGGTGCTATATATTTAACCATAACACGATAAATCTTCTCTCTTCCAAACTTCTCACCATTCTTTGCTGCCTCATCTATAATATAATCAGCACCTACAAACCAGCCAATCATAATACATGTAAAGAAAGCCACAACCGGTAAAAGAAGGCTGTTACTTATAAAATCAAAAAATGTAAGGAAATCCATCCCCATTATTGTAATATGTGACCATATTCCATTTCCAAGCGAACAAGGTATTCCGAGTACAACCGCAACTACAATTATAATTGCACAGCTTAATACACGGCTTATATGAAATCTGTCTATAAGCATAGATGTAATTGCTTCCATAATTGATACAGAGCTTGTCAGTGCCGCAAGAAATACAAGTGCAAAAAACATAAATCCGATAAATCGTCCGCCAGGCATCTGTGAAAACACTTTAGGAAGTGTCATAAACATAAGTCCGGCACCACTTTGTGAAGTTCCTGCTTCACCACTGAAAATATATACAGCCGGAACAACCATCATACCTGCCAGCAATGCAATTCCCGTATCAAAAATTTCGATACCATTTACTGATTTCACAAGGCTTACGTCATCTCTTGTATATGAACCATATGTTATCATAATTCCCATCGCAAGGCTCATTGAGTAAAACATCTGTCCCATTGCCGCACAGACTGTCTTAAACGAAAACTTTGAAAAATCAGGAAGAAGATAATACTTGATACCGGCTCCGGCTCCCGGAATAAACATAATATATATGCATATAACTATAGCGAGCAGAATAAGCACAGGCATAAGATACTTACTGACTTTTTCAATACCTTTTTCAACACCCAAAACTACTATAAGTGCTGTGAGTCCTAAAAAGATAAAGAAAAATACAAGCGGTGCATATTCCTGTCCGATAAAGTTTGCAAAAAACAAACCGTCTGCTGCCGCCATGTCCTGACCTGTTGCAAATACGGTAACATACTTTATAACCCATCCGCCGATTACACAATAATACGGAAGAATAATTACCGGAATTATAAATGATATCGGTCCTATAAAAGCAAATCTCTTATCAATGTTTCCATATGCTCTTGTCGGACTAAGCTTTGTCTTTCTTCCTATTGCAATCTCTGTTGTCATAAGTGTAAAACCAAATGTAAGTGCCAGAATAATATATACAAGAATAAATATTCCGCCGCCATACTGGGCTGCCAAATATGGGAATCTCCATAAATTTCCCAAACCTACCGCACTTCCGGCTGCTGCAAGTACAAATCCTATGCCTCCGGAAAAACTGCCTCTTTTTTTATTTTCCATAAAATAAACCGCTCCTGTTTTATTTTTTTATTATTTATGGTATGGTTCACCTTTCATAATCCTATACCCACGATAAATCTGTTCCAGCAACACAACTCTCATAAGCTGGTGTGGAAATGTCATATGTGAAAAACTAAGTTTATAATCTGCCCTTTTAAGTACACGCTCATCAAGCCCTAATGAACCTCCTATAACAAACATTATATGACTTACTGAATCAATTCCAAGTTTTTCTATCTTTTGTGAAAATTCAACTGAATCAAGCATCTTTCCTTCTATTGCAAGTGCAATGACATATGCATCATCTTTTAATGATGAAAGAATCCTGTCGCCTTCTTTTGCTTTAATTGCCAGATTAAGCTGTTCGCCTGCATTTTCAGGTGTTTTTTCATCAGGAAGTTCTATTATATCGAGCTTGCAGTATCTTGATAGTCTTTTCACATACTCACAGACTGCCTGTACGTAAAACTTTTCTTTTATTTTACCTACACATACAATACTTATACGCATCAGCCTTCCACCACAAAGAATCTGCCATCCGGAAGAGCGAACACTTCAAGTTCTTCTGCAAGTTCTTCGTCCGTAATTTCATCAACGTCCATTCCCTCTTCACTCAGATATTCCCTTACTTCTTTAATATTGTCAAATACCTGTGCAAAACAATCTTCAAGAAATTCCTTTGCTTCTTCTATATCCTGTGCGACCGGTTCATCATACAGCTTTGTCTGTTCCTTTAAAAAAACTTCAGCACATAATGTTAAATCATCTTTCATTATAACAGCTCTCCTCTTAATATTTTTTCTACCGAATCAGTTACATATAATGCATTTTTCTTTATATCATCAGCAGCCGATGCCATTGCATAAGAAAACTCTGCCTGCTTTAACATTTCACAGTCATTATAATTATCTCCGAATGCCATACATTCACTTCTGTCTATGCCATAAATTTTCTGGACTTTCTTTAAAGCGTCCCCCTTGCTGACACACAAATCCATAAAATCCATATATTGGTCACCGGAAACTGCCGCTGCTGCTTTATCAGACCACTTATCCGCAAAATACTTTTCAGAATTGGCAATTCCTGACAAATCACAGACAGACACTTTTAAAATATCTTCCTGAATCTCATCGAGACTTTTAATTATTGTCGTCTTATATTGCACAACCTTTGTCATCCTGATAAGATATTCTTCTGTCTTTGGCATTATATATGCTGTCTTTTCTCCTGATAACAGTACCTCGCAATTCGGAACTGAAATTATATCCTTCGCAATCTCTATTGCAAGATTATAATCCATTGGTGTCTTTACAATTGTCTCACCTTTATATCTTACTAATGCACCATTATCAGAAATATACATTAACGGACTTTTTACCTTTGAAAAAAGTCTTACAAGACTTTCACACTGTCTGCCGCTTGCGGGTGCAAATATTATTCCTTTTCTGCCAAGCATGTCTATAGTTTCACACATTGAATCGTCAACATGCTGTGCTCCATTCAGAAGAATCGTTCCATCCAAATCACTTGCAACAAGTTTTATCATCCGATATACCCGGCCTTTCTTAATTCCTGATATACTCTGCCAACAGGCAGTCCGACTACTGAGTTATAATCGCCCTCAATTTTTGATACAAAAGCCGCAAATCTGCCCTGTATGCCATAAGCCCCCGCCTTGTCCATCGGCTCTTTTGTCTTTATATAATCAAGAATTTCTTCATCTGTCATATCATATACATAAACTTCTGTCTGTTCATAAAATGACGTTTTTTCTTTTCCACAAATAAATGTAACTCCCGTATATACACTGTGGCTGCCGCCCGAAAGACATTTTATCATATCAAATGCATGTCTCTCATCTCTTGGCTTGCCAAGAACCTGACCATCCGCATAGACAATCGTATCAGCTCCTATTATAACATAACTATCGCTATCACCGAAAGAGGCTGCGGCACTTTTTTGTACCGCAGCTGTACTTTTTTTAACAGGAAGTTTTGCAACCGCTTCTGCTTTAAGGCTTGATAGCTGCATAACTATTTTTTCGGGAGATTTTTCTGTTGTTATCTCATCGGCGTCACTTGTAATCACAGTAAAATCAATTCCAATCTGATTAAGAAGTTCTCTTCTTCTAGGCGACCCCGAAGCAAGTATAATCTCTTTTTTCATTTTTATTCAGCCTTTTCCAAACTTCTGTTCATAGCTGACTCAAGAGCATCTATAGATGCACGGATAATATCATGGTCAACACCTGCACCATAATATTCCTTTCCATCATCACTTACAATACCTACATATGCAATAGCACTTGATTCTGAACCCTTATTATTAAGAGTATGCTCTTCATAGCAGCAGATATCGCAGTTATGGTTGAAATATTCTGAAAGTGCATTACTTACAGCATCAAGACGTCCGTTACCCTTTGATTCAACATTAATCTTTTCACCGTCTTTTTCTATTGTAACTGTTGTCTGGATTCCATCAATCTGTCTGAAATGAACTTCTGTAATCTTAAATACAGGTGTATATTTCTTATATCTTTTTTCAAATATTTCGAGAACTTCTCCAGGTGTAAGCTCTTTATGATTAACATCTGATACATCCTTAACAGCATAGCCGAGATCTTCTCTCATCTTCTTAGGTATTATCATTCCATAATTATGTTCAAGGACATATGCAACGCCACCCTTTCCTGACTGGCTGTTAATTCTGATAACATCTGAATCATATGTACGTCCTACATCTTCAGGATTAATTGGAAGATATGGAACTGTCCAATGCTCTGTATCATTTTCAATACGGTAATGCATCCCCTTTGAAATAGCATCCTGATGTGAACCTGAGAAAGCTGCAAATACAAGTTTACCACAATACGGATGTCTGTCATCTATCTTCATCTGTGTAAGTCTTTCAAATGTCTCTGAAAGTTCAGGCATATTAGATAAATCAAGTTCAGGATTAACACCCTGTGCATACATATTCATTGCAAGTGTAATTACATCAACATTACCTGTTCTTTCACCATTACCGAATAATGTTCCCTCAATTCTGTCCGCACCTGCAAGAAGACCAAGTTCTGCATCAGCAACGCCTGTTCCCCGGTCATTATGAGGATGAAGCGAAATAATAACATTTTCCCTGTTATGAAGATTCTTATCCATGTATTCCACCTGGCTTGCAAATACATGAGGAAGTGACATCTCCACTGTAGCAGGAAGGTTGATTATGCATTTATTGTCAGCTGTAGGTTCCCAGATATCAATTACTGCATTACATACTTCAAGTGCATATTCAGGTTCTGTTCCTGTAAAACTTTCAGGACTGTATTCAAATGCAAAGTTTCCTTCTTCTTTTGCAGCAAGTTCTTTAAGAAGCTTTGCACCCTCAACAGCAATCTTTTTGATATCTTCTTTTGACTTTCTGAATACCTGTTCACGCTGTGCTAAAGATGTTGAATTGTATACATGAACAATAGCTCTCGGTGCACCCTTTACAGCCTCAAATGTTTTCTTGATGATATGTTCTCTTGCCTGAGTAAGGACCTGAATTGTAACATCATCAGGAATCATGTTCTTTTCAATAAGTGTTCTTAAAAAGACATATTCTGTCTCTGATGCAGCCGGGAAACCAACTTCGATTTCCTTAAAACCAACTTTTACAAGGAGCTTGAAAAATTCAAGTTTCTGTTCAAGGCTCATCGGTTCTACAAGTGCCTGGTTTCCATCTCTTAAATCAACTGAACACCAGATTGGTGCCTTATCAATATACTCCTTTTTCACCCAGTCGTTGCACTCTACAGGTGGCATGAAATAACCTCTCTTGTACTGTCTGTAATCAAACATCTTAATACCTCCAAAAAATTAATACTATTCTTAAATTCAATAAAAAGCATTTGCAATTTTCTCGTTTTTTGAACGCATGTATTTTTATAACAAGACATTTTTTAGTATATCTGCTCAAAATATCCTGTCATATAAAAAAGTCTTCCGTCCATGACAAAACATCTGTCAAGAGACGAAAGACTATAGTCTCACGCGTTACCACTCTTATTCACGAATCAATCGTGCACTCACTGAATACGGACATCTCTGCCTTATATTCTGTCCAATATAACGGTTGGCTTCCGGCTACGCCTACTCATATATAATAATACTTTCAGATAGCAGCTCCGAGGTGAGTTCAATATCTTCCTTCCATTGCCTCGCACCACACGGCAACTCTCTGACTCCGGTTAATACCTATTATTCCTCTTCATTGCTTTTGCTAATTATTATCTAAATAATACATTATATTTTTAACCATGTCAATAGTATTTTATTATATATTATCAAAGATTGTTAAAAATATCTTTTTCTTCTTTTGTGATCTGCTCTCTGGAATATCTTGCCTTTTCATATACCGCTGTTATTTTTTCTGAAAGTTCACTGTCAGCCGTAATATTTTCAGTTGTAAGAACACTTGGCAGAACTGTCTCATCAGGTGCTTTTCCACCCGTTCCTTTCAGTATATGCTTTTTATAAAGCTTCCTTACTGAACGTACCTCACGTGGTTCTTTTGTTTTTACCTTTGATACATCTTTATCAGCCCTTACATTTTCATCATCAGGTGAAATATACTCAATATAGTCACTGCCGAGTTTTTTCGTCTTGTTAAATGTCTTTACATATGTTCTTATCATATAAATAATTGCAATTATCATGGCAATTATTATTGCAAAGACCATCCCCTCAAACAATGCCTGCATAATCGGTGAGTCAGGATATTCAAGTTCTCTTTGCATAGCATCTTCAATATCTTCCTGCGTCTCATCATCCATCTGCGGTGTATTGCTGCTCTCCGGTCCTGACTTACCCAGAAGCCATAAAAATCCTTTTACAAGGATTCTCACAACTCCTGTCACTGAACTTCCTATAACACCAAAAAGTCCACCATATCTTCCATTATAAAATATAAGCATTCCAAACAAAATAAGAATTGCAGAAGCAGCCGTAATAAACGTATTTACCTGCTTCATCTGTTTTGCCGGAAAATCATTCTTTTTGCTGTTAAGGCTGAGAACATTATTAAGGTGGCTCATATTGTTATAAATAATTTTTAACACTACAAACAATATGCACAATGTAAGTTCAATATACATAAGCGGCAGTACATTTCTCCAATATCCCACAAGGTATCCAAATGCAGGTGCTGCTATAAAAACTACATGAATATCTTCACCGGCATACATCTTTGCAAGTGCTTTTTTCGCATCATCAATTGTCTTTCCATCCTGAACAATAAGATTTTCTGTTGAATATCTCTGAACTGTATTATTTTTCTGCCATATTGAGTATGCACATATAAGAATCGCACACAACATGTTTGCAAACAATTCACTGTCGTTTCCGGACATCACAACCGATACCGCAAATATTGCAATATTGCACAACATAAACAGATTGAATTTTTTTATCTTTCTTCTTGTATAATATGCAAATATTACAGCCGGAATAACCCAGAGGCACATATATACCCTGCTGTCATTTATCAGAAATACCCCCATATATTCCATAAGAATAAATGATTCAAATAATACACATTGCAATATCAGTTCCATAATTGAAAGAACTGAATCACTTTTTTTGATTGTTGTTTTATTTTTATTAAAACTATCAGATTTAATCGTCACTGTAATGCACCTCCCAGTCAATCACAGATGCACAAGTATCTTCAAGTCTTTCACCCGGCTCACCGTAATATGGTGCAATCCAGACACACTGCCTGTTATTTCCAGTAAGCATGTCAAATGATTTCTGCAAATCTTTTCTTCTATTCTGTGATATCATAATATAAAGAGTATCAGACATTTCTGACATTCCATATTCATGTTTATTGTGAGTTCTGTCTGTCAGTTCTTCAAGAATATCTGTAAATCTGTTTGCATTTTTTGACAGATCAATCCCTGCAAGAACTGTATTAATCTCATTGAGGTGTGATAATCCACCCCCCTCTTCAACTTCAAGAAAATCTGTTTTTTCACCATCAGTTTCTACACCATTTGAAATAAGTGAAACATTGATTTTTTGTGATATAAGATACTGTGCGAGTCCTGACGCCATCGAGATTGTTATCTCTGACAAAAGTTCCTGTTTTAACATTCCTTCCGGTTCAACATTGGCAAGAATACATACTGACTGGCACATTGTCTCCTTATACTGGTTGACCATAAGCTGTCCTGTTCTCGCAGATGCTTTCCAGTTAATCATATTCATAGTATCATGTGTATCATATTCCCTAATTCCACGAAACTCAAAAATATCAGGATTTAGATAAGTATTCTTTTCAACCGCACCCATTATTTTTGAAAATGTTATATCAGTCAGTTCAGGATTAATCTGTTTTGGAAAAACTACAATATTAGCATTCTGGTTTGTTCCAACGAGATTGATATCGTTCATAAACAGCCCCGATGAAACCATATCTGCACGCCCAATTGAATAAATACCTCTTTTAGTACACTTAATCGGTATCTTTCTTGTCACTTTCTGATACATCATCAGTGAAAAAATATCATTTCTGTAAGTATTATCAGAAACCACAGAATTTTCTTCGCCATCTTCAAATCTGAACGCACGATTTACCTGAAATTTAAGATTAATATACGGAAGCGGAAGTCTCTTTTTATTTGTAACTGTCTCTATAAGTTCTATGGTTTCGCCACAGACTGCATTTTTCTTTGAAAAATCAATTCTGACTGTAAGATTTTTATACCATAATGCAGCATATATTTTTCTGAGTACCATATACACGGCACCGGCACCCAGCAACATTACTATTATAAGCATTCTGTCTCCAATCCTTCTTTATTTGCTCCAGTCTTCTGTAGGCACCTTGCACTGTCCGATAACTTCCCTCATAACATCTTCTCTGTGTGCTGAGTCTGATATTCCTCGAGAAAGTAAAATCCTGTGAGCAAATACAGGAATTGCAAGATTATATACATCTTCAGGAACTACATAATTTCTTCCGTTGATATATGCATATGCTTTTACAGCTTTCACCATATTAATAACGCCCCTTGTGCTTACACCAATCGCAATATTTATATTATTTCTTGTCTTATCAGCAATATCAACAATATAATTCATAATCGCCTCATCAACATGCACGCCTTCTGCTTCTTTAACCATGCCTTTTACGTCATCTGCATTACATACTGCTGACAGGCTCTCAAGCGGACTATCTGTCATAAATCTTTTTATAATTTCAAGTTCTTCATTCTGCTTAGGATAACCCATTGAAATCTGTAACAAAAATCTGTCAAGCTGTGCTTCCGGAAGCTGATATGTTCCTGCTGTTTCTATCGGATTCTGTGTTGCAATTACGATAAATGGAAATCCAAGTTTTCTTGTTTCACCATCTACCGTCACCTGATGTTCTTCCATACATTCAAGCAAGGCTGACTGTGTACGTGGAGTAGCCCTGTTAATCTCATCAGCAAGAAGAATATTAGAAAATACCGGCCCTTTTCTGAAAACAAATTCACCCTGCTTCTGATTATAATAATTAATACCGGTAATATCTGACGGAAGCAAATCAGGTGTAAACTGAATTCTTGCAAATTCAGCATCTATTGATTTTGCAAATGACTTTGCAATCATAGTCTTACCTGTTCCCGGAACATCCTCAAGGAGAACATGTCCTCCTGCAATCAATGCTGTAAGAATTAAATCTGTAACATTTCCCTTTCCAACAATAACTTTACTTACGTTTTCTTTCATCTGTACTGCTTTACTCTGAAATTCCATCTATATCCTCCTTGTTTTTCCGAAGGAAAAATGCGACCACTCCGGGGAGCAGAGGATTTGTCCTCCTTGTTTTTCCGAAGGAAAAATCCGAATCCCTTGATGAGGAGAGGATTTGTCCTCCTTGTTTTTCCAAAACCTTTTCATTTAACTTTATATATAATAACAAAAACAGCACTGACAAACAACGTATCAGTGCTATTTTATACTTTTTTAATATTAAAATGTCATTTAAATACATAATTAATCATTAACAGGAAGTTCTACATTGACATCTATTCCTCTTGGTTCAACCGGTGTTGAAAACACAATCTGTGTACTCGTTCTTCCAAACTTCTGGAGTTGTCCTATAAATGTATCAAGCTCCATTGTACTAGGAAATACAACTTTAAGTAACATTGAATAATTTCCTGTAACGCAGTTACATTCTACAACATTATGACACGACTTGATGAATGGATAGAAATCCGGTTTCTGGACAGGTGCAACTTCAAGATTTATAAAAGCTGTAATATGATATCCAAGTTTTAACTGGTTGACTTTGACCTCATATCCCTCTATAATCTGCTCTTTTTCAAGCCTTTCAATTCTTGCAGATACTGCCGGAGATGACAAAAAAACATTCTCTGCCAGTGCCTTCAAAGGCATTCTTGCATCCTGCTGTAACAATGTAATCAGTTTCTTATCAATCTTATCCATAACACATTCCCAACTTTCATATATTTTCACTCTAAAGAGAAAAAAGACAATTCTGGAAAAACATTCCAAAATTGTCTCCTTTGACTCTCTTAATCTTGTAATTAATATACACCTTTTTCATCACATATGCAAGTTTTTTTGAAATTTCATTAAGTTTTGTTAACTCATATTGCAATAATACAATTATTCTGCTAAAGTTTTATTAAGAAAAACTATTTATATGGAGGTTAGTAATGGCTGATAACAATGCAAATGAATATTCTACTGTTACATTATCTTTAGATGATGGCACAGAATGTGAATGTGCCATAGTAAGAATATTTCCTGCCGGAGATAATAACTATATAGCACTTCTTCCTCTTGAAGGTGAAGCTGCCAGCAACGATGAAGTGTATCTTTACAGATATACAGAAAAAGACAATGGTGAACCGGTTCTTGAAAACATCGAATCAGATGAAGAATACGAAACTGTTGCTGACGCATTTGACGAAGAACTTGATGCTATGGAATACGAAGAACTATATGCCGAAGAAGATGCCGAAAACGAAGAATAATCCCACAAAAATCAATTTAAAGATGCAGTTCTCTTATAAAACGTGAGGACTGCATTTTCCTGTTATACTGCTTTTGCACCGAACATATAATAAGTTTCTTTTTTGCTCTTGTCAGTGCAACATAAAAAAGCCTGCGTTCCTCTTCAAGCTGCTCTAAAGACACAGCCTTGCAATATGGTATATTTTTCTCATTGGCACTCACTATTATAACGGTATCAAATTCGAGTCCTTTTGCCCTGTGCATCGTAGATACATTGCATAAATGTGTCTTTGATTCATCAGCTTTTCCAAGACCATCTGCATCATTGACATTATCTTCCGATACATTATCAACATATTCTATGAACTGCTTTAAATTATCAAAACTCTTTGAAATGTTTTGCAATTTCTCAATAATATCAAGAAATATCTTTACATCTGTACCACGTTCGCTTGCATATTCATGTAAATATCTATCATAACCGACTACCTTTCTCACATAATTAACTGCTGCAAACGGTATCATTGTATTCATGTTCTTAACATGGCATTGAAGCTTTATAATCTCTTCAAGATTTTCTTTGCTGCCTCTGCATCTGATATTATCTTCAAGCGTGTTAAAACCGGTATTTTCATCAGTAAAATACATCCTGCTTATATATCTTTGCGGTTTGTTAATTATTCTTATAAAGTTCTGTCTCCTGTAATCTCCCACCGATATCCGTAAATATGCAATAACATCCTTCACAACCCACTTATCAAAAAAATCCGATTGATTCCCACAGTACAATATATTAAGGCCATGTTTTTGAAGCTTATGCGTAAATTCAGAGGCTTCAGCATTCGTCCTTGTCAGTATGGCAATACTTTCATCTGAATCACTGCTGGTATCATTATAAATTTTATTATATACATATCCTGTAACAAAATCATCCTGTTTTGAAATATCATTAAAATTATAATATTCCACAGAATTACCACCTTTATTAAACGCCTTCAGATTCTTATAAAACCTGTTCTTATTATGATTAATAAGACTTAATGATGCATTAACTATAGTCTCACAACATCTGTAATTCATATTCAGCCTGAAAATCTCTGCCTCTTTATAAATCTGTGTAAACATACGGCACACATCAGGCTTTGCACCCCTGAAACCATATATACTCTGGTCATCGTCGCCTACCACAAATATGTTGCGGTTCTTTTGTGCAAGCATATTAATCAGCCGTAACTGAACCGGTGAAACATCCTGAAATTCATCCACCATAATATACTTATATTTTTCCTGCCATATGTTAAGACTCTCTTTGTCACTCTCTAACATATGTAATGTACGAATCATCATATCCTCAAAATCAATATATTTGTACTGATTCATAAATAATTCGTACTCATTATATATTTTTTCAAAAAAATCGTTCTCGCATGATGTCGGATTAAATATAGCAGACTCGCTGCATCCCTTTGCTTTGGCAATATCATTTAATATGTCATCTTCCATCTCACCATCTGACGGCAACGGAATATTATAGTATAAAAGCTGTTCTCTTATAAATGCCCTCTGAGCTTTCGGTGTTATAACATTATATCCTGCATATTCTCCTGCATTCTTTAGCATCATAAAAAATACAGAATGAAACGTTCCAAATGTCACATCGTCATATAATTCTGCATTATCATGCACATCTGATTCTGATGCCAGTTTTAAAAAACGCTCTTTCATCTGGAGTGCTGCCATCCTTGTAAATGTTATTACAAGGATATTCTCCGGATTAACTTTGCAATTGTCAATCATATTGAGTATTCTGTTTGTGACAACTGTAGTCTTACCACTTCCCGGACCGGCAAGAATCATCGCAGGTCCCTCGAAGTGCTCCACCGCCCTTTGCTGTTCACTGTCAAGCAGTACATATCACCTCTTCAATAATATTATTAAAAATATATTTTTATAACATTATATTATCAGAATACTTTCCATCTGTCAAGCATTAATATTTTTTTATTAGAAATAATTAAAATTAATATGGCTGAATTTCGTCTGTGCTGTCATCTGAATTTTCTATTGACTTAATTCTGACATAATAACTTACACTCGAATTTACTTCTATTAAAACACGGTCTCCAGCCTTATGTCCAAGAAGTGCCTTTCCAAGTGGTGATTCAATGCTTATCAGTCCCTCAAGTGAATCTCCTCTTACAGTAGTCACAAGCTTGATTTTTTCAGTAGTTTCATCATCCTCATAAAATAATTCAACTATATTATTAACACCAACCTCATCATCAGCTGACTCGTCTGATATAATTTTTGCTGTCTTTATCATTCTCTGGAGATAACGTATTCTGCTCTCATTTCTGTTTTTCTCACGTTTTGCTGCATGATACTCAAAATTTTCACTCAAATCGCCATGTGCTCTAGCTGTCTTAACATCTTCAAGAGCCTCTTTTCTTACTACAAGTGTTCTGTATTCTATTTCCTTTTCCATTTTCTTTATATCATTTTCAGTTAATTCATTATACATAAACATCACTCCATTTCCAAAATACAGATATAATTTTAATAAAAATCAATACAGTTTTTCTTTATTTCCAATGCTCTTATTTTATCACCAAATTATTTAAATGTACAAGCTGCAAATACATAAGATTTTTTAGTGAATTTTGCCAAAAGATGTGCTACAATAGATATAATGTTTTGAAAGCACTTTCAATTCAGTAAACGTAAGTTATACGAGAATGGAGAAAATGTAAAATGAAAAATAAGATTATTACTTTTGGTGAAATTATGTTAAGACTTTCACCTGAAAATAACGAAAGATTCACTCAATGCCATGAATTTGAAGCTGTTTATGGCGGAGGTGAGGCTAACACTGCTGTATCACTTGCCAACTTTGGCGTTGACTGCGGTTTTGTAACAAAACTTCCTGAACATTCAATTGGACAGAGTGCTGTCAATTCGCTTCGTCAGTATGGAGTTGATATCAGTAACATTGTCCGCGGCGGCGACCAGATTGGTATCTATTTCCTTGAAAAAAAGACAAGCCAGCGTCCTACTAATGTTATTTATAACAGAAGCGGTTCTGCTATTGCTCTCGCTGAAGAATCTGATTTTGACTGGGATAAGATTTTTAAAGATGCTACATGGTTTCATTTTTCAGGAATCACACCTGCCATAAGTGATAATATGGCAAAAATTACTCTTGCAGCGTGTAAAGCGGCTAAAGAAAAAGGTCTTACAATAAGCTGCGACCTTAATTACAGAAGCAAGCTCTGGTCAAGTGAAAAAGCCAATAAAGTTATGAGCGAATTATGCCCTTATGTTGATATATGTATTGCTAACGAAGACGATGCTGTAGGCATCTTTTCTATGGATGCCTCAAAATCTGATAAAGAAAAAAATGCATACATTGCCGAAGAACTTACAAAACGTTTTCCATTTAAAATGGTTGCTTCTGTATGGCGTACAGAAACTTCTATCACAACATTTAAGCTCCAGTCCATGATTTATACAGAAGGCAAAGCTTATTACAGCAAAGAATATTTTATGAATATTCTTGATTATATCGGTGCCGGCGATGCTTATTGTGCCGGAATCATATACAGCATAATCAACAACTTTGATCCTCAGAAAACCGTCGAATTTGCAAATGCAGCAAGCTGCTTAAAGCATACAGTAAGCGGTGATTTCAACCTTGTAACTGTTGACGAAGTTATGAAGCTTGCATTTTCAGCAAGTGGAAACGAAGTCTCAAGATAAAAATTTAATTTGATATAAAAATATCACGGGAAGTGTTTTTACACTTCCCGTATTTGCAGTTTAAATCCATCAAGATTGGGATTCTGATTTATCTTTCCAGCAGAAGTCATAACTGTATTATGCAATGCCTCATTTGCTTTTGTTACAGCACTGTCAAGATTATCTAAATATTTTACCGTTTCTGTCATCGACATTGCCGAACCGGATTTATATATGATTACAGCAACAATTCCGTGTCTTCACGCATACCTTTATCCTCCAAATTTTTCTATATAAAAAACATACCTGTAATATATTTACATCAAATATATCACAGGTATGTAAGCATTATTATAAAAATATTTTTAATTAAAGATTAGCCTTAATCTTTGCAATCATATCAGCATATTCTTCGTCTGAAAGATACTTCTTATCAGGATTCATAAGGAATACGCCACCCCATTCAAATTCATCTTTGTACTTAGGGCAAAGATGGAAATGAAGATGATGACCTGTATCACCATATGCACCATAATTTACTTTATCAGGATGGAATGCAGCCATAATTGCTCTTGCAACTCTTGCAACATCCTCAAAATATGCAGCTCTTTCTTCTGCTGTGAGCTCATTCATATCACCTACATGCTTCTTATGGGCAACAATACATCTTCCAAGATGGCTCTGCTCCTTGAAAAGATATACCTTTGAAGTTTCAAGCTCGCAAATCTTAATACCAAACTTAGCGACCAAATCGCCTTCTACACAATAAGCACAATTATTATCTATCATTTCAATCCTCCTTACTGGGCATCCTTGATTGAGAAGCTGATTCTTCCCATCTTATCCTTGCCCATACATTTACATTTAACATGATCACCTAGTGTAAGAACATCTTCAACATGTTCAATTCTTTCATTTGCCACCTTAGAAATGTGAACCATTCCTTCCTTGCCAGGTGCGAATTCGATAAATGCACCGAATTCTTTAATACTTACTACTTTACCTTCGTAAATTTCACCTTCGACGAAGTCGTTTACGATTGTCTTGATATACTTCATAGCCTGATCCATGCCAGCCTGGTCAAGTCCACATACAGATACGAAACCATCATCTGTGATATCAATCTTAACACCGCACTCATCAATAATTGCATTGATTGTCTTACCACGCTGTCCAACTACTTCACCAATCTTTGCAGGATCAATAGTTGTCTGGATAATCTTAGGTGCATATTCACCAACTGTCTTTCTAGGTTCAGCAATTGCAGGCTTCATACATGTATCCATAATGAAAAGTCTGGCTTCTCTTGTTCTTGCGATAGCCTCTTCAACAATAGGTCTTGTAAGACCGTGAATCTTAATATCCATCTGGATTGCTGTAATACCCTCTGTAGTACCTGTTACCTTAAAGTCCATATCACCAAAGAAATCTTCAAGTCCCTGAATATCTGTAAGAACGATATAATCATCATCTGTATCACCTGTAACAAGTCCGCATGAAATACCAGCAACCATTCTCTTAATAGGAACACCAGCTGCCATAAGTGACATGCATGACGCACAAGTTGAAGCCATTGATGTAGAACCATTTGATTCAAATGTCTCGGATACAGCACGGATTGCATATGGGAATTCTTCTTCTGATGGAAGAACAGGTACAAGTGCCTTTTCTGCCAATGCACCATGTCCGATTTCACGACGTCCCGGACCTCTTGATGGCTTTGTCTCACCAACTGAGTATGATGGGAAGTTGTACTGGTGAATATATCTCTTTGTTGTAACATTATCATCAAGACCATCTACCTTCTGTGCTTCTGATAATGGTGCAAGTGTTACCACATCACAAATCTGTGTCTGTCCTCTTGTAAACATAGCAGAACCATGAACTCTAGGAATAAGGTCAACCTCTGCTGACAATGGACGAATCTGGTTGATAACACGTCCATCTGGTCTCTTATGGTCTTTGAGAATCATCTTACGTACAGTCTTCTTCTGATACTGATAAACGGCTTCGCCGAGAACTGCAAGCCATTCTTCATTATCAGCAAAAGCTTCTGCCATCTTTTCTGTCACTTCATCAATATTCTTTTCTCTTGTCTGCTTATCATCAGTAAATACTGCTTCCTCCATCTGCTCCGGAGTAACAATCTTTTTCATTGCCTCAAACATTTCAGCAGGAACAGCACAGCTTACATATGTATGCTTTTCTTTACCTACTTCTGCAACTATTTTATCGATAAATTCAATAATTGTCTGATTGATATCATGAGCCATATAGATAGCTTCAATCATCTTTGCTTCCGGAATCTCATTTGCACCGGCTTCAATCATGATAACTTTCTGCTTTGTAGATGCTACAGTAAGCTGAAGGTCACCATCCTGCCACTGTGACTGTGACGGATTGACAATAAATTCACCATCAACAAGACCAATCTGTGTAGTTGCACATGGACCATCAAATGGAATATCAGAAATACATGTTGCAATTGATGAACCAAGCATAGCAAGAAGCTCAGGACGGCACTCTGTATCAACTGACATAACCATATTATTTAATGTAACATCATTTCTGTAATCCTTAGGGAATAATGGTCTCATAGGTCTGTCGATAACACGTGATGTAAGAATAGCATTTTCACTTGCCTTTCCTTCACGCTTATTAAATCCGCCAGGAATCTTTCCTACTGCATACATCTTCTCTTCATATTCAACACTTAATGGGAAGAAATCAATTCCCTCTCTAGGCTCTTTTGAAGCAGTTGCTGTTGAAAGAACAACTGTATCGCCATAATGCATCAATGCTGCACCATTTGCCTGTGCACACACTCTTCCGATATCAACACGGAGAGTTCTGCCGGCCAGTTCCATAGTAAACTGTTTATACATCTTTTCCTCATTTCTGCGGTGCCAATAATCATTATCTCTCACCAGACATAACCTGCACCGCCGGTATATCCGATTGTTTTCAACAAGATGAAGTGCCCGAAACAACTGAAAAAAGCATTATTATTATAATGTATTTTTCAGCAGTCTCGGCTAATCACTTCAATCTTTTCATATTATTACGCCAGCTGCCGGATTATCATATAAAAATAGCTGCTCCGGTCAATAACCAACGTAAAAAGGGCGGAGAAATACACTCCGCCCAGTGAAATTACTTTCTGATGCCAAGACGAGCAATCAGATTTCTGTAACTTTCGATATCTGTCTTCTTTAAATACTCGAGAAGAGCTCTTCTCTTACCAACCATCTTTAAAAGACCTCTTCTTGAATGATGGTCTTTCTGATTAGTCTTTAAATGCTCTGTAAGCTCAGCAATTCTTTCTGTAAGAATAGCAATCTGAACTTCTGGAGAACCTGTATCGCCAGGCTTTCTTCCGTATGCTGCAATAATCTCTGTTTTCTTTTCTTTAGATATCATCTTTAAATCCTCCTTAATATAACCGCCTGTTACTAAGAATCAGGTCGGAGTGTCCTGAAACTGAATAACGGCTCACATACCTTGCTACTATATCATAAAAAAATCATAATTGCAAGCATTTATTATAGCATCAGCATGCTTTTTGAAAACTGTGCATCACTTTCCATTTGTTTTGAAAGAGCCTCTATTGACTCAAATTTCATCTCCGGACGTATAAAATGAAGCAGTTTTACTTTAATATGCTTTCCGTATGCATCTTCTTCATAATCAAACAGATTAGTCTCAACTCCAATAACCTGATCTGTACTCACCGTCGGCTTTGTTCCTATATTAGTCACACCGCCATATTCTTTTCCGTCTATCTGTGTTATTGATGCATATACACCATTTGGCGGCAGAAGCTTGCTTTCCTGCGGATAAATATTCATAGTAGGAATCTTAATTTTTCTTCCAAACTGATTACCCGGACACACTATTCCTTCAATAGAATATGGTCTTCCCATTAGAACATTAACAGTTTCCATATGTCCAAGCACCAGTTCTTCTCTTACATATGTACTGCTTATCTCTTTGTCCTGATATTTTTCTTTTTCAACGACAATCGTCTCAAAACCATATTCAGGACCACATTTTACAAGCATATCTGCATCACCGCTCCTGCCTTTGCCGAAGTGATAATCAGTTCCTACAACTACTACTTTCGCACGCAGTTTTCTTATTATTATATCTTCAATAAATTCCCCGGCATCCGTATTCATAAGTTTTTCAGTAAACGGATACTCAATAAGGGCATTAATTCCAAGACTCTCCATAAATGCACGACGTTCACTGTTTGTCGTTATAAAATGCTGCTGTCTTTGCGGACAGATACTTAACGGAATTCTGTCAAATGTAAATGCCGCTGCCAATATATTATTTTGTTTTGCTTTTTCTTCTACAATTGATATAAGCTTCTGGTGTCCCATATGGACACCATCAAATTTGCCAAGCGTAACTGCTGAATCTTTGTCAAGTGTAAAATCCTCTGTGCCATGAATATACTTCATCCGAGCCACCTCACATTTCATCATGCTCACCACTGTAAAATATTTTTTCAGGTACAAGCATAGAATCAATGTATTCATAAATTCCTATAAAAATACCATTTTCATCATATATACGATATTTTTGTTCTGCCTGTTGTGTCAGTGTACGCTCAATTTCACGTACTGCATCAACCGGCAGCTTATTACCGTTATACAGCAGTTTATTATATTCTGAATCAACTGAAAGTTTTGGATAATCAAACACATCATCAGCTGCAATTATATATTCTCCAAGTTCACCTTTTAGTAAAAGTGCCGAAATCTGATTTAATGTAAGACTGTCATCAATTTCAAACTGTCCGACTCTTGTCCTTTTAAGACTTAGCATGCATGCACCGCAGCCCAGTTTTTTTCCAATGTCATCAATAAGAGTTCTTATATATGTTCCTTTTGAACATGCAACTGTAAATGTGACTGTCTTTTCATCATCACTCAGATTCATTTCATTAATCTTTATAAATCCGATATCAACATGACGCGATTTTCTTTCAACTTCAATTCCCTGTCTGGCAAGCTCATAAAGTTTCTTGCCATTATGCTTTAATGCCGAATACATAGGTGGAACCTGTTCATATCCTCCGACAAATGATATAATCACGTCAATAATTTTTCTCTCATCAGCATTTACTTCACTGACAGATAAAACTGAGCCTGATATGTCCTGAGTATCTGTTGTTTTTCCAAGCAGCATAACCGCCTCATAAGTTTTTCCCCAATCGGTAATCATGCCGCATAATTTTGTTGCTTTCCCAAGACACACAGGCAGAACTCCCTGTGCATCCGGGTCAAGCGTACCTGTATGACCGATTTTTTTCATATGAAGAATGCCACGCAGTTTTGCAACTACATCATGTGATGTAAAACCAGGCTCCTTATATACGTTTATAATACCGTCCATAAATCCCCTTTATATGCTAATTCACATTGCATTGTACTGCTTTTCAATCAATTCGCCTATACTGTTTATTATCTGGTATACCGAACCTTTTGCAGTATATCCGGCAGCACGCACATGTCCGCCGCCGCCAAACTGTGTTGCAATTGCTGCAACATCGATTTTTTTCTTTGAGCGAAGACTTACTTTATATTCTTCTCCTGTCTGATAAAGGAATATCGCAACCTCAACGCCATCTGTAAGACGAAGCTGTTCAACTATGCCTCCAAGTTCTCTGCCTGTAACGCCATAAAATTCCATCTCATCAATTGTGACAGTAGTAAATATACATTTTCCATCATAAAACAATACACTTTCAAGAAGTGCCCTTCCAAGAATCTGATTCTGGACATATGTTTTCTTGTAAAATGTATTATCTATAATATCGGAATAATCAATTCCTTTTTCCATCATTTCGCCGGCAATTTCCATTGTCTTCTTTGATGTACAGCTGTATTTAAATACACCTGTATCATGAATAATTCCTGTATAAATACATTCTGCCACATTACGGCTGATTTTATCAGCATCCATAGTACCATATAAAACTTCACATGCTGAACTTGCCTGTGGTTCAATTTTACTCAAATCTGTAAATCCTGTATTGCTGACATGGTGGTCAATGCACACTGTCTTGGATGCATTGTTAAAACAGCTTATAAATGGTTCTATTCTGTCAAGACTGCTGCAGTCAAGGACAAAAAACACATCATATTTCTTATCTTCAGGTGTATTTTTTATTTTGTCAATATTTTTAAGATAGTAAAACTCACTGCCCGGCTGTTCGAGATATAAATCAACATCTGTTTCAGGCATATTCTCCACAATGTAATTATATAATGCAAGAACAGAGCCCGTGCAGTCACCATCAGGTCTTATATGACCTGTAATTCCGACACTTTTAACATCTTTTAAAATATCACTTAATATCATAAGTCACCATTCTCTCTGTCATTTTCTCTGTCTTTTTTAGTAACCTCGTCTATCAGCTTAGACATATTTACTCCGTATTCAATTGACTGATCCAGTATAAATGTAATCTCAGGAGTATTTCTCAAATTAATATTTTTTGCGAGCTGTCTTCTGATATAGCCCTCAGCACTTTTAAGACCTTTTATTGTATCCTGCTGTGAAATCTCATCCCCCAGCACACTGATATATGCTTTGCATGTTTTTAAATCAGGAGCAACTTCAACCGCGACAACTGATGTCATCGGGTTGATTCTTGGGTCCTTAATTTCACTGCGTATAATATTGCTTAATTCTTTCAAAACCTCGCCGTTAATGCGGGTATTTTTCACGCTGTTTTTACGCATAAACTCTCTAACTCCTATCTTGGAACTTCAACCATGATATATGCTTCTAACTTATCACCTTCCTGAATGTCATTGAAGTTTTCTAATACAATACCACATTCAGTACCTGCCTTAACCTCTTTTACTTCATCCTTAAAATGTTTAAGTGATGCAAGAGGTCCTTCATAAATCTGCTCTTTATCTCTTGTGAGACGTACTTTTGAATCCCTTGTAACACGGCCTTCTGTAACGAGACATCCGGCGATATTACCTATTCCTGAAGCCTTGAATATCTGACGGATTTCAACCTGACCAATTACTTTTTCTTCATAAATCGGTTCAAGCATACCCTTTAATGCAGCTTCTACATCTTCAATAGCATTGTAGATTACAGTATAAAGTCTCATATCGACTTTTTCTCTTTCAGCAACGATTCTGGCCTGATTATCAGGTTTTACATTAAATCCGATAATAATTGCATTTGAAGCTGATGCAAGAACAACATCGGATTCGTTGATATTACCGACACCGCCATGGATTACCTTAACTACAACTTCATCATTTGAAAGCTTAACAAGACTCTGCTTAACAGCTTCAACTGAACCCTGTACATCAGCCTTGATAATAAGACCAAGCTCTTTTACATTACCTGCCTGAATCTGCTCAAATAATGCATCAAGTGAAACTTTATGCTTTGTATCGTCAAGAAGCTTCTTCTTGCCTTCACTTATAAATGTCTCTGCAACATTTCTTGCCTCTTTATCGCTATCCATAGCCATAATTATTTCACCTGCATTAGGCACATCATTAAGACCAAGAATCTCAACAGGAGTTGAAGGACCAGCTTCTTTGACACGGCGTCCCTTATCATCAATCATAGCTCTGATTTTACCATAACTTGCACCTGCTGCCACATTATCGCCTACATGAAGAGTACCTTTCTGTACAAGAATTGTTGCCACAGGGCCACGGCCTCTGTCAAGCTCTGCCTCGATAACAATACCTCTTGCATTTCTGTCAGGATTAGCTTTAAGCTCATGCACCTCTGCTGTAAGAAGAATCATCTCGAGAAGTTCATCAATACCTTCCTTAGTATGTGCTGATACAGGTACAAATATTGTAGAACCGCCCCAGTCTTCTGCAATAAGACCGTATTCTGTAAGTTCCTGCTTAACTTTTTCAACATTTGCATTAGGCTTATCAATCTTATTTACTGCTACGATAATTTCAACATCAGCTGCCTTTGCATGGTTAATAGCCTCTATTGTCTGTGGCATAACACCATCATCTGCTGCTACTACAAGAATAGCAATATCTGTTGCCTGTGCACCACGCATTCTCATAGCTGTAAATGCCTCATGACCAGGTGTATCAAGAAATGTTATTGACTGACCGTTTACATCTACAGTATAAGCACCGATTTTCTGTGTGATACCACCGAATTCTTTATCTGTAACATGTGTCTCACGGATTGCATCAAGAAGAGATGTCTTACCATGGTCGACATGACCCATTACACATACAACAGGTGGTCTTGGAACCATCTTTTCTTCCGGTTCCTCATCCTCTTTGAGGAGTTCTGCAATCACATCGACCTTAACTTCATGCTCACAGATACAGTTAAATTCAAGTGCAATTTCCTCAGCTGTATCATAATCAATCTCCTGATTGATAGTTACAACTTTGCCCTGCATAAATAATTTTTTTACAACTACTGAAGGCTGTACTTTCATCTTATCTGCAAGTTCCTTGATTGTGAGGCTGTCTGGAAGAACAAGCTGTTTGATTGTATCTTCTTCTTTTTCTTCTTTCTTGACATTCTTCTTTAACTGGCTATTTGCAAATTTAAGATTTTCTTTAACTTCCACATCTTTCTTGCGGTCATTTTTATGATTATCTTTTCTTGAATCAGGTCTTCTTGAATCAGGCTTTGTCTCAAAAAGGAAATCATCCTTAGGTGCCGAATCTCTTCTGTCATTTCTTCTGCCCTGATTTGAAAATCCACCCTGACGGTTATTATTTCTGTCACCATTCTGGTTTGAACGGTTATCATTATTACGGAAGCCTCTGTTATCCCCGTTTCTGTCACCACGGTTATCATTATTACGGAAACCTCTGTTGTCTCCGTTTCTATTATCTGTGTTTCTGTCGCCACGGTTGTCATTATTACGGAAATTTCTGTTATTTCCGTTTCTGTCACCATTCTGGTTTGGACGTCCGTCATTATTACGGAAATTCCTGTTATTTCCGTTTCTGTCACCACGGTTGTCATTATTACGGAAATTTCTGTTATTTCCGTTTCTGTCGCCACGGTTATCATTATTACGGAAACCTCTGTTGTCTCCATTTCTGTCACCATTCTGGTTTGGACGGTTATCATTACGTGAATTTCTATTGTCTGAATTACCATTCTTTGGTGCATTGCCACGGTTTGCACCAGAATTATCATTCTTTACATTCTTATTATCTTTTCCACCCTTAGAACTGTTCTGTGGAAAATACAGCTCAGAAACATGTGACTTCTTATCTGCTGTATCCTTTACAGGTTCTTTTGTTATATCTTTCTTTGGTGTATTGTTTTCTGTCATCTTTGCCTCATTTGCCTTTTCATTCTTTGGTTTTGATGCATTGCCTGCCGCACCACTCTTATGTCCGAACTTTCCACGGACTTTTGCAACTTCATCATCATTAAGACCACTCATTGTCTTATATGTTTTATTATTGTTGTCAAGCAAATCCGCAATATCTTTTGTCGTTATATTTAATTCCTTTGCCAACTCATAAACTCTCATATTAGCCATTTAACCTCTTTTCCGAATAACACAATGTTCTTAATTTAACATCTGCATTATTCCATACCAATTTCCAAGTGTTTTTGTATCTGCTTTCCAAAACCTTCATCCAAAACTGCCAGTGATGCACGAAACTCTTTTCCAATTGCATGACCAAGTGAAACTTTATCACTGTAAAATGCAATTGGAACTTTATAGAAAGTGCACATATCTGAAAACATTTTCTTTGTATTGTCTGAAGCATCTGATGCAACTACGACAAGAAATGCCTTTTTAGATTTCACTGCCTTTTCAGTTGAAAATTCACCGCTGGCAACTTTTCCCGCACGCTGTGCCAGTCCCAGCATCAGCAATGTTTTATCCTGCTTCAATATTCTCAAATACTCCTTTCAAATTATCATACACTTCCTTATCAACAGGCATTTTAAAAGAACGCTCAAGACCTTTATTTTCTATCGCTTTCTTTAAACATTGTGCATTAGGACATATATATGCACCTCTGCCATTTTTCTTGCCTGTATCATCAATTATAATTCCTTCATCTGTCTTTAAAATGCGTATAAGTTCTTTCTTATTCTTCATCATACGACAGCCGACACATTGTCTTTGTGGAATTTTCTTTGTTGTGCCCAATTTCATCACTCCCGGTTTTAAAGATTATGTCTATATTATTCGTTCACTTCGTCAGCGTCAGTCTCAGCCTGTGTATCTGTATCTTCTGAAAATACAAGCATATCATCATCTATATCTGTCTCATCATCTGATTCTGGCTTTGCACTATCTTCAATCTGTGATTCGCTCTTGATATCAATGCCATAGCCTGTAAGCTTTGCTGCAAGTCTTACATTCTGTCCGGCCTTGCCGATTGCAAGCGAAAGCTGCTGATCTGAAACAACAACTGTAGCCTTCTTGCCATTTTCATCATCACATGCTGATATAGATACAACTTTTGCAGGACTTAAAGCATTAACGATATACTGTGCAGGATTCTCATCCCATTCAATAATATCAATCTGCTCGTTGCCGAGTTCGTTTACAATAGCCTTAACTCTTGCACCATTAATACCTACACATGCACCTACAGGATCAACATTAGGAACTTCTGCCTTAACAGAAATCTTTGTTCTTGAGCCTTCTTCTCTTGCGATGCTTACAATCTTAACAACACCGTCTTTAATCTCTGCAACTTCTTCCTCAAAAAGTCTCTTTACAAGGTAAGGTGTCTTTCTTGAAACACGTATTACGAGCGGACCAGACTTTTCTTTGTCAGCCTTAGGGTCGTTATTGTTATTCTTATTACCATTAGAAACTTCAAGAACATAAAGTTTGATTCTGTCTCCTCTCTGGTAATTCTCACCTTTAACACATTCATTTTTCTTTAATGTTGTCTGTGTTCTGCCAATATCAACAAGAATATTTCCCTTATCATCAATTCTCTGAACAATACCTGTTATAATCTCATGTTCTTTTGAATGATATTCATTATAAATAGCATTCTTTTCTTCTTCACGGATTTTCTGAACGATAGTTCCTTTAGCACTCTTAGCAGCTCTTCTTGAAAATTCTTCTGACTTAATCTCAACTCTTAATACATCACCAATCTGGCAGTCAGGCTTAATCTTCTTAGCATCTGCATATGAAATTTCCTTGCCATATACAAACTTTTCAGCTTCTTTCTTGCCGCGGTTTTCTTCCATCTCTTCCGCCGGTGTAACTGTATCAACAACTGTTCTGTTGGCATAGATATGGAAATCACCTGTAATTCTGTCAAGAACAACTTCGCAGTTTTCAATTGTATTAAACTGGTTCTTAAACTCATCTTTAAGTGACTTCTCAATTGTATCAAGCATAACTTCCTTACTGATACCATTTTCTTTTTCCAACGCATTAAGTGCTGTAATTAATTCTTTACTCATTATTTCCTCCTTGTGCCTCAGGCAAACTTATTCACAAAATGCAAGTCTTATCATGGCAAGATTGCTTCTGTCAAATGTTTTTTGTGTATCATCATCCATCTTTATAGTAACCGTATCCTTGTCGTAAGAATCAAGAACTCCTGTAAATTCCTTACACTTATCAACCGGTTTATAAAGCTTTATGTCTATCAGTTTTCCAACGCTTCTCTTATAATCTTTTTCTTTCTTTAATGGTCTCATAAGTCCCGGCGAACTGACCTCAAAAATATACTGTTCTGAAATATAATCTTCTCTGTCAAGTATCTCGTTAAATGCCCTGCTTATAAGTTCACAGTCATCAACTGTAATTCCACCATCCTTGTCGATGTAAACTCTTAAATACCAGTCACTGCCCTCTTTTACAAATTCGACATCAACCAGTTCAAAATTGTTTGCATCAATTAAAGGCTGAATCAACTGCTCAGTTTTTGCCTCATAGCTTTCGCTTCTGCCCATTCATTCATCACCTGTCTTTCTATTTAGTTGTATGTAGTGTATTTGCTTCTGCCTGTTTTAATTCCAGGGCAAAAACGAAAGAGTGGACATAAGCCCACTCTTCCAAAACAAATATACACAATAGCTTATAGGGGAATCGAACCCCTGTTTCCGCCGTGAGAGGGCGGCGTCTTAACCGCTTGACCAATAAGCCGTAGCAATTACTTTCTTATAATACCATATTTTTATAATAATGCAAGCACTTTTTTTGTTTTTTTTGTACTTTTATAAATACAATCAGCCGGCAGTTAAATTTTCATAAAACACCGGCTGATTATATTTTAAATCAAATAATGTATTACATTCTAATTGGTTATATTCTATAAGAAACTGAAAATTGCTGTAAATACACCTGCACTTACAAGTCCCATAATTATTCCTGCCATAAGAACTCCAAGTAAAACAGCTATTACACTCTTCTTAAATCCCATATCAAGGAAACTTGCTGCAAGTGTTCCCGTCCATGCTCCCGTTCCCGGAATAGGAATGCCTACA
This sequence comes from Lachnospira hominis (ex Liu et al. 2021), assembly GCF_014287955.1. GTDB lineage: Bacteria > Bacillota > Clostridia > Lachnospirales > Lachnospiraceae > Lachnospira > Lachnospira hominis. Next base: position 152,093 of record NZ_JACOPD010000006.1, on the reverse strand, counting down.
AAAAGCATAAGTGCTACAAACAGACCGCTGCCGGCCTTTTCCTTTAGCTTTGCACCACCCTTGTGACCTTTTTCAATACAGAAAGTAAAGAACTTACCGATATATTTCTTATCAGCTCCCCACTCAAGGACTTTTCTTGCAAAAAGATATATAACAGGAACCGGAAGCATATTTCCTATTACACTTATGATATATGACTGAAGAAGAGGCAGCTGGAATCCCTGTGATATAGGAATCGCACCTCTTAATTCAACAAGAGGAACCATTGAAACAAAAAAAACTATAAGATATTTTTTTAACATATAAAAATATTTACTCCCTTCAAAAACGTTTTTTCAAACGATAACATATTAACTAAAAAAAATATAAAAAGCAATAGTTCTTTTCAATATATTACACATTTTCTTATTTTAGAAATCGAAAAGCGACAACTGATTGCTGTCCGCCATACTCCCCAGTAGTCCCAAATCATTTAACTTATCTATTACCGTCTGTCCGACTTTTGCTCTTGCCCTCAAATCATCTTTTGAAAGAAATTCCCCGGCTCTTGCTGCAATCTCAATTCCTTCCCCGGCAACTTCACCAACCTTGTCTATGACTTTAAACGACGGCATAATCTTTCCATCGATAATCTGAAAACTTCTCGCCTTTGCCTTATATATGTCAATCGGTATGAAATCGTAGCCTCTTGCATACATTTCCTGGACAATTCTCATATCTTTTAACTCATCTTCCTCGGTATTTGTTATCGTTCCGAGCGATTTCTTATTTTTATAATCATCTATAAAATATTCCAGCTTATCGCGTCCCATTGCCATTTTTTCGTAATCAAACGCATTGGCTCTGATGCTGAAATATGCACAGTAATAGGCAAGCGGATAGAACACCTTGCAGTATGCAACACGCCATGCCATCATAACATAGGCAGCAGCATGTGCCTTAGGGAACATATATTTAATCTTTTTACATGACCATATATACCAGTCTGGAACATCATGCTCACGCATTATAGTCTCCTGCTCCTCTGTAAGACCTTTACCCTTACGGACTTTTTCCATTATTGTAAATGCCGTCTCACTCTCAATGCCTTTCTGAATAAGATAAATCATAATATCATCTCTTGTACAGATTGCCGTTGAAATTGTAGCTTTTCCTTCCTTTAAGAGCACCTGTGCATTTCCAAGCCACACGTCTGTACCATGTGAAAGTCCTGCAATACGAACCAGATCAGAAAAATACTGTGGTTTCGTATCGATAAGCATCTGCATGGCAAAATCAGTACCAAATTCCGGAATTCCCAATGCACCAAGCTTACAGCCGCCTATATCAGCAGGCGTTATTCCAAGTGCACTTGTATCTTTAAAAAGTGACATTACCTCTTTTGAGTCAAGCGGAATTTCAAGCGGGTCAATTCCCGTCAGATCCTGTAACATCCTAATCATTGTAGGGTCGAGATGTCCAAGAATATCAAGCTTTAACAGGTTATGGTCGATACTGTGGTAATCGAAATGTGTCGTTACAATACTTGTTGTACAGTCGTTTGCAGGGTGCTGTACTGGCGTAAACGAGTGAATTTCATCACCGATAGGCAGAACCACAATTCCTCCCGGGTGCTGTCCTGTTGTTCTTCGTATATCCACGCAGCCCTCGGCAATACGCTCTATTTCACATCTTCTTTTTACGATTGGCCTGCCCTCTTTTTCGGATTTATCCTTAAAATAGTTAAAAACATATCCGTATGCAGTTTTTTCGGCAACCGTACCGATTGTTCCCGCTTTAAATGTCTGCCCTTTTCCAAAAATAACCTCGGTAAACGAATGTGCCTTACTCTGGTATTCATTGGAAAAGTTAAGGTCGATATCAGGCTCTTTATTCCCTTTGAATCCAAGGAATGTCTCAAACGGAATGTCAAAGCCCATTTTGTTAAGTTTGTGTCCGCATCTCGGACATATTTTATCAGGCATATCACAGCCAGCACCGCCAGCAAATTTCTTAACGTCTTCCGAATCAAATTCGTTATAGTAGCATTTTGGGCACAGATAATGAGGACTTAACGGATTTACTTCCGTGATACCGGCCATCGTAGCCGCAAATGATGAACCAACAGAACCTCTCGAGCCAACAAGATATCCGTCATCATTTGATTTCCATACAAGCTTCTGTGCAATTATATACATAACAGAATATCCATTACTGATAATTGAATTAAGCTCTCTGTCAAGACGCTCTTTTACTATTTCAGGCAGAGGGTTGCCGTAAAGCTCCAACGCCCTGTTTTCACATATCGTTCTTAACATCTGGTCAGAATTTTCAATTACCGGAGGTCTTTTATCAGGACGAACCGGAATTATATCTTCACACATATTAAGAATTTTATTTGTATTTTCAACAACAATTTCGTATGCCTTGTCGCTTCCGAGATAATCAAACTCATGCAGCATCTCTTCTGTTGTATGAAGATAAAGCGGAGCCTGGTTGTCTGCGTCATCAAAGCCCTTGCCAGCCATAATTATACGCCTGTAAATTTCATCTTCCGGATTAAGAAAATGCACATCACATGTAGCCACAACCGGTTTTGAGAACTTCTCACCGAGTGCAATTATTCTTCTGTTTAAATCTCTTAAATCTTCTTCATTTTTTACATAATAATCATCTTTTTCTATCATAAAACGGTTATTGCCAATAGGCTGTACTTCAAGATAGTCATAAAACGATACTATTCTTGCAATCTCAGCCTCGGAACGGCCGTTTACCATAGCTCGGAAAAGTTCTCCAGCCTCACATGCACTTCCTATAATAAGTCCTTCCCTGTATTTGTTTACAAGGCTTTTGGGAATCTTAGGAAAACGGCTGAAATACTGAAGATGCGATGCCGAAATAAGCCTGTAAAGATTTATTCTTCCCTGCTCGCTTGACGCAAGAATTATACAGTGATACTGATGAAGCTTTTTTATCGCCTCATCATCTAGTTTTCCTGCCTCATTTAACTTATCCAAGTCAAATATATCTCTTTCTTCAAGCATTTTTACCATTTTAAGGTAAATATATGCCGTAGCCTGTGCATCGTCTACAGCCCTGTGGTGGTTTTCAAGCGATACGGCAAGGTGCTTACAAAGCGTATCCAGCTTATAATTATGAAGGTTAGGTATAACAAACTGTGCCAGAAGCACCGTATCCATTATTGTAGGGTCATATTTTATTCCAAGTCTTTCAGCGTTATTTATTATAAAGCTTGTATCAAACCCTGCATTGTGTGCAACCATGACGGCATCTCCGCAGAATTCAAGAAATTCAGGAAGAATCTTTTCTATCGGTTCCGCTTCCATAACCATGGAATCGTTAATTCCCGTAAGTTTTTCTATTCTGAAAGGAATCGGAATCTTAGGATTTACAAATTTGCTGAAATTATCTACAATCTCACCATTTTTTATCTTTACGGCACCTATCTCGATAATTCTGTCAACTTCTGCCGAAAATCCCGTAGTCTCCAGGTCAAATACAACAAACGTATCATTGAAATTCTGCCCCATTGAATTAATTACAATCTGACGCGTATCATCTACAAGATAAGCTTCCACACCATATATTATCTTAAAATCAAGCTCTTCGCCCTTTTTCTTGTATTTGCCTTTCAAGTCTTCCATAGTGTGATAAGCGTCCGTAAACGCCTGCACAACACCGTGGTCCGTAATTGCAATTCCTTTGTGTCCCCAGCGGATTGCCTGTTTTATAATATCGGAAACAGATGAAACACCATCCATGTCACTCATTTTCGTATGGCAATGAAGCTCCACTCTTTTGTGAAGCGACAAATCGTTTCTCACTTCGCGGTTATCCTGCGATTTTCTGATACCCCACACGCTCGTAATTGAGATTTCCTGATCATATCTGTCAAGTGCCGCAACACCCTTGACTTTTATAAAGTTTCCTTTTTTTATGTACTCTTTGACTTCAGGAAGCTGTGCATTTGCAATAAACATTTTAACGGTTATCGTATCCGTAAAATCAGTCAGGTCAAACATGAGAATTGTTCTTTCATTTCTTATTTCACGCTCGTCAACCTTTCTTATCATTCCCGCGATAACAATCTCGCCTAGTGCTGAATCCACCTGCTCTATAGGCATAGGTTCCTCGTCAAAATCTCTTCCATATAAAACATCCGGATTTGACGGCTTCTTTTTGTAATACTCGTTCTGGCTTCCCTTTTGTCCAAACTGGGTTCTGTTTTTGTCTCCAAACGATGATTGACGTGAATTCTCCTGTACTACACCATCATTTGACTTTGTACCTGATGATGCAGCATTTTCCGATTTTGAGCTTGTTGACGTTCCATTTGAAAATGCTGTTTTTGAAGAATCCTCGTTCACTCCGTCGCCCGCTGCCTGTGCCGCCCTCATATTCTTTTCAATCTGTGCGACACGCAGATTCAGCTTATGCTCATTTTCAAGCTCGTAGTGACTTCCCTCTTTTTTTGCATATTTATATATAACATCAATTTCAAACCCAAAACGGTTCAAAAATATTTTTTTGAAATAATCCGCAAGCGTATCGGCATATGTCCTTGACAAAAATCCGTCCTCAAGAGTAAGCACAAGACAGTGTTCCCCATCAAATTCCCATTGTGAATTTTTCAACAGATTATATTCGAGAGTCCAATATTTCTCAAGTTCAAATAATATGCTGTCATAATATATTTCCATAATTTTGACAGGTGTGTACTGTTTTGAAAGTCTGTATCTGTCAATTATACGCACATCCATATTTTTCATGCGGAATATCTGCTTTTTCAAAGCGTCCTCCGCCTTGTATATTACCTGCTTGCTTATAAGCCGTTCACTGCTTAAATAGACACGTGCCAGAGAATTGGTAGATGTCTTTGATACACGGGTAACTTCCGTATCAGTAAGATAAACTCCTATTTCCTCCGGCACTTTAAGTGTATTAAACACTTCAAAAAATTTATTCAACTAAATAACACTCCTCTAAAGCATTTACATTAAAACATTCATATTTCTTTTAGTCATTCCAATGGTCAAGCTCATACTTTAATGTGTCAAGCAGCTCATTTTCAGCTACTTTACGCACAACTTCACCATGTTTAATAAGGACGCCACAGCCGTCTCCGCCTGCAATTCCAAGATCTGCTTCTTTAGCCTCTCCCGGACCGTTTACAACGCATCCCATAACAGCAAGTTTCAAATCAAGGTCATATCCTGCTGCCAGCTTTTCAACTCTTCCGGCAAGGTCGATAAGATTAATCTTTGTTCGCCCGCATGTAGGGCATGAAACAACTTCAATTCCACCTTTTCTCAACCCAAGTGTTCTTAATATAAGCTTTGCAGCTTCAATCTCTTTTACCGGGTCGTCTGTTAATGACACTCTTATTGTATCACCGATACCCTGATTAAGAATAAGTCCTAATCCTATCGCTGATTTGATACTTCCGGAAAATACTGTGCCTGACTCTGTTATTCCAACATGAAGCGGATGATTTGTCTTATCTGCAATAAGCTCATGTGCTTTTACGCACATCAAAACATCCGATGATTTGATACTTATAACAAGATTATCATATCCCAAATCTTCAATTATCTTAACTTTATCAAGTGCACTCTCAACGAGACCTTCGGCTGTAACACCATTATATTTTTCAATAAGGTCTTTTTCAAGAGAGCCGCTGTTTACACCGACACGAATAGGAATGTTTCTTTCTTTTGCAGCATCTACGACCGCCTTGATTCTGTCTGTACTTCCTATATTTCCGGGATTGATTCTGATTTTATCGGCACCGTTTTCAATCGCCGCGATTGCCATTCTGTAATCAAAATGAATATCGGCAACAAGCGGAATATGGATATATCTTTTTATCTCGCGTATCGCATCTGCCGCCTCCTGCGTCGGAACCGTGCATCTTACTATGTCACAGCCTGCCTCTTCAAGAGCAAGAATCTGCTTTACCGTCTCTTTTACATTTTCAGTTCTTGTATTTGTCATGGACTGGATTGCGATTTTATTTCCGCCTCCGATTACACAGTTACCGATTTTTACCATTTTCGTATTATCTCTGTACATAAAAACTCCGTTTCCGGACAGTTATGATACCTTTGTGACAAACATACTGCCCTGTCAATACATTCTAAAACAAATATTTTAAAACAAATTAACTATATCTTTAAACATTATATAGACCATAAGAAGCATAAGAAGAACCATTCCGACAAAATGAACCATTCCCTCACGCTCTTTCTTTACAGGTTTTCCTCTAACCACTTCAATAAACATAAAAAGAAGTCTTCCGCCATCAAGTGCCGGTAAAGGAAGGAGATTCATAACTCCGAGGTTAGCACTTAACATTACAATATACTGGAATATGTTAAGACACACATACCATGCCCCATCCGGCTTACTCTGTTCAACAACAGTATTAACTGAATCCACAACGCCCACCGGTCCTGATAAATCATTAATTCCAAGTTTACCTGTAAACATCATTCCGACACTTTTTACAACTGTTTCTATCCAGTATCCTACTTCTTTAAACGAGCAGAGTATTGTCTGTGCAGGGCTGACTTTTACACGATATCCATAGCTGTCAAAACCTGTATAGTATTCTTCGCTTTCAACAAGTGTTGGCGTAACTTTTAATGTAACATCCTGACCGTCGCGTTTTACTACCATCTCAATCTCTTTTCCGCCTGAATTATTAATTATCTGCGGAATTTTATTGTCATCCGTAGGCTTTACTCCATCAACTGAAACTATCACATCGCCTTTTTCAATTCCGGCTTTTGAAGCTGCCGAATTATCACTTACTGAGGCAACAAGTGTGTTGTCGCTAATAGTAATACCAAGTCTGTATACACTCAGTTTTCTGTACTCGGGTGTAACTGTTGTCGTATATTTCTGACCATCACGCTTATATGTTATATTCATTGTATCAGATGCATGATATGCCTGATAAAATGCATATTCCTTTGAAAATGCAATGCCGTTATTGTTAATTTTTGTTATCTCATCACCAACTTGAAGTCCCGCAGCTGCCGCCGGTGAACTATCCTCTACAACATCAACAGTACATGGATCTGTACCGACACTTCCAATTATAATAACAGCGAACACAAATGCAAGAAGAAAGTTAAATACAGGTCCGGCAGCTATTATTGCAATTCTTGACCACACTGTTTTAGCTGCAAATGCTTTGTCTGCATCATAATTTTTTAAAAGTTCTTCTCTTCTTTCTTTTGCAGGCAAATCATCTGAATCTTCATCTTCTCCATTTTCATCTTCACTGCCATCATCAGACTGTGTAAGCATATCGTCTCCAAGCATTATACATGCACCACCGAATGGTATAAGCTTCAGACAGTATTCAGTATCTCCCTTTTTTATTCCGAAAAGCTTAGGTCCGAAGCCTATTGAAAACTCAACTACAGCGACTCCATTAGCCTTTGCGACTATAAAATGTCCAAATTCATGAATAAGGACAATAAGTCCAATCATGATAATTGCTATGATTATATTTAAAATCAAATCACCACCTGCTTTCAATCATTTCATATACAGTCTTTTCAGTCTCAAGAATCTGTTCAACTGTAGGATTGTCGATATACTTAATATTTTCCATGGCATACTCTATTATGTCATATATATCAAGATATTTTATCTTTTCGTCCAGAAATCTGCTTACTGCAAGCTCGTTGGCTGCATTCATTGCTGTAGGAATATTGCCGCCTCTTTCTGCTGCATTATATGCAAATTTAAGTCCCTTAAATGTTTCCATATCAGGTTTTTCAAATGTAATCTGTGCAAGTTCATAAAAATCAAGTCTTTTAGTATCGAGTATTCGTCTCTCAGGGTAATATAATGCATATTGAATAGGAAGACGCATATCAGGACTTCCAAGCTGGGCCATTACACCACCGTCAACAAATTGCACCATAGAATGAATTATGCTCTGTGGCTGGACTATAACCTGTACTTTATCAACAGGAACACCAAAAAGCCACTGTGCCTCTATAACTTCAAGTCCTTTGTTTACCATTGTAGATGAATCTATTGTGATTTTTCTTCCCATAGCCCAGTTTGGGTGTTTTAATGCATCGGCAAGTGTAACATTTTCAAGTTCTTTTCTTGTCTTTCCCCTGAAAGGACCGCCTGATGCAGTAAGAAGAATTTTATCAATCTGTCCCCTGTTTTCACCGTTAAGGCACTGGAATATTGCTGAATGTTCGCTGTCTACAGGATAAATTGATACATTTTTTTCTTTTGCAAGATTAATGATGATATGACCGGCTGTAACAAGTGTCTCCTTATTTGCCAGTGCAATATCTTTATGTGCATTAATTGCCGCTATTGTAGGTTCTATTCCCATCATGCCCACAACCGCAGTCACTACAATGTCAGCTTCATCTATTGTAGCTGCCTCAATAAGTCCTTCCATGCCATATACAATCTTAACGTCCATATCGGAAAGGAGAACTTTCAGCTCTTTTGCCTTTTCCTGTGTTTTGACGCTTACAAGCTGCGGCTTAAATTCTCTGGTCTGCTCAGCTAATTCTTTTACTCTTGTGCCTGCAGCGAGAGCCACAACTTTTATATCATTATTTTTTCTTATAACATCTAATGTCTGTGTTCCTATTGAACCTGTTGAACCTAATAAAGATACACTTTTCATAATTATTCAAGCCTTTCTTACATTATGTGACTGATAAAGTAAACAGCCCAATATACAGCCGGAGCCGTGAATATCACACTGTCAAACCTGTCCATGATTCCGCCGTGTCCCGGAATAAGTTTTCCATAATCTTTTATATCATAATTTCTCTTGATTGCAGATGCAGCCAGATCTCCGATTATAGATAACAACGCTCCTATAAAACTTGCTATTGCAAATGTCCATACAGGATGCACAAATATGCCGGACATTCTTCCGCTTATTATAAATCCATAGATTATGCCCAGTAAAGTTGCACCTGTCACACCGCCAACTGCTCCTTCAACTGATTTTTTCGGAGAAAGCTTAGGTGCCATCTTATGTTTACCAAAAAGAACACCTGTAAAATATGCAAATGTGTCATTGCCCCATGATGATACAAATACAAGCCATACTATATATTTGCCGTCTCCAGCAACTCTAACTTTATATATATATGAAAGCATTACTGCAACGTAAAATATTCCTGTAAAGACAAGCATTGCATCCTGCGATTTATATTTTGGAAATGTTATGACATATATTGTCATGATTGCCATAAGTCCAAATACAAAAACAAGCGTTTCAAGCTGCCATTTTCCAAGCCATACGCACACATAATATGCCACAGCTACAACATAGCCACAGATTCCAAGCAGCTTTTCATGTATACCGGCTGCCCTGTATAATTCATACATTCCGACAAGCGATATAAATGCACATAAAAGAAACAGATACCAGCTTCCTACATAAAGCGATGAAGCTGCAATTATTGCAAGAAATATTCCGCTTATAATTCTAGTTTTCACTTAGCATCCTCCTTAACGCCGCCAAAACGTCGTTCTCTTTTATTATATTTCTCAAATGCCTTTATAAGCTCTTCTTTGTTAAAATCAGGCCAGTATGTATCAGTAAAATAAAACTCCGTATATGCCAGCTGCCACGGAAGATAATTGGATAATCTCTGCTCACCGCTTGTTCTTATAAGAAGATCCGGGTCCGGAAGCTCCCGTGTATCAAGATTATCTGTAATAGTCTGTTCAGTAATATCATCCGGATTGATTTTTCCGGCCTTTACATCAGCTGCTATCTTTTTGACAGCTCTTGTAATCTCATCTCTTCCGCCATAATTAATAGCTATTGTAAAATTAAGTCCTGTATTATTCTTTGTCTTTTCTTCAAGATTTTCAATACTCTGTACTATATCAGGACTGAGTTCTTCTTTTCTTCCTATAACACGGCATCTTACATTATTCTTCATTGACTTTTTAACACAGTCTTTAAGATACCACCTCAAAATTCCCATAAGAGTTGAAACTTCTTCTTGTGAACGTTTCCAGTTTTCTGTTGAAAATGCATATACTGTAAAATACTTAACGCCAAGATCATCAACAATATTAAGCATATCTTCAACAACCTGGCTTCCTACTTTATGTCCATAAGTTCTGGGCATTTTTCTCTGTTTTGCCCAACGGCCGTTACCATCAAGAATAACAGCAACATGACCAGGTATTTTAAGTCCAAGTTCTTCATTAAAAAAATCCATGAATCCTCCTTGTTTTTGCGGAGCAAAAATCCGAGTCCTTTGACGAGGAGAGGATTTGCCTCCTTGTTTTTGCGAAGCAAAAATGCGACTGCCCTCGCAGGAGCAGAGGATTTGCCTCCTTGTTTTTTCTAAAGAAAATCCGCAGGAGCCGGCACAACCTGCTAAAAGCTACCGGAATCCCACGGATTCACATATAAAAATTATACTGTAAGAATTTCTTTTGTTTTTTCTTCAACTGTTGCATCTATAATGCCAACATACTTATCTGTAAGCTTCTGAATATCATCTTCTGTTCCTTTAAGTTCATCATCTGATATTTCTCCTGCTTTATTCTGCTTCTTAAATAAATCATTCGCATCGCGTCTTACATTTCTGATTGCAACTTTGGCATTATCGCCTTTTTTCTTAACTTCTTTTGCAAGTTCCTTACGTCTGTCTTCTGTAAGTTCAGGGAAAATAAGTCTTATAACCTTGCCATCATTATTAGGTGTAATTCCAAGATCTGATACTAAAATTGCCTTTTCAATCTCTTTGATAAGACTGCTCTCCCATGGCTGAATCTGAATCATTCTTGCCTCAGGAACTGATATATTGGCAACCTGCTGAAGTGATGTTGGTGTGCCATAATAATCAACTTTAATCTTATCAAGAATATGCGGATTAGCTCTTCCGGCTCTTATTGTAACATAATCTTCCTTTAATGCATCTACTGTTTTGCTCATCTTATTTTCAAATTCTTTAATATCGCTCATTATCTCATCTCCATTTAATTTAATTTTATTTTTATTTAATCCACTGTTACTACAGTACCATTAAATTTACCTGTCATGGCATTAAGAATGCTGTCTTTTTCATTAAGACCGAATATCATTAGCGGCATCTTATTTTCCATGCACATAACTGAAGCTGTCATATCGATAACTCCAAGTTTTTTATCAACAACCTCCTGAATAGGAAGTGTGTCATACTTCTTAGCAGCCGGGTTAATCTTAGGATCGCTGTCATACACACCATCTATTGCTTTTGCAAGAAGAATTGCATCTGCATCAAGCTCAATCGCACGAAGAACAATTCCTGTATCTGTTGAAAAATAAGGATGACCTGTTCCACCAGCAAAAAAAACTACCATGCCTTTTTCAAAATACTTATTTGCTCTGTCTTTTGAAAACAACTTAGTCATGCTGCCACATTCAAATGGTGTAAGAATATTTGTCTTAATTCCACATGATCTAAATATTTCAGAAACATATATACAATTCATAATTGTCGCAAGCATACCAATCTGGTCTGCTTTTGTCCTGTCAATATTATCATTAGAACGACCACGCCAGTAATTACCGCCTCCGATAACAACACCAACATCTATTCCTTTTTCAACTATCTTTTTAACCTGACGGGCAATATCTTCAATCAGAGCATCATCATATCCTGATTTTGCTTCTCCTGAAAGTGCCTCTCCGCTAAGTTTAAGTATAACTCTTTTAAGTTCCTTCATAACTATCTCCATCTCTGATTATTATTTTTCTAATGTATTTACATACTCATCCTTAATATCTGCACTTGATGACATCTTACCAGCTGCAATATTATCAAGAACATCATCGATATTTCTCTGTTCCGGTTCAGGCTGTGATTCCTTTTCAGCCACTGCCTCCTGCAAATTATCATCAGCAGCTTCTTCTTTTTTTTCAAATATCTGAGCTGTATTTATTTCAGAATAACATTGTGTACATCTTCCGTCAATAGTTGCACCGCTGTTAATCTGTAATGTCTGTGACTTAATATCTCCAATTATCACTGCTGTTGAATCTATAACAACAGGACCTTTCACATCTATATTGCCTTTTACTGCCCCTGCAATAAATGTTGATGATGCTGTTATGTCGCCAATAACAACGCAATCCTTTAAAATATCAGCTGCTTTTTCTGATACAATATTTCCTTCAATTCTTGCACCGTCAGCCTTTACATTTCCCGCTTTTGAATTGCCTGTCAATATTCCTGTTATATTAAGAGCACCCGCACATGTAACATCACCTGTAACAGTTCCATATATATCAATTGAACCTGTAGAATCAAGGTTACCACTTACAGTTAAACCTTTTGTTATAACTGCAGTCTCTGCAGTTCCATCTTTCTCATCCTCACTCTTTGGTTCTTCAACGCCTACAGCTTTGCCCATCTCAATCTGTGCCGAAAGCTTTGCAAGTTCAGGATCTACTTTGCCACTCTGTCTGAGAGTATTAACCATCTCTTCATCAGAAGATGAATTTTTTGAAAAATCACTTGCTGTTTCATTTAAGTCTTCTTTGAAATCTTTAAAAAACCCCATCAGAATTTCCTCCTTAGGTTAAATGTATGTATAAGCACATCTTGAAATATTATAACATAATATTGTAAAATTGTGAAAGGTTTATATTCATAAAATATTATAAAACTATGAGAAACACGCTCCGCGAGTTTCTCAAGTTATCGCGGCAGTCGCCAAGGTCTCGTGCAAGCACGGACTTTGGCTCGTTACACGCGTAAATAAAAACCATCATCCACATAAATTAATTATGCAGATGATGATTTATTAATTACTTATTCATATACACGATATGTATTAATCTCTGAGAACGAACTGGCTTACAATCTCATTCATAGCTTCAGCCTGTGCGGATAACTCTTCACTTGTAGCTGAACATTCCTGAGATGCTGCTGAGTTAGACTGCACAACCTCTGAAATCTGGTCAACACCCTTTTCAGCTTCTCTCATAACTTCAATCTGTGCATTTGAGCTCTCGCTTAATTCTTTAGAAACAGTTGCAATCTCATTAATTCCCTTAACAACATTTTCCATTGATTCTGTAGCCTTTAATGCCACTTCGTTACCATCGCTTACTTCTCTTAAAGCACCTTCAATAAGACTTCTTGTATCAACTGCTGACTGTGCACTCTGGTCTGCAAGAGTTCTAATCTGCTCAGCAACAACTGCAAAGCCCTTACCTGCCTCACCTGCTCTTGCAGCTTCAATAGCGGCATTAAGAGAAAGGAGATTTGTCTGGCTTGCAATGCTCTCAATATCAGAAATGATATTCTCAATCTTCTTAGATGTATCACTGATACGCTCCATAGCTTCCATAAGAGCCTTCATATCTTCTCTGCTTGAATCAGCATCTGAAGCATATACTTCAGCTTTCTTACTTGTTTCCATAAGGTTGTTTACTGTCCCGCCAACCTGTTCTGTAATTGTAGTGATTGTAGCCTGAAGTTCTTCGACTGCACCTGCCTGCTCTGTAGCACCTTCTGCAAGATCCTGAGCTGACTGTGCAAGATTTTCAGAACCTGCTGTAACCTGTCCTGCTGATTCTTCAACGCTCTTCAATGTAGCATTCATCTTTCTGTTCATATTACGTACTGACTGCAGAAGTTCACCAAACTTACCAACGTACTTGTCTTCAATCTCTGTATTAACTGTAAAATCACCATTAGCCATAGATGCCATAATTTTGTTAATATCATTGATTATAAGGCTGAGATTTTCAGCCATCTGCCTTGCTTCGTCATTCATAAAAGCAATCTCATCTTCTGCCTGATGTTCAGGAAATTCGCTGTCAAGATCGCCTTCAGCAAATGTTTTAAGTCTGTCAGCAAGTGCTGCAATAGGTTTCTCAATACTTTCAGCAATTCTCTTTCCAATCTTTGCAGAAGCAATAACACTGGCTGCCAAAATACCAATAATAAATATTGTAAGTGCAATTCTTAAAACATCAAGTATGTTTATAAGCTGTGTACCATTAGAAACATTGATATCCATAAGATTCTTGAATGCTGCATAAACTTCATCATACATTGGCTGAAGCTCTTCATATTCCTGTTTCTGGGCTTTTGCTGATGCAACAACATCTGTTGAAGAACCAGATGACATAATAGCATCTGACTTTGCCCAATATCCATCAAGTGCTTTGCCAATTGCAGCATAAGATTCCTTACCGTCTTTTGTAACCATATATTGCTCTATATTAGCATAATATGTATGAAATGATTCTTTTCTTGCTTCATAATCTTTCTTTTCTTCTGCAATCTGTGAAGCCTCTTTATATCCGATAACAGCTCGTAACGAACTTCTTGCCTCAGAAAATACTGTCATGGCCTTTCCGATTTCACCCTGTGAAAAGCCATAATTAGTCATTGCATGGTCATAACTTGTACTCATCGCAAATAATACAATATCACTTATAACAAGGCCAATACAACATACAATCGAAATAATCAGGAAACCTCTGTTCAGTCTCCTTCTGATAGGATCTTTTACATTCATAGTCTTCCTTTTACCAGCATTTTATATTATGTTACGAAAAATGCGGTATCTCTCCTTATTCTAATATTAAATTTACACCTAAATGTCGTGCAATGTCGTGCAATGTCGTGCAATGCCGTAACTTACATTAATATCTATACACACGAATTCTTTTAATATTATTATAACAGTACATTTTTTTCATTGCAAGCATAGTATCATTTATAATATCTATAATTTAATAAAAATATCTATAGTTCAAATTTATTATGCATATAAAAATCATGCTTTATGAACTTTCCAGATATCTCATAGTACAGAAACATCCCGGCGGAGTCATTCTGAAACCACCGGGATTAATAAATAATCTATAATACCATTCAAATATATTAATTAAGCAAGCTGTGCTGCAACTTCTGCTGCGAAGTCTTCATTCTTCTTTTCAAGTCCTTCACCAACTTCAAAACGAACAAATTTCTTGATTGTGAAAGATGAACCAGCTGCTTTACCAACTTCTGCGATATACTTAGCAACTGACTGCTTACCGTCTTCAGCTTTAACATAAACCTGATCCATAAGACAAATTTCTTTAAGCTGCTTAGAAACACGACCTTCTACTAATCCGCTGAAAATCTTATCAGCTACGATATCAGCCTTATCAGCTAAAGCAAGTTCTGCTAACTGAGCTGCAGCTTCCTTTGTAAGGAAATTGAATAAATACTGCATGTTGCTCTTATGTTCTTCATAAGTTGCGATATCAGCATCACTCCAGATTTTTTCTGAAATAGCTTTTTCAATTAACTTGTTTAAGATTGGCTTTGGAAGAGTTGCAGGATCATTTAATGCACTATCAACAATAATCTCTCTTAACTTAGCGAGTTCATCTGCTGACATATCATTTCTGCTGATATATTCCGGATTCATAGCTGCAATCTGCATTGCGATATTTGTAAGAGCTTCTTTAACAGCATCACCTGAAGCACCTTCTGCTGCAACAAGAACACCGATTCTTCCGCCGCCGTGAATATAAGAAGCTACGCAGTCACCTGTAAGCTTTTCAAATCTTCTGATAGAAAGTTTCTCACCGATTGTAAGAGTCTTCTCTTCAAGTTCTGACTTCATATCGAGAATACTGCATACATCTTCACCATCTCCAGCTTTTTCAACTGATGACTTGAGTGCCTTGTCTGCAACTGCCTGAACAAATTCCTGGAAAGTAGCATTCTTAGCTACGAAATCTGTCTCTGAATTAACTTCTGCAACAACTGCTGTATTACCTTCAGATGCAACTCTTGTAATACCTTCTGCTGCGATTCTTCCTGCTTTCTTTTCAACCTTAGCTGCTCCGCTCTTTCTAAGAACATCAACAGCTGCTTCCATATCGCCATCTGTCTCTGTAAGAGCTTTCTTACATTCCATCATGCCTGCACCAGTAGACTCTCTAAGTTCTTTAACCATTGCTGCTGTAATTGCTGCCATTATAATTTTCCTCCAATTAATTATTATTAATTTTAAAAAATGCTTCAACCTGATATGTCAGGCTGAAGCATACATAAACTTAAGTCGATACTTAAATATTAAGCTTCTTCAGCTACTTCTTCCTCTTCAGCTGGAGCTGCTTCTTCACCCTGATTTGCTTCGATAACTGCATCAGCCATCTTAGAAACGATAAGCTTAACGGCTCTGATAGCATCATCATTACCAGGAATTACATAATCAAGCTCGTCTGGGTCACAGTTTGTATCTGCAATACCGATTAATTCGATACCAAGTGCGTGTGCTTCCTGAACACAGATTCTTTCCTTCTTAGGATCTACGATGAAGATAGCATCTGGAAGTCTCTTCATTTCCTTGATACCGCCAAGGTTCTTCTGAAGTTTTTCAAGTTCTTTCTTTAAGTTGATAACTTCTTTCTTAGGAAGAACATCAAATGTTCCATCTTCTTCCATAGCTTCGATTTCTTTAAGTCTGTTGATTCTGCTCTGGATTGTCTTGAAGTTTGTAAGCATACCACCAAGCCATCTCTCATTTACATAGAACATTCCACAACGCTCTGCTTCTGATGCGATAGCATCCTGAGCCTGCTTCTTTGTACCTACGAAAAGAATTGTGCCACCGTTAGCTGCGATATCAGCAACTGCCTTGTAAGCTTCATCAACTTTACCAACTGACTTCTGTAAGTCAATAATATGGATACCATTTCTCTCTGTGTAGATGTACTCAGCCATCTTAGGGTTCCATCTTCTTGTCTGATGTCCGAAATGAACACCTGCTTCAAGTAACTGTTTCATAGAAATTACGCTCATTTTAATACCTCCATTGGTTAAATAATCTTTTGCAGACTTCAACTCTTGCAGCCACCGTAAGCGTTATCCGGCACCAACTGCAAAATCCACCTGCATGTTTTTTCACACGAAGATGATTATATCAATACTTTTATAATAAATCAAGCAATATTTTTTGATTTTTTATATTTTTTTATCGTATCAGCTCTTTGTTATAATTTTTGCTATATTTTCGTAGCTGTCGCCGATATTTATCTGATATAAACCATCACGTATTATTGCATCATACCCACTGTTTTGCAGATAAAATGCAAAGGAGTTCTCATCATCAATAACTCCCGCTTTATATAAAAGTTCAGCAGCTGCTGTACCATATATAACATTTTCAAATTTTACAGTAACTGTATTACCCTCTTTTGAATACAATGTTTCAGTCTGTGTTGTACCTTGTGACGCACTCTCTTTTGTACTGTCTTTGGCACTCTCCGTCTTTGCATGTTCCGTCTTCTTTTCATCTTTTTTGTCAGAATTGTTCTCATCTGCCTGGGTTGTATATGCAATCACCGAGCCAGATGTTTCTTTATTATCTGAAACATGATTATTACCGTTATTATTATTCACAAACAAATTGGAAATCATTAGAATAATTGTCGTTAATATAAAACCAATTCCAAGGCCTCTTAAATGATATTTAAGTTTCATGTCATTCTCCGTAACTGTTAATTTTATCCCAGTGAATTTTTATATAAATCCACAACAAGCTTCACTTCTCCAACACCAAGCCCAAGCTGTTTCGCTATTGTCCTGTTATCAAGACCTTCTTTGTAAAATTTTAATATTTTCTGGTTCTTGCTGTTTGCATTTTCAATATCAAGATCCGCTTTATCAGCAGATTTATTTTTTGTTTCTGCCTGTTTTTTCAATTCATCATTCTGGCTTAATATCTTAACTTCCGGTGACTGCTTTTCTTCTTTTTTCACTTCTTCGGTATAAGCATATTCCGCAGTATTGTTTTCTATGGCTGCCGCACTTTCTGAAACCGCTTTATCGACCTCTTTTTTGACATTATTTACATCTTTAACAGTATTTTTTACTTCTTTCGCCTTTTCATTCAGCATATCATATAAAAAAACTGTCTCATTATGATTTTTATTAATCTCATTCATAACGGTATCAGCATACTCATTAAGTTCAAGAATTTTAGTATTTGAAATTTTATCAAGCTGGGCTTCCGTTTTTTCTGAAATATCACCAAGCTGTTCATTGATAATATCATTTATACGTTCTCTTACTTTATCCTGCTCTGCCTGTGTAAGTTCCTGTACGGGCTGTCTGTTTACAGAACTTTCTTCTTTTGATTCTTTCTTTTTTTCATCAGGTATCATAAAGCTGGCAATAAGACATAAAATGCCTGCCACAAGCAATATAATTTCTACTGTCGTCATAATACTTTCTGCCTTTACAAATTCTAAACTTTTATATCAAAAAATACATCTTCATCCTGTTTTACAGTAACATTGCCTTCCTTAAAAGAACGCTTTGAATATGCACCGCTTCCACTTCGCTCATATTCATTGCTGCTCTTTTCTTTAGCATCAAACTTATGACCTTTATTTTCAACGTCATCTTTTTTAGTTACCTGCTCAGATTTGTTTTCGACCTTCTTGTCAACATTGGACACAATATTCATCTGTTCTGTCGCTGGTCTCATATTTTCACTCTGCTTTATATGTGAAACTTCATTCATCTGAGGCACCATCATAATATCAATAGGTCTTACACTCATAAGCACTCCAATCTACAATGACTGCCATTTAATATCTGCTTTATCTTTTACGAACTGACAGAATGTACGTTTTTCTTTGATAAAATAATTCTGTTCGCCAAATATAAGTTTTACTCCAACATATATATTTCCGCTGACTCTGACCCTTGCATTTACATCTTCACCAAGCTGTTGTCTTAACTGCTCAAGTTCATTTTTCTGCTCAGTCAGATCTTTTTCTATCATGACAAGATTACGCATTGTCTTTTGCTGAAGTTCTACCTTATCAGGTGCAAGTTTTCCTTCGATTTCCTGTTTTTTTCTCAATGCAGTCATAATCTGGTTAAGCTGTATCTTTGAATCACCGAGTTTCTGCAGGCTTGTCTTTAACTCATCAACTCTCTTCTTTGCAGCCGGGTCAACGCCTACACCTACAACGGTTGCTGTTCCCATCTCATTTCCTATATTTTTTGCTTCAACCAGGCATATCGAACGGACTTCGCCGCCTACAATAAGACCATTTCTTCCAGATGCTTTTATTGTTCCTTTCGCACGTACTTTACTATGCAAAATGGAATCTGCTTCGATATTTCCACCGGCTTCTACGCTGCTCGCACTCTCAATAAACTTAGAAACTATATTTCCACCGGCTTTAATGACCGCTTTATTCATTCCCTGAACACCACGGTTAAATGTAATATCACCATCAGCAATAATTGTAGCACCTTCTACAATACCACTTACTGAAATATCACCAGCAGCTTTTACTGAAAATCCTGCAAGTACATTTCCTTTTATCATAACACTTCCGCTATAATTAATATCTCCTGTAGATGCATCAACATCTACAAGTTCAAGAACATTAGATACAAAAACCTTATCATTCTCAAGTGTTACATGACCGTCAACTTTTGAAATTAATTTAAGCTTATCTTCAGATACCTCCATATTTTTGCCATATCTGAATACTGCTCTTTTTACTTTTCTTGGATAAACGGGTCTTCCAAGAATATCGGTTCCGTTGTCACCTCTGTCTTCCGGATGCAGTATTGCTACAACATCACCGCTTTTTATATGATTAACATTTTCAAGTGTATGAAAATCTACTGTTCCATCTTCATTCATCTTTGGCGTTGGTTTTAAGCTTGTATTAAATGTATACTCAATATAACCATCGCTTCCTTCTCTTGCTTTAGTTCCTTTTGCAAGAACATATGTCTCAAAATATCTCTTTTCAAGAAGAAAAAGTCTTATCGCTTCTTCTGAAATCCCACTTATTACTCCGATATTTTTTAAATCTTTTTGTATTTCTTCATAAGTAAGTTCTACCGCACCTTTAAACGGCGGATAGAAAACTGCCTCAAGTGTCATTGTATCATGGCTTATTCTGTAATCGCCAAACTCAGATACCGGATATGGTGTCTCATCAGACACTTTTACTGTAACTTCCTGCGTTGCACCTTTTTTTACTGTATCACCAATCAGTGTAATATCACATCCGTATATATTTTTCTTTTCTATGTAATATAAAACTTCTCCGGCATCCAATGCAGGTTCTCCCTGTTGCGGAGGATAAACTGTAAGATACAGACCATCCTGTCTTGTATCAAATTCAAAATACCCCTTTGTACATTTCTCCATAAATTTGTCTCCCCATTAGCCTCAAGCTAAAATTTCCATATAATCCCCTAGTTTTTTACGCATTTTATTAAGTGCCTTTGTATGTAACTGAGAAACCCTTGATTCAGATACATTAAGGACAAGACTGATTTCTTTTAAAGTCAGATCTTCATAATAATAAAGCGTAACTACATTTTTTTCTTTTTCTGTCAGCAGGTCAAGTGCCTCAACAAGCATCTTTTTCAATTCTTCTTTTTCGACTACATCTTCAGGTGTCTCAAATCTTGTATTGTTAACTGCCTGTATGCCGGACTCACTGCCCTCTTCCGTATACTCATCAAGGGAAATAAGATTTGACATTTTAGTCTGTCCCTGCCAGTTATTAAGTTCTTCTATTGAAATCCCAAGTTCTGCTGCAAGTTCTTCATCTGTTGAAGTTCTCCCTGTTTTCGCTTCTATAGCAGCCATCGCAGCATTAATTTTTTTCTGTTTCTGACGCAGCGAACGTGGAATCCAATCCATTTTTCTTATCTGGTCTAATATCGCACCTCTGATTCTGAGACTGGCATATGTTTCAAACTTTACATTTTTGCCATAATCATATTTATCAATAGCATCAATAAGTCCAAATATACCATATCCAACCAGATCATCGTATTCAACATTATATCCAAGATACATACTGAGTCGCCCTGCAACAAGCTTAACAAGCTGTGCATACTCTAAAATCAGTTCATCTCTTAATTCTGTATCATGCGTCTTTGAATACTGTTGCCAAAGCTTGTCTCTGCCTGCTTCATCCATTAATGCCGCCCCCGCAATTCATCATTCTTTATTTTTGCTCATTTTTTTCTGACTGGTTATCAGCTTTTTCATTGCTGTCTTCACTTGGTGAATCATCCTGTGAAGACTCTGTATCCTGAGATTCTTTATCTTTTTCCTTATCGTCACTAAACGCTTTGTTAAGTATTACTCTTATAATAATTCCCAAAATATAAAACCCTGCCATCACTAAAACAAGTATCCATAAAAATGGTTTAAGAGAATACTTATTAACTATCATCACTACACTCGTCACAAATCCGGCAAGCAGAGTTATTATTGCCGGAACATTACGAAATTTTTTCATAAGCAGATACCCCTGAGCCTTAAATTGTCTTGACTGGCTTTCCTACAGATTTTATAACATAATCTCCTGTTTCCGAATAAAATTCAACTGTACGGCCATAATTAAGTCCACAGTCTTCTGCCAGCAATCTTATGTTATATTCTTTTAATTTCTTTTTTGCTGCTTCTGCATTACGTTCACCGACTCGCAACGAATCATTTGTAGTCGTCATGGCAAACATCTGGGCACCTCCGGCAATCTTTGCTACAAGTCTGTTTTTATTTGCCCCAAGTGCAGCCATTTGGCGTATAAGTTCATCAATTCCTGTATCTGCAAATTTAGCAAGATTAGAATTATTTCTTATCTGTGTACTGTCCGGCAGCATGCAATGCAATAATCCGCTGATTTTAGTTACAGGATCATATAAAGCCACTCCAACGCATGAACCTAATCCAAGCGTTGTCAATGCATCGGGGCATTTGCAAACTTTCAAGTCGGCCATTCCGACTTTAATCATATTTCCCATTTTACTCTTTCCAATCATTTAAATAACTTATCAACCATATTACATTCCAAGCGAAGTCAGAATTTTATCATATGATTCCAATTCCGGTATAAGTAGAAAATAACCTGTAACAAAATCATCTTCGCCAAACTCTGACTGAATCATCAGCAGCTTATCACCATATTTACCAAATTCAATGGCTGGAACGCTAAGCAGTGCACCAAGCATGTCAATAGAGAGTGCCGGAACAGATGATACCATCTTCATTCCGGTAAGTCCTGACAATGCTGATAAATATGAACCGGAAACTATATTTCCAATTTCATTTAAGGCAGACATTTCCATTTCAGAAAAATCTGCCATCCCATTTTCATCTTGATGAACATCCCGCATCATAAGTGAGTTTACAAGATGATGAGCCGACTTCATATCAAATAAAAACATCATCATTCCATCGATATCCCCCTGTATTTCAAGGAGAATACCTACAACCGTCTGTTCCTCAGAACCAATAAATGACGAAATATTGTCAAATGGGAGTAATGCAACATTAGGTACTGACATATCAACCTTAATATTAAGCATTGTAGCAAGTGCCGTTGTTGCATTTCCGGCTCCAATATTTCCAATTTCCTTTAAAACATCAAACTGTGAATCTTCCAGTTTTTCAAGATCAATCTTTGACATCAGGCACTCCCTTCTTAAATCATCAGCTTTCTTCTATTAATGCAACAATATCAAGAAGAGAAATAAGCTCGTCATTGCTCTTGCCTATCGCACTGATATATCCTGAACCTACAAGAGAACCTGAACGTGCAACAGTTTCGATATCTGTGCTTTCAAGTGTTACAACTTCTTTTACCTGGTCAACAATTACACCTATTGTTGCACCATCAACCTTGATAATGATAATTCTCGTCTTATCTGTATAATTATCATCTTCAAGACCAAGTTTGAGACGGATACTCATAACAGGAATAATCTCACCACGAAGGTTAATTACTCCTTTATAGTATGACTGTGCCTTTGGCACTCTTGTGATTCTCTGATTTCTTACAATATTATCAATATACTGGATATTAATGCCATATTGTTCATTGCCAATCTTTACAACTATATACTGAACAGCATCCATTGCTTCATCTGATGCTTTTTCCATTGTTTTTACTTCTTCCATAGATAGCCACCTAACCTTTCCGGATTTTTATCAGACAAGAGTATTTGCATCAATAATCAAAGCAACTGAACCATCACCTAAGATAGTTGCACCGCTTATCATCTTATTAATGTTGATATACTTGCCTAAAGATTTAATTACAATTTCCATCTGTCCAATGAGACTATCTACAACAAGCCCAGCCTGCTTATCTCCCTTGCTGACGATGACAACAGTAATATTTTCCTGTTCTTCCTGTTCTCCCGGTACATCAAGAAGCTCTCTGAGACGAATGAGCGGAATAACATTTCCACGAAGATGTATTACTTCTTTTGCATGTACATATTTTATCTCACTTACAGGAATATCTTCAATTGTCTGAATTGAGCCAAGAGAAATAGCATATTTTTCATCTCCGAGCTTAACCATAAGTGCCTGGATAATTGCAAGTGTCAATGGAAGTCTTATAATAAATGTACTTCCTTCACCATATACAGACTTAACTTCAACATCACCGCCAAGTGCTTCAATCTTTGATTTAACAACATCAAGTCCTACGCCTCGGCCTGATACATCAGTAACCTTATCGGAAGTTGAGAAACTTGGTTTGAAAAGCAGATCTATTACTTCTTTATCAGACATTATTGCAGCCTGTTCTTCTGTAATATTTCCTTTTTCTATAGCTTTACTCTTTACTTTTTCAATATCAATACCATTACCATCATCACGGACTTCAATAACAACATTGTTACCATCCTGATATGCATCAAGGAAAATAGAACCAACTTCGCTCTTTCCTCTTTCTTTTCTGACTTCGGCACTTTCTAGTCCATGGTCAGCTGAATTCCTTAACAGGTGCATAAGAGGATCACCGATTTCATCAATAACTGTTCTGTCAAGTTCTGTATCTTCACCTGACATGTATAATTCCATCTTTTTATCAAGCTTCTTGCTCAAATCTCTTATCATTCGAGGGAACTTACTTACTACGCTCTCGATAGGCATCATACGTACCTTCATTACTGATTCATGTAAGTTTGTTGTTACTCTCTCAAGATATTCAATCTGTTCATTAAAGCTCTGGTTAATGCTCTCTGAGCCTTCTTCACTGCTTGCTGAAACAAGACCATTCTTCGCAATAATAAGCTCGCTGACAAGATTCATAAGCACATCAAGTTTTTCAATATCAACTCGTACAGTATGTCCGACAGGCTTTGCTTTACTATTGGCAGCCTGCTGTTTTGCACCTGCCGGCTTCTTTGAACCATTAGCATCTTTCTTATCATTTGATGACTGTGCTTTTGAAGCCTGCTTAGCTTTTTCTTCTGTCTTTTCTTCTTTTGGCTCCTCTTCGGTCTTTTCTTCCGGAAAAGCCTTCGTTATTTCTTCACCATCAGCATCTTTGATTTCAGATACATTCTTAATTATCTTGATGATATCATCAAAACTTTCCTCTGTTAAAATAACAATCTGAAAATCAAAATCGAACTTTTCATCTTCGATATCCTGTACTGAAGGATCTGATTTTATAATGTCTCCATGTCCTTCAAGATTCTTAAATACAAGAAAAGCTCTTGCAGCTTTAAGTATACAATTTTCGTCAACTGTTACTTTAATCTCGTAAACATGCATTCCTTTTTTAAGTGCTTCATTTACCGCATTCTTTTCAAAATCAGCAAGTTCCATGCTGATACCATGTTCATCTGCCTGAAGTTTCTCTGCCGGTGCAGATTCTGCCTGTTGTTCCTGTTTTTCTTCAGCCGGTGCAGCATCTTTATTTTCTGATGCAATAAATGCATTGAGTGCCTTAATTATAGGCTCATTATCATTAGTTCCTTCATCCTGTGTCTCCTGAATATTATTAACATATTCTTCAAGAGCATCAAGGCACTGGAATAATACATCAACAAGGTCTGATGTGACCTTCATATTACCATTTCTTACTTCTGAGAATACATTTTCCATATCATGTGTGAGATTCTGCATTCTCTTATAGCCCATAGTTCCTGCCATACCTTTAAGAGAGTGTGCGGCACGGAAAATTTCATTAATTGTATCGCTGTTTTCAGGTTCTTTTTCAAGAATCATTAACTGATCACTAAGGCTCTGTAAATGTTCATTTGATTCATCAATAAATATCTCTAAATACTGGCTTACATCCATGTTAAGATACCCCCACGTTCTTCGTAATTGTTTCTGCCACGCTGCCCAAAGGTACAACTTCATCAACGAGGCCTGTCTGTGCTATTGCTTTCGGCATTCCATAAACAACACATGTATCAGCATCCTGTGCAATTACATGCAGTTTTTTATGATGGGCTGCCAGACCCTGTATTCCTTTTGTTCCGTCCGCTCCCATACCTGTAAGTACAACACATGTTATCTCATCATACTGGCAGTTTTCGAGCGACTCATACATTACGTTGGCACACGGTCTTAATCCGTCTATGGCTGGCTCGTCACTTAACTTAATACAATAATCCGTGCCTTTTTTCACGACCCTCATGTGCTTTCCGCCCGGTGCAATATATACCACACCATTTTTTAATATATCACCTTCCTGAGCTTCTTTTACTTCTACTTCACTTATCTCATTAAGACGCTGAGAAAGAGAAAATGTAAATCCAGCCGGCATATGCTGTACAAGCACAACCGGTGCATCCAGGTTCTTAGGAAGATAAGGAATAACCTGCTGCAATGACTTAGGGCCTCCTGTAGAACATGCAAGTGCCACAATCTTTTTCCTGCCTGTCTTAACGCCAGTAAAATTCCCCGGCTCCAGCTTTCTTGGCATAACTACCGGCTTCGGTTTTGCCGGTCTTACTACGCTTCCCGGCTTTGCAAAAGAGGTTGTTCTTAAATCAACTTTGCTTCTGTGGCTTCCGGTTGCAAGATCAAGCATCTTGTGAATATTGTTCTTAAATGTTTCACCCTTTGTCTCAAGATAATTTTCTGGCTTTGTTACGAAATCAAACGCTCCAAGTTCAAGTGCTTTTATTGTTTCTTTTGCACCTTCTTTTGCAACAGTGCTGACTACAATAACTGTCTGCTCTATTCTGTTCTTTTGCAGCTTTTCAAGCAGTTCCAGTCCATTCATCTTAGGCATGTTAATATCAAGGATAACGGCACTGTAAAGATGAGGATTAGATACTATTAAATCAAATCCTTCTACGCCATCTCTAGCAATTGCCGCAACTTCATAATCACCGCCTGAGTTAATTATATCAGATATAACTCTTCTCATGAGTGCAGAATCATCAATTACCAGTATTTTCTTTGCCAAAATACTCTCCCCTTTCCTTTCTTTGAATTATACGCTGCTGTTCAAATATGTATTTGACAACAGTCTCCCTTAATTCATGGGAAATGCCTTTAAACTGTATCCTGTTATCATAACAGTCTTTTCTGTTTGGAGATTCCAATGACAGAATTACTCTTCCGACAACTTCAATATCTCTATTACCTATATTCATCTCCACCGGAAAGCGGATATAAATATAATTATTCTTTTCAAGCGGCTTTTCAGTCATAATTCTTAATCCGCCGCCACTTATATCGACAATAATGCCCTTGTCAACATCCTGTGTATCCTCAGGCACAATATTATCATGCTGAAATCTTAAAAGTTCCGTATCTGTGAGCTTTCTGAAGTATCCTTCAATAGTACATGGAAGACGATAAAACTGTCTTCTCTGGAACTTTTTAAGTTCCGTTGTACATTCAACTTCCATTATATATATATTACCTTCTTTACCTCTTTCAGTAACAAGAATCTCACAGCTGAAAATACCTTTTACTGTATAAAAATATGCATGCATCCTGCTTCCAGGCTCAATTGGTACTATGTGGCCTTCACTTATAGGCATTGCTGCAACAATTTTTTCATCTTTCATATCAAGAATCTGGCTCACATATGTGACTGCGTCGTCATCTTTATTCTTTTTAATTTTACTTAATTCGATTTTGTTTCCCACGCTCAAAATTCTATCCATATCAATCTCCATTTTTCATTTTTCTTGAAAATACATTTCTGAAGAAACTTCTTACACCTGCATTCTGCGATACTGCATGACCTGTTTCAAGTGTACTCACTATATTTTCATAACATCTTGAAGCTGGTGAATGTGGATACATAATTGTTACAGGTTTCTGGCTCATTACAGCTTTTGTCATATTATCATCATAAACCACATGACCTAAATATTCCATCTTAATATTAAGGAATTTAGTCACAACTGAGTTGAGCTTTTCATACAGATTTCTGCCCTCTTTCTCATTAGAGACGCGGTTTGCAAGCATCTTTACTTTATTTACAGATGAATCATATGAATCTGTCATGCTGAGTGCTTTAAGGAGTGCATATGAGTCTGTTATAGAAGTCGGCTCCGGAGTTGTCACAAGCACTGTTTCAGGTGATGCAAGTATAAATTCCATTACAGCGGGTGATATACCGGCTCCTGTATCTATGATTATAACATCTGCAAACTCTTCTAGCTGTGACAGCTTTCCGACAAGATTTTTCACCTGATCTTTATCAAGATTGACAAGTTTTGCTATTCCAGAACCACCTGATATAAATCCTACACCTTCAGGTCCTTCTGTTATAATATCTTTTATATCCATGCCGTTAAATATAAGGTCACCCATGTTATATTTCGGAATTACGCCAAACATGACTTCGACATTGGCAAGTCCAAAATCCGCATCAAGTATTATTACTTTCTTTCCCATTTTCTGAAACTGAAGAGCAAGATTAATTGATGTATTTGACTTACCGACACCACCTTTGCCACTCGTAACTGTTATTACTCTGGCATTAGTAACAGTTCTCTGATTCTGAAGCTTTATTATATTTCTAAGTGTTTCTGCCTGATCCATTATTCACTTCCTCCCAGCAATTTCCTTGCTAAAGCCTGTTCGTCAATAAGTTCAATATCATTAGGCACATTCTGTCCATATGTTGTATACGAAAGCTGTGCACCTGTAAGCAGTCTTACATTAAGTATATTTCCGAGAGAACACGTCTCATCAAGTTTTGTAAATATAATAGACCAGTTGTTAATATCTTCATATCTCTGTGCTATATTTACCAGGTCTTTGTATTTTGTTGTTATACTAAGAACAAGATATATCTCAACGTCAAAATTGTCTTTTAACTTTTCGGCTTTTTTGAGCATATCGCTAAGCTCATCCATCTGTTCTTCACATTTATGTGAACGGCCTGCCGTATCGACAAGAATCAAATCATAATTCTTATATTTATCAAGTGATTCTTCAAGCTCATCGGCACTATATATAACATCTACGGGGCTGTCAATAATTGAAGCGTATGTATTGAGCTGTTCAACTGCCGCTATTCTGTATGTATCTGCCGTTACAAATGCCACTCTGGCATATTCTTCAAGTTTGAATCTCGAAGCAATTTTTGCAATTGTAGTTGTCTTTCCTACTCCCGTAGGTCCGATAAAAAATACAACTTTAGGTTTATCACCAAGTTCAATCGGTTTTGGCTCACCAAGTTTTAAGATAATTTTCTGATATACAGCCGACAGGATACTATCAATATTAGACTCTCTTTTTAATGAATTCTCTATATCTGCCATTATTTCATCAGCGAATTTTTCATTCACTTCATTGTCAACAAGTTTTTTGTATATCAGTCGTATAAATTTCATATTGGCATTTTCACGTTCTTCTACAGCTTTTTTCCCGGCAATGCGTTCAGCTGCAATGTCATCACGCTCTTTTTCATCATCAACCTGCATGCTGTTCTTTCTGGATGCACCTGCATTAATCTGGCTCTGTAAAAGGCTGTGAAGCGAATCGAGTTTCTGTTCTATAACAGCCGACTCACTTGAAACTGATATTTTCTCATCTGCTAAAAGATTAAGACCGCCTGCAGGTCTTGAAGATATATCAGGCTGCTTATGCATATTTCCCGCATATGATGATGCTTCAAAAGCTTTTCCAAACTCTTTTGCACCTGTGTTTGCTTTTTTCGATAATTCTTCTTCTTCAAGTGCCGCTGTTACTTCAACAACATCCTTTTTAAATAATTTTAAAATTCCTCTCTGCTTAATAGTCTTCACATTTAAAACTACAGCATTATTTCCCAATTCTTCCTGAGCCTTTAAAATAGCATCTTTTTCTGTTTCGCCCTGAAATTTCTTAACTATCATCTTATTCTGTCACCATCCCTACTGACTGTAATTCCACATTTGATTCAACTTCATTATATGAAATCACAATTATATCTTTTATGTAATCCGAAACAAGTTTTTTAAAATAAAGTCTTACTATCGGAGATGTAATTACTATCGGATTCTTGCCCATATCTTCAAGTTTCTTAATTGCATCTTTAAGACTGGCAACAATTTTTTTTGTTTTTTCAGGGTCAAGTGTAAGATATGATCCCTGTTCTGTATTCTTTACCGAACCCATAATATCCTGTTCAACAGCCGGATCGAGAGTAACAACATTAGTAACTTCGTTCGGTGGAAAATATTTTCCGGATATTGCACGCTTCAGGCTCTGTCTCACATATTCCGTAAGAATATCTGTATCTCTTGTAACCGGTGCATGATCTGCAAGTGTTTCAAATATGGTTACAAGATCCCTTATTGATATGCCTTCTTCAAGAAGATTCTGAAGAACTTTCTGGATTTCACCAACACCAAGAAGTTTAGGCACAAGCTCTTCAATAAGCGTTGAATTGTTTTCTTTAATATTATTAATAAGATTCTGTACATCCTGACGTGTAAGAAGTTCAGCAATATGCTGTCTGATAACTTCTGTCAGATGTGTTGCAATTATTGATGGCGGGTCAACTACTGTATATCCAAGTGATTCAGCACGTTCTCTCTGACTTTCTGTTATCCATATTGCCGGAAGATGGAATGACGGTTCAAATGTAGGAATACCTGTAATCTCTTCCTCAACATATCCCGGATTCATAGCCATATAATGGTCAAACAATATCTCACCTTCACTCACCTGTATACCTTTTATCTTAATTACATACTGGTTAGGATTGAGCTGGATATTATCCCTTAAACGGATAATAGGCACTACAGCACCAAGTTCCAAGGCAACCTGGCGTCGTATCATTACAACTCTGTCAAGAAGGTCACCCCCCTGATTGACATCGGCAAGAGGAATAATACCATAACCAAATTCCAATTCAATAGGGTCTACATTAAGAAGACTGACAACGTTCTCAGGCTTCCTGATTTCCTGTGCTTCTGTCTCCTCACGTTCCACTTCTTCCTCTATCTGTTCTTCACCCTTCTTATCTCCAAGCTTTCTTCCTGCAAGAATAAGTGCTACACCAAAAGGAACAAATACATATATAGGAAGTGGCGTAAATACACCTAATACTGTAAGAGCACCACCAACCATCATAAGAACCCTGTCCATTGAGAACAGCTGTCCAACAATCTCATCGCCAAGTTCACCATCACTTGATGCTTTTGTTACAAGAACACCAGTTGC
The DNA here is from genome assembly GCF_014287955.1 of Lachnospira hominis (ex Liu et al. 2021). GTDB lineage: Bacteria > Bacillota > Clostridia > Lachnospirales > Lachnospiraceae > Lachnospira > Lachnospira hominis. The sequence goes on along the minus strand of NZ_JACOPD010000006.1, from coordinate 121,643 downwards.
AAGAGATATAAGCAAAGATGGTATCTGGCTACAGAGTCCATCACCGATTGTAAGTATTGTATACTTTGATAAGGCTTCATTGATACTGAGCCCGTTATACATCATGCCCATTACAATACCACCGACAATGTTAATACCGGTAATAATAAGACCTGCAGTGGCATCACCTTTTACATACTTTGTAGCACCATCCATTGAACCAAAGAAACTGTTTTCAAGCTGTAGCTTCTTTCTTCTTTCAGCTGCCTCTTTATCTGTGATTGCACCTGTATTAAGGTCAGAGTCAATTGCCATCTGCTTGCCTGCCATGGCATCGAGCGTGAATCGTGCTGTAACTTCAGCTACTCGCTCTGTACCTTTATTGATAACTATAAACTGAATAATAACGAGAACTATAAATATTATGGCACCGATAACAAGATTGCCGCCGCCTACAAACTTTCCAAATGTATCAACGACTTTACCGGCATCACCTTTAGTAAGGATAAGCTTTGTTGAAGATACATTGAGGGAAATTCTAAAAATAGTTGTAAATAACAACATTGTAGGAAATGATGCCATATCAAGCACTTCTTTTGCATATAACGCATTAAATAATATAATAAGTGCAACTGCTATATTGAGTGCCAGAAGAATATCAAGCAGCCACGATGGGATTGAAATAATAAAGAAAATAACCGCAGAGAGCAGATAAATTCCAATAAACAGGTCATTTTTCTTAATCTTCATATTTCTTTCTCCCTTTCATCATCTTTTTTCGTCATAAACTGACATCATAATATTTTACCATGAATAATTTATTTATTCAACTTAATTTAAGTCAAATCAGGCTGTAACACTCTTGCAAGAATCTCAGCAACCGCCTGGTATAACTCAGGTGGTATTTCCATACCTATATCAACATTATGATAAAGAATTCGTGCAAGTGGTTTATTTTCAACAATTTCAATATTACATTCTTTCGCTTTTTCTCTTATCTGAAATGCCAGATAATCAGCACCTTTGGCAATTACAACAGGAGCCATTCCGCTGTCAGGCTCATATTTTAATGCAACTGCAAAATGCGTCGGGTTTGTAATTACAACATCCGCCTCCGGAAGCTGCTGCATCATACGTCTCCTTGAAATCTCCTGCATTTTTCTTCTAATCTGACCTTTTACCTGAGGATCACCTTCAGAATCTTTGAACTCATCTTTAATTTCCTGCTTTGTCATCATTGTATCATTTTTAAACTTTATTCTCTGATAAACAAGATCAACAAAACCTATAACAAGGAAAATCGCACTTATCTTTATACCCAGATCTACAATAATACCACCAACTGCGGCGAGGGCCTGATAAAGTGTAATATCATAAAATGTAAGAAGAAGTCCAACTTTTTTTCTTATAGTCACAAACACAACAACACCTATAACTATCATCATTGCAATTGACTTTAACAGTTCAAAAAGCTGCCTGAATGAAAACAATCTTTTAAATCCACTGATAATACTCAGCTTACTGAACTTCGGTGTAAGCGGCTTTGATGTAATCATCCATTTCTGCTGTAAAACATTGCCAAGTATTGCAATTACAACAGCTATTAAAAATATCGGAAGTGTAATATTAAGTACATCCATAAAAACATTTTTTACTGCTGAAGCACCAAGTGCTACCGTAAGTCCATCCGAGCTTGAATGAACAATAAGTTCAAAACTGTTATAAAATTCCTTGAATGAACTTATGAAACGCTCTCCCATTGTTCCAACATATATTTTAATTATTATAAAAAGCGACATAAGTGATACTGCCATTATAATATCTTTGCTCTTTGCAACCTGACCTTCCTTACGGACATCATTAAGCTTTTTACTTGTAGCCGGCTCTGTTTTTTCACCGCCTGGTCCGTCCTTGGCAAAGAACTGCAGATTATAAGAAATAAGAATTCTGTTCTCTGTCATGGGCTCATCCCCCTTACGAGTGAAGCCATAAGCGTTTTTATCTCATCTTCAATAAATGTCGATACTGCCGGCATCATCACTATTGTAAAAAAGACAGCAAATATGCCGACAAATATTTTAAGCTGCATTCCAACAACAAACATATTCATCTGTGGTGCAATTCTTGCAAGAATTGCAAGAATAACATTCAAAAGCAGTATTGCAGAAAATACAGGAAGTGCAATTCTGAAGCCTATGACAAAATAATCTGACATAAATCCAATTATATCATTATAAATAGATGCAGAAAACTTTACCTGTCCTATCGGAATAACATTATATGTCTCAACAATAGCAGAAATCAGATATCTGTACAGGCCTGATACCATCAGAAGCAGAAGAAGTATATAGTAATAAAAATTACCAAAAATACCAACCTGCACATTAGTTGTCGGATCCATAATCTGAGCCATTGCAAGACCTGTATCCATATCTATCATTTTTCCGGCAAACATAATAATCTGGACGCAAAACGATGCCATTGCACCAAGAATAAGACCAACTGCAACTTCCTGCAGGACAACAACCGCATAACCTATAATGCCGGAATATTCCACTGTCATATCTGGCTTAACACTATATACAAGAACTGTTACAAAAAAAGCCAGTCCAATCTTTGTTCTTCTTGGAACATTAGCTGTATTAAAAAAAGGTGCAACATATATGAAAGATGCAATACGCATAAGTATCAAAACAAAAATTTCCAATTGTTCCAATGCAACTTCATATTGAATCATTGTTTTACTACCTTTCCATTTTTAAATTTAAAAAACAATACTTTCACAATATATACTGACTGAAGCTGCCCCATAAGGTATTCATAAAAGCAACTATCTCGTTGAGTATCCATGTTCCCATTACCATAATTCCTATAAGAATTGCGATAAGTTTTGGAACAAATGTAAGTGTCTGTTCCTGAATTGACGTAAGTGTCTGAAAAAGGCTTATTATAAGACCTACAACCATCGAAACTAATAACAGCGGCACAGAGGTTTTAACTATTACCCAGACCGTTTGTCTTGCAATTGTGATAATATCTGAACTACTCATAAACTTTCTCCCTGCTGTTCCGGCAAACTATGAGAAACACGCTCCGCGAGTTTCTCAAGTTATCGCGGCAGTCGCCAAGGTCTCGTGCAAGCACAGACTTTGGCTCGTTACACGCGTAAATTAAAGAATATGCCTGTGCTGTAACGCACAGGCACATATAATAACCATTAATTAAATGTTGACATAAGATTTCCTATTATAAGATTCCAGCCATCTGCCATTACAAACAAAAGAATTTTAAATGGTGTAGAAATTGTCGTTGGCGGCAGCATCATCATACCCATTGACATAAGCGTAGACGAAACAACCATATCAATAACAATAAATGGCAGATATATAAGGAATCCAATTATAAATGCAATCCTTAATTCACTAACAATAAAACTCGGTATAAGAACCTGAAGCGGAATATCATCTTCAGATTTAACTGAACCCTCCTCAAAATCAGCTATTTTAAGGAATGTATCCAAATCTTTTGTTGAAACCTGTTTAAGCATAAACTTTCTTACAGGCACAACACCTATATCAAATGCTTCCTGTGCTGTAATCTCATTATTAGTAAGCGGCACAACTGCACTTGTATATACTTCATTAAACGTAGGTGCCATAATAAAAAATGTCAAAAATAAAGACAAACCTACTATTACCTGATTAGGCGGCACTGTCTGTGTACCAATAGCAGCTCTTGTAAAATGCAACACAATAACAATTCTCGTAAATGAAGTGAGCATCATTAATATTGATGGTGCAAGCGACAGAACTGTAAGTACAAGCAGCATCTGAAGCACGCTCGCCATATCTGAACCTTCACCTGATGAAATACCAATACTTATCAAATTGTTATTACCATCTCCATCAGCTGCAAATGTATGACTTACCATAAACATACATATTGCAAAAAAAGCTGACAGTCCTAATGAAACTCTAAGAATTTTCTTCTTATACTTCTTTAAAAAATGTAACATATTGTTGATTCCTGCCTAGTCCTGCGGCTTGTCTTTCTTAAACTTTTCTAATATCGCATTAAAATTTTCGGATTTTAATTTAGAAGAATTGTTTTCCCTGTATATTAAATCCTCTTCATTTACCTCACATAAATATGTAATAGTATCTTTACAGACTGCAATTGCAAAACACTTAGTTCCTATCTTAATTATCTGTAAATATTTAGTTCCAGATATTTTCATGGTCTCAAGCACTGTAATATTGCTTCCGGACATTTTCTCTTTTTGATAATTGCCCACCCACTTTGTGGCAAAATATGTAAGTGCAAGTACAAATGCAAAAATAAGAACAAGTGTAATTAATTGTGCAAATGCTTCAAGTCTGCTGCTTCCTATTGCAAGCATTGTCATTATCCGACAACCTTCCTTACAGCTTCAATAACTCTGTCTGCCTGGAAAGGCTTAACAATGAAATCTTTTGCTCCAGACTGAATTGATTCAATAACCATAGCCTGCTGACCCATAGCTGAACACATAATAATAGCAGCATTAGGATCGCTTTCTCTTATCTTCTTGAGTGCCTGAATACCATCCATTTCAGGCATTGTAATATCCATAAGTACAAGGTCTGGCTTGAGTTCGGCATACTTTTCAACTGCTTTTGCACCATTCTCAGCCTCTCCTGCAATGTTATATCCATTCTTTGTGAGAATATCCTTAATCATCATTCTCATAAATGCTGCATCATCACATATTAAAATATTCTTTGCCATATTTTATTTCTCCTATCTTTTACATTCACTAAGATAATTCGATTACATTATACAACATCCCAGTGTGTTTTCATACTGTTTTTTTCTTAACTTTTTATTTATATTTTTAAATTCACTTAATCATTACTGTTCTTTAATAATTTCTGTTATTCTTACACCAAAGCTTTCTTCAATAACAACAACTTCGCCTTTAGCAACATATTTGCCATTTACAAGTACATCAATTGCCTCACCTGCAATTTTATTAAGTTCAACAATTGTACCTGGTGCAAATTCAAGAATATCTTTTATTGATTTCTTTGTTCTGCCAAGTTCAACAGTTACATCAAGAGGAACATCCATAATTAAATCGATATTTTCTTTTTGTGAAAGAGCATTAACATCACCGGCAAACGGCTGGAATGCTGCCGGAGCAACATTGACATCCTGCTGTGGCACTGCAGACTGTCCCTGCATAGGTGGATAACCATAGGCCATAGGCTGTCCCTGCATAGGTGGATAACCATAAGGCATTCCCATCTGCGGATAACCATAAGGCATTCCCTGTGGTGCCTGTGCTGACATATCAGGCTGTGGTGCAGCAGGTGCTGGTGCTGGCTGTGGGGCCGGTGTTGGCTGTGGTACCGGTTCTGGCTGTGCAGGCTGCGATTCAGCATTAGCTGATGAACTGCCATTTAATTCCGGTGAAAAAAGATTGAGAAGCTCTTTTGCAAACTCTATCGGATAGAGCTGCATAATCTCACTATCAATCAGGTCGCCAATCTGCATCTTGAATGCAACCATAACAAACTGACCTTTTAAAAACGGAGGAAGGTCATCTGTTGAATCACTATAAGTTTCCACCATATTTGCAATTGGTGGGCTTATATCTATTTTTCTGTTAAACATTGATGACATTGATGTTGCTGCTGAACCCATCATCTGATTCATTGCTTCACCAATAGCACTAAGATGCAATTCTGATAATGGTTCATCATCATCAACCTGACCTGCACCACCCATCATCAAATCTGTAATAATTTTAACATCACGTTCTTTTAAAATAAGAACATTATTACCATCTATTCCTTCTTTATATGAAATCTGCAACATAACACATGGTCTGTCATATTTAACAGACAGTTCATCCCATGTAGATACCTCAACTGTAGGTGTTGTGATATTCACTTTCTGATTAAGTAAAGAACTAAGTGTCGTTGCCGCTGTTCCCATACTGATATTGGATATTTCACCAACCGCATCCTTTTCGGAATCAGAGAGAACAAACTGCTGTTCATTCTGTGCTGACGGTGTATTGTTATTATCCTCCTGACCAGCCGCATTCTGTGCATTATTATCTGCACTGCTATCGGTTGTTGAAGAATCACCGCTGCCTGATGCTCCTGCAAGTAATGCATTTATCTCTTCCTGTGACAGCATTCCATCCATCCTTATTCACTCTCCTCTCTGATAACCTCTGTTACCCTAACTGCATATTTATCATCAGAATATCCCGGCAATGCCTTAAATTTACGGATATTACCAACAAACACCTCAAGCTCTTCATCAACCTTACGATTGATTTTTATTATATCTCCGACCTGAAGGTTTGCAAAATCTGACACATTAATTGTGCTATTTCCAAGCACAGCTTTTATAGGAATCATTGCTCTGCTGATGGCAGTTTCAATTGTATCCTCGTATGAATGTTCATCTTTTTCTTTCATCGTTGAGAACCAGTATTTAGTATTAAGTTTATCAATAACCGGTTCAAGTGTATCAAATGGAAGACATATATTCATAAGTCCTTCCACATCTCCAATTTTAATATTAAGTGTCACAATCGCAATTGTCTCACTTGGAGAAATAATCTGGGCAAACTGGGAGTTTGTCTCAATTCTTTCCAGACGTGGAGATATACTTACTACATTCTCCCATGGTTCATGGAAAAGATTAACACATATTGAAAATATTCTTTCCAATATTGACAGCTCTATTTCCGAAAAGTCTCTCTCTTTATCAAGTGCCTGACCGGCTCCTCCAAGAAGCCTGTCTACAATAGCAAATCCAAGATTTGATGCCATCTCCATGATTACATTCCCTGACAAAGGACTCATGCTTATAACACCGAGCAGTACCGGATTAGACAATGCATTAGAAAATTCCGAATAAATAACCACTTCCGAATTCACAACATCTACCGTTACAGACTTTCGCAGATATGCCGGAAGATTGGTTGACATAAGTCTGGCAAAATGTTCGTATATAATTTCCAGTGTTCTTAAATGTTCTTTAGAAAACTTAGCAGGTCTTGCAAAATCATAATTTTTCACCTGTTTTTCTTCCGTGTTTTTTGCTTCGTCAATATCAAGCTCGCCACTGTTTAAAGCCTTCAAGAGGTTATCAATCTCACTTTGTGAAAGAACCTCACCCAACTTCCTCACCTCCTTGCACAATTCATAAGCTTAAAATTCATCTGATTTTTTAATTATGTAATTACTGTACAAGAATTTCAGAAAGTGTTACTGAACAGATTGCTTCTGTCTCAAACTGATCCTGTAATGTAGACAACAGATTTTTCTCAATTGTTGTCTTATTAGTAGTTACTGTATTATATGAATACTTTAAAGCCTCATTTGTTATCTGGCTTACAATAAGCTTCATGCCATTATTAATGCTTGTTGACTTTGTAGAATAATCTTTTGCTTTCTTATTAAGTCCAAGTGTAACTTTAAATACAACATAATGTGTCTTACCACTGTCTGTATAAGACACTGTTATATTGGTGCTGTCACCGCTTTTAACTTCAACATATTCAATATCGTCAATATTAACGGCACTTCCTGTCTGTGAGCCATTGGCTGCATTCCCTGCCGCATCTAGATCAATAATCTCACCAACTTTTTTAATCAGATTATTTGTCCTGTTGTTAGTTGAGACCAATGAAAATGTCAAAAGAACAGTCAGCACAAGATTAATAAGAACAAGTGCAAGAGTAATGACATTCAGCATACTTTTTTTCATAAAAACGTTCCTCCGCAAATTTTACAGTTTTCTAACTGTTATATGTATTATATATTTTTATCTCTACTCTTCTGTTCTGTGCCCTGCCATCAGCAGTAGAATTAGAAGCAATAGGGACTGATTCACCTCGTCCCGATGACATCATCGTTGCCGGGTCAAATCCTTTATTATTAACAAGATATTTGAAAACGGAATATGCTCTTTTCTGTGACAACATCATGTTATCCGGGAACTCTGCCGTATTGATTGGAACATTATCCGTATGTCCTTCAATTATAATCAGATTATCATTATACTGATAAATTGCATCTGCAACTTTTTCAATCAGATTAACAGCTTCTGATTTTAATTCAGCTCTTCCTGAATCAAACAAAATACCACTTCCAAGATTAAGTTCTACATACTTGCTTGTTGCTGTAATCTCGACTTCATCCAGAACATTGGCTTCTTTCAATGCATCTTCTATGGCATCTGCCATCTTTTCAGACTCCTCAAGTCCTGCTTTTTCAACTTCTTCAAATGCATCCTTTGATTCTTCCTGCTCCTGTGAATAATCACCATCAGAATCAAGCCCCATATTATTATACTGTTCTGCTATCGCATTAAGCTGGCTTGCACCACTTCCGACAAGTATACCATCATTATTGATGGCTGAACCGCCACTAGGAAGCACATTAAATGCAGCCGAAAGAGAAGCCGACAATTCCTGAAACTTTTCCTGGTCAACATTAGACATTGCAAACAGGAGTACGAAGAAGCACAACAGCAGATTCATCAAATCCGAAAATGTGTTAAGCCAGAGCTGTGCAGGCTTTTCAGGATCTGCTCTTTTCTTCATTATGCTTCACCTCCAGCCTCCGAATCTGACACATTGCCTCTTGCGTCAGGTGAAAGGAATGATTTGAGCTTTTCTTCAATAACTCGTGGGTTTTCACCTGCCTGAATTGAAAGAAGACCTTCTATAATAATCTCTTTCATCTGATACTCATTATTATTAATAAGTTTCAGTTTATTTGCAATAGGAACACAAAGCCAGTTAGCAATCAACGAACCATACAGCGTTGTGACAAGAGCCACCGCCATGTTAGGTCCTACAGATGCCATATCATTTAAGTCTGCAAGCATGTTAATAAGACCAACCAGAGTACCAATCATACCCCAGGCAGGACCTAATGCAGCCCAGTTATCATAGAAACCTGCAATCTTTTTATGTCTTGCATCCATATTATCAAGTTCTGTTTCAAGAATACCTCTTACAAGTTCAGGTTCTGTACCATCTACAATAAGAAGAATACCTTTTTTCATAAACTCATCATCAAGATTACCTGCGACTTCTTCCAATGCAAGCAATCCTTCTTTTCTTGCAACATTGGAAAGTTCAATAATCTTTCCAATAAGTCCGCCATAATCAAGCTTAGGATCCTTAAATGCAATCGTAATACCTTTAAGACAAGTGATAAGTTCCTTAAATGTGTATGAACCAATCATACCAGCAATCGAACCACCAAATGTAATAATAAATGAAGGCAAATCCAAAAAGCTCTTAGTAATAGCACTGATATCCGCACTTGATATAATACCGAACACTACCATTACAAGACCTAAAACAATACCAACGAGTGTAGCTAAATCCACTATGTAACACCATCCGTTCTTAAAAATTTATCAATATGTTTGTTCTCTATAATTAACAGGAGAATTAACAAAAATTCTTCTTTTATATTCTACTACTTTATCTACAATCTCTTTGCTCTTTTCCTTTACAATAAACTTTGTGCCGGTCGTAAGCGTTATCACCGTATCCGGTGTCTCTTCCACTGTCTGTATCAAATCAGCATTAATAATCAGCGTGGAATCATTAAATCTTGTCACACTTATCATAGACCCTCCCATAAATAATATACATTTCTCATTGTTTCGTGAAGTCATATTTTAGTACCAAAAACCGACAGGTACCTGATATATGCACTATGTATATTAAAACACTTTTTTGCATTTATTGCAACAAATCATGCTAAATTTAAACAATTTTTCCCATTAAAAATGTCTGATACCATAAATATGGCTGCGGACACATGATAGTTGCCCACAGCCAATAAAAATCAATTATCTTTTAAGATTAATAAGCTCTTCAAGCATTGTATCTGATACAGTAATAATTCTTGAATTTGCCTGATAACCTCTCTGTGTTGTAATCATGTTTGTAAACTGATCTGCAAGATCTACATTTGACATTTCAAGATATCCAGATGTAATCTTGCCGCTTGACTCTGATATATCTTCACCAATTCCATCAAATGAACCAGAGTTAAGTGTTGCTGCATAAAGATTATCACCAACTTTTTCAAGACCTGATGGGTTAGTAAATGATGCAACTGCAATCTGACCAATCTTCTTTGTATCACCATTGCTGTAGCTTGCAACAATCTGACCAGCCTCATTAACACCTACTGATGTCATTTTACCTACTGCTTTACCTGCTCCTGTGCCATTTATTCCCATTGTAGCATTAATATTTGAAGCTGCTGCATACATTGTAAGTCCTGAAGCATCAAGATTAATTGTTGATGTATTTCCATTATTAGTACCGATATTAGCAATATTTCCTGAACCATCTGCACTGTTATCAGTAAACGTGAGTGCAAGTCCGGCATTTCCAACCATCGAAGCACCTGTATTTGTGTTAAATACAACCTGGCTGTCACATGAAACTGAAAGTTCTGTAGGCTGTCCATTCATTGTAACCGAACCGCCAACAACATTGTAACTTGTTGTTCCAGCTGCTGCATCTTTACTGTCATATGTAAGATTAAGAGTTGCCTGATATTCATTACCAAGTGAATCATAGAAATTCACTGTATAAGCAATATCTCCTGTCTCTCTTGAATCTACATTACCTGTAATTGTAACGCCTGTTGTTGCCGCTGGTGCTGTATATGTATATTCAGGACTTGTTGCATACAAAGCCTGAACACGGTCTTTTATAATATTGCCATCAGCATCTGCTTTCCAACCCATAACATTAGCACCGCTCTGTGTTACAATAGCACCATCAAGATCTGTTGTAAAATCTCCGGCTCTTGTAAAATATGTATTTCCTGCATTACTTACTACGAAGAATTTATCTCCGCTAATCATTAAATCCCATGTATTATCAGTTCTCTCAGACGCACCCTGTGCTGTAGGATCTACTGAAATGGCACCTACTGTAGAACCAAGACCTATCTGTTTTGCATTAGTACCACCTTTTCCAGAAGCTTCATTTGGTCCTGTGGCAACCTGTGTTGTCTGATAGTAAACATCACCGAATGTTACTGACTGTGATTTATATGCAACTGTGTTGACGTTGGCAATATTATTACCAATAACGTCCATTTTTGTCTGATGTGCCTTTAAACCTGACACAGCAGAGAACAATGATCTCATCATAATAAAATTTCCTCCATAATATCCATGAAGACTAATATGACCGGCACAATTTCCCATCTGTCATTCAGGGAAATCAAAGCCTCCATTCAGGTCCGGCTAAATAATTACTGCCCCGTCAATATTTGTAAATATATTGTCTTCACTATTGTTTTGATCCATCGCTGTCACTACTGTTTTACTCTTTGTATTGACTATAAACGCTAAATCATCCATGATAACCAAAGATTCTCTTATTCCTTTAAGTCCGGCTTTCTGCGTTCCCTCATTCAGTCTTGATAGCTGTTCATCGGTAAGCGTTATGTCTCTCTGCTTCAGTCTCATATCTGCATGCTTTGAAAATTTTACGCCTTCACCGCCTGATACTTCGTTTGCAGCTTCTGCAATATTTTTCTTTTGTTTTAAAATATCCTGAAAAGAGATACCGGAACTGCCTGCCGCCTGCGATGTATCCTTTTTATTTGATAATTTGCCCGCAGCCTGCTCTATGGATGAATATCCACCAGTTATAATACTGTTCATAAGCAGCCTCCTGTCTTATGTCTTATTCTGTCTTACTGTCAGCTGTATCATCTTTTTTAGATGTATCATCAGCCTTGCCGCTTCCAGATGTTGTATCATCTTTTTTAGATGTATTTCCATTTACAAGCTTGTCATAGTAATCATTGTCAAGAACAGTATCAACGTCAGCTATATCATAAAGCTTGCCGTTGATTCCAAGATAAATCTTACCATCGATATTTTCCCAATAATTAACTTTGCCGGCAATCATCCCTGAAGAGCTTTCATTTGTCTTCATAATAACAGATTTACCTACAAGTGATGATGCCATCTGCTGTTCAACTTTGTTGCCCATCTCTGTAGTAGCTTCAACCTGTGTAAATGTAGCCATCTGTGCAATATACTGTGTATTATCTGTCGGCTCAAGCGGATCCTGATACTGCATCTGTGCAACTAGAAGCTGTAAAAAGTCATTCACATCAAGGCTTGAATTACTCTTATCGTTTTTTGTTGTTGAACTGATATTTCCATCATTTTTTGAATTATCAATCAAACCGTTAATAACATTTGATGTTACCATTATATACTCCTTTCTTAAATCAATTTTTATGCCATGTATTCAACACTGCTGTTTTCATTAAGCATTGAATTCTGTTCATCATCCAATTCATCATCATTGTCGTCATCAAAATTCAAGCCGTTAAGATTGAGCTTTGCACGATTTTTTGATGTATTGTCTTTCTGCTCATTCTGATTATTAAAATTCTGATTATTTTCAAATGCGTTTGTCTGGACTGTAATTTCTACAGATTCAACTTTAACGCCCTGATTTTCAAAATTTTCTTTTAATGTAATCATCTGATTTTCCAACGCTTTTTTAACCTGTTCATTCTGAACATTAAGCTGTGCTGTAACAACGCCTTCTCTCACTGATACAAGAACATTAACTTTGCCAAGAGTTTCCGGTGTAAGCTGAATTTCCATGCTCTTAACAGCATCATCAGATGTGAATTTTATCTGATTGATAATCTGATCAAGAATATCCGTTTCATTAACACCTCTGTTCTCAAGGACTGAAGAAAATTCTTCTGCAATACTTTGTACTGTAGTTGTTGTTCCCGATGCCAGCTGATTAACATGTTCATTTGAAGACACTGATTGTTTCTGCTCATGTCCATTTTCTTTCTCAGACATTGCATCATTTTTTGATGAATCAGAACCTGTTGTAATCTTCTTTGCAATAACCTGTTCGAGCGGCGATGCATCTTTTATATTGCTGTCCGCAGCATCTTCTTTTACATCGCCATTCTCTTCATGTGTCTGAATATTTTTATCAGCTTTCTCATCAATAGAAACACTTTGTAATATTTCTTTTAAATCATCCGGTGTCACAGATAAATCTGCTGCAAGCTGCTGCGATGTAAGTGAAACAAAATCCATTATATCTTTCATTGCATTTGATAACATATCATCTGTAACAAGCTGCATTGAATCCTGTGTACCTGTAATATCCATAACAAGCTGCATAATATTCTCAGGCATTAATAAATCGACCATTGTAAGCCCAAGATTTTCCATTGAATGTTGAATTTCTTCATCAGAAACTCCCAATGTTTTCTTTATCTTGTCATATACTTCGTTGGCAGCTTTATCAACTTTTTCAGCCACTTTATTATCTGTTTTTGTATTCTGCGTCTTATTAGTATCACTTGCCTTAGCTTTATCAGCTGATGATACTTTCTCTGCCACATCATTTTTATCAGATGATGAAGTATTTGTCCTGATTGAATTCTGCGATAATGTATCTGTAGAAGAATTCTTCTTTCCTGCATTGCCGCCAACAGATTTTGCCATTATATCACCAAACTTCTGACCGTTTACACTCTGGTTTTTGCCTGATGAAACAACCGGAACAACATTATTGTCAACACTCTGTGCTCCTGAAATAACTGTACCCACTTTGTATCCTCCTTTCTTATTATTTGTCATACAGACTATATAGTAAAATTACCTTCCAGACAGCCAGACGCACTGCCGACTGTCTAAATGATAAATTCACCCATTAATTATCCCTGACTGTTAAGGAAACATTATCTTTGTAAGTTTTCCTGCATATACAGGGTCCATCTCTGCCAATATGGCAGCTCTCTGTTTAGCTTTCATGCAAAGAAGAATCTTTGAAACAATATCTGTATCGCCCGTCATCTCCTGCATAATAGCAGCCGCATCAGCGGCATCCATAGCAGCATATGTAGTAGCCCAGTCCTGAATCTTCTGTGAGTATTGTATCTTTTCACACACCTCTTTATATATCTGTGCTGCATTATCCGGGCTTATCTGCTCATACCATTTTTTATATTCTTCTATGTCAGGTGCGTTATCTGTAAATACGACTTCCCTGTCAAATTCCTCTTTCTGTTTCAGAAAATTCTCCTGATTATCTTCATAAACCTTGAGACGTTCAACTTCCGCCTTAAGCTGTGCTATCTGGTCTGAATCAGCAGCACCATTATTCTGATACTGTGCCAGCTGGTCTTCCAGTTCTTTTATTCTGTCTACAGCTTCTGCAAGATTTTTATACTTGTATCCAGTCTCTTCCATTACTTCCTCATCAGACTTATCCGGCAGAATCCTGTTAATTACCGGTACATTTTTAAGGAATGGCCTGAGCATGCTTCCCACTCCGCCAACATCCATCTTTATAAGAAGTGCAAATATAACAAGCCATATAACAATTATTGCTACAGCAAGAAGAGCTCCGGCTATCCCGCCGCCTTTTTCTTCTTCTAATCCATTATCTGTATCAAGATTATCTTCTGACTTTTTCTTTTTCCTTGCCATGGCATCTAAGTTCCTTCCTCAAAATTTATCTGTTATGCTTTCTTTCCTCTATCATTATACGTAAAGCTTACTAATTGGTCAATCTCCTTCTTTTCTTCAGCCTTGAGTTCTTCCTTAAATTCATCAAACGCCTTTTCTCTAAGTTTTTCATGGATTTTTCTTTCCTGCATTGATTTATTAAGTTTTTCTCTGGCTTTATCAAGATTTTTCTGGGCAACCCTGACCTGCAATGCCTGTTTTTCCATAAGTTCTTTTATAACAGCTATATAGTTATTATACTGTTTTAACTTATTAATATCCAGTTTGTCATTTGATGCATTTTTCAACTCATCCTCGTAAGTTCTTCGTCTTAAAATAAGGCTCCGAAGTTTATCCTCTTCTTCATCAAGTCTTGCACTTGCCTGCGAGAATTCTGTCTTTGCCTGCGTCTCAAGTCTCATTTTAATATTAAGGATATTTTGCATCTTATATACAAATTTTGCCATAATTACTCTGCTTTCTCAAATGTATCATAATCGCTGAAAATATTAAAAAGCATTTTTAGTTCTTCTTCAAAAGAATATTTCTCGTCAGTCTGCTGCATAAGAAAAGCATTTACTGCATCTATCTTTGAAATGGCATAATCAATATTTTTATTGCTTCCTTTTTTATATGCACCAATATTAATCAAATCTTCCGCCTCATTATATGTTGCAAGAACATTTTTAAGACGTCCAGACATCTTTTTGTGTTCTTTAGTTGAAATCTGGCTCATGCATCTTGATATGCTTTGCAGGATATCAATAGCTGGATAATGATTTTTATGTCCTAACTTTCTTGAAAGTATTATATGTCCATCAAGAATACTTCGTGCTGTATCAGTAATAGGCTCATTAAAATCATCACCATCAACAAGCACTGTATACAATCCTGTAATGGAACCTTTTTCGGCCATTCCGGCTCTTTCAAGAAGTTTTGGCATTTCACTGTATACACTCGGTGGATATCCTCTTGTAACAGGAGGTTCTCCTGATGCAAGTCCTATTTCTCTTTGTGCCATCGAGAAACGTGTCAGAGAGTCCATCATAAGCAGAACATCTTTTCCCTGATCCCTGAAATATTCCGCAATAGCTGTCGCTGTCTTCGCAGCCTTATTTCTTATAAGTGCCGGTTTATCAGATGTTGCAACAACAAGTACGCTTCTCTTCATACCTTCAGGTCCTAAGTCTCGTTCTATAAACTCTCTTACTTCTCTTCCTCGCTCACCTATAAGAGCAATTACATTGATGTCCGCTTTTGTATTTCTTGCAAACATACCAAGCAATGTACTTTTACCCACACCACTTCCTGCAAATATACCAATACGCTGACCTTTTCCGACTGTCAGAAGTCCATCAACCGCTTTGACGCCAAGCGGAAGCACCTGATTAATAATCACTCTCTTCATCGGATCCGGAGGTGCAGCTTCTACCGGATATGTATCTGTTAAATCTACAATATCGCCTTCCATTGGATTGCCAAGTCCATCAAGCGTATGTCCAAGTATTCCGTTGCCAACTTTAACTTCAAGAGGCTTTTCTGTATTTTCGACTATACATCCCGGTCCTATTCCGTCAACATTTTCAAATGGCATAAGAAGGACTCTCGAATCTTTGAATCCAACAACTTCTGCAAACATCGTCTGGCTTCTATCAGGCGAATATATTTTGCATAAATCATTAAGTTTTGCATCAGGTCCTATTGACTCAATCGTAAGACCTACTATTTTTGACACCTTGCCAAGTTTCTGATAAAAAGGCTCATGCATCAAATGTTCATATTTTTCTATATTAATCAATGACATCTGCCGTCCTCCTAGTCAAGACAACTAAGCATTTTTATTTTCTTTGTGAGATTAGCAAGTTCTTTGTCAAGACTGCAATCAAACACAGCTCCATCAGTTTCAATAATGCAGTCATTCTTTCCCAGCGTCTCATCTGTTGTGATATCTAATGTAATATCTTTTGACATATTGCAGAAAATCTTACCCTGATTTTCAGAAATATATGAATAATCCTGTGGTGAGCATTTTATAACAAACTCATCACTTTTTTCCGCATCAGATAAGACACCGTTAATAAGATGTACCAAAACTTCTTTGTCTTCATCTGCAATTGAAAGAATAACTTTATTATATACATCAGTAAGAACATTGATAAGTTCAGGTTCTATCTTATTTCTTTTTTCTGTATATTCCTGCTCAAGCTGTTTTTTTCTTGATTCATATTCTTTTTCGAGTTCGTCTTTTCTCAATGAATATTCAGCATCTGCCTGTGCAAGTCCTTCCTCATATCCATTATCTTTTGCTTCTTTTGCAGCTCGTTTTACCTGTTCATCAGCATCATCAATTATTTTTTGTGCCTGCTCATTTGCATCTGCAATAATGCTTTCGGCTTCTTCCCTAAGTTCATTTATATGATTCTCAAGTTCTTCCTGTGTTGCCGATGTTTCTTCATTTGCATCATCATCCTGTGTAAGCCTCTCTACAACATCTGCTGTAAGGCCATTGACAAATCCATCGCTGCTCTGGTCTCCTGCTGCTGATTCTGCATCTATCACTGCCTGAAGCTTTTCTTTTATTTTTTCATTATAATCTATTACCCGCTCGCTTTTTGTTATTGTTGAGCCTTTTTTTAATAAATTAGACAATTATCTCGTCACCTCCGCCACGGGCAATAACAATTTCAGCAGAGTCTTCAAGTTTTCTGATAATATTAACAATCTTCTGCTGAGCCTCTTCAACATCCTTCATACGAACAGGTCCCATATATTCCATATCTTCCTTTATCATAACAGCAAGACGTTTTGAAAGGTTGTTTAGTATTACATTCTGAACTTCTTCTGTTGCACCCTTCAATGCAAGTGCGAGATCTGAATTATCAACATCACGCAATACACGCTGTATAGCTCTGTCGTCCAGGGAAAGAATATCCTCGAATACAAACATCTTCTTGCGGATTTCGTCTGCAAGTTCCGGCTCTTCAACTTCCAATGTTTCCATGATATGTTTTTCTGTTCCTCTGTCAACAGAATTGAGGATACTTACGATAGCATCCACACCACCGACAATTGTATAATCCTGATTAACAAGTGATGAAAGCTTACGCTCAAGTACTTTTTCAACCTGCTTGATAACATCAGGCGATGTTCTGTCCATCTGTGCAATTCTTCTTGCAACATCTGCCTGTTTTTCAGGTGGAAGCGATGACACAACCATTGATGCCTGTGAGGCAGGAAGATACGAAAGTATAAGTGCAATAGTCTGAGGATGCTCATCCTGGATAAAGTTAAGCAGCTGGCTTGGGTCTGTCTTTCTGATAAATTCAAAAGGACGAACCTGAAGGCTTGCTGTAAGCTTTCCGATAACATCCTTCGCTTTTTCTTCGCCAAGTGCTTTTTCAAGCAGCTCTTTTGCATATCCGATACCGCCTTCAGCAATATACTGCTGTGCAAGACATATCTCATAGAACTCGCTCAAAACTTTTTCCTTTGTCTGCGGAGAAACACTGCTTGTATTTGCAATTTCAAGAGTGAGCTGTTCAATCTCTTCTTCTTTGAGATGTTTAAATATTTTAGCTGATTTTTCAGGTCCAAGTGTGATAAGCAGAGTTGCTGCTTTTTCAACGCCATCCATCTCTCTTTCACCACCCGGTGATGTAGTTCTTGCCATCATTTGCCTCCATATATATTAAATAAACTTATTAACTATATTAACTCCAGTCATCATTAAGCCAGTTACGAAGCAGTAATGCAACAGCTTCCGGATTTTCATCCACAAACTTCTCAATTGCTTTTCTCGTTTCTGACTTATCCTGCATATCAATATCATCAACAGCAGGCTGGTTCTCCTTTGTTGCTGCAAGCATCTGTTCCACTGAAAGTTCCGGTTCAGTCTCTTCAACTGTAAGAGGTCTGGCACTTCTTATAATTACAAACACAAGAATTCCAAGAATAATTGCTGCGAGTGCAATCTGTAACCAGAAAGTAACTCTTGTAAATACACTTCCTGATGTAGAATCTTCAAACCATGGTCTCTGGTATGCAAGCACAGAAATATTAGCAGAATCAATGCCTGTACCGGCAGAAATCAAATCAATCCATGTCTGGTCAACCGTCTGTGCAACAGGCTGTGTATTCTGGCTCTTGAACTGTTCCCATGTCATATTATCAAGATAGCCAAGCTTTTTACATTCATCCTCATTGTATACAACATTTTTTATAAATGTTACAGCCAAAGATGAATCACCATATACAATAGAACCAGGTTCTTTGTTTGTTGTTGTTACCAATGAATTCGGCATATACGAATACTTGTTAAGCTGATATGTTGAAGTATCACCCGTACCGTTAGTTACATTGTATGTAGTACTGTCTGAACTGTTAGAAGTTGTTCCAGGTGTTCCGCTCGCACCTGTTGAACCTGTAGATATCTCTTCATAAGACTCTCCAAATATTGCCTGTTCATCGCCCTGTGTTGAATACTCAGTTGCTATAGTATTTACAGCATCCCAGTCAAGCACATAATTAAGTGTAAGATTGACATCATCATAAAGTCCCGTTGAAAGAAGCCCTTTTCTTAATGAATTAATTGTAGTAGCTTCAATCTGTGCTTTATATTTCTGTTTTCCGGCATTGCTTACACCTGATACCGTTCCCGCATTGCTGAGACCCGAAAAAAGAGTTGTTCCTTTATTATCAATAATTGTAATATTATTAGTTGTCGAATTGCCTGCAGCTGTTGCAAGGAAATTTGCGATACTCTCAGCTGTATCATCACTTATTGTCTTATTCGTATCAACAACAACACTGACAGATTTTTCTGCGGTTGTTGCATAAAATGAACTGCTTGTATCAGGTATATCAACTGATACAGATGCAGATTTGATTCCATCCATAGATTCAAGGTCCGATACAAATTTTGCTTCAAGATAATGTGCAAACTGTTTTGTCTTATCAGATTCAGTTGTTGTAAAACTGCTCTTCATCGCATCATCAAATGTATATCCATCAGACTTGATATCAGCAGATGCAATTGCCATCTTGGCATTTGTAAGATTCTTCTTTTCTACTTTTACAACTAATGTATTATCCTGTACCTGATACTTATATCCATTCTCATTAAGAATTGATGTAACGCTTCCAAGTTCTGTATAATCCTGACACGTTGTAAGCACTTCGTAATTTGGTCTTGTCACAGCAAATGCAATAATCGCAACCGCAACCAGAATTACTGCTGCCGTGCTGATTATAATTGTTTTCTGTTTAGCAGACCAGCTTTTCCATTTTTCTACTATTCGATCAACAATTTGTCTAAATCGTTCAGCCATCGTACTTTATTACTCCCATTAATTAAATTTGCATATTCATTATCTCTTTATATGCCTCTAATGCTTTATCTCTCACTGCAACAGTAAACTGCAATGCAATATTTGCCTGCTGCTGGTAAACTCCAAGTTCATGTGTATTTGTCATCTTGCCAAGTGCAAAATCTATCTCAGCCTGCTGTGCCTGCTGTACATAATCATTTGTACTGTTAACAAGTCCTGATACAGCATTAAAAATGGAATCGAATGTCTGATTAGCCGCACTGCCATTAGTATTATTAACTGCCGCTGACTGTTTCATCGCATCAGTGACTTTAGCCACATAATCATTTCCTAAACTATTGATTGCTGATGTTACGTCCATGATTTACCTCTTTCCAGTCATTTATAAATCTTTATATATTAAATCTTCTAAGCCTGTCCTATTGAAAGACCTTTTGTTGCCATTGATTTGCTTGCATTAAATGCTGATATATTTGCCTCATAAGAACGTGAAGCATCAATCATATCAGTCATCTCCTGAACAACATTTACATTAGGATATGTTACATATCCGTTCTCATCAGCATCAGGATGTGACGGATCATATACCATGTTCATATCTGTTGATGTATCTTCATAAACCGATGTAACTTTTACGCCATCACCAAGTCTGCCGCCGCTGGCATTTCTTAAAGCACTTGCAAAAGAAGAGCCATTGCTGTTAGCACCTTTTATTGCTGTTGCACCTGTTAATGTTTTTTCTGTAAAAACAACTGCTTTTCTCACATAAGGAGTGCCATCTGAAGTTCTTGTTGTATTTGAATTTGCTATATTCTGAGATATAATGTCCGACCTTAGCTGCTGTGCAGTCATACCGCTCGCACTTATGTTAAATGATGTAAACATTGACATGTGATATATCCTCCCTGTTATTTAAGTACAGCTTTAAATCTCGAAAACTCATTATTCATGCTGTCAATTAAAGCATTATAATTAATCTGTTCTGCTGCAAGTTCCACATTTTCAGTAGACAAATCTACATTATTGCCGTCTATTCTATATGAAAGTGCTGAGTTATCTGTATAAGTTCTTGTCTTTATATTTGATAAATCAACATTATTAATCTTCTGTGTCAAAGTAGCCTTTGGTTTTCCTGACTGCTCTATCGCTGAATTAAGATATGTCTTAAATTCAACATCCTGTCTTTTGTAATTAGGTGTATCAACATTAGCAATATTGTTTGATAAGACCTCTTCTCTTAACCAGCTTGCATCTGCTGCCGATTTAAGCACATTAACATATCCAAATATACCTGAAGACATATACCCTCCATTCCACTGCCGTAGCAGCTGTATTTTAATTAATTCTTCTTAACCTAATAAGCCTAAAATATATTATATGATAATATTTGGAAAAAATAAAGTAAAAAATGAAAAAAGACGAAACCGCAACCATCTTTTTTTAAGATATATATGCAGGTTCCATCCATTTTTCTTATAAATCCGTTATTTTTCTATTTATTCCTATTTTAAAGTTTCCCTAAAGTACTATAAATTATCAATCATCAAGTTTTTTAAGTTCATCATATACCACTTCATTAGTAACTTTGATATATGTTCCTTTCATTCCTGATGAACGAGACTCAATTACACCTGCACTTTCAAACTTTCTAAGTGCATTGACAATTACTGAGCGTGTAATACCCACACTGTCTGCAATCTTGCTTGCAACAAGAATTCCTTCTGTTCCGTCAAGTTCTTTAAATACATGTTTTATAGCCTCAACTTCAGATGCTGACAACGTACTCATTGCTGATTTTACTATCTGTTTCTTTCTTACTTCTTCTGCATTTTCTTCATTTACAGAACGCATCATCTCAAGCCCTACTACAGTAGTTCCATATTCACATAATATAATATCATCAATCTCATAGGCCTTATCATTCTTATACATGAATAATGTTCCAAGTCTCTCTCCGCCAATCTCTATAGGTACTATTAATGCCTGAAACTTTTTCACATTATCAACAGCAAAGCCAAGTGTCGCAAGATTAACATTCTCCTTTGTTGATAACACACTTAACAGTCTCTCATTAAACATGTTGTCTACAAATCCACCAACTTTATCATATATAAGTTCATCAATGACATCAACTCCGGTATAAAAACCTGTTCCGAGAACTTTTCCTTTTTTACTTATAACAAGAATATTAGACTCAAGTATTCCGCTAAGCACGTCGCAAATATCACTAAATTCCACTCTTAGAGAATGGTTATTGTGCAACAGTTTATTAATTTTCCTAGTCTTATCCAGAAGTTGAACGCTCATATTGTACCTCCTATAATTCTAAACGCATTATTTGCATTCCTATTTTATAATTACTGATTGAATATTAGCACACTTGCCTAAAAAATACAATATTTTTCGCACAATTTAATATCACTTATCTTCCTTTTTTTCTGTTTTAGCTTCAATATATCCACATGTTTCATCTGCACATGCAATCTTATTTCCTTTTTCAACCATGTAGCCGCCGCATTTCGGGCATTTTTTTGAAACCGGTTTCTGCCAGCTCATAAAATCACATTCCGGATTATTTTCACATCCAAAATAGCGTCTTCCCTTTTTTGTCTTTTTAAGCACAATATCTTTTCCGCATTTTGGACATGTAACACCTATTTTTTCAAGATATGGTTTTGTATTATGACATTCAGGAAATCCCGGACAACCCAGAAATTTGCCATGCGGGCCATATTTTATAACCATATTTCTTCCGCATTTGTCACATATTACATCTGTAACTTCATCCTCTATCTTCACATTTTCAAGTTCTTTTTCTGCCAATTTTACCGCTTCATCAAGGTCCGGATAGAAATTTCTTATTACTTCTTTCCATTTGACTTTTCCTTCGCCAACACTGTCTAAAAGAGTCTCCATATTAGCTGTAAAATTAACATCTACTATCGTCGGAAAAGCTTTCTTCATTATATTATTGACAGCTTCACCAAGTTCTGTAACATATAAATTCTTATTTTCTTTTGCAACATAATGTCTGGCAATAATAGTTGTTATTGTCGGAGCGTATGTACTTGGTCTTCCTATTCCAAGTTCTTCAAGCTGTTTTACAAGCGAAGCCTCTGTAAAATGTGCCGGAGGCTGTGTAAAATGCTGCTCTCCCTTGACATCGGCGAGGCTCACCTGCGATTCTTCACTTATTCCATGAATAAGTGCTTTATTTTCTGATTTTTCGTCATCATCTTTATAAACTGAAAGAAAACCATCAAACTTTATCTTAGAAGCAGAAACACTGAATCTGTATTTTCCTGCCGCAATTTTAACAGATGCTGTTTCGTATATAGCAGGACTCATCTGGCTGGCAGTAAATCTTTTCCATATAAGCTGATAAAGTCTGAACTGATCTCTTGAAAGCGAATCCTTTATTATAGCCGGGCTTAGACTTATATCCGTAGGTCTTATCGCCTCATGTGCATCCTGAATTTTCTTCTTTTCTTTTGTATCATGCACTGTCCCAACATATTCTTCGCCATACTGTTCACCAATATACTGTGCCGCTGCCGCAACCGCCTCATCAGCAATTCTTGTGGAATCAGTTCTTAAATATGTGATTATACCTATAGTTCCTCTGCCCGCAATATCGACGCCTTCATAAAGCTGTTGTGCCAGCCTCATAGTTTTCTGTGTAGCAAAATTCAGCTGTTTTGCAGCTTCCTGCTGAAGTGTACTTGTTGTAAAAGCAAGAGGTACTTTTTTAATCTTCTCTCCATGCTTTACGCTTTCAACACTAAAATCACTCTTTTTAACTTCTTCTATAATTTTTTCAGCCTGTTCGCCGTTTTTAACATCAATTTTACCGTTCTCATCGCCGTAAAATTTTGCTTTAACTGTATTCTTTTCACCTTTTATATTGACATCTGCATCTATCGTCCAATATTCATCAGGTATAAATGAATTAATCTCATCTTCTCTGTCGCATATGATTCTTAATGCAACAGACTGCACTCTTCCGGCACTGAGACCTCTTTTAATCTTAGCCCATAAAAGCGGACTTATCCTGTAGCCTACCATTCTGTCAAGCACACGTCTTGACTGCTGTGCATCAACAAGATTCATATCTATTTTTCTGGCATTTTTTATAGATGTCTTTACAGCATTTTTAGTAATCTCGTTAAATGTAATTCTGTATATATCTTTGTCTTCAAGTTTCAAAGCTTTGGCAAGATGCCATGAAATCGCTTCTCCCTCTCTATCCGGGTCGGTTGCAAGATATACTTTGTCTGCTTTCTTTGCCTCTTTTCTTAAAGCAGCAAGAATATCGCCTTTTCCCCTTATTGTTATATACTTAGGTTCATAATCATTATCAACATCCACGCCAAGCTGGCTTTTTGGAAGATCTCTTATATGCCCCTGTGATGCCATTACTTCATAATTAGAGCCCAGAAACTTCTTAATTGTCTTTACCTTAGCAGGCGACTCTACTATAACAAGATACTTTGCCATTTGTAATATCCTCCCCTTAAATCTGTCACTTTATTCTGATATAACAGTTTTTCGCCACTTCCTCAACACACCCCTCCAGCTGTAATAAAAGAAGCGTCTGCATAACCGTGGATACGTTCAATCCTGTTTCATTAATAATCTCATCCGTGTCTTTCGGATGTAAACAGAGAACACTATACACTAATTTTTTTTCAGTTGCAAGCAGATTTACGGTGGGACATACTGGTTTTTTGTTCCCATTTCCACCATTTAACGCCTTTATATCTGTATTTGTATGTTTATTTATTTTATTATTTTTATTTTTTTCTTTCCATAAAGCAGCTGCACTGCACTGCCAAATATCCTCCGGTTTTGTTATAACCATCGCACCTGTTTTTATAAGTTCGTTACACCCCTGACTGCAAATATCATCAGCTCTTCCCGGAACCGCCATAACTTCCCTGTTCTGTTCAAGTGCCTGGTCAACAGTTATCATCGCTCCGCTTCTTTGAGCTGCCTCAACAACAATTACGATGTCTGCAAGCCCGCTTATTATCCTGTTTCTTTCAGGAAAACGCCATGCATCAGGCCGAGTATTCGGTGGGTATTCAGAAATCACGCCTCCCGTTTTTATTATATTTTTATATATATCTAAATTCTCATATGGATAACACACATCCGTTCCACATCCAAGAACAGCATATGTATATCCCCCCGATGCAAGGCATCCTCTGTGTGCCGCTGCATCTATTCCCGCTGCAAGGCCGCTTATTACCTGAATATTATCAGCTGCAAAACTTTCCGCGAGATTATATGCCATCCGCCTTCCATATGAAGAACAGTTTCTTGAACCAATAATTGCAACACTCAGTCTGTCATCCGGCGGAAGATTTCCACGACAGTAAAGTCCAAGCGGTGCGTCATCAATATTATGAAGCCTTTCAGGATAATTATTATTGTTTATGCTAATCCAGTTACACCCATTTTTAATCATATCTTCATACTTGTATATGCTATCTTTATTTTTCATCGAAAAAGCAAATTCATCTATCTGCCTGCCATTTAATATTCCTAACTTTTTCAATATATTAATATCTGCTTTTGATACATTATATGCACTTCCGAAAAAATCAACAAGCTTTCTTACCGATGCTCTGCCTATACCTTTAATATTACACAGCCGGTACATATAATAGTCTTCGTTATATATTTTTTTCACACTCCGTTCCAAATATAATCTTATAAAGGATTTCTATAGGAAAATGCTTCACTTAAATGCCCGGCATTAATACATTCTTCCCCTTCTATATCTGCTATTGTCCTTGCCGTTTTTAACACCTTATGATACCCTCGTACCGTAAGATTAAGTCTTTCAAATGCAGTTTCCATAATCCGCTTTTCTGCCTGTCCCAGCCTGCAGTATTTTTTCACATGCTTTTCATTCATCTGCGAATTAAATTCTATATTTTCATTACTAAATCTTTCTTTTTGAATATCATACGCCGTTTTAACACATTTTTTCATATTAGCCGTAGTATAAAAATCGCTGCTCTTATCCGCATCTGATTCATACAAAATATCTCTTGCATCTATCATCCCCATATGCGTGCATATATCAATCCTGTCCCATATAGGCTTGCTTACACGGCTCATGTACCTTTTTATATCATGTTCTGTACAACTGCACCTGTTACGGTCAGGATAATACCCGCATCTGCATGGATTCATTGCTGCAACAAGCATAAAATCAGCCGGATAAATATACTCTTTAGAACCTCTTACAATTCTTATAATATGTTCCTCAAGCGGCGTTCTTAACGAATCTATCACAGCAGATGCAAATTCATTAAATTCATCCAGAAATAAAATCCCCTTATCTGCAAGTGTTATCTCACCGGGAGACAGAACAACACCGCCTCCCAGCATCACAGCTTTCGTTGTATTATAATTGGGGCATCTTACCGGTCTTTCTTCTATAATACTTCTTCCCTCAAGCTTTCCTGCCGCACTGTAGATACGCGTCAGTTCCATCTTCTCGCTCTCATTAAGCGGCAGCATTATTGTACTGATTCTTTTCGCCATCATAGTCTTTCCTGTCCCCGGAATCCCCATATAGCAGATATTGTGATGTCCTGCCGCTGCAATAAGCGACGCTCTTTTTGCAGTAATCTGCCCGGTTATATCCGCAAAATCCGGACAGGTTTCATTTTTCATATGAATCACATCATGTTCTCTGCTTTTCTTTGCATCAATTGCATCAATAAGTTCTGATTCACCGTTAAAATATCCGATAAGCTGCTTTAAACTGTCAACGCCAAGAACTTCTATTCCTTCTATGTGTTCTCCTTCACAAATATTACATAACGGAACTATGCACCTCTTAAATCCCATCTGTGCTGCCTTTGCAACACAGTTAATAATTCCTCTTACTGCGTTAACACTTCCATCAAGGCTTAATTCACCGATAATCACAGACGACTCAAGCATATCTGTTTTAATAATGCCATCTGCGGCAAGAATTCCGGCCGCAACAGGCAGATCAAATCCATTCCCTGCTTTTCTTATATCAGCCGGGGAAATATTAACCATAATCTTTTGCGGACGCAGTATTATCCCTGAATTCTTAACTGCAACTCTCACTCGTTCCCTTGCCTCTGTAACCTGTGCTGCAAGACAGCCACTCATCTCAAATGACGGGAGTCCGTCGCCGGCATCTGTCTCTACCTTTACAATACACGCATCAAGCCCGGCAAGCGTAACGCTATACACTTCACTATACATATCAACACCACCTATACAAAAAGTATTCTATAGTATAACTATAGAATACTTTTTATATATTGTCAATATATTTTATTGTTTTATTTTATTTTTTCTACATTCAATATATCATACATCTGCTGCCTGCTGCCTATACATTCCTCATACAATTTATTATAATCGGTACTGCATGTATATGATGTCTTATAGTCATCAACAGCAACCTGAAATTTTCCATCATATGATATATATACCTGTGAAAATACAAATGCAAAATATACTGTATCCGTACTGTCACCATTTACAACATCAGCACTGTAAAAATAATAAATATAATTTTCATTACCACCCTCAAGACTGTTCTTTCTTTTAAGGAATTTTATTTCCATAAGATTAATATTTTCAGCTCTTTCATCATTCGCCTTGTAAAGATATGATGTATCAGATGTAGCACGATACATCATTCTGAATGTTTTATCCTGGGTCTGGCTCGTAATAGTTTTTTTACATTCCTCATCAATCTGTCTTACCACATCTTTATCAAGTTCATTTACATCATCAGCATATGAGCCAAGCCTGTCAGCCGTATAAGACATTGATATAGATGAAACAGCATATCCGTGGCGTCCAAGTTCAGCTTCATCCGCACTGCATTTAACACAGATTACATCATCTTTGCTTATTCCTGTATGCTTGTCCGGCACAAATTCAAGTGCTGACAGATATTCATCATCCCATTTATTATTTATTACAACATATGCTTCAGGACTTATGCCCGCAAATACAACTTCAACATTAGAAAATAAATCTATTTTAGTTCCATTTCCTATCCCTTTTGCTCTTATATTATAACTGCTGCCTGCAACCCTGACGCCTGAATCAGCCGCAGCCTGTGTATCATATTCAACATATACTGTAAGCTTGTCTCCGTTTGAAATATCACTTTTTTCAATATGTGCCTCAAGTGAATCAGCAAACTTCCTGTAAGCTGTAAGTTTCTCCATATTAACTTCTTTTCCGGCAAGCGTTTTATATAGCTTTTCTGAATCAACACTACATTCTGCTGATGCATATCCATTAATCCCATTATAAGTAACCGTTATATAATCCTGCGGATCTATGTGCTTTTTTCCCATAATCCACGCTGCAAGCACTATAACAAAGCATACCATAACAGCAGCGACCACAATATATGATGAACGGTCTTTTACCATTTTTTCTGCTGTATTCTTAGTTCTGTCTATTATTTCTTTCATATTCTGACTGTTGCCCTCTTCAATTTTTCTAATTCTTCTCCACACATATATGGACTCAGCTGTTCATACACCCAGCTGTGATAATTATTAATTCTCTCTATATCTTTTTCATTTAGGTACGATACATCAACAGCTTCAAGGTCTATCGGTGCACATGTAAGCATTTTAAATTTGAGAAATGTACCATATTCATTTTCATAATCCCTGACGCATACTATCTCATTTTCTATACGTATTCCGTATTTTCCGTCAACATAAACGCCCGGTTCATCTGATGTTACCATTCCCGGCTCCATGACACACAAATCGTTTTGTCCCAATATATGTTTCCACCTGAATCCGTTTGGTGATTCATGCACATTCAAAAGATATCCGACACCATGTCCTGTTCCACATCTGTAATCAAGACCGGCTTCCCAGAGCGGACCTCTCGCAAGAATATCAAGATTAAATCCTGTACACCCATAAAGAAATCTTGCATCAGCAAGTGCAAGCATCCCCTTTAATGTAAGCGTATATGCTTTTTTTATCTCATCGCTTACAGGTCCAAGTACAATTGTTCTTGTTACATCTGTAGTTCCACGCATATACTGTCCACCAGAATCAACTAAAAGCATACCTTCTGGTTTCAGCATGGCACAATTATCCTTTGTAGCACTGTAATGCATCATTGCTGCATTAGCACCATATGCACTGATTGTCTCAAAACTAAGTTCTATGAAATCACTGATTTTTGCACGCTCATTATCAAGATAATCAGCTGCATCTTTCTCTGTAATTCCCTTTCCGGCATTTTCTTTAACCCAGAACATGAATCTTGTAAGTGCAAGTCCGTCCTCAATATGGACATCTGAAAGATTTTTGATTTCAACAGGATTTTTTACGGCTTTCATTGACGTAACAGGACTTAATGTTTTTACTGTTTCCACTCCACAATTGCAGATTTTCTTATATGCACAATAATTAATTCTTTTCATATCAACAAGAATTACTTTCTCTTCTATCGTATCAAGAAAATCATAAAATTCTTCGTATGGTTTTAATGTAACGCCATCTTTTTGAAGCTTTTCTATAATTTCATCAGAAAATCTGTCTTTATCTGCAAATAAATATGCACACTTATCTGTAACATACGCATATGACATTATCACAGGATTGTATACAACATCATTTCCTCTTATATTAAATAACCAGCATATATCATCAAGTGATGTTATAATATGTCCTTCTGCCTCTTTTTCATTTATTTTTTCACGCAATCTTATGAGCTTTTCCCTGACTGTCTCCCCGTTATCAGATACAAACGCTTTGCTATACGGAAAATCCGGTCTGTTATTCCATATACTTTTTGCATAATCAACCGTTACATCAAGTTTAATATTCTTTTTTGTAGCTTTATGTTCCAATTTTTCGCCAAAAGAAGCACTTATTGTTCTTCCGTCAACCGCAATACTTCCGTTTGCAGGTGTATTCTGTATACAATATTCTGTCAGTTCCGGAACATCTTTCACACCTATTCTCATAAGTTCTATGCCTGTACCTTTAAGCTGAATTTCTGCCTGCACAAAATATCGTCCATCTGTAAATAAAGCAGCTTTATCCATTCCTATGACAAGAGTTCCTGCAGAGCCTGTAAACCCTGACAGGAATTCTCTTTCTCCAAAGTAATCACCCGCATATTCTGACAGATGGTAATCACCTGTAAATACTATATACAAATCCGTACCGTTTTTTTTCATTATATTTCGTACTTCATCAATTCTTTTTCTTATAATTGTATTATCCGTAATCCGCGGCATATTAACGCACCTCCTGATTTCATAGCGTCCTTTAAGCTATACTTTAATATAAACTCATAAATGATTATCCTCAAGAAGTTTTTTTAATTTTTCAAGTGCTTTTTTCTCTATTCTGCTTACATAACTCCGGCTTATCCCCAGTTCTTTCGCAAGCTCACACTGTGTTTTTTCATCATTTCCAAACAATCCATATCTTTCTGAAATAACAGTCATCTCCCGCTTATTAAGCACTCTCCCCATTTTCTTATAAAGACATGCAATTCTCTCATCAAATATACAGTCTTCAACTATGTCTTTTTCTTCATCACTGACAATTTCTATAATGCTTATTTCATTTCCTTCTTTATCTGTTCCGATTGGTTCATATATAGAAACTTCCCGTGATTTTTTCTTCTCAGACCTGAGCATCATAAGCAGTTCATTATCTATGCACTTTGCAGCATATGTTGCAAATCTGATTCCCTTATCAGGTTTAAATGAATTAATTGCCTTAATAAGTCCAACTGTGCCGACAGATATCAGATCTCTTACATCTCTGTCCGGCGTGCTGTATTTTTTAGTCATATGGGCAACCAGACGCATATTCTTTTCAACAAGAATATCTCTTGCCTTATTATCTCCGTTATACAAACGCTCAAGAATTTCCTTTTCTTCTTCTGCTGATAATGGCTTTTCAAAACTTTTCAAAGAAAGGCACCCCAGACACACATTTATATATTTTATGTGCCGGAGTGCCTTTTATTGCTTTTCCTAATCTTCTTTTCTTCTCAAAACATCATACTGTTCAAGTTTTACGCCCAAATCGATATAAAGCTGCTGCTTAGGATGAGGTGCACTTTCCATATCCACACCACGCTCATCATTAATTCGTTTTACTGTAACCAAAACATTATCGCCATTTGGTCTCATAACTTCAATTGTCTCGCCTACACTGAATTTATTACGCTGTTCTATATGATAAAGTCCTTGTGCATTCTGTTCGCCGACAATGCCAAGATATGTATATTCCTTAATATATGTATTTGTATCATATATCTGTGTATTTTCATCCGGTTTACCGAAGAAAAATCCGGTTGTATACTGTCTGTATGTGCATTTTGAAATCTCTGACTTATAAAATGGAATTCTCTTTTTATAAAGATTCTCATCCTGTATAAACTCATCAATTGCAAGCCTGTATGTTCTAGCGACTGTAGCAACATATAATGCTGTTTTCATTCTGCCTTCGATTTTAAAACTGTCTATTCCTGCATTAAGCATCTCAGGAATATGTTCAATCATGCATAAATCTTTTGAATTAAATATATATGTTCCACGCTCATTTTCATATACAGGCATATATTCACCCGGTCTTGATTCTTCAACAATAGAATATTTCCAACGGCACGGATGTGTACATGCACCTCTGTTGGCATCTCTTCCTGCCATAAAGCTGCTCAGCAGACATCTTCCCGAATATGAAATACACATCGCACCATGCATAAATGTCTCTATTTCCATCTCATCAGGAATATGTTCACGAATCTGTTTTATCTCATTAAGAGACAATTCTCTTGCTGAAACAACTCTCTTTGCCCCCTGCTTCCACCAGAACTGATACGTCATATAATTAGTATTGTTAGCCTGTGTGCTTATATGTATATCTATGTCAGGCAGTTCTTCTTTTGCAATTGTAAACATTCCCGGGTCAGAAATAATAAGTGCATCAGGTCCTATCTGTTTTAATTCTTTAAAATACTGTCTTGCTCCATCCAAATCATAATTATGTGCAAGAATATTTGCTGTAACATATACCTTACAATCATGTGCATGTGCAAATTCAATTCCTTCTTTCATCTCTTCAAGAGTGAAATTTTTTGCTTTTGCACGAAGTCCAAATGCCTCTCCACCGATATATACGGCATCAGCACCATATATTACAGCAATCTTTAATACTTCAAGACTGCTTGCCGGTATAAGAAGTTCAAGTTTTCTTCCTTTATAAATATGTTCGCCCATATTAATCTCCATTTCTTTTTATTTTTTCACACTGAGTGTAATTCCATCTCCGATAGGTACTACTGATGTTACAACCTCATCTGAATGAGTAAGCATATATACATACTCTCTCATCCTCTCATGTATCGTCCTGTTTCTTCTTGTAACTCCATACTTTGACTGTACTATCTCGCCTTCCTGAAGGACATTATCCGATATAAGAAGTCCGCCCTTTTTTAATATTCTCATAATATCAGGAAAATAATTAATATACTGTCCTTTAGCTGCATCCATAAATATAAAATCATATGGTCCATCAAGTGTTTTTAAAACATCCGCTGCATCACCCTCAATAAGTGTTATTTTGTCAATAACACCCGCACGGATAAAGTTATTTTTCGCTACCGGTATTCTTTTGTCATAATTTTCAATTGTTGTAATATGGCAGTTTTCCGGCATATTTTCACTCATAAGAATAGATGAGTAACCTACAGCAGTGCCAACCTCCAGAATTCGTTCCGGCTGTTTTAATGCAATCAGCACTTTTAACAGATTACCCATCTCTTTTCTTATAATAGGAACATTATCATTTAATGCTTCTTTTTCAATCAGATTACAAATATCGGAATTACCGGAATCCAATGAATTAATATAAGCTACAACACGTGGTTCAACTATCATAACTCAATTGTCCTCTCCTTTGTCCGTACACATTACTTTAAACATATCAGATGGCTTCATTCCTGAATTCAATGTATATGTTCCGCCTACAAATTTCTTATTATAATCAGACAGCATTATCTGAAAATACATTATTGTTTTATCCTTGCAAAGTCCTTTTTGGTATAACATAGATGAAAGCTGCTTCGCCGATATATTATCTGAAATAGTAATCTCTACTTGTCTCGCATTTTCTGTAGTATCAATTGCTTCTTCATCAAAAATATTATGTCCGAATGTATATGCTCTGCTTCCGGCGGCATAAATTATAAAAACACCGACTGTCACAATACATATGTTCAATAACATACTGAGTATTACCCTGACACTTTTATTTTTCATCTGATTCTCCAATCCTGCATGGTCTATACATTTTTATTCTGCCTTATTATTGCAGGAAATCCATATTAAAGTCAACTGCTTCAACAATTGACATACAGATTTCCTGAACCATTCTGCATAATTCCATCTCAGCTGCAAGATACCCTTCAACCTCCGGCTGTTTTCTTATATCTGCAAAATGTCCCTCTAATTCCTGTGTTGCTGACAGGACATCACCTGTATCTTCAGAATATTGCATTCTGAAATTTTCTCTTCTGAAATCATCCAATGCCCTTTTTAAATCAGGTCTTTTCATAACTTCAGATTCAAATTCTTTGAACCTCTTATACTCACATGAGTCTGTTATTGCCTCTGTCAGCTCCTTTGTAAGTTCCTCTACTCTGCTCATAAACCTCTCCTATAATCAACAAACAATTACATCTGTGCTTCCATTATAATTGGAAGAATAACTGGATTTCTCTTCATCTTCTTCCAAAGGTACTCACTAAGGTCATCCTTAATTATATTTTTAATCTTACTCCAGTCAGATATATGTTTATCAAGGCATCCCTGGACTGAATCTTCAACAACAGCTTTTGCCTCATCAAGAAGTTCTTCTGCCTCCCTGACATATACAAATCCACGAGTTACAATATCAGGACCTGCAACGAGATTTCCTGTATATTTTTCAAGTGTAAGCACAACTATAATAATACCATTTTCTGCAAGATTCTGTCTGTCTCTTAAAACAATATTACCTACATCACCAACTCCAAGTCCATCGACAAGAATTGCTCCTGTTGGAACCTGTCCCACAATTTCACCGTGGTCGTCACTCAATTCAATAACATCACCTGATTTTGCAATAAATACATGGTCTTTATCATAACCAAGAGCCATAACTACATCTCTTTGTGCACAAAGATGTCTGTACTCGCCATGAACAGGAATTGCATATTTTGGTTTTACAAGGGAATAAATAAGCTTGATTTCTTCCTGACAGGCATGACCAGAAACATGTGTATCCTGGAAAATAACCTTAGCCCCTTTCATTCCAAGCTCATTAATTACTTTTGCAACTGATTTTTCATTTCCCGGAATCGGTGTTGAAGAAAATACAACACAGTCACCCGGCTGGATAGATACTTTCCTGTGAAGTGAAGCCGCCATTCTTGAAAGAGCTGCCATAGATTCTCCCTGACTTCCTGTTGTAATAAGCACAATCTGCTCAGGCGGATAATTTTTCATTTCCTCAGTATCAATAAGTGTTCCTTCCGGAATCTTTAAATAATCAAGATTTTCAGCAACCTCAATTATATTAACCATGCTTCGGCCTTCAACACATACCTTTCTTCCATATGCAACAGCTGAATTGATAATCTGCTGCACTCTGTCTACATTTGACGCAAATGTTGCAATTATAAGACGGCTGTTTTTATTATCATTAAAAATCTTATCAAATGTTGCTCCTACAGTGCGTTCAGACATTGTAAATCCCGGACGTAGAGCATTGGTACTGTCACACATAAGTGCAAGCACGCCCTTCTTTCCGAGTTCACCAAGCCTTTGTAAATCAATAGGATCTCCGTAAACAGGAGTATAATCAACTTTAAAGTCGCCTGTATGAATAATTGTTCCTGCCGGTGAAAATATAGCAAGTGCAGCAGCATCTGCAATACTGTGGTTTGTACGGATAAATTCAACCCTGAAATCACCAAGTGTTATTGACTGTCCATACTTGACAACTTTTCTTTTAACGCTTCTTAACATACTGTGTTCTTTGAGTTTTGACTCAATAAGTCCCATAGTAAGCTTTGTTGCATAAATAGGCACATTAACATCTTTGAGGACATATGGTATAGCACCAATATGATCTTCATGTCCGTGAGTAATAACAAAACCTTTAACTTTGTCAAGATTCTGCTTTAGAAATGTCACATCAGGTATAACAAGGTCAATACCTAACATCTCTTCTTCCGGAAATGACAGACCGCAGTCCACAACAATAATACTGTCATCATACTGGATGGCAGTAATATTCATTCCAATCTGTTCAAGACCACCAAGCGGAATAATCTTGACAGAACCAATATTAACTTTTTTCATTCCATAACCTCCATGCTGCATATTTCGGATATGCAGCTAAAACTAAATTTCTTCACATATTAATTAACAGCATGCTGTTAACACGCTGTTTTATTCAATATCTATATCTTCAAGAAGCTCAGCAAATATTTTGCTCACTCCCTCAAGTTCTTCATCATCTTCCACAAATTCATATGCTGCCTCAGGATCAGCACTGTCAGAAACATCTTTTAAAATGTATGCCTCTGCTTCCTCGTCATCCTCATCCTGTGAATCTGTAACTAAAATATAATTATATCCATTGACTCTTGTCTCTTCAATGATATAGAATTCCACTTCTTCATTATCATCTGTCACAAAATTAATCTTTTCCATTTAAAATCCCTCTTCTTATTATTAACAATCTCTGTCTGAATCTGCTATTACTGTTCCCCTGCATTATTATTGGCAATATAATCAAGATAGCTCTGCAAAATAACACATGCAGCTATTTTATCTATTACAGCTTTTCTGTTCTCTCTTCTGACACCACTTTCAATAAGAACATGTTCTGCCGAAACGGTACTTAATCTCTCATCCCACATAACTACAGGAATACCTGTTCTTCTTTCAAGTTTATCTGCAAAATCCTTACAGGCCTCTGCTCTCTCTCCAAGTGTATTATTCATATTCTTCGGAAGACCGACGACTATCTTTGTAACTTCATACTCTTCTATAATTGCTTCAATTCTTGCAAGTGTCTGTCTTAACTTATTCTCTTCCTTACGTGTAATAGTCTCAACGCCCTGTGCTGTAAGTCCGAGTGCATCACTCACTGCAACTCCAACAGTCTTTGTTCCATAATCTAATCCGATAATTCTCATCCTACAGACCTTTTCCGGCAATAAAATACCTTATTACTTCTTCAACAAGCTCGTCTCTCTCAACTTTCATAATAAGGCTTCTCGCATTATTATGGCTCGTAATATATGTTGGATCGCCTGACATAATATATCCCACAATCTGATTAACAGGATTATATCCTTTTTCCTTTAAAGCAAGATAAACCTGCTCCAGGATTCCTTCTACTGATATTGTTTTTTCTGGTTGTGCTTTAAAAAATTGTGTATTATTATCTATCATATTCCTCACGTCCCTTTCGTATATGTATCTATAATATACTAATTTTTGATATAAGACAAGTATTTTATAGATAAATTTTTTATAAACCTCATGTTTGTGCGGGGACTTTTCCATTCCATATTAAAAAGCGTGCTGTATTTCTCACACACCACGCCACAGAATTTAATTAAGATTATTATTGTCATTTTCTGCTACAGAAAGACTTATATTCAGATTTCCATTTCTCATTCTCAGATTATCAATAAATTCTTTTTCATTAACACTATCTTTAACCACAACATTATATGAAAGTTCAAACATAGTTCCCATATTTGTTGTCTTGACTTTCCTAAGTTCCGCTTTTTCAGTAAATTTATTCATAACATCATCAAATACATCGCTGTAATTAAGCGATTCAGGAATTGTAATCCTCAGCTGCTTTATATCTGTATGCGGCTGGGCAAAATTAAATACTGTAAGCAGAATCAGAATAACTATCATTATCACAACAAATACGCATGCAAATGTAACATATCCAAGCCCACACGCAAGCCCGGATGCCATAGCAAAGAAAACTATTGCTATATCTTTCGCACTTCCCGGCACACTCCTGAATCTTACAAGAGCAAATGCTCCTGCCATTGAAAATGCTCTTGCAACATTGCTTCCTATCAGAAGGATAACTGCTGCCACTATTGCCGGAAGAATAACAAGTCCTATTATAAAATCCCTGTTATATCTTTCTTTCCTGCACATAAACATATATGCAATACCTATTATCAGTCCCAGCAATACTGCTGTTCCTATTCCTAACATTGATGTGCCAATACTGATTGTATTGTCTGTTGTTGCTGTAAAAATTGATTCAAACATACAAATTCATCCTTTCTTTTTAAATTTTCCATAATATACTGCTTGTATTCCGTTCCATATTTTGAAAATGAAACAGGATAAATATCATATTCCGACAATATCTTTGTGAACCACATCGGAACTGCTTTGTTGATTTTTATTTCCATCAGGAACATATTTTCAGGCATAATCTTTTTACCATAGCTTCCAAGTTCCAGCCTTACATCATGCCTTCTTGTTGTAATATCAGTATCAAATGTAACTCTGAAACTACCGTCATTTTTTTCAAAATATGCCATTCTTTCATATGAAAGATACAGTTTAGGCTGCAAATTATAAAAATGTTTAAAGTAATCAATCTCTCCTATAACCTGTCTGTTGATTCTCTCATTCTTTTTCTCAAGCATTCCGGCAGTAATTTTCCCATCAAGATAATCATATGCATCACCAAGCTTAATCCCTGTTCTTCTTTTATTGACAATTCCATTGTATTTTTTCTTTATTTCAACGAAAACATTGTCATCAATTCCAGGAACCCCATAGCTTCTCACACGCATTTTTTCTTTATATGCCGGTTTTTCTATCGAAGCACGTATAAGCCTGTCATCCGGAGTATCATAATAAATATTGCTTATCATATAAAATTTATTATCTTTGTTATAAGCATCCACCTCCATATGGCTGCTCATTTTATTTATTACCGCCTCATATTGTTCTTTATCAAGCATATATTTTTTTTCGCATCTGTTAAAGACTTCAATCGCCATATTCTCCTCTCCTTTCGTTTGGATTTCTTTTATGTATTAAATTGTAAAAAGATTTTGTGACCAAATTATGTAAAAAGTAAGTAAAGAATATGAAAAAAAATGAACCGGTATCAGCAATTTTTATACTGATACCGGTCATGTGATCTGTCTTTTATTTAGTTATATTACTATCCAAGATATTACTATCTAAGATATTACTATCTATGACATTACTGTTTAAGAGTAACATCCAGCTGATTAAATGGAATTTCTATTCCGTTTTCATCAAATACCTGTTTGAATCTTTCAAACAATATAAACCTTGTGTCCCAATAAGCGTCCTGGCTGACCCATGCACGTGTCTCTATTGTAACACAGCTTGCATCAAGCGATTTAACTATTACATTAATCTCTTTTTCTTTGTCTATCGAAGGATAATTTTCAAGAATCTCTCTAAGAAGTTTCTTTGCTTTTGTAACATCACTTCCATATCCTATGCCAATCTGCATATCAAGCCGCCTGATTCCTTCTACACCGACATTTACTATGTTGGAATTTGATAATGCACCATTTGGCATCATCACAACTCTGTTATCAATTGTCTTTAATTTTGTATACAGCATATCTATTGATACCACTGTACCCTCGCAGCCACCTGAAACTATGTAATCTCCAACCCTGAACGGATGAAATATCATAATAAGAATTCCTCCGGCAAAGTTTGCAAGACTTCCTTGAAGAGACATACTCAGTGCAAGTGCCGCTGAACCGAACACAGCTATAAGTGAAGCTGTCTGGAAGCCCAGAATATCAAGTACCATCATAACCATAACAGCATAGCAGACGAATCTTAAAACAGAATTGATAAATTTTATCACACCATTCTCAAATCCTGCTCTCTCAAGTGCCTTTGAACATATTTTAAGCAGCCATTTCATTACATGTTTGCCGACTTTCCACAAAATCAACGAAAGAATTATCTGGAAAATCTTATCGGCAGTCCATTTCACAGCTTCGTTAAACAGCTCAGTAAGATTGTCTCTTGAAAAGAATGCCTGTGCTTTTTGAGTAGTCTCTGCTACCGAATCATCAACAGCACTTAATGCAAAACAATTAAAATTAATCATTTATTCACCCTGTTTTTCTTCCATTTTTTTTAGTTCTGCAAGCTTCTTTTTAGCATTTTCATCTATTTTAATGCATGCTATCCTTGCTTCTTCTGCTTTTTTTGCAGCTTCTTTTTCTGCTTTTTCGGCTTCTTTCGCCGCTGCAAGTGCAATTATTTCAGCCTCTTTTGCCTGCTTTGCACGCTCTATCGCAGCATCTTTTACAGCCTTCGCTTCATCGGCTTCCTTTTTTGCAAGCATAAGTGCTTCTTTTGTTTCTTTTTCTATCTTAATACGCTCTTTTTCTATTTCTGTATATGGCTCATAAGTATAAAGTGAAATGCCAAGAGGTTTTAAATCAACAAATACTGACTCATCTTTTGAATTCCAATTGTGTTCAGACGACTCATAAACAACTGAATCATTCAAAACATCTGTATATTTTCCAGCTTCATCAACGCCTATGCAGAATTCTTTCCTTTCAACAGGCGTAAAATTAACAGCTCCGATAACAGATTGTCCTGATTCATCACGCCTTAACACAGCAATAACCGTCTCTTCTGCGGATATATCATCAGCCCATTCAAAACCTGACGGATTATCATCACATTCATAAAGAGCTTTTGTATTGCGGTATAAATTATTCATCTGTGCCACAAATTTCTCGACTCCGCTGCATTCTTTTATATTAATAAGCTTTTTCCCCGGATGGAAATACATGTAACCAAGTGCTGTTTTTACATGATTAAGCACATCTTCACCATTAACCGGAACTATATCTTTTAAAATTCCTTTTTTCCAGCCATATCCGTTTCTTGAAAATCCTATAATAAAATCATCACTGTACTGATATAACATACTGTATGTAAGTCTGCCATATATTCCTTTTCTAAATAGTGGATCCATCTCTATAAATGGCACAAGCTCTTTTTTCCAGCCATCATTCCACTTATAATCAAAGCCCAGACCTCCGTCTGCAATATCACCTGTAACAAATTGCCATCCGCTTGATTCCTCGGCTGCAAGAATTGTATTTTTTTGCAGTGAATCAACCATTTTTCTTACATTCTGGATAAATTCAACCGCATTAATATTTTCTTTTCCACCATAAATATTCGGAATCCATTCTCCCGGTTTTCTGCCATAATCAAGATAAAGCATAGACGCAGTCTCAGAAAACTTCAATCCATCAACATGATACTCTTCAATCCAGTATCTTATATTAGACATCAGAAAACTTCTTACCTGTGGTTTTGAATAGTCAAATGAAGCAACATTTAATTCCGGATGATTGTCAAGATTGACTTTTCCTGTATCATAAAGGTGCGTTCCGTCAAAATATACAAGACTATATTCACCCTGACTCATAAATGCACCATTCCAGTCTATGATAACACTGATATTTTTCTTATGCATCTTATCAATAAATGCCTTTAACCTAAGGCCTCCAACCTCACAATTTACAGCATAAAAATTTATTGTCTCAGCCGATGAGCCATTTCTTACAGCACAGACATTCATTATCTCAACACAGTTAAATCCCAGTGCTTCAATTCTGTCTTCAATTGTATCATCTTTTAAATCAAGAATGT
This sequence comes from Lachnospira hominis (ex Liu et al. 2021), assembly GCF_014287955.1. GTDB lineage: Bacteria > Bacillota > Clostridia > Lachnospirales > Lachnospiraceae > Lachnospira > Lachnospira hominis. Next base: position 80,990 of record NZ_JACOPD010000006.1, on the reverse strand, counting down.
CAATCTCACATATACTAAGCGGTTTATGTTTCGTATCTTCCTGTTTCCAGTCTGCATCAGTCCACTTGAAATTTTTCTCTTCAGGATTAACTCCTGCCAGTGATGCATAAATAACGTCATTAGAAGCGGACTGTGCATATGGGTCTGCCTTTTTTACAACCTGTCCGTCTTTTAACTTTATTTCATAACAGTATGGTGTTTTGGGCTTCATATCTGGTATAAACAGGAAAAATATCCCTGTATCATAATCCTTTTCCATCTGGAACACTCGTCCGTCCCACTTGTTAAAAGCCCCGATAACACTGACTCTTCTGGCATCAGGTGCCCATATTCCAAAAATCATTCCACTGATTCCATCGACAACTGCTTCATGACTTCCCATGTATTTGTATGCATCCTGTGCACTGCCTGTCATAAATTTATTAATATTATATTCACTCCTGCCATTTTGGGAAATTTTAAGCAACGCCTGCATACATTCCTGTCTTCCATATGAATATATATCTTTATATTCTGTTTTTTTACCATATATATCTTCTTTGACAAATGTATATGAAAATTTTTTTCTACCGGGAAGCAGTACAGCAAAAAAACCTGCCTCATCCATTTTTTCCATTGGATAAAGCTTCTTTCTTCCATCAACTCTTACATTCATCTCCACTGCATCAGGTGCAAATGTCTGTATAAGAAATCCATCTTTACATATACGTCCACCAAGCAGTTCCATCGGCTCATCGCATTCAGAATATACAACGCCTTCAATTGAAGGCCAATCCATTAAATCATATAATCTATTCCCCATATTTAACCCCATCAGATATTTTTTTCAACCCATGTTTTAAAAAGTTCTGTCCAGACGTATACTTCCGGCTCAAAATGTTTTCCGTCCTTTGTATCAGTCTCTTTCGTTCCAAGTCCAAGTCCATGATTTCCATTAGGGAATATATGAAGTTCAAACGGAACTTCTGCTTTTTTTAAAGATTCTGCAAAAAGAAGTGAATTGTCCACAGATACGCTTCCATCTGAAAAAGTATGCCACAGAAACGTCTTTGGCGTATTACTGCTGACACGTTCCTCCAGCGAAACAGACTTAACAAGTTCATCATATCTGTCTCCCAGAAGTCTCTCAAAAGACTTTCTGTGTGCCTTAGGTCCTGATGTTATAACAGGATATCCTAACAACAGTCCGTCCGGTCTTACTTCTTTTGGACTTACATGAAGTACATTCTGAATAAAATCTGCAAGTTCCGGCTGATCATACATTGTCGCAAGACTTGCTGCAACATGTCCGCCTGCCGAAAAACCTGCAATAATAATTTTATCCGGATTTATATCCCATTCTTTTGCATGATTTCTCACATAATTAATTGTATATGCTGCTTCATATAATGCACATGGGAATTCATCCGGCATAAGGCTGTATCTTAAAACCACTGCGTTATAGCCAAAATCAAGCATTTTTAATGCGACAGCTTCACCCTCACGCGGTGAATGATGCTCATATCCACCGCCCGGACATATTATAACAAGCGGCCTTTCAAATACATTCTGATAATCCGGATACATTTCTTTTATATACGTTGTAAAAACAGCGTCCGCACCTTTGTGCTTTATACCAAGTTTTTCATAATCAATATCTATTTTAATATTTTCGTGTATCATAAAACAGCACACCTTTCATTATATCCTGTGAATAAACAATCCACTTCTTAATTTTGGTTCAAACCATGTTGACTTTGGCGGCATTAACTTTCCTGCATCAGCAACTGCAAAAAGTTCTGCTATAGATGTTGCATACATAGAAAATGCGACTACACAATCCTCCCTGCATCTTTTCTCAAGTTCTGAAAGTCCTCTTATTCCACCGACAAAATCAATTCTCTTATCTGTCTTTGGATCACCTATTCCAAGTACAGGTGCAAGCAGATTGTCCTGCAAAACCGCAACATCAAGCCCATCAACCGGATCATCTGACATAATATCTTTATGTGCTGTAAGCTTGTACCATTTTCCACCAAGATACATACCAAATGTTCCTTTTTTATCAGGTGATACCTGCCTATCACTCTCAGCCATATCAAATTTTTCTTTAATCTTATTTAAAAATTCTTCCTGTGTATATCCATTCAGATCTTTAACAACCCTGTTATATGGAAGAATCATCAATTCTTCATCAGGAAAAAGCACGGACAGAAAATAATTAAATTCTTCATTACCTGTATATCCCGGATTTTCCCGTCTTCTCTTCAATCCTACTTTTACTGCAGAAGCTGCTCTGTGATGTCCGTCAGCAATGTAAACAGAATCAATTCCTTCAAATGCCTTTCTAACATTTTCAACAAGTGTTATATCTGTCATTTTCCAGACCTGATGGCGTATTCCGTCAGGAGATATAAAATCATATAATGCTTTATTCTCCTTAGTCTTTTTAACAGCATCATTTATTACACTGTCAGCTCTGTAAGCCAGGAAAATAGGTCCTGTCTGGGCACTTAATGTATCAACATGTGTTATTCTGTCAACTTCTTTATCAGCTCTTGTATTTTCATGTTTCTTTATTACATTATTAAGATAATCATCAATAGATGCACATGCAACTATACCGGTCTGTGTTCTTTTGTCCATTGTAAGTGCATATATATAATATGTCTTATCTGTATCTGTTATAAATGTTTTATCAGCCAGAGCTTCTTCAAATAATTCTTTTGCTTTTGCATAAACTTCAGGAGCATATGTATCTGTAGAATCATCGAACTGTGTCTCTGCTCTGTCGATTTTAAGGAAAGACAACGGCTCTCTTTTAACCTCACAAACAGCTTCCTGTCTGTTGTATACATCATAAGGAAGTGCTGCTACTCTTGCCGCATCTTTTTCATTAGGTCTTACACATTCAAACGGTTTAATTAATGCCATTACTTTTCTCCTTTTCCTGCTTATAATTATTTTTCTTTAAAAATCAGGCATTAAGTTTATCAGTCAATACCTTCAATTCATTAGATATAGATATGATTTCATTTATTGTTGCATTGTTTTGCTCGCTTACTGCAAATGTATCACTTGCATGGGCTGCAACTTCTTCTGTGATAGCCGAAACAGTTGAAACGCTGTCAACAATCTTCTTATTAGCTTCACTGAGTCCATTTACAATATTTGTAAGTGATTCGGCATTAATAAGAATTTTTCCTGTATTATTTTCAATTATTGAAAAGCTTGCTGCTGTTTCTTTTGTAGCAGCATCCTCTTCCTTTATCATCTCAACCATCTGACCCGTAACATCTACAACATTCTTAATTACATCTGAAATATTTGTAATCATGTCTGTAATTTTTACAGTTGCATTCTGTGTCTCATCTGCCATTTTTGAAATTTCGGAAGCAACAACTGCAAAGCCTCTTCCTGCTTCCCCGGCACGAGCTGCCTCGATACTTGCATTAAGTGCCAGAAGGCTTGTCTGTGATGTAATCTCAGTAATAATATCAACAATTGAATTCATCTTTGCCATATCGTCATTAAGAAGCGAAAGCTGCTTGGTTACAGCATTGCCCGATTCAACGGACTCATTAACTTTATTAACAAGCATTGCCACATTCTTATTGCCTGCATCTACTGCTTTTTTAGTATCATTGATGCTATTTGTGATTTCTTGTGAACCATTCTTTACATCATCAACTTTATTCTGGATATTTTCAGTCATTTCAAGCTGTTTCTGTACAGCATCCGCTGTATCTGTTGAACCTGTATTTACTTCTGCCATAGCTTCCCTTGTCGCATTAATAGATTCACCAAGTGATAAAATTTTGCTGTTTACATTTTCAATATCAGCAGCCATTTTACCTGAAATTTCCATTGTATTATTAAGTATTCTTTCTGTTTCGCGGCTCTGTTTCTCAATCTGTTTTAATTTTACTACGCTATTAATTTCAAGTGTTTTTGATGTATACATACAGTAAAGTGAAATCAATACAATAACAAGCACCTGTATCTCAATTGATGCAGTATCGCTCATTGTATATGTTCCGTTTGCAAGAAATAATACAACCTGTGCAATGTTAATAATTATAACACCTGTATTAATAGGAATTGAATATTTATAATCATTATATACTGTGATTGCTATAAGCATTGGAATTACATATGTAAATACAAGTTTATTATTTGTGGTAAACATTATGAAAATATAAAATATTGCAAAGCCATATCCTATAAAATGCTTTATATGCGTTGAATTCTTATCTTTTTTATATACAATCCACTCCGCTACTGGTGAAGCAATTCCTATTACAATAGTAAGCAATACATATAATAATGTCCTGCTTCCTTTTGCAAATTCAGCTAAATATGCAATACCTATAGCAACTGAAACTATAGTATGGCATACTATTCCGACTTTGTTACATCTGGCCATCTCCGACTGTGACTCAATCTTATCTACAATCTTATCCATACCTTTCTTCGCAGCTTCCTGTATCTGTTCATGCTTCTCATTAATTTTTTGAGATTTATCCTGTATTTTTTGCTCTATTGCTCCCATATATAACTCCTCCTTGTTATTTATAAGAAAATACATAAATATATTTTACAACAAAATACTTTATAAATAAAGAAAAACGGATGAAAGAAATATTTTAATTTTCAAACATCCGTTTTTTAATTACAATAAACAATTGCAAAATATTACTTTATAACTCTTACCTTAATAACACCTTCAATAGATGCAAGTTTGTCAACTACTGTCTCAGATGCAGACTCACTTATATCAAGCATTGAATATGCATAGTCACCTCTTGACTTATTAGCCATCTCTTCAATGTTAATACCTTCATCTCCCATAACAGATGTAATCTTGCTGATTATAGCCGGTACATTCTTATGGCATACAGCTACTCTGCCGGCTGATGTGCATACACCCATGTCACATGCAGGATAGTTTACTGAATTAACTATATTACCATTCTCAATGTAGTTACGAAGCTCTTTTACAGCCATAATTGCACAATTATCTTCTGCTTCTGCTGTTGAAGCACCAAGATGAGGAAGAACAATTGCACCTTCCATTCCAGCTGTAACAGGGTTAGGAAAATCTGTTACATACTTCTTAACTCTGCCAGACTTTAATGCTTCACCGATAGCTTTCTCATCAACAAGTACATCTCTTGCACAGTTGATAATAATAGTTCCGTCCTGCATCATATCGAATGCTTCTTTATTAATCATTCCCTTTGTACTGTCAAGTGCCGGAACATGAACTGTAATGTAATTGCATTCTTTATATATATCTTCAACATTGACAATATGTTTAACTTCACTTGAAAGATTCCATGCTGCATTTACTGAAAGATATGGATCATATCCGTATACTTCCATACCAAGTGCAATTGCCGCATTGGCAACAAGCTGTCCAATAGCACCAAGTCCGATTACACCAAGCTTTTTACCTTTGATTTCCTGACCTGCAAATGCCTTCTTGGCTTTCTCTGTAGCCTTTGCAATATCAGCATCATCCTTATTTGCTTTAACCCATTCGTTACCGCCGATTAAATCTCTCGATGCAAGAAGCATTGCTGCAAGTACCTGCTCTTTAACAGCATTGGCATTAGCACCCGGTGTATTAAATACAACAATACCCGACTCAGCACATTTATCAAGAGGGATATTATTAACACCTGCACCGGCTCTTGCAATTGCAAGAAGGTTATCACCAAGTTCCATATCATGCATTTTAGCACTTCTTACAAGTACTGCCTGTGCATCTTCAAAACTGCTTTCTGTATTATAATCATCTGAAAATAAATCAAGGCCAACTGACGCAATATTATTTAAGCAATTAACGTTTACCATTATTTTGTATTCTCCTTTTCAAACTTCTTCATGAACTCAACAAGTTTCTCTACACCTTCGATTGGCATAGCATTGTAGATAGAAGCTCTCATACCGCCAACAGTTCTGTGTCCTTTAAGATTTACAAAACCTGCCTTTGTTGCTTCTTCAACAAACTTAGTATCAAGTTCTTTATCTCCTGTTACAAAAGGAACATTCATAAGTGAACGATCTTCTTTTACAACTGTTCCATTGAAAAGCTTGCTCTCATCAAGGAAATCATAAAGAATCTTTGCTTTCTTCTCATTGTGTTCTTTCATAGCTGAAAGTCCACCCATCTTCTTAATCCACTTAAATACCTTGCCACAGATATAAATATTATAGCATGGAGGTGTATTATAAAGTGAATCAGCATCTGCCTGTGTCTTCCATTTAAGCATTGTAGGAGTTCCAGGAAGAACATCATCTGTAATTAAATCCTCTCTTATAATTGCGATAACAACACCTGCTGGTCCGATATTTTTCTGAACGCCGCCATATACAACGCCATACTTTGTAACATCCATAGGTTCTGATAAGAAACAAGATGAAACATCAGATACAAGAATATGTCCCTTTGTATCAGGAAGCTTCTTATATTTAGTACCATAAATTGTATTATTTTCGCAAATATATACATAATCTGCATCTTCCGGAATGTCAAGATCTGAACAATCCGGGATATATGAATATGTTTTGTCTTCTGAAGAAGCAACGGCAATTGCATCACCATAAATCTTAGCTTCCTGGTATGCTTTCTTAGCCCACTGTCCTGTTATAATATATGCTGCTTTCTTATTCTTCATAAGATTCATAGGAACCTCTGCAAAGAACTGCGACGCACCGCCCTGAAGAAATAATACCTTGTAATTATCCGGAATATCCAACAAATCTCTTAAATCAGCTTCAGCTTCTTTAATGATATTGTCGTATACTTTGGAACGATGGCTCATCTCCATAACTGACTGGCCGCTTCCCTTGTAATCAAGCATCTCTGCTGCTGCTTCCTTCAATACCTCTTCCGGTAATACTGCCGGACCTGCGCTAAAATTATAAACTCTTGCCAATTTCTTCCTCCTATTATTCAGCCTGTTGAAATCACTATTATAAAATATGTCTCAACTAAGCTTTTAATTTAATAATTAATAGACATTTTATGACAATCTTTATTGTATGTCAACAATTCATTCTCTATTAATATTCTTTTGTTCTTTTATTTAGTAATCTCTTCTATATACGTAATATTCTTTAGTTATTTTTGTTTTTATTTTCCAAATCCTGTCTATCAAAAGCTTCAGAGATTGCAGCTCCAGGTGAAACCATTGGAAATACCTTGTCTTCCCTGTCAATAAGACAGTCAATTACACAAGGTATATTTAATTCTATAGCTTCTTTGAGTGCCGCTTTAAATTCTTCAATTGATGAAACTCTGTAACCTTTCGCACCAAGGCCTTCAGAAACTTTCACAAAATCAACCGTATCATCAAGAACCGTCGAAGAATAACGCTTTCCATAGAATAAATCCTGCCACTGACGAACCATTCCAAGTACATGATTATTAAATATAATCTCAATAACAGGAATATTGTAACGTGTCGCTGTTGCTATTTCATTCATATTCATTCTGAAGCAGCCATCACCTGCAATATTAATTACAACTTTATCCTTACGGCCAACTTTTGCACCTATAGCAGCACCAAGACCGAATCCCATAGTTCCAAGACCACCTGATGTTATAAGTGTTCTTGGCTGTTTGTATGTATAATGCTGTGCAGCCCACATCTGGTGCTGTCCTACATCTGTTGCAATAATAGCATTACTGTCTGTAATCTCATTGATTGTCTCCATAATATAAGGTCCGTTAAGACAATCTTTTCTGTAACGCATAGGGTACTTTTCTTTAAGTTCTTTGATGTGCTCAATCCATTCATGATGCTCAAGCTGTCCAATCTTTGAATTAACACGTTTTAAGACTTCAAGTGCATCTCCTATTACGCATGCATCTGTTTTAATATTTTTATTAATTTCAGCTGCATCAACATCAAAATGAATAATTTTTGCATTGCTTGCAAACTTAGACGCATTACCTGTGACTCTGTCCGAAAATCTTGCACCAATTGCAATAAGAAGGTCACATTCTGAAACACCGTAATTAGATGTCTTTGTACCATGCATGCCAAGCATACCTGTATAGAGTGGATCTGAATTATCAAATGCACCTTTTCCCATAAGTGAATCAGCTACAGGAGCATCTATTTTATGTACAAAGCGTGCAAGTTCTTCTGAAGCACCTGAAAGTACAACACCGCCTCCGACAAATACAAATGGTTTCTTTGCCTGTGCAATCATCTCTGTGACTGTGTCAATATCCTCTTCACGTATTGACTCTGTCTTTCTTTCAATCAGCTTTGGTGTCTCCTTTACATAATCACACTCCGCAGCAGTTGCATCTTTTGTTACATCAATAAGTACAGGCCCCGGTCTTCCCTCCTGTGCTATTCTGAATGCCTTACGGATTGTATCTGCAAGTGTGTTTACATCTTTTACAATAAAATTATGTTTTGTAATAGGCATTGTAACACCCTGGATATCTATCTCCTGAAAACTGTCTTTTCCAAGAAGTGAAACTGTTACATTACATGTAATTGCAACAACAGGAGTTGAATCCATATAAGATGTCGCTATACCTGTTACAAGGTTGGTTGCACCAGGACCTGATGTTGCAAAGCATACACCTACTTTGCCTGTAGCTCTTGCATATCCGTCTGCCGCATGTGCAGCACCCTGCTCATGTGATGTAAGTATATGTGTAATCTCATCAGAGTGTTTATAAAGTGCATCATATACATTTAAAATAGCACCGCCCGGATAACCGAATACTGTATCTACACCCTGTTCTTTTAAACATTCAACAATTATTTCTGAACCATTTAACTTCATTTGGCCGTTCATCCTTTCAATAAAATATTACCCTCTTTATTTATCAGGAGTCTGTAAAATTGCACCTCTGTTACCTGATGTAACCATAGAAGCATATCTTCTGAGATAACCTGTTGTGACTTTAGGTTCTCTTGGCTGCCATTTAGCTTTTCTTGCTGCAAGCTCCTCATCTGAAACCTTGAGTTCAAGCTTCAATTCCGGAATATTAATGCTTATTACATCGCCCTCTTCAACAAGTGCAATAGGACCACCGACTGCTGCTTCCGGAGATACATGTCCGATAGAAGCTCCGCGGCTTGCACCTGAAAATCTTCCGTCTGTGATAAGGGCAACGCTTGAACCAAGCCCCATACCTGCAATCGCTGATGTAGGATTAAGCATTTCTCTCATACCAGGGCCACCTTTAGGACCTTCATATCTGATTACAACAACATCACCTGCTACAATCTTTCCACCCTTAATAGCTGCAATTGCATCTTCTTCACTGTCAAATACTCTTGCAGGACCTTCATGTACCATCATTTCCTCTACTACTGCTGAACGCTTAACAACACTTCCGTCAGGAGCAAGATTTCCAGAAAGAACAGCAAGACCGCCTGTCTTACTGTATGGATTATCAACTGTACGGATAACTTCCGGATTAAGATTTACTGCATTTGCAATATTCTCACCGACAGTCTTACCTGTTACAGTCATACAGTCTGTATGTAAAAGTCCAATATCTGCAAGTTCTTTCATAACTGCATATACACCACCTGCTTCATTTAAGTCTTCCATATATGTAGGACCAGCCGGTGCAAGATGACAGAGGTTAGGTGTCTTTTCACTTATTTCATTTGCGAACTTAATATCAAAATCAAAGCCCACTTCATGTGCAATAGCAGGAAGATGAAGCATACTGTTTGTAGAGCATCCAAGTGCCATATCAACTGTAAGAGCATTAAGAATTGCATCTTTTGTCATAATATCTCTTGGACGGATATCTTTTTTAAGCATATCCATAACTGCCATACCTGCATGTTTTGCAAGTCTGATTCTGTCAGAATATACAGCCGGTATTGTACCATTGCCGCGAAGTCCCATACCGAGAGCCTCTGTAAGACAGTTCATAGAATTTGCTGTATACATGCCTGAACATGAACCACATGTAGGACATACTTTTTCTTCGTATTCTCTTACCTGTTCTTCTGTCATTGTACCTGCTGCATAAGAGCCAACTGCCTCAAACATTGATGAAAGACTTCTCTTTCTGCCACCCACATGTCCTGCAAGCATTGGACCGCCACTGACAAATACAGTAGGAACATTAATTCTTGCTGCTGCCATAAGAAGTCCAGGTACATTCTTGTCACAGTTAGGTACCATAACAAGTGCATCAAACTGATGTGCTGTAGCCATACATTCTGTAGAATCTGCAATAAGGTCTCTTGTAACAAGAGAATATTTCATTCCTACATGTCCCATTGCAATACCATCACATACTGCGATTGCAGGAAATACAACAGGAACGCCGCCAGCTTCAGCAACACCAAGCTTAACAGCATTAACAATCTTATCAAGGTTCATATGTCCCGGAACAATCTCATTATATGAACTTACAATACCAACTAATGGCTTATCCATCTCTTCTTTTGTAAAGCCAAGTGCATTAAACAGCGAACGGTGTGGTGCCTGCTGCATGCCTTTTTTTACGTTATCACTTTTCATAAAAATTAATCTCCTTATCTCATTCTGTTTTTATTTAATTCCTGTTTAAACTCCGGCAGGATTATCATTTTATTTCATTAAACTATAAAATATCAAAAAACTTATTTACGCAAGATGATTAGCAATAAGGTCGCCCATCTGTGTAGTTGTACACTGTGTCATTCCTTCAGACATAATATCAACTGTTCTGTAATTTTCTTTTAAAACCTGTGCAACAGCTGCCTCAATAGCATCTGCTTCCTTGTCAAGATCAAGTGAGTATCTCAACATCATTGCAGCTGAAAGAATTGTGGCAATAGGATTAGCAATATTCTTTCCTGCAATATCAGGTGCTGAACCATGGCTAGGCTCATAAAGACCAAGTTTTGTCTTTCCAAGGCTGGCACTTGAAAGCATTCCGATAGAACCTGTTATCATGCTTGCTTCGTCTGATAAGATATCACCAAACATATTTTCAGTAAGAATTACATCAAACTGGCCAGGATTCATTACAAGCTGCATTGCACAGTTATCAACAAGCATATTAGTAACTTCAACTTCCGGATAATCCTTTGACACTTCAGCAACAACTTTTCTCCAGAGTCTTGAAGAATCAAGTACATTTGCTTTATCAACACTGACAAGTTTCTTTCTTCTTTTCATTGCAATCTCAAAACCTTTAATTGCGATTCTTCTGATTTCTTCTTCATTATATGTAAGTGTATCCACTGCTGTCATCACACCGTTTACTGATTCTGTGTGACGCTCTCCAAAATAGAGACCTCCTGTAAGTTCTCTCATTATAACCATATCAAATCCGTCACCGATTATCTCATCCTTTAAAGGACATGCATCCTTTAATTCACTATATAAATAAGCCGGACGTATGTTTGCAAAAAGTTCAAGATCTTTTCTTATCTTCAAAAGACCTGCCTCCGGTCTTAAATTCGGTGCCACATCATACCACTTTGAATTACCGACATTGCCGCCGACAGCACCAAGTAAAACAGCATCTGACGCTTTTGCCGTATTAACTGCTTCTTCTGTGAGAGGCACACCATAAGCATCTATTGAACATCCACCCATAAGGATTTCAGTATAATCAAATTCATGACCATATTTTTTACCTACAGCATCAAGTACCTTTCTTGCCTCTCTTACTATCTCCGGACCAATTCCATCTCCAGGAATCAATGTTATCTTATAACCCATATCATTTATACCCAGCTTTCTATATATTCTTAGTTTTTAACTTTCATATTATAATAACGTATTTATTATATTTTTACAAGTTGTTTTAATGTATGCTTTCGCATAAGTTAATGAAGTATTTTTCATTAACATTTTAATATTCTATGCCTTCTCTCGCAGAAATTCCCAGATCAAACGGATGCTTTATTTTTTTCATTTCCGTAATATAATCCGCATGCCTGATTAGTGCCTCATCCGGATTTCTTCCGGTAATCACAATCTCAACGCCTTCATGGTTTTCCAGAAGATAACCTGTTTTTGCCCTGTCAACCTGATTATATTCATAAGCAGATGCAAGTTCATCAAGGACAACAACGCTCACATCATGTTTTTTGTATACATGTTCAAAAATAGTATCCAATATACTGTCATGTTCTTTTTTCTGCATATTTCTATCAGCTTCACTCATTCTGCTGTAAAATCCATAGTCTTTTGAAGCCCTTAAAACCATTACGTCCGGTATCTGTGCTAATGCATCAACTTCCCCGCTTGCTCTCCCTTTCATAAACTGTGCAAATATGACCTTTAGCCCTCTGCCTGCGGCTCTGAGTGCAAGACCGGCTGCTGCTGTAGTCTTTCCTTTGCCGTCCCCTGTATAAATATGTACAAGCCCTGTTTCTTTTTTCATCTGGATTTTATCTGCCATATCCTTATCTTTAATCATGCTTATATTTCTCCCTCCATTTACAATCCGATTATTTTATAAACCATTTCAATATCCATATTTGTGCGAATCATATCTGCAAGCTTATCATACTCTTTTTCTTTTCTTTTTTTGACACTTATAACATTATCTGCTTCATATGTAATTCCTTTTCTTTCACAAATTGATTTAAGCAGCTTTAAAAGAAACTCTTCATTATCAAAAATCCCATGAATATATGTACCACATACATTTCCATTCACACAGCCATCCTCTTTTCCGTCTGATAAAACAGAAAATGGCCGGCCAGTACTCACAATTCCATAAAATCCGTCATCCTCTGACGAATCAAGAATCGTGCTCTCACCCATATGAATTTCATATCCTGATACTTTAATTCCATTTAGATTTTCCCATATACCTGCAGCATCCCACATCATCCCGTGTTCTGACGCACATATAACCGCCTGTGTTCTGGTCTGGTGTTTCTTTGATGAAAATTCTGTAACAACGGGAAGAAGTCCGATTCCTCTTATATTTCCGCCTGCCTCAGTACCATCTTCATCACTTATATACATTCCAAGCATCTGAAAACCGCCGCATACACCCATAACCGGTATATCTGTCGATGCCGCTTTTAAAATGCAGTTTTCCAGCCCACTCTGTCTTAACCACTTCATATCACCTATTGTATTTTTAGTCCCGGGAATAATAACGAAATCCGGGTTTCCAAAACGTGACACGTCATTTACATACCTGACATGCACACCATTCGATGATTCAAGTGCGTTAAAATCTGTAAAATTAGATATATGCGGAAGTTTTATAACCGCAATATCAACAAGCACTTCCTCTGTGCTATCATAGCTTTCACCATTATCAAGCCTCTCTGAAAGACTGTCCTCATCATCTATATCAAGATACATATATGGAATTACTCCCGCAACTGGAATTCTGCATATATCTGTAAGCTGTACAAGTCCCGGTTCCAATATCTTTTTGTCACCTCTGAACTTATTAATAACAAGACCTTTAATACGCCTTTTCTCTTCTTCTTCAAGAAGCATAATCGTTCCAACAAGCTGTGCAAACACACCGCCACGGTCTATATCACCAACAAGCAGCACCGGTGCATCAACAAGTTTTGCCATGCCCATATTAACAATGTCGTTTTTTTTCAGATTTATCTCGGCAGGGCTGCCCGCACCTTCGATTACAACTACATCATAAGCTTTATCAAGTTTCTCATATGCATTCATAATATCAGGAATAAGTTTTGTCTTATACTTAAAATACTCTGAAGCCGGCATATTTTTTAACGGAATTCCATTTACAATCACCTGCGAGCCTACATCGCTTGTAGGTTTTAAAAGAATCGGATTCATGCTGACATCTGGCTCTGTTCCGGCTGCTTCTGCCTGCATAACCTGTGCACGTCCCATCTCAAACCCATCTTTTGTTATATATGAATTGAGTGCCATATTCTGTGATTTAAACGGAGCCACTCTGTAGCCATCCTGTTTAAGGACTCTTAAAATCCCGGCTGTCACAATGCTTTTCCCCGCATTGGACATTGTCCCCTGTATCATAAGATTTTTTGCCATCAGACACACATCCTTCCCAAAAATATAATAATTCTTACAGCTACAACCATGATAATACATAAAAATGTTGTGACATATAAAAGAATATTTGCTCTTTTTATATCTTCAATCTCTACCGGACGGCTGTCATCACCGATATACGGCTTTTTCACAAGTTTCCCAAAATAATAATTATCACCGGCAAGCCTTACTCCCAATGCACCGGCACAGACTGATTCCGTATGTGCCGAATTCGGGCTTGAATGATTATGTTTGTCACGCCTGTAAATTCTTAATGCATCTTTCATGTTGTATTTTTTATCTTTTGAAAATATCTGCACAACCCCTGTAGCTGCAATCATAATCCATGATGCAAGCCGTGCCGGAATAAAATTGACAACATCATCTGATTTTGCCGCAAATCTTCCAAAATACATATATTTGTCATTTTTATATCCAATCATTGAATCCATTGTATTAACCGCTTTGTACATAAATCCACCTGCTGCTCCGAAAAATACAATGTAAAACAATGGTGCTGCAATTCCGTCAGATGTATTTTCCGCAACTGTCTCAACCGCAGCCTTTGTTATTCCTGTCTCATCAAGTTTTTCTGTATCTCTTCCTACAATCATCGATACTGCATATCTGGCTTTTTCAATATTATTTTCTTTTAGTCTGTAATACACTTTCATGCTTTCATCTTTTAATGATTTTGCTGCAATAAGCTGATAACACATAACCGACTCAGCAATAAGCCCTGCTGTCACATTTATACGATAAAAAATATAAAGACCAGCCGCTGTCACTCCACCTGTTGCCAGCATCACAAGTACCCAGAGAAGCATACCTTTATAATATTTTTTCCGGTTGCTGTCTGTGTCCTTATAAAGCATTTTATCAAGTTTTCCGATAAGCCATCCTATCAGCCTTACCGGATGATAAATACAGTGCGGATCTCCTATAATCAGGTCAAGAATCCAGCCCGCAATAACCGGAATAATGTAATAAATTATTTTCATCAAACTTACACTCCAATATATATCCACTGCCATTTCTGCAGGAATAATCATAATAATCTCCGCCAAAGGCATTGCTCATAACTGACATTATTGTCCCCCCATGCACAACAAACGCAACAGTTTCAATTTTCTTATCTTCGCAATTCATCCTGTATACAAAATCCATACATTTATAAAAACCTTCAACACTCCGCTTCCTGAAACCATAAGGATTCTCACCACCCGGAAATGTATTGCTTCCTCCACTGTCAATCCATTGCTGATACAAAGGCTCGTCCGACAGCTCCATATAATTTTTCCCCTCAAAAATTCCAAAATCACATTCTTTTAGAAGTTCTTCTTTTAAAATATCCTTTTCCGGATAAATGATTTTTGCCGTCTGGACACATCTTTTCATCGTACTTGAAAACACAATGTCTGCCATTGGATACTTTCTACTTTTTATATTTTCATTTAATATTTGCTGCCCTTTGGGGCAAAGATTCTCATCTGTGATTCCAATATATCTTCTGCTGACATTTCCCTCGGTCATTCCGTGTCTGATTAATACTATTTTCATTTTATTCTCATCCCTACACCGCAGGTAATCCTCTCCATTTCATCAGATTTTTGTGCAAGCCTGCATAATACTCTTCCTACAAGTTCCCTGTAATCACGCATATTTTTATCAATCGGGACAATTCCACTCCCAACTTCATCACATATAATGCAGACTGATGGATTAACTTCATATATCCATTCCGCAAAATCGTCCATGCCATCGCCATTCTGAACGCATCTGTAAACATACTCATGAAAATGATTAATTATGTCTGCACTTTTCATATCTTCCTTTGTACATCTGTCTCCCTGCACAATTGTCGGTTTATTTTGAAATTTACCCGAAACATAGTCACATTTTCCTTGCCATGCCCCGCCTACATACAATTTCATAAGCAAAAATCTCCCTTCTAAACAAATGCAAGCACTATCATGCAGCACAATTCACTCATGCACAAAAACCAGCCCGCAAGGTCTCCTGTCACACCGCCAAATATTTTATATGACCATATCCTGTAATAAACAAGCACTGCAGCCTGCACAATAAGGCACAATGCAGCTGCAAAAGCATTAACATAAGTCATAATTGCAATACATATAATATAATTTAAAAGTATCATTATATTCACAACATTTCCGGACACAGACCGCACAACACTGTTAAGCATTCCGCCATTTCTTGCACTTTTAAAATTAACTGCTGCAAATGCACTTGATATTCTTGAAAGATAAAAAACACACCCCATAATAATAAATATATCCGTATTTTTATTTTCAAAAATATATGAAAATGCACCCGCTGCTGCAAGTACATATGTAACAAGCATAATAACAGCAAATGCTCCAATATGTGAATCTTTAAGAATCTCTAATTTTTTCTCACGGTCTCCATATGAATGGACAGCATCCATCGTATCCATATATCCATCAATATGAATTCCACCAGTTATAAGCAGCAAAAAAACACCAGAAACACACATCGATGTAATCGTTCCAATGCAAAACTTTCTTGCAAAAATAAGCCACCCTGAAAAAAGTGCACCAATAACCACTCCGACAAGCGGGAAAAACCCAAACGTATATTTCATATCCTTTTCTTCAAGCCACACATGTGGCACCGGAATTCTCGAATACATTGAAAATGCTAATATTAACGACTTTATTACTGACATATAGTCTCCTGTTCTTTAATCACAAATTTTTACTTTATATTTAATGATTTCAAAAATATTATCACAATAAATTAATTTTACAGTACAAATACGATTTCTTCAACTGTGTTGTAAAAAGAATATTGACATATTAAACCATATATTATAATATAATTCCAACAATACTATACAACATATAATATTGTTGAAATTTTTATATGAAAGGAGTTTTGATATCTATGGTATTTCAGATTGGTTCTGCACTACTTGATGCCTGTGTTTTATCAGCTTTGGAAGAAGAACCACTGTACGGATATGCACTCACGCAGAAAGTAAAATCTGTTGTCGATATTTCAGAATCCACGCTGTACCCGGTTCTTAGAAGACTAACTAAAGACGGGCTTCTTTCAACCTACGACCAGCCATTCAACGGACGCAACCGACGGTATTATGTGCTGACTGATTACGGAAAATCGCAGCTTATTTTTTTGCGTAACGAATGGATTTCCTATAAAGAAAGACTCGATGGAATTCTTATAAACAAGGAGGCTAAAATCAAGGCATGCCCGCATGCCATGTCCTCGTCAATGGACTCGGATTTTGCTTCGCAAAACAAGGAGGCTAAAATCCTCTCCTCGTCAATGGACTCGGATTTTGCTTCGCAAAACAAGGAGGATTTGGGATGAACAAGGAAGAATATCTTACCAGACTGCAATATTGTATATCGCAGCTTCCACCTGTCGAAGCACAGAATACAATGCAATATTACAGGGAATATTTTGATGATGCAGGAGAAGAAAACTTTGCATCTGTTATGGCAGAGCTGGGAACACCCGAACAGCTGGCAGCCAAGATATGCAGCAGCTATGGAATTAATTATCAGCAGCCTGTCAATGAAAATAACACATCAAAAGCTGTCATTATAGCAATTATTGCTGTGCTTACATGCCCGATATGGTTCACAGCCGGAATTGTTATATTATCACTTATTTTTTCGCTTTTCATGGTTATTTTGAGCCTTATATTTTCTGCAGGAGTTGTAGGAATATGCCTTATATTTGCAGGTCTGCTTGTTTTTGCAGCTGGCTTTCCTACGCTTTTTACACATGTTCCAACCGGGACAATGCTTATCGGAGCCGGACTTGTATTGTGTGCTGTGGGAATTTTATTTTCTTTGCTTCTTATATGGATGATACTCGGAACAAAGAATCTTATTTCATTTATAATCAAAAAAATCAAAAAATTTATTGAAAAAAGGAAAACACGTAAAGCTTATTCCGGAAAGGCAGGTATCCAATGAAAAAATTCACAAAAATCGCATGTATAACAGCAGGCATAATGTTTGCTATAGGTGCCATCCTTGCCATATCCGGGATTCTTGCCGGTGCCAAAAGTGGCATATTTATCGACTGGACATCTCACGGAATCAGAATTGTGCCGCAAAAAGATACCTATACTTATGAAGCATATGATATAACAGATATCAATGCAATAGATATCAATGTTTCAAACGCAGCTATCAAATTTGTGCCTTCAGAAAACGATAAATGGGGCATTGTTACAACATACAATTATTATAAAAATACACCTGAAATAAATACATCAAATGGTAAAATCTCAGTAACGCAGGCAGCTCATTCAGGCTGGGAAATGGTCGGCATCATTAATCTGTTATTCAAATCACTTGATAATTCAATAACTATTTATGTGCCTGCCGGTTCCCCACTTATCAGTTCAATTAAAATAAACACTGATAACAGTGCCATAAAGTCAGACTGTGCATTAAATACTGAATTTTTAAATATTGAAACAAGTAACGGTGCTATTAAATTAAATAATCTTTCCGTTTCAAAACAGACTCAGATAAAGACTTCAAATGGTCTTATCAGTCTTAATGGAAATTTCAGCGGAGATTCAAATCTAAAAACCTCCAATGGAAAAATAGAAGTTGCCGGTCTTATAAAGGACTCATTCACAGCAAAAACTTCAAATGGTTCTGTTGACATAGATGTAAACCGTCCTGAATCAGAGTATTCAATATACGGAAAAACGAGCAACGGTTCTGTCAAAGTAAATGGTGAGAACCATTCAACCGATTACTCATCTTATTCATCAACTTCAAACACTATCAATGCCCGGACAAGCAATGGTGCCATAAACCTTGACTTTGCACGATAAAGCTATTTATCGTGGCAGGCATCCGATTATCATGCGGACGCAGACTCAATTTTGTTGCCTGCATAAATATAAGTTCCTTTACATTCTATAAATGGAATATTAAATTTATTCTATTCTAAAAGAACCCCATTGGCTTACGCCTATGGGGTTCTTAAAAATCAACAACTCTTCAATTGTTTATAAATTAGTCTTCTGCTCTCTTAACAAGTGCTTCATACTTAGCCTTTGCATTTGCTTCAGCTTCACCAAAGAGCTTAGCTGCCCTTTCTGGATTCTGCTTCTTCAAGTTGATGTAACGGCTCTCACCCATGATGAATTCCTGATATTCCTTAGTAGGTGCCTTGCTATCAAGAGTAAATGGATTCTTTCCTTCAAGTGCTTTTCTAGGATCGAATCTGAACAGATGCCAGTAACCTGACTGTACTGCAAGTTTCTCTTCTTCCATAGCTTTAGACATACCCTTGCGGATACCATGGTTGATACATGGAGCATAACCAATTACAAGTGATGGACCATTGTAGCTTTCAGCTTCCTGAATAGCCTTTACACACTGGTTCATATCAGCACCCATAGCAACCTGTGCTACATAGATGTATCCATAGCTCATAGCAATTGCTGCAAGGTCTTTCTTCTTAACATCCTTACCTGCTGCTGCGAACTGAGCGATTGCACCAAGGTTAGTAGACTTAGAAGCCTGTCCGCCTGTGTTAGAATAAACTTCTGTATCGAAGACGAATACATTGACATCCTTATTTGCTGCAAGAACATGATCAAGTCCGCCGTAACCGATATCATAAGCCCATCCGTCACCACCGAATATCCACTGTGACTTCTTTGAAAGGAATTCTTTTTCTTTAAGAATTTCCTGAGCCTTGTCGCATCCACAAGCTTCAAGTGCTGCAACGAGTTTATCTGTAGCCTTTGCATTAGCTTCGCCATCTTCATATGTAGCATAGTACTCATCGATAGCTGCCTTAACATCAGCATTATCTGTTGAAGCAAGGATTTCATCGAGCTTATTCTTTAATGCTGCTCTGTTAGCATCCTGAGCAAGTTTCATACCAAAACCAAACTCAGCATTATCTTCAAATAATGAGTTGCCCCAAGCAGGTCCCTTACCAGCCTTATTTACTGTATATGGAGTTGATGGAGATGAACCGGCCCAGATTGATGAACAACCTGTTGCATTGGCAATAAGCATTCTGTCACCACAAATCTGTGTAATGAGTTTAGCATAAGGTGTCTCACCACATCCTGCACAAGCACCTGAGAACTCAAGTAATGGCTGAACGAACTGTGAACCCTTAACTGTACCCTTCTTGAACTTCTCAAGAACTTCTGGCTTGTCTGAAACAGTAAGTCCATATTCAAAGAACTTCTGCTCATCCATCTGAGTTTCAAGTGAAGCCATCTTTAATACATCATTTCTGTTATTACCAGGACAAACATTTGTACATGAACCACAACCTGTACAGTCAAGTACAGATACAGTCATTGTAAAGTAGTATCCAGGCATACCAGTCATAGGTGTAACCTTCATGCCTGCAGGTGCATTGTTCTTTTCTTCCTCATTCATTACAACTGGTCTGATTACTGCATGAGGACATACATATGCACACTGGTTACACTGAAGACATCCTTCTGAATTCCAACATGGAACATCTACTGCAACACCACGCTTTTCATAAGCTGCTGTTCCCTGTGGAAATGTACCATCAATAACATTCTTAAATGTAGAAACCGGAAGTTTATCACCCTGGCAGGCATTGATTGGCTTCTGAATGTTATTTACGAAATCAAGAACTTCAGGTTTACCTGAAACTGCCTGTTCGCCAAGGACCTCGTCCTTGCAGTCTTTCCATTCTGCCGGAACTGGTACTTCAACAACTTCATTGGCACCTCTTTCAATTGCCTGATAGTTCATCTGAACAACATCATCACCCTTCTTAGCATATGAAGCAAGAGCTTTCTCTTTCATATACTGGATAGCTTCATCCTCAGGAATGATATTGGCAAGTTTGAAGAATGCTGACTGAAGTACAGTATTGATACGTCCGCCAAGACCAATTTCCTTACCAAGCTTAATACCATCAATGATATAGAACTTAACATTATGTTCAGCCATATATCTCTTAGCCTGTCCAGGAATATGATTTCCGACTTCTTCCGGAGACCATTCACAGTTAAGAAGGAATGTACCGCCATCCTTAACATCCTGAACCATGTCATATTTATTCATGTATGCAGGACAGTGACATGCAACAAAATCAGCCTTATCAATAAGGTATGTAGACTTAATAGGAGTCTTACCAAAACGAAGGTGAGATGTTGTAACACCACCTGACTTCTTTGAATCATAATCAAAATATGCCTGAGCATACATAGGAGTATGATCACCGATAATCTTAATAGAGTTCTTGTTAGCACCTACAGTACCATCAGCACCAAGACCCCAGAACTTACATGAAGTTGTTCCGGCAGGAGCTGTGTTAGCTGTCTCTATACGAGGAAGTGATGTATTAGTAACATCATCTACGATACCAACTGTAAATCCAGCCTTATCCTCATTTGCAAAAATAGCAAAGATATCAGCAGGAGTTGTATTCTTAGAACCAAGACCATAACGACCATTAAGGACTTTAACGCTCTCGAATTCTGTTCCCTTTAATGCAGCAACCACATCAAGGTAAAGTGGCTCACCGATTGAACCAGGCTCCTTTGTTCTGTCAATTACGCTGATTGTCTTAACTGACTTAGGCATAACTGCAAGGAGATGCTTAGCTGAAAATGGTCTGTAAAGATGTACTTTAATAGCACCGACTTTTTCGCCCTTAGCAAGCATATAATCAATTGTCTCATCGATAGTTTCGCATACAGAACCCATAGCAATGATAACTTTTTCTGCATCTGGAGCACCAACATAGTTAAATGGCTTATAATCTGTGCCAATCTTAGCATTAACCATGTTCATGTACTTTTCAACCAAATCAGGTATTGCATCGTAATATGGATTACAAGCTTCTCTTACCTGGAAGAAAATATCAGGGTTCTGAGCTGAACCATGAAGAACAGGATGCTCTGGATTAAGTGCTCTCTTCTTAAATGCAGCAACTGCATCCATATCGCACATTTCCTTTAAGTCTTCATAATCCCATACTTCAACTTTCTGAATTTCATGAGATGTACGGAAGCCATCAAAGAAATGAAGGAATGGTACACGGCCTTCAATTGCAGCAAGATGAGCAACTGCTCCTAAGTCCATAACTTCCTGTACACTGTTGCTACATAACATAGCAAAACCAGTCTGACGACAGGCATAAATATCCTGATGATCACCGAAAATTGATAATGCGTGTGATGCTAATGCTCTTGCAGAAACATCAATAACACCAGGTAATAACTCGCCGGCAACCTTATACATGTTAGGAATCATAAGAAGAAGACCCTGTGATGCTGTATAAGTTGTTGTAAGTGCACCTGCAGCAAGTGAACCGTGGAAAGCACCTGAAGCACCGCCCTCTGATTCAAGTTCTACAAGTTTAACTGTGTTGCCAAAAATGTTTTTTCTTCCCTGTGTGGCCCACTGATCTGTATAATCAGCCATAGGTGAAGAAGGTGTAATAGGATAGATTGTAGCTACTTCTGTAAACGCATAAGATACGTGTGCAGCAGCTGTATTACCATCCATGGTTTTCATTTTTCTTGCCATAAATTTATACCTCACTTCGTATAAAGAATTTGGTGGAGTGCATACCACTCCGATATTTATTATTTTAGTATCAATTAACTAAAAAGTAAAGGCATTATTCCAAATTATCAATTAAAATACATAATTCAGTAATAATGCCTTGTTAAAATATTAGCAATTTATATAAAATTTAAAATTAATTCAGCAGCCATTTTGCCAAATCTGATAATTCAGACTCATTTTTTGCATTCAATCTTGTCTTAATTGTTACTTTTGTCTCACAAACATTCATATTTTTAAATGATGCAAGTGCATCAGTCATAAGTTTGCCTGCAACCGGTCCCCATGAACCATTTTCGATTACGGCTGCCTTTCTGTTCTGATAATTTTTCATTTTAAGATGATAAATGAAATCTTCCATGCAAGGCATCAGACCGCCGTCATAAGTAACTCCTGCCAGTACAAGTTTATCAAACCTGAAGCTGTCTGCAACTGCTTTTGCACAATCATCTCTTGATAAATCGTATACAACAACCGGTTCATCAGATAATTTTTTCAAATCATCTCCAAGTTTTAATGCTGCTTTTCGTGTATTACCATGAAGTGTCGAATAAGCTATCACAGTGCCTTTTTCTTCAGGCTGGTATGATGACCATCTCATATATTTATCAATGTAAAAATCAAAATCCTTGTCAATCACAGGTCCGTGAAGAGGTGCTATCACACTTATATCAAGTGCAGATGCTTTCTTTAAAAGCCCCTGGACTGAAGGACCATACTTTCCAACGATATTAATAAAATATCTTCTTGCTTCATCTGCCCAGCTCTGTGGCATATTTTCAAGTTCTGATGTTTTAAGCCTGTCTCCCAATGCACCAAATGTTCCAAAACCATCTGCCGAAAAAAGCACTTTTTCTGTACTTTCATATTCCACCATAACTTCAGGCCAGTGAACCATTGGAGCCATCACAAATGTAAGAACATGCTTTCCAAGTGCAAGTGTTGTTCCTTCTGCCGCAACAAATCTTTTATCTTCCGGTACATCAATGTCAATAAACTGCGGAAGCATTGCAAATGTTTTTGCATTCGCAACGACAATTGTATCCGGGTATTTTTTTAAGAATCGCTCAATATTTCCTGAATGATCAGGTTCAAGATGTGACACTACAAGATAATCCGGTGCCTTTCCCTCAAATGCTTCTTCAAGATTATCAAACCACTGGTCTGTCGCTCTTTCATCCACTGTATCCATAACAGCAATTTTACTGTCTTTAATGACATATGAGTTATAAGTAACACCATTGCTTACAGGATACTGATTTTCAAATAAATCTATTGTTCTATCATCTGCTCCAACATATAAAATACTGTCGGAAATACGTTTTAATGCCATATTGGATTTAACCTCCTTATTTTTTGTTTATTCTATCACACATTTTTATAATAGTTCAAGAACATAATGTGTTTACAGGCATAATTTCCCATCATACATAACCAAAGACCGGCCACAGATAAACTGAAGCCGGTCTTTGTGTATTATGGGTTATATATTCTATATTGCCGGAGTAACGCAATATAGCAGCTAATTAATCGTCCGCACCCTGTAATGCATCATATCCCGATTCACCGGTACGTACCTTGACAACATCTTCGACATCATATACGAATATCTTGCCATCACCAATATGTC
Source organism: Lachnospira hominis (ex Liu et al. 2021) (assembly GCF_014287955.1). Lineage (GTDB taxonomy): Bacteria > Bacillota > Clostridia > Lachnospirales > Lachnospiraceae > Lachnospira > Lachnospira hominis. The sequence continues at coordinate 56,762 of NZ_JACOPD010000006.1, read as the reverse complement.
CTGTATAAAGTGCCTGTCTGGCTGCATTAATAACATCCATCGTAGGAACTTTTGATATAACCATCTCAACCTGAATCTTAGGGAGAAGCTGCATTTCAACAGGAACACCACGATAATATTCAGGAGCACCTTTCTGTGTACCACATCCAAGAACCTGTGTAACTGTCATACCTGTTACACCGATTTCGTTCATTGCTTTCTTTAACTTCTCGAATCTTTCCTGCTTCATAAGTATCTCAACTTTTGTAATCTTCTTTCCGTCAGGAACATCAAGAGATTTAACTACTGCCGGAACTGAATCTTCCATCTTCTCAGAACCAATTACATCATAATCGCTGTCAGATGTAAGCTCAGATGTAGAAATTTCAAAACCTGCATATGCACTAGCAAGACCATGCTCAGCCTGGTCAAGACCGGCAATTTCAATTTCAGGTTCAACCCTTAAACCAACTGTGTGCTTTAAGATTGTAAATGTAATAGTCATCATTACACCAACCCATGCAAGAACGCAGATAATACCAAGTGCCTGAATTCCAAGCTGTGTGAATCCACCGCCATAGAAAAGACCTTTTCCTACACCATTCTGGCCTGTTGAGAAAAGTCCTACACAAAATGTACCTAAAAGACCATTAACACCATGAACACCTACAGCACCTACCGGGTCATCAACCTTTAATACTTTATCAATAAATTCAATGCCAACAACAACTGCAATACCAGCAATGATACCTTCAATTGCTGCACCATACATATCGATACAGTCTGTACTTGCTGTTACCATAACAAGTCCTGCAAGTGTACCGTTAAGTGACATAGAAACATCAGGTTTCTTATATTTAATCCATGTAAACATCATAGCAACGATTGTAGCAACTGCTGCACAAAGGTTTGTTGTTGAGAAAACCGAACCTGCAAGAGCACCCATTGTAATCTCTCCTACACCACCTGCTGCAACTGTAGTTCCTTCCATTGCAACTGTCGAACCACCATTAAAACCAAACCAGCAGAACCAGAGAATAAATACACCAAGCGCTGCCATTGTAAGGTTATGACCCGGAATAGCTCTTGGCTTTCCGTTCTTATCATATTTACCGATACGAGGTCCGAGAACAATCGCACCGACAAGTGCTGCACATCCGCCTACCATATGTACTGCACATGAACCGGCAAAATCATGGAAGCCCATATCAGCTAACCAGCCGCCGCCCCATATCCAGTGACCTGATACAGGATAAACAATAAGTGAAATTATTGCACTGTAAATGCAGTAAGCCCTAAAATCTGTTCTCTCAGCCATAGCACCTGAAACAATAGTTGCTGCTGTTGCACAGAATACTGTCTGGAAAATAAAGAATGCGTAAAAAGGAACGCCGTCAGGAGTTACTGCTGAATAATCTCCTCTTGTAAATAAATCAATTCCGCCAACCAGTGAACCTGTACCAAACATAATACCAAATCCGACAAACCAGTAGATTGGTGTTCCTATACAAAAGTCCATAAGGTTCTTCATAATAATGTTACCTGCATTTTTTGCTCTTGTAAGACCAGATTCCAATATTGCGAAACCAGCCTGCATAAAAAATACTAACGCAGCCGCTATAAGCACCCACGCGGTATTAACCGGTGAAAATTCCATAATTTTTTCCTCCCTTAAATTCATATTCTTATTCTGCCTTTAAAGAGTGGATCCTGTTCTCCCGCGAGGCTTATCAAACGAAAAGAAAAAAGGCGTGTAACCACATCTGATTGGTTACACGCCTTTGTGTATCGCTTCGTTTAATTTAACTTTATTATACATATGTAATTTTTTATTTATTGAAAAAATCGGACATGTTTATTGACTTTTTTTATTTTTTGTTTATTATTATTTAATAAAGCATAGTAAATACCTCTTTTAACAAGGAATTATAAAGGATTATAGAGCACATGACATTCACGCAAAACAGGCTTATTCAGCCATTTATCGAGTTGGATTTTGGCAGCTGTGAAATACCTGAACAGCTTTGCCCTTCATACATGAAAATTTATGATGACATGAACTTTTCAACAAACCCAGAAAATCATACATATATAAAAATAATACCATCATCATATACTGTTTTCATAATTTTATATAATAAAAAAGGCAACTATAATCTTTCAATCATAGACAGATGCCGGAACATAACCGAAATACCTGCTGATACGGTTGAAGATATCAGCGGATGTTTTATATCTGTTATGGATGATAATGCTTTTTATATACCATCTTATAATGATTCACAGCCTGACGATTTCGTGCAGAAACTTCTGACAACCGGAAATTATGATAAACGGGTTGAATATTTTAACTCTTTTCTTAGAAACAGTTTCCAGATTACACATTGTCCTGTTGAAATTGAAAATATGCGTTCAATGATAATCCATTCAAAAGGCGACATTTCAGTCTCACTGCTTGCAGAACAGACAGGATTTTCATGCCGCCATATCAACAGAATATTTACATCTTATTACGGATTCGGACCGAAAGATTATTGCAGATATGTGCGTTTTCAATACGCACTTGATGAAATCTTTAAAAATCCTTTCCGCCAGAATTCTGAATTTATACAGAACAGTTCTTATTCAGACCAGGCACATTTCCAGCGTGAATTCAAACAATTCACAGGAATTACACCGAAGCAGTTTATTAACAGTTTTACAGCATAAAATCAGCCATAACAGTATTACTTATGTCAATTCCATACGGTGTAAGACAATACCATGATTCACCGCTGTCATCCCTGTACTTGCAAAGAAGATTATTTTTAATATTTTCTTCCAAAGGTTCTGCATATACATCATTAATATTTTTATTGAACAATTTAAGAAATCTCCGGCTGCTCACACCTTTCATCATACGCAGCCCCAGAAACATAAACTCTTCCATACAGTCATTTACTGTAAGAATTTCCGTGTCCTCATACAAATCCGACTTTCCCGCATTTCCGATATATTTATTCATATCTGAAATATTTTTCATGCGGACATTTTCAAAAAGCGATGATGCACCAAGCCCGAATCCAAGATAATCTTTTCTTTCCCAGTATCCGACATTGTGCCTGCATTCAAATCCTTTTTTTGAATAATTCGATATCTCATATCTGTCAAATCCGGCTTTTTTAAGAATTCTGTCAGTTTCATAGTACATTTCCCGTTCATCGTCCTCCGACGGAAGCGGCAGGAACTTTTCGGGATGCTCATAAACCGGCGTTCCCTCCTCAACAATAAGGCTGTATGCCGATATATGCTCAGGTTTATATTCAATAATTTTTTTAAGGCCGTTCACATAATCCGTAACGCTCTGTCCCGGAAGTGCCGACATTACATCAATGTTAATATTTTTAAAGCCTGCATTTCTTGCCGCAGAAAATCCCTCTTCAAATTCTTTAAATGTATGAATTCTTCCTATCTGTTTTAATAGGTCATCCTGAACCGACTGCAGTCCGATACTGCATCTGTTAAATCCGCTTTCTGCATAAACACGCATTTTTTCGTCATCTATAGTCCCCGGATTACACTCTATTGAAATTTCAGGATTTTCGTCAAATACAAATTCACTTTTTAATGTTTTAAGTATCCCCGCAATAAGCTGTGGACTTACATAAGACGGTGTTCCGCCTCCAAAAAATACTGTATCTACAATATAATCATCAAGCCTTGCACCATACTTTGAAACGCAATATTTTATATCAGATTCAAGTGATGACATATACTTTTCCTGCACTTCTTTTGTCGCCGGGAATGATAAAAAATCACAATATGCACATTTTTTAACACAAAAGGGGATATGTATATATATCCCCAGTCTCTGCCTATTCTTCATCTAATTTTAATACGCTCATGAACGCCTTCTGAGGAATCTCAACATTTCCTATCTGACGCATACGCTTCTTTCCTTCCTTCTGTTTTTCAAGAAGTTTCTTTTTACGCGAAATATCACCGCCATAACATTTTGCAAGAACATCTTTTCTTAATGCCTTTACTGTCTCTCTGGCAATTACCCTGCTTCCGATTGCTGCCTGAATAGGAATCTCAAACTGCTGTCTGGGAATCTCTCCTTTGAGTTTTTCACACATCTTACGGCCACGTTCCTCGGCACTTCCCGCAAATACAATAAATGAAAGTGCATCGACTTCTTCTTTGTTAATAAGAATATCAAGTTTGCAAAGATTAGATTTTTCATAACCTTTCATCTCATAATCAAATGAAGCATATCCTCTCGAACGTGATTTTAAAGCATCAAAGAAATCATAAATTATCTCATTAAGCGGAAGGTCATATTTTAACAACGCTCTTGTCTGTTCAATATATTCCATTCCGTTATACACGCCTCGCCTTTCCTGACAAAGTTTCATGATAGAACCGACAAATTCAGTAGTAACCATAATCTCTGCACTTACCATAGGTTCTTCCATATAGTCAATCTCTGACGGGTCAGGCATGTTTGACGGATTTGTAAGGTCAATAACTTCACCATTAGTCTTATGAACTTTGTAAATAACGCCCGGTGCCGTTGTTACAAGGTCAAGATTGTATTCTCTTTCAAGTCTCTCCTGAATAATTTCAAGATGAAGAAGTCCTAAGAACCCACATCTGAAACCGAATCCAAGAGCTATTGATGTCTCAGGTTCAAACTGAAGCGACGCATCATTTAACTGTAATTTTTCAAGTGCATCTCTCAAGTCCTGATACTTTGCACCATCAGCCGGATAAAGTCCACAATAAACCATAGGATTAACTTTCTTGTAACCTGGAAGTGGTTCGCTGCATGGTCTTTCATCATCTGTTATAGTATCACCAACGCGTGTATCAGATACATTTTTAATGCTTGCTGTTATATATCCAACCATTCCGGCCGAAAGTTCATCACAAGGTATAAACTGTCCTGCACCGAAATATCCAACTTCAACGACTTCCTCTACAGCACCTGTTGCCATCATTCTTATCTTTGTACCTTTTTTAACAGTACCCTCTTTTATACGGCAGAATACAATAACGCCTTTGTAAGCATCATAAATCGAGTCAAATATAAGTGCTGCAAGCGGAGCTTTCGCATCACCTTTTGGTGCCGGAATTTTCTTTACAATCTGTTCAAGAACGGCTTCAATGTTGATACCATTCTTTGCTGAAATCTGTGGTGCATCCTGTGCTTCAATTCCTATAACATCCTCAATTTCATCAATTACACGCTGTGGTTCTGCACTCGGAAGGTCAATTTTATTAATAACAGGAAATACATCAAGGTCATGGTCAAGTGCAAGATATACATTTGCAAGTGTCTGTGCTTCTATTCCCTGTGCGGCATCTACAACGAGTATAGCACCGTCACACGCTGCAAGTGCTCTTGAAACTTCATAATTAAAATCAACATGGCCCGGAGTATCAATAAGATTAAAAATATACTCCTGTCCATCCTCTGCTTTATATACAGTTCTTACAGTCTGGGCCTTGATTGTAATTCCTCTTTCTCTTTCAAGATCCATATTATCAAGCACCTGTTCCTGCATTTCCCTGCTTGTAAGGAGACCTGTCTTTTCAATTATTCTGTCAGCAAGTGTTGATTTGCCATGATCAATATGTGCTATTATACAAAAATTTCTGATATTTTCCTGATTCAAAGTTATCCTCCATTCTTACATGCTAGTGTGCTTTTCCGTTAAGATATTCCACTATGCCGTCTGCTATTGCCGTTGCCGTAGTATCAAGCTTATCTGTCACAAGCTTTACATCTGTGCTGTCAGTTATAAAACCAAGCTGAAGTACCATGCTTGCACATGAGCTATGTGAATTAATATAATAATTTTCCTGATTGTCAGCAACAGTTCCGTACTTGACACCTCTGTCATTAAATCCTGCCTCTGACTTTAACTGTTTTAATACATCCTCTGCAAGTTTTTGCGAATCTGCCGGTTTTTTAGTATGAACCCAGCACTCTGCCCCTTTTGCAGTAACTGTCTTATCAGCTGAATTCATGTGGATTGAAACCATCGCAGATGCTTTGGAATCGTTACATGTTTTTACACGCTGTTCATTAGTAACATCTTTATCAGAAGTTCTTGTCATAACAACATTAACTCCGCTCTCCTCAAGATATTCCTTCACTTTTAATGCTACTGACAATGTTATTGCCTTTTCTGTATAATTACCGGACGCTCCTCCCGTACTGCTTCCGCCATGAGCTGCATCAATACAGACTGTCGGATTTCCCTGAACCTGCGTCCTGTTGGAATTCTTTTTTGTATCAGTCTCAGCTTTTGTTACCTTTTCAGACTCTGTCTGTTTAACTGTATTTTTTTCAGCATTTACACTTGCAGTCTTTGATGAACTTCCGTTATAATCATTATATATAATAAATCCAAATATCACGATTGTCAGTAATGTAACTGCACCGATAATCTTGTCCCATCTTTTGGGTGGATTCTCTTTCTTATTTCTGTTAAGCGTCTTTTTACCCATTTTACATCCATTCCTGCGTCATTTACGCATACACTTTTTATTTTCTCTAAGTAACGCCGAATTGTCAAGCTTTTTTACAAGAAAAATGAACAGAAAAAATGCACAACCCTGATAACGGTCATGCATTTTCTTTTTATTTTCACGAATTTTTTATCATTTCTTTTTTCAGACGCTTTATAATCTTTTTTTCAAGCCTTGAAATATATGACTGAGATATGCCAAGCATATCTGCCACCTCTTTCTGGGTCTTTTCCATTCCGTCCGAAGCACTTAATCCATATCTTAAATCTACTATCATGCGTTCCCTGTCTGAAAGTTTTTCTATCGCTTTACTAAGAATTTTTCTCTCAGCCTCATCTTCCAAATCTTTATATATAATATCTTCATCTGTTCCAAGAATATCCGACAGTAAAAGTTCATTCCCATCCCAGTCAACATTGAGAGGTTCATCAATTGAAACTTCTGCCTTTGTTTTATTATTTCTTCTAAGATACATCAATATTTCATTTTCTATACATCTTGAAGCATATGTTGCAAGCTTAATATTTTTTTCCGGATTATATGAATTAATCGCCTTTATAAGACCAATCGTACCTATTGAAATTAAATCCTCTACTCCCACTCCCGTATTGTCAAATTTTTTTGCTATGTATACAACAAGTCTCAGATTATGCTCAATCAGCTGTGACTTTGCACCTTTTTCGTCCTGAGTGCCAAGTTTTGAAATTGCATCCGCCTCCTCATCTGCTGCCAGAGGTGCCGGCAGGACATCCGTACCACCTATATAATGCACATCCGACTGTTTTAACAGACAAAAATTTCTGAAATTTGGCACAACCTTAAATTGAAATCTATCTTCTACCGCAACTTTTAAAACCATAACAACCTCCAAATTTTAATTTCTTTATACAATTTTCTGCCTGCACAGCTCCTATATTTACAAGTACATCAAATTCATTATCCGATGATAATTTTACTGTGCTAAGCCCAATCAATGCATTTTTTTGTGCATAGACTTTTTTCTTTGTGTATATGTACATGCTGTCCACTGTAATAACCTCTAACATTCCGCTCTCACATCCCAGCGAATTGTAGGGAATCATATGGTATTTCACTTTTGTATTAAGCTCTATATCATCTAGAATTAACTGTCTGATACTGTCACCACCAAAATTCAGCGACTCCAAATCCACTATTGATACACTCTTTTTGAAATATGGGTCTTTTAGTACATTTCCCGTATCTATATATCCCTTTAAATCAAAACATTTGTCATTAAATATTATTTTAACAAGACATTCACTTTCACCATATACAATACGCACCATTATCTGTTTTATAATCATCCCCACAATTACAACCGATAACGCTGTAAACATAAGCAGCTCTGTGTCACTAAGAAGATTCATGCGAATCCAGTAACCAGCATATGTATAGTAATAAATCATGTATATACTTCCTGCCATGCAGAATGTCACTCCAAAAAGAATTGCAGTACCTCTTATTAATTCTTTAAAATTACATTTTCCGGCACATATTCTAATCATTAATGCACTGATTAAAATATATGTACATATATTAACCGCTCCTTTGATATTTTCCGGTACAATCAACACAATTACAGACCATAATGCCCCAAAAGTGGCAGATAATAATATCTGTAAATATGTAGCAGCAAATTTACAGATTTTTTTTGTTATACAAAGCACTATAAAATCCATAATAAAATTGATTACGAAAAATTCATCAAGATAAATTACTTTCCTTTTTATCACCTCCTGACAGGACATATTATAGGACTGTATACATGCATAATTTGTCAAATCTGGTAGTATATTACTAAACTTTAAATTACGTGTTTCGACAATTTATCTCATTATGCAAAGCAAGGGGGCTGCACCTTAACGACTTTCAATCGTTAAAGTGCAGCCCCGGCCTTAAACATGTATTAAAATTATTAGGAATAGCTGATTAAAACTGTCTTCTCTTCCTTGTCATTAAAACATATGCTGCTCCCATAGCACAGATTATCATAGCAAATGATGCTGCCATAATATCTTTTCCAAATGAATCACCTGTTTCAGGTGCTGCATTTGTATTCTGGCTGTCATCAGGAGTAACTGTCTCTGATGATGAAGGTTTGTCTACATTGTTATCTGTATTTTCATTATCAGGTTTAGTAATTTCTAATGATTTTGTCTTATCTTCATAAACAACAGCATATACAGAAAATCTGTCTGTTGCGAATGTAAGTGTTGATGAAGCCTCGTCGAATGTGCTGTCTATAACTTCAGCTTTTTCTCCATGAATTCTTACAACACTGTATGTTCTTTCCTTTGAAGAATCAGTATTTTTAAGTTCATCTGCAATCTTAACACTGAATGTTGCAGGTGTGCTTAATTCAGACACTGGTGCCTTGTAGTCATCACCGATTTTCTTTGTCATCTTAATGTCAAGATAAAGTCCTGTGATACCGTTTTCGGCATATTTCTTTACTTCAGAATCAATAAGTTCTTTTTGTTTTTTGGTTACTGTGTCTTTTGCATTCTTTATTTCAGCAGATATGTGTAAATCTTTTCCTGATTCAATAAGTGCTTTTTCTTCCTCTGTAACTTTAACTGCATCTGATGAAACCTTTACAACAGCCTTGTCAACACCTTCTGTTTTTTCAATCACATCATCAACAACCGTAGAACCCGGATTTTCCGGCTTAGGGTCTGGCGTCGGTGTTGGATCTGGTGTCGGATCCGGTGTTGGGTCTGGTGTCGGAACATTTCCCGTAATAACCTCACCGTCAACAATAAGTGTTACATCTGAGAATGTTACATCAGCATTTCTAGCAACGAACATACCTACATATACATATTCAGAATCAACTGTTGTAAGCATAAAGTCAAATCCGCCTGTTATTGTGTCTTCGTCGCCGAATGTGCATGCATATCCGTCTGAATTGCTTTCAATCTTTAACGCATATGTCTGTCCTGCCTTAACTTCACTCTTGCATGTTCCACCCTGTGTAAGAACACCGCTCTTTCTTGCAAAGCAGTTCCATACACCGCCTGCTGTTGCAAGCTTCAACGGTCCTGCCGCAACGTAATCGCCAAGTACATCTGTACGGTTTTCATCAATATACATATCATCTCTTGCCATAAGGCCAAATGATACCTGGTCATTTAAATCAAAGCTGTTTACAGTTGCATTTGCTGTAATTGTAAATTTGCTCTTTACAGGAACTTTATAGTAAAACATTGCAACACCATCTGCTGATGCACCTATTTTACCTTTATTCTTCTTTACCTGAATATGGAATTTGTTATCATTCATTTCAAGTGTCTGATTTGATTTACTTGGAGCTCCGCCGACATTGCCGAATACAGTTCCCTTAAATACACCAGCAGGTGACCATATTGTACTGTCTTTTACAACACCGACATATTCTGCTTCCTTATAGTCAGGATTCTTCTTTAATACATCTTCTTTCTTAGGTGCTTCTGCATCAATAATGTGTGAAGAAATTCCCTTTACGCCAAGTTCCTTGATTGTCTTTGTTATGAGGTAAGCATTATATCTTCCGCCCCATATATTTGTATGTGTATTATCTACACTTGATGACTTAGATGATGTCCATGCGTGTAAATTAACTGTCTCATCAGGTCCAAGTTCATCATAGAGCTGCTTTGTAAGTGATGTCATATCTACAACTGCAACTCCTGTATCTTTTCCAAGATTAATAATTGATTTTGCATAATCTCCACCTTCAAATGCACCGCTTGCCGATGTAATATGAAGATTTGAATTTGCCCAGTCTTTAGTTGCTGTTCTCCTTACGATAGGAGTACATACAACAACTGTAACACCTTTATCCTGTGCAGGCTTAATATAATTTTCATATAATGAATTGGCAAATGAACCAGCTGTCTTATAATCTCCGTTAGGATTTGTATATCTTGCCTCCTCTGCTTTCTCATCATTATGTCCAAAACCGATAAGAAGATAATCGCCGCTTTGCATACCCTCAATAAGTGTCTTATACTGTGGTTCTGATGTATAACTCTTAGAACTTCTTCCTGACAATGCAAGATTATTTACTGTAAGAGTATCATCAAAATATGCAGAAAGCTGTGTACCCCAGCCATATCTAGGATAATAATACTTATCACTGAAAGATGAAACTGTTGAATCTCCGACAACCCATACTGTAGCTTTTGCTGATGGGTCCGGTGTTGGTGTAGGGTCCGGTGTTGGTGTAGGGTCCGGTACCGGGTCTGGTGTCTTATTAAGTTCATCTTTCTTGGTTCCGATTGCCTTAATAAGTTCTTGTCCGTAATTAGTCCAATATTCAGACTGTGCTGAATATTTACCATTATCATCTGCTGCATATGCAGTAAATACACTGCTTCCGTTAATACTGAAAATCTGCTGTCCGTCAGGATTGATTCCCGCTGTCTTTGCAGGCATGCTGACTGCTTTTGATATTGATAAATTCATATCCTGAAGCTTTGAAGCAAATAATGCTGCTGTGATAAAACCACCGAGCTTATTGCTGTGTGTCTTATCTCCCGCTGCCATAATCTGTGTTGCAAGCTGTGATACACCTGACTTTGCAGATGAATCATTCTTATATGTCTCCTCATAGAGTGATTTTGTAATTGCAAAACCATCGAGAAGAAGAACATTCTGCTCACTTGCAAGCTGCTTAACTGCAGTAACATAAGCATCATTTGATGAAACATATGTACCTGTTGTCTTATCTGTAGAATCATGATGCGGCTTAATTGTACCATCTGAATTATAGTAAAGTCTTGATACCGGTGTAACAAGAACAGGAATTGCTCCGACACTCTTTGCTGCATCTATATACTGCTGTAAATACCATTTGTATGTACCACCGCAGTTATAAGAATAGAATGTATCACCATATTTGCTTACAAGTGATGAAGGTGTTGCTGTCTTTGTACCTGCTGTACTTGGATATACGCCATCTGCATCCGGTGTTCCGAGCGGTACATATCTATCCTCAAGGTAACCTGATTTGTTTGCACAATCATTATGACCAAACTGAATAAAGAGATAATCTCCCTCTTTGATATTCTGTTTAATCTTGTCAAGAGAACCTTCGTTTATAAAGTTTCTGCTGCTTCTTCCGCCGTTGGCATAATTCTGTACCTTAACCTTTGAAGAGTCAAAGAATGACTGTAAGAATTCACCCCACGCACCTTCGCTCTGTGCTTTTCCGCTCATATACATACCTGCTGCGGAATAATCTTTAACTGTAGAATCACCTGCAAGGAAGATATTTACACCATCTCCGAGTTCAATATCTGTGCTTCCCGAAGGGTCTTCAAATCCGTCTCTTACAAAAGCTTCAACCTTATAAGACTTTTCTGCTGCCTTGTTTCCGCTCAATGTCTCAGGAACAACAACAACTTTAATATAGTTTCCTATATCGTTTTTAGTGATTTTATATGTCTTGTCTACATTTGCTGTTGATGACTTAACAAGAGTCTCATTGCCGTCTTTGTCAACTCTGTACCAGCGTATAACAGAAGCGTCACTTGCATCATTAACATCTCCGAGAGAATATCCTGCTGTAAGTGTATGTCCAGGATATGGTGCATTGATGTCGCCGTTATCAACAACAAAAGGAACTGTCTTAAATTCCACTGTACCATTCTCATCTTTATATGATACAGGTGTCCAGCTGCCAAAGTATGACTTAACATTTATTGCAGCTGCATCGCTGTCACTTAATGCCTTTCCTGCTCTCTTTGACAAATCAACCGCTTCACCAGTTGTAAGACGTGTATTGTACTCTGCAAAATTAGCTTTCTCAGGCTTAACAGCCATCTCATACCATCCCGCATCATTAATAAGATTATCTGTCATCTTAGTATTGATAAATGTAACACGGGCATCTGCACCCCAAGGTCTTCCGAGATAACCTGCTTTTACTGTAAGGTCACTGTTTCCTGTTATTGTACAATTTCTGAAAAGATAACCATACTGTGTTGCCGTACCCGGCTTGTGTGCTGTGATATAACCACCTACAGAACCTGTGCTGTAACCGAAAAATCTGAGTTCACAACCATCAAATACTGCATTGCCGTCACCGAAGATATAATCCGTGTTACCTTCGATTCTGCAATTCTTGAAATAAAGGTTTGTTGCGGAATTTCCTGTATAAAGTGTATCCTGGCTTCCCAAAAATGCACAGTTTGTAAATTCCGTTTTATCAGCTTCAATAGCAAGTGCTGTAGCTCTCTCTGTTGCAGCCTTTGATGTTGCATCAAGTCCGTAAGTTCTCTGAGGAAGCTTTGTATTTGCCGCATTTACACCGTCTTCTATTTCTTCATCTGTTATATAACGGTTGAATGAAGCCTCAAATGTAATTCCGTCGGCTCTGAATGCAGTAGCACTGTTCTTTACATATACAGAGCAGCCCCATTTTGAAGCCTGTGCTTTTTCATATTTGTCATAAGCATTTTCTTCATTGTAAAAACCTGTTGAATCAATGCTGTAATATTCGTATCCGATACCGTAATACCATGTAAGAAGGACATCTTTACCTGAATTCTTCTCATCGTTTACAAATGAGATATAAGGTGTTGTAACAACAACCTGTTCTCTGTATGTACCCGGTTTGATATGAATTGTTACTCTTTCGTCTTCTTTTGAAGGATTCATCGCAGCCGCTGCCGCAACAGCTTCCTTCACCGTATTATAATTAAGTTCTGCCTTATCCTCGTAGCCTACATAAATGTCAGGTACTCTTGTAAGTGCGTCTGCTTTCTTTGTTGATACAAATAAAATATCTTTGCTGACATCAGAACCTTTTACAACAACATGGGTTGTAGTTCTGTAATCAGCAACTGTTGTAACAACCTGATATGAACCGTCTCTTAATGAAACTTCATAACCGCCGTCCTTAACAGTTCCTGTATATTCATACTTATCTTCAACATTAACAAACTTAATTGCCGTTACTTTTGAAGCATCATCAAGTCCGTTAAACTTACCTGTTGCTTTGTATACTTTCTTTAAGGCAACTTCAATGTCACTGCTTACATCCTTGTTGTCAAGAATTGTCGCACCCTTTACGATTTCATAATCATTTACTCCGTAAAGAACCGCTGTATACTCAACATCAGGTTCAAGAGTTGCCTCAAATGTCATATCGCTGTTTAAATTAAGTGTAACATCATCTGCAAGTGTATTCTTATCTGCCTCAAGTTTTACGCTTAATTTTGAAATGTCATAGTTCTTATCAAATCCTGTAAGCTTACCTGTATACTTGTATACAGACTTTGCCTCGACTTTTAATATAACGCCATCCTTACCTGATATAATATCATCTGTCTTTGTAGATATTACTTTTGTGTCAGATGTAAATCCATATCCTGTAACTCCTGACAATGCAGCTGTATAATCACAGCCTGCAGCAAGCACTACATTAAAGCTTCCATTTTTTACTTCTGCTTCGTAAGAAATATCATTAGTTTCATCTTTAAAGACTATTTTATAATCTTTAATATCAGCACCATTTAAATCAATTGTACCGCTTACATTTACACCCGGAATTCTTACAACTCTGTTGTAGCAAGGTTTTCCTGCCACAGAATCAGCATATACTTTATACTGTCCGTCGTATTTTGCGATAAATTCATACTTTCCTGCTGTGTTTGAAAATTCTTTTGAATCCTGCTGTTTTCCGGACTCACCAAGATACTTAAAAATAAGATTACTTGTTGCTGCATTACTTGATACCATATAGACAACAATCTTGTCTCCAGCTTTTACATTATCAATTGTAAAGCATCTTCTTGATTCTCCTCCGGTACCATTTGAATAAAACATACCATTTGCAGCATAACCATCTGCATACTTTGTAGTTGCATAACCACTTGCACCATAATTCTTTGATGAAGTAGAATACAATCTGTCTCCTTTTGTTGTAATAAGTGTCAAATCGCCAAACTTAATGCTTGCTGCATTAAACTTCGCATTGGTTCCAACATCACTGCAATTGTCCCAGTCTGATGCACTGATATTATTCTGATACATTTCAGTGTTACTCTCAGCAACACCACCGAAATCCCAGACATCAATTTTTCTTGCTGTCTTTTCAAAAACCCCTGCAAAAGCACTCATATCAAGGCTCATAACAAGCAGCAGTATGGCACTCAAAAGACAACTGAGACGTCTTTTTGCAATTCTTTTCATGCTTCTCCTCCTTATTTTTTGCTATATTAAAAATACCTGAAAGAACCTGTACGTTACATACAAGTTCTTTCAGGTACAAATTGTATAGTATGAACCAATGTCAAGGTCAACACTTTTTGCATAAATTACATAAAATTGTTTTTTTATAAGTACACTTATGAAAATATCCGGTAGAATATTTTACAAATGTATTTAATAATCTATTTGAATTTTTATACATCATTCTTCCCAAAAGGCAGGCTCATAAGCATGTAAATAACATTTTTACCGCTATCCCGGACTTTTGTAATTACAATTCCGATTATATCCCCATTAAGATAAAGATTATGTTCTTTCATATAATCAAGATGCTTGCCAATCATAAGTTCTTTTAAATATTCTGGATTTTCATTTGCCAGCCGTCCTATATCTGCCGGTACTTCTGATATGCCCATTACAGATGGTTTTCCTTTATATATCTGTGTATAACTGTTTTCTGTCATTCCATATTTGTCCATATGTTCTTCCTTTACTGACCATCCACAACATACACGGAAATTGCCATTATCAACGGATTCTTTCGGTATAATATACGTATGCAGTACCTCCGGTGAATTATATATAAATTCACCAAGCTTTTGCAATCTTTCAGGCTCCTGAAGAAGCTTTTCACCATCTTTATATATAACTGTATACATAGTAAGACTCATTTTCTCATAAATATCTGAATATGTAGCTGCCTTATTCATAAGAAGGTAATCATCTTTGAGGCGATGACGCAGATAAGTCATATATGCAATCTGCTTATCCATCTCATCCATTCTTTTTTTGTATGCATCAATTGTCTCTTCAAGAGAAAATGACTGCATCTGGCTTATCTGTTCATGCGAAAAACCATATTTTACATGCATTTTTGCATTCATCACAGAAAAAATATCATCATCATTGTAATATCTGTATCCGCTGTTTTCGTCACGCACCGCAGATATATACCCCATATCTTCGTAGCGTCTCACAGTATTTGTAGAAACCCCTAAAAGCTTTGCAAGCTCACTTATTTTATACCTCATAACATCCTCCTTGTTTTTGCGAAGCAAAAAGACATGGCTGCCTCACTATGATAAGCAAGGCAGCCTGTATTAATCATAAATATAATTTTTTACAAAACCATTATTACTTCTTTGTCTTCTGTAAAAATGTAGGAATGTTTATTCCTTTTTCCTTAACATTACTTGTAACCTGTCCCGGCTGTTTTAAGCCCGGAAGCGGTGACTGTGAAATCGTTGATGCAGTCTGCTGTGTTGATGCATGTCCTGCATTAACACTTGTTGAAGCAGCAGCTGATGCTGAACCAGAATATGTATATGAAGGCTTAACTGCCTGTCTTGGTGTCTGTACTTTTGCTGAAAAACCTGCCATTGCATTATTCACGTTGCTGTCTTCAAGACCTGTAGCAATAACAGTGATTGTTGCTGTATCTGCTGCATTTTCATCAAACATGGCACCAAATATGATATTGGCATTCTCACCGGCAAGCTCCTGAACATAACTTGCAGCCTCATTTGCTTCAATAAGACTTATATCACCTGATATATTAATGATAACATGTGTTGCACCTTCAATTGTTGTCTCAAGAAGAGGACTTGTAACAGCCTGCTTAACTGCCTCAATCGCCTTGTCATCACCTGTGGCAGTACCAATACCGATATGTGCGACACCTTTATCTGTCATGACAGTCTTAACATCGGCAAAGTCGAGATTAATAAGACCAGGAACATTAATAAGGTCTGTGATTCCCTGAACTGCCTGCTGTAAAACTTCATCTGCTTTCTTTAATGCATCCGGCATTGTTGTTCTTCTGTCAACAATCTCAAGAAGTCTGTCATTAGGAATTACAATAAGTGTATCAACACTTTCTTTTAATCTTTCAATACCAGCAATAGCATTAGTCATACGTGTCTTTGCTTCAAACTTAAAAGGTTTTGTAACTACACCTACTGTAAGAATACCTTTTTCTTTTGCAATCTTGGCAACTACAGGTGCTGCACCTGTTCCTGTTCCACCGCCCATACCGCATGTTACAAATACCATATCAGCACCATCAATAGCCTGTGTAAGTTCCTCTATATTCTCTTCTGCTGCCTTCTGTCCAATCTCAGGCTGTGCACCTGCACCAAGTCCTTTTGTAAGCTTCTCGCCAATCTGGATTGTTGTTGGTGCTTTACATAACTGCAATGCCTGTCCATCTGTGTTAATACCGATAAACTCAACACCGCTAATATTTTCATCTATCATTCTGTTGACTGCATTGTTACCTGCTCCGCCAACACCTACTACTATAATTTTTGCTGATGACTCTGCGTCATTTGTCATAATCTCTAACAAGGGTATTTGCCTCCTTAACCAATTTGCACTTATTAAATATAATATAAAATTTTAAACAAAATATCAATACATTTTTCAATTTTCTTTCTTAAATATAACAGACGATTCACTTCCGTTATAATCTGACAAATATAATGTTCCTTTCAGATTGGCAATCTTATTTTCCATGCGTTTCAAAGCGTAAAGCCTGTCCGTGATGTCAGCTGCATTTCCAAGAATAATTTTGACTTCATTCATATAAAGTGTAACATTATAAGAAGAATCAAAATATACTTTATCTATATCAAGATTGTACTTTTCAAATGCCTGCGTAAGTTCAAGTATATCCGAAAATACACTGTCATCTCCAGCATCAAGCTTGCTTCCCAAAACGATTGATGTAAATTTCAATCCTTCTATCTGAGGAACACCGCTGTATAATTTTGACGAGCTTTCAACAACTATTCCATCCTTATCAAAATACATGTTGCAGCCCATATAATTAATATATCCTACAACCGCCTTCTCATATATTGTAACATTCATTTTATCCGGCCAGATTGTCTCAACTTCATATTTCTGTATAAAAGGAATCTGTTTGTTTTTTTTGCCGAAAATGTTATATACAACCGCATTCGGTGTATCCGTTCCAAATATGTAATTATTCATCTCCTCATCAGAGTAGTGCCTGTTTCCTTCGTATGATATATTATTTACCCTGAACAGGAAATAACCTGCCACCACAAGTGCTGCCACAAGGCATATAATAACAGGCACTACTATTTTTATAACTCTGTTGTTGTTTTTCTGCCTTTTCATATTTCTATTATTTCTGCTCCAAGTTCTCTGTAATTCGATACAAATTTCTCATATCCTCTGTTTATATATTGCGTGTTTCTGATTATACTTTCGCCATCAGCTGCGAGTGCTGCCACAAATAAAGCCGCCGTTCCTCTCAAATCAGTTCCGGCAACATCTGCTCCGGTAAGTCTGCTTCTGCCGGTAACATGAGCCATATTTTTATCAACCGATATGTCTGCTCCCATCTTTTTAAGCTGTCCGGCAACGCCAAATCTGTTTTCAAATATGCTCTCTTCAAACACTGTCTTTCCATCACTATATGCAGCCACACTCATTGTCACAGACTGCATATCTGTAGGAAATCCCGGATATACACTTGTTTTTATATAATCAACCGCTTTGGGTCTTTCTTTCTGGAATATAGATATTCCATCTTTGCACTCTTTGTACTCAAGCCCCATGCCCGTGTATACATCGAGAAATCCCTCTGCATCACATATGTTACATCCGGTAAGCTTTATATTTCCCCTTGTCGCACATGCAGAAGCAATATACGTTCCCATCACCATCCTGTCAGCCGGAATTGTGTACACTGTGTCATTTAACTTATCCACACCTCTTACTGCAATTGTGTCACCACCTGCTCCTTTTATGTCAGCGCCACAACCTGTCAGATAATCACAAAGGCCGACTATTTCCGGCTCTTTAGCTGCATTTCTGATAATAGTAATTCCCGGCACCTTAACCGATGCCATAATAGCATTCTGTGTTGCACCCACACTTGGAAATCTAAGATATATATCAGCCTCATGGAGTTTTAATGCCGAAACACTTACATACTCATCATCAAGCTCCCATGATGCACCAAGTCTTTTAAATACATCAAGGTGTATATCAATCGGTCTTTTTCCAATTTGACATCCTCCCGGTTTTGCCGTCTTGACGCTTCCGAATCTTGCAAGAAGCGGTCCCATAAGCACAGAAGATGCTCTCAGTTTTCCTGCCATATCAGCCGTAACAGGCTTGCTTACAGCATTAGCAGTATCAATTATCAGTGTATTTTGCTCCCTGTTAATTACACAGCCAAGACCGGAAAGGATCTCCTGCATTATAAATACATCATCAATGCACGGGCAATTTTCAATAACACTGATACCTTCATTGAGAATACTTGCTGCCATAACTGGAAGACATATGTTCTTTGAACCCTGCACTCTTACACTTCCGTATAATTTTCGTCCACCCTGAACACACAGATTTTTCAAAACTCTGCCTCCGGAAATGCTATATAACATTATATGAATTTATTTACAATCTGTGCATCCATCCTGTCAGCTTTCCAGCCTTATTTTACTTGAAACATTAAGAACAAGCCCTATTTCAGCCAGAAGTATTGTCTCTGATGTTCCGCCATAACTTATAAATGGAAGTGAAACACCTGTATTTGGTATAAAATTAGTTACAACTGCAATATTAAGGACAACCTGTATCGCAATATGTGCAAATACCCCTGATACAAGGAGTGTTCCGAATAAATCTGGTGCATTCTGTGCCACATGGGCAATTCTCCATAACATTACTCCAAAAACAATAATAACGAAAATAGCTCCAAAAAGTCCAATCTCCTCGCATATTATCGAAAAAATCATATCATTTTGAGATTCAGGTATGTATCCCAGTTTTTGCAGACTCTTTCCAAGTCCTTTTCCAAAAAGTCCGCCTGAACCTATGGCATAAAGAGCCTGCACAGTCTGAAAGCCTTTATCGCTTGCATAATTTTCAGGATTTATCCAGACAAGCAGTCTGTTAAGCCTGAAACTCTCTGTCATATTTCCACCTTTAATCATATTCGTAAGCCATGCATAAATACCTCCGACACCGGCAGCCACAAGCCCTGTCAATGCCACATATATTTTATATCCCGGATATGCTATAAACGTCTGAACAAATGCAATAAGAAAAATTATTATAGCACTACTCATATTATTTGAAATAACAAATACAAGTGCAGCCTCAACGCCACCGGTAAGAATACATATCAGCATTACATACCGGAACTTCTTTAACTTTGTTCCATATGAGCAGACTGCTGAAGATACCATCATTATAACCGCAGGCTTACACACATCTGCCGGCTGTACACCAATTGAACCGAATCTTATCCAGCGGGTTGCACCATTTGCCTCACTGCCAAATGGAATTAATGCAAATACAAGAAGAGATGCACATATAAAAATCGGAAACGCAAGTTTATGCCATACATGATAATCAATCCTGTATGCAACATACATGGCAGCAAACCCCAGCAGCATAAACATAAGCTGTTTTTTGAAATAGTATTGTGCATTGCCGAATTTCATCTGGGCAGTATATGAACTTGTACTATAAATCATTATAAGGCCAAAGCCGGCAATAAATATTGTAACAAATAAAAGGCTATAGTCAAAATATCTTTTTACCGATTTCTTTCTGGTTCTATCCACAACTGTCTCCTTAATAACTTTTCTAATTTATAATATTTAAAGTGCATTTACATAATCTTTAAACATTCTTCCACGCTGTTCATAATTATCAAACATTCCCCAGCTTGCACATGCAGGAGAAAGAAGCACTGCATCTCCTGGTTTCGCATTCTGTGCACATATTTTTACAACTTCTTCCATTGAATCAGCATAAATAATTGAATCAAATCCATACTTTTTGGCTGTCGCGGCAATTTTTTCACTTGTCTGGCCTATAAGCACAAGAAGCTTCACTTTATCCTTGAATGCTTTTACATATAAATCAAATTCAGAACCTTTATCATATCCTCCACCGATAAGAATTGTAGGACGCTGCATTGCCTCAATTGCTTTGACTGCCGCTTCCGGATTTGTTCCTTTTGAATCATTGTAATACATTACATCATTTTTTGTCGCAACATATTCAATTCTGTGTTCAACTGCTTTAAATACACGTACCTGATTTACTATAATATCATCAGGCACACCTGCTGCCTTGCTTATTGCTACAGCCGCACAAACATTTTCATAATTGTGCTTTCCAAGCAGATTCATATCATGCACATTAATAATATCCTGTGTAGATGTGCCGTCTGTATATTTAATCATATCACCATCAACATATGCACCAACCGGAACCTTTCCATTACTTGAAAACCATACAACAGATGCTTTGCACTTGTTTTCGCCAAATTTTCTTAAACGCTCATCATCATAATTAAGTACACATGTATCCTGTTTTGTCTGATTAGCTGCAATCATTTCTTTTGTCTGTTCATAACATTCCATTGTATGATGTCTGTTAAGATGATCTGGTGTAATATTTAAAACAGCACTTACCTTAGGTGCAAATTTATGCACCGTTTCAAGCTGAAAACTGCTTATTTCTGCCACTGTATATGAATCTTCATCTGAATTTAACACTTCTTTTGTATAAGAATTGCCAATATTGCCGACAACAAATGTCTTTTTTGCCCATGCTCCGACAATCTGTCCTGTGAGTGCTGTTGTTGTTGTCTTTCCGTTAGTACCTGTTATTGCAAGCACTGTTCCTTTATCATAATTATATGCAAGTTCAACTTCTCCCCATACCGGAACGCCTGCCTTTCTAAATTCTACAACAACATGATTATCTATCGGAACGCCCGGGCTTATGACAAGCATATCTATTCCTTCCATATACTCTCTGCTGAATTCGCCAAGAATAATCTGTGCTTTGTCTCCATTTAACTTCTTTATCACATCGTCTTCGCTAAGTTTTGAACCACCATCGTACAATACAACATCAGCTCCTACCTGATTAAGAAGATGTACTGCTCCGATTCCGCTTATTCCTGCTCCTACGACCATAATCTTTTTATTTTTTAAATCTAACATTTCAGCTTTCTCCCTTGCATGCTTTAAATTCGCTTTTATGTTCACATTTTACTCTCAATTATTCTGTATTTCAAGATAAGGCAGTATATTTTCAAAAAGCTCCCTTATAACGGGTGCCGCGATTGTTCCGCCATAATATATGCCCTGTGGTTCATCAATAAGACACATTGCTATTACCTTTGCATTATCAACAGGTGAAAATCCGATGAAGCTTGAAATATATTTTCCCGAGCCTCGCGGAAGTTTCTGCGAGGTTGCAGTTTTACCACCTATCGAAAATCCTTCTAAATATGCCTTTTTACCGCCTCCATCTTCAACTACCTGCCTGAGAATATCTTTCATCATAAGACTTGTTTTTTCTTCTATGGCATTACTTTGAATTTCATAATTGAATTCAACCGCTGTTCCATCTGCCTCTGACACGCTTTTAACTGCAAAATGAGGTGTGACAAGATTTCCGCCGTTTATGATTGCACTTGCAGCACGAAGCATCTGAAGCGGTGTTATCTGGAATGACTGTCCGAAAGACATTGTTGCAAGTTCAACTTCACCTACATTTTCCTGCTTGTGAATGATTGTCGATGCTTCACCTGCTATATCAATTCCTGTCTTTTCAAGCAGACCAAGTTTTCCCATATACTCAAAAAACCGTTCAGTTCCGACTCTTCTTCCCCACTCTATAAATGCCGGATTACACGAGTTCATTACGGTCTGTGTAAACGTCTGTGTTCCATGTCCTGTCGTCTTGTGGCACCTTATTTTTCTGTCAGCAACAATAGCACTTCCTCCACATGTGAAATGGTCATTTAATGTTACACTCCCCGTTTCAAGTGCGGCAGTTGCTGTCACCATTTTAAATATTGAGCCTGGTTCATATGTATCATTAATACAGAAATTTCTCCACATATTATTTAATAAATCCATTTTTGATGTTCCTGTTGATGATATCAGCAAATCACTGTTTAATTCATACGGGTTATTCAAATCATATTCCGGTTCATTTGTCATAGCGAGAATCTCTCCGTTTTCAGGATTCATAACGATTATTGAAACGCTTTTTGCCTGTTTCTGTTCAAGAGTTTTTTGTGCAAGCTGCTGTGCATATGACTGTATATTAATATCTATGCTGGTATAAAGGTTACTCCCCTTTTCAGGTTCATCACGTTCTTCATTACCATTTTTCACCTCAACACCCCACGCATCAGTCAGTGTGAGTATCTGCCCGGGAGTACCTGAAAGATATGCGTCGTATTTCGCTTCAAGTCCAAGTATCCCCTGATTGTCACTTCCTGTAAACCCAAGAACTTTGGAACATAATTTTGAATATGGATAATATCTTTTATAATCTTCATCCACCTTGACACCTGAATAATTATATTCTCTTATCCTGTCACCGGTCTCTTTGTCTACATTTGTCTTCACCCTCTCAATTGAGGATACTTTCTCAACCCTCTTTCTTGCAGCTTCTTCCGTAATATCAAGCTCTTTTACAAGCATTTGTATTACTTCCTGTGGCTGTGTAATCTGGCTATGTATAACCGAAACAGTACATACTGTTTTGTTTGATGCAAGCACAACTCCGTTTCTGTCAAGGATTTCACCTCTTAACGCTTTTATGTCACGCTCTCTTTCATGCAGCTTTTGTGCCTTTTCAAGATAGTACGATGACTGGAATACACATACATATAAAAGTCTTATGCTTATAAGTAAGAGTGCGAGAATCACACATGTAATACTAACCAGCAGCTTCTTGCGGTGATAAGTCTTAACCATGCCTTCATCACGGTTTTTCATAAACATCTCCTGATATGTCAGTGGCTTACATAATTTTATGTACTATATAACGGATATAATCACTCTTTTTAATTATTATTTGTATTTGTTGTATCCGGAAGTTCTACAGTTGATTCAACTGCACTATTGGTTGTATCAACCGGTTCTGCCTTAATATCTTTATAAATATTAAGATATGGAAGAGCCTCCTCGTAGATACTTCTTGAAAGATTAAGTGCATCAAGAGAACTTCCTGATGTTCCGTTTGTCTCAAATGGTTCATCAATTACTGTATACAATACAAGCTGTGGGTCATCAGTAGGTGCACATCCTATATAAGATACAACCCACTTCTTATCTTCTCGCGGCTGTTTCTGTGCCGTTCCCGTTTTACCACCGATAGCATATCCTGCAACACCTGACTTTCTGGCAAGTCCTTCATCTACGCCGGCTCTTAAATATGTGCGTAGCAGCTGTGATGTCTCTGATGTTACAGTCT
Source organism: Lachnospira hominis (ex Liu et al. 2021) (assembly GCF_014287955.1). Lineage (GTDB taxonomy): Bacteria > Bacillota > Clostridia > Lachnospirales > Lachnospiraceae > Lachnospira > Lachnospira hominis. Next base: position 32,771 of record NZ_JACOPD010000006.1, on the reverse strand, counting down.
GTCTTACAAGATTAGGTTCTATCGTTTTTACGACTTCTCCTGTACTCTTTTCAATTCTTTTTACTATATGAGGCTGATAATAATTACCACCATTTACAAGTGATGAAAATGCCGCTGCCATCTGAACCATATTTACATTGATATTCTGTCCAAAAGAGTTACATGCTGCATCAATGACTGTCATCTTCTCACCGATTGTAAGACCGGCTTCCTCGCCCGGCAAATCAATGCCTGTCCTGTTACCAAATCCAAAAAGTGCCGCATATTTCGCAATTTTCACACCACCAAGCTTTGCTGCAATCTGCATCATAGTCGGATTACATGACTGTATAAGACCTTCTTTTACTGTAACAGTACCATGTCCGCTGTGTTCATGGCAGTTGATTATGCTTCCGCTGACTTCCATGAAACCACCGCAGTAAAATGTATCGCCATCATGTATAACACCTTCCTCAAGTCCCTCTGCTACCGTAAATGGCTTGAAAGTTGAACCCGGCTCATATATAGTAGAAACACAATAATTACTCCACAATGCATACATGGCATCAGTCATCTCTATATCAGTCATTGTGCTCAACTCTTCCTGTGTGTACACACCACTCAGGTCTCTCGGATTGTTAAGATTAAATGTCGGATAACTTGCCATTGCAAGAATCTCCCCCGTCTTTGGATTCATTGCAATTACAGCCGTTGACTTTGATGGTCTTTCGGCATTTAATTCTTTTATTTTATTTTCAATTATGCTCTGTACTTTATAATCTATTGTTGTCACAAGATTATAGCCATCTTCAGCTTTTTTCTCCTGTGTCTCAACATCAAGATTTTCACCTACATAACTGTATGAAATACCATCTGTTCCGGACAGTTCCTCATCATAATAATTTTCAAGCCCAAGCTCACCGCCATTTGCAGCACTTGCAAATCCAATTACATCGGCCGCCAGTGTAGAAAATGGATATTTTCTTATATAGCTGTCTTCAAACCACACACCTTTTATATATGGATTATTTTTTGTATCTTCCACACGGCTCTCAAATTCTGAGATTTCATCTTTTGTCAGCTCTTTTAACAGCTTCTCATACTGACTTGTGCTTTTAGTTGCAAGAATTGACTCAAGATCACTTCTTTTTAAATCAAAACATTCTGTCAATGCCGTAAGTGTCGGTTCTTTATACTTTTCATCAGACAATATAAGTTTCGGGTCAAGTATCAGGTTGTATACTCTCTCACTATACGCAAGAACTGTTCCATTAGCATCCTGAATCTGACCTCTCTTGTAAGGTATTGTTGTAGATGTATAACTCTGATGGTCAAGTACCGTCTTAGAATAAGCTTCTCCGTGATTATAGTTGATGAGAAGTATTCTCACTGCCAATGCAAAGAGTACAAGAATTATAACAAAAAAGGCAACGCCCATTTTGTTTTGTACTTTCCTAAGCATTGCCTTTTTTCTTCTGTATTTATTACGTCTAAGTTCTTCGTTATTCATATGCGTTCTGAATTCTCCCATATATCAAATGTAATATAATCTTATGGAATATCATGATACTGTTTTACGTACTCACTTACTCCCGCATCATATGTAATAACCTGATCTCTCTCAGGATAAACCATTCCAAGTTCATTTACAGCTGTATTATAAATCTGTTCGTAATCTATGCCTGCATTAATTTCAAGTTCAAGTTCATCATTAGAATTAGTAAGTTCATTAAGTTCTGACTGAAGCCTTGTAACTGCTGTTGAGTTAGTCTTGACCTGTGACTGGACATTCAGATATTGTAAGCATATTGCAAATATTGTAATAACAATAGCTGACACTCCGACTGTATACAGGAAATTAAGTCTGTTGGCACGATGTATTGCCTTACGCTTTTTTCTGATGGCAATCCGGTCTTCCTCTGTTATTTCAACTTCCTTAGGTATATCATATTCTTCATATCTTCTCTGTGGTGCAGCTGCAAGTTTTCTTACAGTATTTCCACTCACATATGAACTTGTGCCATATTTTTGTCTTCTTTGATTTTCAACTCTCCTACCAGCCATTTTTAAGCCTCCCCTGCTCTTTCAAACACTCTTAACTTAGCACTTTTCGAACGTGAATTAACACTAAGTTCTTCTTCAGACGGAAGTATCGGTTTTCTTGTAATAACCTTTCCCTTTGATTTCTTTCCACATACACATACCGGAAAATCTGGTGGACATGTACATGGGTTCTCATTATTTTTAAATCTTACTTTTACAATTCTGTCCTCAAGAGAATGGAATGTAATAATACATAATCTTCCATCCGCATTTAGGCGGTCTATCATTGTATCAATAGAATTTTCAAGAACATCAAGCTCATGATTTAATTCTATTCTTATTGCCTGAAATGTCCTTTTTGCAGGATGTCCTCCGTTAATCCTGCACTTCATCGGTATAGCTGCCTTTATGACATCATTGAGTTCAAATGTTGTCTCTATTGGCTTTTCAGTACGTCTTGCAACTATATGTTTTGCAATGTTTTTTGCAAATTTATCTTCTCCATAATCACGGATTATTCTGTATAAATCAAATTCACTGTATGTATTTACTATGTCTTTTGCTGTTATCTGCTGCCTCTGATCCATTCTCATATCAAGAGGTGCATCTACATTATATGTAAATCCACGTTCAGCTGTATCAAGCTGATAAGATGAAACTCCAAGGTCAAGTATTATTCCGTCAACCTTGACTATTCCCAGTTCGTCAAGTACATCTGCAATATTACAATAATTATTTCTTACTATCGTAACCCTGTCAGCAAATCCCTTTAATCTGTCTGTAGCTGCCTTAATCGCATCTGCATCCTGGTCTATTCCTATAAGTCTTCCTCCGGCAGTGAGTCTTTTAGCAATCTCATATGAATGTCCGCCTCCGCCAAGCGTTCCATCCACATAAATACCATCCGGCTTTATATTCAGATTTTCAATTGTCTCTTCCAATAAAACTGATTTGTGCTTAAACTCCATATCCGAATCTTTCCTTTACACTTAGTAAACTGCTATATACTAAATCCCAGACTTTCCATATTTTCTGCCACTTCATCCATGTCACCATCATATGTATTCATAGATTCATCCCAGCGTTCTCTGCTCCATATTTCGATTCTGCTTGCAACTCCGACAAGCACAACGTCCTTCTCGAGACTGGCAAACTCCCTTAAAACCTGTGGGAGAAGTATTCTTCCCTGTTTATCAACTTCGCATGCCGCTGCTCCGGCAAGGAAAAAACGTGTAAACTGTCTGGCATTTTTATTAGTAAGTGGTAAGCTTTTCAGCTTTTCTTCAAATCTGGTCCATTCATCATTCGGGTAAACAAAAAGGCAGCCGTCGAGACCTTTGGTAACAATAAAATTATCACCTAATATTTCACGGAACTTCGCCGGTACAATAAGACGCCCTTTGGCATCAATTGTATGGTTATATTCTCCCATAAACATAATTTCGTGCCTCCATTTACCACTTTAAACCATTTGCTACCACTTTCCACCACTTTATGGTCAATTTTATACTTATTTTAGCTAAAACACAAGTCTTTTTTGTACAAAAAAAACAGAGCAAATATTGGAAATTCCTCAATATCTGCTCTGTTTGTATTTATATAGTGTATTAACGTAGTAAAGCCCACAATATATAGATTTTTTGTTTTGTAATATATTTCACAAAAATTTTACAATTCTTTATAAATTGGTTTTATACATTGAATCTGAAAAGAATAACATCGCCATCTTTAACAACATATTCTTTTCCTTCCATTCTTACAAGACCTTTTTCTTTTGCAGCATTATATGAACCGCAGTTAATTAAATCGTCATAAGATACAACTTCTGCCTTAATAAAGCCTCTCTCAAAATCACTGTGAATCTTTCCGGCTGCCTGAGGTGCTTTTGTACCCTTAGTAATTGTCCACGCTCTTGTCTCTGTCTCACCTGCTGTGAGATAGCTGATAAGTCCAAGAAGACTGTAGCTTGCTGAAATAAGCTTATCAAGTCCTGAAGACTTGAGTCCAAGGTCTTCGAGGAACATCTTCTTCTCATCATCATCAAGTTCTGAAATTTCCTGCTCAATCTGTGCACAGATTACAAATACTCCACAATGTTCTTTCTCTGCAAATTCACGTACTGCCTGAACATACTTGTTATCAGCACCATCATTTGCCAAATCATCCTCTGTTACATTTGCCGCAAAAATTACAGGCTTTGCTGTAAGAAGATTGTATTCTTTGAAAAATGCCTCTTCATCTTCATCTTCAAGTTCAAAATTCTTTGCAAGATTGCCTGCTTCAAGGAACGCAATAAGTCTCTCAATCAAATCACATTCTTTTGCAATCTCTTTATTGTTATATGATGCTCTCTTCTGCTTAGAAAGTCTTCTCTCGAGAACTTCCATATCTGAGAAAATAAGCTCAAGATTAATTGTCTCAATATCTCTTAATGGGTCAATTGAACCATCTACATGAACAATATTGCTGTCTTCAAAACATCTTACAACATGGACAATCGCATCAACTTCCCTGATATTTGCAAGGAACTGATTACCAAGTCCTTCACCTTTTGATGCACCTTTAACAAGACCGGCAATATCAACAAATTCAATAACAGCAGGTGTAATCTTTGCTGAATTATAGAGTGCTGCAAGTCTGTCAAGTCTTTCATCTGGAACTGTAACAACGCCAACATTAGGATCAATTGTACAGAACGGATAGTTTGCAGACTCAGCTCCGGCTTTTGTAAGTGAATTAAATAATGTACTCTTACCAACATTTGGCAGACCTACGATACCAAGTTTCATAATTTATTTTCTCCTTTAAAAGTATTTAATGTCATAATACAATAGAATATAGTATATCACATATATGGTAAAATGTACATTTCTTATTTTTATGCAATATATCCGGCTGCTATCCCTAATATTGCACTTAAAATGATTATTATAATCGGATGTACTTTTTTAAATGACAAAATAAGTGCAATCACAAGTATTCCTGCGGAAACATATGTACCTGCTGCCTTAAAAATTTCCACTGCTAATCCATCAGGAATAAATACTTCCCTGCCTACTGATATAACTGAAGCTCCGATAAGTCCGACAACTGCTGGTTTAAGTCCGCTCATACACCCTTTTATAATGCCGCTGTCCCTGAATTTCTTATAACATCCGGCTATTATGAGAATTATTATAAACGACGGCAGCACAACACCAAGTGTTGCACATACCGAACCGGCAATACCGGCAACTTCTTCCCCTACATATGTAGCAACATTTATAGCAAATGAGCCCGGCGTACTTTCGCTGACCGCTATAAAATTAACGATATCCTGTTCATCCATCCACCCATGTGCCATGACTTCACTCTCTACAAGCGGAAGCATTGCATAGCCTCCTCCGAATGTAAAAGCACCTATTTTAAAAAATGTCCATAATAATCTGATATATATCATATATTCTGCTTCTCTTTTCCTGTTTTTATATAAGATGTTATAAGTCCAAATAATGCACAGCATGCTATAACAATAATTACATTAACATCAGCAAATGCACATAAAACAAATGCTGCAGCCATAACTATATATGTCACAGCTGACTTTTTAACATTCTTGTACATAAGCCACAATGCTCTTATTATAAGTGCCAGTACACCGGCTCGTATACCATTAAATGCATACTTTACAATCTGTATATCCTGAAATCTTTTCAATACAAAAGAAATCGCCAGTATTATTACAAATGACGGCAGTATCATGCCAGCCGTTCCAACAACAGCTCCCCAAAATCCTCCAACACGATATCCTACAAATGTCGAAGTATTTATCGCTATGGGGCCCGGCGTACTCTCTGCTATTGCTACAATATTAAGTATATCTTCATCATCTACCCATTTTCTTTTCACCACAGTCTCTCTCTGAATAAGCGGAATCATTGCATAACCACCGCCGAAAGTGAATGTGCCTATTTTCATAAATGTTATAAAAAGCTGTAAAAGTATTCTGGATTTTTTTTCATTTTCTTTCATAAAAATATCCTCTGATAATTATTAAATAACACATTAAAAGTATAGCTCAAAATACCATCTTATTTTAATTCATCCTCAAGAAATAACGCTGCATCTTTCACACAGTCAATACATTCTCTTTTTACAACCCCATCATTTATTCCTTTTAATTCCTTACAGACAACTGTACCATTTTGTTCCTTAAATCTATTGATTATTCTTCTTGAACCCTGCATTGTTTTCACGGCATCTTTATTAATCATACCTAATACACTAACTGCACCTATTATCGCTCCACATGTTGCTTCCATACTGCCTCCAATACCAGCAGCAAAACCCTGTGTAAGATTTTTTGCTGTTTCTTCATCAATACCAGCCATGTCACAATACGTGCATGCCACTGCCTGGGCACAATTATAACCACAATTTTTTCTTTTTGCCGCTTCATTCACTTTTGATTGCATAGACATATTTCCTCTTTTATATGTATTTTGCGATAATAATATCATTATTTACTAATCTTTTCAATATTATTCTCTCATAATTTTAGGCGGCCATCGTTTCCGATAGCCGCCTTGCAATTTAATACGTTTTATTGTTTATATATTATATTGTTTTTCTTTTTACAACAGCCGTACCGATAACTGTACTTGTGCTTACAGCCAGCAGGGCAATCCACAATACAAGATTCATCTTGTCTCCTGTCTCCGGAGATGTTATTGCAGACGTGTCATTATTCTGTTCACCTGTTGTGCCATTATTCTGATTTTTGTCAGAAACATCTGTATCCTGTGAATTGTTTGAGCCATCCTGAATTTCGTCATTTACAACAGGCAGCTTGTCAATCGCTTCCGTTTTTGTTGCTTTACATACATCACATGTGAAAGTTTTCTCACCTTCGGCATCGGTTGTAGGCTCCTTTGTAATTACACCCTCATCCCATGTATGTTCTGCATCATCAAGCACTTTGGAACAAACCTCACATTCATGCCAGTGTAAAATACCATTGTGTTTCCATTCTCCCAAAACATGTGTGTGTGGTATCAACACAATATTATTGCCATCATGTTTAACATCGAAGTTAAAATTGTCACTAAAAAATATTGCACTGTAATCTGTGTCCGCATCGGCACCTGTTACGACAACGTCACCAACTTTACTGTCATACTTGCTGACGCCTATCTTTCCTGTCAGTTTACCGCCGATTGTGAGAGTTCCTCTTTCTCCCATATAGGCATTGCTGTAATTTCTGCTGTTTTTTCCGTTTCCGGAAATCTTTGCATCACCTGACACAGTCATTGTGCCGAGATTGTATACACCGCCTCCTGTTAAATTTGATTTGTTACCACTAATCTCACCGCCATACATGTTAAATTCGCTGTCTTTTGAAACATAGACACCACCGCCGTGTCCTTCAATGGCTTCACCTGTTGAAGAATCCTTTCCGCTTACAGCTTTGTTATTAGTGATTGTTCCGCCATACATGTTCATTGTACAGTTCGGTTCAATAAACACACCACCGCCGTTGTTGGCCTTATCAGCAATATTGTTGGTCACTCCAAATGTAAAATTATTAGTGATATTTCCTCCATACATATTAAATGTTCCTGCTGTAGTTATTCCGTGTCCCGCAGAATAAATACCTTTGTGTGAAATATTTCCTCCGCCTTTACAATCGGTCAAAGTAAGACTTTTTCCTTTAATAACTTCAATTACAGAACTTTGTGATGAAGCCAGTATAATACTGTGACCGTTAAGGCAAAGATTTACATCTCCGTCAATAAAAAGAACAGGCATTTCTATAAGTTCATAACTAAACTCAAGGTCCGTGTCAAGATAATAATTTCCGCTTTCCAATGAATACGCATCATATGAAACATATGGTGTAAGAGCAGTTTCTCTTGTTTCCCACTCTCCGTCACCCATCATAAGTTTTCCGTCTTTCATATACAATCTTGTAGAATACTCTGTCTGCGTATCGCTTACATGGTCTCCTTTTTCTGTATGCTGTGCACCGCATATGCAATGTTTGTGTCCCGTTTCCTCCGCCTTTACTTTATAGGCAGGCAGAATTGCTGCCACCATGGCAAGACCGATTAAAATTGTAAATAATTTATTCTTCATCTTGTTTCCTCCTTCACATTTGAAATAAAACGTACTTCTATTTAATTGTTTCTGCTATACGTTGTATTTATAATATAAAAAATAAAACATCTTGTGTGACAATTTGCACGAATTACAGTTTTTTCAGCACGAATGAAATGCAGGAAAGATTTTCTTATATTCCCAATTCTTTATGAAAATATTTCAACGGAGAAAAACCATACCTTCTGTCAAATTCTTTTTTATGTAACGGCTTTTCACCTTTCATATGTGCAATATAATCTTCAACAAAATTTAATGCCTCTTTTTTTATACGTCCAAGATTCACCATAGTCTCATTAAATTCATCTTTATCAATAATCGCATCTGTAGAATCAATATATTCTGATTTCTCTATAATAACTATTTTGCTGTAATCCAATCCTGATTTATGTTTTTTTGCTCTTAATGTATTGGTAAAATGAAATGCATATCTATGACTGATTTCTGTTCTATATGGAATACATATAAAATAATTATAATGAGTCTGAAACAATAAACAATTATACGCTCTCTGTTTTTTCTTTAAAATCTCTATATATGGCGGATTAGGATATGCCTTATAAAATGCATCCGTCAATTTTAGAATCTGATAATCATTCTCAGATAATATCATTCAATTTTCTCCTTTGGGAAATATCTGCTTGATTAAGCAGGGTAAAAGAAACGAGAGACTTTTATAAGCCTCTCGTAATTAGCTTCATCACTCGGTCAATTTTTATTTTACCGTCCTGTCAGAACCGTCACAGGACTCATCACTCGGTCAATTTTTATTTTACCGTCCTGTCAGAACCGTCACAGGACTCATCATAGATGATGAAGAGAACTTTATCTGTTCCTATTTGTATTATATACATGTTTTTTGTAAATATCAACACTTTTTTATTAATTTACATAATTAATTTTGAGTCCTGTCAGAACCGTCACAGGACTCATCATAAAATATTACCATACACTCATAATACTCTTAAATTTCTTAACATTTTCAACGGCATCACCTCTAAAAATTGCAGAACCTGCAACAATGACATTGGCACCTGCTTCAAGAACCGTTGCCAAATTGTCAATATTAATTCCGCCATCGACCTCGATATCATATGAAAGATTCAACTCATCTCTTAATCTTTTGACTTCTTTTATCTTATCGACTGATGAAGTAATGAACTTCTGTCCTCCAAATCCCGGATTAACACTCATAATCAATACCATATCAACTCTGTTAAGATATGGTTTTATAGCTGATACCGGTGTGTCCGGATTTAAGGTTATACCAACTTTGAGCTTATACTCTCTTATTTTCTCAATTGTTGCAACAACATCCGAACACGCCTCAACATGAACAGTAATCATGTCCGCTCCTGATGCAGCAAAATCAGCAATATATCTTATTGGCTCGCTTATCATAAGATGAACATCAAAGACTTTGCCTGTTGATTTTCTTATTGACTTTATAACAGGCATTCCATAAGAAATGCTCGGAACAAACATTCCATCCATTACATCAACATGGATATATTCTGCCCCGGCATTATCTATTGTCTCAATCTCTTCTCCCAGCTTGGTAAAATCTGCTGAAAGAATAGACGGCGATAAAATATTCATAATTTTCTCCTTGTTCTTCAAAAGAAATTAATACTTCTTTTTATTTTTTAACTCTTCATACAAAGTGACATAACTTTGATATCTGTCTTTGCTTAGTATTCCCTCATCAACAGCCATTTTAACCGCACATCCCGGCTCATTTACATGAACACAGCCATTAAATCTGCATTTACCCTCAAATTCTTCAAAATCCGGAAAATAATATCTTAAATCCTCTTTTTCCAGTTCAGGAAGCATAAGTGAAGTAAATCCCGGTGTATCACATATATATGACTTTCCATACATATTAAATATCTCTGAATGCCTGGTAGTATGTCTTCCTCTTCCGATTCTGCTTATTCCGCCTGTCTCCATTGTATCTGACTCAAGTAAAATATTAGTAAATGACGATTTACCAACACCTGATGGTCCTGCAAGAATTGTTGTTTTATCATGCAGAAGTTTCTTTAATTCATCTACGCCTTTATTCTCGTATATGCTCATAAATAAAACACGGCATCCACATTTTTCATATATGCTGCGAAGCCTTTCCTGCTCTTTTTCGTCTACAAGTTCCACTTTATTAAAACATACTATAACTGGTACATTCTGGTAATCCATCATAACAAGAAATCTGTCCAGCAGATTCAGGTTTGGAGCAGGTTCTTTAATTGCAAATAAAAGCAGTGCCTGGTCAATATTAGCCGCAGCGGGACGTATAAGCTCATTTTTCCGCTCAAGTATCTCTTCAATATTGCCTTTGAAATTTTCTTCGTCAATTATTTCAATACGTACATTATCTCCTACAAGCGGTTTGATTTTTTTATTTCTGAAGTTTCCTTTTGCTTTACATTCATAAATACCGCAGGCCTCTACATGAACGTAGTAGAAACCTGCAATACCTTTAATTATTTTTCCGTAAACCATATTCTGTTAGTTACTGCCTGCAGCACGCTGCTGACTGTTATTTCCTGTATTGTTTCCTGAACCGGAATTATTATTTCCTGCTCCGTTTCCAGATGCAGCAGTTGTTGTCTCCTGACCTTTACTTACATAAATCTTAACGGATGTTCCTTCCTCAACCTGCTGTCCTGCAGAAGGAGATATACTTATTACTTTACCTTTTTCTACATTAGTATCTTTTGTCTCAACGATACTGTAGTTAAGTCCTAAAGATGTAAGAGTATTCTGTGCATCTGTACTATTCATACCAACAACATTTGGCACAGTAACCATCTTTGTCTCTTTGCCCTGGCTTACTGTAATTGTTACAGTTGAACCCGGTGATACAGTTGTGCTGCCTGAAGGTGACTGGCTTATTACCTTGCCCTGTTCTACTGAATCACTGTATGACTGTTTTACCGATACCTTAAATCCGGCAGACTCAAGTATCGATGATGCTTGAACCTGATCCTGTCCGACAACATTAGGAACTGATGAACTTTCAGGACCTGAACTTATTGAAAGTGTTATTGTTGTATTCTTTGCTACCTTTGTACCTGAACTTGTTCCCTGTGAAATTACTGTTCCTTCAGGGATTGTATTCGATGGCTGATACGTCGCCTTATATCCAAGACCAAGTGAATTAAGTGTTGTCTTTGCTTCTTCCTCAGTCTTACCGATAACACTAGGAACAGAAACTTTCTTTGAAGCATCTTCTTTTGAAGCTGCTGTAGTTGTCTGTGCCTGAGTTGTTGTTTCCTCTTCCTTTTTATTTGAAGAACCACCTATGAAAAGTTTTGCAACAACAAATATTGTTATAATAACTATTAATGCTATAATTCCGGCACCAATCCACTTGAATATCTTATCAAGTTTATCATTATTCTCATCGTCAATATCTTCTTCATCGTCATCATCGGAATCAGAATCTTCTTCATCGTCATCATCGTCAAGAAGTTCATCATCTAATAATTCATCATCGATATCTTCACTGTCTTTTTTATTTTCTGCCATACTTTCATCACTATTCTGATTTTCCTGTTCATCATTATTTTCGCTGCTTTCCTCTGCAGCCTGAACTGTTTCAGGCTGACCAGGTGCATTATATACAGGCATCATCTTAACAAAATTCTCATCAGGTGCCACAAGAGATTTTTTCAAATCAGCAATAAGTTCTGCTGCATCCTGATATCTTCTCTCTGTTTTTTTCTGTGTACATTTAAGTACAATCATATCAATGCTTACAGGAATACCATCGGCAACTGTCGATGGCTTTGGAATCTCTTCCTGTATGTGCTGTACAGCTACAGAAACTGTTGAATCCCCATCAAACGGAACTGTTCCGGTAAGCATCTCAAATAGTGTAATACCAAATGAATATATATCACTTCTCTCATCTGAATAACCACCTCTGGCCTGTTCAGGGCTTATATAATGAACAGAACCCATTGTAGAAGATGTAATTGTACTTGAAGATGCTGCTTTTGCTATACCAAAATCAGTAACCTTGACTTTGCCATCCCTTGAAATAATAATGTTCTGCGGTTTGATATCGCGGTGCACGATATGATGGCTGTGAGCCGCCTGCATGCCTTTTGCTACCTGGATTGCAATGCTTACAGCCTCTTTATATGGAATCTTTCCCTTCTTTTCTATATATTTTTTAAGGGTAATTCCCTCTACAAGTTCCATTACAATATAATAAATGCCATTTTCATCACCAACATCATATACATTTACAATATTAGGATGTGTAAGTCCTGCTGCTGCCTGTGCTTCTGCACGGAATTTTGATACAAAAGTCTTATCTTCGCTATACTCTTTTTTCAAGACCTTGATTGCTACAAATCTGTTGAGCTTATGACACTTTGCTCTGTAGACATCAGACATTCCACCTGTACCAATCTGTTCCAGAATTTCATATCTGTCTGCCAAAAACATTCCTTTTCTTAACATAAAATTCTCCATTTCTGTTTGCTGTTTCACCTTTTAAGGTTTTATTAAAATGACTGAAATATTATCTTTACCGCCATTACTATTAGCTGTATCAACTAATGTTTCTGCTGTTTTATCAAGCGGCAGATTCTGTTTAACAATCTTAAATATATCTTCGTCTTCAATCATATTCGTAAGTCCGTCAGAACACATCATAATTATATCATCCGGCATAAGTTCTACGCAAAACATTTCCGGTTCAACATAACTGTCTCCACCTATAGCTCTTGTAATAATATTTTTCCTTTTATGTGTTCTTGCTTCTTTTCTGTCTATTTCTCCCATAGAAACCATTTCCTCAACAAGTGAATGATCTCTTGTAATCTGGCGTATGCCATCTGTACCTATAACATACAGCCTGCTGTCACCGACATTTGCAACACGAAGCATTTCATCTTTAATCGTAGCAACAACAAGAGTTGTTCCCATTCCTGTATAGTCAGGTGACTCTTTTGCCTTTTCAAGAAGCATCGTATTTACCTTTGTAACTGCCTCACTTATAACTGTTATGTCATCTTTTTCAGTAGCATTTTCTATTAAAGATACAAATTCATCAACAGTGTACCTTGATGCAACGTCTCCTGCCTTATGTCCTCCCATGCCGTCAGCAACTATAAACAAATTCGGAAGATGCCCTGTCTGTTTCAGGGTAAAATAGACATAATCCTGATTAATTTTTCTTTCAATCCCCACATCTGTCAAAGCAAATGCTTCCATTGTTATCTCCATTCTTTACATTCATTTGCCTATATAGCTTTTTCTTAATTGTCCACAGGCACCATCAATATCTCTGCCCATTTCCCTTCTTATAGTAACATTTATTCCATTTTTTTCAAGTTTATTTTTAAAAGCATAAATAGCTTTTTGCTCTGACTGCCTGTAATCTCTTTCTTTAATAGGATTAACCGGAATAAGATTTATATGGCAGTTCATCCCTTTCACAAGCGATATCAGCTGCTGTGCACACTCCTCTGTATCATTAACATCTTTTACAAGACTATATTCAAATGAAATTCGTCTGTTAGTCTGCTTTAAATAATACCGGCATGCTTCCATAATCTCTTCAATTGAATATTTATTTGCAATAGGCATCATCGTTTTTCTTAATTCATCATTAGGAGCATGAAGCGATATTGCAAGCGTTATCTGCAGTTTTTTATCTGCCAGCTCTATAATCTTAGGTACAATTCCACATGTCGATACAGTAATATTTCTCGCACTGATATTAAGTCCCTGTTCACTGTTTAACAGACTTAAAAAGCGGATAATATTATCAAAATTATCCATTGGCTCACCAGAACCCATGACTACAACATTATCAACTCTCTCACCGGAAATTTTCTGAATCGTATATATCTGGTCAAGCATCTCTGATGGCGTAAGATTTCTCACACATCCATCAAGTGTGGACGCACAGAAACGGCATCCCATACGGCAGCCAACCTGTGAAGATATACATACAGAATTACCATGATGATATTTCATAAGAACACTTTCTATAAGATTGCCGTCATATAATTCAAATAGAAATTTTGATGTTCCGTCAATTTTTGAAACCTGCACAGTTTCTGCTTTTAACGCTGTAATTCTGCATTTTTCTTCAAGTTTTTCACGTAGCGGTTTTGATAAATTAGTCATGTCATCAAATGAAACAACAAGTTTTTCATGCAGCCATGAGAAAATCTGCTTTCCACGGAACTTCTTATCTCCCATTGACACAAGAAGTTCTTCAAGTTCATCAATTGTCATTGACTTTATATCTATTCTGTTATCAATATTTTCCATTGTCATTCCGTCCTTTTAAGCCTTGCTATGTAAAATCCGTCTCCTGTGCCGTCCTGAGGCATAATCTGTTCAGGTTTTCCAATGAGTTCAAATGGATAATTATTCACAAGCCATTCAGTATTTTCTGCATTTTCCTCAGGAGTAACCGTACATGTACTATATATAAGTATTCCGTCTTTTTTTACATATTCCCAGACTGTTGAAAGTATTTTCCTCTGAAGTAAAGCGAGTTCTTTTATTTTTTCATATGTAACATTATACTTTATATCCGGCTTTCTTCCTATAATTCCAAGTCCGGAACAAGGCAGGTCACATATAAGCACATCTGCTTTTTCTACACTTTCTTCATCCTTTTTAACAGCATCCCATACTTTATACGTAATATTATCAATTCCAAGTCTTTCAGCATTTTCTTTTATAAGTGATACTTTACGCCCGCTTATATCTCTTGAACTTACATGTCCGATGTCAGCCATTAAAGCAGCATTAATACTCTTTCCACCCGGTGCGGCACACACATCTATAACATACGCATCCCGCTTAATAAAGCCGCCTTGTGATGCAAGCATGGAACTTATATCCTGCACAAAAAACAGTCCATCGCGAAATGACTTCAGTCCGCCAAGATAATCATACCCTGATATTTTCAAAGCATAATCAATTCTTTTATCTATGCCTTCATTTGTAACTGTAACTCCCTCTGCCTCAAGTGCAGCCGTAAGACCTGCAATATCTGTCTTTTTTGTATTACATCTTATATATGTTGACTTATCTTTGTTAAATGCTTCAAACATTTCTTCTGTTTCATTATCACCGAATTTTTTAAGAAAATATCCTGCAAGCTCCTCCGGAACTGAATATTTTACAGATAAATATTTATCTGTATTCGTACTTTTATCCGGATATTCAATATTATCAATATTTCTTGCTATATTTCTCAAAACACCATTCACGAAACCGCGAAGCGTCCCAAAGTTTTTCTTTACAGCCAGCTTTACCGCTTCATTGCAGACTGCTGAAGCCGGCACACTGTCCATATATTTTAACTGGTAGACAGACATTTCCAGAATAATTCTTATAACATCTTTCTGTTTTTTTACAGGAGTTTTTGAAAAACTGTCTATAATATAATCAAGTTCTATTTTTCTTTCTTCTGTTCCCTGTACAAGTCTTGAGATAAATGAACGCTCATTTTTATCAAGATACTGGTATTTCTTTAAAGCATCCGATAATACAACATGAAGCAGTCCATTATTCTTCTGTACTTCATACAGTATTTCCATAGCTACCTGTCGTAAATTAACCTGCATTTTATCAGTCATCTCTCCGGTCTCTTCCTCCAAAAAGAATTATAAGTCTTAAAAGCTGCAAGATTGCTGTAGCCGCTGCTGCAACGTAAGTAAGTGCAGCAGCTGACAATACTTTTCTTGTCTGGCTTACTTCATCCCTGTAAAGTATACCATTACTTTCCAGCTGTTCAAGAGCTCTTGCAGAAGCGTTAAATTCCACAGGAAGCGTAACAAGCTGAAAAAGCACGGCCGCACTAAACATAATAATACCTATTGTTATAAGTGTCTGGTTAAAGCTTAAAATTGCACCAACTATGATAAATACCCATGAGAGCTGTGAACCGATATTCGCAACAGGCACAAGTGCAGTTCTTAAAGAAAGTGGAAAATATCCTCTTGCATGCTGTATAGCATGACCGCACTCATGTGCCGCAACTCCTATAGCTGCAACAGATGTTGAACCATACACAGATTCCGAAAGATTAAGCACTTTCGTAGATGGGTTATAATGATCTGTTAGTTTACCTGATATCCTCTGTACAGACACATCATTTATTCCGTTTGACTGCAAAATCATTCTTGCTGCCTGTGCACCTGTCATTCCTGACATGCTCGCCACCCTTGAATATTTTGAAAATGCTGAATTAACTCTCCACTGTGCAATAAGTGATATAATAGCTGCAATAATTATCAAAATATATGTCGGGTCAAAATAATATCCGTAATATCCATATGGCATAAGCTGCTACCTCCTTAAATCCAAATACTAACATATATCCACAAAAATCATTTATTTTCCAAGGATATCCCCTGTATTAATATGATTTCCACGTAAAAAATCCTGTGTTTTCATTCTCTTCTTGCCTTCAAGCTGAAGTTCATTGATTTTAAGCGAGTTATCCCCACATTTTACGATAAACGAATTGTTGTCCACATGTGTTATCATTCCGTTCACAACAGATTCACATGATTCACAAACAACATCATCACAAACATCCGCATCCCATATTTTCAACAATTTTCCATTGAAATGTGTAAATGCACTCGGCCACGGATTAAGACCTCTTATAAGTCTCTCAATTCTTGCAGCCTCCATTGAAAAATCTATATTACCAAATGATTTATCAAGCATTTTTACATGAGTTGCTTCAGTCTCATTCTGCTTTACAGGCTTTACTGTACCTTTTTCAAGTTCATCAAGAGTTTTCACCAGAAGAGCAGCACCGACACCGCTTAACTTATCAAAAAGGCTTCCTCCTGTCTCTTTACTATCAAGCTTTACTTTTTCAACAAGAAGAATATCACCGGTATCAATTCCTTCATTCATCATCATTGTTGTTACGCCGGAATACTCACAACCGTCAATTACTGCCCACTGTATCGGCGATGCACCTCTGTACTTTGGAAGAAGTGAAGCATGAACATTGACACATCCATATTTTGGCATATCAAGAATTTCTTTTGAAAGAATCTGTCCGAATGCGACTACTACTATAACATCCGGATTTATCTTTCTAAGTTCATTTACAAACTCTTCATCCCTTGCACGTTTCGGCTGAAGCACTAAAAGTCCTAGTTCAATAGCTGCCTGCTTTACATCTGAAAAACTCATCGCACCGCCTCTTCCTTTCGGTTTATCAGGCTGTGTGACAACTGCTGCAACTTCATGTCCTGCTTCTACAATTGCCTTTAATGTACCAACTGAAAAATCAGGCGTTCCCATAAATACAACTTTCATTAATTTTCTTCTGCCTCCTCTGTATCCATAAGCGGTCCTTCCGCTTTATCAACATACATTATCCCGTTAAGATGGTCTATTTCATGGCAGAGACATCTTGCCAGAAGTTCTGTGCCCTCGACAATTATTTCATCCATATTTTCATCAAGAGCCTTAACCTTTGCATAATTAGGTCTTGTCACAATGCCCACTTTTCCTGGAACAGAAAGGCAGCCCTCCTGACCTGTCTGTTCTCCGCTTGTCTCAAGAATTTCAGGATTAATAAGTACCAGTGGCTGGTCACCGCAGTCAATTACAACTATTCTTTTTCTTATTCCTACCTGTGGTGCAGCAAGTCCGCATCCGTTTGCATCATACATAGTTTCAAACATGTCATCGATTAATTCCTCAATCTTAGGTGTCATCTCTGTAACTTCTTTTGCCTGCTTTTTTAAAATCTCATCTCCGAGTATTCTAATGTTTCTTAATGCCATTATGCATTACCTCCTTAATCAAAATTAAACTGTACACTTACATTCTTATATAATATATTATCCTTTACATGCACTTCTATATTATCTTTAAATTGCGTAAGCCTCTCATAATCAGCCGCCTTAACATATAATACCTGTGTATAAATATCATTGAGCTTATA
Source organism: Lachnospira hominis (ex Liu et al. 2021) (assembly GCF_014287955.1). Taxonomy (GTDB): domain Bacteria; phylum Bacillota; class Clostridia; order Lachnospirales; family Lachnospiraceae; genus Lachnospira; species Lachnospira hominis. The sequence goes on along the minus strand of NZ_JACOPD010000006.1, from coordinate 14,653 downwards.
TACCTGCGGAACAACGGGACCTGTTATAAAAAGCTTTTTATCGTCTGCCATGTCTGAAAATTTTTTCATATCATCACATGATTTTTCAAGATTTCCTTCATTCTTTGATGAAATTTTTACTTCAAGCATATGCATTACCGGCGGATATCCCATAAGTTTCCTGAATGATATTTCATCATCATAAAACATTTCATAATCCTGTTTTTGTGCAGCCACAATACTATAATTATCCGGCGTATATGTCTGTATTATAACATCACCGTGAAGATTTTTTCTTCCGGCACGCCCTGCCGCCTGGACAAGCAGCTGAAATGTTCTCTCTCCTGCCCTGAAATCGCTTGTATACAAAGACATATCTGCCGCAAGCACACCTACCAGTGTAACATCTGGAAAATCATGGCCTTTTACAATCATCTGTGTGCCTACAAGCACATCTGCATTATGAGCGGCAAATTCTGAAATTATTTTTTCATGCCCATCCTTACCTGATGTTGTATCCATATCCATCCTGAGAACTCTTATTCCCGGAAATGTTTTTTTCAGCATTTCCTCAACCTGCTGTGTCCCGGCTTTAAATCCAGAGATATATCTTGAACCACACTTGGGACATAACTTAACAGACCCAGTCTGATATCCGCAGTAATGGCATACAAGCCTGCCATTATTATGTGCTGTCAAAGAAATATCACAATGTGGACATTTCATGACATAACCACACGAACGGCATGAAATAAAACCGGCATAACCTCTTTTATTAAGAAAAAGCATTATCTGCTGTTTTTTTCTTATTCTGTCTTCAATCAGTTCTTTTAACTTTCTTGAAAATATCGAACGGTTCCCCTGTTTTAATTCTTCTCTTAAATCTACCACGGCAACGTCCGGCATATCTGCCCCCGCAGCTCTGTTCTTTAATTCATAAAGCTTATATATGCCTTTTTTTGCATTATAATAACTTTCAACCGACGGAGTTGCAGAGCCAAGCACAACAGAAGCATTTTTTGTCTGGGCTATGTGAATTGCCGTCTGCCTTGCATGATATGATGGTGTCTGCTCGCTTTTATATGCCATTTCATGCTCTTCATCTATAACTATAAGTCCAAGATTTGAAAATGGTGTGAACAAAGCAGACCTGGGTCCTATTATCACATCAATCTCACCTCTCATAGCCCTTAAAAACTGGTCATAACGCTCCCCTTTGGACATTCTTGAATTAAGAATTGAAACTCTCTCACCGAATCTGTCATAAAATCTTTTTACAGTCTGAAATGTCAATGCAATTTCAGGTATAAGCATAACAGCCTGTTTTCCCTGTCTGACAACATGTTCAATCATATTGATATAGCAGAGAGTTTTTCCACTTCCTGTCACACCATGAATAAGATATGTTTTTCTTATTCCTCTATCATAATCACCTATAAAATCATCAACAATATTTTTTTGTTCATTATTAAGGCTTATCTTATCTTCCTGTATTTCATCTTCTTTTACAGGATTCCTGTATAGCTGCCTTGAAATAATCTGTATTATTCCATCGTTTTCCAACGATTTTATTGTCGAAGGCGATATGCCTGTTTCATTTTTCAGCACATCCATATCTGCTTCTTCTCTATCAGAAAGATACTCTATGAGTTTCTCCTTTGACGGTGATTTTCTCTTCGCATTTTTTATAAATTCTTTTGCTTCTTCTTTTGTAACATTAAGCTTTATATGCTTTTTTTCTTTCTGCCTGATTTTTTCTTTGACAGGAATTACTGTTTTTAAAGCCTGATTCATAGTTCCGCCATAATTATGTTTAAGCCATGCTGCAAGCTTTATCATATCTTCAACAGCTTTTACACGATTAGGAACGACACTGTCTATGTCTTTTATTCTTTCTTCATCAAACTCTGCTTTCAATGTAAGTTCTATAACATAGCCTGTTATAATACGATTTCCCCTTCCAAACGGAATATTAACCATAACTCCTGTATCTATCTGCGAAAGTAATGCATCGGGTACATGATATTGAAATGTTTTATCTAATTGTTCATGTGAAATATCAACAATAATATTTGCGTACATCCGTCACACCCTTTCACATATTTTTGCAGCTTTATCTTTTCCAGCCTTCTGATTCAAGTTCTTTAACAACTTCTTTTATAAGAACTCTCTCATCCATAGGATATTTTACACCTTTTATTTCCTGATAATCTTCATGTCCTTTTCCTGCCAGAACAATAATATCGCCATTTTGTGCATTTTTTATTGCATATTTTATTGCTTCTTTTCTGTCAGGAATATCAACATGCTTTCCTGTTGTCTTTGAAATACCTGTCTTAATATCCTCAATAATATCAAGAGGTTCCTCAAATCTTGGATTATCTGATGTGATTATTGTAAGATCAGCAAGCTTTCCGGAAACTTCTCCCATTTCAAAACGTCTTTCCTTTGAGCGGTTGCCGCCACATCCGAAAAGACATACAAGTCTGTTAGGATTGTATTCTTTTAATGTTTCAAGTATACTTTTCAATGCCATTGCATTATGTGCATAATCTATCATAAGTGTAAATCGGTCAGATACAGGAACTATCTCTATTCTGCCTTTTACCTTAACTTCATACAGCATTTTTTCAAGCGTATCTTTATCCACATTAAAATGTCTCGTAACAGCTATTGCACACAGTGAATTATACACTGAAAACTTACCCGGCAGTTTTAATGTAACAGGCATGTTCACAAGCCCCTCACAGTCATAACTAAGTCCTATTTTTCCCGGTTCATGGAAAAGCGTTATATTTTTTGCACGAATATCAGCCTTATCTGATATACCATAACTTTCGATACTGCATGTTGCATGTTCAAGAATTTTTGGCGTATGTTCATCATCGGCATTGACAATGCCAACCTTACACTGTGAAAAAAGCTTTGCCTTACATTCAAGATATTCCTCAAATGATGCATGTTCATTAGGTCCTATATGGTCTGGCTCAAGATTTGTAAATACACCTATGTCAAACATAATTCCAGCAGTACGGTCAAGCTTTAACCCCTGTGATGACACTTCCATTACAACAGCCTTACATCCCTGTTCAGCCATTTTCGCAAAACTTTTATGAATATCGTAAGACTCCGGTGTCGTATTGCATGCCGGCGTATGTTCATCTCCTATAATCGTCTCAATAGTACCTATAAGGCCGGTCTTAATTCCACATGCGTCAAGAACATTCTTGACCATATATGTTGTTGTTGTCTTGCCTTTTGTTCCTGTAATTCCAATTGTAAAAAGCTTTTTTGCCGGATTACCAAAATAGTTTGCCGACATAACTGCAAGTGCAAGTCTTGTATTCTGTGCTTTGACAATTGTTATATCTGAAGGAATCTCTTTTATAAGAGAAGCCGTTTCATCATTTCCAAGTGCACTATCCTGAATTACAATTACTCCTGCTTTCTTTTGTATAACCTGTGGAATATATTTGTGTCCATCACTCACAGCTCCGGTGATACATATAAACACACCATTCTCAGTAACTTTTCTTGAGTCAGAAGTAAGAGAAGTTATCTCACATTCAAAACCTTTTTGTACAATTTCACATTCCAGTCCCTGTAAAAGTTCTGATAATTTCATGCAGTTCTCCTTTCATATTAAAACAGACCTGTTATTTTACCTGATTCTTCATCATAATTAATATTTTCGGCAGCCGGATGAGTAGGCAGTCCCGGCATTGTAAGTATTTTTCCTGTAAGTATTACAACAAATCCGGCACCGGCATCAACATATGCCTCTCTTACATTTATTGTAAAGTTTTCCGGTCTTCCGAGAAGCTTAGGATTATCAGAAAGTGAATACTGTGTTTTAGCTATACATACAGGGAAGTTTCCAAATCCCATCTGCTCAATATGCTGTAATTCTTTTGTAGCTGCATCGTCATATGTAACACCATCTGCACCATATATTTCTTTTGCAACTTTTTCAATCTTTTCTTTAAGTGAATCTGAATCTTCATAAATTGGTTTATATTCAGCTTTTTTGTTTTCTATGCTCTCTATTACCTTTTCTGCAAGCTCAAGACCGCCTTCGCCGCCTTTCTCCCATACTTTTGCAAGTGCGAACTCACAGCCTGCATCTTCACAATGCTTCTTTATAAATTCATATTCTTCCTGTGTATCTGTTATAAATGCATTAAGTGTAACTACAACAGGTATGCCGAACTTCTGCATATTTTCAATATGTTTGTCAAGATTAACAATACCGGCTTTAAGCGCGTCCATATTTTCTTCATTAAGCTTATCTTTTGCAACACCACCATTATATTTAAGTGCTCTTACTGTAGCAACAATGACAACTGCATCCGGTTTTAATTCTGAGAGACGACATTTTATATCAAGGAACTTTTCTGCCCCGAGGTCAGCTCCAAATCCGGCTTCTGTAACAGCATAATCTGATAATTTTAATGCAAGTCTTGTAGCTCTTACTGAATTACATCCATGTGCAATATTGGCAAATGGTCCGCCATGAACAAGTACAGGTGTATGTTCAAGTGTCTGTACCATATTAGGCTTAATTGCGTCTGCAAGAAGTGCCGCCATAGAACCGGTTGCCTTTAAATCATCTGCTGTAACAGGTTCACCGTCAACATTATATGCAACTATTACTCTTCCAAGACGCTCCTTTAAATCTTTCATATCCTTTGCAAGACATAAAACAGCCATTATTTCTGATGCAACTGTTATGATAAAATGATCTTCTCTCATAACACCGTCCATACGTCCGCCCATGCCGATTACAATATTTCTTAATGTTCTGTCATTCATATCCATGCAGCGTTTCCAAACGATATGCTTGGTATCAATTCTTAATTCATTGCCATGCATAATATGATTATCAAGCATTGCTGCAAGAAGGTTATTTGCAGATGTTATTGCATGAAAATCTCCTGTAAAATGAAGATTGAGTTCTTCCATAGGCACTACCTGTGAATATCCACCACCTGCTGCACCGCCTTTTATTCCAAAACATGGACCAAGTGAAGGCTCTCTTAATGCTGCAACTGATTTTTTGCCCATCTTATTAAGTGCCTGTGTAAGCCCTATCGTTATTGTTGTCTTTCCCTCTCCAGCCGGTGTAGGGTTAATTGCTGTTACAAGGATAAGCTTTCCATCTTTTTTATCTTCAAGTTTTGAATATAAATCATCAGAAATCTTTGCCTTATACTTACCATAAAGTTCAAGGTCATCTTCTGCAACGCCTACTTTTGCCGCCACCTCTCTTATATCAAGCATCTGTGCTTCCTGTGCTATTTCAATATCACTCTTTACGCCCATGTCTGTTCTCCTTTAATTATAAATTATTTTTCTTTAAGTATTCTTCAAACTCTTCGGCTGTCATCAATATCTTTCTCGGCTTTGTTCCAAGTTCCGGACCTACAACGCCGGCATCTGCAAGCTGGTCCATTATTCGTCCGGCTCTGTTAAATCCGATTTTATAATATCTTTGCAGCATTCCAATAGAACCTTTTTCTTTTTCTATTACAAATCGTCCCGCATCGGCAAAATAACTGTCTTTTTCATTATCCTGTCCTGACACATTTCCCGTTGCTGCCGTCATGGTATTAGTCACTTCTTCGTTATATGTAACTTCCTGCTGCATATGTTCTTTTAAGAAATCGACAACTTTTCCAACTTCATCATCTGATACAAATGCTCCCTGCACACGTACAGGCTTTGGATATCCCGATGGGAAGAATAACATATCACCTTTACCAAGCAGCTTTTCTGCACCATTCATATCAATAATAATTCTCGAATCAACACCTGATGATACCGAAAATGCAATTCTTGATGGCACATTCGCCTTGATAAGACCTGTTATAACATTAACTGACGGTCTCTGTGTTGCAATTATAAGGTGTATACCCGCTGCTCTTGCAAGCTGTGCAAGACGGCAGATTGAATCTTCAACCTCTCCCGGTGCAACCATCATAAGGTCTGCAAGCTCATCTATAATAATTACAATCTGTGGCATCTTTTCAGGCGGTGTCTCGTCTTCACCAACCTGTATCTTTGATACCTTAGCATTGTATCCTTTCAAATCCCTGACCGCCATTTTTGCAAAAAGCTTATATCTCTTCGTCATCTCGTTAACAGCCCAGTTCAATGCTCCAGACGCCTTCTTCGGGTCTGTCACAACCGGAGTTAAAAGATGTGGAATTCCGTTGTATACACTAAGTTCAACAACCTTAGGGTCAATCATTATAAGCTTGACATCTTCAGGATTTGCCCTGTAAAGAATACTCATAATAATTGTATTTATACATACAGACTTACCTGAGCCTGTCGCACCTGCAATAAGAAGATGCGGCATCTTTGCTATATCTGCTATTATAGGTTTTCCGGCAATATCTTTTCCAGCCGCAAATGCAATCTGAGATGTATTGTTTTTAAATGCATCCGTCTCTATAAGTTCCCTTAAAGATACACTTCCTGCTTCTTTATTTGGAACTTCTATTCCTATTGCGGCTTTTCCCGGAATTGGTGCCTCTATTCGGATATCTGCTGCTGCAAGATTAAGTTTTATATCATCTGACAGTGATACAATCTTACTTACTTTAACACCCTGCTCCGGCTGCAGTTCATATCTTGTAACTGCAGGTCCGCAGCTTATATCTGTGATAGTAACTTTAACACCGAAGTTCTGCAATGTCTGCTGCAGCCGCATTGCAGTTTCTTTATTTTCACGCGATTGTCCGGCTTTATCTGTACCTTTTCCTCTGTTAAGCAGGCTGACAGGTGGAAAAACATATTCCTGTTTCTTTTTATCCACACTTTTTCCCATCCGGATTTCTTCAGTTTCTTCTAATTGACTATCTGATTCAGCCATGTCTGCTGTATTGGTTCTATTATCTGAAGTTACTGATATATCTGTATCCTCTGCCGGACTCTCATATGTATTATCATATGAATTAGTGTCTGTACCTTCATTTGGGTTTCCATATGAATTTTCATATAAATCTTCATTTGAATCTTCATTTGAATCTTCATATAAATCAACACCTGAACTATCAGATAAATCAATATATGAATCATTCTCTATATGTTCTTCTATATTATCATCTACATTTTCCTGCATATATTCAAATGAGTCACCCGGATCATATATATCTGCCGAATATTCATCATGCACTGATATATCAGGTACAATCTCATGCACATCCACACTTTTTACAGTCTCTTCTTTCTTCGGAAGCTGTGTATCAAGTGTCACACCGCGTGCTTTTTTATTCATTCTTTTCCTTGCACGCTCTTCCTGCCTCTCATATTTTTCCTGAAGCTTTGCCTCTTTTTCACGACGCCGTCTCGCAAGATATTCTTCCTGTGTTTCTTCATCTTCATCATCATACATATCACGACCCGCAAGACGCTCATTTGAATGTTCCCTGTAAATATCATAATCCTGTTTTGCAGCCATCATCATACGTGAACCATTCTTTTTAACCTTTAAAATACCATTAATAAATGATTTTTCCGTAATTACAATAATACATATAATTGCAAGAATAATAAGGACAACCATTGTTCCCCAGAATCCCATAGGCGAAAGGATTCTACATAAAATTCCTCCAAATAATCCTCCACCGGATTTATAATCAGCACTGTATGTAAAAAATTCCATAATTCCTGCATCGGCTATCTTAGGTTCATTAACAATTCTTAACCATACAGCTGATAAAATTATTGTAAAAATGTATACTGCTACCGTCTTAATTCTTGCTACAGCAATAATATTCTTATTGGAAATCATAAAAACAAGCGTAAATGCCATAATTACAGGAAATATATATTCTACTACGCCAAACAGCCCGAACATAAACCATTTAATGCCTTTACCGACACTTCCTACAAGATTAAAATTACTCAGAATAAGAATAAGTGCAACAGCAAAAGACAACAGCACCATAACTTCATCCTGCATTTTGGCACCATAAGCAGCTTTAGCAGCTGCTTCCTGTTTTGTCTGTCTTGTACTTTTCTTTGCCGAAGAATTTGTGGTTTTTCTTTTAGCGGCACTTTTCTGCGTTGTTTTACTACTTTTACCTGAGCGTTCCGGCACCTCTTTTTTCTTTCTGCTTTCCGCCATTTTCTTTCCTCCACTTTCAGCTCTGATATCTGCTGCCGGATGCAATGCAGACAATTAGCCATTATTTTGCATATTTTAATATTATACCATTTACCGGCAGTTAAAACAAGCCTGTATCCCAATGGGACACAGGCTTGTGTACATCATAATATTAATCCTCATCATCATTTGCTGCTTCAGCAAATCCCTGACGTTTTCTTGCCATCTCATCACTCTCAAGATATTCATCATATGTTGTGATTTTATCAATAAGCTGTCCGCTTGGAACAATCTCCATGATTCTGTTGGCAGTTGTCTGTATAAACTGATGGTCATGCGATGTAAATAATGAAACACCGCTAAACTTAATAAGACCATTATTAAGTGCTGTAATAGATTCCATATCAAGATGGTTTGTAGGGTCATCAAATATAAGTACATTAGCACCCATAATCATCATCTTTGAAATAAGGCATCTTACCTTCTCACCACCTGAAAGGACCTTAACCTTCTTTACTCCGTCTTCACCTGCAAAAAGCATTCTTCCAAGGAAACCTCTTACATATGTTGGGTCCGGATCCGGTGAGTACTGTGTAAGCCACTCAACAATAGTATCGTCGCAGTTAAATTCTGCTGCACTATCCTTAGGGAAATATGCTCTTGATGTCGTAACTCCCCATTTGAAGCTTCCTTCATCCGGTTCCATCTCACCCGTAAGAATTTTGAAAAGTGTTGTTGTTGCAAGCTCATTTGAGCCTACGAATGCAATCTTATCATCATGTCCAACAATAAATGAAATATTGTCAAGCACCTTTACACCATCAATAGTCTTAGAAATTCCTTCTACCTGAAGAACTTCATTACCAATCTCTCTTGCCGGTCTGAAATCAATGTATGGGTACTTTCTGCTTGATGGTCTGATTTCATCAAGCTCAATTTTCTCCAATGCTCTCTTTCTTGAAGTAGCCTGCTTAGATTTAGATGCATTAGCAGAGAATCTCTGAATGAAATCCTGAAGTTCCTTAATCTTTTCTTCCTTCTTCTTATTGGCCTCTTTCATCTGCTTAATAAGAAGCTGGCTTGACTCATACCAGAAATCATAATTACCTGCATAAAGCTGAATCTTTGCATAGTCAATATCAGCAATCTGTGTGCATACTTTATTAAGGAAATAACGGTCGTGTGATACAACAATTACAGTATTCTCAAAATTAATAAGGAACTCTTCAAGCCATGCAATAGCATCAAGATCCAGATGGTTAGTAGGCTCATCAAGAAGAAGTATATCCGGATTACCAAATAAAGCCTTTGCAAGAAGAACCTTAACCTTTTCACTACCATTAAGCTCTGACATAAGTTTATAATGCAAATCTGTTGTAACACCGAGTCCGTTAAGAAGCTGTGCCGCATCAGACTCTGCTTCCCATCCGTTCATATCAGCAAACTCTGCTTCAAGCTCACTTGCCTTATTGCCATCTTCTTCCGTAAAATCTTCCTTTGCATATATTGCTTCTTTTTCTTTCATTATTTCATAAAGACGCTCATTGCCACGGATTACAGTATCAAGAACAACACAGTCATCATACTTGAAGTGATCCTGCTCCAGGAATGAAAGTCTTTGTCCAGGTGTGATACTCACATCACCTTTACTCGGTTCAATCTGTCCTGTAAGTATTTTAAGAAATGTTGACTTGCCGGCACCGTTTGCACCAATAAGACCATAGCAGTTGCCTTCAGTAAACTTAATATTAACATCTTCAAAGAGTGCTTTCTTACCAATACGAAGTGTTACATTATTTGCACTAATCATTAAAAAATTTCCTCCAAAACTAAAATACTGCATTTAACTCAAATGTACACCGTTTTATGCAGGCTTTTTATCAAAAGCAACGCATAAAACGGCAATATAAATATAGTATACTATAAATTCTTAATCATATCAAGCATACAGTAGTTCATCGCTGTTAATTCATCATCACATGTCGCATTATCAGCCAGAATATTTGACAAAACTGTATCAATACACAGCTTGCTCCTTCTTACATTATCAGTATATATGTCATTTCCTTTACTCTTCTGAACAGACAGCCTGTCTCTCCAGTAAATCTTTGCAATAGCAGCCGTCACATTCTGTAAATCCATATTCTTTGGAATACTCAATAAATATGTTTTTTCAAGCCACTCTGCCCTCTTAGGTATCTTTTTTAATATTCTGTCATTATATATTGTAAAAACTGTAATATTACAACTCTGAAACAGCTGCATTGCAATATCAAGTTTAATTAAGCCTTCTGCCTCTGAAAAAAGTTCATCCGATGCTATCACGACCACATACTTTTCCCATAAAAATCTGCTATATAATTCATCATATGTCATGTTGTCGAATTCGCTGCCAGAATCCTGTATATCATAACATACCTCAAATCCTCTGCTCCTGCTTCTCTTCTTCCCGGACATGTAAACCTTCGATTCATCAGCTGCCATCATACATTCGCCCAAATCATATGATTCTTTATGAATATCTATTCCATATCCTTCAAGCCTTGTTTGTAAATCCTCCGCTATAACTTCGATGCTGCCCTTCTTCCCTTTTTCATAAATAAGTATCACTTCCCTGTTCTTCTCCTAAATATTTAATTTGAACGCCTGTAATAAGTATACCATTATTTTTATATAAATGCTATTACTTTTTTCGTTTTTTTATAATAATATTTCATCCGGTAACAAACTTTCTGATATCCAGCACTCCCCATCCCTGTTTTTCAGATGGCACGTTTATCTTTTTACAGCAGCTTTTCATCCATATCTTTACCTCTTTAGGAGTAATATCCGGATTGTTTTTAATAAGTCGTGCCACGGCCCCTGAAACTACTGGTGCCGCCATAGAGGTACCACTTTTTGAAGAATACCTTCCCTGATGATTGTTACATGCAATAATATTACTTCCCGTAACAACAACCTCAGGTTTTACGATACACTCCCTTGTCGGTCCTCTTCCGGAAAAAAAATTCTTATCATCAAATGCACCTACCGTTATAATTTTTTTACTTATTCCCGGTGCGGTAACACTTGTATTTCCCGGTCCGTTATTCCCCGCCGCCGCAACAACAACTATTCCGGAATCCCACATTTTTTCAACTGCCATGATAAGTGCATAATCATCCTCTCCTGTCTCAATTGCCGGTCCATTCTCCATTTTTGCACGCGTCCCAAATGAAATATTCACAACTCTTATATTCATAGCCGATTTATTTTCTATAATCCAGCCGGCTGCCTCCACAACATTTTCTATCTTGCCATTTCCTGATTTATCAAGCACCTTCACACTTACAAGAAATGTATCCGGTGCAATTCCCCTGTATTTTCCATTAGAACCTTTTCCGCTCCCGGCAATTATTCCTGCAACATGCGTACCATGACCATTATCATCGTATAAATATTTTTTTCTTCCGACAAAATCTGCAAATCCAGCTATCCTTGTATCAAAATCCATATGTCTGAAAATTCCGGTATCCATAACAGCAACACTGACATACATTTTAATTCCCCACTCAACTCTGTTTTCAAAATTTATTTCAATCGATTTTTAATTTATATTTTCACTTCTTTTAATTTTCAAAAAAAGCACGTAATAATTTGCTTTTTGTATGTAAATATCTTATAATAATTTATTATATGTACACATTTTTAAATTGTGCTACGATAAAACGGAGGCTGATTATGAATAATAAAAGAATTGTTGTTGCTCTTGGAAGAAATGCATTCGGTGAAACATTCCCTGAGCAGCAGACTAATGTTAAAAAAGCTGCCTGTGCTATAGCTGACCTCGTAGAAGCTAAATACCAGGTTGTAATTACACACAGTAACGGACCACAGGTTGGAATGATTCAGACAGCCATGACTGAATTTGCCCGTTTGAATCCTGACGACAGAACAGTTGCACCAATGTCTGTTTGTGGTGCAATGAGCGAAGGTTATATAGGATATGACTTACAGAATGCTATAAGAGAAGAACTTTTAAATCGTGGTATTTACAAAACAGTATCTACAATCATCACACAGGTACGCGTTGACCCATTTGATATTGCATTCAGTGAACCATCAAAGATTATCGGACGATATATGACAAAAGAAGAAGCTGAAGCTGAAGAAGAAAAAGGTAACTATGTTACAGAAGAAGAACCTGGTAAATTCAGAAGAATCATAGCATCTCCTATGCCAATTGACATTTATGAAATTGATGCTGTCAAAGCTCTTCTTGATGCAGATCAGATTGTAATCGCTGCCGGTGGCGGCGGAATTCCTGTTCTTCAGCAGGGTTCACACCTCAAAGGTGCAAGTGCTATCATTGAGAAAGATTACACTGCAGCTAAACTTGCGGAACTTGTAGATGCAGAAACACTTCTTTTCCTTACTGCTTATGACAAACTTACAATCGGAAACGGAACTCCTGACGAAAAGTCATTTGATAATGTTACTGCATCAGATTTGCATGGCTACATAAAAGCTGGTCATTTCCCTGCAAAGACTACTTTCCCAAAAGTTGATGCATCAATTCGATTTGTAACTGCCGATTCAAGCCGTAAAGCTGTAATATCTAACCTTGATAAAGCAAAACTCAGCCTTGCCGGAAAGAGCGGCACAACAATCACAGCTTAAAAGTGATTAATTAATAAAGAAAAACCAGAGCGTATGTATTAATTACGTTACCGCTCTGGTTTTATTTATGCTTCAAACTTTACTTGCTAATAAAATTTTGAATCTTTTATTTTCTTTTTCGTCACTGCTCTATTATTCTGCACTCTGTGTAGACTCAAGCTGTTGCTGATTATATATCTCAGTCTGAACATCCAACAGAAAATACTGTAATCCTATTAATACCGCTGCTAAAACCATTATAAAAATCAATGCAACAATTGGATTAACCTTTTTTTTCTGTGGCTGATTATTTTTGAACATCTTTCCATTAACGTTTGGCATAACTCCTCCTGAAATGTAATTAAAATCTTATCTAAAATTATATAAATAATCCCAATCCATAAAAGTACAGCTTTTATAAATTAAGATAATTATTCTCCAAAACTGCAATTCCTGTCGTAGTTTTAAAAATCTTTTCTTTAAAATTCTCTATCGCATCACTGCTAAGCCTATCTTCATCCGCGTTAACAAGAAAATCTGCTTCAACTAAAATCTGATAGTCCATGCCATCAATATTAGTGTATGTATGATGATGTGCTATTAGATACATAACCCTTTCTACAAAATCATCCGGGTATCCAAGTTCGTCCAGAATCTTCTTTGCAACAGGAGGTCCCTCCAGCTGCTGGTAATGTCCTGCACTTGAATTATACTTCTGTTCTGCCACCTTGATACCTACATCATGCAAAACAGCCGTAACCTCCAGAATCTCCTGCATGCTGTCATCAAGATTCTCACGCTCACCAATCATCTTAGCATAACCATAAACTTTAAGAAAATGATTTATTCTTCTTACGTCATCTCCAAAGTATTCAATTACTTTATATATAACATTTCCTACTTTGTTATTAGTATACATAATGTTTACCTCTTAATCAATAAAATCTTATTAAATTGATTATAACATTTACATAAAAATCAAGCCACATTTATTGCATACAAATCTATGTTGATAATATGTCCCACCCTGTTGAACAACTTTTTCCTTTTTATTTACTAACGTAAAAGGTCTAAATGGATTTAGGTTAGCTGTATACCTTGTTTTAACTCTACCGGGTACATTTATTGGAATTTGAGTATGTGAACACTCCCAACTTCCACACCTCGGGCAATAAACTTCTTGTAATGTATTGCCAACAGGTCTATAAACCCCTTTAAAATCAGGATTTAATTGTGGTTGTCTTTGCTGAATCTGCTTCGGTTGTTGATTATACATTCCAATACTCAATAGTTTTTGCAAAAGTGACATATTAAAACACCTCCATATCTTTGTTATCTCAAATATATTCTCTTGTAATATTTTTGTCAATCTACATAAATGGGTGTTTAAATTGTTTCATTATATTATATTTCTATAATTATCACCTTTTATTAAATTTTGACATAAAAAGATGGATTATCTGCCATAAATTAATCAGTTATACATCAAAAATAAGTAAAAAAATAACGCCATCACGGCGTATCATAACTTTAATTATTTCTTAAATTTTAACAAAAACTGATGACGTTCAGAATTCCACCTTTATCCAATATTTATGTGACTTCACACAGCATTTTTGATTTTTAAAATCGTAGCAGGGGTGGAGAGAATCGAACTCCCACCAAAGGTTTTGGAGACCCCTATGATACCACTTCACCACACCCCTATGCCAAAGGATTGCTCCCTCAAAACTGCACATTAAATATATCTTTTTTCATCCGATTACCTTTAAAGATAACTCTCGTTCTATCTCGTTGCGTTTCATTACAAACCTAACCTCTTCGGTTAAGCCCTCGACCTATTAGTATGAATCAGCTCCACACGTCACCGTGCTTCCACCTTTCACCTATCTACCTCGTCGTCTTCAAGGGGTCTTACTAACT
>NZ_JACOPD010000005.1 GCF_014287955.1 Lachnospira hominis (ex Liu et al. 2021) | reverse complement strand
TGCAGTTTTCAAGGTTCAAAGAACTCTAACTGAGTTCAAAATATATCTAAAAATACATTTCTGTACTTTATTCAAAAAATATCATTTTAGGGCTTGACTTTTAATAGTTAGTCTCCTTCGGGCGTGTAAGATATTCACGTATTTTCTGGCGTATTGGAAAAAGTTCCGGAAATAATGCAGCCAGCCGGTTGATTTCATCCGGTGTCTCTGCTGTGAAAAGCGAGAGATACATAAGCCTGTCACGCCTCATCTTTTCCGTCAGCCTGTTTTCGTACTGTGTGTCATCACAGTCAATATCAGCTGAATCAATACGTCCTTCTATGATGTCAGAATATCTGTATTTCCTGAATGTGTCAAGGCTTATCAGGTGATATTCCTGCAAAAGCTTCATGTTGATTTCGGTATTAAAAACAGTCTTTCCAACATGGAAGTACAGTCTTTTGTCTTTAGGGCTTTTAAGTGAACTGCTGCTTTTTTCAAAAAATATGATGGTATGTACTTTTTTCATGTTTTCATAAGAAGGCTTGCTGGATGAACCATCAGCTGCTTGAGATGTTTCATTTCCGGCTTTTCCGGCCGCGGCATCGTCGTAATAATCGTTTCTTTGTCCTTCATTCATTCCCTGCAACATGCGGAACTGCCTTAATACAAGGTCAGCAGAATAACATGAGATTCTTGCTGCCGGAAAATCGTAAGGGACTTTCTGAATCTCAATATTTGTGATGCTGCCGTCATCAAGCCTTACAACCATATCCATAATTACAAAAGAATTAACAAATGCGTAACTGGTATCCGGAAACACCTCAATAACAGTTACATGCTGGCCGAGGATGCAGCTTACAAGCTCGGAAAGCCTTGCCCTTGATTCAACCGGGTTAAATATCATTTTAAAAAATGGGTCATATAAGAGGGGCAGGGTTTTCTTTCCGGCAAAGAAGCCGGCAAAACGGTCAAACCACTCTTTGTCAGACATGAGATATCCATACAGATGTTTGGTTGATGGATTATCTGCAAGAGAATGCAGTGCGGCTTCGTAATTGCGTAGAGCGTCAGGATTATCTGACATATCAAAATTACCCACTGCATCAGATATAACGACATTATTATCACCGTTATAAAAAGAAAAGCTATTTTGTTTATTTTTCAATAAAAATCCTTAACATCGATGTTTTTTCTTTCACGTTAAAAATGTAAAGTGACTTGATTATAATAGTATAAATTACAAAAATATATAAATATGCATATCTATAGATATACTTATAACATATGTTTTAAAAGTATGCAAGTAATATTTAAAATAAATAAATAATATTAATACTTGCAATTATAGATAAGTTATGTTAGTATTGAAATATAAAGAGGCTATTCATGTGGATATTGTGACAAGTGATTTGCTTGTGATAGAATTTGCTGATAACGAGGAAAAAGCTAAAATATATATGGCTGACGACGGACAAACATATTATATAGGTGATTACGCCACACCTGATGAATTGTTTATTGCAATGATGAAAGAAATAGAATATGAATTAAAAACGTCATAGGCTTGATGACAAATGACGTTTTTATCTATAAAGTTATCATATTCAATTCTTTTTTTGTTTGTTAATTGTAAGGTATAAAAGTCCTATGCCTATGAAAATTAATAAAAGCAATATTATCATGTATGCAACGCCTATTCCAAGTGTTTCAGTACTCATCCGGCTTAAATCCCATCCGAACCATCCGGTAGGAGCATTATAATTAAGAAAATTATATGGTGCTGTCATTGTTTGATACCAACGTACGCCGGTTAAAGCAAGGAGGTATACGAATCCGACATAGCAAAGAGGTGGAATGACGGCATATATGGCGTATATTTTTTTTGATTTGAATCCTTTATCAAATAGAAGAAAATCAGCTATAGCGAATAGTGGACCTACAAAATGTACACCGAAACTTCCGGCATGATTGCGAAAATATGCACCGATAAGTCCATCTTCAGATGTTGGACCAAGAATCAACATGTAAACAAGAAATGTAAGTGTGATTGAAAGTGTCATAAGAAATTTTAATATATATAATTTGTTATTTTTGTAATCTTTGCCTGTTTTAAGCAGAATAATATCTAACACAATAAATATTATAAGAATTATGTCCAGTGCGACATTTGACAATGTTGTAAAAAATGTAAAAGACATAATGTTATCAATTGTAAATATTAATCCATATAACGATGCAACAAGTGAGATGGATTTTAAAACAATGCTTATAATTAAAGATTTTTTATTTGTAGTGGACATGTTTATTTTAGCCTCCAAATATTTGATTATCAAATTATAATACATTTGTGAATATATTGCAATATTACAAAAATAAGATATAAATTTCTGATGCATCAGATAATATATTGACCTGGATTAAGATTAGTGATACTCTTTTTTTAAAAAGTAGTGAAATAATACCTTTGCATGGAGGGCAGCATTTATGGGAGAAATAAGAAATAAAGATGGATTGACAGAGGAAGAATTTTTAAAACAATACAAGCCGTCAAAGTATGAAAGACCAAGTGTTACGGTTGATATGCTGATTTTGTGTATGAGCAGATATCTTGATAATCTGAAAGTATTATTAATTCAGAGAAAAAATCATCCATATATTAACTGCTGGGCTTTGGCGGGAGGATTTGTAGGAATTTATGAATCAACTTATGATGCGGCTTGCAGGGAATTACAGGAAGAGACAGGATTAGTAACAAATACATATCTAGAGCAGTTGTATACAATGAGTAATCCTGACAGAGACCCAAGAATGCGTGTTATAGATGTAGCATATATAACATTGATGAGAGAACAGCCAGTGCTGGCAGGAGATGATGCGAAAAAAGCACTATGGTTTGATATTAGTTTGCATGATGATATTTTGGAACTTAAAAATGAAGAAGAAAATATTAATATAAAATATTGTCTGCATAAAAAAATATTTAAAAATGGTGTGGTGGATACGACAGGGTATACGCAGGAAAGCATAACAGATGAAAAATTGGCATTTGACCATAATGAAATAATATTAGAAGGATTATTAAGATTAAAAAATAAAATTTTATATAGTGATATTGCTTTTAATCTGCTACCTGAAGAATTTACACTCCCAGATGTTAAAAGGGTGTATGAAGTGATTCTGGGGAAAGAATTGTATAAATCGAATTTTAATGCAAATATAAAATCTAAATTAATATCAACAGATTGTAAAATTACATCTATGATAAAAGGCGGAAAAAAAGCAGCTGGTTATAAATATAAAGGACAATGATTTAAGGAGAACAGTTATGAAAATTTTAGTTATTGTAGATATGCAGAATGATTTTACATCAGGAGTATTGGGGAATAATGAGTGCGAAGAAGCGGTTTCAAAGGTTGTAGAAGTTATCAATGAAGATAATTATGATAAGATTTTTCTTACAAGGGATACACATCAAAAAAATTATCTTGAAACTCAAGAGGGACGGAATTTACCAGTTGAACATTGCATAGAGGGAACAATTGGCTGGCAGATTAGAGAAGAGATTATGAAAGCTGTCAGCGACAATAATTTTTGCATTATAGATAAGCCTGTTTTTGGTTCCCTCAAACTTGCAGAAGATATAAAAACGGAATATGAAAATAAGCAGGATAATCTTGAAATTGTTCTTGTGGGTGTGTGTACGGGGATTTGTGTTATCAGTAATGCAATGCTGTTGAAGGCAGCTTTGCCTGAAGCTGTAATTACAGTTAAGGCAGATGCATGTGCCTGTGTAACACCCGAATCGCATAAAATAGCATTGGATGCAATGAAAATGTGCCAGATTAATATTGATTGAAATTCGGAGAAATTATGCTTAAATATATACGTGATGAACTGGTATCAATGACAGATAAAGGAAATTATCAAACATTTACATCTTCACTCATTCCGGGGTGTAATAATATTATCGGTGTGCGTCAGCCGGCACTGAAAAAATATGCAAAACAGCTTGTGAAAGAAAATGAGGATTTTAGAAAACTTCTTACGGAGCCTGATTTATACTATGAGGAAACCCTTCTAAGAGGTTATATCATAGGAATGGGTACCGCGAAAGAAAAAGATTTTGACAAAGCTCTTGAAGATTTAAAGAAATTTGTTCCGCTTATTGATAATTGGGCTGTTAATGATGGATTTTGTGTGGAATTCAGAATTATGGATAAATACAGACAGGAATTTCTGCCGTTTTTGGAAAAATGTATATTGTCGGAAGATGAATTTGAGGCAAGGGCCGGACTTATAATGCTTCTTGACCATTATATTAAGGTTGATGCCGACGGCAATAAAAAGCCGAGAATGAAAAAAGTTATGCTTGAAGATATAGGCATGTGTGGTGAAAATAATAAAAAAGAAGAGCAGGGAATGTACATAGATAAAATTCTTTTGCTTGTGAACCGTGATTTTTCTTCAAACGGATATTATACTCAGATGGCGGCAGGATGGCTTCTAGCAGAGTGTTTTGTTACATTTCCGCTAGATACATGGCGTTATCTTACGGATAAAGAAAATATGAAACTTGATAATGTTTCATACAAAAAAGCAATAAGAAAAATATGTGAGTCGCTCACACCGGATGATGAAGTTAAAAAAGTAGTGAGAGAGCTTGCGTGATGATGCTGTAAAGAGTTTGTGTAATGACGCAAAACTGAGAGGCGGTTTTGGGGTAAGTTTGTATGAAATCAGTATGTATGTTATTATATATAAATATATGTTCTGTAGTAACAGCCGTGATTAAATTAAAAATCGCGGCTGTTACCGTTTTTATCGCATTCTTGACTGTAAAAATGCCGGTATTACAAGTTCAGTTTCTTTTTTGTGTGCATTGTTTTTAAGCGTATCAAATACAGGAATATCAGAATTGCTGATATAAATGTTTTTCGTGTCATGTTTCGGAACGTAAGCCTTGTCGTAAGCCTTGTCGTAAGCCGTATTTGAATCGGATTTTGAGGCAGATACATTTTCAAGTCCGGTTGCAATAATTGTAATAACAGAATTTTTATTATCGTTTAACTGTTCTTCACTTGAGACAGTTCCCCACATTATTTTTGCATCTTTTCCTGCAATTTCCTGGATGTACTGGATTGCATTGTTTAATTCTATAAGATTGACGTCTCCGGATGAATTAATCATTACATATTTGGCATTTGTAAGATTAGTGTTAAGGAGCGGCGAATTTACTGCCTGTTTCACCGCATCTGTTATTGATGTATTTTCGTCTGCATATCCGATTCCCAGATGTCCGTAACCTTTGTCACCAAGAACTGTTTTTAAATCATTAAAGTCAAGATTGACAGTACCACAGTTGAATACAATATTTGTTATTGTGTCAATGGCATTTTTAAGTACAGAATCTGCAAGAGAAAAAGCTGCAGACATAGTAACAATTTTTTCATTGCACGAAAGAAGTTTGTCGTTGGAAATTACAAGCAGTGTGTCAATGTATTTTTCGAGATTTTCAATTCCGGCATTTGCAATGTTTGTACGATTAGGATTTTCAAAATTGAAAGGAGTTGTGACAACAGCTACTGTAAGTATTCCCATATCTTTACATATTTTAGAAATGTAGGGAAGTGCACCGGTACCTGTCCCGCCACCCATTCCTGCAGTCAGGATAACCATATTTGCATCGTTTACAAGTTCCTTGATTTCATCGGTACTTTCTTCGGCAGCGGCATATGCAATCTCAGGATTTCCTCCTGCACCGAATCCATTTGTCAATTTTTTACCGATTGTAAGACAGATATCGGCATTTGATTTGTCAAGAACCATCTGGTCGGTGTTTATGGCAATAAACTGAATTGGAAAAGGGGTTTCGTGAGAAAGCCTGTTTACAGCGTTGTTGCCACAGCCGCCGACACCTATAACTTTAATTACAGGCATATTTGATGAAGCATATTTTAAGTCTGTTATTTCAAGCATATTTAACCTCCTGAAGTTTGCATAAATGCGAATTTATAATTTGCAATATAATGCATTTATGCTAAAATGTCAATGATAATATGCAAAAACGCAAAAAATAATTGCGAAAATGCAAAAAGAGGTGTATGATTTTAATAGAAAAATGCAGCAGGAGATTTATTATGGATTTAGGGAAAAGATTGAAAGCAAAAAGAAAAGAAAAAAATATATCTGCCGAATATCTTGCAAAAGAATTGGGGATTTCAGTGTCAACCGTTTACAGATATGAGGATTCAAGCATATTAAAGATTCCTGTATCAACTTTTGAAAAAATGTGTGATATTCTGGGAACAACACCGGCACAAATGATGGGAAATGTTCCTGAAAAAACAGTTGATATAAAAAGCGGTAATGATTTACCTGTGAATTTTGATAATCCAAAAGATGCTATGGAATTTCTTTTGAAGCTGCCGACAGTGGCGGCTTATGGCGGATATGATCCGTCAAAGATGGATGACGAGACAATGGTGGCATTTGCAAATGAAATTTTACAGCAGTTACAACTTGTGAGTTACAAATACAGGTAGGTGGAAAAATGAGAGCAAAAGAAATAAAAAATCTCGCAGAGGATTTACGAGAAAATTACAATACGAGAAATCCATTTGAACTGGCGGATAAGTTTGGCATAAAAGTGCTTATAAGCAAAGTGCTTCCGGCGGATAAAAAGGCGTATACAATAAAATCAGATAATTATCCTACAATTATAATTGTCAACGGCAGATATGAATATAAAAGTCAGATGGTGCTTTGTGCACATGAGCTGGGGCATGCACTTCTTCATTCAGATGCGGTCAACAATTTCGCAGTTACAAGTAAAAATGCTTTTAAAAATGTTGAATATGAAGCGAATCTTTTTGCAGTATCATTGCTTTTTGATGAAGAAGATTTTAATATAAAAATGCTCAATATGAGCAATTACCTGTTAAAACAGGTTTTAGATTACAATATAGAGGAAAAATAGGGAAGTAGTTATATTGTGAAAAATAGAATTTTTAGTTATATTTTAATTTTGACTTTATTAATCGTGACTGCCGGTTGTGGAAGTAAAAAGCAGGCAGAATTAAATACACAGAATGTAGTCGAAACAACAGCTGCCGATATTGCACTGACAGAAAAACAAACTAAAACTGAAAGTATAAAAGAAACAGAAAGTGAAAATATGACAGAAGAATCAAGTGAAGAAAATGTTGATACACAGGAAGAAGTTGATGAAGATTCAACAGTAGAAGATTCAGGTGATACATATTATGAGGAATATGAGGAAGAATCACGAAACGATGAGACTCCAGGGGAAAGCAGACCGATAATAATATGTATAGACCCCGGACATGGCGGAGATAACGATGAGGGCACAAAAGAAACTTATGACGGAAAGCTTGTTATGGAAAAAGACTTAAATTACAGGATTGCGACAAGTTTAAAGTCTTATTTTGAGCAGTATGACGGAATCAAAGTTATACTTACAAGAAATGAAAATCAGGGGCTTGGCCTTATTCAGAGGATTGATTATGCTGTTGCAAATGAAGCAGATTATTTTATATCAGTCCATGTAAACAGCAGAAGCACTGACGAAGTAAATTCGCATGGATGTATGGTTCTTATGAGCTGCAGCAGATATCAGCCTGCAAATACAAAAGTCGGAAGTCTTTATGACACAGAAAGAGGAATGGCATTGTCTGTGATTTCAAAGCTTAACCGGCTTGGGCTACCAATAGCAAATGACTGGAATACAGAAAATACACAGGGAATTCTGCAGAGGGTAAATACCGTAGGTGCGACATATCCTGATGGCTCACAGGCTGATTATTATACACTTCTTTATTGCGGAACCGAAGCCGGACTTCCAACGATAATTATTGAACATGCTTTTTTAAGTAATGAAAATGATTACAGGAATTTTCTTTGCACTAATGATAAACTTGATGCATTGGCAAAAGCGGATGCTGAAGGCATAATTGAATCAATACGTTAAGCCGCGTGTCATACAGCATGCAGTAATAAAGAAAGGATTAAAGATATGCAATTTATTATTCTCATGTGCTGTGTTGTAAGCATAATAATTTCGGTTTTATGTTTAACAGTAAGCATGAAAAATAAAAATACTGATGAATATAAAAGAGTTAATCAGCAGCTTGATATGATGTCACAGACGTTTGCAACACAGATTTCTACACTTTATGACCAGCTTAACCGTCAGAATAACCTTATGGTTAATAATATAACAGCACTTGGCAGGGAGTTAAGAGAGTCACAGGAAACACAGCAGGGCAGGGCGAAAGAGCAGCTTGTAAATGTGCAGAATGAAATGAAAGAATTAAGAAAAGAAAACAGGGAGATTCTTGATAAAATCCGTGAAGACACATTGGGTACACTTGACAGCATGAGAAAATCCAACTGGGAAAGTCTTGAACAGTTAAGGAATGATAATCAGAAGAGTCTTGATAAAATTAATGATACTGTAAATGAAAAACTGCAAAAAACACTTGATGATAAGATTTCACAGTCGTTTGAAGCTGTAAATAAGCGTCTGGCTGAAGTTTACGAAGGCCTCGGTGAGATGAAAAAAGTTGCATCGGGAGTTACCGATCTTAAAAATGTACTTTCAAATGTAAAGACAAGAGGAATTATGGGAGAGATTCAGCTTGCATCAATATTAAGTGAGATACTTGCACCTGAACAGTTCGCAGAGCAGGTTGTGCTTGTTCCGGGTAAAAATGAAAAAGTTGATTTTGCCGTAAAACTTCCGGGGGCATCTGCTGACAAAACAGTATATCTTCCTATTGATTCAAAATTTCCGGGTGATACATATGCCAATCTTATGTCGGCCTATGAAAATGGCGATGTAGATGATATAAAGCAAAAGAGAATTCTTCTTGTAAATGAGATAAAAAAATGTGCAAAAAGCATACATGATAAATATATTATTCCGCCATATACAACTGATTTTGCAATAATGTTTCTTCCTTTTGAGGGACTTTATGCAGAAGTTGTAAATATGGGGCTTGTGGAAGATTTACAGAAAAATTACAAAGTAAATATTGCAGGGCCATCTACCATGGCGGCAATGCTTAACAGCCTTCAGATGGGATTCAGGACACTTGCAATACAGAAAAAAAGTGGGGAAGTCTGGAAAATACTTGAATCTGCCAAGAAAGAATTTGAGACATTTGAGGATGTACTTAACAAAACACGCAGCAGATTAAGACAGGCTGACGAAGAACTTGAGAAGCTTATCGGAGTCCGTACAAGAGCGATTAACCGTAAGCTCACTAATGTTACAGTTCTGGATGAACCGCAGGAGCTTGATTAAGAATACTTAATTCAGAGAAATAATAAAATTCAGAATTTACAAAAAAATTAAATTGATTTCATACGGATATAATTTATATTTTACATACCATCTGTATATTAATAGCTGTGATTGAAAAAACAATCATGGCTATTTTTTATATTTATAAAATGTGAAAGGCAGATGGAAATGAGAAAAACAAAAAAACTTGTAAAAACAAAAAGAGCAGTATGTGCACTGACTGCAGGAATTCTTGCAGCGGGAATGATAATGCCGGCATTTGCACAGGATGAGGCGATTGCACCAAAAAGTGCAGATTATGGTTATTATGTAGATAATTATAAGAAAAACGGTGAGAGTGGAGTTAAGGATACGATTGACAATCCGGCTAATGGAGTGCTTTCAGAAATGCTTGATTATTTTACTCCGGGAACATCATGGGATAATGGAACAATCCTTAATAAAACAATTCATGAAATGAATATTGCCGAGTCATCAAAAATAAGAAATGGTGCTGATGATTCACAGCAGGTTCTCGCTTTTTATGATGATGTACGTGATAAGAATTACAGCATGATTTCAGGACTTGGAAAATATGCAGATGAATTTAAGCATGGTGTAAATGCACAGAGTTATATTATTAAAAGTGATGAATATAAAAATTCCGGAAAAACTGAGGCTGATTACACAGATAATACTGCAGAATGGTCAGCTGTCGTCCCACAGGATGCTGAACAAAATAAATATATGGATGTACATAATGATTCAGCGTGGGCATCAGCAACAGGTGATTATGCGGGAATAGTTAATCTTGTATCTGTTTTAAGAGGCGGTGCTGCAAGTACATCTCCAGCAAAGAAGTTTTTTAAATATATGAGACCTTTCCGCTGGTCAAGAAAAGATGCATCTCT
The DNA here is from genome assembly GCF_014287955.1 of Lachnospira hominis (ex Liu et al. 2021). Lineage (GTDB taxonomy): Bacteria > Bacillota > Clostridia > Lachnospirales > Lachnospiraceae > Lachnospira > Lachnospira hominis. The sequence goes on along the minus strand of NZ_JACOPD010000005.1, from coordinate 275,838 downwards.
TGCAAAAGTAACAATTCTTCCGTCACTTACAACTATGGAAAAAGCAGACCCGTCTAATGACGGCGGTTATCCAAGCGGACATACTAATGCTGCATATCTTGCTGCTATCACAATGGCATATTCAGTACCTGAGCAGTATTCAGAACTTATGCTTCGTGCAAGCGAACTTGGATATGACAGAATAGTTGCGGGAATGCACTCATGCCTTGATGTTATTGGAGGAAGAATGACATCTACAGCTATTGCAGCTTCTAATTTATATGATGGTAATAATGCTGATGCAAAAAAAGCTGCTGTTCAATCAGGACAGAAACTTACCGGAAATGACAGTACAGTTGAAGAAAAAAGCGATTACGATGCTTATCAAAAAGATAAAGATACATATTTTTACAGAATGACATACAATCTCAAAGAAGACAGTGCAGATACAACAAAAGCAGTATCAGTTCCTAAAGGTGCAGAAGCACTTCTTGAATCAAGATATCCGTATATGGATGATACACAGATAAGATATGTTCTTTATTCAACAGCAATTTCATCTGGCTATTCAGTGCTTGATGATGCAGAAGGATGGGGACGTCTTAATCTTTTTGAAGCATCAAATGGTTATGGCTCATTTGATACAGATATAACGGTAAATATGGATGCCTCAAAAGGCGGATTCAATGCGGCTGATAATTGGAAAAATGATATTTCAGGAACTGGTTCACTCACAAAGGAGGGAAGCGGCATGCTTGTTCTTTCAGGAAATAATACATATACAGGCACAACAACTGTTGATGATGGAAGTATACGGGCTGATTATGCTTCGGCATTTGGTAATGGAAATGTTGTAAATAATTCAGTTATAAAAGAAAATACAGATGATACATTAAAGATTAACGGTGATTATAAACAGAACAAAAATGGTGTTCTTGAACTTACTGTTTCAAATGAAAATGATTTTGTTGATATATCAGGAAATGCTGAATTTGGCGGAAAACTTATTCTGAATTTTAATGACTATATTCCGTCATCAGATGCAGAAATTATCAAGTGTGCATCTGTTGCTTCACAGTTTGATGAAATTGAAGTAAATGCACCTGAAGGATTTGAAGGCAAGATTGTATATAATAACGGAGGAATTGACCTTGTATTTTCGCAGCCTTCCGGAAATGAAACAATCGACAATGTTACAGACAATAATTCACCTGAAACAGGTGACACATCATCAGCAGTAATGGCATTTGTAGCATTTGCATTATCGCTAGCCGGACTTCTTACAGCATCATTTGCAGATAAGAAAATGATTGATAAAATCAGATAATATTTATAATTATAAATTTAAAACTTGCATTTTATCCGAAATCGGAGTATATTAAAAAATATCCGATTTCGGATAATTTTTTTGTGCTTGCGGAGATTATAATGAACAGAGAAAAAATGGAAGAAGATTTACTTAGAAGTTTTAACCAGTTATCAAAAGAAACAAATGTGATATATCACAATTATGCAGCTGCAAATGGAATGTCGGATGCGACATTCTGGATTTTGTATACTATCTGTTATTATGGTGAGGGCGTAACACAAAAAACCATCTGCGAAGAATGGTTTTACAGTGCACAGACGGTTAATTCGTCCTTGAAGCTGCTTGAAAAAAAGAATCTTATTGAACTCAGGCTTGCACCGGGAAATAAGAAAAACAAGCAGATTTTTCTTACAGAAGAAGGAAAAGATATGACAAACAGGCTTATAGTACCTGTTATAGAAGCTGAAAAACTTTCGTTTGATGCATTTGATATACAGGAATTAAAAAAGATGTTCAGGCTCTCTTTTGAACATGTAAAACAACTTGAAAAGTTAGTTGGTAAAATAAGTGACAATAGTAAAGGAGAAGATGAATGAAAATTCAGTTATCAGATCATTTTTCATATAGCAAACTTATAAAATTTACACTTCCAACAATAGCAATGATGATATTTACATCAATTTATGGTGTTGTAGATGGTGTTTTTGTTTCAAACTGTGTCGGAAGTGATGCTTTTGCGGCTGTTAATCTGATTATGCCTATAATTATGATACTAGGTTCTGTCGGATTTATGATAGGAACAGGAGGGAGTGCCATTGTATCAAAGACACTGGGAGAAGGCAAGAAAGAAAAGGCTAATGAGTATTTTTCAATGCTTGTATATCTGTGTGTTGTATCAGGCGTAATATTGTCTGTTATAGGTATAATATTTACAGGACCGATTGCTGTTTTACTCGGTGCTAAGGGAAGTATAGCAAAAGACTGTGTGACATATGGCAGAACTGTGTTTTTTATGCTTACGGGCTTGTTTTTGCAAAATGCATTCCAGAGTTTTCTTGTTGTTGCCGAAAAGCCCAAGCTTGGACTGTTTGTAACGCTACTTGCCGGATTTACTAATATGTTTCTGGACTTTTTATTTGTATATGTATTACGGTTTGGCGTTTTTGGTGCGGCACTTGCAACAGGAATAAGCCAGTTTGTCGGTTCTGTAATTCCGATTATATATTTTGCCGGTGGTAAAAATAATGTACTTAAACTGACAAAATGCCGTTTTAACAAAGATATAATTATAAAGACATGTATTAACGGTTCATCAGAAATGGTCACCAATATGTCAATGTCTCTTGTAAATATTCTGTATAATATGCAGCTTATGAAATATATAGGTACTAATGGAGTTGTTGCATACGGAATAATTATGTATGTGGGATTTATATTTGTGGGAACATATATGGGATACGCTGTTGGTTCTGCTCCTGTTATAAGTTATCATTACGGTGCAGGCAATAAAGATGAACTTAAAAATCTTTTCAAAAGAAGTCTTACTATAATAATTGTAAGTTCTGTTGTCATGACACTTATTGCTGAAATTATTGCCGGTTATCTTGCAGGAATATTTGTAAGTTATGACAATAATCTGCTTGAGCTGACAACTGAGGCGATTAGAATATATGCTGTTTCATATCTTATAAGCGGTGTAAATATATTTGCTTCGTCATTTTTTACTGCTTTAAATAATGGTGTTGTTTCAGCTGTTATTTCATTTATGAGAATGTTTGTATTCCAGATTGTCATGATTCTTCTCCTTCCGGTCGTTCTGGGAATCAGCGGAATATGGACTGCGGTGATTGCAGCAGAAGTTCTTTCTGTTGTAATAAGTGTGATGTTTCTTGTAAAAAACAGGAAAAAATACAGCTATTAAACTATTTTGTTTGACAAATATAGTCATGTAGGCTAAAATTTTACGCAGAGTTTTATACAAAAGATTTATATGGAATTGATGAGGAAGGAGCTTGTAAAATGGCAGAGAAAAAGACATTTGTAACATTGGAACAGTTGAAGGAGATTGATAAGACATATCCTACACCATATCATCTTTATGATGAAAAGGGCATCCGCGAGAATGCAAAGAAACTTAAAGAAGCATTTTCATGGAATAAAGGATACAGAGAATATTTCGCAATTAAAGCTACTCCAAATCCATACATACTTAAAATCTTAAAAGATTACGGCTGTGGAGTTGACTGTGCATCGATGACTGAACTTATGATGGCATATGCATTAGATTACAAACCGGAAGAGATTATGTTTTCTTCTAATGATACACCGGCAGAAGAATATGAATATGCAGCAAAGATTGGTGCAACAATCAACCTTGATGATATAACACATATTGATTTTCTTGATAAGATACTTGACGGAAAGTTCCCGGAGACAATGAGCTGCCGTTATAATTCGGGTGGATTTTTTAAGCTTGGTACTTCGATTATGGATAATCCGGGAGATGCCAAGTATGGTATGACTCATGAACAGATAATTGAGGCATTCAAGATTCTCAAGTCAAAAGGCGTTAAGCATTTTGGTATTCATTCATTCCTTGCAAGCAATACTGTAACTAATGAATATTATCCTACACTTGCCAAGATTTTATTTGAGCTTGCTGTTGAACTTAAAGAAAAAACAGGAGCAGATATCAAGTTTATCAATCTTTCAGGCGGTATCGGCGTTGATTACAAGCCAGAGCAGGAAAAGAATGATATTTCAATTATCGGTGCCAATGTACACAAGGTATATGATGAAGTATTAAAGCCGGCCGGAATGGACGATATTGCAATTTATACAGAGCTTGGACGTTTCATGCTCGCACCTTACGGATGCCTTGTGACTAAAGCAATACATGAAAAGCATACTTACAAAGAGTATATTGGTGTTGATGCATGTGCTGCAAATCTTATGAGACCGGCTATTTATGGTGCATATCATCATATCACTGTTGCCGGAAAGGAAAATGCACCTTGCGACCATGTTTATGATGTAACAGGTTCACTTTGTGAAAATAATGACAAATTTGCCATAGACAGAAAGCTTCCAAAGATTGATATGGGAGATTATCTCATTATTCATGATACAGGAGCACACGGATTCTCAATGGGATATAACTATAATGGCAAGCTTCGTTCAGCAGAGCTTCTCTTAAAAGAAAATGGTGATGTCCAGATGATAAGAAGAGCAGAGACTCCAAAGGATTATTTTGCAACATTTGATTTCAGCGATGCATTGGATAAGCTTAATCTTAAATAAAATAGTTAATCCGGATAATCTCAATTTTAAAATAAAAATTAAGGAACTTGATAATGAAAGATTTAAAATATATTGCAGGCGAAATAAGCAAAGGTAAAAATCTTGATATTAATCTTGAAAAATATGCGACGGGTATGTGTTCTTTTTACAATACCCTCGCATGTATAAAGCTGGCAATGAATTACTATACAGTATATGATATGTATAATGAACAGCCTGTAAAAGAACCTCTTTTTAATGAATGTTTCGAAGAGTTTAACAGCCTTGTTGCAAAGATTGCAGCAAAAGAAGATATTGACATTAAAACTGTTGATGATTTAAGAAATAAGATTACGGGAATTATGGAAAGTGTAACTTCTTTTGTTGACAGATTAAGAATATATGAGCATGCATTAAACAGAATTGAATACAGATTCAGGGATGATGAATTTGATAAAGAATATTATAATACGTATCTTACAAATGATTTGATGCATTATATATTATCTGATAAGGATAATGTGGTTATTCACAGTAAGATAGCAGAGGTTGTAGGCCAGCTTCCTATGAGATTGTCAAGAAATAAGTTTTATGAATATTTAAGAGATGCATTCTCTTTGTATCATGGTGCCCAGAAAGGCACAATTGATGATTTTGCCTATTCTTTAAAGACAACAGCTACAATACATAAGCCGGAAGGCTTTGATGAAATTATGCCTGAAATGCATGAACTTGTTGGTTTACTTGAAAATGCAGATTACACATCCCTTGACAAAGACGAGTACAAGAAACTTCATGATGCATTACAGATTGGTGCTGAAAAAGTAACAGATCTTGCAGATTATTTTGTACTTCTGGCACAGATGGTTAATGATTTGTATACAATACTACTCACAGGCGGATATACTGTCGGTGAGGTAGAGGAGACAAATCTTGCATTTTCTATTATAGAGCAGATTGTTATGGCACATAATGGAAAAGATGAACTTAGCGAGGACATTCTTGAAGATTTTACCCAGTTTGAGGGTAAACAGGAAAGAATTTTAAGTGTTATAAGCCAGTGCGATTATGCTGTCGATATGGTGATTGATGAGTATAAAGAGGAGGCAGAAAAATGCAATCTTCTTACAGTATACGAAGCACTTAAAAAGGTTTCACTTTTACAGTCCGGAAGTGATTTTGTTGAGCTTGAAAAAGATAAATCAAGTGAAGAAGTTCCACAGGATTTATATGCAGATGAGGTGTGTGAATCGCTTATTGATGATTTGAAAACATTTTTTGAAAGTGCAAGCGTTCCGGTCAGAAGAGCAGTGATGGCAACTTTGTTATCACAGCTTCCTGTATTTTTTAATAATACTGATGAAATTCAGAATTACATCAATGTTTCACTTATGCAATGTACTGATGAAGCCGAAGCAGCAGCTACGGTTGAGGTTTTGAAGCTTATAATTAATTCATAGATGGGACTGTGATATATAATGAGATGGTATAGAAACCTGTATCTGGGTGATAATGCTAAAAAAGCAAAATATAAAGTATTTGGCAGAATACGAAAAGGGAGATTTACATCGGATACATTTCTTATAACACTTCCTTCCTCTGAGGAAAATCTGCTTGATATAACATCAGCAAATTTTTTATTACAGCCATATTTCAAGAAGAAAATAAATCTTGATAAAATATATGTTGTGGGGCTTGCAAAAGGAAGAGAAGAGGCTTTATATCTTGTAAGAGATATAATTGATGAAGTGTATTCAAATACCAAAGGTTTTGACATAGCCGGATATCTGCATTTCGGGGTTGGGAGAAATAGAGAATGATTCATATATTGCTTCTGGTTTTAAAAATAATAGGGATTATTCTTCTTGTTATCCTGCTTGCGGCTATTGCGGTTATTATGGCAGTGCTTTTTGTTCCCGTAAGATATAATCTTACGGCAGAATATTATGATAATAAGCCTGATGTTAAGTTTAATGTTTCATGGCTTTTGCATCTTTTCAGGATTAATGGCCTATATAACAAAAATGACGGTTTCATGATGAAAGTGAAAATTTTATTTTTTACACTTTATCCTAAAAATAAAAAGACAGATGCAGATGATAATGCAGTGAAAAAAAGCCATGAGAAAAAAACTGAAAAAAAAGAACAAACAGAACATAAAAGACATGAAAAGAATGTTTTTGACGATCTGCCTGATAAAGATGAACTTCAAGATAAACAGGAAGACCCGTGCCAGCAGGAAGTTTCTGTTGATGAATTAAAAAAGCCTGAAAATGTGTCACAAAAAATGATTGAGAAGAAAGATTCTCATTCTGAGACATGTAAAAAAACAGGAATCATGCAGAAAATTTTGGGTATTTTTGATAAAATAAAAAGTATTGCAGTAAAAATCAAAATCACTTTTAAAAATATAAAAAACAAACAGGAAAATTTATCTGATAAAATCAGAAATTTTAATAGTAAAATAACAGATGAAAATAACAGAAAGCTTGCCGGCTTCCTATGGGAACAGACAAAGCTTGTTATTGCAAAGGTTAAGCCTTCAAAGTTTAAGGGGCATATCTGTTTTGGGTTTGATGAGCCTGATATAACAGGCAGGGCTGCAATGTATGCAGCTGTTCTGTATGGCTTTCTGGGACTTGATTTTGATATAATTCCTGATTTTGAGAATGAGATTCTCGAAGGAGAGGTATATTTAAAAGGCAGCGTACAGCTGTTTGGAATGGTAGTTATAGCTTTAAGGGTATATACTAACGAATTATTCAAAAAGATAATTTTAAAGAAAAATTAATATTTTATCAAAGTTGGATAATAGTTAAAATAAAGGAGGATATTATGGCAGAAAATAAGAATAACTTTGATGCTACTGTGGCATCACTTTTTAAAGGGATGGATTCATTTGTATCAGCCAAGACGGTAGTGGGTGATGCTGTGACGGTAAATGATACAATCATTCTTCCGCTTGTTGATGTTTCATTTGGTGTTGGTGCCGGTGCATTTGCAGGTGAAAAGAAGAATAATGCCGGTGGTGCAATGACAGGGAAAATGTCACCAAGTGCTGTTCTTGTTATACAGAATGGTGCAACTAAGCTTGTAAATATCAAGAACCAGGATACTGTCACAAAAATTCTTGATATGGTTCCTGATATTATTGATAAATTCACAGGTAAATCAGGCAATGTGACAACTGATGATGACATTAATGATGCTATTGACGGAGTTGCAAAGGAATTTGAATAACAGATTTTAATAAATATATTTGAATAACAGATAAACTGTGTGCATATAATAAAGCAGGGAAATGTGCATTTTAGGAGAATGATATGTGTTGCAGAATGATTGGTTTTATACTTTTCTGGATTGCAATCGGAATGATAATTGCACTTTTTCTTGCTGAAAATATGTTTTTTTGCATATGTGTTATTATTGCACTCATATTGCTTGGATATAATATGTTTTGCAAATGATATATAAAGGCTGGAAAAAAGCAGGGCAGTAAAAATACATAAGTAAATTATGATGATATCAAACATTCGACAAACTTTTTTCAAAAAAGTATTGCATTTTGTCTTGTTGTCTGATACAATGTCTGTTGTTGTGGGTAAAAATAACCCAGCCGTAAGGAGGTGTAAATCAATGGCAAAATGTGCAATTTGCGAAAAAGGTGCTCATTTCGGTATAGCTGTGAGCCATTCTCATAGAAGAACTAATAAGAAGTGGAATTCTAATGTTAAGTCTGTAAGAGTTAATGTTAATGGAGCAGCTAAGAAGATGTACGTTTGTACTTCATGCTTACGTTCTGGATTAGTTGAACGTGCTTAATTTCATTCAGTAAGCATCTGCTATTAATTTTCGAAAATTTATAACAGTAAAAAGTGGATTGCTGTCAGCGACCCACTTTTTTCTTTTTAAACGGATATTAAACTGAGAATAAGCATTGTGCTTCTTAATAGAAGAAAAAGGGTTTATTTTTTGGTCAAAGCAATGTATAATAACATCAATGAAGTAGAATATAAATTCAGATGTTTTATTACATCTGTGAATGGAGGTATATATGAAAGGTTATTTGGATGGTGAACTGGGGATGATTTCCATTGATTCAGAGGTGATTGCCAGATATGCAGGTTCTACTGCGGTGGAATGTTTCGGCATCGTCGGAATGGCAGCTGTCAGCATGAAAGACGGACTTGTCAAGCTTTTAAAGGGTGACAGCCTCACAAGAGGAATCAAAGTTGATATTGATGAAGATAATAAGATTACAATAGATTTTCATGTTATAGTTTCATACGGTGTAAGTATTCTTACAGTTGCTGATAATCTTATTGAAAATGTCAAGTATAAGGTTTGTGAATTCACAGGTCTTGAGATTAAAAAAATTAACATATTTGTTGAAGGTGTCAGAGTAATAGATTAACTGGCACATATATATATATTGATTCATATATATTGATTATTGCAGACAGACGTAAAGTTTGTCATTTGCCGTTGTATCGGCGGAATGGAGGAAAATTGTGGCAACCAATACAATAGATGCAGCACTTGTCCAGAAGATGTTTCTTGCAGGTGCCAAGAATCTTGAATCAAAAAAAGAATGGATAAATGACCTTAACGTATTTCCTGTACCGGATGGTGATACAGGTACTAATATGACAATGACAATTATGTCGGCAGCCAAAGAAGTAAGTTCAATTGCCAATCCTACTATGGAGAATCTCGCAAAGGCAATTTCTACAGGTTCATTAAGAGGTGCTAGAGGAAATTCAGGTGTTATTCTCTCACAGCTTTTAAGAGGATTTACAAAGGAAATGTCATCACTTAAAGAGATTACTGTTGAGAATCTTGCAGCTGCAACACAGCGTGCAACAGAGACAGCTTACAAGGCTGTCATGAAGCCAAAGGAAGGTACAATTCTTACTGTTGCAAGAGGAATTTCTGAAAAGGCAGCTGAAGTTGCGTCGCAGACAGAAAATCTGGAAGAAGCTCTTCTTACTATAATTGAACATGCTGAATATGTTCTTTCAACAACACCTGATCTGCTTCCTGTATTAAAAGAAGCCGGTGTTGTGGATTCAGGCGGACAGGGACTTGTTGTAGTCCTCAGAGGAATGTATGATGCACTCACAGGAAAGGTTACAGAATTTGATATTTCAGAACCAAAGGCAGATATATCAGAGAAGACACAGGCTAAAGGTGCAGCTATTGATAATGTTGATATCAAATTTGGATATTGTACAGAGTTCATTATTATGCTTGATAAAGAGTTTAATGAAAAGACAGAACAGGAATTTAAGGCATTTTTATCATCAATTGGTGATTCGATTGTATGTGTTGCATTAGATGATATTGTAAAAGTACATGTTCATACAAACCATCCTGGTCAGGCATTTGAAAAAGCACTTGAATATGGCCAGCTTACAAAAATGAAAGTTGACAATATGAGAGAAGAGCATAACCAGAAAGTTGTCGAACAGGCAGAGGTGCAGGCTGCTGTTGCTTCAGAGGCACAGAAAAAGAATGGCAAGCCGATTGCATCAAACCAGCCTAAGAAAGACTTTGGATTTGTTACAATTGTAGCAGGTGAAGGTCTTGCTGAGATTTTTAAAGGACTTGGCGTTGACAGCGTAATTGAAGGTGGTCAGACAATGAATCCGAGTACAGAAGACATCCTCAATGCGGCAGACAGTGTCAATGCTGATGTTGTATTTGTTCTTCCTAATAATAAGAATATTATTCTTGCCGCACAGCAGGCAGCTTCGATTGTTGAAGGCAAGAAGATTGTTGTTATACCTACAAAGACAATTCCACAGGGTATCACAGCTATGATTAATTTCGAGGCGACAAGAAGTGCAAAAGAAAATGAAGATGCAATGGTCGAATCACTTTCTACAGTTGCAACAGGACAGCTTACATATGCAGTCCGCGACACTTCAATTGACGGCAAAGAGATTAAAAATGGTGATATTATGGGTCTTGGCGATTCTGGACTTCTTGCAGTCGGCAAAGACATAGATTCAACTCTTATTGAAATGCTTGATGAGATGATGAAAGAAAATGCTGAAGCAGAACTTATCAGCGTATACTATGGTGAAGATGTGACAGAAGAGGATGCTGAAGCAGTTGTTGCCAAGATAGAAGAAAAATATCCTGATACAGATGTTGAATTACAGCCGGGTGGCCAGCCAATTTATTATTATCTTGTATCAGTAGAATGATTTATGTTAAACAGGAGGATGTTTGGTCATGAGTATGATAGATGTTGTAAGAGCAGATATGGTAGCTGCAATGAAGGCAAAGGAAAAAGAAAAGAAAGAAGTTCTTTCAATGCTTCTTGCTGATCTTAAAAATTATGAGATTAATAACAGAGTTGAGCTTACAGATGAAGCAGCTGCACAGGTTGTTTTAAAACAGATTAAACAGCTTAAAGAAACTTTGTCACTTACACCTGCGGACAGAACAGATATTATTAACGAATGTAATTTTTCAATAAGTGTATTGCAGAATTATGCACCTGAGATGATGGATAAAGATGCAATTGAAAAAGTAATCAAAGAAACACTTGCTGAACTTTCAATCGAAAAGCCAACACCTAAAGATAAAGGTGCCATTATGAAAACACTTATGCCTAAAGTTAAGGGTAAGGCAGATGGCAAACTTGTAAATGAAGTTTTAGCATCAATGATGTAATAAGCCTATGAAAATAACAGAGTTAAAAGGTATAGGCGAAAAATATGCACAGCTGCTTGGCAGGCTTTCTGTATATACAGTTGAAGATCTCGTGGGTTTGTACCCACGGGATTATGAACTGTATCAGGAGCCTGCTTTTATTAGCACACTGTCGCCAGATTATGAGAATACTAATGTTGTAATAGACGGTGTTGTATCAAAAAAAATTGATGTCTATCATACGGGAAAACTTGCAGTTATAAGTACATTTATCAATGATGAAAATGGTGACAGAATAAAATGTACATGGTTTAATATGCCATTTTTAAAATCGTCATTAAAGCTTGGAATGCGTTATATATTCAGAGGCAGGTTTGTTATAAAAAATGGAATAAAAATACTTGAGCAGCCGCAGATGTATACACGATCGCAATATTCTGAGATTGAAGGAACCATGCAGCCGATATATCCGCTTACAAAAGGATTGTCTAATAAAACGGTTGCCAACGCTGTGCATCAGGCACTTGAAAAGTTTGATGCCGGATTGGAGAAAGAATACATTCCAGGTTATGTGAGACAAAAAAACGAACTTGCTGAGCATAACTATGCAGTTGTAAATATTCATTTTCCAAAATCGATGGAGGACTATATTCAGGCACGAAAAAGGCTGGCTTTCGAGGAATTCTTTTTATTTGTTCTTGCTGTAAGAAGTCTTAGAAATTCTAACGAAAGAATTCCTAATGGATACATTATACAAAATGATTCACGGACGGATGATTTTATAGAAAAGCTTCCATTTTCGCTTACAAATGGACAAAAGAGTGCGTGGACGGAAGTTAAAAAGAATATGTCAGGAAAAGGTCTTATGAGCAGGCTTATTCAGGGCGATGTTGGTTCTGGAAAAACAATTATAGCAGTGCTTGCACTTATGAATACAGCATATGCCGGTTATCAGTCAGCAATGATGGTACCGACGGAAGTTCTTGCAAAACAGCAGTACGATTCAATAACAAAAATGTTTAATAATATGGGCGTTGAACTTAATGTTTCATTACTTGTCGGTTCAATGACAGCTGCCGCAAAAAGAAAGGTATATGAAGATATAGAAAACGGAAGCACCGATATAGTAATTGGAACACATGCTGTAATACAGGAAAAAGTGATATTTAAAAATCTTGCACTTGTAATTACAGACGAACAGCACAGATTTGGCGTAAATCAGAGGCGGGACTTGTCAGATAAAGGAAATAATCCGCATATTCTTGTAATGAGTGCGACACCTATTCCAAGGACGCTTGCAATAATTGTATATGGCGATTTGGACATATCTGTTATAGATGAACTTCCGGCAGAGAGGCTTCCGATTAAAAACTGTGTTGTCGATGAAAGTTACAGGCCAAATGCGTATAAATTTATTGAAAATCAGGTCCATGCCGGAAGACAGGCATATGTTATATGTCCGATGGTAGAGGACAGCGAGAATATTGAGGCTGAAAATGTTATTGATTATGCAAAAAAATTATCAGGTGAGCTTCCGGATGATATAAAAGTTGAATATCTTCACGGAAAAATGAAAGCTTCACAGAAAAATGAGATAATGGAGAAGTTTTCAAAAAATGAAATAAATGTGCTTGTTTCAACAACTGTAATTGAAGTTGGCGTAAACGTGCCAAATGCAACAGTTATGATGGTTGAAAATGCAGAAAGATTCGGACTTGCACAGCTGCATCAGTTAAGAGGCCGTGTCGGACGAGGCGGTTTTCAGTCGTATTGCATATTTGTGTCAGGTAATAAATCAAAGAAAACAAAAGACAGACTTGAGATTCTTAATAAGACAAATGATGGATTTAAAATTGCAGAAGAAGACTTGAAACTGCGTGGTCCGGGAGATTTTTTCGGAGTAAGACAAAGCGGAGATTTTGATTTTGGAATAGCAGATATTTATACGGATGCAAAAGTTTTAAAAAGTGCGTCAGAAGCAGCAGGAGAAGTACTTGACAAAGACCCGGAACTTGAACTTGAAGAAAACAGATATCTGGCAGAAAAAGTGTCGGAATATACAGTTAAGTGCCTTGAAAAGCTCAACATCTGAATATTGATGAAAAGAGGAGATTGTTTTATGAGAGATATGGAATTTACAATGAGCCGTCCCGGTCTTGTTGAGCCGGGACAGGAAGTTGAAATTACAGAAGGAAAACTTCCAAGCAGTTATTATTATACAATAGAACCGGCTGTCGCAATGTCAGGCAATTACACGACATCGGAGCGTTTAAAGTCAAGAAAAGGCATTGTCAAAGAAGTTGGTGAAACGGCGAGAGGATATTATGTAATTGCATCTTTTGACGAATAAATATGATTGCTATCCGCATATACATTTACCAATATAATATAATTATATAATTATTAATATTTACAAGTGTATTTCGGAGGGTGATTTATGGATAGTGCTTTAAAATTTGATATCTACAAAGATATACAGATGAGAACCAGTGGTGAGATTTTTCTGGGAGTTGTAGGTCCTGTAAGAACAGGAAAATCAACATTTATAAAACGGTTTATGGATCTTTGGGTCATACCCGCAATTGAAAATGAAAATGTCAGGAAACGTACTATAGATGAACTTCCGCAAAGTGGTTCAGGCAGCACAATAACGACAACCGAACCGAAATTTATTCCGGGAGTTGCTCCTGTAATATGCCCTGTTGACGGTGTAAATGTAAAAGTGCGTCTTATTGACTGTGTTGGATTTATGGTGAAGGGTGCTCTTGGTGTGTATGAAAATGATAAGGAGCGTCTTGTAAAAACTCCGTGGTCTGACAGTCCAATTCCATTCAGTCGTGCGGCAGAAATAGGAACCGGTAAAGTTATTTCGGAACATTCAACGATTGGAATTGTTGTAACAACTGACGGTTCTTTTACGGAAATTCCGAGAGAATCATACGTCGAGCCTGAAGAGCGTACCATACGTGAATTAAAAACTATAGGTAAACCATTTGTTGTTATTTTAAACAGCAGCAAACCTTATGCCAAAGAAACCAAAGCACTTGCTGAAGAAATGTCACAAAAATATAACGTAGCGGTAACTCCTGTAAACTGCGACCAGCTTAAAAAAGAAGATGTAAAGCAGATTTTAGAGAGTGTTTTGATGGAATTTCCTATACGCTGCATAGGATTTTTCGGGCCACAGTGGCTTGAGATGTTATCGTGCGACCACTGGCTAAAAAAAGAAATAACTGATGCGGCTGCCAAAATCCTTGACAGTGCTACATATATGAAAGATACAAGAAATAATAATATTTTTGATATGATAATGAACACAGATGGGGAGAGTCACATTCAGGATATGTCATTCAGAAATATTAATATGGCAGACGGAAATGTCTCAGTTGATATAAAAATGAAACCTGATGTTTACTATGATGTGCTTAGTGAACTTACAAAAACGCAGATAAAAAATGAATATGAACTGATAAATACAATAAAAGAACTTGCATCAAAGAAGCAGGAATTTGATTCTGTCAAAGAGGCACTTACGGACGTCGGAATCAGTGGATTCGGTGTTGTAACTCCTTCAGTTAAAGATATTGTGCTTGATGAACCGGCTGTTATAAAAAACGGAAATAAATATGGTGTACGCATAAAAGCCCAGGTTCCGTCAATTAATATGTTAAAGACAAATATCAATGTTGAGATTGCACCGATAGTCGGCAATAAAAATCAGGCTGATGACCTGATTGAATATATAAAAGATAATACAAAGGATAATCCACAGGGAATCTGGGAAACTAATATTTTTGGAAAAACTGTTGAACAGATTGTAAGTGACGGAATAAAAGAAAAGACACATAATATTACGCCCGAAAGCATGGAGAAAATCAGCGGCACACTTGAAAAGGTGATGAATGAAAACACAGGACTTGTATGCCTTATTGTATAAATAAACTTGTACAATAATATGAAAATGTGTTATTATTAACAAAGAATAAAGATATCTATTTGGAGGATACGAGATGAAGAAATTGGAAGAATATGTAAGAAGTATTCCTGATTTTCCTGAAAAAGGAATTATATTCAGAGATGTGACAAGTGTACTTCAGGATGCGGACGGATTACATCTTGCAATTAACGAGATGGATAAGTGTCTTGAAGGAATTGACTATGATGTTGTTGTAGGTCCTGAATCGAGAGGATTTATTTTTGGTGTGCCGATTGCATACAATAATCATAAAGCATTTGTGCCTGTAAGGAAGAAAGGTAAACTTCCATGTGAGACAATTTCGTGTGATTATGATCTTGAATATGGAAAAGCAACTATCGAGATGCACAAGGATTCAATCAAACCTGGTCAGAAAGTTGTAATTATTGATGATTTAATTGCTACAGGTGGTACAACAGAAGCTATTATCAAGCTTGTTGAAGAACTTGGCGGCGTAGTTGTAAAGGTTGTATTTCTTATGGAACTCAAAGGACTTAAAGGAAGAGAAAAGCTCAATGGATATGATGTTGATGCTGTAATCCAATATGAAGGTAACTAATTATATTATGGCTGCTGACAATCTGCATAATGCGGATTTTTGCAGCCTTTTTAAATTTCATTATAAAAGGAGCTTAACTTATGGCAACACCACATAATAATGCCCGGATGGGAGATATTGCAAAGACGGTTCTTATGCCCGGAGATCCGTTAAGAGTTGAATATATAGCAAAAAATTATATGGAAGATGCAGTATGTTTTAATAAAGTAAGGGGTATGCTTGGATATACAGGAACATACAAAGGCAGAAAAATATCTGTTATGGGAAGCGGCATGGGAATGCCGTCTATGGGTATATACAGCTATGAATTGTATAAAATGTATGATGTGGACAATATAATAAGAGTTGGTTCGGCTGGAGCTTTTAAAGATGATATTAATCTTAAAGATATAGTAATTGCACAGGCTGCATGTACAGATTCCAATTATATGTCACAGTTTAAGCTCCCGGGAACATTTGCACCGGTTGGTGATTATAATCTTATTTCGACTGCTGCCGGAAAGGCAGAAGAGCTTGGACTTAATGTCCGCGTAGGCAATATCCTTTCTACTGATTCATTTTATACTTATGACCCATTGGACAATGATGCATGGAAACGTATGGGAGTTTTGTGCGTGGATATGGAAGCAGCTGCTCTTTATGCTAATGCAGCGGCACTTTCAAAAAAAGCATTGTGTATGCTTACAATAAGTGATCATTTGTATAAATCAGAAAAACTTGATGCCGGTGAGAGGCAGGAAGGATTTAATGATATGATTAAACTTGCACTGGAGGTAGCATGGACTCAAAAGTAATCTTGTTTATTGCAGCACTTATTGTGGCGGTGATTTATCTGTGGGTGGATAATAACAGGCGAAGGCGTGAACGTATTGAAAAAAAGCTTGAATCCAGCTGGGGAAAACCGTCAACAAGGAAAATAACAGATGATGAAATGAAAGTTATTTCTCATTATTATGAGGACAGCATAGAAAATTCCGGGGCCGACAGCGGATATATAGATGATATAACGTGGAATGACCTCGATATGGATAGAATTTACAAAAAAATGAATATAGCAAATTCTTCTGTTGGTCAGGAAAGTTTGTATAAAATGCTCCGTATTCCGTCGGATATAAAGAAGTTAAAAGAAACTGACAGACTTGCTTCGTTTTTTGCATCCGATAAAGAAAAAAGAAAATCTGTGCAGAGGATTTTCTGCTGGCTTGGATTTTCAAAGGGTGTATCGGTAAGTGATTATATCAGCCTGCTTTCGGATTTGAAGCCGTCGGGCAATCTTATTCATTATCTGTCAGTAATTTTAATAGCAGCTGCGATTATATGCTGCATTTTTGTGAATCCTGTTGCGGGAATCGGGCTTGTTATTGTGGCTGTAAGCTTTGCTGTAATAAGTTATTACAAATTAAAAGCCGGCGTTGAACCTTATTTTATATGTATAACACAGATTGTACGCATGGTCCAGGCTGCACATGATATTGAAAAATTAGATATAGAAGAACTTTCGGAATATAACAGATATTTTAAAGATGCTGAAAAAGATTTTTCTTCTGTTGTAAAAAATTCGGGAATTCTGACATCAGGCAATGTGACAGGTTCACTTTCAGAGATGGTACTTGATTATGTACGTATGCTCACACATATAGACCTCATTAAGTTTAATCATATGCTTAAAAAGCTTGATTCACATGAGGACAAGGTTTATGAGCTTATGGAAACACTTGGATATATTGAAGCATGTATATGCGTAGCCTCTTTCAGAAAACAGCTTGAATACTGGTCAAGACCTGCGTTATCTTCACATGGGACTAACATGTCGGTGACTGAGGTTTTTCATCCGCTTATTAAAGAACCAGTTGTAAATTCGATAACAACATCAAAACATGTTCTTGTAACGGGGTCAAATGCATCGGGTAAATCGACATTTTTAAAGACGATTGCAATAAATGCTCTTTTATCACAGACTATTTATACAAGTACATCAAAAGAATATAATGCTCCTTTTTATAGGATATATTCTTCAATGGCACTTCGTGACGACCTTAATGCACAAAACAGTTATTACATTGTTGAAATAAAATCATTAAAACGTATACTTGATGCTGTTGATAAAGATGATAAAAGACCTGTACTCTGTTTTGTTGACGAGGTTCTTCGCGGAACAAACACCGTTGAACGAATTGCTGCATCATCTGAGATACTAAAAAGCCTCAGATATAAAAATGTGCTTGTTTTTGCGGCTACGCATGATATTGAACTTACGTATCTTCTTGAAAAATATTATGATAATTATCATTTTCAGGAAGAAGTTACAGATGATGATGTAAAGTTTAATTACAGACTGTTTACAGGACCTGCGGTTACAAGAAATGCCATAAAACTGCTTGGTGTGATTGGGTACAACAAAAATATAATTGATGCAGCAGAATCACAGGCTGGCTATTTTATCAGGAGTGGAAGCTGGAAGGTTGATTAATGATTTTTTTTGTGATAATATATAACAATGTGATTGCATAGTAAATGTATGCAGAATTGGAGGCAATATGGTTGGTTTGGTAAGTATTTTGGCCGGAGAGATTTTATATGAGAGCATAAAATTTGTAATTATGCTTGGTTTATTAGTTGCCGCAGTATTTATTGGCGGCACACTTAGAAAGAAAAAAGATGCTAAAAAAGCCAGGAGGGAAGAAGAGTGCAATACAGAGGCGTAAACGAGTTAAGAAAGTTATTTTTGGATTTCTTTGAAAGCAAAGGACATCTCAAGATGAAGAGCTTTTCGCTCGTTCCACATAACGATAACAGTTTATTAATTATTAATTCAGGTATGGCACCATTAAAGCCGTATTTTACAGGACAGGAGATTCCGCCAAGACGCAGGGTTACAACATGTCAGAAGTGTATCCGTACAGGTGATATCGAAAACGTAGGAAAGACAGCAAGACATGGTACATTTTTCGAGATGCTTGGTAACTTCTCATTCGGTGACTACTTCAAGAGAGAAGCAATTCACTGGTCATGGGAATTCCTTACAGAGGTTGTTGGACTTGATGCCAACAGACTTTATCCATCTATTTATGTAGATGATGATGAGGCATTTGATATATGGAATAAAGAGATTGGGATTGCACCTGAAAGAATTTTCAGATTTGGCAAAGAAGATAATTTCTGGGAACATGGTGCTGGTCCATGTGGTCCATGTTCAGAGATTTATTATGACAGAGGCGAAAAGTACGGATGCGGCAAGCCGGGCTGTACAGTAGGCTGTGACTGCGACAGATATATGGAAGTATGGAACAATGTATTTTCACAGTTTAATAATGATGGCAAGGGTAATTATTCTGACCTTATCCAGAAGAATATCGATACAGGTATGGGACTTGAACGTCTTGCGGTTGTAGTTCAGGATGTTGATTCAATATTTGATGTTGATACATTACAGGCACTCCGTGACAAGGTCTGTGAGATGGCAGGCGTTAAGTACAAAGATGATGAGAAGCAGGATGTTTCTATCCGTGTTATCACAGACCATATCCGATCAGTTACATTTATGGTAAGTGATGGTATTATGCCATCTAACGAAGGAAGAGGTTATGTTTTAAGAAGACTTCTCCGTCGTGCAGCAAGACATGGACGTATCTTAGGTATTGAAGGTAAGTTTCTGTCTAAGCTTTGTGAGACAGTAATCGAAGGTTCAAAGGATGGTTATCCTGAACTTGAAGAAAAGCGAGTATTCATTACCAAAGTTATTTCTGAAGAAGAAGAAAAGTTTAACAAGACAATTGACCAGGGATTAAGTATTCTTAATGATATGGAAGCAGAAGTATTAAAGAATGGCAGCAGCGTACTTGCCGGTGAAGATGCTTTTAAGCTTTATGATACTTATGGATTCCCACTTGATCTCACAAAAGAGATTCTCGAAGAAAAGAATATCACAATTGATGAAGAAGGCTTTACAAAAGCTATGAACGAACAGCGTGAAAAAGCCCGTAAAGCGAGAAAGACAACTAATTATATGGGAGCGGATGCTACTGTATATGATGATATTGACCCTGCAATTACAAGTAAGTTTGTCGGTTATGACAAGCTTGAAAATCATTCACATGTAACAGTTCTTACAACTGAAGAAGAAGTTGTTGAAGCTCTTTCTGAGGGTGATAAAGGAACAATTATAGTTGATGAGACAGTATTCTATGGCACAATGGGTGGTCAGGAAGGCGACTGTGGTACAATTACAGGCAGTGAAGGCGAATTTAAGGTAGAGACAACTATTCACCTTAAAGGCGGCAAAATCGGACATGTCGGTGTTATGACAAAAGGCATGATTAAGTCCGGCGACGAAGTCACATTAAAAGTTGATGGTGCATGGAGAGCTGACACAAGCAAGAACCACAGTGCAACACATCTTCTTCAGAGAGCACTTCGTGAAGTTCTTGGCAATCATGTTGAGCAGAAGGGTTCATTTGTTAATCCAGAGAGATTAAGATTTGACTTTACTCATTTCCAGAGCATGACAGCAGAAGAAATTGCAAAAGTTGAAGATATTGTAAATGATAAGATTTCAGAAGCAATTCCTGTAATCACACAGGTTATGACTATTGAAGAAGCCAAGAATACAGGAGCTATGGCTCTCTTTGGTGAAAAATACGGTGATAAAGTACGAGTTGTATCAATGGGAGAATTTTCTAAAGAATTCTGTGGTGGTACACATGTTGCAAATACAGCCAATATCAGACTTTTCAAGATTATTTCTGAATCTGGTGTAGCTGCCGGTGTAAGAAGAATCGAAGCTCTTACAGACAAAGGAGTTATGAAGTATTTTGCATCACTTGAAAAAGAATTAAATGAAGCCGCTGTTGCTGCAAAAACAGAGCGTCCACAGCTTATCAGAAGAATTAATGCAATGAACGAAGAAATCAAAGCTCTTTCAAGTGAAAATGACAAACTCAAGGCACAGATTGCTAATAATGCACTTGGTGATGTCTCTAATGATGTCAAAGAAGTAAAAGGCGTTAAATATATTGCAGCCAAAGTTGATAACGTAGATATGAACGAATTAAGAAACTTAGGTGATAAGCTTAAAGGTGAAATTGGTTCAGGTGTTGTACTTATTGTCAGTGCCCAGGGTGATAAGGTTAATATGATTGCAATGGCAACAGACGATGTTATTGCAAAAGGTGCTCATGCAGGAAATCTTATCAAAGCTGTTGCATCAATCGTTGGCGGTGGCGGCGGTGGTCGTCCTAATATGGCACAGGCCGGCGGTAAAAATCCGGCAGGAATTGATGAATTACTTGCAAAAGTACCAGAAGTTCTTGAAGGACAGATTAAATAAAAAATTGTGCAAAAAATTCAATTTTATCATTGACGCAATGAGATTATGTGGTATAATGTTTATTGTGCGATTAGTAAATACCCTAATATGTATTGCACAGCACAATTTGCAACAGAAGGGTGGTCAGGAAGAGATATGTCAAATGTCATCGTTAAAGAGAACGAGTCTTTAGATAGTGCATTACGCAGATTCAAGAGAAACTGTGCTAAGGCAGGCATTCAGCAGGAAATTCGTAAAAGAGAACATTACGAAAAGCCAAGCGTAAGACGTAAGAAAAAGTCTGAAGCAGCTAGAAAACGTAAGTTCAACTAATATTAAATGACTTTTATTGAAGGTGAGCCTTTCGGGGCTCATCTTTTTTTATACAGATATACTGGCAAAAAAGATGCAGAGTCTGTAAATGAAGCCGCATCATGAATAAAAACCAGATGTCTGGCATATTAATTATAATAATACTGCCTGACGATGTGAGTAATTTATGAATAAAGCTGAAACTGCAAGGTCGCTTGGACTGCCAAAAGATGTTGTCTTTGGCATGCCTGTTATAAATATTACAGGAGATATGCAGGTTGTTGTACAGAACTTCAAATCAATAGTAAGCTATGAAACAACCGAAGTGAGACTGACTACAAAAAAAGGATGTGTTGGCATAAAAGGGAAGTGCCTTGAAATTGAATATCTGGATGATGACCAGATTCAGATAAAAGGGATAATATGTATTGTGGAATATGAAAATCATAACAGGCAAAAATAAAAGAGGCGTAGTTTATGGCTGGATTTAAATTTATTTATGGATGTGTAACGATACATGTTATGTCCGGCAGCAGAGAAAGATTTATTAATATGTGCCACCACAGAAAAATATGTCTTGAGCATGTTATTTCTGGCGATGAATATCTGGAGGCTGTGATATCTGCCAGAAACTTCAGGACGGCGTGTGAAATTGCAAAAAAAACAGGAAATAAAATACGCATAAAAAAGAAAAAAGGAATTCCATTTATAGCATTCAGGTATAGAAAGCATTACTCGTTTGTTGCTGGAGTTGTACTGTGCATGGCTTTTATATACATATGCAGTCTTTTCCTTTTCAACATTACATTTTCGGGTAACAGCAATCTTACAACGCCTGTTCTCACACGATATCTTGAAAGCATCGGTGTAAAAAACGGATGCAGAACTGCCTGTATTGACTGTAATGATATAGAAAAGAAAATGAGAGAGGATTTTGATGAGATTACATGGGTCGCAGCGGCAGTAAAAGGTAATCATCTTTATATTTCAATAAAAGAAAATGACAGCTTTGAGGGCGAAATAAAAAGCACAGAGATTCCCGAAAATATAATTGCGTCTGATGATGGAACAATAGAGTCAATAATAACAAGAAGCGGCACCCCGCTTGTAAAAAAAGGTGACAACGTTGAAAAAGGACAGGTGCTTGTTTCCGGTGTTGTAAATATATGTGACGATTCTGGTGAAGTTATAGCAAAAAGAGGCGTCACGGCAGATGCAGATGTATTAATAAAAACAGAAATGATTTACAGTGATGAGCTGTCTGAAAAATATGAAAATAAAGTATTTACAGGAAAAACAAGGGTGAATGCAGTAATAAGAGCCGGTAAATATATTATCAGTATAGGACCCGGAGCTGTTGGATTAAAGTTGTGCGATAAAAAAGAGGATTATACGACATTAAAGATTAATGACGACTTATATCTTCCGGTGTCAGTTGGAAAAATAACATATTATGAATATAAACCGGAAGAATATACATATAGTGATGAGGAAGCTTCTGCTGTATTAAATGGCAGACTTGCAAGATTATTGTCACAGTTGAATCAAAAGGGCGTGCAAATAGCTGATGAACGTGTTAAAATATTTAAAAATAATGATATTTATACATGTGAAGGTGCACTTATTCTTATTTCACCGCAGACAGTAAAAGAAAATGTTGCGGCAGATGAACTTGCAATGCCTGACAGTAAAATATCGAATGGAGAAAAGAAAGAGAGCAATTGATGAGTGTTATTGAAACAAATATAGAAATACCGGCTGATTACAGCGTTTCGGTTTTTGGACAGTTTGATGAATATGTAAAAAAGATTGAAAAGACATTAAAAGTTACAATAATAGCAAGAGATTCGCAGGTAAAAATTCTTGGAAGTGAATCCGGTGCCGGTCATGCACGAAAGGTACTGGCAAATCTTTTGGAACTTGCCAAACGGGGAAATACAATAACAGAACAAAATGTTGACTATGCACTTGCATTATGCATGGATGAGAAAGAAGATGCTGTATTAGAAATAGATGATGAACTTGTATGCAGAACAATAACAGGAAAGCCGATTAAGCCCAAAACACTTGGACAGAAGTATTATGTAGAACAGATAAGACAGAAAATGATTGTATTCGGACTTGGTCCTGCCGGAACAGGAAAGACATATCTTGCAATGGCAATGGCTATACAGGCATTTAAAAATAATGAAGTCGGAAGAATAATTCTTACACGTCCTGCAATAGAAGCCGGAGAAAAACTGGGATTTCTGCCCGGTGATCTCCAGAGTAAAGTTGACCCATATCTAAGGCCTTTATATGATGCACTCTATCAGATTATGGGAGCTGAAAGTTTTGCTGCAAATATGGAAAAAGGGCTGATTGAAGTAGCACCACTTGCATATATGCGAGGACGGACACTTGATAATGCTTTTATCATTCTTGATGAAGCACAAAATACTACTCCGGCACAGATGAAGATGTTTCTTACAAGAATAGGATTTGGTTCAAAAGTAATAGTTACAGGTGATTCGTCACAAAAAGACCTTCCGGCCGGAACTGTATCAGGACTTGATGTTGCAATTAAAGTATTATCAAAAGTTGATGATATAGGTTTTGTCAAACTTACGAATCAGGACGTAGTAAGGCATCCTCTTGTCCAAAAGATTGTAAAGGCATATGAAGATTATGAGAGCCGTCAGAACAGACGAACAAAAAGTCTGGTAAAAGACAAAGAGAGCGAAAATAAAAAAGAAAAAACAACAAAAAGAAGAGGAAGACAAAATGACAATTAATATAGAATACGAAACGGACAAAGAATTAAAGCTTGATTACGAGAATATTATAAACCGTGTTATAAACGAAGCTGTTGATTATGCAAAATGCCCATATGAAGCTGAAGTTAATGTTACACTTACAGACAATGATGAAATAAAAAAAATAAATGCTGAGTATAGGAATATTAACAATCCTACTGATGTATTATCATTTCCGATGCTTAATTTTGCATTACCCGGAGATTTTGACGGCATAAGTGATGAACTTGAAAATGACGTTGAAGATTATTTTAATCCTGATTCGGGT
The DNA here is from genome assembly GCF_014287955.1 of Lachnospira hominis (ex Liu et al. 2021). Lineage (GTDB taxonomy): Bacteria > Bacillota > Clostridia > Lachnospirales > Lachnospiraceae > Lachnospira > Lachnospira hominis. The sequence goes on along the minus strand of NZ_JACOPD010000005.1, from coordinate 251,393 downwards.
GAACTTATGCTTGGTGATATAGTTGTATCGGTAGAAAAGGTTGTTGAACAGGCAGAAAAATACGGACATTCACAGGAACGTGAACTTGCGTTTCTTGTTGCACACAGCATGATGCATCTTTTTGGCTATGACCATATGGAACCTGATGAGGCTGCTGTAATGGAGTCTAAACAAAGAGAAATACTTGATAATCTTGGAATTACAAGATGAATAATATCTGGGGAGGATGTAAATAGTGAAAAAAAGGCGTAAAAGAAGAACCGGAATCCAGTTTGTTATATTTTCACTTGTGGCAGCTGTTTCAATATTGACAGTAATTCTTGTTATGGGAAAGCTTACAAGAAAAAAAGTAAATATAGATAATTCTGTAATAATTACACAAAAAGATACGCCTGCTGACATGACAGAGACAAAAGATACACATGAAGGAATGGTAAGAAGCCTTTTGAGCGGTCAATGGATATCAAAAGAAGATTATCAGAATGTTCCTTATGCGGTAATGTACAGTAATATATATGATGCCATGCCTCAGTCTGATATCGGACAGGCAGATGTTGTTTTTGAATCACCGGTTGAGGGCGGCATTACACGTATGTGTTGTCTTTTTGAAAATAAAACAGACCTTGAAAAAATAGGACCTGTACGAAGCTGCCGTACATATTTTCTTCTGTTTGCCAAAGAATTTGAAGCTGTTTATGTCCATTTCGGGTATTCCGAATATGCAGCCGGCTATCTTCAGAGAGCATCATTTCATTCGCTTGATGGAATGAATTACTGTAATTTTTACAGAAGCAGCGACAGAGTTGCACCGCATAATGCATACACAAGCTGGGATGGAATAACTGAAAGTGCTGAGTATAAAGGATATGAGCTTACATATCCCGACGGATTTGTTCCACCGTTTACATTTAATACAGATGATAGCAAAAAAATAGTGCCTGAAAATGGTGCTTCTTGTAAAAAACTTGACATGAATTATCCATATAATGACCCCTGGTTTGAATATGATGAAAAGACAGGGAAATATTTAAGATATCAGTTTGGTGCAGCACAGATAGACCGCGAGAGCGGTGAGCAGCTGAGTTTTGATAATATTCTTATAAAATATGTCACGCCTGCTTATTATGAAAACGGAACACCAAATTATAAAATATATGGTTCAGGAAAAGGATTGTTTGTATCTAATGGATATGCCAGTGAAGTCACATGGATAAAAGAAAGTGAGAGCGAAGGTGCAACGAAGTATTATTATGGTGACGGAACAGAAATTGTAATGAATCCAGGCAAAACATATGTTGCACTCGTTGAAAACACAAGTGAAGTCACAATAAAGGAGTAAGATGATGGATGAAATAAGTGATGAACAACTTATATCAATGGCAAAAGAAGCAGCAAAAAAAGCATATGTGCCATACTCACATTTTCATGTAGGTTCAGCTGTTTTATCAGAAGATAATTATGTATACACAGGCTGTAATATAGAAAATTCGTCATATGGTGCAACAAACTGTGCTGAGAGAACGGCAATTTTCAAATGTGTAAGCGACCAAAAAAACAGAATAAAAAAGATTGCAATTGCATCAGACAGCAATGAATTCACATGGCCGTGCGGAATATGCAGACAGGTTATGTCGGAATTTATGAACAGTGACGGAATTATAATCCTTGAAAATCATGGATTAATTAAAAAATTCAAGCTTGATGAGCTTTTACCGCACAGTTTTGGTGCATGTGATATCAAAACTGAATAATTGAATTGAAAAAGGCAATAATAACCACATGGAGGCAGCTTATATACAGGCTGATAAACATGTATGAAAAAAATATATGGTTATATTGTGGGAATTGTTGTCGGTTTGATAATAATAATCTGTTTTGTTATATTTATAACAGGTTATTATAAAACGAAACATAATAAAAATAACATTAATCCGGAAAATTATACACAGACAACTGACAGTACGTATCCGGCAGATGAAGATATTAATGAAAGTTTTTATCTTGTCTATGAAGACGGAAAAGTTGTCATATATAAAGAATCGGACAGAACATTCTATGATTATGCCGATATTAATATGAATTCAATTCCGGCAGAAATACGTGAACAGTTAAAACTGGGACTTTATATTGATGGTGAAGAAAATCTTTATAATTTTTTACAGGCTTACAGTTCATAAAATACCTGTTGGAATGTTTATAAAAATACTTATGGAGGAAAATGTGAGATCTTACAGATATGACTGTGTTGTTATCGGTGGCGGTGCATCCGGAATGATGGCGGCTGTCACAGCAGCACAAAATGGAGCAAAAACAGCCATAATAGAACATACAAAAAGACTTGGAAGCAAGATTTTATCTACAGGTAATGGCAAATGCAATTTTACAAATCACAAGATGGATGCAACATGTTTCCAGAATGAAGATAAGGATTTTGTTATGAATGTCATTAATAAGTTTAATGAAAAAGAGGTCATCGGATTTTTCAGGCAGCTTGGCATTTATTCAAAAGAAAAAAACGGTTATGTATACCCACATTCTGAAACTGCAGCTTCAGTCTGTGATGCTTTATGCATGGAAATAAAAAGACTGGGAATAGAAATTTTTCTTGAATGTAATATAGAGAGCATATATAAAAAAGAGGATTTTTTAATTGATTGTTATGATAATAATGAAAACAGGCGTGTAAATACAAAATCAGTCATTCTGGCTGCCGGCTCAAATGCATTACCTGTTTCGGGTTCTGACGGAAGTGGATATAAAATTGCATTAGATATGGGATGCAGTGTTAAAAGACCTCTTCCGGCACTTGTACAGTTGAAAAGTGACAATAAATTCTGCAAAATAATGGCTGGCGTAAGAAGCACCGGAACTGTAAAAATATATATTGACGGCGAAGAAATTTCGCGTGATACAGGAGAGATACAGTATACTGATTACGGTATTTCCGGAATTCCTGTGTTTCAGGTGAGCCGTTTTGCAGTCAGGGGCGTTTTTGAAAAGAAAAAAGTAACTGCTGCCATAGATATGATTAGCGATATTGAATATGATGATATTGCAAGTGACATAGAAATGCGGATAAAACGCGAACCGCAAAAGACAATTGAGCAGTTTTTTGCTGGAATTGTAAATAAAAAGCTTGTGTCTGCGGCAGCAAAAAGCGTAAATGCAGATATTAATATGTCTGTTAGTGAAGCTGGAAAAGAAATGTGTTTTCTGATTGTAAAGCAGTTAAAAAACTACATTTTTAATATAACGGGATATAAAGGATTTGAAAATGCCCAGGTATGTCAAGGCGGTATTGAACTTTCACAGATAAATCCTGATACAATGGAGTCTCTTAACACAAAAGGACTTTATTTTGCCGGTGAAATTGTTGATGTTGACGGAAAATGCGGCGGATACAATCTGCAATGGGCATTCAGCAGCGGACATCTTGCCGGGCTTATGAGCAGCCGGAGTAAAAATATAGAACGGAGATAATTATGAAAAACGTGATACGTGTAAGCCAGCTGAAATTAAAGCCGGATGAATCCGAAAAAAAGCTTAAAAATATGATTATACATACATTAAAGCTTCCTGCAGATGCACAGATTGAATGGAAAATATTTAAAAAATCGCTTGATGCAAGACATAAACCTGATATTTATTATGTATACAGTGTTGATGTATACAATGTTATAATATCCGGAAAAAATATTGCTTTAAATGACATTATTGAAGGAAAAATCACTAAAAAACAAAAGCATAAAATGCAGATAAAAAATGCTTCAATGGCATGTATTAATGAGTTTGATTTTCCGGCTAAAGACGTTAATTACAGCCTTGATTCACATAAAAGACCTGTAATTGCAGGATTCGGACCTGCAGGAATATTTGCCGCACTGAAACTTGCCGAAGCAGGACTTAAACCAATTGTAATCGAACGTGGAGAGCCTGTGGATGAAAGAAGAAAAACTGTAGAAAATTTCTGGAATACAGGTGAACTTGACACAGAATCAAATGTGCAGTTTGGCGAAGGCGGTGCAGGTACATTTTCTGATGGAAAACTAAATACAATGATAAAAGATACAAGCGGCAGAATCAGATGCATGCTTGAAACTTTCGTTGAATTCGGGGCTGACCCATCAATATTATACATAAATAAACCGCACATTGGAACTGATGTACTTGGAAATGTTGTATCTTCAATAAGAAAACATATTATTGAACTTGGCGGTGAAATAAGGTTCAACTGCAAAATTACTGATATTTTAACAATTGAAAAGAATTCATACAGAGCAATCTCCGGTATTAAAATCAAAAATGTAAAAAATGGTGAAGAATATGAACTTGCATGTGACAATCTGTGTCTTGCAATAGGACACAGTGCAAGAGATACATTCGAGATGCTTGAAAAAAGAAATATAAATATGACAGCAAAGTCATTTGCTGTCGGTTTAAGACTTGAACACCCACAGTCATTTATTAATTATAATGCTTATGGTGATTCTGCATACAAGATGCCTGCGGCAGATTATAAAGTTACATACCAGACAGAAGCGGGCAGAGGCGTTTATTCATTCTGCATGTGCCCCGGAGGTTATGTTGTCAATGCCTCTTCTGAAAAAAATATGCTTGCCGTCAATGGAATGAGCTATTCAGGACGAAATTCAGGCAATGCAAACAGTGCAATAATTGTCACGGTAACACCTGATGATTATGGAAATAATGGTGCATTGGCAGGAATGTATTATCAGCGAGAGCTTGAAAAGCTTGCATACAGATACGGTGATGGTAATGTTCCTGTCCAGCTGCTTGAAGACTTCAGACAGGACAGAATTTCAACCGGATTTGGCATTGTAACACCGAACATTAAAGGCAGTTACAGCTTTGCCAATTTAAGAAATGTCTTAGGCACAACAATAAGTGATTCAATAAGTGAAGGCGTTAAAGGCTTTGCAAAACACATCAAAGGTTTTGATATGGAAGATGCTGTGTTTTCAGGTGTTGAGAGCAGAACATCAAGTCCGGTAAGAATTATAAGAAACGAAAACTGTGAATCAGATATTAAGGGCCTGTTTCCATGTGGCGAAGGTGCAGGATACGCAGGAGGCATTACATCTGCTGCAGTTGATGGAATGAAAGTTGCGGAAAGGATTGCATCGGAATATATAAAAAAGGTGACAATCTGAGCAAAATAGTGTAAAATAGTACAGAAATATTTTAAATTGGAAAAAGGACAGCTTATATGTGTAACGGAAGAGATTTTCTTAAAGATAAAAAAAGAATAGTTGTAAAGATTGGTTCATCATCACTTATGCACAGCGAGACAGGAAAACTTGATTTGTTAAAAATTGAGCGTCTTGTAAGAGCATTAGTAGATATTAAAAATTCCGGAAAAGAAGTAATACTTGTTTCATCAGGTGCAATTGCAGTTGGAAAAACAGCCATAGGGCTTCACGAAAGACCTGACGAGCTTCCTGTAAAGCAGGCGTGTGCAGCTATAGGACAGGCCAAACTTATGATGGTATACCAGAAACTTTTTGCAGAATACGGAACAATTGCAGCACAGGTACTTCTTACTAAATATACAATGCTTAATCCAGTTACACGTACTAATGCAGAAAATACATTTAAAGAACTTTTACATATAGGAGCAATTCCTGTTGTAAATGAAAATGATACTGTATCAACATATGAGATTGAACAGGTTCAGAGTTTCGGAGATAATGATAAGCTCTCGGCTTTAGTTGCTTCGATAACAGAGGCAGATTTACTTATTCTTTTATCTGATATAGATGGTCTTTATACAGACGACCCGAATAAGAATCCGGATGCCAAGTTCATTAATGTGGTAGATAAAATAGATGAGCAGCTTATGAATATGGGCAAAAATTCATCAGGAAGTTCAGTAGGAACAGGCGGTATGTCAGCCAAACTTGTTGCAGCACAGATTGCAACATATTCTGGCACAGACATGGTTATTACGAATGGAAATGATGTTACAAATATAAGCAGAATAATTAATGGTGAAAATACCGGAACATTATTCCTGCAACACGAATATAATGATTTTAATATACTTGAATTGATTTAAGAGGTTGAATACGTACAAATAGTTTTGGGGTTTAACGGAGGTTTTATGGACATTAAACTGGTCAAGAATTTTGAAGAGGGCATGTATATTCCTGTGAACAGGGAAATTCTCCTTCAGATAATTGACGATAACAGAAGACTTGAGCAATTCAACGGCAAACATATTTTCTTATTTAATCCGGCAAATAATGAGCGTTTTGAAATTCTTCCGGAAGTGCCAAAGTTCAATGTTACGAAGATTTATTACGGCTCTGAGGAAAGAGATTATTTTGTATTTACATCAGCAAAAATGATAAATGAACATGAAACACAGATTACATTTTACTGGTATCAGATTTCACTGCAGGAGACATTTATCATACATACACAGATTGTTCCTACAGACAGACTCAGAGAACCGGATTATCTCAAAGTCCTTGTACTGGCACAGGATTTTTGTGTTTTTGAGACAAAAAATGGTGAGTATGGCAACAAAGACAGCTATAGTTTTTTGCTTAAAGATGTAAAAAATAATAAAGAACTTGAATTCCAAAACGAAGAACTTGGTCGTTTTGGAATTGACAAGATTGTTCCATTAAGCGGAAATCTGTGCGGAATAAAAATAGGCAATAAAACCATAGGAGTAATAAATGTCAACCAGTTTGTATCTGATATGGTAATTGGACTTGAAAAGATTACTTATACAGACATTCTTGACAATGCAAGTGATACAATGCAGCTTGCACATATGCGTAAATATAACAATACTCTCTTGTATACAAAGAGAGATGTATCTGCAGACAGTGAAGAAGTTGTAATATATGATTATGATAACAAAGTCAAACGTGTACGGCTTAACAGCCGTATATCGGAGGCAGCAGACTTTAAGAATATATGCGTGATATCGGGGGTTCCTTATAATTTCCTTGAGAGTGATAAAGGAACACGTATAATCAACCTGAACACACAGAAAACAGAATATAAATTACCGGCAGATGTCTGCGTCGAATATGTTCAGGATGATATAATAGTTACAAGTGAACATGTCAAGAAGATGTCTATATTCAGGAAAGAAAATGATTTTGTGGAGGTATTCAGATTTCCGGATATGCATCATGCGATATATAAAACAAGAGACAAATTTAAAGGGTGCATAAAGCATTTTGATGATCTGCTTATATTTGTCGGGTAAAGTTGGAAGATTTTTGAGTGATAATATGACTAAACATGAAATACGCAAAGAAATAAAAGCAAAAAGAGCTATGCTTGGCGAAGCCTATATAAAGAATAATAGTGCAGCTATATTTAAAAAAATAAAGGAAATGCCAGAATTTAAAAAAAATCATGATATTCTTGTTTATGTAAGTTATAATAATGAAGTTGATACACATGATTTTATAAATGATTGCATTTCTTTGGATAAAAATGTATATGTACCAAAAGTTTATGGAAAAGACATGAAATTTATAAAAATAAATTCTTTTCACGATTTAACTCCTGGTGCATATGGAATACCAGAACCGGATGATGACGGTACAGTATGGGAAGACAGCGATGAAGCTTTTATGGTAATGCCCGGGATTGCTTTTGATTTATCACATCACAGAGCCGGGTACGGCGGCGGTTTTTATGACAGATTTCTTAAAGACCATAATAATATATTTACAGTGGCTGCCGCATTTGAAATGCAGATAACAAAAGAGTTTGAGACCGATGAATTTGATATATGCCCTGATATCATTGTGACACAGGACAGAGTTTTTTAGTTTAAGTGTTTTTGGAGGAAAAAATGGAATCATTAGATGTATTGGGAAAAAGAGCAAAAGCAGCGTCAAGACAGATGGCAAAGTTTAAAATCACAAAAAAGAACGAAGTTCTTGAAATGGTTGCAGATGAACTTATTAAAAAAGCTGATGAAATCAAAAAAGCTAATAAGGCAGATGTTGATGAAGCTGTTAAAAATGGCATGAAACCTGCACTTATTGACAGGCTTACACTCACAGATGCCAGAATCGAAGGAATGGCTGAAGGATTAAGACAGCTTGTTGCACTTGAAGATCCAGTCGGTGAGATTACTTCAATGAAACAGCGTCCTAATGGTCTTATGATAGGATATAAAAAGGTTCCGCTTGGTGTAATCGCAATAATATATGAGTCGCGGCCAAATGTCACAGTTGATGCTTTCGGACTGACATTTAAGTCAGGAAATGCAGTTATACTCCGTGGAGGAAGTGATTCCATTAACTCCAATATAAAACTTGTTGAGATAATAAGAGATACACTTATCAGAGCCGGCGTATGCGAAGATGCTGTTATATTAATTTCTGATACAGACAGAAAATATGTAAATGAACTTATGAAGATGAATGAATATGTAGATGTAATCATTCCAAGAGGCGGTGCCGGTCTTATAAAAAATGTAGTAAATAACAGTACAGTTCCGGTAATTGAAACAGGAACAGGAAACTGCCATATTTATGTCCATGAAGATGCAGATTTTAAAATGGCATGCGATATAATTTATAATGCAAAGACACAGCGGATTGGTGTGTGTAATGCGTGTGAATCTCTTGTTGTGAATAAAAAAATAGCAAAAGAATTTATTCCACTTGTCGTTGACCGTCTCAAAGAAAAAAATGTAGAAGTACGAGGAGATGAAACAGCATGTGAAGCTGATTCACGCATTGTTCCTGCAACACAGCAAGACTGGGGAACAGAATATCTTGATTATATTATATCACTGAAAACAGTTGATACGATTGACGAAGCTATAGAACATATTAATAAATATAATACAGGGCATTCAGAATCAATTATAACAAATGATTATATTGCATCTAGAAAATTTCTTGATGAGATTGATGCAGCCGCAGTTTATGTAAATGCATCTACAAGATTTACAGATGGATTTGAATTTGGCTTTGGTGCAGAAATAGGTATAAGCACACAGAAAATCCATGCAAGGGGACCTATGGGGCTGTCAGCTCTTACGACAGGCAAGTATGTAATACTAGGTAACGGCCAGGTCAGAAAATAATAATTGCACAAATGTCAGTATAAGATGTGAAATGGGGCATAAGATGAATTGGAACAATGAGAACGTATCGCGTGTTTTAAATTACGAAAATTTGATTAATATTTTAGATGAATGTACGTCAGGATGTATTTATGTATATGATTTAACAAATGATTATTATACGATAAGCCATAAAGCTTTGGACATATTTGCTCTTGACAGTGTGTCATTTGATAATGCAGCTGAGAAACTTAATGAAGTAATATATCCGGATGATATAGAAATGCTGGCTAATGACATTAATCGTATTAAACAAAACAAATCAGGAAGACATGACCTTGAATACAGATGGTACAACAAAGAAAAAAAGCCTGTATGGATTAACTGCCGTGGTGAGGCTGTATATGATAAAGAAAATGATGTACTTTATCTTGTAGGTGCAATTGAAGAAATTGGCAGCATAAGAAAGTATGATAATACAACTAATCTTTACAGTGAAAGCATGCTTGAAAAAAATTATTTTATGATGGACAATAATTCTGAAATAAAACGCGGTTACATGCTCCTTATCGGTGTAGATAATTTTAAGGCAGTCAATGAAAAATATGGAGTTAAAACAGGTGATGAAGTTCTTGCTGATATAGCAGGATGTATAATTCAGTGTGTAGGTGATACGAAGTCCGTGTACCGTCTTTCAGGGGACGAATTTGCAATTCTTATGACAAGACAGGGTACTGATGAAGAAATCGTCGATAAAGCAAAGCTGCTTTATAAATACATAAGAGTACGTGTTGACAATATGATAAAAGAGCGTAATTACAACATTTTTTATACAATCTCCGGCGGTGCAGATATATTTGAATCGGGACGTGATTCATTTGACAGTGTAATCCAGAATGCACGTTTTGCATTACATGAAGCAAAACTCAAAGGCAGGAATACATTTGTTGCATATTCAAAAGAACAGTATGAGACCTATATTCATAAAATGGATATTCAGGAACATTTAAGAAGCAGTATTATAAATGGATTTAATGGCTTTGAAGTATATTATCAGCCAATATTCAATACTTCATGCAATGCTATAAAAGGTGCCGAGGCACTTATAAGATGGAACAGCGAAAAATACGGTTTTATGTCACCGGTTGATTTTATTCCGCTTCTTGAGGAAAGTTCACTTATTATTCCGCTTGGAAAATGGATTATAACCCAGGCTGTGCAGCAGTGTAAAAAATGGTGCGGAATAATTCCGGATTTCACAGTCAATATCAATCTTTCATTTGTACAGGTTATAAAAAGTGATATTGTAGGTGATGCAATGGAATGTATCACTCAGGAAGATATAAGCCACAAAAATATTGTTTTTGAAGTTACTGAAAGCGGTGAGCTTGAAAACAATCCTATGGTGCGTAATGTTCTGCGTTCATTTGAACTTCTCGGCTTCAAACTTGCGATTGATGATTTCGGCACAGGATATTCTAATCTTCGATATATACGTGATATGACATTTGGCATAATAAAAATTGACAGAATGTTTGTCCAGAATATAGACAGTAATACAGAAAATTATTCGCTGGTAGAATATGTTATCGATATGGCACACAAGCTTGGAATAAAAGTGTGCGTGGAGGGTGTCGAGACCGCCGAAGAACTTGAGTGCGTTAAATCACTTGGTGCCGACTGCATACAGGGATATTATTATGGAAAACCGATGCCGGCAGATGAATTTGAATCAAAATTCATCAGAAATTAACATGTTTCTTGATAACATGTTTCTTGACACAATTTTGTATGTTAATGTACAATCTAATACCGGAAAAGGATAAGAAAGAGGAAAACAATAAATGAGTAATATAAGCATAAATAATGCAATACCCGAAAATGCACTTGAAAGACAGCTGTATTTTATAGAAAAATGTAAAGAACATGTTGCACAGTTAAAGAAAGAACTTAACAGACCGCTTCTTTGCTGCACACAGACATTTGGATGCCAGATGAATGCAAGAGATTCCGAAAAACTTCTGGGAATCCTTGAAGAAATCGGATATACTCCAACAGATTCAGAAGAGGCCGATATTGTTGTATACAATACATGTACAGTACGTGAAAATGCAAATTTACGTGTATATGGAAGACTCGGCCAGTTAAGTAAAATAAAAGAAAAGAATCCACATATGGTTATTGCACTCTGCGGATGCATGATGCAGGAGCCGGATGTTGTAGAAAAAATCAGAAAATCATATAAATTCGTTGACGTTATATTTGGTACATTTAATATATTTAAAATAGCAGAACTTCTCTATACACACTGGCAGCAGGCAGGTCAGATAATTGACATCTGGGACAGCACAAAAGATGTTGTGGAAGAACTTCCTACACAAAGAAAATTCCCGTTCAAATCAGGTGTTAACATTATGTATGGCTGCAATAATTTTTGCAGCTATTGTATAGTTCCTTATGTGCGTGGACGCGAAAAAAGCCGTGAACCTAAAGAGATTGTACGTGAAATCGAACGTCTCGTTGACGATGGTGTAAAAGAAGTCATGCTTCTTGGACAGAATGTTAATTCATATGGAAATACATTTGAAGAACCATTTTCATTTGCACAACTTTTAAGAGAAATAGAAAAAATTGACGGGCTTGAGCGAATCAGATTTATGACACCTCATCCAAAAGATTTTTCGGATGACCTCATTGAAGTTATGAGAACATCAAAGAAAGTCTGCAATCATATCCATCTTCCTCTCCAGTCAGGAAGCAGCCGCATTCTGAAGCTTATGAACAGAAAATATACAAAGGAACATTACCTCGAACTTGTAGATAAGATAAGAGACAGACTTCCTGATGTGTCAATAACAACAGATATTATTGTCGGATTTCCCGGTGAGACGGAAGAAGATTTTGAAGATACACTTGATGTAGTAAGAAAAGTTAAATATGACAGTGCATATACTTTTATATATTCAAAGAGAACAGGAACTCCTGCTGCCAAAATGGAAAACCAGGTACCTGAAGATGTTGTAAAAGACAGATTTAACAGGCTTCTTGCAACAATTAATGAAGTTTCACATACAATCAGTGCAAGATATGAGGGACAGAGTGCAAAAGCTCTCGTTGAGTGTATTAACGACCATGATTCAAGCCTTGTTACAGGACGTCTCACTAATAATATGCTTGTACATTTTCCGGGCGATGAATCACTTATCGGCAATATAGTTGATGTAAAACTTACAGAATGTAAGGGATTTTATTATATGGGAGAAATGTTGTAATGGCTGAATATTCACCAATGATGCAGCATTATCTTGCGACAAAAAAACAATATAATGACTGTATATTATTTTACAGACTTGGCGATTTCTATGAAATGTTCTTTGATGATGCAATAACTGTATCCAAAGAACTTGAACTTACACTTACAGGAAAAGACTGCGGACAGGAGGAACGTGCACCTATGTGTGGCGTTCCTTTCCATGCTGCCGAGACATATATCAACCGCCTTGTATCTAACGGACACAAAGTTGCAATATGTGAACAGATGGAAGACCCGAAGCTTGCAAAAGGCATTGTAAAACGTGAAGTAATAAAAGTTGTAACTCCGGGAACCAATCTTAATGCACAGGCTTTGGATGAAACAAAAAACAATTATCTTTTCTGTATATATTATCAAGGAGATGTTATAGGTGTTTCGATATGTGATTTCTCAACAGGTGATTATTTTGTTACAGAATTAAAATCGGAAAATGAGCTTATTGATGAGATAAATAAATTTGTTCCGTCCGAAATAATTGTAAATGAATACTTTGCCATGAGTGGTATTGATTTAACAGCTGTAAATGAAAAACTGAATATTTCAATGTCAACACTTGAAAACTGGTATTTCGATGAGGACAGTTCAATCAAAAAGCTCTTATCTCATTTTAAAATATCAGCACTTGACGGTCTTGGTGTAAAAGATTATCCGACAGGTATCATTGCTGCAGGTGCTCTTCTTACATATCTTTATGAGACACAAAAAAGCGATATGTCACATATTATCACGCTCACTCCTTATACAACAGGAAAATATATGCTTATTGACAGTTCATCGCGTAGAAATCTTGAACTTGTAGAGACACTCCGTGAAAAACAGAAACGAGGCTCATTAATCTGGGTTCTTGATAAGACAAAGACTGCTATGGGTGCAAGAGCACTCCGGTCTATGATTGAGCAGCCTCTTATTAATAAAGATGAAATAATAAACAGACAGAATGTTGTTGAAGAACTTTGCAATAACCAGATTGACAGGGAAGAATTACGTGAATATATGAATCCTATTTACGATCTGGAGCGTCTTATGACAAAGATAAGCTGCAAGTCGGCAAATCCAAGAGATTTGATTGCATTCCGTAATTCACTTGAAATGCTTCCGTATATAAAACAAATTATCGGTAATTTCAAATCGAATTTATTTAAAAAATATTATGAAGATATGGATGATTTAAGGGATATCTATAATCTTATTCTTTCAGCTATTGTTGAAGAACCTCCTATATCAATGCGTGAAGGCGGAATGATTAAAGATGGATTTTCAGCGGAAGCTGATGAATTGCGAAGAGCAAAGACAGAAGGAAAAGAATGGCTTGCACAGCTTGAAGAACGCGAGCGTAACAATACAGGAATCAAGAATCTGAAAGTTAAATATAACAAAGTGTTCGGTTACTATCTTGAAGTAACAAATTCATTCAAATCAATGGTTCCGGACAGCTGGGTTAGAAAACAGACACTTACTAATTCCGAGCGTTATACAACAGACGAGTTAAAACATCTTGAAGATGTTATTCTTGGTGCCGAAGACAAGCTTAATAGTCTTGAATACGATTTATTCAGCCAGGTGAGGGAACACATTGCAACGCAGGTTGTAAGAATCCAGTCAACTGCAAAAGCAATTGCAATGATAGATGTATTTGCATCACTTTCAGTTGTGGCAATGCAGAATAATTATGTCAAGCCAAAAATCAATGAAAAAGGTGTTATTGACATAAAAGGCGGCAGACATCCTGTTGTTGAAAAAATGATGAATAATGATATGTTTATCGCCAATGATACTTATCTTGATAATGCATCAGACCGAGTTTCAATTATAACGGGTCCCAATATGGCCGGTAAATCAACATATATGAGACAGACTGCACTTATTGTCCTTCTTGCACAGACCGGTTCATTTGTTCCGGCTGACAGTGCCAATATATGTATTGTAGACAGAATATTTACAAGAGTAGGTGCATCTGATGATCTTGCTTCGGGACAGTCAACATTTATGGTTGAGATGACGGAAGTTGCCAATATTCTAAGAAATGCAACACCTAAGAGTCTTCTTATTCTTGATGAAATAGGAAGAGGTACAAGTACATTTGACGGTTTAAGCATAGCATGGGCTGTGGTTGAGCATATCGCAAATACGAAGCTTTTAGGTGCAAAAACACTTTTTGCCACACATTACCATGAACTTACCGAACTTGAAGGAACGCTTGATGGTGTAAATAATTACTGTATAGCTGTAAAAGAAAAAGGCGATGATATAGTATTTTTACGTAAAATCATAAAAGGCGGTGCTGATAAGAGTTACGGAATTCAGGTTGCAAAGCTTGCCGGAGTGCCTGATGTTGTAATTGAGCGTGCAAAAGAGCTTGTTACGGAATTAAGCGATGCTGATATTTCACAGAAAGCAAAAGATATTGCACAATATTCCCAAAAGCTTGATAAGCTGAATAAAGAATACCGGAAAGTAGATGAACTTGAAGTAAAGCAGATGTCACTTTTTGATACGGTAAGTGATAATGACATAGTTGCAGATATAAAAAATCTTGATATAGGACACATGACACCAATTGATGCACTTAATACATTATACAAGCTTCAGGAAAAAATAAATAACCGCTGGTAAATTGCAGAAAGAGAGGGAAAAATGTCAATTCAGGTATTGGATCAGGAAACAATCAATAAAATTGCTGCCGGAGAAGTTATTGAAAGACCGTCATCAGTTGTAAAGGAACTTGTTGAAAATGCAATAGATGCCAGTGCAACCGCTGTTACAATAGAAATCAAAGACGGTGGAATATCTTTTATAAGAATAACAGATAACGGAAGCGGAATTTCAAAGGATGATATTCCTATGGCATTTTTACGCCACTCAACAAGCAAAATCAAATCAATTGAAGATTTAATGAATGTCTCATCTCTCGGATTCAGAGGTGAGGCACTTTCAAGTATAGCTGCTGTATCACAGGTCGAGCTTATCACCAAGACAGCAGATGATTTTACAGGCAGCAGATATGTTATTGAAGGTGGTAATGAAATATCACTTGAAGAAGTAGGTGCTCCTGACGGAACTACATTTATTGTGAGAAATCTGTTCTACAATACTCCTGTACGCCGCAAGTTTTTAAAGACTGCCGCAACAGAAGCAGGATATGTCAATGCACTTATAGAACATCTGAGCCTGTCACATCCGGACATATCGTTTCGTTTTATAAATAATAACCAGAATAAACTCCACACATCCGGAAATATGAATCTTAAAGATATAATTTATGGTGTGTACGGTCGTGATATTACATCAAACCTTATGGAAATATCCGGTAAGACACAGGATGTTGAAATAACAGGATTTATAGGAAAACCTGTTATCTGCCGTGGAAACCGTGGCTATGAAAATTATTATATCAATGGGCGGTATATTAAAAGTTCAATAATTACAAAAGCAATAGAGGAAGCATATAAAGGCTATATAATGCCACATAACTATCCTTTTACGGCAATCCATTTTAAAATTAATCCGTCGATAATGGATGTTAATGTACATCCGACGAAAATGGAACTTCGTTTTTCAAAAAATGAATTTGTATACAGATTTGTGCTTGAAACTGTAAAGGAATGTCTTGCAAACAGAGAGCTTGCAGCACGCGTAAAGCTGCCCGACCCGGTAAAGCAGCAGCAATTTACTAAATCGCCTGAAAATATAAAACAGACCGAAAAATCTTACGTACAGGAAAATACAGATTCAAAACCTTATCAGGCACCACGTATTGAGCCTCCAAGAGAGAGTTTTTACAATTCAACAGAATCTTCTGTTAAACAAAAAACTGTAAATGAAAATCAAACCGCAGGCTTTATAAAAAACATAACAGATTATACAAAAATGCCGCCGACACGTCTTCCGGAACCATTTGAAATCAAGCGTTCTGATGAAATGATAAAAGAAGATAAAAAGATATATGAAGCGGAAAAAAAACAGGAAGCCGAACAGCTTTCAATGTTTGATACTCCTCTTATGAGCGAGAAAGCAAAGGCTGACTACAGGATTATAGGCCAGCTTTTTGAGACGTACTGGCTTATTGAATATGAAGATAAGTTTTATATGATGGACCAGCATGCCGCACATGAGAAAATTCTTTACGAGCGTTTTATGAATCACTTAAAAGTAAAGGACATGGATACGCAGATGATAATGCCACCTGTCATTATTGAACTTAACATGCAGCAGGAAGATGCGTACAAACGCAATAAACAGGCATTTTCAAGGCTGGGCTTTGAGATTGAGGAATTTGGTGGAAATGCGTATAAAGTCAATGGGCTTCCGGCAGGACTTCCAAATATCAATCTTAAACAGATGCTTATAGATATGATAGATGGTCTGACAGATGATAACAGCACTGACCTTGATATAATAACAGAACGTGTGGCAACGATGTCATGTAAGGCTGCTGTGAAAGGAAATAATAAGCTTTCATTTGAAGAGGCAAAAGAACTTATAGAAGAACTTATGCAGGCTGAAAATCCATACAACTGTCCTCATGGCAGACCTACACTTATAGTTATGTCAAAATATGAAGTTGAAAGGAAGTTTAAACGTATTCTATGAAACCATTGATAATACTGACAGGACCGACAGCTGTCGGAAAAACAGAACTTTCAATAAGACTTGCAAAAGCTGTAAACGGCGAAATTATAAGTGCCGACTCCATGCAGGTCTACAAAAAAATGGATATAGGCACAGCAAAAATCAGACCGGAGGAGATGCAAGGTGTAAAACATTATCTTATTGACTGCCTTGAACCGGATGAAGATTTTAATGTTGTATTATTCCAGAAAATGGCAAAAGATGCAATGGAAAAAATATATGATGCAGGACATATTCCGATAATAGCAGGTGGTACCGGATTTTACATTCAGGCACTCTTATACGATATTAATTTTGATAATGTAAATGAAGAATCCGAATACAGAAAGTACCTTAAAGATATTGCTGATAAAGAGGGCAATGAAGTGCTTCATGGCATGCTTGCAAAAGTAGATGAAAAATCAGCGAAAGACATTCATCCCAATAATGTAAAAAGAGTTATAAGGGCTTTGGAATATTTCCACCAGACAGGCAAAAAAATTTCAGAGCATAATGAAGAGCAAAGTCAGAATGTTTCACCATATAATTTTGTCTATTTTGTATTAAACGATGACAGAAAGCTTCTATATGAACGAATCGACAGACGGGTTGATGAGATGTTTGAAGAAGGGCTTGAACAGGAAGTAAAGAGACTTATTGATTCAGGGCTTACAAGAGAAAGTATTTCAATGCAGGGTATCGGATATAAGGAAATGTTTGATTATTTTGACGGCATGTATGATATTGATACAGCCAAAGAATTGATAAAACAGGATACAAGACATTTTGCAAAAAGACAACTGACATGGTTCCGCCGTGAAAAAGATGTCACATGGATTAATTATGAAAATTACAATCATTCAAAAGATGATATGCTTGAAGCAATGATTGAAATAATAAAAAACAAACAGGGAGAAATATAATGAACAGCGATATTAAGAAAATGTACTGTGAACAGCTCGGAATATCCGAAAAAGTATATGATTACAGTGAAAATATAATAGCAGGATTAAAGGAACGCTTTGAGAAAATTGATGAGACGGCAGAATATAACCAGATGAAAGTTATTAATGCAATGCAGAAAAACCATGTTGCTGAAATGCATTTAAATGGTACAAGCGGATATGGCTATAATGATGACGGAAGAGATACGCTTGAGCAGGTTTATGCAGATATATTCAAGGCTGAAGCCGCACTTGTAAGGCCACAGATTATCTGTGGCACACATGCACTGAACATTGCACTCTCATCAAATCTGCGTCCTGGCGATGAACTTTTATCACCTGTAGGAAAGCCATATGATACTATGGATGAAATAATAGGCATCAGACCTTCCAAAGGAAGTCTTGCAGAATATGGCGTTTCTTACAGACAGGTAGACCTGCTTGCTGACGGAAGCTTTGATTACGAAAATATTAAAAAGGCAATAAATGAAAAGACAAAACTTGTTACTATCCAGCGTTCAAAAGGATATGCAAGCCGTCCTACACTTTCAGTTGAAAGAATAGGCGAACTTATTTCATTCATAAAAGAAATAAAACCGGATGTTATTTGCATGGTAGATAACTGCTATGGTGAATTTGTTGAGCGTATCGAACCTACCGAAGTTGGTGCAGATATGATTGTCGGTTCTTTAATTAAAAATCCTGGTGGTGGACTTGCACCATGCGGCGGTTATATTGCAGGAACAAAAGAATGTGTTGAGCAGGCTGCATACAGACTTTCTTCACCGGGACTCGGAAAGGAAGTAGGTGCGACAATCGGTGGCGTAAACAAAGAGTTTTATCAGGGACTTTTCCTTGCTCCGACTGTAGTTGCAGGCGCATTAAAAGGTGCTATATTTGCAGCAAATGCTTATGAAAAGCTTGGATTTAAAGTTGTTCCTGACGGAAAAGAAGAACGTTACGATATAATTCAGGCAGTTGAACTGCGTTCAGCAAAAGGACTTATTGCATTCTGCAAAGGTATTCAGGCTGCCGCACCTGTTGACAGTTTTGTTACTCCTGAGCCATGGGCGATGCCTGGGTATGATGACGATGTCATTATGGCAGCAGGTGCTTTTGTGCAGGGTTCATCAATTGAACTTAGTGCTGATGGACCTTTAAGAGAGCCATATGCAGCATATTTCCAGGGTGGACTCACATGGTATCATGCGAAACTTGGAATTATAATGAGCATGCAGAAAATGTATGAAGAAGGATTAATCACTGTCGAATAATGGTGATAATTTGACTTTAATATCATAAAAAAGTTTATATACATTATAAAAAAAGTATGATATAATAATTTAGCTTAATTTGTAAATTTATATGCTTTTTAGCGGAAATGGAGTGACATGAGTAGTATTTCTAAGTACAAAAACGGATGGCTTTTACTTTTATTTATTATGATTGGCATTGTTATCGGCGGACTTATATCCGAGGTGACAGCAGGAGTTTCAGGACTTTCATGGCTCTCATATGGCAATACGTTTGGCATCAACAGTAACGGTAATCCACTTGTTCTTGATCTGGGAATATTAGTTATTACATTTGCTTTGCAGATTAAGATTACAGTGGCAAGTATTATTGGCGTGATAGCTGCCATTGTGATTTACAGATTCATCTGATTATCCGCTTGTCCGGAAAGGATGACAAATTGTACGAATCAGGTTATTTTTTAAATTCCCATACCGGAGAGAATGAGCATAGGCCATATGAGAGATGTATGGCACTGGGTGCGTCATCATTAAGTGATGCACAGCTTATTGCAGCGATTTTAAGAACCGGAACGAAAGGGATTGATGCCACAAAACTTGCAGAAGAAATCATAAAGATGTGTGGCAGGTTTGATACTAATGATAATGATTCGCTAATCGGTCTTGCGAATCTGTCAATACCGGAACTTATGAAGATTAAGGGGGTTGGCAGGGTTAAGGCAGTGCAGATACAGTGCATATGTGAACTGGCAAGAAGAATTGCAAAAAAGACAGCAGCTGTAAAGCTTGATTTTTCTTCGCCTGAGACAATAGCAGGTTATTACATGCAGGATTTGAGAGGACTTGATAAAGAGCATCTTATTCTCGTTCTCCTTGATAACAAATGCTGCCGTATAAGAGACTGTATAATATCTGTTGGCACAGTCAATGCATCACTGGTTAATCCGAGAGAAATATTTATGGAAGCATTAAAATACGGTGCATCATCCATAATACTTCTGCATAATCACCCAAGCGGTGATGAAACTCCGAGCAGAAATGACATACTTGTCACAAAAAGAGTTGCCGAAGCAGGAGAAATTATGGGAATACATCTGTTAGACCATATAATAATCGGGGATAATAAGTATACAAGTCTTAAAGAAAAAGAATATATGTAAACGAAAGGAGTCCATAATCATGGCAAACATTTACGGAGTTGATATTGGCACAAGTAATTTTAAAATGTGCTGTAAAGATAAGGAGGATATCTTAAACGAAAAGAATATCATCGCAATTGCAAATAAGAAAGACCTTCTTGCATTTGGTGATGAAGCATATGAAATGTATGAGAAAGCACCTGAAAATATCGAGGTTTCATTTCCGGTTAAATTTGGTGTTATCGCAGACATTGAAAATATGCAGACACTTCTTTTAAGCTTTTTCAACAAGATTAATGGTGATAAGAAAGCACCGGGGAATACAGATTTCTATATTGCAGTTCCTACAGATGTGACAGAAGTAGAAAAAAGAGCTTTCTATGAACTAGTTGCTGATTCAAAAGTTAAAGCAAAAAATATATATATTGTTGACAAACCTGTAGCTGATGCCATTGGTGCCGGACTTGATGTAACAAAATCAAGAGGTATCATGATTGTAAATATCGGTGCTGAGACAACTGAGATTTCAGTTCTTTCACTCGGTGGTATTGTTATCAGCAAATCAGTTAAAATTGGCGGTAATAAGCTTGATGACAGCATTATAAGCAATGTCCGTAAAGTATATAATCTTGTAATCGGAAGCAAGACTGCAGAAGGTTTAAAGAAAGAACTCGGAAGTGTAGTCAAGGCAGAAGAGCATTTTGCACCGGGATTTGGCCGTAATGTCCTTTCAGGACTTCCTGTCAGCGTTGACATATCATCCGATGTAATTTATCAGGCTATCGTTGACCCGCTTCATTCAATTATGGATTCAATAAAAGTTATTCTTGAGCGTACTCCGCCAGAACTTGCTGCTGATATTATCAAGAACGGCATATATGTATCAGGTGGTACATCAAATATCAATAACCTTGAAAAATTCATCAACCAGGAGACAAATCTTTCAGTTAATATCGTAGAAAATCCATCTGAAAGCGTTGTCAGAGGTCTTATGGGCGTAGTTACAAATCCTGATTTTGCAGGCGTTGCATATACTCCTCAGGATAAGACTTACGATTAATAATTATCATATGGTGTATTAGAACAGATGTAAGGAATTTGTAAAATGAAAAAAAAGTTTTCAGAAATTTTCACTTCTAAATTCATACTAATTCTGGTGACAGGACTTTGCGTGATATTTATCGCAATCAGTTTTTTTACCAACAAACTTGTCACCCCTTTAAAAAATGTTGTCTCTGCTGTAGTAGTTCCTCTGCAAAAGGGAATGAATTATATGGGATTATGGGCAACTGACGGTTACGACAGACTTCAGGAAGTCAACAGGCTTTTAGATGAGAATGAAAAGCTTAATGAGCAGGTTGATAATCTTACAGAAGAAAATAACCGTTTAAAGCAGGATACTTATGAGCTTGACAGGCTGCGTGAATTGTATGAACTTGATGCAAAATATACAGAATATCCAAAAACAGGAGCCCGAATAATCGGAACATCATCCGACAACTGGTTTTCTACATTTACTATAGACAAAGGCAGTGATGATGGTCTTGAGACAGACATGAATGTAATTGCCGGCGGCGGTCTGGTAGGAATCATAACAGAAGTCGGTAAGAATTATTCTGTTGTAAAGAGCATTATAGAAGATGGAAGTTATGTCAGCGGACAGCTTATTGATACAGGGGATGTCTGCACAATCCGCGGAGATATTGAGCTTATGGATCAGGGACTTATCCATATACAATATTTTAAAAACGGAATAACAATCCGTAATGGCGATAAGATAGTTACATCTAACATAAGCGGCAAATATCTTCCTGGTATTCTTATAGGATATACAAAGGATGTGACAACAGATGCCAATAACCTTACGCAGTCAGGATATCTTGTTCCTGCCGTTGATTTTGGTCATCTTCAGGAAGTTCTTGTAATTACTAAGAAAAAAGAAAACGGAAATTAAACTTGTACCGGTAATCATATAAGGAGCATTATGAAAAGAAAAATAGGAGAATTAATTATAATTTTGCTTTTTTATCTTTTTCAGGTAACACTTGGAAGAGTAATCAGCATTGCTGGAATTATGCCAAATCTGCTTATAATTATACCTGTTATTTTTGGATATTTTAATGGCAAAAATGAAGGTATGTTTACAGGATTTTTTGCCGGTGCATTATATGATTTATCGGCTTCATCATTATTTGGTTTTTCTTCGCTTGTATTTATATACATAGGATACCTTGCAGGTATATTTTACAGAAGATATGAAGGCACAGAAATTATATTTCCGCTTATTATAGTTTCAGCAGGAGATTTAATATATGAATTTTTATCATATATAGGTAATTTCCTTCTTCATAACAGGCTGAATATTGTATTTTTCCTGACAAGATTTATAATACCAGAGATGATTTATACAATGCTTGCTTTTGTAATATTGTATAAGCCGCTTGTATGGCTTAATTCACATCTTAATGTCAGAGATAAAAGGAGAGTAAATAAATTTGATGAGAGAAATATTTGACTATTGTTTAAGTTTACTAAAGTCAAGACTTGTTCCGTTAGTGCTTGTATTTGTAGTACTTGCATCGGTACTTGTAAGCAGATTATTTTCACTTCAGATTATAAATGGCGAATCATATGCAACTAATCTTACTGAATCTATAAAGAAAACTACAAGTGTAGCTGCGACAAGAGGCCGTATTTTTGATAAAAATGGTGTGCTTCTTGCGTATAATGAACTTGCATTTGCAGTTAAAATCAGTGACAGCGGCACATACAAAGATAATGACATTAAAAATGCAACAATCAATAATGCAATTAATAAGACACTTAATATAATCGAAGAAAAAGGTGATAAGTATTCTAATGATTTCCAGATTACATATGAAAATGGTTCTTACCAGTACACTGTGAGCGGTAACTCTCTTTTAAGATTTCAAAGGGATACCTATGGTACGCAGACAATTGCTCAGTTATCTGATGAACAAAAGAATTCATCTGCTTCACAGATGATTGATTCACTCTGCTCACGTTATGGAATTAACCAGCAGGAATACACGCCTGAACATGTGCTTGAGATTATCAATTTAAGGCTTTTAATGTCTGCAAATTCATATAACAGATATATCAGTTTTACAATTGCTAATGAAGTTTCCGACCAGACAGTTGCAGCTATTCTTGAAAATTCAGATGAGCTTGCAGGTGTTACGGTTGAACAGCAGTATATCCGTAAATACGTTGACAGTGTATACTGTTCACAGATTCTCGGATATACGGGTACTGTGTCTACAACCGAACTTGCAACATTAAAAGAGCAAAACTCATCATATGAAAACAATGATGTTGTAGGTAAAGCCGGCATTGAACAGTCAATGGAACAGGAACTTTCAGGTGAAAAAGGTTCAAAAACCGTATATGTAGATACCGTAGGACGAATAACTGAAGTGTTAGATGAGACTGACCCGAAGGCTGGCAATGACGTATATCTTACAATTGATATAGAACTTCAGAAAAAGATATACAATGCAATTGAAGATGAACTTGTATCTATAATTTCATCAAACCTTACAAGCGGTACTACAAAGTATACGTATAATGCTTCAACCGGTGATATTAACAATATTTATATTACTATACCTGAGGTGTATTTTGCTCTTATTGATAACAATCTAGTATCAACAAGTAAGATTGCACAGGGAAATACTGAAAATGAACGTGATGTGTATGCAGCATTCCAGTCTAAAAAAGAACAGATATTTGACTTGTTAAGAAGTGAACTTACATCATCACCTACAGCATATGGACAACTTTCAGAAGAAGAACAGGCATATATCTGGTATATTTACAAAGATTTATTAAAAGCGAATGGCATATTTAATTCCAATAATGTTGATACGAATGATTCTGTATATAAAGACTGGACTAATGGCAATTCAACAAGTCTTGAACAGCTTTTAAGATATTCTATCACAAAAAACTGGATTAATATGTCAGATTTTACATCGGAACAGTATACAAGCCTTGATGAAGCATATAATGAACTTGTCAATTATATATTTGATGTTTTAGAGACTGATGCAGATTTCCATAAAAAATTATACAAGTATATGATTGAGAACGGCAATATATCCGGACGACAGGTATGTATGATGTTATTTGAGCAGGGATTTCTTCAGGGTGATGATGATTATCAGGCATTAAGTTCGGGAAGAATATCTGCATACGATTTTATGAGCAGCTGTATATCATCAAAGAGAATAACACCTGCACAGCTTGCATTACAGCCATGTTCAGGTTCATGCGTAATAACCGACCCTAACAATGGTAATGTTCTTGCACTTGTATCATATCCAAGTTATGACAATAACAGAATGTCCGGAACAATAGATGCAGACTATTACAAGCAGCTTAACAATGACAAATCCAACCCGCTTTATAACTGGGCAACGCAGGCTCAGAATGCTCCGGGTTCAACATATAAAGTATGTACTTCAATCATGGCTCTTGATATGGGAATTATCAATTCTTCAACTTCATTTTACTGTAGTGGTACATTTGATAAAATTACACCTAGTCCAAGATGCTGGGTACGAAGCGGTCATGGAACAGAGACAGTTACAACAGCCATCAGGGACTCATGTAACTTATTCTTCTATAATGTAGGTTACAACCTTGCTTTAAGCAATGGATTATTTGATAACACATATGCAACTTCTGTAATGCAGAAATATGCAGAAGAGCTTGGTCTTGCAACAATGTCTGGTATTGAGATTGCCGAGAAAGCACCTAGTGCATCTAATATTGATGCGGTATATTCAGCAATCGGACAGGGTAATCATGCTTACAGTACACTTAATCTTGCAAGATATGTAACAACAGTTGCTAATTCAGGAACATGCTACAACCTTACACTTATTGATAAGATTACAGATAACAATGGTAATCTTATACGAGATAACAGTGCTGAGGTTGCCAATGTCATGAATATAAGCCAGTCAATATGGGATACGGTTCATTACGGAATGAATCTCGTTGTAAATACGTATTCTGCATTGTCAAAAGTAAATCTTAATTTTGCAGCTAAGTCCGGTACAGCCCAGGAAAATAAAAAAGAGCCTGACCATGCCATGATGATAAGTTATGCTCCATATGACAATCCACAGATTGCAATGGCAGTATCAATACCTAATGGTTATTCTGGTTCGCAGGCATCTGAGCTTACTGCCAAAGTCCTTAATCTATATTTTGGACTTGAATAATATAGTAACGAGGTGATGAGGGTGAGTAATACTGTTATTATTAAAGGTAACAAACACGGTATAACTGTTGTATTAAATGGCGATGACAGCTTCGCCGATTTAAAAAACAGTGTGAGAGAAAAATTCCGACAGTCAGCGGCTTTCTTTGGAAAAGCTGATATGGCACTTGCGTTTGAAGGCAGGTTTTTGTCAGAAGACCAGCAGATACAGCTTATGGAAATTATCCAGGAAGAAACAGAAATGAATATTTTATGTATTGTAGACCTTGATAAAGACCGTGATGCTTTATTTGAAGCGGCAGTAAAAACACAGACAGAACTGCAGGAAGAAATGCCGGGCACTACAACTGCACACAACAATAATGCCGGCGGTACGTCAGAAGGCCTGTTTTATAAGGGAACACTTCGTTCCGGACAGGTTCTTGAATCTGAGACAAGTGTAATTGTTCTTGGCGATGTAAATCCTGGCGGACGCATAATCTCTGCCGGTAATGTAATTGTGCTTGGAAGCTTACGCGGTAATGTTTTCGCCGGTGCAAACGGAGACGAACATGCATTTGTTGTTGCACTTGAAATGAATCCTATGCAGATAAAGATTGCAGATGTCATAGCAAGAAGTTCAGACAGTGCTCCAAAGAAAAAGAGCAAAAATAAAGGTGTGATGCCTAAAATATCGTTTGTTGAAGACGGAAATATTTATATAGAAGAACTTACATCCGATATTCTTGAAGATATACGAATTTAAAGAAAAGAATTTGAAAGAATTTTAAAAAATTATTGATTTAATTGAAAAAATTACGCATAATGTAATTTAATAGTATTAATTAACCGGGAGGCATATAATGAGTGAAGTAATTGTAGTAACGTCTGGAAAAGGCGGAGTTGGCAAGACTACTACAACAGCCAATATTGGCACAGGACTTGCAAAACTTGGAAAGAAAGTAGTAATGATTGATACAGATACAGGTCTTAGAAACCTTGATGTTGTTCTTGGACTTGAAAACAGAATTGTATACAATCTCGTTGACGTTGTTGAAGGAAACTGCCGTATAAAGCAGGCATTAATCACAGATAAACGATGCCCTAAGCTTTATCTTCTTCCTACAGCACAGACAAGAGATAAATCAGCCGTAACTCCTGAGCAGATGATAAAGTTACTCGATGAACTCAAATCTGACCCTGAAGGTTTTGATTACATAATTCTTGACTGCCCAGCTGGTATTGAACAGGGCTTCCAGAATGCAATCGCAGGTGCAGACAGAGCTTTGGTTATCACAACACCTGAAGTTTCAGCTATAAGGGATGCAGACAGAATTGTGGGACTTCTCGATGCACACGGACTTAAAGATCATGAAGACTTAATTGTCAACAGAATCCGCATGGACATGGTCAACCGTGGCGAAATGATGTCAATTGAAGATGTTAATGATATTTTACAGCTTAATGTAATTGGTGCAGTTCCTGATGACGAAAATATAGTAGTTGCTACTAATAAGGGCCAGCCTCTTGTTGGTGATGATTCACTTGCCGGACAGGCATATATGAATATCTGCCATAGAATAATCGGAGAAGAAGTACCTTTCCTTGATCTTAATGGCAAGGGTGGTTTCTTTAAAAAACTTTCAGCTTTATTTAAAGGCGGCAAATAATATTTAATTTTGCAGCTATAGATGCACATTATACGTGTGCCAAAGATTGGAGAATATGTATGAGCTTATTAGATTTATTTAAGAAAAAAGGCTCTGGTGATGTTGCAAAAGACAGACTTAAACTTTTATTAGTTTCGGACCGTGCGAACTGTTCGCCAGAAGTCATGGAAATGATTAAAAATGATATTATAAAAGTAATATCAAAATATATGGTTATAGATGCAGACGGACTTGATATTCAGATTACATCAACAGAATCTGATACAAACAATGGCTCTGTGCCTGCATTATTTGCAAATATTCCTATTAAAGATATGCGTAACAGCGATAAATAATAATAGGATTAACGAGGATTTTTTATGTTAAAAAAATATCAGTTGCGTTCATATAATATAAGACTTGTTATAGCACTGCTTATTACATCCGGATTTGGTATAATTGTTATCAACAGTGCCAATTCAGCATATACGATAAGACAGTGCATAGGTCTTGCAATATCACTTTTTTTGATGGCTGCAGTATCCTTTATAGATTACAACTGGATTTTGAAGTATTATTGGCTTATTTACATTGTCAATCTTGCTGCATTGCTTGCTGTTAAACTGTTTGGTCATGAAAGCCATGGTGCTAAAAGATGGATAAAAGTTCCTCTTATCGGACAGTTCCAGCCGTCAGAGTTTACAAAACTGCTTCTAATTCTCTTTACAGTAAAGCTTTTATGCATGTATAAAGATAAGATTAACGATTGGAGATTTCTTACAATACTTGCAATTTTACTTGCAATACCGCTCGCTTTTATTTTGAAACAACCGAATCTTTCGACAACATTATTGACATTTCTTATATTATTTACAGTAATTTTCTGTGCAGGATTAAGTTATAAAATAATCGGAATTGCACTTCTCATAATTGTGCCTGTTGTAAGCGGATTTATGATTTATATAAGCAATCCCGATAACAAAGTATTTTTTATACAGGATTATCAAAGAACAAGAATTATGGCCTTCCTTAACTCAGATGCCAATGAATATGATGATTCCAATTATCAGCAGGAATATGCAGAACGTGCAATCGGTTCAGGACAGTTAAGTGGAAAAGGGCTTAATAATGATGATCCTTCCTCATTAAAAAATGCTCATTATATAGCAGAAGCCCAGAATGACTTTATTTTTGCCGTAATTGGTGAAGAATTAGGATTTGTCGGTGGATGTATAACGATTCTACTATTGTCATGGATTGTTATAGAGTGTATAATTGTAGCAGTAAAGGCAAAAGACTTTGCCGGGCGGCTGATATGCTGTGGTGTCTCGGCATATATAGGTTTCCAGACATTCATTAATATAGGTGTTGTAACAAGACTCCTGCCAAATACAGGTCTTCCGCTTCCATTTTTCAGTTATGGACTGACATCACTGTTTTCATTGTTTATATCAATGGGAGTAGTTCTTAATGTAAGTCTGCAAAGAAAAGTTGAAAGAGATGATGATATTTTTGCGGATGATTTTAAAGGATAGAATATAAAATGAGAAAGGGTATTGTAATATGAACATTGGTTTGATTGCACACGATTCAAAGAAAAAGTTAATGCAGAATTTCTGCATAGCTTACAGAGGAATTTTAAATAAGAATCAGCTTTTCGCTACAGGAACAACAGGACAGCTTATTGAAGAGGTTACTAATCTTTCAGTGCATAAATTTCTTGCCGGAAGACTTGGGGGAGATGTCCAGTTATGTTCATTAATTGAGAGCAATCAGATGGATCTGGTCGTTTTTCTTCGGGATGCTGTAAATCCAAAATCATATGAACCAAACTCAGAGAGAATTTCTATTTTATGTGATATGTATAATATTCCACTTGCAACTAATCTTGCAACAGCAGAACTTCTTATAAAGTCACTTGAACGTGGTGATATGGAATGGAGAGAAATATATCAGTAGGAAAGCATATGCCGGCTAAGCTTTAATTAAGCTGATGCCGGCATAATTTACCTGTGCGGTACAGTTTAATCGCTTAAATCCCTGATTCTGCCGTATACACTTATCTGGTACAGTCCACACAGACCAACAATTGCATATATTACACGCGATATCCATGTTGCCTGTCCAAATAAAAAAGCGACAAGATTAAAGTTAAAAAAGCCGATAAGCCCCCAGTTTATCGCTCCGATTATAATAATTGTTAAAGTAGTATAATCAATACATTTTGAATTCATATTCAACCTCCTTGATTTATCAGCTGCTTTTATTATTATGTCATTTAGTATTATAAGTATGTTTGAAAAATAATGGAATTTTAATCAGAAATGAGGATTATTATGGGAAATAATCACACCAAAGTCAATCGTAAAAAAGATAATAGAAAAAAAAGCAGCCGTAAAGTCATAAAATATAAAAGAAGACCGAAAGCAGCCGCATTTATATTTGCCATAATATTAATATATGTTGTAGGCTTTATTTCGCTTTACCTTACAAAATCAAAAGTCAGAACATATGAGGTTGATATGGGTGCTTTGACATCTGATGCAACATTTACCGGAATCGCACTTCGCACAGAAGAAATTGTTAATTCCGGATATTCAGGAGATATTAATTATTACAAAAAAGAAAGCAGCCGTGTTAAAGTTGATGATACAATATGTACTGTAGATGAAACAGGTCGTGTATCACAGATTCTTTCACAGTATACAAAAAGCGATGAAAATTCGTTATCAAAACAGAATCTGGCATCAATCAAATCAATGCTTAATAACTTCCGCACTAACTATGACGGAAGCAATTTTTATGATATATATAACCTGAAAACAGACCTGAATTCCGCGGTGCTTCAGGCAATGAATGAAAATATAATCGCTAATCTTGACAGCATAATTTCAAGTACCGGAAGCCAGAATCTTTTTCAGACAATAAAGAGTGAAAAATCCGGTGTGGTCGCATACTATACAGATGGATACGAAAATGTTACAAAAGATAATCTTTCTGCTGATTTATTTAATAAAAATAATTACAAAAAAGAAAATCTCAAATCAGAAGATATCGTAGTTGCCGGAAGCCCGGCATATAAACTCGTAACTGACGAAAACTGGTATATATGCATTATGCTTGACCAAAAAGATATATCAGCATATGAACTTGATAAAAAGTCAAGTGTATCAATTAAGATAAAAAAAGATAACATTATAACATCAGGTTCATTTACGATTTCAAATAAAGACGGCAATTATTACGGAATAATTGGTCTCAATAAATATATGATACGATATGCCAATGAACGTTTTCTTGATATAGAGCTTACTTCGACAAGCAACACAGGCCTTAAAATACCTGTTTCAGCAATTACTGAAGAAGAGTTTTATACAATTCCAAAAGCTTATCTTACAACCGGTGGAAACAGTAATACATATGGTTTTATATGTGAAGAATATTCAACAAATGGTGATAAAACAACACGTTTTGTTACCGCTGATATTTATAAATCAAATGATAATGTGTGCTATGTCAGCAAAGAAGATTTTACAGCCGGAAGTAATATTGTTAAGCCTGATTCAACAGAACGATATGTTATCGGTGCCGTTGAAAAACTTAAAGGCGTATATTGCATTAATACCGGTTATACAACATTTAAACTTGTTGATATAATAGATGAAAACAATGAGTATGTAATTTCAAAAAAAAGCATTTCACACGGAGTGTCAATCTATGACAGAATAGTGCTTGATGCAGAAAAATACTCACTTAATCAGCTTATTTATTAAAAATATTTATAAAAGAGGTATGACATGGAAACTAATATTGCATTAAATATTGAAAATGTTAAAAAAAATATTGAACAGGCATGTCTGCGTTCGGGACGCAATCCCAAAGATGTAACTTTGATTGCCGTAAGCAAAACGAAACCAAATGAAATGCTTATGGATGCCTATAATGCAGGTATGCGTACATTCGGAGAAAATTATGTTCAGGAACTTGTCTCTAAGATTGATACTCTCCCTGATGATATAGAATGGCATATGATAGGTCATTTACAGACTAACAAAGTTAAATATATTGTTGGAAAAGTGGCTATGATTCATTCAGTTGACTCGGTAAAACTTGCCCGTGAAATAAGCAAAGAAGCTGTAAAAAGAAATGTAACAGCTGATATTCTTATTGAAGTCAATGTTGCACTTGAGGAAAACAAATTCGGAATCACACTTGAAAACGGGATTGAAACAGTAACAGAAATTGCAAAACTTCCGGGACTTAATATACGAGGACTTATGACAAGTGCTCCATATGTTTCCAATCCTGAAGATAATCGTAAATATTTTCGCGATTTGAAACAATTATGTGTTGACATAAACAGCAAAAACATTGATAATATTCATATGGATGTCCTTTCGATGGGAATGACTAATGACTATATCACAGCGGTTGAGGAGGGTGCTACAATGGTCAGAGTAGGTACAGCGATATTTGGGGCTCGTAATTATAACAAATAAATCAGGAGATAGATGTGATGGGAATTTTAGATGGTGTTATTAACGTATTCAAACTTCATGGTGATGATGACTATGATGACGAATATGATGATTACGATGAATACGATGAAGAAGACGAGGACGACAAAGGTTCGACAAGAAAGAAACTTTTTGGTGGAAGCAAAAAGTATGATGATGATGCAGATGATGACGATACATCAGTAAAATCTACAGACAAGCCTAAGTTCGGAGGCAAAAAAGTTGTTCCGATTAAACCGGCAGGTTCAAGAGGACTTGAAGTTGTTGTAATAAGACCTGAATCAATGGAAGATGCAAGTGATATAACAGATACTCTTTTAAGTGGCAAGGCAGTAGTTCTTAATCTTGAAGGAATTCATGTTGAGGTGGCACAAAGAGTTATTGATTACTCAGCTGGTTCATGTTATGCAATGAGGGGCAATCTTCAGAAAATAACAAGTTACATATTCCTTGTAACACCTCCTAATGTTGATATTTCAGGTGACATACCTGAACTTGTCGCAGGAGGAATAGACTTATCATCTTTTAAAAACTAAGAAAAACTGCCACCTGTTGCAATTACAGCTTCAGGTGGTATTTTACCATATACAATAAAAAAATTTGGAGTGCTATATGTCAAAATTAATTACAGTAAATTACAATCAGAAACCTTGTTATAACATTGTTATTGAAAATGATTTTTCAAAACTTGCCGAAAATGTAACAAAACTTGAAATATCAGGAAGAAAACTTGCAGTTATAACCGACAGCAATGTTGGTCCGCTATATGCAGATAAAGTTGCACAATGTCTTAAAGAAACAGGCAACAACATATTTGTCTATACATTTGAAGCCGGAGAAAAGAACAAAAATCTTAATACAGTCCAGGATGTGTATGAATTTCTCATAAAAAATAAATTTGACAGAAAAGATATGCTTGTAGCCCTCGGCGGCGGTGTTGTCGGCGATCTTACAGGATTTGCTGCTGCAACATATCTTCGCGGCATTGATTTTATACAGGTTCCGACATCACTTCTTGCACAGGTAGATTCTAGCATTGGCGGAAAAACAGGTGTAGATTTCCGTGCATACAAAAACATGGTCGGTGCATTCCATCAGCCACGCCTTGTATATATGAACACATCCACACTTTCATCATTAAATACACGACTTTTTAATTCCGGTTTTGGTGAAATATTAAAACATGGTCTTATAAAAGATGCTTCATATTTCCAGTGGCTCAAAGATAATATTGAAAAAATTGCCGCTCTGGACAGTGGGTATCTTGAAGAAATGATTTACAGAAGCTGTGAAATAAAGCGTAAAGTTGTAGAAAACGACCCTACTGAGAAAGGTGAACGTGCACAGCTTAATTTCGGACATACACTTGGACATGCCATTGAAAAACAGATGAACTTTGAACTTTATCACGGAGAATGTGTTGTTCTTGGCATGATAGCAGCACTTAATATATGTGTTGAAAGAGGCACAATCACAAAAGAAGAATATGATGATATTTATAATACTTTCAAAGCATATAATTTCCCTATGACAGTTGATAAAACTACAATAGATGAGGTAATTGCCGCTTCAAAAAATGATAAAAAAATGGATGGCAACAAAGTAAAATTCATTCTTTTAAAAAAAGTCGGGGAAGCATACATTGATATGACTGTTGACGATAATACTATGCGTCGTTCTTTGAAAAATGTAGTTATAGAATAATCAATGAGGTGATTTTTATATGAAAGAAAAAAACAGCAGCTTAAAATCCATATTAATATTTGTTATATCAGTTGCAATCCTTACATTTTTTGACCAGCTTAGCAAGATAATAATGGTTGATGCATTAAAGACTACAAAAACAATACCGCTAATCAAAAATGTATTGGAATTTTATTATATCGAAAATACAGGAACAGCCTGGGGAATGTTTGGCGGTGGAAGAATATTTTTCCTTGTGCTTACTGTTATCATTATGGCAGTTCTGGTTTATATCACATATAAACTGCCAACAACAAAAAAATATATGTTAATGCGTATTACAATAATACTTCTGGGTTCCGGTGCTGTTGGCAATTTTATAGACAGGCTTTTTCTTGGTTATGTAAGAGATTTTATATATTTCAGACTTATCAATTTTCCGGTCTTTAATGTCGCTGACTGCTATGTTACAATCGGACTTGCATTATTTATAATTATGGTATTATTTATATACAAAGATGAGGACTTTAATTTTTTAAAGCCTGACAGAAAGGGCAGCAATGAGTGATTCACCTGAAACATTAATATTAAACGTTGATGAAGCGGCAGACGGAGTAAGGATTGATAAGTTTTTATCAGATACACTGACAGAATATTCACGTTCATTTATACAGAAAATAATAAAGGATGAGCTGGTACTTGCCAATGACAAACATGTGAAAAGTAATTATAAAGTAGCAGCCGGTGATGTTTTAAATATCACTATACCTGAATGTAAAACACCTGAGATTGAACCGGAAAATATTCCTCTTGATATAATATATGAAGATGATGATATAATAGTTGTCAATAAACCAAAGGGAATGGTTGTTCACCCTGCAGCAGGTCATTACAGCGGAACACTGGTAAATGCATTAATGTATCACTGCAAAGATAATCTTTCCGGAATAAATGGTGTATCAAGACCGGGAATTGTGCATAGAATTGATATGAATACAACAGGAGTGCTTGTTACATGTAAAAATGATTTTGCACACAGCCGCATAGCTGCACAGCTTGCAGTCCATGATATAACAAGGAAGTATAATGCAATTGTATGGAATCCGTTTTCTGTGGAATCAGGTACAGTTGATGCACCGCTTGCAAGAAGCCGCAAAGATAGAAAGAAAGTAGCAATTGACCAGAGCGGCAGACGTGCAGTCACACATTACCGCGTCCTTGAAAATTTCAAACAGTTTGCACATGTTGAATGCCAGCTTGAAACAGGACGCACACATCAGATACGTGTACACATGTCAAGTATTGGACATCCGCTTCTTGGAGATGATGTATATGGAAGCGGTAAATCGCCATATAATATTACGGGGCAGGCATTACATGCAAGAGTCCTCGGATTTGTTCATCCAAGAACAGGTAAATATATGGAATTTGAAGCACCTTTACCGGATTATTTTCAAAAGATTCTTAATGATCTTGAAAGCAACGGCAGGTAGTAATAGGAGAGCATATAGATGAGAAGAAAAGAATTTATTGATATTATTTTAAACAGTATATCAGATAAATTTGATATTTATCATAACTATTATTTTAATGGCAGAAAATTTGTTATTTATGCATATTGCTACAATCACAACAATCGTTTTGAGACATCAGGCGATGAATCAAAACTTTGGGATACCCGCTGTTTTGAGCATCTGTTTTTTATAAACAGTGACAATCTTGACATGCACACATTAAATAATTTAAAAGATTTTGCCATAAACAGCATTGAGCCTCATTTCGTCAGAGGTGATGGAAAATATCCTGTTAAGCATCATCTGTATTCCCATATTTCGTTTATCATAATTACACGCAATAAACCATCTTATGAAGTTGAAGAGGCAATAAAAAATATTACATGGAATAAATCATATATGTTTTCAGCCAAAGGATATTGCAATTTGAAAATGGTATGCGTAACACCACGCGAATACAGTGTAATTGCCAATGAAAATGCAAAAGATATAAAAGATTTCCTGATGGATATACTGCTTCATATTGATCATTATGAAGATTGAAAAGATTGAAAATATGTGAAAATTATATAAATTTGTAGATTTTTTACGAAAAATAATATATAATGTAAGCATAAAAATTCGTGCAGTTAAGGAGGACAATTGTTATGGATGAAAGAACAGTTATTACAATCGGCAGAGAATTCGGAAGCGGTGGTCATGAGATTGGACAGAAGCTCGCAGAAAGACTTGGTATCAAATGTTATGACAAAGAATTACTTGAGCTTGCAGCAAAGGAAAGTGGTCTTTGTCAGGAACTTTTTGCATCACAGGATGAAAAGCCAACAAACAGCTTTTTATATTCATTAGTTATGGATACATATTCTTTAGGTTATTCTAATTCATATGTTGATATGCCTATTAATCACAAGGTTTTCCTTGCTCAGTTCGATGCAATCAAGAAACTTGCACAGAAAGAATCATGTGTCATCGTTGGACGTTGTGCCGATTATGCACTTGAAGATGATCCATTTGCAGTAAGTGTATGGGTTAAAGCAAGTCTTGACAAGAGAGTTGAAAGAATCAAAAAAATGTATGATCTCTCAGAATCTAAGGCTACTGATTTAATCCAGAAGACTGATAAGAGAAGAGCTAGTTATTATAATTATTATTCAAGCAAGAAGTGGGGCGAAGCAAAGAGCTATGACCTGTGTCTTGACAGCGGTGAACTTGGAATTGATGGTTCTATTGAACTCATCCTCAAGTATATCGAATTAAAAGAAAAGAACTTAGCAAAGTAAATTTTAGATTAATTAACGCGGCAGACAGACAGTGTCAATGATTTCAAAAAACTATGTCAGCTGCCGCAAGTTTCACCATAATTTAGCTTATTTAAGGACAGATATATTTTCTATGGAATTCAAATATCAGAAAATTAAAAAGCTGGACATTAAAAAATGGCTGCAGGGCGGCAACTCAAAGATATATTTAATTATATTGGTTGTTTTCCTTGCAGCCGTAATTTTTGCACTAACCAGCATAAAAGAATTAAGCAAAAATTCACAATCCAACAATAATATCACACAATCTGACGAATCAGATAATAATAAAGAGACTTCGGCTTTTGTTGAAAATAATCTCGGCTATAAATTGCGTGTGAACAAATCACAGAATTTTATTACCGTATACAAAAAAGACTCATCAGGTGAGTTTAAGCCATTATCTGTTTTTGCATGTTCTGTAAATTCTAATGTCAATACAGGTGACACTGTAATTTCAAACAAACAGACATGGAGTATGCTTGCATCAAATACATATGGTCATTATACATGTATTCTTGGTAATGGTGCATATATACATTCTGTACCTTATTGGTCACAAAATGTAAAACAGCTCAATGTAGATGCCTATAACAGACTTGGAATCACAGCAAATACAGGTTCTATATATCTTCAGGCAAAAGACGCAAAATGGATATATGAAAACTGTGGTGTTAATATTCCCGTTGAAATATATGAAGACGCAAATGAAAAAGCTCTTCTTGATTATAAAATACCGGATAAACTTGCTGCCGGTGCCAATTATGATCCTTCAGACACTGAAGCATTAAATGCTAATATAAATGGCAAAATAGATTATATGTCAGGTGTGAAAAACTGCCAGATAGCACTCAACCAGCCATTTGACAAATGGGAGGGTATCTATGCGGTTGATACAAACGGCAATAATATAACTTCATCAATAACAATTTCTGGAAATGTTGACGTTACAAAACCTGGAGTTTACACTTTGATTTATTATTTATCTGATAATTTTGGAACTGACCTTGCATACTACAGATATGTGACTGTCGGTGAAGGTGAGACATCAAATGCTGCGGACAATAACAATAATAAACAGCAGACAACAGCTGCTCCTTTGCCATCCGCAACACAGCCTCAGACCTCACAGCCGCAGACACCTGCATCACAGCAACAGTCTTCCAATCAACAGCAGTAAATTTATTAAACAAAATCTATTCCTTTTATTATAATTTTATGTTATACTTTAATAGTTAAACTAAAAACTGAGGAATGGAGAAATAATATGTCTGATATTATAATTATGGTATCAATTGTTGTATATCTATTAGTTGTTGTTGCTATCGGTATACAATATTCCAAGAAAAACAAAAGTTCAGATGACTTTTATCTTGGCGGAAGAAAGCTTGGTCCTTTCGTAACTGCTATGAGTGCCGAAGCTTCTGATATGAGCAGCTGGCTCTTAATGGGACTTCCCGGCGTTGCTTACCTTACAGGTGTAGCAGATGCAGCATGGACAGCGATAGGTCTTGCAATCGGAACTTACATAAACTGGCTTATAGTAGCAAAAAGAATACGTATGTATTCACAGGGATATGATGCATTCACAGTTCCTGATTTCTTTTCGAAAAGATTCGGTGGATGTAAAACCTTATCATGCATTGCAGCTATAATGATTGTTGTATTTTTCGTGCCTTATACAGCATCAGGTTTTGCAGCATGCGGTAAATTATTTTCAAGCCTTTTTGGTGTCAGCTATCTTCCCGCAATGGTTATAAGTGCTGCTGTAATCGTATGTTACTGTACATTAGGTGGTTTCCTTGCTGCAAGTACAACAGACCTTATTCAGAGCATTGTTATGTCTGTAGCACTTATTGTTGTTGTTGTTTTCGGTATAAATGTTGCCGGAGGATTTGATGCTGTTGTTGATAATGCAAAGCAGCTTCCGGGCTATCTTGGATTATTTAAAACATATTCAGCCGAGACAGGTACAGCATCCAATTACAGTTTCTTAAAAATATGTTCTACACTTGCATGGGGACTTGGTTATTTCGGTATGCCACATATTCTTTTAAGATTCATGGCAATAGAAGATGAGAAAAAGTTAAAATTGTCCAGACGAGTTGCTACAATCTGGGTTGTAATTTCACTTTCAGTTGCAGTATTTATCGGTATTGTAGGTTACGGCATGTCAAAAGCAGGTGCTCTTGATATTCTTACAGGTTCAAACTCTGAGACAATTATAGTAAAAATTGCTCATCTGTTAAGCACTCATGGTGTAATCGCTGCCATAGCTGCCGGTGTTATTCTTGCCGGTATTCTTGCCGCAACAATGTCAACAGCAGATTCACAGCTTCTTGCCGCAGCTTCCGGAATATCTCAGAATCTTGTAAGAGAATGTATGGGTGTTAAGCTTTCAGAAAAAGCAGCTTTAATTGTTGCAAGAATTACAGTTGTTATCATCTCAATTGTAGCAGTATTTATGGCCGGCAACCCTGACAGTTCAGTATTTGAAATCGTATCATTTGCATGGGCCGGTTTTGGTGCAACATTTGGTCCTGTAGTCCTTCTTTCATTATTCTGGAGAAGAGCTAATAAATATGGTGCAATATCAGGTATGATTTCAGGCGGTATTATGATATTCCTTTGGAAATATGTAATATCAGGATTTGGCGGTGTCTTTGCAATATATGAATTATTACCGGCATTTATCGTTGCAATTATCGTAAATGTTGTTGTGAGTCTTCTCACAAAAGCCCCTTCAAAAGAAGTTCTTGATAAATATGATGAAGTAAGAGCAATTGAAATTAATGCATAATATATTTTAAATACAAAAATTCCTGTCCGACTTAATAAATCAGACAGGAATTTTTATTGTTATTTATCATTAGTCATTTTAATCATCAGCCTCTGTACGCAGACGTACAATATTTCGTGCACTGCGTTTATTTTCATCGACAATCTCTGCATAATGCTTTCTTGTAGTATTGACGTCTTTATGACCAAGAACATCAGCAACAAGGTAAATGTCCTTGCTTGCCTGATAAAGATTGGTACCATATGTACTTCTTAATTTATGTGGTGTTATATGCTTGACAGTTGTTACGGTAGAAGCATATTTTTTAACAAGAAGTTCAACCGAACGTACACAAAGCCTTTTATTTTTTGAAGAAATAAAAAGTGCATTTTCATGTCCTGAATCAGGATTCATCTGTTTGCGTTCTTCCATATAATCAAGCAGTGCCGCACGTACTTCATCGCCAAAGTAAACAAAGCTTTCCGAACCACCTTTTCTTACGACTTTAATTCTGTCATTATCAAAATCAACATCATTAATATCAAGTCCTACACACTCTGATACACGGATACCTGTACCAAGTAGAAGAGTAAGAAGTGCTAAATCCCTGCATTTTAATTTTTCGTGTGTCCTTAACTGTGCCGTTGTCAGCTTATTGCCATTTTCAACATTATCAAGAAGTTCAGCAACCTCATTTACATCAAGACGTGTAATTGCTTTATCGTGAATTTTAGGCATATCAACCTTCAGGGACGGATTATTTGATATCAGCTCATATCTGTAATAGTAACCATAAAAACGTCTTAATGAGCATAATTTACGCTTTGCAGCACGTTCATCATTAGTGACAGTCGTTCCATCCTTATCATAAACCTTCATATATCTTAAATAATCAGA
Organism: Lachnospira hominis (ex Liu et al. 2021); assembly: GCF_014287955.1. Taxonomy (GTDB): domain Bacteria; phylum Bacillota; class Clostridia; order Lachnospirales; family Lachnospiraceae; genus Lachnospira; species Lachnospira hominis. The sequence goes on along the minus strand of NZ_JACOPD010000005.1, from coordinate 211,499 downwards.
AATATCCTGTCCGGTGACACTTTCAATATCATGAAGAGTAAAATCACTTATCTGATAATTACTGTACTGTGGAAATTCTGCTATCAGAAACTCAAAAAATGTTTTCAGATCTCTTGCATATGCAAGACGTGTACGCGGCTGTTTTGAATACTCGAGACTGTTAAAATACTCACGACAGAATTCCGGAAATATTTTAAGCAGTTCATTTATCTTCTGGGCATATTTTATATTCTGTTGTTCAGCATAAGTCTTACTTGCTGCCATAATAGCCTCCTTAATCACACATACATCACTTCGCCAAACTCCAGTTTAACGAAGTTAGAATAATGAATTAATATATACCCGTGCATGTTCTGCATGGGTATATATATTTTTATAACATTACATTATTTTGAAACAATTTTTCCATTGTACAAACGTTTCTGGACAATGTTTATATTGAATGCTTTCTGATATTTTTTAATCTTATTTAATTCATTCTCAGTTATGATTGATATACACAATCCCTGTTCGTTGTTACGTCCGCATCTGCCGGCACGGTGAAGATATTCTGTTGGTTCTTCCGGAAGATTCACATTAATAACTGTTGATACATGATCAATCTGTAATCCTCTTGCAGCAACATCCGTTGCCAATAGATATTGAAGTCTGCCATTTTGAAAATCTTCAACAGCTTTTTTCTTAGACTGTTTATCTATATTACCTGCTAATGCCGCAACATTGTAATTATGATATTGTAATTTCTGTAATGATTCTTCAAGGTCGTACTTTGTATTAATAAATATCATTGTTTTATCTGAATTAACAGCTTTCGCAATCTTACGAAGTGTCTCAATTCGTTCACGACGGTCTGATATTATAAATATATGTTTTATTGTTTTAGGTATAAGTTCTTTATTTTCCTTTGACAATTCATATATAACAGGATTATAAGTTATTGTATTAGCCTGCTTTATTGTCTTGTTACTTATACTTGCTGAAAATAAGAGAACCTGTGTTCTTTTCATAAGAGACTTTCTTATGAAAATAATGCTCTCAAGATATGTTTTATCCATAAGCTTATCGGCTTCATCAAGTATAAGTGTCTTTACATTATGAACTTTTAACTTCTTCATTCTTATAAGCTGAGCAGCTCTGGATGGTGTTGCAACAGCAATTACAGGCTTAATCTTCAGACTTTCAATCTGACGTGTAATATTTCCGTCACCAATCAACATAAGTGTATGTGCATCTGAATGCATATTATCAAACAAGAGCTGAATCTGCTTATTAACCTGTGATGCCAGTTCCTGCGTTGGTACTAAAACAAGTGCCTGAAGTGTGTTCTCAGCGAAATCAACTGACGATAAAACAGGAAGCAGATATGCAAGTGTCTTGCCGCTTCCGGTGCTCGAACATGCTATCATATCTCTTCCATCAAAAACCGGCTTTGCTGCTTTACACTGTATCTGTGTAGGCTGTGTTATATTTTGAACCTGTAATGCGTCAATTAATTCAGGTTTTATTAATAAATCTTTAAATGTCATATTAAACTCCGATTATTATATAATATATTACTGTATAAATTATATCAGATAAAATATCCAAAGTCCATACAATCATAGCCTTTCATTCGTGTCCATCCTATTCATACACTACATGCCAGGGTATCATTTTGTATAATATATAACTATATTCTGTCCCGAATAAATAGTATCATCTGTCATATTATTAAGTGACTTTACTGCATTGATATACTGCTGATGGCTCTCACCATCTGAAGCATAAGAATCTGCGATATTCCAAAGTGTATCATCAGGCTGCACTGTAATACTCGTATAGAAACGCTGCGTCTGTGATTTCTCCGGATTAGAATTAGATGCATTCACAATTATTATTCCATAAATACTTATAGCAGCCACCATAATAACAGCAAGCACAATAGTTATTAAAGTCTTCTTTGCTGATAAATGTAACCATCTCCTGCGTGAATGTCTTCTCTTATTGTTCATCATAATAAAAACCTCCTCAAAAAATAAAAATGTAAAAACCATAAATATAACTATATAAATAAGCATCCATGAACAGTTGTTCCGAATAAATGTTCTGTTTATGCTTGGATTATAGAATAAGAACATTTGTTTGTCAATATAATTCAAGTAAAAAATCGAACATTTTTTCGGAAAATTTGTTTGATTTTTTACATTTTAAATGTTATAATAAACAAAAATATTATATTTTATGGATAAACGAATTAACTGGGAGGTATGTTTAATGGCATATGGAAGAATTACAAAAAAACAGACTGAGATTCTTGAATATATCAAGTCTCAGATTTTAAATAAAGGTTATCCGCCATCAGTACGTGACATATGTGAAGCTGTCAATCTGAAGTCAACTTCATCTGTTCACGCACATCTTGAAACACTTGAAAAAAATGGATATATAAGAAGAGACCCTACTAAGCCAAGAGCTATAGAGATTATTGATGATAACTTTAATCTTACAAGACGTGAAGTTATTAATGTTCCGCTTGTAGGACGTGTAGCTGCCGGTGAGCCGATTCTTGCCGTGGAGAATATACTAAGCTACTTTCCTATTCCTGCGGAATTTATGCCGAATACAGAACTTTTTATGCTTACTGTAAAAGGCGAAAGTATGATTAACGCCGGAATTTATGATGGAGATAATATTATTGTAAGCAGACAGAACACTGCACATAACGGAGAAATGGTTGTAGCACTTGTCGATGATTCTGCCACAGTTAAGCGTTTTTACAAAGAAGAAGGACACATACGTCTTCAGCCTGAAAATGATTACATGGATCCTATTATTGTAGACAACTGTGAGATTATCGGAAAAGTAATTGGCGTAATAAGAATCGACAATTCAGGATTATAAATACAGGCACAGACATTTTTATATTCGCTATAATAAAACACAAATCAGCCACCTGCAGCATTATAATTGCAGGTGGCTGATTTTTATCTATATTATATTTTTGTTTATATTAGTTTTTCTAGATTTCTTCAGGATTGACTTCAATTCCGTCACGCCATATTCTTTCAAGATTATAGAAAAGTCTGTCTTCCTTTGAAAATACATGTATAATTACATCTTCATAATCAAGAAGAATCCAGCTTGCACTGTTATATCCCTCAACTTTAGGATCTGCAAATCCTGCTTTATATAACTGTTCTTCAACATTATCTACAATAGCCTGAACCTGATTAGGGTTATTTCCATTTGCTATTATAAAATAATCCGCAATAACTGATACATTACTGATATCTATAACTCTGATGTCCTCTGCTTTTTTGTCTTTCATTGCCTCGATGGCTGCCTTTACCATCTCTTTTGATTTTGAATCGGCCATTTAAAAACCTCCTGTACTTTTATAATAGTCACACGTTTCCTGTGTGAGTGGATCTATTGGTTTATTCCGTTTTTTTAAATACTCAATTGTGCTTAATGTTACACGATATATTGCCTCTTTTATATCTTTAAAAACAAGGGCCCGTATTTCATCAAGATTGTCTGCCTTATTTCGCAAAGGTTCCATATAATCTGCAATAAACACAATCTCCTCAAGTGGTGTCATGCCGGGATGACCTGTGCTGTGATATCTGATTGCATTGCATATATCTTCATCATCGATGCCATATTTTGTACCGGCAAAAAAAGCCCCGGCTTTTGCATGTAAAAGATATGGACTCAGACGTTCTGCCTGCGTGATTTCAATATTGTTGCTCTCACATATCTCAATCAGCTGTTCATCCGAATAACATTTGGCACAATCATGAAGAAGTCCTGCCGTAAATGCTTTCTGCATATCGACACCATAACGCATTGCAAGACATGCACTTGTCTCTGCAACACCTATTGTATGCCAGTAACGTGCTTTATCCGCTGTAAATTCCTTTTTTACCTCTTTCCGGAGTGCTTGTATATATTCGTTATCCATTACAGTTATTCCTCCAATTTGGAACTTTTAACACCATACAGACCATGCTTCATTATATAATCATAAACGGCTGGATTTATCATTTTCTCAACAGACACGCCATTTTTTAAATTTTCACGTATAACAGTGGAACTATATGGCAGGGCCGGTGTGTCAATAATATCTATTAAAGCTCCATACGTATTTTTAAGAAATTCTATACGCTGTTTAATCATTTCATCATCCAGATTGTCCCTGTTTGCGACAAGAAGATGACAGTTTTTCATTACATAATCAGCGTGATACCATTTATCTATAGAAAACAGTGAATCCGCACCTATAATAAAATAAATCAGATTATATTTCTCTTTCAGTATTTTTAATGTATCACACGTATATGTTCTTCCGGGACGTTTTACTTCAAGCTCGGAAAGTTCCATATAAGGATAATCTTTTATTGAAAGTGAAATCATATTGCATCTGTCTTTGGCATCCGCAATAAGACTTGTGTCTTTATATGATGACGGATTGCCACTTGGCATTATAAGAATTTTGTCAAGATTAAACTGGCTGTGAACATGACGGGCAATCTCGATATGTCCTGTATGGACAGGGTTAAATGTCCCACCAAATACACATATAATATCAGAATTCATATTCAATTCCTTTATTAAATCTATTATTAGTTCTTTTTATTTGCAGGTGGAAGTTCGATTTTTTTCTTGTTTTTTGATTCTTTATATAAAACAATCTTTTTGCCAATCACCTGAACAACCTGTGAATGTGTACGCTCTGCAACAATCTGTGCAAGTTCATTCGGATCATCTGCACAATTTTGCAATACATTTATTTTTATAAGTTCCCTTGCTTCAAGAGCTTCAGCAATAGCCTGTGTATTTTCAGGCGTAAGGCTTGATTTTCCAAGCTGGAAAATCGGATCCATTGTCATGGCAAGACCCTTTAAATAAGAACGCTGTTTGCTTGTCATATTTTATCTCCTTTAAATAACAATTCATTCATAATCTATAATTAATCGTAGTAATCAAATTCAAGATAGTCGCCAACTCTTACAGTATCACCCTCCTGGACACCAAGCTCTTTAAGCTGCTTTAAAATACCTGTCTGACGAAGGAACTTCTGGAAGAAATTAAAGCCTTTCTCAGATTCAAGATTAGTATATCCAAGCATTCTGTCGATTCTTGGGCCTGATACAACATAAACGCCTTTATCATCTTTTTCAACATAAAATGCTTCATTAGGATTATCAAAAAGTGTATCTGTATCGAGTTCCTTCTCAAACATAACAGGTTCATCTGTCATACTATCAAGAAGTTCACGTACATAATATAAAAGTTCTTTAAGTCCCTGACCTGTAACTGCCGAAATTGGATAGACTTTTATTCCTTCAGGTTCAAAGGCTTTTTTGATTACATCGACTGGATTTTCTGTTTCATCGTCTGTGTATATTGCATCAATTTTATTTGCTGCAATAACCTGTGGACGTTTTAAGAGTTCAGGATTATATGCCCTTAACTCTTCATTAATTGCCTTGATGTCAGCGACAGGGTCTCTTCCTTCTGTTGAAGCTGCATCAACCATGTGAATTATAACTTTAGTTCTCTCTATGTGGCGTAAAAACTCATGTCCAAGACCAACACCTTCAGATGCTCCCTCAATAAGTCCCGGAATATCAGCAATTACAAATCCTCTTCCACCATCAAGGTCAACAACACCAAGATTAGGATTAAGTGTCGTAAAATGATAATTTGCAATCTTAGGGCGTGCATTAGTTACTCTTGAAAGAAGTGTTGACTTACCTACGTTAGGAAAACCTACAAGACCAACATCGGCAATAACCTTTAATTCAAGACGCACCCATAGTTCCTGTGCATCCTGGCCAGGCTGTGCATACTGTGGGGCCTGCATTGTTGATGTTGCATAATTCATATTTCCTTTGCCACCACGGCCGCCTTTTAAGATTACCTCACGCAGATTGTCATTTGACATATCGGCAATTACTTTTCTACTCTCATCGTCATATATAACAGTTCCTTCCGGAACTTTTATTACCAGATCTTCACCGTCTCTGCCTGTACAGCGTCTCTTTCCACCCTCTTCACCGCTTTTTGCAATATATTTGCTGTTATGTCTGAAGTCTCCGAGAGTGTTAAGTCCCTTGTCAACTTCAAATATAATATCGCCGCCTTTGCCGCCGTTACCACCATCAGGACCGCCATCAGGAACATACAGTTCACGTCGGAAACTTACATGTCCGTCGCCGCCTTTGCCGGATTTTATAAAAATTCTTGCTCTGTCTGCAAACATAAATGACCTCCTCTGTAATTATTTTGCCTGTTCTGTTATATAAAAAATTCCGTTATTTATTTTATCACACGGATTATATAAGGTAAAAAAGCTCCAAATCCGAAGACTTGGAGCTCAAATAAACTAAAATTATTCGTTAGAAGTAACAGGATAAACAGAAACCTGCTTTTTATCTCTGCCCTTTCTTTCGAACTTAACAGTTCCATCAACAAGTGCGAATAATGTATCATCGCCACCGCGGCCTACATTAACACCTGGAAGAATCTTTGTTCCACGCTGTCTGTAAAGAATATTACCAGCAAGAACGAACTGTCCGTCAGCTCTTTTAGCGCCTAATCTCTTAGACTCTGAATCTCTACCATTCTTTGTAGAACCAACACCCTTTTTATGGGCGAAAAACTGAAGGTTCAAATTCAACATATTAGTTACACCTCCTCGATTGATATGGATAAGTAATCAGGATTACCGGCAGCCACCTGGGATAATCCCAGTTCAAGTGCGTTAAGTAATACTCTGATATCACTTGTAATCTCTGTCATTTCAGATGTGAGCATAAAAGAAATCAATGCTTCATCTTCGTTTACCTGTGTCTCATACTTAGCATCGGTAAAAGTATCGATGGCATTAATCGTATTAATCACAAGCAATGAAATAGCCGAACATACAATATCGCTGCCTTCATCGGCATAGCCAGAATGTCCGTATGTTTTAAATCCAAGCACCTCACCGTTAACGTGGGACTTGTAAATAACAGCATGTGTCATAAGCCATGCCTTTCTAACTTAACAAGTAATTAAGCGTTAATCTTTTCAATCTTAACCTTAGTGAAAAGCTGTCTGTGACCATTTTTCTTATGGTAGCCAGTTTTTCTCTTGTACTTGTAAACGATAACCTTTTTGTCTTTTCCTTCTCCAATAACGCTTGCTGTAACTGAAGCTCCTGCTACTGTAGGGTTTCCAACCTTAGCATCTCCGTCATTTACGAAAAGAACCTGGTCAAATGTAACAGTGTCACCAGCGTTCACGCCAAGCTTTTCAACCTTGATTACGTCGCCTTCAGAAACTGTGTACTGTTTACCACCTGTTGCTATAATTGCGTACATATGGCACCTCCTAAATTAAATACTCGCCAGTTTTGGGGAGAATATCATAAAAACATTCTGCTTGCATCCTAACTGAGCGGCACACTAGAATATAATATATTACTTGTCTTATATTGTCAATTATTTTTTTGAAAAAATCTCAAATTTTTTTCATACATTTCATCAAAAAGACTTCTGGCCTCATCAAGCGTTAAAGAACTGCAAAGAGGCTGGTTTACGAATGACTCAAATATTATCTTCTTATCCCGTTTTTTTATTCCTTCATAAAGAATATCTATATTATCGCTGCACCTTCTTACAAGCGACTGTACAGCCACAGGAAGAGGCTTTGTTGTGACAGGAACAACTCTGTCGTTTGAAAATACCGCATTTGTCTCAACAATGCTTCCCTCAGGCAGCCATGAAATCTGTCCTCTGTTTGGAAGATTTACATTGCTTATCGTAGTTGTAAGTCCGAGCACGCTACGCATAAGTTCAACAGCTTCCTCATCAGACTTCTTTACTTCAGGTTTTATTTCACCTGATGCAAGTTTTTTTGACTCCTCAATTCTTTCATTCATCTGCTTAATTCTGAAATCAACTGTTGTCAGTGCAAATTTCCACGAGTCAACCTGTGACGGACTTGCAAGGTACCATTTATTATTCATAAATTCAGCAAGATGTCTGTCTCCCGCCGCACCGAGCACACCGTAACGCTTATACATATCCATTTTTACACGGTTCGCATATGCGAATGTGTCTGTCTTGTAAGAATCAGCCGGACCGTGCTCGTAATGGCCTTCCTCAAAATGCTTTGCAATATAATCATCCATGAAATCAAATATTTCAATATCTTTATATTTTGCACTTGAAATCCATGTAAAATGATTAATTCCCGCAACTTCTGTATATATCTCTTTTCTTTTTGCCTTAATGCCCGTAAATTCTTCAAGAATATCGCACAGAAAATCCTGTGTGTGAAACACTTCATGACAACAGCCAAACGCTTTAACAGAAGGAAATACATCATACAACGTCTTTGTGCATATGCTCATTGGATTGGTAAAATTAATAACCCATGCATCAGGACAATATTTTTCTATTGCTGCCGCAAACTCTTCATAAAACGGAACTGTGCGGAGTGCTCTTGACACACCTCCCGGACCTGCCGTATCACCGACGCTCTGGTAAATATTATATTTTTCAGGATAATGGACATCCACTCTCATATCTTCAAAAGTTCCCGGAAGAATTGATATTACAACAAAATCCGCACCACATAAAACTTCCTTGAGACTGTCATATACAACATAATTCCATCTGCTCACTGTTTCAGGCTGTTTATTAATATTGTTACCTATCTGCTGATTGCGGACTGCCGCCTCTTTGTCTATATCAAAAAGCCCGATTTCACCTGTCAGGTCGCTGCACAGTGCAAGGTCATTCATAAAAACTCTCGCCCACTGCTTTGAGCCGCCGCCGATGTATGCTATTTTTATATTTTTCATAATTCAATTCCTCTTAAAAAACAAAATATATTATTCCAGAAAGTATTCCGATTACAGCCCCGGTAATTACATCTTTTGTAAAATGCACACCTGAGACAACTCTTGTTATTGCAATTATCAATGACATAACAGCAAGTACAATTCCAACCGGAAAATATACATAAAATCCCGTCATTGTTATAAGAAATGCAGATAATGTATGTCTGCTCGGAAATGACTCTCCGATTTTATCCTTATTTATAAGCGGCGTAATATCATACTTTGTGTATGGTCTTGGCGAATCAATTAATTTCCTGAAAATCGACACAACTACAAATGCTGTTGCCGGAACAACTATACATTTTGTAAACATCAGATAATCTTCTTTTACAAAACTGTAAATAATCAGTCCGCAGTAAACCGCCGCTTCAAGCACCGGCAATACCTTGTATAGAAATTTTAATATATCAAACCGTATTTGTTTCTCTTTAAAAAAAGCTTCACATTTTCTGTAAAATCTGACATATAAACAATCCAACTATATCAACTCCTTTAAAATGAAGTATCTTTCAATGCCTGTAAAAGTGTTACACCCTCTCTTTTTCTCGTCACTTCCACAAGACCGAGTTTTGTAATATCAATAAGCGTAGTTGTCACTTTGTCATTTTTAAATAAATGCCTGATACCGGACATAAGCTTTTGCGTATTATCTTCACTTTTCATATTAATAAAATCAATTATGATTATTCCTGACAGATTTCTTAACTTTATCTGTCTTGCAATTTCATCAGCAGCTTCACTGTTTACTTTGTATACAGTATCCTCTTTTGCAGCTTCGCCGCTCTTTTTTGAAATACATTTTCCGGAATTGACATCAATGCTTGTAAGTGCTTCGGTCTGTTCAATTATAATATATCCGCCGCATTTAAGCCATACTTTTTGTGCAGATGCCTGTTCAAGCTGCTTTTTAACGTCATACAGCTTATAAAGTTCCAACATCTCATCTTTGTACAGGCGTACCTTCATGCGTTCATTTTCAGGAAGATACGCACATATAGTATCATATATGTTATCATCATCGGTTATTATTTCATCAATATAATCATTCGGAAATCCAAGAATATGATTTACATATAAAGGTTTTTCTTTGTAAAGACACACAGGTGCTTTTTCATACGTTGCCCTCTGTAAAATATTTTCAAATTTTTTGGACATATCATGTGCTTCTTTTAAAATATCTTCAAAATCCGATTCATTTACATCTTTGCAGTTTGTACGTACTATAAATCCGAATTTTTCAGTATTTAAAGATTCCAGCAAAAGTGACTGCACCTTTTTGCACAGCTCATCTTTTTTTGTTTTTGAGGAAATGTTTACGCCTCTTATATCGGATGATAATACAACATATTTTCCTGTCAGTGAAACCTTTGTTGTCACAGTCGGAGGTTTTGTTTTTACAGCCTCTTTAATTACCTGGACAAGCACCGAATCGCCCTGATTTAATTTGTCATTATTTTTATTGTTAAAAAAAATGTGCCTGTTGTTGTCTGCTTCAAGAGGAAAATAACATTTTACTCCTTTTTCAATTTCAACAAAAGCACAATTAATATTTTTGACGACATTTTCTACACGTCCTGCATATATATTTCCCATAACACCGGTGGGGCTTAAAATATCAAGCCCCACACAGATATTATTGTCATACTCAGCAGATACAAGCCTGCCGTCAATATGTGTAATAATATATTTTGCACTCATTATCTGTTAGCAAGTTCCTTTACTATATCTTCCCATGTAACACCTTTTAAAACCATAAGAACCATCACATGATAAAGGAAATCAGAAATTTCGTATTTGATTTCCTCAGGGTCAGGATTTTTGGCGGCAATAATAACTTCTGTTGCCTCTTCACCACATTTTTTAAGAATTTTATCAATTCCCTTATCGAATAAATAATTAGTATATGAGCCTTCTTTTGGATGTTGTTTTCTGTCCTCGATTATGCTCATTACATTATTAAATACTTTAAGTGGATTTGTCTGTGCATATTCAGTAGAAACAAGATTACGGTAAAAACAGCTCTTATTTCCTGTATGGCATGCAGCACCAATCTGCTTTACTTTTGCAAGAAGCGTATCATTATCACAGTCTATCTCAATAGAACGGACATACTGGAAATGACCTGATGTAAGACCTTTAACCCAGATTTCATTTCTGCTTCTGCTAAAATAAGTCATTCTTCCTGTCTCGATTGTAAGGTTAAATGATTCTTCATTCATATATGCAAGCATAAGAACTTCATCAGTCTTGTAATCCTGAACAATAACAGGAATAAGCCCCTCTTTATTTAATTTGAAATCTGAAAATGGAATTGAACTTGTAAATGTATTCATAACGATACCATTTTTTGTAAGTTCATGTTTCTTTTTCATAAAATCATAGTCAGTTGTACTTATAATACTGCCAGAAATACCTGCAACTAAATCAAATGCAATTATTTCATCAAACAATACAGATGTCTCAACTATAGCCGGAATTCCATCAAAATCCGCAACTGCTTCTTTATAAGACACACCATCTTTTACAAAAACAAATGCTATCTCGTTATCTTTTGCAAGCTGAATAACATCTTTATCATATGCTCTGTATATAAGTGCAATCTTATCTTTGCCAAAACGGTCGCAGACTTCTTTCATCATAATCATATTTGACTCGCGTGATTCGTCGAGAAGAGCTGCCTTTGCTCCTGCATAAAGATACTTCTTAACATCTTCAACCCTCTTTACATTGCCGCCGGCAATAACCGGTGTGTCAAGTGCCTTTGTAATCTGTCTGATAATGCCAATTGCTTCATCATGTGATGCATCATCATATGATAAATCCATGATAATAATTTCATCTGCACCGTTTGCACTGAAGCTGTCCGCAACACTGACTGCATCATCACTTATAAGATTAGTAAGTGCTTCATCGCTATATGCTTTTGTATCTTTTAAATAAATTATTGGAACTAATTTTTTATAAGACATAATTATAAGTCTCCTTTAATTTTCAAATTCTTTTACTGCATCTTTTAATATGATTTTTTTCTCATATAATGATTTACCCATGATTGCACCATGGATACCGGCTTTGTATACATTGCGAAGATCATCCATACATGACATGCCGCCTGATGCAATAATATCTATACCGGTTTTATCAGACAGAAGCTTTGTCTGTTCAATATTTGGTCCTGATAACATGCCATCTTTTGATATATCCGTATATACAATAGTTTTCACACCTATATCTTTCATTGCAAGTGCAAGTGAAATAGCTGTTTTATCACTGACTTTTTCCCAGCCTTCAACGGCTACCATTCCATTTTTTGCATCAATTCCGACAACAATATGTTCTGCACCGAAATTTTCAATAGCCTGTCTGATAAAATCAGGATTCTCAACGGCTTTTGTGCCTATGATTGCACGATATATACCAAGATTAAGAACTGTCTCAATATCTTCAAGTGTTCTTATTCCGCCGCCAAGCTGGACAGGAACTGATACACTGTCAACAATCTTCTTTATTGTCTCTGAATTTACTGAGTGGCCGCCTCTTGCACCATCAAGGTCAACAGTATGTATAAATTTAGCACCGTCTGCCTCAAAACTTTCGGCTATTTCATATGGTTTATCAGAATATACTGTAACTTCGTTAAAAAGTCCTTTTTTTAATCTGACGCATTTTCCGTCTTTTATATCTATAGCTGGATAAAGTCGCATGTTAATCTCCAATCTTTTTAAAGTGTACCTTTTGTGGAAAGCACTGATTTAATTCTTGAATCTTTCATTGTAGCTTCATCGAGGGCTTTTGCAAACGCCTTAAACATTCCCTCAATAATATGGTGGTCATTCTCCCCGCTTATCTGGCGTATATGAAGGTTCATTCCTGCACCGTAAGATACAGCATAGAAAAATTCTTTAACCATCTGTGTATCAAAATATCCCACCCTGTCAGATGTGAAATTTCCGTCAAATACAAGGTAAGGACGGCCTGATAAATCAATTGCACAAAGTATAAGTGCCTCGTCCATAGGCAGTGTTATATCCCCATATCGTCTTATGGCTTTTTTATCTCCTATAGCTTCTTTTATTGCCTCGCCAAGAACTATTCCAACATCCTCAATTGTATGATGGCAGTCAACAACAAGGTCACCCCTTACTTTTAACGTAAGGTCAAAAAGACCATGTCTGGCAAAACTGTTAAGCATATGGTCAAAAAAGCCTATTCCTGTATCAATATCTGCTTCACCTGTTCCATCAATAACAAGTTTCATCTTTATATCTGTCTCATTTGTCTTACGGCTTATTTCAGCCTGACGAACATTTTTTTCAGCCATTTTACTTATCTCCTTCAAAACGTACATGTATTGAGTTCGCATGTGCTGTAAGGTGCTCTGCCTTTGCAAATGTTTCTATATCGTTATGTATAAGCTCAAGTGCTTCTCTTGAGTATGAAATGATACTTGATTTCTTGATGAAATCGTCAACGCTTAAAGGTGAGAAGAATTTTGCCGTACCATTAGTTGGAAGTACATGGTTAGGGCCTGCAAAATAATCACCAAGTGGTTCTGAACTGTATTCACCAAGGAAAATAGCACCGGCATTTTTAATCTTTGTCATAACATTAAATGGGTCTTTTGTCACAATTTCAAGATGTTCTGATGCAATATCATTGGCAACTTCAATTGCCTCATCAATAGAATCAGCAACAAGAATGTAGCCATAATTTTCAAGAGATTTGCTGATAATCTCACTTCTTGAAAGTTCTTTTAAGAATTCATCAATCTGAGCTGACACTTTCTTTGCAAGTTCTTCACTTGTTGTCACAAGAATTGCAGATGCCATCTCATCATGCTCTGCCTGTGAGAGAAGGTCAGCTGCAACAAATCTTGGATTTGCAGTCTCATCAGCAATAACCATAATTTCACTAGGGCCTGCTACGGAATCAATGCTTACATAACCAAATACAGCTTTTTTTGCAAGTGCAACATAAATATTACCAGGTCCCACAATCTTATCAACCTTAGGAACCGATGCTGTGCCGTATGCCATAGCTGCTATGGCCTGTGCACCGCCGACTTTGTAAATCACATCGACACCGGCTTCTTTTGCAGCAACAAGTGTTGTCGGATATACTTTGCCTTCTTTATCAGGAGGAGTACACATAACAATCTGTTCAACTCCTGCAACCTTTGCCGGCATTACATTCATAAGAACTGACGAAGGATATGCTGCCTTTCCGCCAGGCACATATACACCAACTCTTGATAATGCTGTAACTTTCTGTCCGAGAATTGTTCCATCCGGCTTAGAATCAAACCAGCTGTACTGTTTCTGTTTTTCATGATAATCACGGATATTTACAAGTGCTTTTCTTATAACATCAAGAAGCTTGTCATCTACAAGTGAATATGCCTCATCAATCTCTTCCTGTGTCACAACAATATTTGAAGGATTAATATCTGCCTTATCAAAATTTCTTGTATATTCAAATAAAGCATCATCGCCTCTTGATTTTACATTTGCAAGTATATCCGCAACGGCACTTTCAAACTTTCCATAGCTGTTAGGACTTCTCTTTAAAAGATTTTCAAGTATGTTTGATTTACTTTCCTTAGTCAGTTTAACAATTCTCATATTATTTTCTCCATTCCGCAGTTGTCTGCTCATTAACAATTTTCCATATATTTACGCAAATCTGAAAGAATCTTGTTAATTCTTTCATTTTCCATTTTCATGCTTACCTGATTAACAACAACTCTTGCTGAGAGCGGACATATTTCCTCAAGAACCTCAAGTCCGTTTTCACGAAGCGTCGCACCTGTCTCAACGATATCAACGATAACTTCTGCAAGACCGACAATCGGTGCAAGTTCAACAGAGCCGTTAAGCTTGATAATCTCAACTGTCTGATGCTTTTTATTGTAAAAATAGTCTTTTGCAATGTTAGGATATTTTGAAGCAACACGTATAAGCTCATGGTGCTGCAATTTTTCTTTCGCAGATGATGGACCGCATACACACATTTTACAGTTGCCCACCTTTAAATCATATACTTCATAAAGCGTACGGCCTTCTTCAAGAAGCGTATCTTTTCCGACAATTCCTATATCTGCGGCACCATATTCAACATATGTAGGTACATCTGACGGTTTTGCAAGGAAAAACTTTAATCCAAGTTCTTCATTGGTGAATATAAGTTTCCTTGTATTTTCGTCTTTCATTTCATCACATGTAATACCAATATGTTCAAATATCTCTAACGCTTTCTTAGCAAGACGACCCTTTGAAAGTGCAATTGTAATATATCTCATTAATACTTACCTCCAAGCAGCTGTTCTACAGTAATATTTTTTGTGCAGTTATCTTTTACATCAGTAGTCTGTACTGTAAGACCCAGAAATTCTGCAGATGAAACATCTGCATTTGTACAGTCCGGAAGAAATACTGCATTGGCAAGCTGTGAGTCAGCCGCATATTCAACATACTGCTCTTTAGTCTTTTCAGAATTACATGATGTCATGCATACACGTATGCCTTTCTTTCTTAATGAATCTGCCACCGATACCGCCTGTGAAAGATTTTGAGAGTTGTATACAAGAAGTGTTCCATTAATATCAACAGGAATATCTATATTCTGTCTTGTTATTGCAGCCATGAGACTGTCGAGTGTTATAGAAAAACCTATGGCTGCCTTTTCACGTCCGAACTGTCCGACAAGCTTATCATAACGACCGCCGCCGATTACAGGCTCGCCTGTCCCAAATGTATATGCATGAAATACAATTCCTGTATAATATGCATGATTACTAAGTTCACCAAGATCAAACGAAACATATTTATCCGCACCTGTAATCCGGCAAAGATTGTATAATGCATACAATCTGTCAATTGCCGCGAGACACTCCTTATTATCAGTGAGTGCTTTTGCTTTCTCAAGGACCTCAACAGAGCCAAATAACTGTGGAAGTGCAAGTAAAACATCAGCTATATGTTTATCGATATTTAATGATTCAAGAAGTTCTTCAACGCCAAGAAAATTCTTTTCCTGTATAAGTGATACGAGATTTTCCTCATCATCACCGCTGATTCCCGCTTCATCGAGCAATCCCTTAAAATAAGACACATTACCAATCTCAACCTGAAATTCAGTAAGACCTGCATTTTTCATACAGTCTATAACCATTGAAATTATCTCAAAATCAGCATCAATTGAAGAATCACCGATAAGCTCTGCACCTACCATTGTATTTTCCTTTAATTTGCCCTGATAATACTTGCTCACATTAATAAATGTATTGCCTGCATAACACAGTTTGACCGGCAGGAGGTTATCTGCATAATACTTTGCTGCCGTTCTTACTATTGAAGGTGTCATATCAGGTCTTAGAACGAGTGTATTGCCATATCTGTCAAAGAGTTTGAACATTTCATTAGATGGCACACTGCCTCGCTCTTTGCTAAAAACATCAAAAAATTCTATTGTTGGTGTCTGAATGTCATTGTAACCATATTTAAGGCAGACATCGTGCAGTCTTTCCTGAATCACCGACTTCCTGGCACATTCACCATTATAAATATCCCGTACGCCCTCAGGTGTATGTAATAAATCTCTCTTCATATAAAATCTCCATTCCTGCGTCTGCCACTTTATCGTGGTAACGTGATAATTCGTAAAACTGTTCAGATTATACAGGATAACAATCTTAATGTCAACTTATTTCACCGTGTAAATGTTCACGATAAATAATATAATGATTGTGTCCTCTCTCATGTGCGATATCAAATGCACGATAAAGTTTTTTCTTTACAAGTTCCATCGTTATGCCATTTTGCGGATATCTTGCAATTCCAATAGAAAAAGTAAGATTTTTCTTTCCGTTCATCAGAAGCACATTCCATGCAATCTGATTTCTAAGCGACTCAAGAAATGAACGTAAGTTTACTTCTGAATTAATATCACGAATTGCAATGCATATCAGATTATGTTCAATCTCACATACTATTCCTCTGTATGAAATCATCTGCTTTGCAGTCTGTAATGCTGTATAAAGAATACTGTCCGCATATTCTTTTCCTGCCTCTGCCGTCATTACGTCAAGGTCATCTATCTCTAGAAGCATAAGCGAGAATTCACATGCCGGATTATATCGTATATTATTATCGCAGAACTGCTCAATATCAGCCGACGTAAAATAACTTCCTGCTTTTTCAAAATTGTAAGTTGTAACGCTCTGGTAGCCCTGTGAATTAGTAAGATTGCGTATACTGGCAACAGCTTTGGCCGGCTTATTTTCACTGTAAATAGTTGTGACCTTTAATTCTATCAGGTCATACTCAGCTTTCTTTGTAAGCATATTTGTCTTAAATCTGTGAGTATATGAAACCGTGCCTTTTTTCATATCATCAACAAATGCATTATACTCATCAATTGTATCATCTGAAATAAGATGCTCATCTTCCATCTTTGATGTAAGTTCAGATATATCCATATCAATTATGTTATGTATTTCATTGTCAATGAAATTATTTATCTTAAAGTTATGGGTTTTATAATCATAAATAAAGAACAGTTCATTTTCCATTGCAAGAAGATGCCTGAAACTCTGCATATTATTTTGAAGTGTTGCATTCTGTTTTTTCAATGCAAGTATATCCGATGCAGACAATTCAAAATATTCAAACGAATTGTCCGTTGACACAAACTGAAAATGTGCAATGTGAAGAAGAATCCAGCGGTATGAATTATCTGAACGTCTCATTCTGATAACCATATCAGCTTCCTGATCCTGTCTTAAATGATGTGCAACATCCATGAAATCATCAAGGTCAACCTGATGAATTGATTCTAGAATTGATGTCATTGTAGATATTCCGATAAAACGGTACATTTCTTCATTTGCCGTGATAATATTATAATTCATATCTATAATTGCATGACCATCTATCAGTTCATATTTTTCTATAATATTTTTTTCCATAAAATCTCCTCATAAAATCAATCAGTCTCTGGACATAATATCTTTTTGCAAAGCATCAAGATAATGAACCGGAACGCCTTTCGATGCATGTATGCGGTAGCTCTTATCTATTTCATCATATGTAAAGCTCTTTCTACCGCCATTTTTGCCTCTGTTCCAAAAGTTAATTATATCACAGAAAGGTACATAATAAAACTCATCTCTGGAAGAAAAATACAAAATTATAAACGAAATACCCTGCTGTTTTTCAAAATCAGACATAAAATTCACCTGATGTTCATGTATATTCTGCAGCGGAAATATATCAACCGCCGTCTCTTTCGCATCAAAACATACCGGTATTCCCTGAACAACACCTATATAGTCAACCGTACTTTTCATATCAAAATAGGCAAGCGTTATATGTCTTGTGTCTTTGTCTATTTTAATAGGTTTTATAGGCGTAGGGATTTTCTGTATCAGTGCCAGATTGCTCTGCTGATATTTTTCATTTGCGAGATTGATAAAATCTTCTAATGTAGAGCCTCTAAGTCCTCTTGAGTTCCATGTTGCCATAGATTTTCTCCTTTTAAAACTTTAATAAACCCATCCGGTACATTTGTACGGATACACATCTCTCCTGTATCATTAATGTATGCATTATCTTTATCAGCTGCATTATCAATATTCATATTGCTGCTTATAGCTTTTGGTATAGCAAGCTCATAAGCATGCAGCATCTGGTTTTTTATGCCATATTTTTCTTTGAAATATCTGTTGAAAGTTTTGTCTCCATACTTTGCATCTCCCGCAAGCGGATGTTTCTCATATGCAAGATGTGCCCTTATCTGATGCGTCTTTCCCGTTATAAGATGCACTTTGACAAGCGACACTTCATCAGATATACACACAGGAAAATATTCAGTCTCAATTGCTGTATAATCATCCATGCCAGCACCCTGTGGTATATTTTTTACAACATTAACTTTATTGACGTCCGCATCTTTTCTAAGCCATCCTTTAATATGAACTCTCTTTGACACTCTGCCCTTTACAATACATATATAATATTTTTTTATCGTTCTGTCATGAAATGCCGCTGACATTTCCTGAAGTCCCACAACAGACTTTCCAGCAACAACTATTCCGCTTGTATTTCTGTCAAGTCTGTTGCATATACCGGCCTTAAATGTACTCTCTTTATGTTCTTCTTTCGCAGCAAGATAATCATTGACATATTCGACAAGCGAAATATCATTTTTTTCTGCTTTTTGTGATAACATTCCCGATGGCTTATTTACAATAAGAAATTTATCATCTTCATAAAGCACATCAAGTTTTACTTCATCAGACACAGCTGCAATTTTAACGCTTGTTTTTTCATCTGAAAATTTTTCAAATGTCTCATCTGAAAAAAATATTTTTACGCTGTCGCCGGCTTTTATTTTTTCATTTCCATCAGCCTTTTTTCCATTAAGTACAATATTCTTTTTTCTTAACATTTTGTACAGAAAACTTTTCTGTGCTTTAGGCAGGCATTTTACCAGATACTTGTCAAAACGCTGTCCTTCCTCCTGATGTGAAATAATAAATTCTTTCATACAATCTCCGTTTTATTCTAAATACACATTGACAACAAGGAATGTGCATTCTTTTCTATATTCATATTTGGGGTACTGTCATCTTTTGATAATGCAAGTGTTGATACTCTTGATAAAAATGATTTTTCGTCATTATAAAGCGTCACATTGACATTTCTTGAGTCGTTTGCCATAAAATCTTTAAGACTTGTCTCAAAAAGTTTTTTATCAGCATTGTTTTCATTTGTAAGTGCAATTACAGCTGCATCAGAAACTACTACTGCCTGAGTTCCTATAGGTTTTTTGCTGTTTGAAAATATCAAATCGTAATATACGCCAAGACTTCCAGACTTTGATTCTACTTTTTCTTTTAATTCATTATCAGCCGGTTTGTGAGGCAGAACAACAAAATATGCAACTGCCATTTTTGCTGCCGGAAGAACAAGCACAATCGCTGCAACTGTAAATATATTTGCTCTTGTTTTGTATACAATAAAACCAATAATAAGAACTGCTGCCACAACAGCAAATGAAACTATCATTTTTATGAGATTTAATTTTTTTCGGTAATTAAGATAACCAAATTCACCTTTTTCTTTTCCTGCCATGTAATCCATTCTCCTTCTTTTCGTCTTTTACAAATTTAGTATTTTTTGTACTTTTCGTCTTTTTTGCGTTATTTATATTTCTTGTATTTTTAACATCAGCAGACTTTCTTTTATTTGATTCGCCATGCTTTTCATTTTTAAGAAGTCTTGGCGGGATAAGGCAATTTTTGTCAAATCCAATTAAATCTGTTCTGTTATTTTTTATGAGAGCCTCTTTTACAAGGTCATAATTTTCAGGATTTTTATATTGTATCAACGCACGCTGCATGGCTTTTTCGTGATATGACACAGGTGTGTATACAGGCTCCATCGTTCTTGGGTCAACACCTGTATAATACATGCATGTTGACAATGTCGATGGTGTGGGGTAAAAATCCTGTACCTGCTGCGGCATGTATCCTAAGTCTCTTATGTATTCAGCAAGTTCAATAGCTTCTTTCATAGTTGAACCCGGATGTGATGACATAAGATACGGAACGACAAACTGTTCTTTTCCTGTCTTTGCATTAATTCTCTGATAACGTTTTATAAATGCCTGATAAACTGTGTTTGCCGGTTTTCCCATATATTTTAATACATTTTCGCTTATATGTTCAGGTGCCACACGCAGCTGTCCGCTTATGTGATAATTACAGAGTTCTGATAAAAAAGTATCGTCAGAATCTGCCATGCAGTAATCAAAACGTATTCCCGAGCGGATAAATACTTTCTTTACTCCAGGAACAGCTCTTAGCTTTCTTAACAGGCTTATGTAATCCTTGTGGTCAACCGTAAGATTTTTACAAGGCGACGGATAAAGACACTGCCTGTTTGTGCATACACCTTTTGTCAGCTGTTTCTGGCATGAAGGGTGACGGAAATTAGCAGTCGGTCCTCCGACGTCATGGATATATCCTTTAAAATCTTTATCCTTTGTCATGCACACAGCCTCGTTTATAATTGATTCGTGGCTTCTTGTCTGCACTATTCGTCCCTGATGAAATGTCAATGCACAAAATGAGCATCCGCCAAAACATCCCCTGTTGCTCGTTATACTGAACTTTATTTCTGATAATGCCGGAATTCCGCCCTGTTTTTCATACATAGGATGATAATTACGCATGTAAGGAAGAGCATATACGTCATCCATCTCCATGGTTGTAAGCGGTTCTGCCGGTGGATTCTGTACTACGAAGCATTTATTTTTGTATTTCTCAACAAGTGTTTTTGCTGTAAATGCGTCTGTATTTTCATGCTGGATTTTAAAGCTTTTTGCATATGAAATCTTATCTGATGAAACCTCATCATAATCCGGCAGTTCAATATAATCATACAGACTGTCAGTATCTTTTGCTTTATATACAGTGCCTTTGACATATGTTATGTCTGATACGTCCATGCCGCTGTCAAGTGCATCTGCCACTTCAACAACAGATTTTTCGCCCATTCCATATAATAGTAAATCCGCACCGGAATCTATAAGTATTGAATGTTTTACTTTATCTGACCAGTAATCATAATGTGCAAGTCTTCTGAGCGAACTCTCTATTCCGCCTATTATAATCGGAACATCTTTATAAGTCTGTTTTATGAGATTACAGTAAACTATTGTTGCATAATCAGGACGCATTCCCATTTTGCCACCCGGTGAATAAGCATCTGTATGGCGTCTTTTTTTATTAACAGTATAGTGGTTTACCATTGAATCCATATTTCCGGCTGTGACAAGAAATCCGAGACGCGGTTTCCCAAGCAGTGTTATGCTGTCTTTATCTTTCCAGTCCGGCTGTGGTATTATACCAACTTTGTATCCAAAAGATTCTAAAACCCTGCTTATTATTGCATGTCCAAATGATGAGTGGTCCACATATGCATCACCTGTTATATATACAAAATCGCACTGTTCCCAGCCTCTTTTTTCCATATCTGACCGGCTTACCGGCAGAAAATCCTTAATCATATTAATTCTCCATTCCGTAACTTCCAATGAATGTATTCATCTGTTTTTTCAGTTACAGTTATATAATTCATCTATCTCTTTTTGTGTCAAAGTTCTGTATTCTCCCGGTTTTAACGTTTCGTCAAGCACAAGGCTTCCCATTCTTAATCTTTTAAGATATAAAACTTCACTTCCTACAGCTTCAAACATTCTTTTTATCTGGTGAAACTTTCCTTCATGGATTGTTATTATTACATCTGTGTAATTATCTTTATCATTATATCCCTTAAGTTCAAGTTTCGCCGGAAGTGCCGTAAATTCATCATCAACATGCAGTCCGTCCGCAAACAGCTTTATAGCCTCTTCCCTTATGCGTCCTGCTGCCCTGGCATAATATGTCTTATCAACATGCTTTTTTGGTGCAAGCAGATTATGTGCAAGCTCTCCATCATTGGTTATAAGCAAAAGACCTTCTGTATCTTTATCAAGTCGTCCAACCGGAAAAAGATCTTTTCTTTTCACATCCATCAGATCAAGCACAGTCTTTGCATTTTTGTCCATTGTAGCTGTTAGCACACCAGACGGCTTATTAAGCATATAATATTCCATTGTTACATAGTTTATCATTCTGCCATCCAGAAATACTTTCTGTGTCATTATATCTACTTTCTGTTCAGGCTTTTTTACAGTTATTTCATCTACCTGCACACGGCCTTTTCGTATATATTCTTTGACTTCACTTCTTGTTCCGGCTTTCATGTCCGCAAGATATTTATCAAGCCTTATCAAACTCATTGCCATCTCCATCCTGCAAGGTACTTATTTTTTAATGAACCATTTTTGAACTTTCCCCAGCCAAGAGGATATCCGTCAACGCAGAAAAGATTCCATCCGTCTCCTGTTTTTCCGTCAAATTCCGGCAGATCAAGTGTTTCACCTTTTAGATATTTGATTACACGCTCATCTGATGCAGGAAGATTTATAACATCAGGATAATCTGACATTTTTAAAACCATTGCAAGTGCCTGGCTTGGCTCAAAGCGGTTCTTTTTTAATTCTCCCAGCAAAAGCCCTGTTCTCATAATTCTCATACCTTTCTGGCCAGGCATATAAGGAGAGCAAAGATAAACATAATTATCCTTTATCATAATATTATCTTTTGCATTTTCTATATCAAAATTGACAGTGTCTTTATTTAATTTTCCAAGAAAATCTTCAAGTTCCGTGGCTAACTTCGTATTTTTCTGCTTATGTATTATGCCATGACCCTTAAATGGAGTTTCGCCGTCACTTTTCTTTTCAAACAATGCAACAAAATGTCCTTCTCCCTCCATTTTATGCGGAAAAATCCTTACAGTTTTCTCAAGATGCATATTTTTAAGCTCGTCATCATATGTAAAGCCACTTGAAAATCCATCATAATGCTTTATGTCTATAAGGTGCATATCAGGTCTGTTGATAAGAAGGTGACGAACCGTTTCTTCATCTTCAAGTTTTGAAAATGTACATGTTGAATAAAGCATCTTGCCACCCGGCTTTAACATATCTGCTCCTGTAAGAATTATATCACGCTGTATCTTTGCATAGAATTCCGGACCAGTTTTTTCCCAGCTCTTTATAAGCTTATTGTCTTTTCTGAACATTCCCTCACCGGAACATGGTGCATCTATAAGAATTTTATCAAAAAATTCATTAAACCCAGGCTGTATATTTTTCGGGTCTTCACTTACAACATATACGTTAGGAATACCAAATACCTCAACATTTTTAAGAAGTGCCTTTGCTCTTGAATTGCTTATATCATTAGTCACTAAGAGTCCGCTTCCGTTAAGCTTTGCTCCAAGCTCAGTAGACTTGCCGCCAGGTGCCGCACACATGTCAAATACTATATCGCCCTCCTCGACAGGAAGAACATTGGCAGGTGTCATCGCACTCGGTTCCTGGATATAATAAAGTCCTGCAAAATAATACGGATGTTTCGCAGGCTTATCATCCTCACTGTAATAAAATCCATTTTCAATCCACGGAATCGGAGTAAGTTTAAACGGACTTATTTTAAGAAAATCCTCGACTGATATTTTCATTGTATTTACTCGCAGTCCGTAAAGACGGCTGTCATTGAAACTTTCTATATATGCATCAAAATCCGTGCCCAGAAGTTCTTTCATATTTTCAAGATATTGTTCAGGTAAATTCATATATTTCTCCCGTTTTTATATTATTAAATTTTTGTCTTATTAAAAATTTTTTATATTTTATTGTAACATATTTAATATTGATAATACAGTATTTTGTTGCTTATGTTTTTCAAAAGATAATACGGATTTAATGCAGTCTCTTTTCCATCTGTATAAATATATATCCCAAAATGAAGATGCACATCAAATTTTCCTACTGTCCCTTCAACTTTACTGTATCCCGAATCTCCCATATATCCGATAAGCTGACCCTTTCGTATCTTAGTGCCCTCTGCCATATTATCTGCATAAGAATCAAGATGTGCATAATAATAATAAATTCCGTTATCTGATGTAATTCCTATACGCCACCCGCCAAGTTCAAGCCAGCCTAAGTTTGTCACTGTCCCGCCGCTTGCAGCGATAACCGGCATCACTCCGCGTTTATTTTCTTCTGACATTATATCACACCCCTCATGTGTCCGCTTCCCTCCGTATGTACGCTCATTTCCCCATGAATCCTCGTATTCCACCCATGTTTTTCTCGTCTTTGACCGTGCCACAGGAAAATACTCCATATCAATAATCAGCGAGTCAATTACATTTGTATAAAATGCAAATTCTTCTCCGTTAAAATGCATCAGCCTGTTTTTATTTCTGACGCACACTCTCTTATCAAGCTTATCCAAAATATCATCATTAACGCTGTAATTATTCATCATAAGTGCAATAAGAATAATCTCACCTTTACTCATTCCAAGCCTTTGTGCATTCCTGTCCGCACCATCGGGTGTAATATCAAACTGAAGTGATGTAAATGCTTCATTATCCACCTTCAGATTTAACAAAACATAATTATCATCTGTAACAAATCTTAACTCAAGATTAACAACTATTGAAATTACAAGAATTAAAATTATAAGCTTTTTGGCATGTTTCATTTTTATTTCGCATATTTTTTATTAATTATTTATGCGGCAGATGTACATTAAATGAATTTAAAAAATAAAAAATTATATTTTTTCTTATTAACAGTAACTGTTTTTCTTTTATTTATCATATTTCCGAAAATTGCATTTAACGGAGCTTTAACAGGACTTAAATTATGGGCTTTAACTATTCTTCCAGGACTTTTTCCGGCAGCAGCCGTCTCATCCTGCATTATGGCATTTTCTCATAGATACAGCGAAAAAAAAGGAATTATATACATATACATCACACTCGCCGGACTTGTCTGCGGTTATCCTCTCGGTGCGATACTTGCCTCTGAATATTGCAGACATCATAAATACAAAGATACACTATGTGAAATGCTTATGCCATTCTGCAATGTATCCAGTCCGTCATTTATAATTAATTACATATTTTTGCAGCTTCCGCAGACATCCGGCAAATTTAAAATTTTAATATGCATTTATGCCCCTCTTTTTTTATGTATTCTGGGCACTGCTTTTTATTATATGTGCATCCATGAAAAAAGCCCTTTACCTTTGCATATTTCCGGTATACCTGACAATCGTAAAAATCAACGGTCCTGTTTAAGCATGGCAGACATCATTGATGATGCCATTCTTAACACCGCCAAAAACATGATTAAACTCGGCGGATATATCGTAATATTTTCATGTATATCCGCATACATAAATGTAATACCGTTTAAAAACGACATTGTTCCTGCAGTAATCTGCGGCATTACTGAAATTACCAACGGAATATATATAGCAGGAAAAATTAATGCAGATAAAAAATTAATCACTACATTTATTATTTTAATTAATTCTTTCGGAGGGTTCTCCACAATCATGCAGACTATGGGTATGATTAACGGAAGCGGATTATCAATCAGAAAATATATTTACGGAAAAATACTGTGCACATTCATAACAGGTGTTTTTTGCATAGTCATTCTTTAAATAATAAACAATTTCGGAGAATACAAGACTATTCATCCCATATTCTCCGAAAATACAATCACATTAAATAAATTAAATTTATAATCTTAATATTACTGATTTGACATTGGAACATCAACATCAAATCTGTCAGCTTTATCACCAGCAGACTCCAATGCCGGCTGGGAATCTTTTTGTTCACTGTCTGTCTCATCATCATCCGAATTACTTGCATTAAGCTCATTACGATTATTATTTACAACTGCGAGGACATTCTCAAGGTCCGATATTAAAGAATTATATTTTTCTTTATTATCTTTTATTGAATGTTCAATTATGTACTGAAGCTTTGAAAGCATATCATCTGTATATGCAACCGCACCCATTCTTATGCTGTTAGCATCTTCTGTCGCATTGTCAAGAATAGACTGGGCCTGTGCAGTAGCCTGTTCAATAAGCTGGTTTGCCTGTGCATACGCTCTTTGCATAATCTCATGCTCATTGATAAGTTCTTCTGTCTGAACCTTGGCAGCATCAAGAATAGCATCTGCCTGCTCTTTTGCATCATTTAAAATTGCTTCTTTATTATTAATTATCTTCTGATATTTCTTAATTTCTTCCGGTGTTTTTAAACGAAGCTCTGCAAGCATATCTTCTAACTGGTCTTTATCTACTATTATTTTTGTGTTAGAAAATGGCTGAAATTTACAGTCATCAAGATAAGCCTCTATATCACTTATTACCTGTTCTATTCTACTCATCATGTATATCCCCTTTATTTATTTTTTATATGGTATTTTTCATATACTAAATCTACAACCTGTGCAGGCACAAATTTACTTATGTCACCACCATATTGTGCCATCTCTTTAACAATGCTCGAACTAAGATAAGCATACTTGAGGCTTGTATTTAAAAAGATTGTGTCAACATCAGGATTAGCCACTCTGTTAGTCTGTGACATTGCAAGCTCGTATTCAAAATCTGTAACAGCACGAAGTCCCCTTATTATAACCTGAACATTATGCTTTCTTGCAAAATCAACCAAAAGCCCGGAAAAACTCAAGACCTCAACATTAGGTATATCAGCCGTGACCTCTTTTATCATATTAACACGTTCGTCCACGGAAAACAATGGCGTTTTTGAACTATTGTTAAGAACACCAACTATAAGGTGATCCGCAAGTGAGGCTGACCTCTTAATAATATCTAAATGTCCAAATGTCACCGGGTCAAAACTTCCGGGATAAATAGCAGTTTTCATTTTATTCTCCAATCCTTAAAAAAACATGCTTGTTTGTTTTATATCTTTTTTCTTTGTATATTTCATAACCAAGTTCAGATACATATGATAAATCTGTATCAAGTGCCTCCTCAATTATGATTATTGTGTATTTATCAATAATATCGCCGTTCTTTAATGCCACAAGGACATCTCTTTCCTGTCCTGTTTTATAAGGTGCATCCATAAATACTATATCAAAAACACCTTTCCCGGCAAGTCTGCTTATTCCCGATAACACATCCTGTTCCATTACAACAGCCTTATCGGAAAGCTTTGTAAATTTGAGATTATCTTTTATACATTCAACACACTGTTTTGAATGTTCCACAAATACAGCAGCTTTGGCACCACGGCTCAAAGCTTCTATTCCTATAGCTCCGCTTCCTGCAAATAAATCAAGAAATCTTGATGCATATACATCTGTCTGAAGCATATTAAAAAGTGTCTCTTTTATTCTGTCTGTTGTTGGTCTTGTATCCATTCCATCAACAGTCTTTAAAGGAAGACTTCTTGCTGTTCCTGCAATAACTCTCAATATATTACCTCCAATCGCTGTCTGCCAGCTCAATCTTTTTATCACGAAGCATAAGTTCTTTTACAGCCTCTGACGGCTTTTTATCATCAAATAAAACAGCATTAACCTGTTCAACTATAGGCATCTCAACATTATATTTTTCTGCAAGTTTATGTGCCGCTTTCGCAGCATAAACGCCCTCAACAACCATCTGTACTTCTGCCATTGCTTCATCTTTTGTATAACCTTTTCCGATAAGAATACCGGCACGTCTGTTACGGCTGTGCATACTTGCACATGTTACAATAAGGTCGCCAATTCCAGTAAGGCCTGTAAATGTCATCGGGTCTGCACCCATGGCAATTCCAAGTCTTGCAATCTCTGTTATTCCTCTCGTTATAAGTGCAGCTTTTGTATTATCTCCATAGCCAAGGCCGTCAGCAATACCGGCAGCAAGTGCTATAACGTTCTTTAATGCACCACCAATGCATATTCCAAGCATATCAGGACTTGTGTATACACGGAACACATCATTCATAAATATATTCTGAAGATATTCAGCATCTTCTTTTTTATGCGTGCCGATTACACATGTTGTAGGAATCATTCTACCCACTTCCTCAGCATGGCTCGGTCCTGAAAGAACCGCTGCCGTACACTGCGGTATTTCCTGCTCAACAACCTGACAGAGCGTCATCAGCGTATCCTCTTCAATTCCTTTGCCTACATTGACAATATACTGTCCTTTTTTTACATAAGGTGCAAAAAGCTTTGCCGTTGACCTTGTGTAAGGAGACGCAACCGCAAGAACGATAACATCCGATTTTTCAACAACATATTCTGTATCAGCAGAAAATTCAATATTTTCAGGAATATGGACACCCGGAAGACACTTTTTATTTTCACGCTCTTTTGCAAGCAGTTCTACCTCATCAGGAAATACTGACCATACATTTACATGATGTCCGTTGTTATTAAGCAGAATAGCAAGGGCAAGTCCCCAGCTTCCTGCACCCATTATAGTAACTTCAGCCATTATTTTACTTCCTCCGTTCTCTTCTGTCCGACTTTACGCTCGGTTCCGTTGATAAGACGCTTAATATTGCCTCTATGCTGTATAAATCCAAGAAGTGTAATTATAAATACTACTCCGTAACATTCATACAGTACACTTCCTGAAAGTGGAAGCCAGCCGACACAGCCCCATATTACGAATTCAACAAACCACATGCCGATTCCCATAAGTGAACCGAGTGATACATACTTTGAAAAATACGTAACAAGACCGAATGTCAATGCTCCAAGTACAGCAAATGCCCAGCAGTGTGTAGGATAAAATAAAAGTCCGAGTACAATTCCCGATGTCGCAGCAATTCCCTTTCCTCCCTTAAAATTAAGGTAAAATGGGAAATTATGTCCAAGCACAACGCCAAGTCCGCCATACATCATCAGAAGAAGCTCATTACCATTCTTATTGCCAAATACAAAATGAATTATAGCCATACACATAATTGGCTTTAATGCATCAAAAAGATATGTTGTCATACCGGCTTTTTTGCCAAGTGTTCTCATAACATTAGTTGTTCCGGCATTACCGCTTCCATATTTTCTTATATCAATATGCTTAAATCTTCCATACCAGTAGCCGGCCTGGATTATTGAGCCTAAAAGATAGCCGGTTACAAGACAAATCACACGTTCTAACATCAGTCTTTCTCCTTGCGTTCCCTGTTAATAAATCTTATTGAAGTTCCCCTAAAGCCAAATGCCTCACGAATCTTATTTTCAATATATCTTGTATACGAAAAATGAGTAAGCTGCTTATCATTTACAAACATTACAAATGTAGGCGGTTTTACAGACACCTGTGTAATATAATAAATTCTTAAACGCTTTCCTTTATCTGAAGGTGGCTGCTGCATAGCAACTGCTTCTGTAAGTATTTCATTAAGCACACCTGTAGGCACACGCATGTTCTGGCTGTCTATAATCTCATCAATAAGCTCATAAATCTTATTGAGACGCTGTCCTGTGAGTGCTGAAATAAAAAGAATCTCTGCATAAGGCATAAATGAAAGCGTATCTTTTATTTTATTGGTATATTCATATATCGTCTTATCATTCTTTTCGATTGCATCCCATTTGTTCACGGCAACAATTATACCTTTGCCGCGTTCATGTGCAATACCGGCAATCTTTGCATCCTGCTCTGTAACGCCTTCTATCGCATCAATTACAATAATAACAATGTCAGCACGCTCAACAGCCGCTACAGTACGTATAATACTGTATCTTTCAATTTCTTCTTTTATCTTGTTTTTACGGCGTAATCCAGCTGTATCAATAAATACATACTCTTTGTTATTATACTTTATCGTTGTATCAATAGCATCTCTTGTAGTACCGGCAATATCGGAAACAATAACCCTGTTTTTACCGACAAGCTTATTTACAATTGATGACTTACCTACGTTAGGTTTGCCTACTATAGCAATCTTAGGTCTGTCATCTTCCTCATCGCCATCTGAATCTTCAGGAAAATGCTTAATTACTTCATCAAGCATATCTCCGATTCCCAGCTTTGAAACAGCAGAAACCGGAATCGGGTCGCCGATGCCAAGATTATAAAATTCATATACATCCGGCATGAACTTATCGAAATTATCAACTTTATTTACAACAAGTATTACCGGCTTATGAGAACGGCGGAGCATATCAGCAACTTTGGCATCTGAATCAACAAGTCCCTGACGCACATCAGTAAGGAATATGATTACATCAGCTGTCTCAATAGCTATCTCAGCCTGCTCACGCATCTGCGAAAGAATAATATCATTAGTTTCAGGTTCAATACCGCCTGTATCAATAAGTGTGAACGACCTGTCAAGCCATGTCACATCTGCATAAATACGGTCCCTTGTAACACCGGGTGTATCTTTTACAATAGAAATCTGCTGTCCCGCAAGGTCATTAAATAATGTTGATTTTCCAACATTTGGTCTGCCGACAACAGCTACAATAGGTTTGCTCATCTATAGCCTCCATTAACAAATTTACAAAAAATTAATAAACATAATCTAATATATAATAGCAGTTAAATTGTATTTTGTAAAGTTATGTGATATTGTTATAGACGTGTTAATATTTATTGGAGGTACATTTTTAATGTTAAAAAATACATCACGATTCAAAAAATTGTGTAAATCGGCAGCAGCCGTCTTAATCGGACTGCAGCTTGCCATCACATCACTTGTTCCTGTAATGGCAGAAGACATTTCTCTTTCCGACACTTCAAAAGCATCGACTTACAAAATTGCCGACCTTGATGTCGCTGTAACAGTTTCGGACGACCTTGTCTGTTTCACACAGAATGTTACATCTAACAATTCTTATCTTGACCTTATCGGTGCAGATGACGTAGAACAGCTTCGTGCACTTATGAAAGTTAATAATATTTATCTTGAAATCATACCAAAGCAGAATGTTACATATGAAATACTTTTAAGCGGAAAAGACGCTCCTTCCGGTGTAGAATCACTTAACGATTTAAGCGATGATGAGTTACAAAGCAGCTTCAAATCATATGTCGAATCGAGAGACAACACAAAAAATGAGATTGTCACGGAAAACATTACCAATTCATATATTGATAAAATCAACGGTGTTACATACTTTGTAACAGATGTAACTTCAATTGCCAATAATGATGTAACTGTTTATCTCAGAAAATATTATACAATCATGCGTGGCAAGGCAATTTCATTTTCGCTCCAGACAAACCAGTCAGTGCTTACAGACAACATGAAAACAGAACTTGAAAATATAGTAAAAACAACCGAATATAAAAACATCAAAAAATCAATATTTGACAATCCAATTTATTCAGAAATAATGACAACTGTTCTTTCATTGCTTCTTCCTATCGCAATTCTTGCACTTATAGTATTTTTTATAACTAATAGTGCCAAAAGAAAAAAGAAAAAACATTGATTTTTAAAATTCATTATTCACATAACTATGAGAAACACGCTCCGCGAGTTTCTCAAGTTATCGCGGCAGTCGCCAAGGTCTCGTGCAAGCACGGACTTTGGCTCGTTACACGCGTAAATAAAACAAAGCTGCCACTTAACACAATCTATCGTTAAGCGGCAGCTTTTAAGTTTTTTATAAATGTTTATTCATTAAACTTATGTATATCTTCCCTGATTTCCTGCATCCGTACATCTGTCTGATAAATATTTTCAGCACATTCTGTAAGCTGTTTTACTATTTCAGGCATATCATCATTATCAAACTGTTTATAATGCATCTGATGTTCGAGACTTGCCCAGAAGTTCATGGCAATCGTTCTTATCTGGACTTCAACTTTCATATATTCTTTTCCTGACGATAAGAAAATAGGAATAATTACTACATAATGGAGACTTCTGTAACCGTTCGGCTTTGGATTTTTGATATAATCTTTTACTTCCATAACCTCCACGTCGTCCTGTGATATAAGCATGCGTGCAACATCATAAATATCACTTATAAACGGACAAACAACACGGATTCCCGCAACATCATTAAGATTGTCTGCTATCGACTGTATTGAAACAGGATAATTTCTTCTTTTAAGCTTCTCATATATGCTCAATGGCGATTTGATTCTTGAACGTATGCTGTCAATCGGATTACGCTGGCGTTTTGTCTTAAATTCATCATTTAATATTTCAAGCTTTGTCTGCACTTCCCTTATCGCACATCTGTACATCATCATAAGTTCCTCAAATTTCACACTGTTCTCAACAAATTTAACGAACTGCTCCTTTGTAATAATATTTTCAGGAATAATTTCCTCAGTACCATTTAAAAGTTCTAATTCATTCATGGTTATCCTCCGGGTATTAATATATTAATTAATTATTTTTATAAAATTACACATTATGCCTCGTCTTCCGCTGCTTGCACGATGTGAAAACAAAATATCGCTGTTCTCGCTTGTGCATACATCAGACAGGTAAATGTTTTCAGGTCGCACACCTGCGTTAATCAGATTAATATAATCAGCCCCTGGCAAGTTAAGAAGATATTTTCCAGGTTTATTTTCCGGCTGAATTATAAGTTCACATTCGCTCTGGCTATAATTTTTTCTGAATTCATTTATTGTATCCTGTGACACTTCATAGCAGTCCACACATATTCCCGGACCGATAAATGCAATTATATCGCACGAATTGCTTCCAAACTTATCTGTCATCATATTTATGGCATTCTTAACAATATTGCCGACTGTTCCACGCCATCCGGCATGAACTGATGCTATGCAGCGTGATTTTTCATCTGCCATGACAACAGGGATACAATCCGCAAACGATGTCACAAGCGTAAGTTCCTTCGTACCAGTGACAAGACCGTCTATATTATCATAATTCCTGTCTTTCACTATTCCCATTCCACGATTACTGTCATCAACATACAAAACATTATTGGTATGTGTCTGTTTTGAATAAACCATATCTTCAACAGGCGTATTAATCACTTTACCCATACGCCTGAAATTTTCCATAACATTATCACGCAAATCAGCCTCATAACTTCCGACTTTATTAAATGTCAGATTCATGCTCTTAAACATTCCACTGCTTACGCCTCCAAGTCTCGTTGAAAAACACTGGCTTACAAATGAGGACTTTTCAAAAGGTGCAAACTTAATATGAGGCACAGGTTCATTGTACAAATGTATTGTATCAATGTAATTCGACTCTTTAATATCTGCCATGCCATATGTTTTAAAAATATTATAAAAAAGGCGTTCATTATCTTTTCTTACAATACGCCCCAAATTATTACTGTTCATTATAACCCCTGTATTGTTTTTATTATAATCTTTTCCCACATCCAATGTGTCACAGGCAGCCCTGTCAGCTTTAAAATGCATTCTTTATAATCTGCGGATTTCCGGCATCAAAAGCCACAACATCAAATCTGCATTGAGTATCTGCAATATTATGTGTATACAGATAATACTGTGCAACGCGTCTTATAATCTGCTGCTTTGCCTGTGTTACAGCCGAAGCCGCAAAGCCATATCTGCTTGTTTTTCTATACTTTACTTCTATAAAACAAAGTGTATCTTCCGCTTTTGCTATTATATCAATCTCACCGATACGGCATCTGAAATTAGTCTCCAATATCTCATATCCTGATTTTTTAAGATAATCTGCAGCCGCATGTTCCCACTTTGAACCCAGTTTTCTATTATTTATACTCAATGTTTAACTTTTCCCCTTATTCTGTCGCATTCATCGACAAAGACAAGAATCTCTGCTACAACACCATATAATTCCGGCGGTATCATATCACCGATTTCAAGCTTTGAAAGCGTATTTGCAAGCTTGCTGTCCTGATAAACAGGTACATCATTCTCTTTAGCCTTGTCAATAATCTTATCTGCAATAATTCCTCTTCCTGATGCAATAATCTTTGGTGCTTCCTCATCAGGATTATATTGAAGGGCAACTGAAATTTTAGGTTTATCATCTTTTTCTTTTTTATTTTCAAAAAAATTTTGTCCGTTCAATTTACATCTCCTATTTTATACCATGTTAAAAACATATCAATAAATAAAGTATAACAATTTATAAATATTTTATAAGAATTATGCCTTTACATCAAAAACATACTGCGATGTCTTATTTTTCGGTATATCTTTATCAACAAAATCATTTACAAAATCAAAATCTTTTTGTTCGCTGTTGAGCTTCATTTCAAATGTTGTATTATACCCTAGTGCTTTTAATCTCGCATTTAATTTATCTATATTAGAATATACGAAATCAAGCAGTTCTTCGCTCTCAAGGCAGAAATTTGTCGAGACATTTTTCTTGTTAAGTCGGACAAATACATCAACAGGTCCGAGATTTTCCATATCAAGATGAAGAAGTGCACTCACATTGTCTGTTCCCTGTGCAAGTGCTTTTTTATTTGTAAATACATATAATTCACCATTTGCATCGCTCTGGGAAAAACGAAGCGGCATCTGGAAATATGTCATATTTTTATTAAGGTCATTCATAAAATCAATATTACTTTTTATTGATTCCATGCTCTTTGAGATGTCTCCTGCCTTATCGGATAGTTCCGAATTTTCCGACATTTTTTCCATAACATTTTTTATACGTTTATAATAATTTTTAATTCCATCCGGATTAGCAACATCAGAAGGATTAAGCTTGAGTGTCTCATTAGTCATCTCTTTTATAAGCCTGCCCAAAAAATCACTCCCAATATTTTTAAGCAGTGTCTGTCCACTTCTGTCATTTTTTATTATATCTGCCAATCCTGATATAACATCATGTATTGACGCCTGATTATTATTCAATTTATCCAGAAGCTGTTTTACAGATGAACTGTCAGTCTGGCTTCCGGCTGCCTCTTTTATTATATCTTTAAGGCTATTAATTGTGTCATTATCAAACACATCTGATATATTAGTGCTTTCAGTTTTATTTCCATCATAAAGTATTTCTGTCAGATTATCAAATAATGAAGCTGACTGTTGTGCTGACTGTGCATCACCACTATCTGAAATCATTGAATTGAAAAGCTGTGAAAATCCATCTTCCATAGTATTAATATCAGATAGCACACTGTGTTCATAACTTTTATATGCTTCAAACTGTGTAATATTTTCCTGGGTAACAGGTATCTGAAGCCGCATAAGATTAGCAATAGTGGCATCTGATGTATCAGGAAATTCAAGAACTGTTTTTGCCAGTTCACCAAGCATCTTTGCATCAATTGGCATATTAAGTGAGAGCAGCGTCTTTACAAGACCTGCATTTTCTTCATTATTATCAAGTCCCGCCGCCTCAAGTGCTTTTGATATGATTACATTTTCCTGCTGTTTCGTTCCAAGCAGCTTTACAGTAATCCCATCAGAGCTTTGTCCATCAACTATAAATGTCTGAATCTGACCATTTGCAAGTCCTTTCGCCGATTCAGCAAGTTTTGCATTGATAAGGCTGCCGTTTGTAAGCTGCAATAATGCGTTGCCGTCTGACACATTAATAATCTGTCCGGAAAATGTATCTCCTTTAAGCATATTTTTAAGCATGGCAATTCCTGCTTCATCAGCTGTTTTTTGTATAATTCCTGATATATTTTGTGCTCCGGACGTATTGCCGGCATTTTCTGCTGACTGGGCTTCTTTATTATTTACCGGAGAAACCTCATTTACTGCAGAAAACAATGAAGAAAGATTAACTGGCATATCTGCTCCTGACTATTTTTATTATGGGACAAATTTTGTGATAAATGTCCTTCTGTGAATAGGTGACGCACCAAACTGTTCAAGTGCCTGTATATGCTGTTTTGTTCCATATCCCTTATGTTTTGCAAATCCATATTCCGGATATTTTTTATCATATTCTTCCATAATTCTGTCCCTTGTTACTTTTGCAAGCACACTTGCGGCAGCAATACTGATGCTTTTCGCATCTCCTTTTATAATAGGAACCTGTTTAATATCAACCTTTGGAATTGTAACAGCATCATTTAATAATATATCGGGTGACGGATTGAGATTATTAATGGCACTCCTCATAGCTTCATAAGTTGCCTGCAAAATATTAATCTCATCAATTCTTGCAGCATCTATTATTCCAATTCCATATGTAACAGCTTCTTCTTTTATTATATCAAATAATTCATTTCTTCTCTTTTCGCTGAGTTTTTTTGAATCATTAATATATAAAATACGGCAGTCTTTTGGAAGTATCACAGCCCCGGCAACAACAGGACCTGCAAGAGGACCTCTTCCGGCTTCGTCTATTCCGCATATATATGAATACACACCATATTCTTTTTCATATTCGCACATCTGCTCAACCCTCGCCTTTTCAGCCTCAAGCTTCAAAGCACGCTTCATGGCAGATTCTTCTTTTTTAGTCATTATATCTCTTCTCCCGGTTTTTCAAGTGTTATCCTGCCTATGCGTCCGCTTCTGAAATCATCAAGTATTATTCCGGCAAGCTTTTCATAATCAGTCATGGCACCTCTTTTAAGACATCCCCTTTTAGCGGCTATCGCATCCATAATTTCAAGCGTTTCCTCATCCTCATCAACACCATATCTTTCTGACAGATTACCACTGTAATTATTTTTCAAAAATGTCACAGCCTCGAATGCAAGGTCTTCAATATTAATTACCTCATCATTCATTGAGCCGATAAGTGCAAGATTTCTTCCTACAATCTCACTGTCAAACTTTGGCCATAAAATACCCGGAGTATCAAGAAGTTCAACTGTTTTGCTTAACTTTATCCATTGCTTTCCTTTGGTCACACCCGGTTTGTTACCCGTCTTTGCACACGCCCTGCCTGCATATGCATTGATAAATGTCGACTTTCCAACATTCGGAATACCTACAACCATAGCTCTTACAGGACGGTTCATTATACCTTTCTTTTTGTCACGCTCAATCTTTTCATGGCATGCTCTTTCGATTGCTGAATTCATCTGCTTAATTCCGGCTCCGCTCCTTGAATTAAGTTTCAGACACAAAACTCCTTTTTGTGCAAAATAATCGATCCATTGCTGGTTTAACCTCTCATCAGACAAATCTGACTTATTAAGAAGTATTAACCTGGCCTTATTTTTTGCAAGATTGTCTATATCCGGATTGCGGCTTGACATAGGAATTCGTGCATCAACAACCTCTATCACAAGGTCAATAAGCTTGATATTTTCCTCCATCATTCGTCTTGCTTTTGTCATGTGACCGGGATACCATTGATAATTCATAAATTCTATTCTCCTATTCTATCATTTTACAAAGCCAAGTCTTTTAACAGGGCCGACAATTGCCCACACAGAGCCTGTTATATTCTTTTCTTTTACTATTCCGACCCCTGCAAATCTGCTGTCTTCACTGTTATTTCTGTTATCTCCAAGCAGAAAATACTCATCTTTTCCCAATGTGATCTCATTGGCTGCAAGTCCGGCTGTAAGTATTGTATCTGTAAAAACATCATCTTTTAACTGTTCACCATTTATATATACATGTCCATCTTTTATCTGTATCTTTTCACCCGGAAGACCGATAACACGTTTGACATAAACTTTACTCGAATTTGAACCCGGCAATTTGAATGCAGCTACACTGTATCTTTTTGGTTTTGTAAATGAATATGCAAACCTGTTTATAAGCACAGTATCCTCATTTTCTATCACAGGCTGCATAGAACCGCCTGAAATAATTGTTCTGTCACACATAAATGTGACTATAACATAAGCTGACACAATAACCATAATTATATTGACAATCATCTTGCATACAGACTGTAGTCTTGTATTTTCCTGATATCTTCTTTGAAAAAGTGTAGACATAAAACTAACTCCGCTTTCCAGATGTCTGCGACATCTTTTGTATACTTAATTTTGAAAATATGATTAACACGCTATGCAAATTTCCCATGTAATTTCATATAGATTATATTTTACTACAAATCATCAAAAATGAAAAGAAAAAGAGACTGCGTTCCAACGATTTTTATTCGTCAAAACCACAGTCCCTTAAATGTCATTGATTATGAAAAACACGTTTCACGGATTTTCCAAATTATCTAACTAATTCTTTAACCTTAGCAGACTTACCTGTTCTCTCACGTAAGTAGTTAAGTTTAGCACGTCTTACTTTACCACGTCTTACAACATCAACCTTCTCTACGATAGGTGAATGTAATGGCCATGTCTTTTCAACGCCAACACCGTTAGAAATCTTTCTTACAGTAAATGTAGCACGTACGCCTGTACCCTGCTTCTTTAATACTGTACCTTCAAATACCTGTGTTCTTTCACGGTTACCTTCTTTAATCTTAGCTGATACTCTTACTGTATCACCTACGTTAAACTGAGGTACTTCAGCTTTCATCTGAGCATCTTCGATGTTCTTAATAATATTATTCATGTGTGACCTCCTTAAATTTGGATGTTCTTAATACAATCTATGTAACAGAGGACCATCTCTTTTTCTCACAACCATAATAGTTTAGCATATCATTAAACAAAATGCAAGCATAGATTGAAATTAAATATTAAAAAATAACTTCAACCATGCCTGCATTTAATTAGAATTTAAACAAAAATAATTTTCAAAAAGTAAGTTATACAAATTTTTAATTACATTGGACCATTGCCATTATTTGTAGGACCATTGTAACCGCCATTCATCGGACCATTGTAACCGCCAAAACCGCCGCCATTCATATTCATGTCATAATCAGCAATCTTGTTAAGTGAATCCTGAGTGAGTATGTATACAACAATATACAAACCAAAAATAGCAAGAATGAGATATAATACATTGCTGTTGCTTGAAGGAATTCCTCTTGCATTCTTTGCATTATCAATTCTCTCACCCTGCTTGTAAGCCCAATAATATCCATAAATGTTACATGTTACAAGTGTAAGCAGAAATGCTACTCCGCCGCTTGCACCATTAATGTCACCTGAAACATTCTTAGTATCATCTGTCATAACGATGAACCAATAAATTCCATAGATACCACATGTGACAATTGTAAGAATTATGCTTACTGCAAGATTTCTTTTGTTAATAGGCATTCTAAAACCCTCCCTGTTTCCATATTTTTCAGACATTTTTCTCAAAATGTCTGACTTCTACTTTTATAGAATACATGGAAAAGAACCTTTTGTCAATCAAAATATAAAAAAAGTATAAATTTTTATAAATTTCATATATTTTTAATTCAAATCCATAAGTCCCGGAAGCATGTGAACTGTAACTGTTTTCTCTTCAAGATTGTGGTCAAGTATACACTGGTCTATCACCGGAATAAGTATTGTCTTACCATTATCAGCAGTAACTTCATATACATTATTTGCTCCCGTTTCAAGGACATCTGTAAGTTTGCCGATATGCTCTCCCTCATCAGTTATCACATCAAGCTCAATCAGATCACATATAAAGTATTCTCCCGGCTCACATTTAACAGCATTTTCCCTTGTGACACACAAATCTTTTTTTACATACTGCTCTATATCATTTATATTATCAAACTCTTTAAATTTGAGTATTACATACTGTTTAAAAAACTTCACTGAGGCAATTTCAACATTCACATTTTCACGTCTGCCACATATCACAGCTTTTTTCAATTTTTTAAAACGCATTGGATCATCTGTTGTAGGGAAAACTTTTACCTCTCCCCTGATGCCATGTGTTGAAGTAATAACGCCGACGCGTAATAAATCTTCCATAATTCTCCATTCCGGCTGATATTCCGTATTAACAGCGGCTTCAGCATCAATTTGATAATTTTATATAGCAAAAATGCCTTTGAAACTCATAAACAGATTATCTGTTTTTTAAGTTCAAAGACATCTCTATTAAATAAATAAGCTCAATTTAGTTATCGATTTCAACAACAACTTTTTTGTCAGTTTTTGTTGCCGCTGCCGAAACAACTGTTCTTATAGACTTGGCAATTCTTCCTGATTTGCCAATAACTTTCCCCATATCAGAAGAAGCTACTTTTAAATCAACAATTATGGCTTTGTCTTTCTCTGTCTCAGTTACAACAACTTCGTCCGGATTGTCAACTAGTGCCTTAGCAATAATTTCAACTAATTCTTTCATAGAAAAACACCTCCACTAGTCTTATTTTTCAATACCAGCCATCTTGAAAAGCTTACCAACAACCTCTGTAGGCTGAGCTCCGTTTGCTAACCACTTCTTAGCGGCTTCAGCATCAATGCTGAGCTTGCAAGGATCATAGTTAGGATCATAAGTACCGATCTGATCGATAAATCTACCGTTTCTTGGAGATCTTGAATCTGCAACGATAATTCTATAGAAAGGAGACTTCTTCTCACCTAATCTCTTTAATCTAATCTTAACTGCCATGTAACTTTCACCTCCTAATTTAATTTTTCGTGTCCTGTAAATAACACATATCTATATTGACTGTATAACAGTCATGTTAAAAAGGTAGTTTAAAACGTCCCTTCTTAGCACCTTTCATCATGCCCGGCATCTGCTTCATCATCTTTTTCATCTGGTCAAACTGTTTAACCAGTTTGTTGACTTCGCTTATATCAACACCGGCACCTCGGGCAATTCTATTCTTTCTTGAAGGATTAAGAATATCCGGATTGCTTCTTTCCTTTGCCGTCATAGAGTAAATAATCGACTCTGTACGTTTAAGATTAGCTTCCGCATCTTCCGTTGCTCCTGCATCAAGCCCTTTCATTTTACCGCCAAGTCCCATGCCAGGCAGCATATTTAATATGGAACCTATACCGCCCATATTACGAATCTGTCCCATATATTCAAGGAAATCATTGAAATCAAATTCAGCTTTCTTGAACTTCTGCTCCATTTCCTTAGCTTTGTCAGCATCAATCTGGGCTTCAGCCTTTTCAATAAGCGTAAGCACATCACCCATTCCAAGAATTCTTGATGCCATTCTGTCCGGGTAAAACTGTTCAAGATCTGAAAGTTTTTCACCCATACCAACATAAAGGATAGGCTTTCCTGTGACAGCCTTAATTGAAAGTGCTGCACCACCTCTGGTATCACCATCAAGCTTTGTGAGGATGACGCCATCAATTCCAACCTTTTCGTTGAATGAAGAAGCAACATTGACCGCATCCTGACCTGTCATTGAATCTACAACAAGTATTGTCTGGTCAACTTTAACTTCTTCTTTTATTTTTATAAGCTCAGCCATCATATCCTCATCTATATGAAGACGACCGGCTGTATCTAAAATAACAATATTAAAATTGTTATTCTTAGCATGTGAAACTGCCGCTTTGGCTATATCAACTGGATTGTTGCCTGTTCCCATTGAAAACACTTCAACGCCCTGCTTTTCTCCGTTGATTTTTAACTGTTCAACAGCAGCCGGTCTGTAAACATCGCAGGCTGCAAGAAGAGGCTTTTTCCCTTTTGCTTTAAACTTACCTGCAAGTTTGGCTGTCGTTGTTGTTTTACCTGCACCCTGAAGACCCGCCATCATTATGACAGTTATCTCATTACCCGGTTTCAACGCTATCTGTGTTGTCTCGGAACCCATGAGTGCAACCATTTCTTCATTAACAATCTTAATTACCATCTGTCCGGGTGTAAGACTCTGCATAACATCCTGACCTATGGCACGCTCTTCGACCGACTTGACAAACTGCTTTACAACTTTAAAGTTTACATCAGCTTCAAGCAAAGCCATCTTTACTTCTTTCAGAGCTGCTTTTACATCAGCTTCAGACAGACGGCCTTTACCGCGAAGATTTTTAAATATATTCTGAAGTTTATCTGATAAGCTGTCAAATGCCATAAATCCTCACTTCTGTCTGATTAAGACTTAAACGAATATCAAAAATTATCGAGTATATCTTTTGCGATAAGCTGTATACTCCTTATGTTATCAAGACTGCCATTATTAC
Organism: Lachnospira hominis (ex Liu et al. 2021); assembly: GCF_014287955.1. Classification (GTDB taxonomy): domain Bacteria; phylum Bacillota; class Clostridia; order Lachnospirales; family Lachnospiraceae; genus Lachnospira; species Lachnospira hominis. The sequence goes on along the minus strand of NZ_JACOPD010000005.1, from coordinate 169,255 downwards.
TTTTAATAAACTCATCTGATAACTGTTCAATCTCATGCACCTTTTCTTTTGTCTCTATAAACTTAGATACAAGATGCAGCTTTTCTTCATAACCATTCAGTGTATTATTAACACGCTTGATTAAATCATGAACTCCCTGCCTTGAGATACCATACTCATCAGCAACCTCGCTTAATGACAAATCATTAAAAACAATATCCTGATAAATTCCTCTCTGGTGTTCATTAAGAAGCTCACCATAAAAATCATATAAAAGCGTCTGTTCTACAAACTTTTCCATAGCAGCACCACTCTCATAAAATTTGAAACCTTGAGAATAATATCATAGCCAGGCATGCGTGTCAAGTATTTTTACTTGACAAAATCAAAAAAATTTACAGCATAAAATTTAAATATAATCTGAAATATATGGTATTTCATGCATTAAAACATTATCGAGTGTCTCAACAGCAGCCCTCGGTGCATCTATCCTTTCAAGTTTCCATAGCTGCATTGCGGATTTATATCCTATAAGAAGTGTTGTAAGCGATGCAATGTCAAGTTTTATATGATATTCTGCTTTCTGCTCGGTTATAAAGCATCTTCCTTTGCTAAACAATACATTAATACTCTTATTATTCCATGACAAAAAATCATCATGGATATCAAGTTCTATGCAAACATCTTTTTCCGACGGTTTACAGCTGTACTGGAGAAGAAACTTATCAATATCTATAATTCTTCCCATTATGTACGGACGTATTGATTCTTTAATATTACCATCAGCCATCTCAAAAGCAATCGGTTCATTATAATATGTATTGCCTTTTACTTCATTTATCATGGACTGATGTGCACGTATAAAACGCCAGAGACCATTCTGTGCTTCCCTGTTTAAGAAAATCATCTCTTTTATGTACATAACATTTTCTTTTATAAGATAAACCATATATCCCTGTGGCTTTTTATGACTATTATAATAAACAGCTACAACTGTATCATCCTCATCCCATCGCCAGTATTCTTCCCATGCAAGGCTGTTACGGTAAAGGCATCCGTGTGTTTTTGCCGCAAACTGCTGGTGAAGATTAATAAAATCCGTATTTTCCCATGTGACACGACGTACATATCCGGGAATATCATCAATCTTTGGTATCTGATTATTCTTTATTATATAAGAAATCTTATTAGAAATAATCTCCCATCCAAACTTACGATACAATGGTATAGAATAAGGATATAAAAGTGCCATTGACTGACCTCTTTTTCTCATATGGCTCAGGCTCTTGTGCATAAGCGTAGCCATAATACCCTGTCCTGAATACTCTGGATATGTACATACACTCGTTATAAAGCCGACATGATATAACTGATGATAAATATTCATATCAAGCGGATATACAGCAAATTGTGATATTAACGAATCATTATCAAAACACCCCACAACATCAGCTCTCTGCAAAACAGGAAACTTTGACTGCTTAATCTCGTCATTTTCCCAGCCAACTTCGGTAAGTTCCTGTTCTGTAACCTGAAATGCATATCTTAAAAGTGCATTATATGCATCTAAATCTTTTGTTGTAAGCGAACGTATTGTGTAATCTTTAAGATTATTTTTTAAATGTTTCATAAAATATGTATCATAACTCCTTATATTATTGATGAGTCTTTTTCTTTTTTGGAAAATCATTCTCATAATCAACACTCATCTGTGTCTGTTCATTCTTATCAAGCCCCTTAAATACCAGCTTTTTAATCCAGTGATACATAATGGCAAACATCGGAACTCCAAGAAGCATACCTGCAAATCCCCATATATCTCCAAACAGGAATATGGAAAAGAGCACCCATATACTTGAAATTCCTGTTGTATCACCTATAATCTTAGGACCTAAAATATTACCATCTATCTGCTGTAATATAAAGTCAAAAATCACAAAGAAAATGCACTGCATGGGATTAACCATAAGTATGAGAAGTGCTGATAAAAACAACCCGATATACCATCCAAAAAATGGTATTACATTAAAAATTCCAACTATTACAGCAACAAGTGTTTCACTCATCATGACTTTTCCCGGATTAATCCATCTGAAAATCATCATGCCGGCATAACAAATAAGCGAAACCACCACTGCATCAAGAATCTTTCCATTGATAAACCCGCCAAAAACGCGGTCACAATATCTTGCCTCTTCCATTACAGTGTCAGCCTTTTCTTTTTTTAATATACTATACACGATAAGTTCTGCCTGCCGTGCAAATTTCTTTCTTGAAAGCAGCAGATATACAGCAACTATAAAACCTATAAATATATTAAGAATCACGCCAAGCAGATTAATTACACCTGACGAAACCCCAGTTGCCACTTTCTCAACAGAATCAAGAAGTCCGTTTGAAAGCCAGTCCTCAAGCATCGTATATGCCTTATCAATCACCTGTTGCGAATATTGAAGCAATTGTTCATCAGAGCTAAGCGAATGATTAAGCCATCCTATAAGCTTATCTGCACTTGATGGCAGAATCTGAACAAGTCTTACAACACTGTCAATCAGCTGTGGAATAACAATCATAAGTATAAGATAAATTGCAATAACCGCAATAATTATTCCTGCAAATACACTTAATGTCCTCGATATTTTTTCCTTAGTCTGCTCATTCTTCATCTTTGAAAATAATTTATCAAACAAAACTTCAAGCTTATTACACAAAGGGCAGATTATATATGCCAATGCTGCACCAATTATAAATGGCATCATAGTTTTTACAATATGCCCGATAACACTCTTTATCGCATCTATCTTATATAAAACAAAAAACAGCATAATAGACAAAGCAAATGCAAGAAACAAGCTTCCGGCAAGATATAAATACTTTTTAAACGTATCTTTCATATTAAATAATCCCTCACATATTCTATAAATAGTCAATTCATCCCCTGCTATTTCTAAAACTATATTAATATTACAGCATAACATAGTATCACGCAATGGAATTTTCAAAAATTTTTTAAAAAATATCAGGCAATATTAATAATATGCATATTGACACACACACAATATAGTGTTATATTGACTTTGTTAAAATAATAACAATCTTTTTTGGCAGAAAATATTGGTTCTGCTGCAATTATAAGAAAAGGAATAATAACAAGGAGGATAAATCCTCTCCCCGCCATGAGGATATAGTGCATCAAAGATGCACATTAGGATTTTTGCTCCGCAAAAACAAGGAGGATTTTGTATGTCAGAAAAAATTATGTCGGGTACAGAAATTGTTGACACAGTAGACGCACTTGAAAAAAAAATTGATGAAGTGCGTAAAGCACAGCAGATTTTTTCAACTTACACACAGGAACAGGTTGATAAAATATTTACAGCGGCAGCTATCGCTGCAAATCAGGCCAGAATCCCACTTGCCAAAATGGCAGTTGAGGAAACAGGAATGGGAATTGTTGAGGACAAAGTAATCAAAAACCATTATGCTTCTGAGTATATTTACAATGCTTATCGTGACACAAAGACATGTGGCGTCATCGAAGAGGACTCAGCTTATGGAACAAAAAAGATTGCTGAACCAATTGGTGTTGTAGCCGCAGTAATTCCTACGACCAACCCTACTTCTACTGCTATTTTCAAGTCTTTAATATGTTTAAAGACAAGAAATGCAATAATAATAAGCCCTCATCCAAGAGCCAAAAAATCAACAATCGCAGCTGCAAAAGTTGTTCTTGATGCTGCAGTAAAGGCAGGTGCTCCAAAAGGCATTATAGGATGGATTGATATTCCGTCTCTCGAACTTACAGACACACTTATGAAAGAGGCTGATATAATTCTTGCAACAGGCGGTCCTGGAATGGTTAAAGCTGCATATTCATCAGGAAAACCTGCACTCGGTGTAGGTGCCGGCAACACTCCTGCAATTATTGATGAAACAGCTGATGTTGTTCTTGCAGTCAACTCAATCATCCACTCAAAAACATTTGACAACGGTATGATTTGTGCTTCTGAGCAGTCTGTTATTGTTGACAAAAAAGTTTACAAAGCCGTAAAAGATGAATTTATTGCAAGAGGCTGCCATTTTCTTACAAAGACCGAGCTTGACAAAGTCAGAAAAACTATCCTTATCAATGGCTCTCTCAACGCAAAGATTGTAGGTCAGAGTGCATATACCATTGCAAAACTCGCCGGAGTTGATGTATCACGTGAGACCAAAATTCTCATCGGAGAGGTTGCTTCTGTTGACTTATCTGAAGAATTTGCACACGAAAAGCTTTCACCTGTTCTTGCAATGTACAAATCAGACGATTTCAACGATGCAATAGATAAAGCTTCACATCTTATCGCAGACGGCGGATACGGACACACTTCTTCTATTTATATTAATTCAGAAACAGAAAAAGAAAAACTTGATATATTTGAAGAAACTATGAAAACATGCCGTATTCTTATCAACACCCCTTCTTCTCAGGGCGGCATCGGTGACTTATACAATTTCAAGCTGACACCTTCACTTACACTCGGCTGTGGCTCATGGGGCGGCAATTCAGTTTCCGAAAATGTCGGCGTCAAACACCTTCTTAATATTAAAACCGTTGCTGAAAGGAGAGAAAATATGTTGTGGTTCAGAGCACCTGAAAAAGTATATTTTAAAAAGGGCTGCCTTCCTGTTGCACTCAATGAATTAAAGACAGTTCTTGGCAAAAAGAAAGCATTCATAGTAACAGATCAGTTCCTCTACAAAAATGGCTACACAAAATGCATAACCGACAAACTTGATGAACTCGGTATTGTATACACAGTATTTTACGATGTTGCTCCTGACCCTACACTTGCATGTGCAAAAGAAGGTGCAAAAGCCATGAAGCTCTTTGAACCAGACTGCATAATCGCTGTAGGCGGCGGTTCAGCAATGGATGCCGGCAAGATAATGTGGGTTATGTATGAACATCCTGAAGTTGATTTCATGGATATGGCTATGCGTTTTATGGATATAAGAAAACGTATATACACATTTCCTAAAATGGGGGAAAAAGCTTACTTCATTGCCATTCCTACTTCATCAGGAACAGGTTCTGAAGTTACTCCTTTCGCTGTTATCACAGACGAAGAAAGCGGAATAAAATATCCTCTCGCTGATTATGAGCTTCTTCCAAAAATGGCAATTGTTGATGCTGATATGATGATGAACCAGCCAAAAGGTCTTACTTCTGCTTCCGGCATAGACGCACTCACTCATGCTCTCGAAGCATATGCATCTATTATGGCAACAGACTACACAGACGGTCTTGCTTTAAAAGCTATGAAAAATATATTTGAATATCTTCCTGCCGCATATGAAAATGGTCCGCACGACGCAAAAGCCCGTGAACAGATGGCTACAGCTTCAACCATGGCCGGAATGGCATTTGCAAATGCATTTCTTGGAGTATGCCACTCTATGGCTCACAAGCTCGGTGCATACCACCACCTTCCTCATGGTATTGCAAACGCACTCCTCATCACTGATGTAATGAGATTCAATGCTGCAGAAGTTCCTGCTAAAATGGGAACATTTTCACAGTATCAATATCCTCACTGCAAAGAACGTTATGTAGAATGTGCAGATTTTCTTCATATCAAAGGAAAAAATGATGCCGAAAAATTTGAAAATCTTATTGCAGCCATTGAAGAGTTGAAGGAAAAAGTCGGAATCAAAAAGACTATAAAAGATTATGGCGTTGATGAAAAAGAATTTTTACGCACTCTCGACGAAATGACAGAAATGGCATTTGATGACCAGTGTACAGGTGCAAACCCACGCTACCCTCTAATGAAAGAAATTAAGGCAATGTACCTCAAGGCATATTACGGAAAACCAGTCGAAATTGACGAATAAGAAAGGATGTGTTTATATGAAAAAATGCATTTCACAAAATAACTTAAAATCAGTTTATCTTGAAAATAATACCGCAATAAAAGTTTTTTCCAAAGATTATAACAAATCAGATGTTTTATATGAAGCATTAAATACTGCAAGAGTTGAAGATGCCGGAGTAAATATTCCAAAGCTTCTTTCTGTATCTGTAAACAATGGTCAATGGGAAATCACAAGTGAATATGCGGACGGCATAACTCTTACACAGCTTATAAAAGAGCATCCCGAAAAAACTGCTGATTATATCAAAAAAATGGTTGAATATCAGGTTGATTTTCAAAAGAAATCCAACCCGCTTCTCTTAAAGCTTAAAGATAAATTAATAAGACAGATTAATGGCATTGAAACTCTTGATAGTTCTGTAAAATACGAACTGCTCACAAGACTTAATACGATGCCAAAGCACACAAAATTGTGCCATGGTGATTTTTGTCCTGACAACATAATCGTAAATATTGATGATAATGCCGACATAACATCAATCACTGCTGTTGACTGGGTTCACGCAACGCAGGGCAATGCTAGTGCCGACATAGCCAACACTTATCTTCTGTTAAAGCTGCAATACTCTGACAGCAGCATCGATATCGCAGATATGTATATGACACAGTTCTGTGCTGCAACAGACACTAAAAAATCATATGTAACAGGCTGGCTTCCTATTGTTGCCGCCGCAAGAATGGCAAAAAATAAACCTGATGAAAAAGAACTTCTCGAACATTGGGTAAATGTGGTGGATTTCCAATAATACCGGCTATATTCACACCAAACTAATTAAATACAACAAGACATAAAAAGACGGCAGCTTTAACAACTAAACATCATTAAAGCTACCGTCTTTTAATTTTCATCAATAACAAGTGAAAAAATACTCTTTATATCTTCATCACTAATACCGTATCGTCTCGCCTTCTTTACAGCCATCTCAATATCAAGTTCAACTTCTTTTCTTTGCTCCTCTTCCTGTATTTCGGAATTGGACGCAGCAACATACGTTCCTTTACCGTGAACCGTCACAACAAAACCTTCGCTCTCAAGATAATCATAAGCTTTTTTAACTGTCAGTGCACTAATCTTTAATTCTTTTGAAAGAGAACGCACCGACGGAAGCATATCATTTTCTTCCAGTTTGCCAATACGTATAAGTGTTTTTATCTGGTCAACAATCTGTTCGTATATAGGAATCATCAATGTAGAATTTACTTTTATATTCATTTCATCACCTCGCAAACAGTATATAACAGCATATATCTGTATGTCAACTGTTATATTGCGTTGTGGCATTCCAAATTAAATACAAAGATGTATCTTATCAAAAAACAGGGTGGGACACACTGTTATACTATGTTCTGCCCTGTTATATATACTTTATTTTATTTATAGTTTATACCTGATTTACAGTTGAACTGCTGGCACTGTTTGAACGTCCGTTGCCCGAATTTCCGCCCGGCATTCCACCTTGCTGTTTTCCACCCTGCTGATTTCCACCTTGCTGGCCATCTCCAAAGCTTCCGTTTCCGTCAGGTGCACTGCCCCCAGGCTGTCCTCCATGCTGTCCGCCTCCGAAACCGCCATTCTGACCACCGCCGAAGCCTCCGCTGACTCCGTTTGTTGTAACATTGCTGTTCACCGTAATTGACTGTGTTGTGCTTCCCGCAGTTACCGTATATGTGCTTCCGTTCTTAATGTCTGATGAATATACAATCGCAGACGCATAATTCTTTGTTGGTGTATATGACATTATCACATTTCCTGATGAATCCATAAGTGAAAATTCCGAATTTGCACTTACAGTGCCTAATGTTGTAACAATACAGCAGCCGTTCTGTGCCGATGTCGGTGTTTCAAGCATTCCGCTTGAACCAAATGCCATAAGTACACCCCCATTAATTGTAAATGCACCGTCAAAATCGAGTGCTGTATCGCCATCGCTTGTAGGGCCAAGAACCGTTACATTGCCTCCGTTCATCACAATATTACCGTTTGAATCAAGACCGTCACCGCCTGCATTTACAAATATATTTCCGCCGTTGATTGTAAGTAAAACACTGCTGTCTGAAGATGATGCCTGACCGCCGCCAAAGCCTCCGTTCTGACCGCCGCCGAAGCCGCCCATTCCCATACCGGAAGATGACGAACCGTCAGCCGCATTAATACCGTCATCGCTTGCCACTATTGAAATATCACCGTCGTTTAAAGTAATCTGTACGCCTTCAAGACCTTCGCAACATTTCTTAATATCTATAGTGCCGCCGTCAACCTGAAGATTATCATCTGCATGAACACCGTCATCACCGCTGCTAATTGTAAGATTTCCACCCGAAATAAGAATATCTTCGTTGCAGTGAATACCGTCATTTGAAGCCGTTATATCAAATTCACCGCCTGTTATTACGATATTTCCTTTTGAAGTATCCGTATCATACGTTGACTTCATTCCGTCGCTTCCCGATTTAATTGTGAATTTACCGTCTTTAATTCCGAGAAAATCTTTTCCTATTATTCCATCCTCATTGCTTGTTATATTAAAGGTTCCAGATACAACTTTCAAATCGTCTGCGCTCTTAATACCATTTCTGTATCCAGCATTGACATTAAGAGTTCCGCTTCCGTTAAATACAAGGTCTGCTTTTGAATAAACTGCCGAAGAAAAATCTTCGTCATCCACAGACTGGCGTGTTTTATCTGTAATTGTATTAGTTGTGCCGTCAGCGAGAGTTACAAGAATCTTTTTTGCTTCCTCAACAACAACAGGTGCCGTACTTGAACTGCTTATTGAAGCACCGTTTAAAATCAATCTTACAGTTCCTTTCTCGCTGCAATTCACTTTTATGCTTCCGTCTGTTAATGTTCCGGAAATAATATAGCTTCCCGCAGATGTTATTGTAATATTTCCGTTTTCAACAGTAACACCGCTTCCTGAAACAGTTGCACCACTTCCTGAAAGATTTATCTTTGTACATTCTGATTCGTTATATGACGAATCTAAATCTTCGCTGTCAAATTCAAGCGACAATGCATTCTCACCGCTTTGTGAAAGATTCCCGGCAGAAACCGTAGATACATTTGATGATGAATCATCTGCTGCCTTCTGCCACGGCATCGCACAGCCTGTTATTGTAAATATTGCTATTATTCCCGCTGCCATTGCAGCCGTAAGTTTTTTGTAATTAATCATATACACTCCTCATTTCTGTCATTATTCTAAGTCTGACAAACTGACCACTCATCTGTTATTTGTTTTATGAGTGTATAATAATATACAGAAATGTATCAAATGTGTAAAAAGCGTGTTAAATTTGTGAACCGAATTTTTTTGTCCGCAAAATTTAACACGCTTTATATCGTAATTTTATCGCTTAATCACTTCGCCGTCGAATCAGATAAACCCTATATATAACTCACACATTCGATTCAACAGGAATAATTCTACCTGTTTTTGCAGTAACCCTGTGCGAAATAGATATTACCGTTCTGTCTTTACATACATTATTCAATGCATTAAGAACTGCTTTTTCTGTTTCTGTATCAAGATTTGCCGTTATCTCGTCAAGCAGGAGAAGCTGTGGTTTTGCCACTGCCGCACGGGCTATTGATAAAAGCTGCCACTGTCCCTGTGAAAACAAATCCGGCGTACATATTGTATCATAGCCTTTTTCGAGGCTTGTTATCGCATCATCAAGCCCTGTTGTAATACAGATATTTTTTACATCTTCATCGGAAATACTGTCATCAAAAAGTGTAATCTGCTCTTTTACAGTGCCTGCAACCATATGAAATGTCTGTTCAACATAGGCAAACAGCTTTCTTTTATCCTTATCAGTAATTGTGTCGGCATGTATTCCGTTAATCAGTACTTCTCCTGACTGCGGTTTGTAAAGTCCCAAAAGAAGCTTAAATATTGTACTCTTTCCTGCACCTGTACGTCCTGAAAGAGTTACCTGCTCTCCGTGCATAACACTGATATTTATGTTATTAAGGATTTTTCTGTCCTCATTATAGCCAAAGGTCACATTGCAAAGCTCCACAAAAGGCTTATTTCCACCGGCTTCATACCTTCCGCTTTGAACCTGTGGCTTACCTTCATCCTGCCACTGTGTATCCTGTTTTTCAATTTCCTGTATAACATCGTGTTTTTCAACCTCTTCAAGTGCCATGAATTCATTAATTCTGTGTATACCGGCTATCGCTGACTGTATTGTCTGAATCTCCATACCGAGACTTTCAACCGGTGAGAATATCTGGGAAATGTAATTCATAACTGCAACCGCAGTACCTGCTGACATTCCAAAAAATGTGAGAACTGCACTGTTACCAGATGACGAAAGCAACATTACAGCTGCAACAACAACAGCATTTAAAATAAGAATTACAGGCGAATATACTGCTTCATAAAAATTTGTCTTTTCCATCGCATGATAACTGTCATTTATATATTCGTCATACTGCTTTTCCATATACTTTTCTTTGCCAAAGCAATGAATTGTTCTTATATTTTTTAATGTCTGCGGAACATGTCCTGACGCACGGCTTACAGCACGTCTGTTCATAATCTGGGCCGCAAGCATATTTTTCTGCACATGTCTTGTAAAAATAAACAAAAACGGCAGCAGGATTATAAATACAAGCGTAAGTCCTTTATTTTTAAACCATATTACAACAAGAATACTTATAATTTTGCATGCATCGGCAAACATGCTTATAATTCCCGAAGTAAACAGATTTTCAATCATGTCAACATCGCCTATAAAACGTGATACAAGCGAACCCGGCTCCAATCCATTTAATTCGTCGGCGGTAAGAGATGTGAATTTTTCCATAAGACAGCTTCTCATAGCATGTGTTATTTTCTGTCCAAAAACCGTAAGAAGTCCCTCTCTTGCCGATTCAGTAAGCCCCGTTAAAAAAAGCATTGCAAAATATGCAATCACCATACCAAGTCCCGGCATCTGTCCAGCTGTAAACATATCAATGATTTTTCCGAGAATAAGCGGCGGAATAAGTGAAAATATGACCGCCAGACATACGGCTGCAACAATTCCAAATGACAAAAGTTTATATTTTAAAATAGTTTCTGTTATTATTTTCTTTACATATTTTGGTTTTTTTCCTGAATTTGCGGCTTTTACATTTTCATTATTTTTCACCAGTACCGCCTCCATTCTGTCCATTGTAAAGCAACGCATATTCACTGCACTTTTCAATAAGCTCATCATGGCTTCCGAGCTCTGTTTTTCCGTCATTAAGCCATATAACCTTATTCATTTGCGGAAAAAGATAGAGTCTGTGTGAAATTATCATAACAATACTGTCTGATACCATCTCACCAAGATTTTTAAATATCTGCTTCTCTGTATCCTTATCCAGTGCCGAAAATGGGTCATCAAGAATAATAACCGGCTTTTTATGGCAGATGGTTCTTGCAAGTGCAAGACGCTGTGCCTGACCACCCGAAAGACGCACCCCACTGCTTCCAATAAGCGTATCAACGCCATTTTCCATAAGTGCAACTTCCTTATCAAGGCACACCATTTTAAGGTAATAATTGACATCTCCGTCATCGCCCATAAGAATATTATTCCTGACCGTATCGTCAAAAAGTTCACAATCATGACCAAGATATGCAACTATTCCGTTTTTCGTACTGTCAACACCTTTCATCTCTTCCCCGGAAAACTTGATGCTTCCACGGTAAGGATACTCACCCAGAAATACTTTTCCAAGTGTTGACTTACCACAGGCAACGGGACCGGTTATACCAATAATTTCACCCGGTGCCGCCGTAAATGAGACTCCGTCAAATATTACTTTGCCGTCAGGATATGAAAATCCCATATTGCTGACTTCAAGTTCTCCTGCATAATATGTTTTTCTGTCACCATCGTCGTTTTTCATACGCATAAGCGGTTTGATACGTTTCCATGAAACCTGTGCTTTATGTACTGCATTAAAAAGTTTTGCTGCACTTGAAGACTTTACCGAAAGCTTTGTAAAGCACGATACAAATGTTGTAAATGTTGCTATGCTCCATGCACTCCAGCCTGTGCCGAGTACATTTCTGCCACCGAAATACAGTATAAATATTACACCCGCCATTGATATGACTCTGTACACAGATGTGAGCGACGTATTCCAAATATTAGCTTTTACTGCTGATTTTTCATAAGCTGTAAGACTTTCCTCATAAGCATCGCGTCTCTGCTGCTCTCGTCCAAACACCCTGTATGTTATGGCATTAGATGCAATATCAAGCGTCGCAGTGCTTAACGCTCCTGACTGCTCTTTATATTTTGCACCGGAAGTCTGGATTATGAACTTCATCTTTTCTGCCATAATATAAGAGACAGGCGGGAATATCATACACAATAGTGCTAGTTTCCAGTCATAAAACAAAAGCATACATGCATATGCCAAAAGAGCAACTCCTGTATCGAATATTTCAGTTGTGAACTTTCTCATACCCTCAACACAGTCATCAACATCAAGAATCGCTTTTGTGAGAATCGTACCTGCACTCTCCTCATGCAGCTGTGGTCTGCTCTTATGTACAAGGCTTACATATAATATCTCTTTCATTCTCTTATTTACATTATTTGCAAAACGCCTTACATAAAAACGCTTAATATATCTTGAAGACTGTACAGCCGCCGTTATCAGTATATAAAGCAGAACAAGTGTAAGCATATCGGCAAACTGCTTATTTCCGTTTAAAATGTCAATAAGACAACCCGTCATTTTACCTTCAAAAAGAGGTCCTGCCAAAAGTCCGATATTGTAAATCAGCCCAGAAACCGTAACAATAAGAAGAACCAGCCATTCTTTCTTAAAATATGACAATATCCTGTCTGATTTAAAATTCTTTTCCGACATCAAATCACCTTCCCATTTCTAGCAGCCTACTATAGACGGTATTGTATCTTTGCCATATACAATAGCGCAAAAGTAGTTGTATATACATCTGATTCAGATGATAGTACAACTACTTTTAAGTGTCAATTTTTCAACTCAAATTTTCAAAATCTCAGAACTCAAATTCTGTAATACTGCAATTGGCAACACCATAAGCGGCAAACTCATCATTAGTCATATCTTTAAAGTAAGAACAGACGATTCTTGCAATTCCGTTATGTGCAACAAGGATATATGTTTTGTCACTATCTGCCTTCAACTCATCAAGAAGATTGTATATTCTTTGTGCAAGCTGAAACATGGATTCACCGCTACCAAATCTTTGTACAAATCCTTTTTTGGCTTCATAAAACTCATGTGAATTACGTGGTGATGTTCCTTCCCATACACCGAAATTCTGCTCGATAAGACGCATCTCTTCTCTTGCCGGTATTCCCGTTATATCTGAAATATGCTTTGCCGTATCTGCAGCTCTTAAAAGTGGTGAATACAAAATCATATCAGCTTTAATTTTCCTTGCAACGAAACTTTCGCCTGTCATTACAGCCTGTTCATGTCCTCTCTGGGTAAGCGGTATATCGGTCTGCCCGCATATTTTATCTGCCACATTCCACTCACTCTCACCATGACGCACAAAATAAATCTTACTCATATTTATCTCCCAAATTAACATTTGTGATATTATTTTACATAAACCGGTACTATATATCAATAACATATTGTATAACTTATCAGAATTTTTTTGAAAATAATATATAATCTTTCTCTGTAAGTTTTGCTACATTAAAAAATATATCAACCGCCGATTTGTAATCAGCTACTTTCTGTGATTTTTTTATTACTTTTATTTCTTTTTTACAATCGTCAAATACATATGCCATATAACACCACATTTCCTTCATCCTGTGAATGGCATGCGTGTCACCCGGCATTATGTGCAATCTCGCATCAAACACAAGGTCATGCAGCTCTTTCATGCGTTTTTTATCGCTAATAAGGTCACGGCTGAAATCTTCAGGATTTTCAGAAACAATCACATCTATAAGACCGGGGTCCGCAATAAGACCTCTTCCGAGCATAAATGTATCTGTATGTGGAAATTTTTTCTTTATATCAAGGAAATTTTTTCTTGTAAATATATCTCCGTTAAAAACCACTTTACTTCTACTGTTTTTTACTGCATAATCATACGCTTCAAGATTAAGGTCATTTTTATAAAAATCTGTACGCAGTCTCGGATGCACTATAAGTTCCTCAAGCGGATATTTATTATAAATATCAATTATCTCCGGAAATGCTGTATCTGTCTCTACACCAACCCTCGTTTTTACTGAAACCTTGATATTTTCCCTTATAAAATCATCTTCAAACACTGCGTCAAGAAATTTATCAAGAAGCTTCGGCTCGTTTAACATTCCAGAACCTTTGTTTTTTGAAACAACTGTGCCTGAAGGACAGCCTGCATTTAAGTTTATCTCATTATAACCGTACTCATCATAAAGCATCCTGGCAGTCCAGATAAAATCTTTTGCATCATTTGTCATAACCTGAACAACTGTATTAATTCCATTATTATGCTCTCTGTCTATGTCACGTATTTCTCTTGCAAGAAATTTTTCGGACTTATTCGGCGAAATAAAAGGTGTGAAATATTTTGCAATTTTCCCTTTTCCAAATATTTTTTCATATGCATTTCTGAATGTAAAGTCCGTCAGACCTTCCATCGGTGCCATATAGATAGTATTTTTCATCTTCTTCTGTGTCTCCTGCGTCTTTTTCTTTGATTTCTCACCTGAATATATCTTACTATAAGAAGAATCATTACAACAGTCAGCAAAATAACAACAAGTACAGGTATAACATGGTTATCCTTCTTTTTAGTAACACCAAATGAATCATCTGACATGTTCATATCATTGTCAGGTGATGTAACTTCCTCGGAATCATCTTTATATTCTTTATATATTGTGTATTTGTCATTGTATGTATACCCACAGCCCTGACATGTATGTGTTGTAAAGCCAAAATCTGTGACAGTTGGTTCTGTTACTGTATCATTGTATACAGGATTATCACATTTTTCAGGAAGTAACGTAACAGAATAATCAAATGTTTCGTTGGCATCAAAATCATATTTAAATCCCGAATACGCATATGTCCAGTTCATAACTTCGCCCATATTTGCCTTACAATATGCTCGTCTGTCTGTATTATCCTCATAAAATGTAATCTGTCCGTAAACTTCATTGTTAAGGACTTCACCGGCATATGTAAGAGATAAATCATACGGATATACCATATACATTCCAACAAGCCCACCATCATGAACGTAACCATGGTCTGAATCATAACCGTCGATATTTATTTTACAATTTCTAATATTAAGGAAACCTGCCGCATATGCTCCACCCATAAACTGTTCGTCTTTTACCTGTTTATCCGTATCAATGCACACAAGTGTCACATCGGTTGAAACATTGTCAAGATTACCGCTTCCAAAACCTGCGATTCCGCCTGTTCCCCACATTTTTGCCGAATCTGTAAGACTTACATAAGAATCGCTTATGATACAATCTGATATATTGCTGTTATTACAAAGTCCTGCAATTGGAGCTGCAAAGCAATGATTATTTGTAGCAACTTCAATTCTTGCACCTTTGATATTAAGACCGCTCACATCAGCATTAGAAAGTATTCCAAACAATCCCGCACCATATGTATCATATTCTTTTCTGTTTCCGTCGTATGTTTTCATTGTGCGTCTGTTTGTTTTTGTCACAGAAAGGTTAAGTATTGTATAACCATTGCCGTCAAATTTTCCCGAAAAGTCCCACGGTGTCCAGTCTATGCCTGTCATGTCAATATCTGCCATAAGTCTGTAACTTCCAGTTTGATTTTCTGATGCTTTCACAAGCTCGGCCGCTGTATGGATTTCTGTAATATCTCCTGTATTTTCTGCTGTTTCTGCTTTAACAGATGTATCCGGCACTATCTGCACAATACACAAAATAACAAGAATCACAGCTGCAATATAATTCAAAAAATTAAAATTCTTATAATTATTTTTCATATAACTATTCTCCACATAAACATTTATAAATGTGATTATTACACCAAAAGACACATCACAACAATTTTATTATGTCATGATGTGTCTTTCTGCCGTATAAGATTTTTTATTACGGACTTTATGTATTATCTTAAATATTAACCTTAACTATACGTGGACGGAGTCCTGCTTCATCAAGTTTTTTAACAATTTCTTCCTTGTGTTCGTGACCAAATGCTTCTATTGTTATTCTAAGTTCAACAGTTGCCTTTCTGTTAATGCTTACAAACTGGTTGTGCTCAAGTTTGATTACATTTCCGCTTGCCTCCGCGATAATTGAAGCGACACGTACAAGTTCACCCGGCTTATCAGGAAGAAGAACAGATACAGTGAAGATTCTGCTTCTCTGGACAAGACCCTGCTGTACTACGGATGACATTGTGATAACATCCATATTGCCGCCTGAAAGAATAGATACAATCTTCTTATCCTTTACATTCATCTGCTTTAATGCCGCTACTGTAAGAAGACCTGAATTTTCTACTATCATCTTGTGATTTTCTACCATATCAAGAAAAGCAACGATTAAATCTTCATCCGGAACAGTAATTATGCTGTCAAGATTCTTCTGAAGGTATGGGAAAAGCTTGCTTCCCGGTGTCTTTACGGCAGTACCGTCAGCGATTGTATTTACTGTAGGAAGTGTAATAACTTTACCTTCTTTTAATGATTCCTGAAGACAGTTGGCTCCCGCAGGCTCTACACCGATTACCTTGATATTCGGATTAAGAAGCTTTGCAAGTGTTGAAACACCTGTTGCAAGTCCGCCGCCACCGATTGGAACAAGAATATAATCAACTGTAGGAAGCTCTTTTATAATCTCCATTGCGATTGAACCCTGACCTGTCGCAACATCTAAGTCATCAAAAGGATGAACAAATGTAAGCCCCTGCTCTTTTGCAAGTTTCATTGCATATTCACATGCTTCATCATATACATTTCCGTATAAAACAACCTTTGCACCATAACCTTTAGTACGATTTACTTTGATAAGAGGAGTTGTTGTAGGCATTACTACTGTTGCAGGAACACCATACTTTGATGCTGCATATGCAACACCCTGTGCATGATTACCGGCAGAAGCTGTAATAAGTCCTTTTTTTCTTGCGTCTTCTGACATTGTGCTGATTTTGTAATATGCACCTCTTACTTTATATGCACCTGTATACTGCATGTTTTCCGGCTTTAAATATACCTTATTTCCTGACTGGTTGCTGAAATATTCGCTGTATACAAGATTTGTTGCAAGTGTGACCTCTTTAACTTTTTCAGCGGCTTCTTCAAATTTTTTAAGTGATAATTCTTCCATGGTTTCTCCTTTTAAGCTTTACTGCTCATCATTATTTTCTTTTACATCAAAAAGTGCATTTACAAACACATCTGAATCAAATTTCTGTAAGTCCTCAACCTGCTCTCCAACACCGATATATTTGACAGGTATTCCCATCTCTGCCTGAATTGCTACAGCGATACCGCCCTTTGCAGTACCATCCATCTTAGTGAGGATTATACCGGTAATATTAGTTACTTCGCTAAATTCCTTTAACTGTGAAAGTGCATTCTGACCTGTAGTTGCATCAAGCACGATAAGATTTTCACGGTACGCTTCCGGATATGAACGCTCAATAACCCTGTCAATCTTTTTAAGCTCTTCCATAAGGTTTTTCTTATTGTGAAGTCTTCCTGCCGTATCGCATAACAATACATCTGCATTACGGGCTTTTGCAGCAGCTACGGCATCAAAAATCACGGCAGCCGGATCTGAACCTTCACTCTGTGCTATTATATCAGTTCCTGTTCGTTTTGACCACTCCGTAAGCTGTTCAATTGCAGCAGCCCTGAATGTATCTGCGGCAGCCATAATAACTTTTTTATTCTGTGCCTTTAACAGACCGGCAAGTTTGCCTACAGAAGTAGTTTTTCCGACACCATTTACGCCAATAAGCATTACTATAGACTGCTTATTTTCAAAATCATAGGCATTTTCGCCAAGATTCATCTTTTCTTTGATTGTTTCAATGAGAAGATGCTTACATTCCTCAGGCTGTTTTATTTTATTTTCTTTAACTTTTTCCTTTAAATCTTCGATAATCTCTTCTGTTGCACGAACGCCGATATCACCCATTATAAGTGTCTCTTCAAGTTCGTCATAAAAATCATCATCAATCTTTGAAAATCCCGAAAACACCGAATCAATACCTGAGACAATATTGTTTCTTGTCTTTGTTAATCCTTCTTTTAATTTACTGAATAATCCCATACTACTCCTTTTTATTATCTTTGTCCAAATCATTTGCAATTAAATCTACTGATACAAGTGTAGATACACCCTTTTCCTGCATCGTTATACCATAAAGCCTGTCCGCTGCCGACATTGTACCACGTCTGTGTGTAATTACAATAAACTGCGTATGCTTTGTAAGCTTATGAAGATAATTAGCAAATCTTCCTACATTTGAATCATCAAGTGCGGCTTCAATCTCATCAAGAAGGCAGAATGGCGACGGTTTAAGATTCTGAATTGCAAATAAAAGTGCTATAGCCGTGAGTGCTTTTTCTCCACCTGAAAGCTGCATCATATTCTGCAGTTTCTTTCCGGGCGGCTGTGAAATAATAACAATTCCTGCTTCAAGAATATCATCACCTTCAACAAGTTCAATCGTTCCACGTCCGCCTCCGAAAAGTTCTTTAAATACTTTATCGAATTCTTTTTTAATTTCCTCAAACTTCTGTGCGAACTGGACACGCATGCCATTGTCAAGCTCTTCAATCACCTGTGTAAGCGAACTTTCCGCTTCAATGAGGTCATCATGCTGGCCCTTTAAGAAAATATACCGCTCATTTACTTCTTTGTATTCCTCAATCGCATTAACATTTACATCACCCAGATTTTTAATGGCAGTTTTAAGAGAATGTATTTCTTTCTTTAATGATGAAAGATTGTCAAATTCAGGATTTTTAAGTTCCAATGCATAACTATAAGTAAGCTCGTACTCACTCCACATATAATCTGTAATTGAATCACTGCTCTCCTCAAGTTTTTCTTTACCAGAATTAAGACGGTAAACTTCCTTGTCAAGATCAGTTATATGTTCGTTAAGCTTTTCACGTTTTTCAAAGAACACTTTATGGCTTGAATTCATTGCGTCACGCTGTGTTTTAAGCTTGGTAATTTCAAGACTGCATTCTGAAATCTTTTTTGCTGCATTTTTAATTAAAATATTAACATCTTCTATCTCTGCCTGCTTTGACTTGACATCTCCAGCTGTAAGTTCCTGTTTCTGCTTTATTTCTTCTTTTTCCTGATTAAGACGGCTTATTTCACTCTCAAGACGTGACTTATTTTCATCTATAAAGCTTTCTTTTTGCAAAAGCGAAGAATATTCTATCTTAACATGCTCTGAATCAGTAAGATGTTTTGCCTCTTCCTGTTTTTTGCTCTCCAGAAGTGATGTAAGCTCATCAATCTCTTTCTGTGAACTTTCTGTAGAACTGTTTAAGTTCTCAAGATTACCACTCACAAGACTTTGCTGCTGTAATACAGATTCTATCTCTTTTCCTATCTCAGCAACCTGAATCTGCGAATCTTTGTATGAATCAATAATCTCTGATTTCTTTGAAAGTGCCTGTTTTAGATTTAACTGGACTGTATTTTTATTAAGCTGTGCTTCTCGCATCTGCTTATTAAGCACATCAAGTTCTTCTCTTATTGATGCAACAAGCTTTCTTAACTCAGCTATCTCATTTTTTGTATCATTAAACTGCTTATTGACATTTGTAGTATTAACTTTTAACTCTTCAATCTCACGGCGTCGTCCGAGAAGATTTCCCGCATTCTTAAATGCACCACCAGTCATTGAACCACCCGGATTTAACTGTTCGCCTTCAAGCGTAACGATTCTTAAAGAATGTTTATATTTTCTTGCAATAGCAAGTGCATTATCAATATTATCAACAACAAGAATTCTTCCAAGAAGGTACTTTGCCAGATTTTCATACTCAAACGAAATTCTTACAAGGCTGCTCGCAACACCTATAACACCTTTTTCATTCATGCACGGCTCTTTTTCTATTGTATTTCTTCCCGATATCGACGATAAAGGAAGAAATGTTGCCCGTCCAAATTTATTTTCTTTAAGATATGCAATAAGGTTTTTTGCTGTATTTTCATTATCAGTTACAATATTCTGGATTGTTCCGCCAAGAGCCGTCTCAATCGCAGTCTCATATTTCTTTTCGACTTTGATTATATCCGCAATAACACCGATTATTCCCTCATTTTCAGATTTCAGTTCCATAATCTTTCTTATGCTGTTACCGTAACCGTCGTATTTTTCTGTGATTGCGATTAACGACTCAAGTCTTGATTTTTCACGGTGATACTGCTGTGAAAGTTTGTCTGCCGCACTGTTTAAATCAGCGATTTTCTGCTTGTTATCAGCAACAGCAGCATTTTTATGTTCTATTGATAATGTATATTCAGCAATAGTATTTTCTGTTTCTTTAAGCTTATTCTCCAAAGAAGAAATCACTGAATCCTGTGCATTTTCCTGACTTTTGCCCTGGATTATCCTGCTGCTTAACTCTGCTTTTTTAATATTAAGCTGTTCGAGCATTGTCTTGAAACGCTGGTTATCGGCATTTATATTAGATTTTTCATTTAAAATATCATAGATTTTATTCTGGTTTGCATCAATCTTAGATGAAATATCTTCTATCTGTGCAGTTATTTCTTCATGCTTTCTGTCATTTTCAGCCTGTTTTTCTTCAAACTCAGCCAAACTGTCTTTCAAAGCATCTTTCTGATTTATTACATCTTCAAGCGACTTGTTTTTTTGCTCTATATCTTTGTCTATATCAGCAATTCGCTCTGAAAAATGTCTGTTTCCGGCTTCAATCGTTTTTATCTGTTCAGCAAATACATTTATCTGACCTTCCAGACGCTGTTTTTCAACTTCTGTATCTGAAAGTTCTGTATTTACTGATTCTATCCTGCCATTAACTTCTGAAAGCTTTGATTCAATTGAATCATATTCTGCTCTTGTGCTCTCATACTCAGCATTTGCCTGCAAAAGTTCATTTTCAGCAATACTTATCTTTTCATTGACCGCTGTCAAATCTTCGCGGATTTTATCGCTTTCCAGAAGAAATGCATTTACATCTCTTGTCTTTAAATCTTCTTTTAACCTGAGGTATTCCCTCGCTTTTTCTGACTGCTTCTCTAATGGACCTACCTGCTTTTCAAGTTCTGACAAAATGTCGTTCACACGGACAAGATTATCCCGTTCGTGTTCGAGTTTTTTTATCGCTGCAGCTTTTCTTCTCTTAAACTTTACAATTCCTGCAGCCTCATCAAAGAGTTCTCTTCTCTCCTCAGGCTTACCACTTAATATTTTATCAATCTGACCCTGACCGATAATAGAATATCCTTCTTTACCGATACCTGTATCATAGAAAAGCTCTGTAATATCTTTCAGACGGCACGCATGTCCGTTCATCTGGTATTCGCTCTCACCAGAACGGAATACTTTACGTGTAACTGTTACTTCATCATAATCGACAGCAAGTGCATGATCTGAATTATCTAGTGTTATTGAAACATAAGCATATCCTACAGGCTTTCTCGCTTCTGTTCCGGCAAATATGACATCTTCCATCTTTGCACCTCGAAGCTGCTTCGCACTCTGTTCACCGAGAACCCATCTTACAGCATCAGCAACATTACTCTTTCCTGAACCATTCGGTCCAACAATGCCTGTAATACCATTGTGGAAGTCAAAAACTATTTTGTTGGCAAATGACTTAAAGCCCTGGACTTCTATACTTTTTAAATACATCTATCTTTTTCCCTTCGGGTTAATATCAACACCCTGCTCTTTAAGCAGAATAAGTGCATTATATGCCGCTTTCTGCTGTGCGGCCTTTTTTGTGTGTCCCTCTGCTTTTACATTAAATAAATCTCCTGCACTTGCACACACTTCAAATATTTTATCGTGTTCAGGTCCTTTTTCGCCTATCATTTCATACTTTACTTCAATTCCGTTAGCCTGAACTACCTCCTGTAAGATAGTTTTGCTATCATAAAAGAGTTTTTTATTATCAAGATCATTTAATATGAACTTCGTGATAAATTCTTTTGCACTAGCAAAACCACCGTCAAGATAAATCGCACCAATTACAGCCTCACATGCATCTGAAACTATTGAATCACGCTTGCGTCCTCCGGTAAGTTCCTCACCTTTTCCAAGCATTATAAACTCATCTAATCCGAATGCCCTCGCACAGAGTGCAAGTGTAGGCTCACATACTATACTTGCTCTGAGTCTTGTCATAGAGCCTTCATTCATCTCGGAATGGTTTTTATATATGTAATCGCTTGAGGTAAGCTCAAGAACCGCATCTCCAAGAAATTCAAGTCTCTCGTTATCGTTTACTTTTCTCATCTTGACTTCATTAGCAAATGAACTGTGTGTAAGTGCTGTTTTCAAATACTTTTCATCATTAAAATGATAACCAATTCTGTTCTGGAATTCTTTTAAATCAGAGTTGTTTTTCACATTAATCTCCATTCTGCCTTTGTGGCTAAAAAAATCGGGCTGTCATATAAGACAGCCCGTTCACATTATTTAACTGCTGACTTAATCTCGTTTACTGCATCTGCAACAGTAACAATCTTCTCTGTTGCTTCATCAGGAATCTTAATGTCAAACTCATCTTCAATTCCCATTACTATCTGCAATACATCAAGTGAATCTGCATTAAGGTCATCAACAAATGCTGACTCCATTGTAATCTTCTCAGGTTCGATGTTTAATACATCTGCAATAATTTTCTGAATCTTCTCAAATTCCATGATAAACCTCCTATATTACTCTTCAACATTAAGTGAAGCTGTAATCTTTTCATTAATTTTTTGTTTCTTAAATTTAACACACTGTATAAGTGCATTGCCAATCTCTTTTGATGTGGCATTGCCATGAACCTTAACCACAAGGCCGTTAAGACCTATCAGTGGTGCTCCGCCGTACTCTGTCGCATCAAGAGTCTTTAACTCCTCTTTAAGCGATTTCTTTATTAAAAGTGCACCTATCTTAGTCTTAAAGCTTGACATCATTGCACCTTTAATCTTCTTTATCAGTGTAGAAGCTGTTCCCTCGTAAAGCTTTAATATTACATTTCCAACAAATGCATCACATACAATAACATCTGCATCTCCCTTAGGAATATTTCTTGCTTCTATACTTCCTATAAAATTAATATCTTTACATTCCTTTAATAAAGGATAGGTTTCCTTTACAAGTGCATTGCCCTTTTCTTCTTCAAGACCGATATTTACAATAGCAACTCTCGGATTCTTTATTCCCAGGATGTTCTCCATATAAATAGAACCCATCTTAGCCCACTGAACAAGGAAGCTAGGTCTTGCGTCGACATTACCGCCACTGTCAACAAGAAGTGACACTCCTGTTGCTGTAGGAATAAGCGGTGCCATCGGAGGACGTTCAACGCCCTTGATTCTGCCTACAATTGTCTGACCACCTACAAGTATTGCACCAGAACTTCCTGCTGAGACAAATGCATCTGCCTTTCCTTCTTTTACAAGATACATTGCTTTTACAAGTGAAGATTCTTTCTTGCGTCTTACAGCCATAACAGGCGGTTCACCTGTCTCTATGACATCAGCCGCATCAACAACTTCAATCAGTTCTTTGCTATAATCATATTTATCCAGTTCTGCCTGTATTGCTGCTTCTTTACCGACAAGAACCACGTGAATATCATTCTCTTTTTTAGTTGCTTCAACTGCACCCTTTACGACTTCACCGGGTGCATTATCTCCACCCATCGCATCAAGTGCTACTCTGCATATATCTGACATTATTTATCTCCATTCTTAAAATATAAAAATATCAATCGTCTTTTAATATACTATAAATTTGTTTTAAAATCAAGCTGACGCACTTGCACATATGTAATATATTTTACAATATATCTTGATATAACAAATCAAATATTTTATTGTTTTCTTCATTAACTACCTCAATTTTATCAATATCCGTTTCCGGATTCATATCTAATATTTTTACGACATTCGAATTTATTTTCATCAATGTCTCATAGCCAGGCTCTCTATATGGCAGCTGTTTTATATAATTAGCCGAATTATTAGCTGTGGGATTAATAATATGAAGCAGTTTATTGATTACATTAGAATTCATCAACGCCAGCATATAATAAATTTTATCTTTTTCCTTTGGAAATATACCGACAATTGATTGGTCAAACACTCTGTTTCTCATCAAAGTTGCTTTTATCTGTTTAGACTTGACCATTGGAATTGCTATGCCTGTTTTAAAATAAAACTTTGAATTTTGAAATCTTGCCTTTTTATCTTTTATATAAAAATCGACAGTCTCTTTATCCCAGCGTACATACCATTCATCTTCTTTCCTGATATATCTTGTATCGGAAGACCCCTTAACATATGCCACATATCCTTCTGCCACATTTTTTATTCCTTTTAAATCATAGCAATCATATATTTTATCACAGTCAACCATTCTGTAATTTTGGGCACCTTTAATTTCTTTACTTTTGGCACATATAAACTCTTTATTATTTCCCGAATAAAAACCTGTCACAACATCGGCAACATCTCCGATTCTGACTTTTGAATCATTTATAATCGCGATTTTGGAATTATCCGTTATAATAAACTTATAATTTTCATTTTTTAATATATCACTCTGTTTATAACAAAAACACTGCAAATTTTCACTGTTTTCATCAATCCTACCCAACTCACGCACAGTCTTAAATCCCGTAAAAATCTTTACATCATTATCTTTTACACTCTCACAATCGTCTTTTTCAAGAGTAATAATAGATAAATTGGAATATCCAAAATTCACTCCCGGAAAAAAATTTGAAGGAAATATAAGAATTTCTTCTATTTTAGTCGATTTAAGCAAAAACTCCCTGAGACTCTTGTGCATATTCAAAAAAAGAAATGTATCAGGTATTATAAAAGACAATTTTCCTCCCTTTTTAAGTAAAGAAATACATCTGTACAAAAACAGTGTATATGTCTCTTTTACATACTGACCCTTATATTTTTTTTTCAAAATTTTACGTTTATCATAATCCTGCCATGCTCCATACGGAGGATTTCCTATTATTTTATCATAATAGCCACCATTATCCGATATATAATCAAGTTCTTTATCTTCCAACGTATCGGTAATTTTAAGCCACAACTGCCTGTCAGCATACATATCAAGCTGTCTGTCCAACAATGTATCTGTAAGCCTTACTTTTACATTCGGCATATCCGAATATTTCTTTTTTAAAATATTTACAGCTTTCTCATTAATATCAAGAGCATCAATCTGAATATTCTTCTGTTGATTTATTATACCATCAATAAAAATCCCCTCACCAGCCGAAGGTTCAAGTATAATATCATTATCTTTAATATTTAATTTTGAAATCATATATGATGTAATTTCATCTGATTCCGTATAATATGAACAATATAAGTCTTTCATATATAACCTTTCTTTAGCGTCATCTACCATTTAAGATACTCTATAAGTCCGTTCTCTTTTAAATAATCCCTGAAATTATTACTTATATCATTTTCCCAATCAATATTATCATCAATCCATTTTTTTATATCAAACCCTGTAAAATACTCTATCTTTTTATAGCATTCATCCGAACAATAACACTCCCAGAACGGTGATTGTTTTAATGTCTGTAGATAATGATTGTTTTTCTTTTCTTCCTGTCTCACAAAAAGAACTGCCCTCTGTCTGTCATTTATATTTTTATAAAAACTGCCGACCAGTAATATCCTGTTTACATTTCCTTTTTCATTTGAGCCAAATCCACTTTTAAAATCACAATTATAATCCTGTCCATTCTGCCTGAAATGCAAATCAAGTTCAAGCTTTATATTTCCGCTATCAAGCATTCTCCATGGTATTGAATAATAATATTTTAATATTCTTTTCTGCGTTTCATCTATTGCAAGCGAATCTATGTACTCAAATGACTTATTTTCAAAATTTTCCTGCACTTTTTTATACTTTGGTGCTGCGATTATTTCCAATTCTTTTAACGGATAATAAAACGGTATTTTACAAAACACTTCCCATAATTCCCCTATACGTCGTGTGAATGACATATATTCATAATTCCATAACTTATGTCTTGCTTCCAGCATAACAACATATGATGCATATGTAATCAAAAGTATTTGATTCAATAACACTGAATTATCCTGTTCACTGCAATCCAGATATTTCCCAGTTTCCTCTTTAATTAGCAATTCGCAATATTTTTTTATTTCTTTATTAAGAATCTTTGTCTGCTTCTTTTTATCACCATTTTTTAATTTGTTCAAAGCAATAAAATCAGCCTGTTTTCTGAAATTTTCAATCAATTCCTTTTTTATCATAAAACACCTTCCGTTTCTGTCACACCTTTATAATTTGTTTGCATATTTTCTTTTATATAATCCATAATCATTTCAATGAAAATAGTATATCACTTTTTATATATATAAGCAATATTTTTTTAAATAAAAGTATATCATAAACAGACACATCTTCCTGCCTTTTATAACAAAAAAACCGGGTCATATCCATACAGACACAACCCGGCATTTATAAACGTAAGAAAAAAATTAATCAACAGTGATAATTTCTTTCTTGTTGTATGATCCACAAGACTTGCAAACTCTGTGAGGCATCATTAAAGCACCACACTTGCTGCACTTTACAAGATTAGGAGCACTCATTTTCCAGTTAGCTCTTCTCTTATCTCTTCTAGCCTTTGAAGATTTATTCTTAGGACAAATTGACATAGGTTACACCTCCTTAAAATTGTTTAAAATATCTTTGAAAACAGACATTCTGGGATCCAGGGATTCCTTTTCACAATCACATTCAGTGACATTCAAATCTGTTCCGCAAACAGGACATAATCCCTTGCAGTCATCTTTACATAAGACTTTCCCTGGCATGGATAACAATAATTCGCCGAAAACAAGTCTGTCAACGTCGAGGCTGTATCCATCAATATAGTCTTTTTCTTCTGGCTCTTCATCCTCAGATGCATTCTCTTCCATCTCAACAGTATCATCAATATCAAAACTGACGCTTGTCAATACAGGTTTAAGGCATCTGTCGCAGGGAATATTCATATCAACCGAACCACTGCAGATAATATGAAGCTTGGACTTGCCGACCTTCACAATCTTTAATTCAAACGGCTCTTTACTTACAATCTCATAACTGTTCAAACCGTCATCGAACTTGTCCATATCAAGACAAGCACTGACTGTAAGTTCATCCTCTGTACCGGATAGAAGCTTTCTTAAATCAATTAGCATAATTGTCTCCAATTCACACTATATACGGTGCGTAAAAGTCAAAGCATAACGCAATTACGTTTACCACACTTTGTCTATTATACGCACCGCTACAATATTTGTCAACAAAATATTTAATTTATTAAACAAAATTTATAAAAAATTTGTCAGACAAAATTATTTAACTAATGCTAATGTCTCTCTTGCAATAGCAAGTTCCTCATTAGTAGGAATTACACAAAGTTTAACCTTTGAATCAGCTGTTGAAATAATGCCTTCAACGCCACAAGCCTTCTCAGAAGCGGCTTCATCAAGCTTAACTCCGAGGAATCCAAGATACTTGCAAACCATTGGTCTTAACCATGCTGCGTTCTCACCTACACCTGCTGTAAATGTGATTGCATCTACACCATTCATTGCTGCTGTGTAAGAACCGATGTACTTAGCAACTCTGTAAGCATATGCCTCAAGTGTAACCTTAGCAATCTCATTTCCTTCGTTAGCTGCAGCATTAAGGTCTCTGAAGTCAGATGAAATACCGCCTGACATGCCAAGAACACCAGACTTTTTATTAAGAATATTAAGCATCTCGCTTACAGTTAAATTCTCATGGTTGCAAAGATATTCAATAATTGCAGGGTCAAGATCACCTGAACGTGTACCCATGATAAGTCCTTCAAGCGGAGTAAGACCCATAGATGTATCTACACACTTGCCGCCGATTGATGCTGAAATTGAAGCACCGTTACCGAGGTGGCAAACAATAACTTTTGCTGTCTCTGGATTAAGATTAGCAAACTTGATAGTTTCTTTAGATACAAAGCTGTGGCTTGTTCCGTGGAAACCATATCTTCTTACGCCATATTTCTCATAATATTCACGAGGAATAGCATAAAGATATGCTTTTGGCTCCATTGTTCCACCGAATGCTGTATCCCATACAGCCACATTTGGCTTACCTGGCATAGCAGCCTCAACAGCCTCAATACCAATTAAGTTAGCCGGATTGTGAAGAGGTCCCAAATCGAAACACTCTCTTACAACTTTCTTAACATCTTCTGTAACGATACATGACTCGATATATTTCTCGCCTGCATGAAGAACTCTGTGACCTACAGCAGCGATTTCGTCTGTTGACTTAATAACGCCATGTTCTGCATCCATAAGAGCGTCAAGTACAAGTTTTACAGCAATGTTGTGATCCTTCATAGGTGTCTCAACAACATATTTGTCTTTGCCTGTTGGCTTATGTGTAAGAATAGAACCTTCAATACCGATTCTTTCTACAAGACCTTTTGCAATTACGCTCTCATCATCCATGTTAATCAACTGGTATTTAAGTGATGAGCTTCCACAGTTTAATACTAAAATGTTCATATTTAAAAAATTCTCCTTAAATAATACTTTTACTAATTGCTTTTTAAATAATGTCTTTGTAAATTACTTTGACATCTGAGCCTGTACTGCTGTTAAAGCTACTGTACCAACGATATCATCAGCGAAACATCCTCTTGAAAGGTCATTAACAGGCATTGAAAGACCCTGAAGAACAGGACCATAAGCCTCAGCCTTTGCAAGTCTCTGAACAAGCTTGTATCCAATATTTCCTGCTTCAAGTGAAGGGAATACTAATGTATTAGCTTTGCCGGCAACTGGTGAACCTGGAGCCTTTAATGCAGCTACTTCTGGAACTAATGCAGCATCTAACTGAAGTTCTCCGTCAACAGCGAGTTCTGGATATTTCTCTTTAGCAATCTTTGTAGCCTCTGAAACAAGATCTACTCTCTCATGCTTTGCACTGCCATATGATGAGAATGAAAGCATAGCAACCTTAGCAGGCTTTCCAACAAACATCTCGAATGACTGAGCTGATAAAGCTGCAATCTCAGCAAGATGTTCTGAATCAGGGTCAATATTAACAGCACAGTCTGCAAATACGAAAAGACCATTCTCACCAAGTTCACAATCAGGAACTTCCATAAGGAAGAAGCCTGATGTGCTGCTTACGCCCGGCTTACATTTAAGAAGCTGTAAAGCTGGTCTGATTGTGTTACCTGTTGAATGGCATGCACCAGAAACAGCACCATCAGCATCACCGCACTTGCACATAAGACATGCATAGTACATGTAATCCTTCTCCATCATCTCTTTAGCCTGCTCAGGTGTAACACCCTTCTTAGCTCTTAATTCTACAAACTTATCAATATACTTCTGCTTGTTAGGGTCGTTAAAAGGATCAACAACTGTTGCACCTGAAATATCATAACCCTTGCCGTTCTCAGCGATTTCTTCAGGTGTACCGATAATAATAAGATTAGCGATACCTTCCTTTAAAATCTTCTCAGCAGCCTCATATGTTCTCTTATCCATAGATTCTGGCAATACAATAGTCTTCTTGTCTGCCTTAGCTTTTTCTTTAATTGTGTCAATAAATGCCATGATTACTGACTCCTCCTTGTATTATGTAAATATCAATAAGTATCACTTACAATACTTTTTCTAAATTATATACCAAATTTTTGGCAAGTACAAGTTATTATATTGTTTTATTTGCCGCACAAAGTTAAGTATGTTAAAATATTTATATATAAAACACTTTATTGTGCGTAAAACGGAGTTAAAAATGCAGAATATAAAAGCAGCCGGTCTTGTAACCGAATATAACCCATTCCATAATGGGCACTTATATCACCTTCAAAAATCGCTCGAAATTACAAATGCAGATATTGCAATCGCTGTTATGAGCGGTAATTTTGTGCAGCGTGGAATTCCTGCCATAACTGACAAATACAAACGATGCCGTGCTGCCGTTGATTCCGGCGTAAATCTTGTAGTTGAACTGCCTTTATTTTATGCTGTTTCAAGTGCGGAAATTTTCGCAGCAGGTGCCGTAGCGACACTTAACGCATTAAATGCATCTTTCATTTCTTTCGGATGTGAAAATGCTGATATCCAAATGCTGAAAAAAATAGCAATAACACTTGTCAACGAGCCCGATGAATACAAAAAGCATCTAAAAAAAGCCCTCACATGCGGAGATTCATTTCCAACTGCCAGAGCTAAAGCGTTATCAGAATTTTTTAAATCAGATGATATAAGCAGATTAATTTCATCACCAAATAATATTTTAGCAATCGAATATATAAAAGAAATAATAAAATCAGAAAGTGCTGTCACTCCTGTCGCACTCACAAGAAAAATAAGCGGTTACCACGACAACGAAATTCATGAAAATATAGCCAGTGCATCTGCAATAAGAAAAATTTTGCATGACAGCGGCATACACAAAAACAATGACAGCCGCTGCAAAAATATAAAAGAGCTTCAAAATGTCATGCCCGAAGCGATGTACAATATATTAGCATCCGAAAGCCAGAACAATGCACTTATATATGCTGATGATTTTTCTTCTATGCTGAATTACAAAATTTCAAACATTTTTTATATTGCCAAATATAATAAAAATGCATGCATTGAAACATTATGTGCATACCATGACATTAATAAAGACCTTGCATGCCGTATATATTCATCATTTACAGGCTGCGACTCATTTAATGGATTTATTGAAAAAATAAAAACACGCGGCTTTACTTATTCGAGGCTGAGCCGGTGCCTTATGCATATTATTCTTGATATAAAAAAAGAAAATATATCGCAATATGAGTCTCTTCCATATATAAGAATTCTTGGTTTTGACAAAAAAGGCCGTGAATATCTAAGTCAAATCAAAAAGACATGTCCTGTTCCGATAATCACAAAAGCTGCCGATTACAAAAATCTTTTAACCGACGACATTCATGCCGCATCTTTATACAACCAGATTGTATACACAAAATCCGGCACAATAAATAAAGACGAATTCAGACAGCCTTTATATATAAAATAACAAGGAGTTCATAGCATAAACTCCTTGTTATATATTAATCCGTTATATATATTAATCCGCTATATATTTCAGCATCCCACTATATGCCGTTTCAAGTTTTTCAAGATTCCACCTTGCGTTTGCCGGGCTTGTTGACGGCAGTTTCACAGCTTTAATTCCAACCGTTTCAAAGACATATTTTTCATACAGGTCATATGCCTTATTTCCGTTCGCAAATATTGCCCGTATGTCTGATTTGTTTAATATTTTTGTAAAATCATTAACTGTAACATTTTTTATGCTGCTGTCGTCAGAACCTTTTATTGTACAGCTCTTTATTACATCCCAGATTCCTATATGATGCGATAATAAAAATTCTTTCTTTTCCTGTATTGAAACAGGCAGCTGCGAATCTGTAATTCCAGAAAGCACCCGCCAAAAACGGTTTTGCGGGTGCCCATAATAAAATCCATATTCTCTTGATTTAACAGACGGAAATGTACCAAGAATCAATATTCTTGTATTTTTATCATATACCGGTTCAAATGTGTGATTTATATTAACATACTCTTCCATTTTAATTAATTCTTAAAACTGTGGATTGGTGCAGGAATTCTTCCTTTTCTGTTTACAAATGCAGAACAGTCAAACTGGTTGACCGGCATAATAGGTGCATATCCGAGAAGTCCGCCGAATTCTACAGTCTCTCCGACACCCTTTCCGACAACAGGAATAACTCTTACAGCTGTTGTCTTCTGGTTTACCATACCGATTGCAGCTTCATCCGCAATAATTCCTGAAATTGTCTCAGCCTTTGTATCTCCCGGAATTGCAATCATATCAAGTCCTACAGAACATACGCAAGTCATGGCTTCAAGCTTTTCAATGCACAATGCTCCCGCATTAACAGCATTAATCATACCCTGGTCTTCACTTACAGGAATAAATGCACCACTTAATCCGCCAACATAAGAAGAAGCCATTACACCACCCTTTTTAACCTGGTCATTTAAAAGTGCAAGTGCTGCTGTTGTTCCCGGTGCTCCTGCGTGCTCAAGTCCGATTTCTTCAAGAATATCAGCAACGCTGTCACCGATAGCCGGTGTAGGAGCAAGTGATAAATCTATGATACCAAATGGTATTCCGAGTCTCTTTGATGCTTCCTGTGCAACGAGCTGTCCAACTCTTGTAATCTTGAAAGCTGTCTTTTTAATAGTCTCGCATAATACCTCAAAACTTTCACCGCGTACACTTTCAAGTGCATATTTAACAACGCCAGGACCGCTTACACCGACATTGATAATCGCATCATCTTCTGAAACGCCGTGAAATGCTCCCGCCATAAAAGGATTATCATCAGGTGCATTACATAAAACAACAAGCTTTGCACATCCAAGCGAATCTGCATCCTTTGTCTTTTCTGCTGTCTCTTTTACTATCTGTCCCATAAGACGCACTGCATCCATGTTAATACCAGTCTTTGTTGAACCGACATTAACAGAACTGCATATAAGCTCTGTTGAAGCCATAGCCTCAGGTATTGAACGGATAAGAAGTTCATCACTTCTTGTCATCCCTTTAGATACGATTGCAGAGTATCCACCAATAAAGTTTACTCCGACTTCATGTGCTGCCTTATCAAGAGTCTTTGCAATAGTAACATAATCCTGTGGTGTCTTACATGCTGCAGCACCTACAAGTGAAATTGGTGTAATTGATATTCTCTTATTTACAATAGGAACACCAAATTCTTTTGCAATGCTCTCTCCTGTAGAAACAAGGTCTTTCGCAAGAGTTGTAATTTTTTTGTAAATCTTTTCGTTTACTTCGTCAAGATTTTCACTTGCACAGTCAAGAAGATTAATACCCATTGTAATAGTTCTTACATCAAGATTCTCTTTCTCCACCATCTTATTAGTTTCAGTTACTTCAAATATGTTAATCATTGACTTCTCCTTCTTCTGACGATTATATACGATGCATCATATCAAAAATTTCTTCACGCTGACATTTAATTGCAACCCCGATTTCATCACCAAGATTATCAAGATCAGAAATGACATCATCATATGGTTTTGCCGGCTGTGACATATCAACAATCATCATCATGTTAAAATAACCAGAAACTATTGTCTGCGATATATCAAGAATATTAATTCTGTTATCTGCAAGATATGAACATACCTTTGCTATAATACCCACTGTATCCTTTCCAACCACTGTAATCACACATTTTTTCATTGTTTTTTCCTCCATATTTTCCTTTTGTTTTAGATTTCGACTATCTTTGACGGTATATCGCGGTTAGCAACAGTAATGTCAAAATCATCAGCCCTGTACTCGCTGTCACTCATATCTATTTCAAGACGGACAGTCTCATATGCTAGTTTATCATAATTATTCTCTTTACTCAAATGCCCGAGAAAAATATTTTTAACATCATTCTCCAGAAGGCTGTCTATAAGATGCCCCGATGTCTCATTTGAAAGGTGTCCTTTATTACTAAGAATCCTTTGCTTAAGATAATATGGATAGCTTCCAACCTGCAAAAGATTCACATCATGATTTGCTTCTATAAGCATTGCCTGTGAGCCTTTTATATTATCCACTATGTAATCATCATAAAATCCAAGGTCAGTCGCAATTCCAATCTTTTTTTCTTTGCACTTTACAGTATATGCAACCGGTTCATTGGCATCGTGTGACACCTTGAAAGGATGAATCTGCAAATCATTAACGAAAACATCCGCATCGGCATTTATCTCATTAAAAAGAGACTCGTCCATCTCTCCAAGTGATGAACATTCTTTAATTCCACGAATAGTGCCTTTGGTCGAATATATCGGAATTGAGTCTTTCCTTGATATAACACCTAGTCCTTTTATATGGTCAATATGCTCATGTGTCACAAACACAGCCGAAATATCTTTCATTGAAAGTCCGGCAAGTGCAAGTCCATCTGCAATTTTTTTGCGGCTTATTCCTGAATCAATAAGAATATGTGTATTTCCCGAGCCTACATATATGCAATTTCCACTGCTTCCGCTCGCAATCGTCATCAGCCGCATTTTCAGCCCTCCCAGTATAAGTCAATCAAATCACCATCTTTTAATGGTGCAAGATAATCTGCTTTTTGTCCGTTAAGTTTTAAAACAACATCAGAGCCCTGCGGCTTGCTGAGGTCAAAATCATAAAAATCAAATATGTCAACGAGCACATACTTTTTCTTTCCGGAAAGCTTAACCGGCTGATGATTTATAAGAACAAATATATCTTTTACAACATCATCACTCTGCTTAACTTCTTCCTGCACTGTATTTCCTTCAGTATTGGCTCCTGCTTTGGCTGCTTTATCCTCATGAGACTTTGCATATTCTGTATGCTCTGTATTTTCTGCATATTCAGCATTTTCTTGTATATCTTCAGCTTCTGAATAAGTTTCATCATCAAAACCTGATGATACTGTATAATCAGAAAGCCCATGTGTCTTTACAGAGAAGTTTTCATATACTTTTGTATCATTTTGTGCCGGCTCATTATTTACATAAATATTAAGGTTTGACATATCCATATCAAGAAAAGTAAACAACTGCTCAACCGTGTAAAAATCAGCCATGGAAATATTATCGCCATTATTTATCTCATAAAACTCTGATTTCAACTCTCCATTTACATATGCAAATCTTGGACAGTTTACTTTTTTATCATCTACTATAAATGAAACAGTCGCCTTGAATTCATCAAGCTGGCCGATTGTTGTTGACGCTTTCGCACCTGCTGTTGATTCTTTAACTTCTATAATATCATTCTGCTCAATCTTTGTATTGAGATTGGCATTTTTCCCATTAATCATAATAACAGCACCATCGCCCGCCTCGCCACGTATAAGGCGTGTCTTTCCGTTTACAGTAAACTCAAGCTGTCCGCCTCTCTGTGGGAATAGTTTTTCATTAGGAAAACCTACCTGCATAACAGCATCAACAACTGTAAGTCTGTTATTATCATACATTTTTATTCTCTCACCATTGACAGTAACAAACATAAAACTGTTTTTCTGTGTGTAATAATTCGTACATATTCCGATTGGTGTTACATATAATGAATCTTTTTTAAATCCGTCAATATCAAACGAAATTGAACCGAGCACTTCTTCTCCACGCACAGCTACTCTCTCTGCCATAATGCCTAGATGTTCAGCTACCTTTTGTGTATAGCTTGCCATCTTTCCGCCACCGCCAACAACAAATACCGCATTTACAGGTCTGTTCCCGTTAAGCTCTATTATCTTTTGGGCTGCAGCATCAGCCATTTTATCTATAACAGATTCCGAATCTTTAAGTATCTGCTCTGCCGGAATTTTCTGTGTAAGTCCCATTATATCCTTGAACTCAACAATCCCTTCTTTTTTATCACTTGCTTCAACTTTAATCTGCTCAGCAGTATTAAAATCAACAAGATAAGTCTTTGCAATAACTTCTGTTATTTCATCACCGGCAAGTGGAATCATTCCATATGCTATAATGCTTCCATCTTTTGTGAGACATATATCCGATGTCCCCGCACCGACATCTATAAGTCCGATATTAAGAAGCCTGTACTGTTCCGGAATAGCAACATTCATAGCCGCAATAGGCTCGAGTGTAAGGCTTGCCACATGAAGTCCTGCATATTCAACTGCCTGATAAAGTCCGTCAACGACTTCTTCAGGAAGAAATGTTGCAATAAGTTCAACTCCGATTTTTTCTGCTTTATGTCCCTCAAGGTTACTTATATCAAAACTGTTAAGTTTGTAGTTAACGGGTGTATTTCCAACACAGTAATAATGTATATCCGTACTGTTTTCATTAACCTGTGCATGTGCCTTTTCAACCGCAAGAAGATTAAGTGAATAAATATGTTCCTGCGTTACCCTCGTCTCATTTTCAAACGCATACTCTGCCGATGCATTTACTGTTTTTAATACACGTCCGGCTGCTGCAATACAAACATCTGTAAGAGCAAATCCGATCTGTCTTTCGAGACTGTTCTTTACCCGTCGTATTGTATCACCGACTTTATATATATCATGAATCTGTCCATCAAGCATTGCTCTTGTTGCATGCTTTTCTTCAGCCATTGCCACAACATGAAAAACCTGATGTGAAAGGTATCCAACAACTCCGACAATACTTCGTGTTCCTATATCCAGTCCAAAAACCAGATCATCTTTTATGGCCTTTAAATCTGTCATATCAATCAGCCCTTTCCTAAAATTAGTAAAAATATATCACATCTGCAATAATTTAACAAGCTGTGCATACGTATCATTGATGTTACCACTGTTATCGACCACTATATCACAGCCATTCTTAAACTCTTCCTCACCAAGCTGGCTTTTTATGATTCCGTCAATCTTTTCATCAGAATAACCACGGCTTTCTTTCAATCTTTCTCTTCTTGAATCTTCATCAGCATATATATACCATGTCTCATCGCAGAAAACATTGTAATGGTCATCAAGAAGAAGTGCCGCTTCAACAAATATATAGTCATATTTATTATCTATTTTTGCCTGTGTTATCATTGACACTATCTCTTTTTTTACAACCGGATGAATTATACTATTTAAAACGATCCTCTTGTTCGGGTTAGAAAATATAACTGATGCAAGCTTCGGTCTGTCTATTTCACCAGTTGTCTCATCTATAATTTCGTCTCCAAAAAAAGCAATTGTTTCATCATATCCTTTTTTGCCTTTTTTCATCAGGTCTTTTGCAACATCATCCGCCATGATAATAAATGCATTAAAATTTTCTTTTATAAGATTAAGCACTGTACTTTTACCACAGCCAACGCCCCCGGTTATTCCTATCACTTTCATAACTCTCTACCATTCTTTCAACATTATAAAACATATACTTTTACTGAAAATTATGTGCTTAATGTGCTTCAAGCCAGTTATTTCCCTGTTTCATATCAATTTCAAGAGGAACAGACAGCTTAACTGCATTTTTCATTCCGTCCTCAATTATCTTCTTTACATCTTCTATTTCATCAGGATAAGTCTCAACAAGAAGTTCATCATGAATCTGCAATAGAAGCTTTGACTTGTATCCGCCTTTTTTCAACGCATCATATACTCTTATCATTGCAAGTTTGATTATATCTGCCGCCGTTCCCTGAATCGGTGCATTCATTGCAACTCTTTCACCAAATGAACGCTGCATAAAATTGCTTGATTTTAATTCCGGAATAGGACGTCTTCTGTTAAACATTGTAAGTGAATATCCTGTTTTTTTCGCATCTTCAACCATCGAATCAATATATCCTTTTATTTTAGGATATGTTTTAAAATACTGCTCAATATAATCAGATGCT
Source organism: Lachnospira hominis (ex Liu et al. 2021) (assembly GCF_014287955.1). Taxonomy (GTDB): domain Bacteria; phylum Bacillota; class Clostridia; order Lachnospirales; family Lachnospiraceae; genus Lachnospira; species Lachnospira hominis. The sequence goes on along the minus strand of NZ_JACOPD010000005.1, from coordinate 131,740 downwards.
TCTTTTCTTGAAATACTAAGATCCTGGCTTAATCCAAATGAACTGATACCATAAATAATGCCAAAATTTACTGCTTTAGCATTTCTTCGCTGCAAATCAGTAACTTCATCAAACGGAACACCAAATACCTGTGAAGCTGTTATCCTGTGAATATCTTCAGCCATATTATATGCCTCAATAAGCTTCTCATCTTTTGACATATGTGCCATAATTCTTAGTTCAATCTGTGAATAATCGGCATCCAGAAAAACACATCCTTCTTTTGGTATAAATACTTTTCTAATCTGTCGTCCAAGTTCCATTCTTATCGGTATATTCTGCAAATTAGGCTCTGTACTGCTTATTCTTCCGGTCGCAGTTATTGTCTGATTGAATTTGCCATGAATTCTTCCGTCTTCGCTTATATATGCTGCAAGACCGTCTGCATAAGTAGATTTTAACTTTGCAAGCTGTCTGTACTCAAGAATTTTTTTAACAAACGGATACTCAGGAGCAAGCTTGTCAAGCACATCGGCAGCAGTTGAATATCCGCTCTTTGTTTTCTTTTTGTACGGCATGTTCATCTTTTCAAACAAAATAATGCCAAGCTGTTTTGGTGAATTTATATTGAACTCTTCACCGGCCTCATCGTATATTTCTTTTTCAAGTACCTGTATACGGTTGCCCAGAACTTCACCATAAGATTTCAGCCCCTCTTTATCAACGCGTACGCCCTCTTTCTGCATATCGTAAAGCACAAACACAAGTGGCATTTCTATATTAGCAAAAAGCTCTGTCATATTTTCATTTTCAAGTTCTTTTAATATCAAATCAGCACTAAAAAGACTCACATAAGCTGATTCACATGCATATTCTGCAAGTTCGTCCAGCTTTGTCATAAGCATTTCCTGCACTCCTGCTTTTCCAAACAGCTCCGATTTTGAAGGAAATGTTATATTAAGATACTGTAAAGCAATCTGCTCCGGCTCATAATTTTCATCATTAGGTTTTAAAAGATATGAAGCTATGCTTACATCAACAAAAGCTTCCTGCGAAATCCTAAGATTTCCATCTTTTTCAAACGCCCACAGAATTTCCTTTAAATCAAATACACGTATCTGCCTTTTTTTATTTGTATCAGACAGTACACCTAATTTTTGTACGGCATCTTTTAAATATTCATCTGTTATAAATCCCTGTTTTATTATAAAATATGTCTCTTTTTCCGAAAGGCAGATTCCAAGACCATATATGCATTTTTCTTCATGAATAATTGACAATCCAAGATTTCCGCCATTATTTATAACTTCACAAGCTTTTTTTATAATATTTTCAGAATCGCCCAATTCCTGTATTACAACAATATCTTTCAGAACGTCAGCCTTTGGAGCTGCTGTCATATCTTTATCAAATCTTTTGAGCATTGTTTTAAAATTATATTTTTTAAACAATTCATATGAGGCCGGATTATAGAAATCTCCTATTTCAGCATTTTCTATATTATAATCCAGCGGAACATTTATATTAATTTCCGCAAGGAATCTACTCATTTTGACCTGTTCGGCATTTTCTGTAATTGACTTTTGTGCCTTTGGCGGCTTTAATTCATCAAGATGTGCCAGAACATTATCAACGGAGTGATACTTCTGTATAATCGCAGATGCCGTCTTTGGTCCGACTCCCGGTGCTCCCGGAATATTATCAGAAGTATCACCCATAAGTGCTTTCATATCAATAAATTCAAGCGGTGTAACACCATAAAGTGCCACAACATCCTCAGGATAATAATTTTCTACTTCTGTGACACCTTTTTTTGTCTTAGGTATACGAATCTGTATTTTTTCTTCTGCAAGCTGCAGTAAATCCCTGTCACCTGAAATAACAGACACATCAATTCCAGCCGCCGCACTCCTTTTTGCAATAGTTCCAATAATATCATCAGCTTCATATCCGGCTTTTTCTATAACTGTAATATTCATCGTGCGGAGAAGTTCTTTGATAAGCGGTACCTGCTGTTTCAATTCAGGTGCCATAGGCTTTCTTGTTCCCTTATACGCCTCATATGCTTTATGTCTGAATGTCGGCTCGCTCAAATCAAAAGCAACAGTTATATAATCCGGCTTTTCTTCATCTATAAATTTAAACATAATATTAAGGAAACCATACATCGCATTAGTATGAATCCCCTCTGAATTAGTCAAATCAGGTATTCCAAAAAACGCCCTGTTTAAAATACTATGTCCATCAATCAAAATTAACTTTTTACTCATCATGTCTCCTTACAAATATATTATTACAGCTATTATCAGCACTGTCATTATCATACACGCATTTACAAACAACAGACACATATGCAGAAGATGATTGAATTTTTTAACTTCCGCAATCTTATTCTCACTGTCTTTTAATTTTTCTTCCACAAGACCGCTGAAATCATAATCATGAAGATATTTTTTATACTTTTCGCTAAGTTCTTTGGTCGCAGCCTCATTAAGTCCATATTCAACTATATAATAAATTTCAAATTCTTCCCGGCAGTCCTGGCATTGTTCCAGATGTTTAACAAACATTTCTTCTGCTTTGAGTGTCAGCTCGCCTTTTGAAAAAGGCACAATCATTTTCTGAATCTTCTTACAATCAATCATAGCCGGTCTCCAATCCTCAATGGTCTGCAATAATAATAGTATATCATTATTAATCAAAAAAATAAACCTGTCAGAGAAATTCCCTGACAGGTTTATACAATGCGGATGGCGGGACTTGAACCCGCACGATGTTGCCACCGGCAGATTTTGAGTCTGCTGCGTCTGCCATTCCGCCACATCCGCAAGACTTTAATAGTCTAACATATTGTTGCAGCAAAAGCAAGTATTTTTTTATAATTCTCTGTATAATTCTTCATACTTACGTGCCGAATTATTCCATGAAAAATCTGCCTTCATTCCACGGTCGACAATTTTATTCCATTCACGTTTATGATTATAATATACACTCTTGGCATAATTAATAATGCCAAGCATCTCATGTGCATTATAATTAGCAAATGAAAATCCTGTTCCTGTACTCTCATATTCATTATATGGCTCAACTGTATCTTTAAGACCGCCTGTTTCTCTTACAATAGGAACAGTTCCATAACGAAGGCTCATAAGCTGGCTGAGTCCGCAAGGTTCAAAAAGTGATGGCATAAGAAAAGCATCGCAGGCAGCATATACTTTGTGAGACATATCTTCTGAATAATATATATTAGCAGAAACTCTGTCATTATATTTCCATTCATAATGTCTGAACATATTTTCATATTTTTCATCACCTGTGCCAAGTACAACAAGCTGTACATCCTCCGCACAAATCTGATCCATGACATATGCCACAAGGTCAAATCCTTTCTGGTCTGTAAGTCTTGATACAATACCAATCATGAATTTACCTTTATCCTCTGTAAGTCCAAGTTCTTTCTGAAGTGCAACCTTGTTCTTCCATTTCTCCTTACGGAATGTAACCTGATTATAATTAGCCACAAGACTCTTATCTGTCTCAGGATTGTATACATCATAATCGATACCATTTACAATACCCGAAAGGCAATTAGCACGTGCATTCATAAGTCCATCAAGATGCTCTCCATAAAAAGGAGTCTTTATCTCTTCCGCATATGTGGCACTTACAGTTGTAACTCTGTCAGCATATACAATTCCGCCCTTTAAATAATTGGCATCATTATACGCTTCAAGCTTATCAGGTGTAAAATAACTATCCGGAAGTCCTGTAATGTCTTTAACTTTTTTAATGTCCCATATTCCCTGAAACTTGAGATTATGTATTGTTATAATTGACTTAATTCCCTGATAAAATTCTCCCTGTGAAAATCTCTCTTTGAGATATACAGGAATAAGTCCTGTCTGCCAGTCATGGCAATGAATAATATCCGGCTTAAATCCGAGAACCGGAATAGCTGAAAGAGCTGCTTTACTGAAAAATGCAAACTTTTCTATATCTTCATGAATCCAGCTGTATGGTTTAGGTCCTGAAAAATAGAACTCATTGTCAATAAAATAAAATGTAATTCCATTATATTGAAGTTCAAATACGCCAACATACTGTGAACGCCATGCCAGATCAATATAAAAATGTGTCTTATAAACCATATCTTTGCGGTATTCCCATGGTATACATGTATACTTTGGAATCATGACACGAACATCGAATTCATCCTTGTTAAAATACTTTGGAAGTGAACCAACAACATCTGCAAGTCCGCCTGTCTTTATAAATGGCACTGCCTCAGATGCAATAAACAAAACATTTTTCATTACGCCCTCCTTCTGCATGAAAACATGCAATTACCAATAACGTCTTACGTCAGTAATACTCATAATATTAACAGATGCAATTTTTACAACTTCACCCGGATAAGGAGCATGAATAATCTGTCCACCACCAATATATAATGCAACATGTCCTGGATAACATATAATATCACCCGGCTGTGCACTTGCAAGTGGAACTGATTCACCACCATATGCCTGTGCAGATGATGATCTTGACAAAGATACACCATACTGTCTGTAAAGATATGACGTAAATCCTGAACAGTCAAAACCTGAAGGACTTGAACCGCCTGACACATATGGAACTCCAAGAAGTGAATATGCAAGCGAAACAACATTAGATGCAAGTGCTGAATCATTATTAGCAGTTGTTGGTGCTGTTACATTTGAACTTGCCGTTGTAGCAGCCTGTGCAGCCTTCGCAGCAACTGCCGCAGCTGCTCTTTGCTGTGCATCTTTAAGTTTTGATGACAAATCTGCATCTTTTGAATTCAAATCATCAAGAGTTGTATACAAAAGAGCCTGCTTTGATGTAAGTTCTGATGCCATATTTTCAAGTGACTTTTTATCATTCTCAAGACTTACCATAAGATTCGAAATACTCTTTGCAGTATTAGACATCTCATCAAGCTTGCTTCTGTCATAATCATATACCTGCTGTACATATTCAGCCTTATTAAGCACTTCGCTCATGTTCTTTGACGAAAGAAATACTTCTGAAAGACTTGTTGACTGGTCTTCATACATGTATTTGATTCTCAATTTCATATCATCCTGCTGTGAGTTAAACTTCTGCTGTGCAGATGCAAGATCTTTGTTAGCCTGCTCTATCTCATCATTCTTCTGAGCCATTGATAATTCAAGCTCGTCCATCTGAGTGAGAAGAAATGCGAGTTCATCCTCTACATTCTGCTTTTCCTGTGCAAGACTGTTCTGCTGGTTCTTAATATCAGTAACTTCATCCGCAAGAACTGTCATTCCCATGATTGATGTAATTAAAACTGTCGCTGTAAGCGATCTTATTATTCTTTTACGCATTAACACAAACCTCTATAACTTATAATAATATTTTTTATCCATATAAGATTATTATAATATATTTGTGCTTTATACGCAACATTTTTATGTCGAATATGATACCCACGTACTATTTAATGTTATACTCAAGCCTGATTTTATCTGCAATAAGAGCAATAAATTCCGAATTTGTAGGCTTGCCTTTTCTATTGCTTATTGTATATCCGAACAAATCATTAAGTGTTTCTGTATTCCCCCTGTTCCATGCAACCTCTATTGCATGACGGATTGCTCTTTCAACACGGCTCGATGTTGTCTGATACATCTTTGCTATAGTCGGATATAATATTTTTGTGATACTGTTAATTACATCACGGTCTTTTACCGAAAGCATTATTGAATCACGAAGATACTGATACCCTTTTATATGTGCAGGAATCCCTATATCATGAATCATGCCTGTTATATCAGCTTCAAGATTTCTTTCATTAACAGCCATATTATCAGCCGTACATATATTTTTGTCTGTCGCAGCCGAATTTTTCTTTTTCACTTCATTTTTTACATATCTTATTTTGCTTAAAAGTGCATCATTGCTGAATGGTTTCATAAAGTAATATACCGCTCCCATATTGAAAGCATCTTCCGTAACACTTTCTTTTCCAACTGCACTTATTATGATAAATGCCGGTTCTTTCTTTATCTCTTTATCCTGCTGGACTTTCTGCATAACAGCAAGCCCATCTCCGTTAGGCATAATAATATCAAGCAGAACAACATCAGGCTCTTTGCTCTTTATAATATCATATGTGTCTTTACCGTTAGTTGCAGTACCAACAAGGTTCATGTCGCTCTCACCATTAATAACCTGACCTAATGCACGCAGCATATTTTCATTATCATCTGCAATTGCTATTTTTAAACATCCCATTTTTCTGCCCTCCGCTCAAAAAATTTTATATCGAATTTTATTATATTTTCTGACGGAGAAATAATCAATATATATTTATCGCACCATTCGACATGATTCGACATAATCATTCCGTCCAATCAGTCCGGCAGCATATTCTCAATAAATATACCATATCCGCATGATGGGTCATCAATAAAAACATGCGTCACAGCACCAACTATCTTATCATCCTGAATTATAGGACATCCACTCATTCCCTGAACAACGCCATTAGTTTTGTCTATGAGTTCATCTGATACAACTTTTAAAGTAATATTCTTATCCGAACTATATGACAAGCCGGTTATTTTTATCTCATAATCTTTAAAACCACCATCCGCATACATCCTGATATATGCTTTTCCTTTATGGACTTCCTGACTAAAACCGACTTTCACGGGAGTTATTCCATACTCATTTACCATATCCTTAGTCATACTCCCAAACACTCCGCACACAGAATTCTTTTCAATATTGCCAATCCTGTTAACCCCTTTATAATCAATTGTTCCGATAAATTCTCCCGGCGTTCCTTTTTGTCCTTTTACAATTGAAACTATTCTGGTATTATACAGGCTTCCCGAATTAATGCTTAATGTCTGTTGCGACTGATTGGCACTGATTCCATGTCCAAGTGCCGCAAAATTATTATCAGAATCAATATAAGTAAGCGTACCTATCCCCTGTGCGTCATCCTTAACCCATATTCCGACCTTATAATCCCCCTCATCAGTACGTACCGGTGTCACGGATATATCAAAAATACCACTGTCTCTTTTGACTGTAAGTACAACGGGCTCCTCCTTTTTAGTCTGGATATATTTATTAAGCTCATATTTATAATTAATATAACTTCCATCAACTGCTGTTATATAATCTCCCGCCTGAACTGCCTCCATACCCGGACAGACCATATTACCTGTGCTGTCTTTGAACTCACCTGTTCCTGCAACATAGATTCCCTCTGTTTTCAGGTATAGCCCAACCTGAAATCCACCCGGATACAGATACTTTTCATCTACTACACATACATTGACAGACGGAAGCGGTATAATGCCGAATAATTTGAGTGCAAGCTCATAATCGCCTGTTGTGTCAGCCTTTACAGTAAACGGCTTTGACAGATCTGCACTCGTATCCACCCCCGCATCTGCAGTTGCAACAACAGGAACATTCAAATCAATTGTTGTATCCTGATTGCATACAACATATATCTGCTGCGGTATATCACTGCACACATTGTAAACATATATACATCCGCCTGCAAATATTGCAATACCGGCTATTATTCCTGCAAGCACAGACAGAATTGTTTTTGCATGTATTTTCTTTTTTAAACTGCACATACCTTTCATAAAATTCCTCCTGTACAAACCTGCACAAAACACTTATAATACAGGAATTCTCCTGCACAAAATGTCCTTCGCACTTTAAACAAATTAGGATTTATAAAAATAGTATCTGCATTTCAATTAATAATAAATCAGGTTATTACTGTCAAATAAGCAGCATAATCCTGCCATAAATGTCTATTTTTTCAAAAATGCCTTTGCCATATTTTTCATTTCGGCCGCATTATTTCTTACAGCATCCGTTATTGCACTTCCACCAAGCAGTCTTGCAAGTTCATCAATGCTATTCTCATCTGAAAGCTGGCGTATATCTGTTGTTGTAACATCACCGGATGCCGTCTTTTCTATAACAAAATGCGTATCAGCCATAGATGCAATCTGAGGAAGATGTGTTATGCATATTATCTGGTGTCCACAAGACAGCTGTTTTAACTTTTCACCGACAAGCTGGGCTGTACGTCCGCTTATTCCAGCATCTATCTCATCAAATATAAGCGTCTGCGTATCATCTTTTCCTGCCATAACAGTCTTTATCGCAAGCATTATTCTTGACAGTTCACCGCCCGAAGCAACTTTTGAAAGCGGTTTTAATGGCTCACCGACATTTGTTGATATCATAAACTTAACAGAGTCGCCTCCATTAGAATTAAAATGACCTGTCTGTTCAAATTCAGCATTAAATTCATGATTAAGAAAATTAAGCTCAGATAACCCTTCACTTACTTTTTTGCAAAAGCCAGATGCTGCTTTCTTTCTTGCAGCTGTAAGTTCATCCGCAAGCTTTTGTAACTCTTCTTCCTTTTCATGAACAGTCTCTTTCAGCTGGGCAAGTGATGCATCATAATGATACAGTGCATCAAGTTTCTCCTGCCTTTTATCGGCATATTCAAGAATATCATCTATAGTCCTTCCATACTTGAGCTTAAAAGAATTAATCATATCAAGTCTTTCTTCAACTTCTTTATATTCTTCCTCATCATAAGAAGAATCATTAACATAATCAGAAATCTGTCTGCATACATCCGAAATCATATCTTCAGCACAAGAACACGAATCCGCAACTGATTTAAGTGACTCATCAAATGATGATGCCTCAATAACCGATTTGACAGCTATCCCCATCATATCCATGACATTATCAGAACCTTCTGACAGAAGCTGCACTGCTGTTGATAAATCAGATATAATTCTTTGTGAATTAGACATCTTTCTGAATCTGCTTTCAAGTTCTTCATCCTCTCCACGTTTCAGGTCTGCTGACGCAATCTCATGCAGTTCAAATTCAATAAATGAAATCTCACGCTGTCTGCTTTCCTCATCTGTATCCATCTGCTCAAGCTGTGATAAAGCTTCCCTGTACTGTTTATATACTACATCATATCTTTTCCTGACATCTGAAACTGTGCTGCCGCCATACAAATCAATCATATCAAGATGGCTGCTTTCTTTTAACAGAAGCTGACTGTCATGCTGACCATGAATATCTATAAGAAGTGATGCTATACTTTTTACCTGTGATACGGTACAGATCATTCCATTAACCTTAATCTGCGAGCGTCCGGGCATAATCTTTCTTGATATAATAACATCCCCATCCTGTGCATCTTCAATATCCATATCTTTAAGTGCAGCTATTTTTTTCTTATCATCAATATGAAAAGCAAGTTCCGTAAGGGCATACTCTGCCCCCTTTCTTATAATGTCAGCTGTAACTTTGCCGCCAAGTGCAATATTAACAGAGCCAAGTATAATAGACTTGCCCGCACCTGTCTCACCTGTCATTATATTAAGTCCGTCAAAAAAATTAATATCTGCCTCTTCAATAAGTGCCAGATTCTTTACATGTAGATTAGTCAGCATATAATCACTCCCGTTCTTTAAAACATCTGTTCGATATATCCATTATATACTTTAATCATTATTAATTCAATATATTTTTTAATTTTTCCATAAGTTTTTTTGTATCCTCAACAGAACGTACAGCACACATTATCGTATCATCGCCTGCAATTGTGCCAACAATCTCCTGATAATCAATCGCATCAAGTGCCGCACACACAGCCATCGCCATCCCCGGAACTGTCTTTATGACAAGAATATTCTGTGCCATATCCATATCAGAAAAACCGTCACGAAGGACACGTATATACTTATCATTCATATTATTATTGTCATTTTTAAACACAACATACTTTTTGTGTCCGTTCACAACCATTTTTGTGAGATTAAGCATTTTTATATCTCTTGAAACTGTTGCCTGCGTTACATTAAAGCCTGCATCAATAAGGGCTGCCGCAAGTTCTTCCTGTGTCTCTATGTCATTTTTATTTATAATTTCAAGAATTTTTCTATGTCTTTCAGATTTCACAATACCCTCCTTTTGCGGCTCACATAAGCTTTTCGCGAATACGCTGCAAAAAACTGTCTTTATTCGTTTTTATAAATGAAGAAACTTTATCTGATTTTGTTATCACAATTTTATCATCTGTAATAACATTATAAAACTTTTCACCATCATATGTTGCTATTCTTTCTTCAAGCACCCGCTTGTTATCACTCATAACTATTGTAATAGTATCTTTTGCACCAAATACAATACTTCTTTTATTAAGCGTATGAGGACATATAGGTGTCAGCATCATAAGTTCCGCATTCGGCTGTATAATCGGTCCACCGGCTGAAAGGCTGTACGCTGTCGAGCCTGTAGCTGTCGAAACAATCACACCATCAGCAGAATATGAACTTAAATACTGGTCATTAACATAAATATCAAAATCTATAACACGAAGATTTCCGCATCTGTTGATAACAATATCATTAAGTGCTGTATTTTCATATATCTGCTGCCCTTTACGGAAAATCCTGCCATTAAGCATCATTCGTCTGTCTATCTCATAATTTCCGGCAAGTATGTCATCAATTGCACTGCCAAATGATGTCATATCGGCATCTGTAAGGAAACCCAGCGTTCCAATATTTACGCCAAAAAGAGGTATATTAAGCTCATTTAAATCTCTCGCTGCCTGAAGAAGCGTCCCGTCGCCTCCAAGAACAATAGCACATTCTGTATCTTCAGGTACAATTGATTTGTCAGTATAATTATAATCATCTGACTGCTGGATTTTGTCAGAACTGTAATATTCACATTCTCCCCCTGCATTTATAATATAATCACAGATTTTTTTTGCACAAACCTGTTCAGGGTCCTTGTTTTTGTTTGAAATAACATAGAATTTTCTCATGGTAGTTGCCAACTCCTGTTTATTTGTCAAGTGCAGCATGTGCCTCTTCTACAACTGTGGATGCATCAACAGGAACTTCTTCATATGTTCCCTCTGCATGATTTTGAAGATGTAAAAGATATTCAATGTTTCCCTCCGGTCCTTTTACCGGTGAAAATGTAAGATTTTTAATTTCAAATCCAATTGAAACAGCAAAATCAATAACCATATTTATAACCTCAAGATGTACAGCCGGGTCACGGACAACGCCATGTTTGCCCACTTTTTCCCTGCCGGCTTCAAATTGTGGTTTTATAAGACATACAATCTGTCCGTCTTTGGCAAGAAGTGCCTTTACGGGACCAAGAACCTTTATAAGCGAAATAAATGAAACATCAATGCTTGAGAACTGGATTTTGTCCGCAATATCTTCCGGTGTTACATATCGTATATTTGTCTTTTCCATGCAGACAACACGCTCATCATTACGGAGTTTCCATGCAAGCTGTCCATGTCCCACATCTACAGCATAAACCTTAACTGCACCGTTCTGGAGCATGCAGTCCGTAAAACCGCCTGTTGACGAACCTACATCCATGCATACTTTACCTTCAAGCGTAACGTCAAAATTCTCCATAGCCTTCTCTAATTTGAGTCCGCCACGGCTTACATATTTAAGTGTATTGCCTCTTACTTCTATCTGTGCCTCTTCAGGAAATGTAGAACCAGCCTTATCTTCTTTCTGTCCGTCTACATATACGCAGCCTGACATAATAACTGCTTTTGCTTTTTCCCTTGAAACAGCCAGTCCTCTGTTCACAAGAAGAACATCCAATCTTTCTTTTGCCATATCTTTTTCCTCTATATATTTGTATAAAATGATAACACTCTGTCTGCCACACCTGCTGCGTCAATTCCTTCTTCTTTTTTGAGAATTGATACATTGCCATGTTCAACATAATCATCAGGAAGTGCAATATTAAGCACTTTCACATCAAGCTGTGAATCATCTGCATATTGACAGACTGTATCTCCAAATCCGCCAAGTCCTACATTTTCCTCCATTGTAACTATCAGTTTGTGGTCAAATGACAATTTATGAATCATGCCGGCATCAATCGGCTTAATAAAACGTTCATTAACAACTGTGACATCTAATCCTTTTTCTTTAAGAATCTTTCTTACTTCACATGCCGTCTCAACCATTGAGCCAACCGCAACAAGTGCTATTTCACTGCCTTTATGAATCATCTCTGCTTTTCCGTAGACAACGGGCATTGTTTCAAAATCTTCAAAAGCATCCGTTACTTCTCCTCTTGGATATCTTATTGCAAAAGGACCATTGTAATCCTGCAGTCCGAAACGAAGTCCAAGCTTTAACTCTTCCCCATCTTTTGGTGCAAAAATTGTCATGTTAGGAATACAATTTAAAAATGATAAATCAAATATTCCCTGATGTGTCTCACCGTCGCTTCCGACAAGTCCGGCCCTGTCAATCGCAAATACAACATGAAGCTGCTGTATACACACATCATGCAGTATCTGGTCAAATGCACGTTGCAAAAATGACGAATATACTGCAAAGACAGGTTTCAATCCGCCTGCCGCAAGTCCAGCACTAAATGTGACAGCATGCTCCTCCGCAATCCCGACATCATAAAATCTTTCAGGAAACCATCTTGCAAACTTTGCAAGTCCTGTTCCGTCTGGCATCGCAGCTGTTATAGCAGCAATCTTATCATCATTTTTTGCAAGCTCACATATCTCATCGGAAAATACATCCGAATATGTCGGTTTGTCCGATTTTTTGAGCAGTTCACCCGTCTTTATATCAAATGGTGCAATTCCATGGAATTTACTTGGATTTCTCTCTGCCGGCCTGTACCCGTGCCCTTTCTGTGTTACAACATGGACAAGGACAGGTTTGTCAATTCTTTTCGCTATTCTGAAGATTTTTATAAGCTTATCAATATCATGTCCATTTACAGGACCAAGATAAGAAATCCCCATGCTTTCAAACATCTGTCCCGGAAAAATTATCTGTTTCAGATTACTCTTTTTCTTTTTAATTGATTCAACAAGCTTGTCTCCGTTAGGCAGCTTATAGAGTGTATTGGCAACACTGTCCTTCAGGTCATAATACGAATCTGAGGAACGTATGTTACTTAACATCTCAGAAACACCACCGACATTTTTCGAGATAGACATTGTATTATCATTCAGAACAATAATAAAGCTGCCCTTTACACGCGATGCATTGTTTAACGCCTCGTATGCCATACCGCCTGTGAGTGCACCGTCTCCTATGACAGAAATAACATCATAATGTTGTTTTCTTACATCTCTTGCACAGGCATATCCGAGTCCTGCCGAAATAGATGTCGAGCTGTGTCCTGTATCAAACGCATCATAATCACTCTCATTCCTCTTAGGAAAGCCACTCATTCCCCCAAACTTGCGAAGCCCTCCAAAAAGGTCTTTTCTACCTGTAAGAATCTTATGTGTGTAAGACTGATGTCCTACATCCCATATAAGCTTATCCTGTGGCAGATTAAATACAATATGCAAAGCCATTGTAAGTTCAACCACCCCTAAGTTAGATGCCAGATGTCCGCCTGTTTTGCTTATATTTTCAATAAGAAACTGCCTTATCTCGTATGCTAACTGATTATATTCAATTGGATCAAGTTTTTTAATATCATTAGGTTTATTGATTTTTTCAAGAATCATAATTATTTTTCCCTGCTAATCAGTTTATTTATAAGTTCAATTAAAAATTCATTATCTCCAATACTCTTCACGATGCTCTCAGCTTTTTCCGACATATTTTCTACATCAGCAGCGGCTTTTTCCATTCCATAAAGCGTTACATATGTTGTCTTATTATTCTTTTCATCACTGAATACCGGCTTCCCAAGAACTTCCTGTGTACTTGTGACATCGAGGATATCGTCCTTAATCTGGAACGCCACACCAACAAGATTTCCTGCCTTTTCAAGCTGGCTGACACACTCCTTACCGGCTCCTGCAAGTATTGCACCTGCCATAAATGCCGCTTCAATAAGTGCACCTGTTTTAAGATTAAATATAAATTCCATCTCTTCTTCATTTACAGGCTTGTCTGTAAGCAGCACATCAAGCGACTGTCCACCGACCATTCCAAAAATACCGGCTTTCCTCGCTATAACCGCTGCCGCACCGGCACAGTTTTTCATATTTTCCGGTGAAGCTGCACAAACTGCCGATGTCATCACCTCATAAGCATAATTAAGAAGTGCATCACCTGCAAGAATTCCAAAATCTTCACCAAATACCTTATGAGTTGTAAGCCTTCCACGTCTGTAATCATCATTATCCATAGCAGGAAGATCATCATGAACAAGTGAATATGTATGTATATATTCAAGTGCAGCCATAAACGGCTTTACAATTTCTTCATCTTTTCCGCCACAAAGCCTGTATGTCTCAAGCATTATCATCGGGCGTATTCTTTTGCCGCCCGCCTCAACGCTGTAACATGCGGCATCTATAATCTTTTTATATAATTCGTTATCAGATTCCGGCAGAAATTCCTTAATCACAGAATTAATATATAATAAACGGTTATCTAACTCATCTTTAAACATCATCTGTTTCCTCACTTCCGTTAAGAACAACAAGCTGTTTTTCAACCTTGTCCAACATATTATTGCAGTTATTTACAAGCTGGACGCCTTCTTTATAAAGCTTAAACGCTTCATTCATGGAAAGGCTTCCGTCTTCTAACTGTGACACAATTTTATCAAGTTTTTCAAATGATTCCTCAATTGTCGCTGATTTTGCCATTATTTACCTCCAGCACCTGTGCATCAACATTTCCATCTTTAAAATATATTTTTACTTTGTCGCCGGCATCAATATTTTTCACTGAATTAACAGGTTTTCCCTGTATACTTTCAACATAAGAATATCCCTGGCTTAGTTTTTCAAGCGGTGACAGACCATGAAGCTTTGAAGCATATATTTCAAGCTGGTGCTTTCTTGACAATAATATATTATTCATTGCATTTTCCATACGCTGTCCTGTCTGGATAAGCTGATGCCTTCTGCTGTCAAGAATTGTCATCGGGCTTAAATGTTCAAGTTTCAGTTTTTTATTTTCAAGCTGTGACCTGTACATGTATAACTTTCGTTCCATCAACTGGTTTAACAGTTCCATATATCCTTCAATCCGTGACTGTGTAACAGATATATCAGATACTGCAAGTTCTGCTGCCGCTGACGGCGTTGGTGCACGCAAATCAGCAACAAAATCAGTTATCGTAAAATCAGTCTCATGTCCAACCGCAGATATGACCGGCGTATTGGAATTAAAGACTGCTTCAATTACAGGTTCTTCATTAAAAGCCCACAAATCTTCTATAGAACCACCGCCACGACCGACAATAATAACATCAAAATTCATCGCATCAAGTGTGCGTATGCCTTGTGCTATGCTTTGTGCAGCATTCTTTCCCTGTACGAGAGCCGGATAAAGCGTGAGCGAAACGTAGGGATTTCTTCTGTGTGCAATATTTAAAATATCATGTATGGCAGCACCTGTCGAAGCAGTGACAATACCTATCCTTGAAGCATATTGCGGAATCGGACGCTTGTACTCATTTGAGAAATATCCCATTTCTTCATAATACGACTTCAGCTCTTCAAATTTTTTATATAAATCTCCTATGCCGTCAGCTGTAATATTATTTACATAAATCTGATATTTTCCATCACGCTCATAAACATCGATTCTTCCGCTGACAACAACTTTCATGCCGTTTTCAAGCCTGAAAGACAGATTTTTGGCCTGTCCTGCAAACATTACCGCCGCAAGTGTCCCGCTCTCATCTTTCAAAGTAAAATATATATGTCCGGAAGTGTGATACTTACAATTTGACACTTCTCCCCTGACATCAACCCTGCTAAGGACAAAATCCTGACGGAACATATTTTTTATATAAGAATTCATCTGTGCAACCGTATATACGCCCGCCATTACATTATTCTCCCCAATATGCTAATCAGTCTGCCAGCTGTGCAAGCACACCATTGATAAATGAAGGTGCATTGTCAGCACCGTATTTCTTTGCAAGTTCAACAGCTTCGTTAATTGCTACATTAGTAGGAATATCTTCGTCAAACTTAATTTCATATACGGCAAGACGCATAATTGTAAGCTCTGATTTGCCAAGACGGCTTGTTGGCCAGCTCTTTGATACTGAGTTAATCATCTCATCAATCTCAGGTATCTTATCTACAATATTAAGCACTTTACCTGTAATCTCATTCACTTCTTTTTCAGTAACCTTAGGAACTTCTTCAAGATAATAATTAATCTGCTGTGCCATCTCTTGTGTGTCATAAAATTCTGCACGAAAAAGTATCTTAAAAATATGTTCCCTCATAACTGATCTTGTCATAAAATTTTCTCCATTTCCTGTTTGTATAATTTTAAAGCCAGACCGCTTATATTATAAATACGGTCTGGCGTTTAATGAGCCTGCCTGAATTATTCAGACAACTTATTCTGCTTCAATGTTCACGCCTGCAATTTTGATATTAACTGCTACAACATCAAGACCTGTCATAGTTTCAATTGCTGATTTTACTTTTTCCTGTACCTTCTTTGATACTTTTGGAATCTCATATCCAAATCTTATATTTAGTGCAAGGTCAACTGTAACTGTCTTATCCTCAACCGTAACCTTAACACCTTTTGAAAGATTCTTCATTCCGAGTTTTGCAACAAGTTCATTCGTAATATTGCCTGCCATAGACTCAACGCCCTCAACTTCCGTAGCTGCAAGTCCTGCTATAATGGCAACGACTTCATCAGCAACACGAACCTCGCCAATGTTTACATTCTCACGAATAGAATAATTATTTCCTTTATCTTCAAACTCTTTAGTCATAGTGAACCTCCTAAGTCAAATTGTTATTAGGTTCATTATAATAAAAAATCCTAATTATTGCAAATATTTATTGTAATCTTATCTGCACTTACTCCTGTTTTTCTTTTAACAATATCTTCAACCTGTGCTCTTAACGTATCATCAAGCTTTGTACTGTTAATTACAACATCCACATTTCCGTCTGTCACAGACACTACAGCATTGGAAAATCCTTTTGCCTCAAGAAGAAGTTCAGCTGCAATTTCCTTTTGTGATGTATCACTTATATCAGCAAGCTTATTTACAGCGGCCTGCTTTGCTGCTTCATCAAGCGATTCATTATTTACTATTTCCATAAGCATTTCTTTATTTTTTGCACGAAGCTGTTCCCTGTTTAACTTTGCTTCAGATATAATACTGTCCGACACGCTGCTTCCTGATGTGAGCATGACACTCCCCGGCTCCATGAGTGAATTGTCATCCGGCTCTGCATCATTATTTACAATTTCGCCTGTATTCTCATCAATTACAACTCCGTCTGAACTTGCATCCTTAGTATCTTTGACTGAAATAATATCCGATAAATTCCCCGTATAATTTATGTAGCCTGCAACAGCTATCATAATGGCAAGTGCCGTGATAATAACCTGATTTTTTTTGATTTTTTTCAAAACTGCCTCCCTAATTATGACATTTTTAATACTTTTATTTTATGGACGGGTATTCCAAGCAACGCCTCAAGTGCTGATGTAATATTAGATACAACCGAACCATTATCACCTCCCTGTGCCACAATAACAACACCGCCTATAGCTGTATCATCCGTATTTTCAAGCGTAACCATAACATTAACTTTGCCGACTCCGTCAACCTGTGACAAAATCTTTTCTATACGCTGTTCCATATATACATCATAATCCGATATTTCTTCGTCAGAAGTTTTGTATGTATCACTGCCCGATACATATCCGCCTGTTTTGTCACTTTTTACAGGAATTGCAATTACAAGGAGCAATACTCCTATGAGTAATACTATTAATATTTTTTCCTTTCCCGATTTATTCAACATTTTTTCAACTAATCCGTTATCCATAAAACAAATTCCCCTTTCCGTGCCTCTTAATGCGGGCACCGGTAAAGACATCCGTTATGACACCACATTCTTATAAAATATAAATATTAACAAGCCCGGAATTTAATTCATAATATTGTGCTATGCTGCTCCGAAGATTAATAACTTTTTCCGATATCACAATTTCTTTATTATTTTCACCATAAAATATTTTTTTATCTTTTTTATCAATTGCAATATTTATTTTCTGGACATCAAGATATGTATCACTGTCTTCATCTGTGTCAATTACTATTTCAACCTCTGATGGCGTAAATCCCTCTTCCATAACCTTTTTCGTGACGAATTCCTGCTGTGTTTCTATATATTTTTCAATCATGACATCTGACGAGTCTTTTCCTGAAAATCTTATTTGTGACCTAAGTTCACTTATCTGTGAAGTTTTTGCAAATAAATCAATATCCGCATCATATTCCGCATTTATAATATTAAGCACAGGCATTATACAGGCAGCAGTTATCATACAGCCGCACA
Organism: Lachnospira hominis (ex Liu et al. 2021); assembly: GCF_014287955.1. Taxonomy (GTDB): domain Bacteria; phylum Bacillota; class Clostridia; order Lachnospirales; family Lachnospiraceae; genus Lachnospira; species Lachnospira hominis. Next base: position 113,370 of record NZ_JACOPD010000005.1, on the reverse strand, counting down.
GAAGTCTTACAACTCCTTCATATTTTTCATCAGGCAGAATATGAATTACAAGTTCTGACAAAATGCTTATGACAAATATCTGTTTTACCCAGCCAAGAAGCTTATCCATATTTTATTCCTCAACTATTATTTGTAACTGTGCACACTATCGCAGTAAACAATATAAAAAGACATGCCGACATAACAACAAGAAGCGTCATAAGACCAGTCACCGTTCCCGAAGCATCAAGTATATTCGCGAACTTTTTATCGGCAACCGGCTGGACTGCAGCAGCAGTAAACTTTAATATTACAGTAAAACTTAAAAGTTTTATCACAGGCAGGCTTACAGCCGATATTATCAATATAACACCTCCGATGCCTATTGCATTTTTTATCACACTTCCCGCCGAAAATATCGTAAAAGAAACCGTTTCTGCTGAATCTCCTATTCCCGGCAGCACTTTAAGCACTTTATATACCGCTTTTTTCTTTGCACTCTCTTTAACAGGAGTTATCATCCCTTTAATCCATCCGGCTCCTGAAAACAGTGTAATTACAATTCTGCATGTCCATTTAATAACAGGCGGAATAAATTTACATATATTGGAAAATCTTTCGCTCTTTGTAAACGCATCTGCCACAATAAGCATAAAATCCACTTTAATAAGCCCCAGAAGCACATTTTTAAATATAATATTAACAACTGTTATCATAAGAAGCATCATTTCATAGTAAACACCGCTTGTCACACTCCCTGTCATAAATGTTACAGCCGAAAGAAAAGCCGGTATTACCGCTTTATATATTTTAAGGCCGGCATCCATAGCATTCACACACTCTACACATGATGAATAAAAAAATCCCGAAACAATAACTACCAGTCCTGTATAAAGCATTATCTCCGATATATCTGAAACCTGTTTTTTATTAAATGACGGAATAATAAAATTAATTCCTGCCGACAGAAGTGAAAGCATAATTATTTTTATAACTGTATCAGTATTTTCCCTGAAAACTGCCAGAAAATTCTTTATAACCACATTAATAATGCCTGTCTGTGAATAATCACTTTCTGCTATGCTTTTCACCAGACTTTCAAAATCCGTATTTTCCCTGTCATAACTGTATTTTTTCATAATTTCATCAATTTCAGAAAAATCGTAATCGTCAACAGATAATCCATATTCAGCATTTTCCGTATCCCCATCGTTATCTGTTTCCACAGAATTTCCGCTTTTTTCCGTCACAGACTCAGCATTTACACTTGTATAAGCCAACATCACAAATGATGCTGCATATAAAAATACTAACACGCCACACAATAATTTTTTTAATATCCCACGCATTTTTCCACCGTCTCAAGAAGCATGCTTACAACAGGAATACTCACTGCTGCTATTGTTATTTTTCCAAACACCTCAACCTGTCCAGCCAATGCACTGTATCCGCTGTCACGGCACAAATCTGATGTAAACTGCACCACATATGTAATTCCTATTATTTTTATCATAAGTGCCATATACTGCCCCGCATTACTAAGGTATGATGACAGCTTCGTTATCTGTGAAATAATTCCGGATATTTTCCCGGCAACCGCAATAATAATAAGCACAGATACAGCCATCGTCACAAGCACATATAGCTGGCTTCCCGCATTTTTTAAAATCATCGCAAAAAACACGGCACACACAGCCGTTGAAGCTATTTTTAAAACACTCATAAAGCACACTCCAGTCTGTTAAAAGCATTAAAAATCAAACAGTTTTTTCATATTTTCAAACAGATTCACAATTATCGGCACCAGCCAGTAAAGCACCAGCAGGAGTCCTGCAAGACTTGTAAGAAACGCATGCTCCTCCCTGCCGCTGTGCTTTAACACCTGGCTTAACACCGATACAAGAATTCCAACTGCCGCAATTTTAAATATCAGACTTACCTCCACCGGCACCCCTCCTTAAATCAAAACAAGCACAAGAAAAACTCCTGCTGCAATACCCATACATCTGTATATCCGGCATTGGCTGTCCGTTTTATCCTGTGCTTTTTTTATTCTGTCATCAAGCATACTTATCATATGATTGACAAAGTCCGTCTGCGTCTGTATATCAAGATGCACCGGCATATTTCCAAACTGCATAAGAAACTCTTCATCTTCCCTTAAAAAACAGCTTTTTGATGCGTTATTTCTGACGCTCTCCCTCCATATAATGTCAAATGCTGCCTTTTCACTGTCAACCACCATATTCTCATATACGTCTTTATAAAGTGCTTTTATGCCAAATGAATACTCATGCGATGCAAATCTTTTAAATATCTCGGGGAGACTTCCCGACTGAAATCTGATTTCTGCCGATATTGTTCTCCATGTCTCATCTATATCTGCAAGATTTTTTATACGTGTCTTATTTACTACAACAAAGTACATTCCAAGCATAAAACTCGACATAAGAACAACTGCTGCCCCTGTAATTTTTATGATATCCATTATAATCCCCCATTTTTTACAGCCCTCATTTCTTCTATCGTTCCTGCACCATTCTTGTCCGAAAGTACAACTATTCTTTCAAATCCATTAGCTCCAAACATCCCTGCAAGCTCACGTCTGTTCATACAGTCTGCAATTCCATAACCGTGTATTGATGCAAGGATATGACATCCGCAGTTTATAATCTGCTTTATTGCCATTACATCTTCCATGCTTCCTATTTCATCAACGGCAACAACCTGAGGTGACATTGACCTTACAAGCATAATCATCCCCTCGCTTTTAAGCCCCATATCAAGAACATCCGTGCGTATTCCTATATCATTCTGCGGAATTCCGACATGGCTCGAGGCTATTTCGGAACGTTCATCAACAATGGCAACTTTTAACGGAACACATCCAATGCCATATGAAATATGTCTTATAATATCACGCAGAATCGTTGTTTTACCACAGCCCGGCGGTGATACGACAAGTGTATTTTTAAATCCGCCGCTGCATATAAAATCAATTATTTCGTCTGCACACCCAACCACTTCATGTGCAACACGTATATTTATATATGATATATATTTCTGTCCGCATATATGTCCGTCCCGGGTTATCGCCTGCCCTGCCACACCTATGCGGTGGCCGCCTTTTACAGTCACATATCCCTGACGTATACTGTCCTGATATGCATACATTGAATACCTTGTCACCATCTGTATAATGTATGCAATATCATCAGATGTTATCTTTATATTTTCAATAACTTTCTCTTCATTATTATTGTACATAAGAATTGCCGGACGGTTAATCCTTATTCGTATTTCCGAAAGCTTACAAAATCCGTTTTTCCCCGGCACCATAACTTCCGTCTCTACAATCCGCTTTAACCGTTCCGGCAAAAGACATGTGATTTCTTTTAAATCAGACACTGCTCCTTTCTCCTGTTTATCTGTTTTTCATAATATATGAAAGGCAGGTCCCAAATATGTATTTAAAATAATCACGTTATTCAACTGATTTTAATGATTCAACCATAGGTACTTTCCTTAGTCTGTTATACATAACAAGATTGACAAACAATGCAAAAATCATCGTAAGCACAAATGAATATACATATGATACAGGACGCACTGCATCGCCGAACATTACATTATCCATCTCAATTGTTTTCATTATATACAGATGAAGTCCTCTTCCAAGTATAAGTCCTGCAAGCGAACCTATTATTGATATAACAACATTTTCACGATAAACATACGCTGCAACTTCTTTGTCAAAAAATCCAAGTACCTTAATCGTTGCAATTTCGCGTATACGCTCAGAAACATTCACATTAATAAGATTATACAAAACTACAAACGTAAGAGCTGCTGCCGATAATATCAATACATATGTAACAAGATTAATTGATGAAATCATATTATTAAACTTTTCTATATTAGAAGAACAGAATGTTATTCCTTTTACATTATTCATTGAAAGATAATCACTTCCGACTTCATTCTGCAGATCATCATTTTTCTGCGTCAGGGTTACAAGAATTGCATTCGGTAAATATTCTTCTCCAAAAACTTTTTCATAATAACCGGCTGTCATAAATATATAACTGTTTGTATACATTTCAACCACATGTGATACAACAGCCGGCTTTCTTACTCCTGAATCGGATGAAAGATATATAGTATCACCTGCCCTTACACCAAGCGTTCCTGCAAGCTGTTCTGTAATACATATACCATCATTATCCAGCTTGTACGTAACATTTGTATTACGCTTCCTTAACAGAATAAATTTTTCAAATTCATCCGCATTTTCCACAACATCTATGGTTATATCTTCTTTTTGCTGCTTGTCTTCATCATCAATCACTTCTGCATTTCCGACATCCGAAAGATATGTATGTATAGTATCATAATCATCGATTCTGTCATCAGCTTTAACTGTATCAAGCACCGATTCATCACTGTAACTTATTGTCGCATCATACTTTATAATCTGTACAAACTGCTTCTGTATAAGTGCAGAAACACTGTCCTTTATCGCAAATCCAGCAAGCATGAGTGCACACCCGCCTGCAATTCCGACAACTGTCATAAAGAATCTCTTTTTATACCGGAATATATTTCTTGCAGTCACTTTTCCGGAAAATGACAGATGTTTCCATATAATTCCAATATGCTCAAGCAAAATCTTCTTGCCTTTTTTCGGTGATTTCGGTCTCATAAGCGTTGACGGAACCTCCGAAAGCTCACTCATACATGCTGCAAGCGTAGCAGCCACAATAACTGCTGCCATAGATGCAATTGCAATAATCGAAAGAATAATATGATTAGCATATTTTATTTTTGGCATATAATAAATAATATTCCAGCTGTTATATATAATCAGAGGAAATACTTTCAGACCGAATATACATCCGATTATTCCTCCTGAAAGCGATGCCATAAGCGAATATAGCACAAACTTCATGGCTATTGCAGCTTTGCCATATCCAATTGCTTTATAAGTACCTATAAGGCCTCTCTGTTCATCAACCATTCTTGTCATAGTTGTAAGGCACACAAGTGCCGCAACAAGAATAAAAAATGCCGGAAATACTACCGCTATCGCATCCATTCTGTCTGCACTAGACTTATAATCCCTGAATGAATAATGTGAATTTCTGTCAAGCACATACCATTTCCATTCACTGCCAAGAGCTTCATTTTCTGCCTTGTCAAACTTATCATTGATTTCAGATAAATCAAGATTGGCAATAGCCTGATTTACAGCCGGTTCAACAAGCGGCTCTGCCATGGATGTTATGTCTATGCCCGGATAATATGCACGGTACTGCGAATAAATCTGTTCCCTCACCGACTCACGCACAGAATCGTATACTTTATTTAATGCGGCCTGTCTTTCATTTTCTATATTATTTTTTATATCACTTCTTCTTGCTTCAATCTGCTTTGTACCTGTATTTCCAAGCCTTACCTTGACATCATCGACGCAGCTGAAATATTTATCTTTATACGTATTAAGCTGCTTTGCACCATCTACTGTCACAAATGTTTCTGTATAATAATCTCCTGCAAAACAGTCGTCATTTACCATAATACATATATTTACTTTTCCGCTTCCTGTCGAACTCTGTCCAATATCATAACTTGCATAATACGGCGTGTATACAAGTCCCACAACCTTATATTCATTGAATTTCAGCGTATCAGATATATCCTTTTCATCTCCGGAGCGAAGAGTAATTGTATCACCAATATCAACTTTTCCGTCATAAAAATCAGAATACCGAACCACACATTCTCCGTCACTCTCAGGGAGCCTGCCCTCTTTAAGACGCAGCCTGTTAATATAATCTTCATTGTCATCTGCACGATTTTTTTCAGGAACACCCATCACTCTCACTGTTACCTGTGCATTGCCGATTGTAGTAAGCACATCAGCCTCATGTGCTGCAAAGACGCCTTTTACGCCATCAGTTTCACGAATTGCCTTAATATCATCATCCGTAAAACCGGCATCCGAAAGAAGTCTTAAATCAAAAAGATTATATTCATCATAATAGCTGTCTGACGAATATCTCATATCAGATGACGATGCCGTTATGCCTGCAAAAAATGACACGCCGATAGCCACTATGGCAAATATGGCAAAAAATCTTCCAAAAGAGCCTTTTATCTCCCTAAAAGTATCCTTTATAACTGTCTTACCCATGTATAAATCCTCCAAAATATGTAAATATTACCATTCTATTTCATCTATCGGCACCGGATTTTCATTGACTGTAACGTCTGATATAACTCCGTTTTTAACGCGGATAACCTTATTTCCCATAGGTGTGAGGGCAAGATTATGTGTAATGACAACAACCGTAACACCATGTTTAATACAAGTATCCTGTAAAAGCTTCAGCACAGCTTTGCCTGTCTGGTAATCAAGTGCACCTGTAGGCTCATCGCAGAGAAGAATCTTTGGATTTTTTGCCAGTGCTCTTGCTATTGCAACCCTCTGCTGCTCACCACCCGAAAGCTGGGCCGGGAAATTTTTCTTTCTGTCTGAAAGACCGACTGCGTCAAGTGTCTTATCAATGTCAAGCGGATCTTTGCAAATCTGTGCCGCAAGTTCTACATTTTCCCTTGCAGTAAGATTCTGCACAAGATTATAGAACTGGAAAACAAATCCTATATCATATCTTCTATATGCTGTAAGCTGCTTTGCATCCATTTCATTAACATGCTGTCCGTCAACTATAATCTCACCCGTCGTAGCTGTATCCATTCCACCAAGCAGATTAAGAATTGTGCTTTTTCCCGCACCACTCGGTCCTGCAATAACTGCAAATTCACCTTTTTCTATAGTAAAAGATGCCCCTGCAAGTGCCTTTATCTTAACATCACCCATTTTATATATCTTTTTTACATTATTAAATTCTATATAACTCATATAAAACTCCTTTCCGCATTATATAAAAATTTTGTATTTTATTTATATTTACTGCATAAATATTATAATAATCATTATATCAGATTTTTTAATATGACAAAGAAAAAAATCAATATTTTCAAAAAATTTTTATTATATACAGTTATAATTTCAATTATGACTGTACATTTTTTTAATCTTTTTACAACGGCCTCATACGCAAAAGAATCCCCTGATTCAATCTTTGCAAAATATGCCGTACTTCTGGATGGCGATACCGGACGTGTTTTATATGGCAAAAATGAAAATGAAAAAGCTCCAATGGCAAGCACTACAAAAATAATGACATGCATAATCGCACTTGAATATGCAAAAGAAAATATTTTTTGTACAACATCAGCATATGCCGCATCAATGCCTGATGTACAGCTTAATGCTGTAAAAGGTGAGATTTTTTCTATAAATGACCTGCTGTATTCACTCATGTTAAAATCACACAATGATACAGCTGTAATAATCGCCGAAAATATCGCTCTGCATTATCTATACGATGGAGATGACAAAGACAGTATGAGTCCGGAAACCAACACCGACGAACAGTCCAGAATGCTTGTCCTTCTTTTTGCATCGGCAATGAACCGGAAAGCCGCAGAACTTGGCTGTCATGATACATATTTTATAACCCCGAACGGCCTTGACAGCGAAGATGAAAATGGAATACATTCAACAACAGCCAGAGACCTCGCGACAATAATGGCATATTGCATTAAAAATCAGGATTTTCTTAATATAACACAATCCAAAAACCACACTTTTACATCATCATTAAAAACTTCTGATAATAATCTTAAAACATATAATTCATACAGTGTTTCTAACTCCAATGCCTTTTTAGACATGTATGATAATGTAATTTCGGGAAAAACCGGTTTTACAGGAGATGCAGGCTACTGTTATGTATGTGCATACAGGTGTGACGGACGTACATTTATTGTTGCACTCATGGCATGCGGCTGGCCCAATAATAAAACATATAAATGGAAAGATACACGGAAACTTCTGGATTACGCAAGAAACACGTACTATCCGTCAGAAATCATCTCCAAAGACATGCAGCCAGACGATATAATCGTTGAAAATGGTAATCCATCGGTACTTCATTTAAAAATCGAGAACAATAATGGTTTCACTGCACTTTTATCACACGATGATAAAGTAAATGTATCAATACATATGCAGACACTTTCAGCTCCTGTCATTTCAGGCGAAACCGTAGGCGAAGTGTGTGCATATATTAATAATGAAAAAATTTACAGTCTGCCAATCACAGCTGCAAATACTATTAAGGAAAAAAATTATGTATTTTACTTGAAACAATTGCTAAAACGTCTAATATTTATCGACAAATCATGACAATTATACTATAATATTATTCAGTTTTTATAAAAGTTATCAATTGCATACAGAAAGGCAGATTGTATAAATGAACAAAATATATAAAGCTTTTCCGGGAGGAAAGCATAAAGTTCTTACTTTGAGCTATGATGATGGAAAGGTTCAGGACAGACGTCTTGTCAAGATTTTTAATAAATATGGAATAAAAGCAACATTTAATCTGAATTCAGGTCTTACTGATATGAAAAACCGTATTCCAAAAGAAGAATGGACTTCTTTATATGCCGGTCATGAAGTTGCCGTACACACAGTAACGCACCCTACTATCGCAAGATGTCCGTCACCTGAAATATTTCATGAAATATATGATGATAAAATGGAAATTGAAAAAGTATTTGGTTATCCCGTAAGAGGAATCGCTTATCCTAACGGTTCATGTGACGACAGATGTGTAGACATTGCACGAAATGCCGGTATCGTATATGGCAGAATTGCTGCCGATAAATACTCAGCAGTCTGCAGCACTGAAACAAATGCAAAGTTTGCAGAAGCTCCTATCCTTCTGGGTGATGAAAACGGATTCGGAATGCCTGATGATTACATGCGTTGGCTCCCTACATGCCATCACAACCATCATCTCAAAGAATTCGGTAAAAAATTCATGTCCTTAAAGAAAAAGCAATATCTTTACATGATGTATGTATGGGGACACAGTTTTGAATTTGACAGAAATGATAACTGGAATATAATCGAAGAATTCTGTGAAATGATATCAGGTCAGGACGACATCTGGTATGCAACCAATATAGAAATTGTCGATTATAACGACATATTCAACCGCCTTCAGTTTGCAGCTGACAACAGTTTTGTATACAATCCTTCTGCTGCTTCTGCATGGCTTATGAAAAATGATGAAGAATGTATTGAAGTTAAAGGCGGAACACTCGTAAAGCTTTAATTAAAAATTTAATATCCGTATATTCCAACAGGCTGTGCATGACTTTTATACCATCATACACAGCCTGTTCTTTTTATCTTAGTTTTCTTTTATTGATTTAAATGCATTGGAAAGTTTTATTGGATTACCATATCTTAATGTACCCATTCTGTATATCTTCGCACCTATTATTCCTACAACAACAATACTTGCTACAAGTATAATAAATGATACTACGATTTCCCATGTATTTACAGAGCCCATTGCCACTCGCGCAAACATAGCACTGTAAGAACTTACAGGCAGAAATGATGTAACTTTTATCATAATTCCATCAACATTCGTCAAAGATGCAAGTGTAATAAAGTAAACAATCATAATTACCATCTGCACGCCGCCCGCACTCTTATTTATATCTTCTGTCTTTGATACAAGTGCCCCCATTGCACCATATATAAATGTGTAGAATAAAAATCCACCTATTCCAAAAAGTGCAAACACAACAAGCACATTTGCCGGAATATCAAGGACCATATTAAGCATGCCGCCCCATTTATCCTGATTAATCTTATAAGAAATAAGAACAGTTCCAAGCATAACAGCTGACTGAATAAGTGCTGCTACTGCACCTGCAAGTACCTTCGCAAAGAATAAAAGATTAGTATCAACACTTGTAACAAGCACTTCCATTGTTCTGTTGCTCTTCTCCTGCGTTACCGAAGTCGCAACCATAGAGCCATACATAATAATAATCATAAAAATAATCATCACAAGTCCATAACAGTACCAGTAATTGCTTCCCATGTCTTTGCCAAGAATATTTTCGTGGCAGTCAATCTGCGGATTAAATGCCTGTGTTAATGAAGCATAATCTATACCATTTTTCTGGCAATATACCATCTGATTCAACACTGTCATCACCTGTGTGAAAACAACCTGATTATCATCTGTCATACTCTGATTATATACATAGTAATCATAGTCTGTAAGCGAATTAACTACAAAGCCGGCTGATACTTCATCAGCCTTGACTTTATCAACAAGTTCGTTTTCTCCTGAAGCCTTTTTTATTGCATCATCATGATAAAAGTTCTGTATAAAGCTTATATCAGTAACCATACCACTCTTATCATATACAAGTATAGTGCTGTCAGAATCTGCACCTGAATTTTCATCGGATACATCATTTTTGTTCTCACCCGTAACAGAACCTATGTCAATGAAATTTGGCACAAACATAATAATACCGGCAACAAGTGCAATAATAACAGTAGTAATTACATAACTCTTATTTTTTATGTAATTCATCAGTTCATACTGAAAAATAACTCCGAATTTTTTCATTATTCTGCCGCCTCCTTCTCATCTGCATCACCAACTTTTGAAACAAAAATATCATTAAGAGACGGCTTATAAGTCTCAAATCGTTCAATCTCTATATTTTCACTGATAAACTTTGAAAGAATCTGCTTTCTTGATACATCTGCAACATTTTTAATAATCAATTCTTCCTTTGTTCTTCCTGTAATCTCAAGAATATCTGACATATGTTCATTAATAATATTTTCAAGGTCATCCAATGTCTTATCAACAGCTGATACAACAAGCTGATTCTTTCCAAACTCTCTTTTAATATTGTCAAGGTCACCGGATAACACAACGTCTCCCTTATTGATAATAACTATATCCTTACAGAATTCCTCAACATAACTCATCTGGTGGCTTGAAAAAATAACTATCTTATTCTGCCCTATAAGCTCCATGACAACATCCTGTAAAATTCTTGAATTAACAGGGTCAAGACCACTGAACGGCTCATCAAGAATAACTATATCAGGATCACATACCAATGTTGATGCAAGTTGCACTTTCTGCTGATTACCTTTTGAAAGAGTCTCAAGCTTTGCATTTTCATATTCAAGAACGCCAAGCCTTTTCAGCCATTTTTTTGAATTGGCAACAGCCTCGGATTTTGATATTCCTCTGATTCTTCCAAGATAAACCATCTGTTCAATTACTTTCTTCTTAGGATAAAGACCTCTCTCTTCCGGAAGATAACCTATAAGATGCTTTCTCTGGTTAAACTTTTCTCCATCAAGAAGAACTTCTCCTGAATTGGCACGGAATACATCCATAAGAATTCTTATCGTTGTAGTCTTACCGGCACCATTTCTTCCCAGAAGTCCAAGTGCTCTTCCGCTTTGAACTTCAAAAGAAATTCCATGAAGCACCTGTTTATCGCCAAATGATTTGGTGATATCTTTTACTTCTAACTTCATATAACCCTCACATTTCTGTGCATACAATTATATTCCTGCACAATATTTTAATTTCCAAAATAAATTATATCAGATAGTTAAAAAATTGTCTACCGACAGTTATGCTAAAAAATATTGCCCTCCTGATCCTGACAAAGAGTCTAAAAATCCCGGACAGCTTAAACTGCCCGGGAATAAAACAATATATATTATGTTTTTATTTACTTATCTGTATTATTCTTACTGTGGCTGCTTGCCGATGTAAGCAAGGATACCACCATCAACGTAAAGAATATGTCCGTTAACTGCATCTGATGCTTCTGAAGCAAGGAATACAGCTGGACCAGCTAATTCTTCTGGCTTTAACCATCTGTTAGCAGGTGTCTTAGCACAGATAAACTGGTCAAATGGATGTCTTGAACCATCTGGCTGACGCTCTCTTAATGGAGCTGTCTGAGGTGTCTCGATATAACCAGGTCCGATACCGTTACACTGGATATTATACTGACCATATTCAGAACAGATATTTCTTGTGAGCATCTTGAGACCACCCTTAGCTGCTGCATAAGCAGAAACTGTCTCACGACCTAACTCTGACATCATAGAACAGATGTTGATAATCTTACCATGACCTCTTTCAATCATTGATGGAATAACAGCCTTAGATACGATGAAAGGTGCATTTAAGTCTACATCGATAACCTGTCTGAATTCAGCAGCTGTCATATCACACATAGGGATTCTCTTAATGATACCTGCGTTGTTTACAAGAATATCAATAGGAGCAACTTCCTTTGCAATCTTTGCAACCATTTCATTAACAGCATCCTCATTTGTTACGTCACAAACATAACCATGAGCTTCAATTCCTGCTTCCTTATATGCAGCAATACCCTTATCAACTAACTCCTGCTTAATATCGTTGAATACGATTGTAGCACCAGCCTTAGCCATGCCTGAAGCAATAGCAAAACCGATACCATAAGAAGCACCTGTAACTAATGCAGTCTTACCTTCAAGTGAAAAATTTACTGACATTTTCATTCTCCTTTTCTTAAATAAATTCTATAAATGAAACCATACGGTGTCATTCCAAAAATATAATCTGACTTTTCAGAACCAGTTTAAACCGGATTGTTGATTAATTATTATCAGATAGTAATTATCTTAAATCCTTCATATCAACATCATCCATGTCATCGAAATCCTGATTCTCGCCAACCATGCCCCAGATAAATGTGTAAGCATGTGTAGCAGATGCTGAATGAATTGACCAGCTAGGTGAAATAACAGCCTCTTCATTTCTCATAACAATATGTCTTGTCTCTGTAGGTTCTCCCATGTAATGGAAAACAACGGCATCTTCAGGTACCTCAAAGTAAAGATATACTTCCATTCTTCTGTCATGTGTATGACATGGCATTGTATTCCATACACTGCCAGGCTCAAGACAAGTCATACCCATCTCAAGCTGACATGACTCAACCTGTCCCGGAAGAATATACTTATTGATTGTTCTGTGGTTAGCACTCTCAAGACATCCGAGTTCTTTCTTATTTTCAGGAAGAATATCCTTGGCTGGGTCGATAAATACTGTAGGATATGTCTTATGTGCAGGGGCACTGTTAAAATAGAACTTAGCCGGATTAGCTGCATCATCACTTGCGAACTTAATCTCCTTAGCACCCATTCCTATATACATACCGTCTTTGTACTTAAACTTATAATCCTTGCCGTCAACAGTAACTGTACCGTTACCGCCGATATTGATAATACCCATCTCACGTCTCTCAAGGAAATATGCAGCTCTGAGTTCTGCACCTGCCTCAAGTGTAAGTGTCTTTGCTGCAGGTGTAGCAGCACCTACAATAATTCTGTCAATCTGGCTGTATACAGTCTTAATCTCGTCAGCAACAAAAAGGTCCTGAACGAGGAAATCATGTCTCAATCTGTCAGTATCGTAATTCTTTACGTCTGCCGGATTAGCTCCTGGTCTTACTTCCATTGTAATTCTCCTTTTTATAAGTTTCTTCATTGTCTAATATCTTAACACATTTTGAAAAAAATTACAACTACTTCACCCTTGTAAGCACCCCCAGATCCATTTCACATACCGTATCACACAAAACATCAATATCTTCCGCACTGTGATTTGCCATAATAATCGTCTTTCCCTGCTGTGCAAGACTCTTAAAAAGCTCTCTCATCTCTTTCACACCATGTTTATCGAGTCCGTTCATAGGCTCATCAAGAAGAAGTATATCGGGATTTTCCATAATCGCCTGTGCAAGTCCCAGTCTCTGCCTCATTCCGAGCGAATAACGCCCAACATGCTTCTTACTGTCAGGGTCAAGTCCTACAAACGAAATAGCCTCACGAATCTGTTCCCTGCCTATTTTTTTATTAATCCCGGCAAGGAATTTAAGATTATTATAACCGCTGTAATTATTAAGAAATCCCGGTGTTTCAATGATTGCTCCAAGATTTTCCGGAACATCTATATCTTTTCCGATTTTTTTGCCGTTTACTGTAACACTGCCCTGCGTCACAGGCACAAAACCGCATATACATTTCATAAGCATAGTTTTTCCTGAACCGTTACGACCTATAAGCCCGTGTATTTTTCCCTTTTCAAAAGAAATATTTACATCATTCAATACTGTTGCCGCACCATATTTCTTTGTCACATGTGAAATTTCTATAATATCACTCATATATACCTCTCTTTCCGCACATCAATGCTCATTTCTAACAATAATTTCCTGTTTTCTTCCAAAAAATACAGCCAAAAATGTAAGTACAGCTATCAGCAGCACATACATTCCAAGTACATAACCTATCGAAGGATTTGCCGTCATGCCTGCAACATCAATATTATTAAGTGAATTCCAGCTTATAGGAGAAAACCATATAAGCCTTTGATTTCCATCTACAACAGCAGTTAATATCACAAAAAATCCGGCAATTATTGTCCCCGCAACATTAGTTTTTGTAATAACATTTACTGTATATATAAGAAGTCCGATAAAAATAAAACTTAATACCATAAGCAGAAATGAAAAAAACATAGCCTGTGCAGGTGTATAATATCTTATTACAATCGTCGGTACCTTTACTGTCGTATAATTAATTCCCAATGTGCTAAGCACTGTAGACGTGCCTGCCGAACCAAGCACTTTTCCCCATGAGGTTCCCCACTTTATATGACCGATATTAATAATTATCGTAGAAAAAAGCAGCACAAATGCGTATATAACAGAGCCTGCATATATGTATAATACCTGTCCGAAACACCACTTTTTTCTGCTCGTCCTTAACATAACATATGACTGGTTGCTGTCTATAAACGGAGCATCACAAAAAATAAATACAATAGGTGCCATAAATACAATCTTCATAAATCTCCAGCAGAAAAGAAACGGAAATATCCATGGATTCATCTTCTCACCAACAAGAGGTATAATTTTCCACATTCCGGAAATATACGAATAAACAAAAAGAAACGACATGATAAGACACATCTTTATACGGCTGTTAGAACCCCATTTCCTTATATTCTGCATACATATTCTAAATGATTTCATTACCGACCCTCCTCTTTACAAATCTATAAAACACACAACCGGCAAGAACAATATATCCAATTACAACCATTAATGACATAATAAGCATAACAGATGTACTCGTTCCATATGCTCCGCTTGCTCCCTGAATAGCCGGAAGTTTCAAAGCACCCGGAAGAAATCCAAAAAAATTTCTGATAATAATCACAACCATAAGCGGAAGTGTTACAGCTACAAAAGAATTGGGAATTATTGACGATATTGCAAATGCGATTGAGGCATATGCCGACGTTGCAAGTGAAAAGCACACCGTCTTAACAATTATAACCATATACGGAAACGAAGACGCTGCAATGTCATAGAACTGCCTTCCTTTACTAATCTCCATCCCATATGTTCTCTGAATATCACATCCGTACCGGATTGCCCATATTCCTGTACTGACATTAAGCCCTACAAAACTCACCGCAAATGATGTCAGTGCACACACAACCATCTTTGCGGCAGCATAACTTATTACATTACTTCTTATAATAACAGAATTGATATATCTGTCATTCCAGTCGTCGCAAAAGCTACATGCAAACGGAAATGAAGCTGTCAGAAATAATACAACATCAAAATTAGAAACACCGGTAACAACTATAAGCATCGATTCAGCCGCAGAATTTTTTACAACATCCATATGCCCTGCTATGAATACGATACTTATATATATAAGCAGCGATATATAAAAACGCCATGAACACATAACTCTCATAAGTTCATGGCGGCACATACCCCTTAATTTTATCCTCATAAAATCCCTCCTACACTTTGACGTATTATCCTCATAAATTATACTTAACACATAAACCGCATGTGACTCACTTAACTTTGAGAACTCATTTTCCTGATGATATTATAAGTTGTATTCATTATATATATACTTTTTGTAACACCTCTGTAAGCCGTTCCATCTTTTACCGTAGCACTTTCGACTTCATATGTAATCTGCCATACCGGATATGTAACCGCCTCTGTTCCTCTGTAATAATCATCCATAACTTTCGCCAGTGGACAATATACCTGCCGTATTTCAGTTATTTTCATTTTCATTATACCGCCTGCATATTGATTATCTGTATTAAAAGCAGTAATAGCATCCTCCAGTGTACATAATTGATTATTTTCCGGACTGCCGCCACATGTAATATTATATGTATAATTATCAGCTATTAACTTAATATCATCTCTTCCCACTACCACTCTTACATAACATGGATTGGAATAATTCACATTATTGCTTTTGGCTCCCGCCCAGGCAACAGGTATTCCCTCAATATTTTTATAAAACAAAAAATCATATACTTCATCTTCTTTATTCCATGTTATCTCTTCTTTATTATCACTCTTTAACGAACCGGAATACTTTAAATCTTGAACATTCTCTTCCCTGTTCATTATCTCTGTCATATGCGAAGCATCCATGGCAAAATATTCTATCACATCACCTACACCGGTTATTCCAAGCTTGTCACAATACTGTCTTGCTCTTTTTTCTGCTTCTTCTTTTGAAAAGTCTTCAAGTTCATCCAGCGGCAGATAATCTTTTTTATCTTTTTCTAACCGCACATACAAATTATACTTTCTGTCACTTGCATCCTTTGATGTGTACATTTTCATACTAAAAGTCTCTGTATAAGAGCTTCCGTCACTGTACTTATACATGATATTTCTTACATTTCCTGTCGTTTTGTCCAATATTTCTTTACGATCTGATAATTCTTTACCATCCTGTGCAAACACATCCGCATGTTTATCTGCTGTTGCTGAATCTACACCTGAATAATCAATCGTATAACTTTTGAACTCTTTATCTGTTCTGTACACGTCAGCATCAATCTCAAGCACATCACTGACAGTTGACTTTATATGATCGCTGTTATAATCAATCTGCTGTGTGCTTTCACCCGCATCTTTTTCAACTACTCTTGTTCCATCCGGAAACAATGAACATCCTGCCATAGTACACATAACCAGTACTGCAGCTGCTATACGCATTCTTTTTCTTATTACCATACGCACAACCTCTCCTTATTTAATTTTTATATATAAATCCCTATTTGCATAGAGTTCTATAGCTGTTTAGAATAAGCATCTCCTGCTTATTCGTTAAATATATCCCACCACAATCACGTAGTCTTTACATTTCAGATAATAACATTTTTCTACATTTTTTTCAATATCATTATATCAATCTGATATTTTTTGTGAATTATATACAATTTTCAATTTTTTTGTATTTTTTCTTTATATTCTCAAACCTTTGCAAAATCATACTATTGCCCGTTTATTATTTTTGTTCTATAATTACTTTAGATATTTGTTTTTAGATAATTTTACCAAAAAAGGAGTTTTGGATGTTTCACTATATGATTACCGTTTCCTATGACGGTTCTTCCTTCAACGGCTGGCAGCTTCAGCCCGACAATCCGTTAATCACAATTCAGGGACTTCTGAATTATGAATTAAGTAAGTTCACAGGTGAAGATATTAATATCCGTGCAAGCGGACGTACCGATTCGGGCGTACATGCCACCTGCCAGACCGCTGATTTTTTCTGCAATAAAAATCTTGATTTAAAGAATTTTCCAAAAGAAATAAACCGCAAACTGTGCGATTCCGTAAGAATAACAAGTATCTGCCGTGTGCGTGATGATTTTCACAGCAGAAAAAGTGCTTTGAGCAAAACTTATTCTTATTTTGTAAGTCTTTCTGACAAGCCCGATGTTTTTTATCACAGATTTGTATACACTCCTTGTATGCCGCCTTTAAATATAAAACCAAGCATGTGCAGTTCTCCTGATATTGAATTCATGAAAAAGTGCTCCCGTATTTTTATAGGAACTCATGATTTTTCAGCATTTACAACTGACAAATCACCTGATAAATCCCATGTAAGAACAATCAGTGATATTAATATTTCAATAATTGAAAACACGGATATTATGCGTATTGATTTTACAGGGGACGGATTTTTATATAATATGGTACGCATTATTGCCGGAACTCTTTTACAGGCAGGCTACGGACAGTTTACATACGACGATATAAAACAGGCTATGGAAAGCAGAATTCGCAGCAATGCTGGCGTCACTCTTCCATCCAACGCACTTTTTCTTACAGACGTGGAATATGACAACAACTTCTTTATATAAAGAAGTAATTATTTATGCCCGGGTTTACATTTTTTAATATTTATATTATAATTCTAAGCTGATGCAAAAGCGAAAATCGCAGAAATGAGGTAAAAAATGAGTTTTGAATTTATAAGAAAACTTCCTTCTCCTACGGAGATTAAAGCCGAATTTCCTGTCCCTGAAAAAACAGCTGCATTAAAAGCTGAGCGTGACAAGGAAATCGCTGATGTTATAACTGGAAAATCAGATAAATTTCTTGCAATTATAGGTCCATGTTCGGCAGATAACGAAGATGCCGTTCTTGATTATACACTCCGCCTTAAAAAAGTTCAGGAAAAAATCAAGGATAAAGTTATTATTATTCCTCGTGTATACACAAATAAGCCACGTACAACAGGCACAGGTTACAAGGGCATGTTACATCAGCCTGACCCTGAAAAGAAGCCTGATTTGCTTGCAGGGCTTGTAGCAATCCGCAAGATGCACATAAGAGTCATGGAAGAAACAGAACTTATGCCTGCAGATGAGATGCTCTACCCTGAGAATTACTGGTTTCTTGCAGATGTTCTATCTTATGTCGCAGTCGGTGCCCGTTCTGTTGAAGACCAGCAGCACAGACTTACTGTAAGCGGCATGGATGTTCCTGCCGGAATGAAAAACCCTACAAGCGGTGATTTTTCTGTAATGCTTAATTCTGTTGTTGCTGCACAGGCAAAACAGACATTTATCTACAGAAACTGGGAAGTTGCAACACCCGGCAATCCACTCGCACATACAATTCTGCGTGGTGCCGTTAATAAACATGGTCAGAACATTCCTAACTATCACTACGAAGATCTGATGCGTCTTGTCAATATGTATAATGCCCGCGATTTGATGAATCCGGCATGCGTTGTAGATGCAAACCACAGCAACTCAGGAAAGATATATCAGGAACAGATTCGTATCACTAAAGAAATCCTTCACAGCATGAAACATTCATCAGACGTAAAGAAGCTCATCAAAGGTGTTATGATTGAAAGTTACATTGAACCGGGCTGCCAGAAAGTCGGCGACGGTGTATATGGAAAGTCTATCACTGACCCATGTCTTGGATGGGACGAATCAGAAAAGCTTTTATACGAAATAGCAGAGCTTGTATAAATAAAGACAGAAAAAGGCGGCATTTTCAACTTTCCAAAAGGAAAGAAAAACGCCGCCTTTTTTGCCTTATTTAATCTTAAAAAATCAGCATATACATTTTTTTTAATGCTATAGGATTCAAAAAAGCCTCCATATATGTACCTGCTACAAACATAGCAATTACAATTCCTGCAAGAATAAGATTTTTTCTCATTCCTACCAATCCCGTACTCTCGATAAATATTTTTAACATAAGAACATACATTATTCCATAAAAGATAAACTGCGGAAATATTGAAATCAAAAATACAGCAATACCCATAAGCCCATATTTTAAAACCATTATGCTTATAAGTATTCCGCTTCCGGCTCCGGCCGCCATTGTAAATAATGCATAAATCGGAATTCTTATCTTTGTTATTCCTGCAAGTACAAGAAATACCAGCCATTTCATACGTGATTTTAACACATATTTCCACACTGTTATTCCATTTATTCTCACCGAATCATATATTGCAAGATAATCATTTCCAAGTAAATCTGCGTTTGTTATTTTTAATTTTATAAATATGTTAAACAATACCGTTCCAACAATCATCCCGGCAAAAATAAATAAAATAAACCTGTATCTTCTTATTAATAATGATGCCTTCACAGCCTGGCCTTTTTTGTTTTATTTATTGCATTGTATGTTTCGTTTTATTTATATATGCCATAATTGCAGCAATAGTTTTTGAATCCTGTATTTTACCGCTGTAAATCATATCCGTTATTTCATCTTCAGTGTAACTTTCAACATCAATAAATTCATCTTCATCAAGATGCTGCTGTGTTTTACAGAGATTTTTTGCAGTATAAACTTCTATTATCTCATTACAGAATGCAACTGCTGTCACAAGGCTTACAAGATGCGTAAGTCTGTCTGTCTTGTATCCTGTCTCTTCTTCAAGCTCACGCATCGCCGCAGCATATGCCTCTTCGCCCTTATTTATTCCACCTGCCGGAATTTCAAGTGTCTCTCTGTCGAGTGCATTACGAAACTGTCTCACAAGAAGTATTCTTCCGTCATCAAGCACCGGAATAACCGCAGCTGCACCACTGTGCTCGATAAAATCCCACTTTGCAACATTTCCGTCAGGTGTCATTATATCATCTTCATAAAATGATAATATTGAGCCTTTATGCTTTAATGTTCTTCCGACTCTTTTTATATGTTCCATATTTATTCCCTATTCTCTAAATTTATTGTTTTTATTATTTTTTTACTCCGTTACATGCCTCAAAACATGCATCTGTCGCTTTTATAAGTGCATTTCTGAATCCATTTTCTTCAAGAGCTGCAACCCCCTTAATTGTTGTGCCTCCAGGTGAGCATACATTATCCTTTAATTTTCCAGGATGCTCACCAGTTTCAAGAACCATTTTTGCCGAGCCAAGTACAGTCTGTGCAACAAGCTTGTAAGCATCTTTTCTCGGTATTCCATACTTTACGGCACCATCTGCAAGTGCTTCTATAAACATGTATACATATGCAGGTGAACTTCCGCTTGCACATACAACTCCACTCATAAGATTTTCCGGAACAGTTACCACTTTGCCGAAAGAATTAAAGAATTTTTCAATTATATCTCTTTCTTCAAATGAAAATTCTGCTGTATTATAGCTTATCCCTGTCATTCCCTCTCCGACAAGTGCAGGCGTGTTTGGCATTGCACGCACAACTCTTATATTGTCACCAAGTTTTCTTTTTATATCTGTAATTGTTATTCCGGGTGCGAGCGATATTACAATACTTTCCTCTGTAACTATATCATGTATATTTTTTAAAACCACATCATATACCTGAGGTTTTACAGCCAGAATTATGTATTTTGCATTGTTTGCACATTCAGCATTACTCTCCGCAAATCTTACGCCTGTCTCTTCACTTATTTTTTCTCTTCTGTCACTGCTTGGACATGTAAATATTATGTCTTCTTTTGAAAACGAATTAAGTGCACCTTTAAGCATAGCATAACCCATATTACCCATTCCGATAAATCCAAATGTATTCATACTCTTCTCCATCCTTTTACTTATTTTAAATAAACCCATTCCAAATATTATATCTGAAATGGGTTTGTCTTATAATTTATTTTACTTTGTTTCAAGTATTTTTTCAATACTTACTATTTTTACGCATAATACAAATATATCTGACGCAAGTTCCATCTCCTCAGGTGTTGGGAATGATGGTGCAATACGGATATTGCTGTCTTTAGGGTCTTTTCCATATGGGAATGTTGCACCTGCATTTGTAAGTACAACTCCGGCATCTTTACATTTTGCAACGATTGCCTTTGCACAGCCCTCCATAGCATCAAATGAAATAAAGTAACCACCGCGTGGCTCTGACCATGTACCGATACCAAGTCCAGTAAGTTCTTCTTTAAGGACTTTAAGTGTTGCCTCAAATTTTGGTCTCATCTGTGCAGCATGCTTCATCATATGAGCCTTTACGCCTTCAAGATTCTTAAAATATCTTACATGTCTTAACTGATTAATCTTATCATGACCGATTGTCTGTATTGTAAGCTGTTTCTTAATATCAGCAACATTCGCCTCAGATGAAGCAAGTGCAGCCATTCCCGAACCAGGAAAGCTTACTTTTGATGTTGAAGCAAATTCAAATACCATATCAGGATTTCCTGCTTTTTCACATTCTGATATAATATCAAGAATTTCATCCTGCTTATCTTCATAAAGATGGTGAATTACATATGCATTATCCCAGAATATTCTGAAATCTTTTGCAGCCGGCTTTAATGCTGCAAATCTCTTAACTGTCTCATCTGAATATGTGTAGCCCTGAGGGTTTGAATACTTAGGAACACACCATATACCTTTAACAGATTCATCATTATTTACATATTTTTCTATCATATCCATATCAGGACCATTTTCTGACATTGGAATGTTAATCATTTCGATACCAAAATGTTCGGTAATAGCAAAATGTCTGTCATAACCAGGTACAGGACAAAGGAATTTAACCTTATCAAGCTTGCACCATGGAGTATTTCCAAGCAAACCATGTGTATATGCTCTTGAAACCTGGTCATACATAATATTAAGACTTGCATTGCCATATATTATCACATGTTCAGGAGTTGTTCCCATTATATCTGCCATAAGCTTCTTAGCTTCCGGAATACCATCGAGAACACCGTAGTTTCTGCAATCTGTTCCATCTTCTGACTTCATATCTGAAGAACTGTTAATAGTATCAAGCATATCCATAGTAATATTAAGCTGTGTTGCTGACGGCTTACCTCTTGACATATTAAGACTAAGACCTTTAGACTGTGCCTCTTTATATGTCTCGTCCAATTCTTCTTTAAGTTTTAATAATTCTTCTTTGCTCATTTCGCAATATTGCATAGCCAAACCTCCTGCTTTTTATTAAACTTTGGATATGATACAATAAATCGTCAAAAAAGGCAATAGCAAAACTAAAAATTTTAATTTATCTTTGTATTTTTTTTATATTATTAAGTATTTTTTGCATTTGGCTTAATTTTAGTAACAGTCTCTTGTTTTACATATACTTTTTCCAGCTGACATATGCACACAAAAAACACCTGCGGGCAATACCCACAGGTGTTCTATGAACTCTAATCATTCTATTTGGCATAATCAACAACTCGTGACTCACGAATAACGCTGACCTTAATCTGTCCTGGATATTCCATCTGACTCTCAATCTGTTTTGAAATATCTCTTGCCATAAGTACCATATCCGAATCACTAACAACTTCAGGAATGACCATAACTCGAATCTCTCTACCAGCCTGAATGGCAAATGATTTCTCAACTCCCTTAAAGGAATTGGTAATATCTTCTAATTGTTTAAGTCTGTTTGTGTAAGTTTCTAACGTCTCACGTCTTGCACCTGGTCTTGCAGCTGAAATTGTATCAGCAGCCTGAACAATACAAGCAATTAAGCTCTCTGGCTCGACGTCACCATGATGTGATGCTACTGCATTAATAACAGTCGGCGATTCTTTATACTTTCTACATAAATCAACACCGATTTGAACGTGAGAACCTTCTATTTCATGGTCAATTGATTTACCAATATCATGAAGCAATCCTGCACGTTTTGCAAGCTTGATATCACAACCAATCTCTCCTGCCAAAAGGCCGGAAAGCTGTGCTACTTCAATTGAATGTTTTAACGCATTCTGACCATAACTTGTTCTGAAACGCATTCTTCCAAGGAGTCTTACAAGCTCCGGATGAATACCATGAACACCAACTTCAAGAGTTGCGGCTTCACCTTCTTCTTTAATTAAAACTTCTACTTCTTTCTGAGCCTTCTCAACCATCTCTTCAATTCTTGCCGGATGAATACGTCCGTCAACAATGAGTTTCTCAAGCGCTATTCTTGCGATTTCACGTCTGATTGGATCAAAGCCTGACAAAACGACAGCTTCAGGAGTATCATCAATAATAAGTTCCACACCTGTAAGTGTCTCAAGAGTACGGATATTACGGCCTTCACGACCGATAATTCTACCCTTCATCTCGTCATTAGGAAGCTGTACTACAGAAATTGTAGTCTCTGCAACATGATCTGCGGCACATCTCTGGATAGCTGTTACCACATAATCCTTTGCTTTCTTATCTGCTTCTTCTTTTGCTCTGCTTTCATATGCTTTAATCATTACAGCAGTTTCATGTTTTACATCATCTTCAACAGTCTTTAATAGATATTCTTTTGCCTGTTCGGAGGTTAAACCTGAGATTCTTTCAAGTTCCTGTTGTCTCTTCTGTTCAAGTTCATCAACTTTTTGCTTCATTTTACCAAGTTCTTCTTCTTTCTTGGTAATGCTCAAGTCACGCTTTTCGACAGCTTCAATTTTCTTGTCAAGGGATTCTTCCTTAGAAAGAACTCTTCTTTCATACTTCTGTACTTCAGCTCTTCTTTCTTTGGTCTCCTTTTCAAGTTCATTCTTGTTTTTCAAAGATTCTTCTTTAATTTCCAAGAGTGCTTCTTTCTTAGTTGTCTCGGCTGTTTTTAATGCTTCATCTATTATTTCTCTGGCTCTTTCATTGGCATTACCAATCTTGGCATCATTTGCCTTCTGGATAACTTTACCAGAAATAAACCATGTAATAGGTGCGACTATAACCAATGTTGCAATTATAGCGATAATAACCAGCACAGGAGCACCTCCTTATTTAGTTTTCATTGTACAAGCAATACAACATATTAATATTATACTCATTTTGCTTTATTGTCAAGAAATTTACGCTTGTCCGATAAGTTTCACATGCAATTATCACATACTTTATCAATAGCCTTATTAATAATATCAAAGTTAAATCCACGTCGGTAAAGATATGCCATAAGCTTCTGTCTTTCATTGTAATCCATTCTGCTTATATCTGTCTTAGATGTTCTCTTTTCAATAAGACTAACAACCTGATTCAGTTCACACTCACCATTATCACTGTAATACTCATCACATACACATGCAATTATATCAGCGGAAACGCCTTTCTCTTTAAGCTTCTGTTCTATTATACGCCTGCTTTTGACAGGAGCTTTAAATGCTACATAATTTCTTGCATATCTGTCATCATCTATATAACCATATCTGTCAATATATTCCAATGCAGCATCAACTGCTTTATCAGGATAATATCCGTCTTTCAGTTTTTTAATAAATTCTGCTCTCGTATAATCTTTATTCTTTAACAGATTCATCCCCCTGATAACTGCACGTTTAGATAAAACTGTCATTATCTCGTCATATACATCTTCACTTATATAGGACTGCTCTTTAATGCCAAACTTCCTTAACTCTCCGGCATACAATGCAAAAACATGTTCATAATCAACATATACAGCTCTTCTTCTTGAAGTAATCTCTTTTATTGATGTAACGAAATATTCCATATCAATTATTCTTCTTTAGCTGCTGCCTTTTTCTTTGCCGGCACCCCTTTTGCATCTTCAGACGTGCTCTGCTCTGCATTCTCTACTGATTCTTCGTTATCTTTGCTAAAATAATGTTCCCTTACTTTTTTGTCAAGTTCTTCCATAACTTCAGGATGTTCAGCAAGATAATTCTTGGCATTCTCACGTCCCTGTCCAATCTTTTCATTATTATATGCAAACCATGCACCACTCTTCTGTACAAGTCCTATACTTACTGCAAGATCCAATATATCACCCTCAACAGATATTCCCTTGCCAAA
This sequence comes from Lachnospira hominis (ex Liu et al. 2021), assembly GCF_014287955.1. Classification (GTDB taxonomy): domain Bacteria; phylum Bacillota; class Clostridia; order Lachnospirales; family Lachnospiraceae; genus Lachnospira; species Lachnospira hominis. The sequence continues at coordinate 87,787 of NZ_JACOPD010000005.1, read as the reverse complement.
CATAATATCAAACTCTGCTTCCTTAAATGGTGGTGCCACTTTATTCTTTACAACCTTAACTCTTGTTCTGTTACCAATAACTTCGCCACCCTGCTTGAGCGTCTCAATTCTTCTTACATCCATTCTTACTGATGAATAAAACTTCAAAGCCCGACCGCCTGTTGTTGTCTCAGGATTACCAAACATAACTCCAACTTTTTCACGAAGCTGGTTGATAAATATAACAATACAGTTGCTCTTGCTTACAACCGGTGTAAGCTTTCTTAACGCCTGTGACATAAGTCTTGCCTGAAGACCAACATGTGAATCACCCATATCGCCGTCTATCTCTGCCTTAGGAACAAGTGCTGCAACAGAATCGACAATAATAATATCAACAGCTCCTGAACGCACCATTGTCTCTGTTATCTCAAGTGCCTGTTCACCACTGTCAGGCTGTGATATATAAAGATTATCAATATCAACGCCTATGTTCTTGGCATATACAGGGTCAAGGGCATGCTCTGCATCTATAAATCCCGCTATACCGCCACGTTTCTGTACTTCTGCAACCATATGAAGTGCAACTGTTGTCTTACCACTTGATTCAGGACCATATATCTCAACAATTCTTCCCTTTGGAACACCGCCGAGTCCAAGTGCTATATCAAGGCTTAATGAGCCTGTTGGAACTGTCTCTACATTAAGATTATAATTAGACTCACCAAGCTTCATAACTGAGCCTTTACCAAACTGTTTTTCAATATTTGCAAGTGCGGCATCAAGTGCCTTAATCTTTTCTTCTTTAACCATACTTCTCCTCTCCTTAGCACATATTCTTATACATGCACATCATGAACACCTGTTCGTAAAATATATAATATATTATTGTCCAGCTGATGTCAAGTATAAAGCGAATATTTGTTCTTATTTACATAATTAATATTAATTTATAGTATGAGTATATCACACTGTATTTTATTTGTAAAGTTATTTTTTAATTAATAAATTAAAAATATCAGCAATTAGTAAAAACATACCAATCACTGATACTTTATCATCAGGCAATTTATTTTACAACATTAAGAACAAGTTTTAAAGCCTCATCTGCTGCCTGTGAACGTATTTCCATACGGTTTCCTTTAAATGAATATTCCTTAACAGTAACATTTCCGTTATAAAAACAGCCGATAAAAACACAGCCAACAGGTTTTCCATCCTCTGTATCCGGTCCTGCTACGCCTGTAACAGACACGCATACATCTGCTCCAGCTGCCTTTGCACCGCCTTCTGCCATCTCACATGCAGTCTGGCTGCTCACAGCATAATATTTTTCCAGCGTTTCTTTTTTTACACCAAGCACTGTATGTTTTGCTTCATCACAATATGTTACATAAGCCTGTTTCAACACTGCCGAAGCTCCCGGAACATTCACAATCCTTGACGAAATCATCCCACCTGTACATGATTCTGCCGTTGTTATAGTAAGTTTTTTTTCTTTTAAAACATCAACAACATGCTTTTCAAGAAGACCATTATTTCTTAATTCCATAAATGCTGCTCCCTTCAGATAAAACTTTCCGTTTTATTTTGATGAACCTTCAATAAATACCTTGTAATTCTTTGCAATATAATCAATCAGCGAAATCACTGTAAGTGCAAGTGCAATATATACAACTGCCATGTTTATTATGTTCATATATTTAAATGGCAGATCAAGAACAAGAAGAATTATCATTATCATCTGAAATGTTGTCTTGAACTTTCCCCAATAGCTTGCAGCAATTACAACTCCATTATCAGAAGCAACAAGCCTGAATCCGCTTATTATAAATTCTCTTGCTATAATAACAATGACAATCCATCCTGCAAGTTTTCCAAGGTCAGCAAGTGCGATAAGTGCAGAGCAGACAAGAAGTTTATCTGCAAGCGGATCCATAAATTTACCGAAATTGGTCACCAGATTATATTTTCTTGCTATTTTTCCATCTAATAAATCAGTAAGACTTGCTATTATAAATATTGCAACTGCTATATAAGCATTTCCTTTTCCCCAGAAATCTGTATATATAAATATCAGAAAAAAAGGTATTAATATTGTTCTAAGAATTGTAAGTTTATTTGGCAGATTCATATATTCCTCCATTCTTCCATGCCTAATCACACAGACTACCTATCAAATCGTATTCCATTGCACCGTCAATACGTACTTTAACTATATCACCCGACATAAGATTAGCATCTGTTTTTACAAAAACAAATCCATCCACATTAGGTGCATCTTTATATGAACGGCCTACATAAGTATCATCATCTTCAATCTTGCCTTCTATAAGACAGTCTATAACTTTTCCCACCATTTCTTCCGACTTGTCGAGCGAAACTTCCTGCTGTAGTTCCATGACTGCATCTCTTCTTTGCTCTTTCACTTCTTCATCAATCTGGTCTGGCATAACTGCTGCCGGCGTATCCTCTTCAGGTGAATATGTAAATACTCCAAGCCTGTCAAATTCCATCTCATCAACAAAATCAAGCATTTCCTCATGGTCTTTTTGTGTTTCGCCGGGAAATCCTGTTATAAGTGTTGTGCGGAGTGCAATATCAGGTATATTTTCACGGAGTTTATTTATTACATCTTTAAGTTCCTGCTTTGTTGTTCTTCTGCCCATTTTCTTCAAAATGCTGTCACTGGCATGCTGTATCGGCATATCCAGATAATGGCATACTTTTGGCTCATTTTTGATAACTTCAATAAGAGCGTCATCTATTTCTTCAGGATAGCAGTAAAGTATTCTTATCCATGCAATATCCTTAATTGCAGCAAGTTTTTTTACAAGCTCTGCAAGCATTTTTTTACCATAAATGTCAACACCGTAAACCGTTGTCTCCTGTGCGACAAGTATGAGTTCCTTAACGCCTTTTTCAGCAAGTTGTTCAGCCTGCTTAACAAGATATTCCATTGGATAGCTCCTGTAATTGCCACGCACCTTTGGAATAATGCAGTATGTGCAATGCTTATCACATCCTTCTGCAATCTTTAAATATTCATAATAACCGCCTGTAGTTATTATTCTTTCATCCTTCGTCATTACAAGTCTGTCCGCATCATCTATACAGCTGTATCCCTTGCCTTCAAGAACTGATAATACAACTTCTGCAATTTTATCATATGAAGCTGTTCCAAGAAGAGCATCGACCTCAGGGATTTCTTTTTCTATTTCATCATGATAACGGTGTGCAAGACATCCGGAAACAATAAGTGCCTTACATTTTCCGTCTTTTTTATGCTCAGCCATCTCAAGAATTGTATCAATGCTTTCCTGTTTTGCATCATGTATAAAACAGCATGTGTTTATTGCTATTACATCAGCTTCATATTCATCATCAGTAAATTCAAATCCTCTGTTTCTTAAAATACCAAGCATATTTTCTGTATCTACAAGGTTTTTATCACACCCTAAGGACACAAACATTATTTTCATGTATTAATCTCCATTCTTTTAAATCTTTTATCAATATACCCATGCACTTATATCAACGTCTCCGTTTATTCCGTCAACTCTGCCTTTGCTTGTATACTGCCACATATTTACACGTCCGCCATATGTATATTCAGTATTTCTATACTGTGCCAGCCATATTTTGCATGATGAAAGCAGATTACCTGAATATATTTTATTTTCAAACCAGTCTTTATTTGCATATGCCATAGCTGCATATCCGCTGTTCATTACCGTTCTTGCAAATGCATTTATTACATCTGTTCTTGTTGAAGCAGATATTGAATTGGCTCTTCCTTCTTCATAACTGTTTCCTGCCCATTCTACATCAATTGCAAGTGGAAGTGTCACATTGTATCCACGGCATTTTTCTACTATAAAGCTCGCCTCTTCGACAGCTTCTTCAGTATTTACCGCCTGTGTGACAATATATGCACCGACACGGATTCCTGCATTTATTGCACCACGCATATTCTGTTCAAAACGCCTGTCCTGTACAAGTCTTGCAGTTCCATATCCTCTGTAACCCACACGGATAATTGCATAATCAACTCCGGCTGCTTTGACTGCATTCCAGTCAATATCTCCATTATACGTCGAAACATCTATCATTGTACATGATGAAAGTTTACCATTTCCGTCAAAATAATATTGCAATCCATCTATATTCTGCCAGCCTGTCACACGCTGTGAACCCCTGTAATAATATCTGTTTCCGCCAATATTATGCCAGCCATCGCCATATTCTTTTACAAGAACCGGTGAAAGAGTATAGACATCATACAATTTCCCGTCTGATGCTGTTTGTGTCTCTTTTTCAGCTGTTGTCTGTGATTCCTGTTTTTTATCACTCTTTACAAGAAATGTACTTATAACACTTTTATCACCATCTGTAACAGAAACTGTTGTTCTTTCTTTTACCAGTCCTTCATATTCTTTTATTTCATCATTATTTTCTATAAAACATGCTGCTTTTTCATATGATGCAATATCAGAATCGGAAAATAATGCCGTGCTTACATTTTTTGTCTCATAAACATATGAATCATTCTGTGTTTTTATATGAGAAACCACACCATTATTATCATCCGAATACGATGGCGGTGTTATCACAATTGAGCCATTCGGCGTTACCGGCTCGTCTTCCGGCTCATCATCCCTGCCATTCTCCGGATCTTCTTTAATTGTGCTTTCATCTTCATATACAACACTTTCAAGAATATTTTCTATAACTGTATATTTTACAAGTGAAACTTCCGCAGCATCAGGAAGTGCGAATCCCTCATATGCCTTTGCAACAAGCGTATATGTTCCCTCATTCAGGTCAGTTATAACAACTTCTCCATCCTGATTATTATCTTCATACTCTGTTGCACCGGTCTGTGCAACTACATCTTCTGACTGGCTGCCATTTTCCTGTGTCTGTACTGCCGTACTTTCTTTAAGATTATCTGTGCCGCTCTTTTTATCATTTTTAAGTTTATCAACTTTTTCCTGATTTTCTTCAATGCTTCCGCTTAAAAGACGTACTGCAAAATTATGTCCTGTCACAGCTTCTCCTGATTCATTGACAAAATGAGCTGTTATTGAACTCTCATCTGCATTTGCTTCAAGCATGAGATTTTCAAGCTTTTTTGGTTCTTCTGTAGTCTGTTCCTGCGTTACAGTCTCAGCCTGTGTTGTCGTCTCTTCAACAGCCAGCGTCTGTTTTGTGCCTCTTTTATTTACTGAAATAACCACACAGATAACAGCTGCAACAATAACAACAGCAACGATTCCTGCCGCCGTAAGTATTTTTTTATTTTTAAAAATCCCAGACAAAACATTGGAAAAATCCTTTTTTTCTTTAACCTCTTCAACTTCAAGAATTTCTATTTCATCATCTTGATTATTTTCCTGTTTTATTTCTGTCTTTACTTCTTCTTCCTGTATATTATTCTCTTCCACTGCTATTTTCCTCTCTTTAAAACACAGATATTTTCAATATGCTCCGTATATGGAAATAAATCAAATGGCATACATTTTTCTGCCTTATATCCGCCTTTCTCAAGAATCTTTACATCTCTTATCTGTGTATCAGGATTACAAGAAATATATACTACACTTCTTGGCTTTATCTTTATAAGAGATTTAAGAAATGCTTCATCAGAACCACTTCTTGGAGGGTCCATGATTACAACATCTGCTTTTTTATTCCGGGCATATTCAACAAGGAAATCACCTGCATCACCCTCAAAAAATCTTATATTTTTTATATTATTGATCTGTGCATTAACCTGTGCATCCTCGACCGCTTTCGGATTAAGTTCTATGCCGATAACATTTCCTGCATACTTTGCAGCTGTTATTCCAATTGTTCCTATTCCGCAATATGCATCAACAACTGTATCATTTTTATTTATCCCGGCTGCCTTTATCGCTGCTTTATAGAGTTTTTCTGTCTGTTTGACATTTATCTGGTAAAATGAATCAGGACTTATTCTGAACCTGTTAGAGCAGAGTACATCTTCAATATATCCCTTTCCATAGATGACAATATTTCTTTTTCCAAGCACCATGCTTGTTGACATATTATTAATATTCTGAACTATCGTCGTCACAGACGGGCATGCTTTTAATAATTCTTTTATAAAAGCATTTTTTGACGGAAACTGCACCTGTCCTGTTACAAGGACAACCATCGTCTCATCCGTTGAAAATCCTCTTCTGATAAGAACATGTCTTATAAATCCACGTTTCGTATCTTCATTATAAGGCTGATACTTAAATGACTGAAATAATCTTCTCAATTCTTTTAAAATATTTTCCGACTGGGCATCTTCTATCATACATCCGTCAACCGGAATTATTTTATGTGTGCCTTCTTTATATGTACCTGTAATTATTCTGCCGTCCCTGTTGGTTCCAACTGCAGCATGAACTTTATTGCGATAACAGACTGGTCTGTACATTCCTGTTATCTTTTCACATTCTGCAACACCTCTAAAAAGTTCCGTAACATGTTTTTGTTTTAAACTTAAAGTTTTATCATATGGAACTTTTGTATAACAGCATCCGCCACAGTCATTGCTTACAGAACATGTTATTGTTTTATCTTCTTCGATATATTTTCCGCTCAACACTGCCTCCTGTATCTCTTTTCAGAAAAAAACAGCCATGCAGAATCTGTTGCATGGCTGAGCCTTTATCAATTAATCTTCGTCTGCTGAAGTATTATCAACAATCTTAATCTTTCCTTCGTATAATTCCTTAACTGCAACAGATAATGGTTTCATATCTTCTGCATTATCAATGAGCTCTTTACCCATGAAAATCTTTCTTCTGTCTTCCGGAGTCTTCTTAGGTGCTCTGTCCTTACCGTCTTTATCAGGAATTGTAATCTTGTCATACTTTTCCTCAAGATATCTTGCATCTATAATCTGCTTTGCTCTCTCTGCTGTCGCCTTGACAATTGAGTAGCGGCTCTGTACTACTGCCTGTTCTCCTTCTTCTGCTCTGCTGTTTACAGCTTCCATTAATTCTGAATATGATGGATGTAACATATATAACTCTCCTTAAATTAATATTTTTTTAAATCTTGTCTTATCTGGTTAATTACCTTAATGTTATCAGCATTGTCCGCACTGCACTCTGCAAGTACATCTTCTTTTCTGTGCGTAATATCATCAATGCATACAGCACATTCTTTAACTGTATCATTGATAACTATATAATCATATTTTTCAACACCTTCTGATTCTTTGGCAGCTTTTCTTAATCTTGCAATTATTGTCTCTTCATCTTCTGTTCCTCTGCCTCTGAGTCTCTTCTCAAGTTCATCGGCATCAGGTGGTGTTATGAAAACAAGAACTGCCTCAGGAAATATCTTCTTAACATTAAGTGCACCAACACTTTCTATCTCAAGAATCACATTCCTGTTTGCTTTTATCTGCTCCTCAACATAATCTCTTGGAGTTCCGTAATAATTATTAACATACTGGGCATGTTCAAGGAATCTGCCCCTGCTAATCATATCTTCAAACTCCTCTTTTGTCTTGAAGAAATATTCTCTGCCATCCTGCTCGCCTTCTCTCGGCTTCCTTGTAGTTGCAGATATTGATAAAGAATAATTATCATGCTCTTTTAAAAGCTCTTTTATCACTGTGCCTTTACCTGCTCCGGAAAATCCTGAAACAACAAGCAGTGTGCCTTGATTATTCATAATCAGCCTCTTTTCTGTCAAAAATATGTACGAATAATTATATCTGAATTTTGAAAAACAATCAAGTTATTTATCAATATTAATTATTCTATATTCTGTATCTGCTCACGCACTTTCTCTATAAGTGTCTTTAAATCTATAGCAGCATTAGAAATCTCTATATCATTTGCCTTTGACAAAATCGTATTAGACTCCCTGTTCATCTCCTGTGCGATAAAGTCCATCTTTCTTCCTATGCCGCCGGTCTCCTCAAGGCACTTACGTGCATGTGAAATATGACTTCTTAATCTTACTGTCTCTTCATCAACGCATATCTTGTCTGCATATATAATAACTTCTGTTGCTATTCTTGATTCATCTATCTGTGTATCACCAAGAAGCTGTGTAACTTTATTTTCAAGCTTGCTTCTGTACTCTTTCATAATCTGTGGACTTCTGCTCTCAATAAAATCAACAAGTTCTTCCATATGGTTAAGTTTATCCTGCAAATCATTTTTAAGATTTGTTCCCTCAAGAATTCTTGTCTGTTCAAACTGCGAGCAGGCATTTTCCAAAGCTTTACTTATAAATGCCCACAACTCTTCCTCATCTTCCGTCTCTTCCTGCATAGTAATAACTTCAGGATATCTTGAAAGTGAAGTTATTGTTATGTCATTCTGTTTGCCGAACTGTTCAGCCATGCTGTCAAGTATATTCATATACTCAGCCGCAAGATCACTGTTATATTTCAAATGAACATTACTGTCAGCTGTATCTTCATATGAAATAAAAATATCTATCTTACCTCTCTGTGCATATTTTTTAAGCACTTCTCTCATACGTGCTTCAAAAATATTCAGCTTTTTAGGCATCTTTATTCCAGCCTCAAGATATCTGTGATTTACAGACTTCATTTCAATTGTTATTGTTCTTGTTCCCTCGCTTTGCTCACATCTGCCAAAGCCGGTCATACTTTTTATCATTGTGTCAGCCATACCTTTCCGCTATGATAATATATTTAATCATCAAAATCACTTATCAGCTAATTATATCAATAATATAGCAAAAGTACAAGACACAAGTTCATTTTTATGCTAAAATAAGCAAGAAAACAAAGGGAAAATCCTCTCCTCACCACTGGGCATAGTGCATCAAAGATGCACATTTGGATTTTTCCTTCGGAAAAACAAGGAGGACAAATCCTCTCCTCACCACTGGGTTCGGATTTTTCCTTCGGAAAAACAAGGAGGATTTTATGGCACTTGATGGTATTGTCATTTCTAATATAAAACATGAACTAAACGAAAAGCTCATCGGAGGAAGATTATATAAAATTGCACAGCCGGAAGCTGATGAACTTCTTCTTACAATAAAAACGCAAAACGGCCAGTACAGACTTGTAATTTCTGCTAATGCAAGTCTTCCGCTTATATATCTTACCGATGATAATAAGCCAAGTCCGATGACTGCCCCTAATTTCTGCATGCTTTTAAGGAAGCATCTCGGAAACGGACGTATTATAGGCATCACGCAGCCCGGTCTTGAGAGAATTCTTGACATTGAGATTGAACACCTGAATGAAATGGGGGATGTATGCCGCAAACATCTTATAACAGAATTCATGGGCAAACACAGCAATATAATATTCTGCGACGGCGACACAATCCTTGACAGTATCAAGCGTGTTTCATCACAGATGAGTTCTGTAAGAGAAGTTCTTCCGGGACGAAAATATTTTATTCCCAATACATCAGATAAGAAAAATCCACTGAATACGAATTATGACGAATTTAAAAACACAGCACTTACACGCCCTGTGAGCACATCAAAAGCAATTTATTCATCATATACGGGTATCAGTCCTGTCGCTGCAGAAGAAATATGTTTTGAAGCTTCAATCAATTCTGACAAGCCTGCGAACTGTCTTGAGGAAAATGAAAGTCTTCACTTGTTCAACATTTTCAGCAATATAATGGATAATATTAAAAATAATATTTTCACTCCAAATATTGTATACATCGGAGATGAACCAAAAGAATTCTCATCAATTCCGCTTGAAATGTTTGATAATTGTACAAAATATGATTCTGTCAGCACTCTTTTAAGAGATTTTTACTCCAAAAAAGATGCTGTAACACGAATCCGCCAGAAATCATCTGATTTAAGGAAAATAGTTTCAACGGCACTTGAACGCTCCGTTAAAAAAGCCGACATACAGGAAAAGCAGTTAAAAGATACTGAAAAACGTGATAAATACCGTGTTTACGGAGAGCTTATAAACACATACGGCTATAATATTCCGGAAGGCAGTAAGGAATTCAAAGCTCTTAATTATTATACTAACGAGGAAATCACAATTCCTCTTGACCCAACACTCACACCACGCGAAAATTCAGTAAAATATTTTAATAAATATAATAAACTGAAACGTACTTTTGAAGCCGAAAGTGTACAGATAAAAGAAACCCGTGCCGAAATAGCACATCTTGAATCAGTCGCCTCATCACTTGACATTGCTGTATCTGAGGACGATCTTGCACAGGTCAAGGAAGAATTAATTGAGTCAGGATATATACATCGTCATCAGACACCGTCAAAGAAAATTAAAATTGTAAGCAAACCGCTTCACTTCATGTCATCCGACGGTTTCGACATATATGTAGGCAAAAATAATTTCCAGAATGATGAGCTTACTTTCAAATTTGCAAACGGCAGCGACTGGTGGTTTCATGCAAAAAATATGGCAGGCTCACATGTCATATTAAAAACTGACGGCAAAGAAATTCCTGACCGTACCTTTGAAGAAGCAGCCGCACTCGCAGCACATTTTTCAAAAGGACACAGCCAGGATAAAGTTGAAGTTGATTATGTTTTAAAGAAAGAAGTTAAAAAACCTGCCGGTTCAAAGCCCGGTTTTGTTGTATACTATACAAACTACTCAATGATAGCATCAACTTTTATAGGCGAGATAAAGCAATGCTGATGATGCTATAACATCAATCACGCCGCATCCTGCATAGATTGCAGATATGCCGCCAAAACCAAGAATTAATATAGCAGCTATACTGATAATTGCATAACCGATTGTGATTATCAGTATATTTTTTAATTCAAAAAACTTTTTCTGTGCACATATTATACATAATACTGCCAGAATTGTAATAAAAAATATATCCAGAACAAAACATATCATATATGCTGCCCCTGCTCTGTCTGTCATATCACACACATTTTCATTATATGAAAGTGTTCCGAATATTGCGGGTGGATTCATCCAGAAAACAACGCATCTTATAAGAGCGGCAGCTGTAAAAACAGCTCCCATTATCACAGCAAATATTCTTTTCAAATGAATTCTAAGCACTCCCATTATAAAAAGCGTTATAACTGAAGCCACAAAAACAATAAGCCACTTTGGCATTGAAAAAAGGAACTTATCACCAAAATAATAATCTTTTAAAATATCATAAAGCTGCCCTGACACATCACTGTAACCCGAAGCAATTCTTATTGCCCATTCTCTTGCTACATCAAATATTAATGATGTAAAAAACAATGGTATTATAAGAAGCCATCCAAGATTACTCTCAGCCTTGTAAATGGCCATCTTTGGTATTCCACTTGACTTTACAATTGCTGACGCAAGCAGACTCACAAGTATAAGCAATATTCCTGCTATAAGAACATGAAGTTTTATAAGTCTTACAGCCGTAAACTGTGTATCAAACTCTCCAAGATAAATTTTTGCAAACACTTTATGCATAAATTTATTTTTTTCAAGAACGTATGCAAGTATAAGATATACTCCTGTTACAACATCAAAAATTATAGCCGTATTAAGACATATATCCGTTCCCTTAATGCGAAAAAACACACCTGCAAATCCAACTATTGTTGTAAACAATGCAATTCCGAATATTATCTGATATATGGCATTCATTCCCTTATAACATACAAGATTATATACAGAAACAGCTGAAGCACCAGATGTAACGCCACCATTATTCAGGTCTTTTATTATTTTTGTAAAAACAGTACTTCCCGCACCAAATATTAAAATCAGTGCCAGTGCAGCCATAAGTATGGCTACACTGACAACTCTGATAAGAACAATTTGATTCTTCTTCATTTTCGTGACATCCTAAACTGTTACTTTTCTAAAATTCTTCTTGCCTTTTTTAACAACTACGCCATCTTCAAATAATTCCATAGCGAATACTGCATCAATAGCTGATACTTTTTCACCATTAATGCTTACGCCGCCCTGCTCAACAGCTCTTCTTGCTTCTGATCTTGAAGACGCAAGTCCTGCCTGATGAACAATTGAAATAATATCGATATTTCCATCTTTAAAAGATTCTTTTGAAATTACAGCTGAAGGCATATTCTGTGCATCTCCGCCAGTAAATATAGAACGTGCAGTCTCTTCTGCCTTCTTTGCTTCTTCTTCTCCATGAACAAGCTTAGTAAGCTCATATGCAAGAATTTCTTTTGCTTTGTTAAGCTGTGCACCTTCCCAGCTGTCCATCTTTTCAATCTCTTCAAGTGGTATAAATGTAAGCATTCTGATACATTTTAATACATCTGCATCATCTACATTTCTCCAATACTGATAGAAATCGTATGGTGATGTCTTATCAGGGTCAAGCCATACTGCACCTGACTGTGTCTTACCCATCTTCTTACCTTCAGAGTTGAGAAGAAGTGTAATTGTCATTGCTGACGCATCTTTTCCTAATTTCTTTCTTATAAGTTCTGTACCGCCAAGCATGTTACTCCACTGATCATCGCCACCGAACTGTAAATTACATCCGTATTTCTTGTAGAGCATAAGAAAGTCATATGACTGCATAATCATATAATTAAACTCAAGGAAGCTGAGTCCTTTTTCCATTCTCTGCTTATAACATTCTGCTCTAAGCATATTATTAACAGAAAAACATGCTCCGACTTCACGTAAGAAGTCAACATAATTAAGATTTAAAAGCCAGTCAGCATTGTTAGCAAGTATTGCTTTGCCATCTGAAAAATCAATAAATCTTGACATCTGCTTTTTGAAACATTCAACATTGTGCTGAATCTGTTCTTCTGTCATCATCTTACGCATATCCTGTCTGCCGGACGGATCGCCAATCATAGCTGTACCACCGCCTACAAGTGCAATAGGTTTGTTACCTGCCATCTGAAGTCTTTTCATAAGACAGAGTGCCATAAAATGACCTACATGAAGACTATCAGCAGTTGGGTCAAAACCAATATAAAATGTAGCTTTCCCATTGTTAATTAAATCTTTTATAAGCTCTTCGTCAGTAACCTGGGCTATAAGTCCTCTTGCTACTAATTCATCATAAAGTGTCATATGTTTATTCCCCACTTCCCGTTTTACAATATTTTCTAAAATGCCATACTAAATTATCATTTTTTTACGCCTGTCAGCTATGGAACATATAATAATACCGATTAATATTCCAACACAGTCAATCAGTACATCTGTAACGCATCCGTTTCTTCCCGGAACGTACAATTGATGAAATTCATCTGAACATGCAAATGCTGCCGTTGCAAAAAAACTTATAAATCTGACGAGCTGCCAACTGACACCATCAACTGTAAATGCCAGATAAACAAGACATGCAAATATTGCATATTCAGTCATATGTGCTGCTTTTCTTACAGGCAATTCTATCTTGTCTATAAGTTCCTGTCTGCCATTCCAGCGTACATCTACAAGATGTACGCTGTCTGCAATATCAACTATGACACCTGCTGCCTTACGACTGAGATTTCCCGAGTTTTCACCATTCTGTCCCGAAAATCCGAATATCATAACCGCACAAATAACAGCAGGAATCCATATAAATATTTTTAAAAGTTTACTTTTCATAAATGTCATCACGACATATGCTCATGATGTAACAATTAGATTGTTACAACACGCATTGTATTTGTGAGACCTCTCTTTGATGTTGGAGAAGAGTTTGTTGCTATACCGGCAGATACAATGACAACATCTCCCTCGCCAATATATCCGGCATTCTCTGCTGTGACAAGTGCATGCTCAATAATCTTATCTGTAGAAGTCTCAATAGCAGTTTTAACAGGTCTTACACCCCAATAAATCTGCATTTTTCTAAGAACAGCATCATATGGTGAACATCCAACAATCTGTGTATCCGGCTTGAGCTTAGATGCAAGTCTTGCTGTAAATCCTGAAATTGTAGGGCATACGATTGCTTTTGCATTTAAATTCTCTGCTGTCTGTACAGTTGCATTAGTAACAGCACTTGATACTCCTCTCTTTGTATGAAGCTTAGCATAATCTGCATACTTCTTAGGTAAATCCTGCTCTGTAGTCTCAGCAATCTTAACCATCATCTTTAATGCTTCAAGAGGATACTTACCATTAGCTGTCTCACCTGAAAGCATAACAGCGTCTGTACCATCATAAATAGCATTGGCAACATCAGTAACCTCAGCTCTTGTAGGACGTGGATTACGAATCATTGAATCAAGCATCTGTGTAGCTGTGATAACTGTCTTATATGCCGCATTACATTTTTTGATAATTTCCTTCTGGATATGAGGAACCTGCTCAGCAGGAATTTCAACACCCATATCACCACGGGCAACCATGATACCATCAGCAACTCTGATAATCTCATCAAGATTCTTAATGCCTTCTGCATTCTCAATCTTAGCAATTACAGGAATATCTGCATTATGAGACCAGAGAAGTTCCTTGATTTCCTGAATACAAGCTGCATTTCTTACAAATGAAGCTGCAATAAAATCAAATCCCTGTTCAATACCAAATAAAATATCATCCTTATCCTTATCTGTGATACCCGGGAGACGGATACTTACATTAGGAACATTAACACCTTTTCTTGAACCAAGCTCACCGCCATTTACTACTGTACATTCAATATCAGTGCCATCTATAACATTATTTACACAAAGTTCAATAAGACCATCATCAATAAGAATTGTATTTCCCTTTGAAACGTCCTGTGGAAGACCTGCATATGTGATTCTTCCAATTGTCTCATCACCAAGTACGTCTCTTGTTGTAAGTGTAAACTTCTGATTTTCTTTAAGTGTTACTTTCTTATCGTCCTTGAGGTCACCTGTTCTTATTTCAGGTCCCTTTGTATCAAGCAATGTAGCAATAGGAATATTGAGTTCTTCTCTTACGCTCTTAACTAATGCGAAACGTCCTGCCTGCTCTTCATGATCACCATGAGAGAAGTTAAATCTTGCAACATCCATTCCTACAAGAGCAAGACTTTTGATGAGTTCTCTGTCATTAGTATTAGGACCCATTGTACAAATTATTTTAGTTTTTTTCATTCTGACCTCCAAAATAAACTTTAATTCAATTAATTTTATCTCATACTAAACACAAATACAAATTATTGCATAAATCTTTTATAATAGCAATAAGAAAAAATACTGTTTTTGCAGCACTATATTGATACTAACATATTTATGCCGTTCTTTCAAAACATTTTTTAATTTTTTTGTGTATTCTGATTGTTATTATCACCTGTAACATGTATATGTGTATACAGATGATCCTGACAATATTCAAGATTGCCTGCACATTTTGTGCAGAATCTAAATGTAAGATTATCGCCATCCAGCTCTGTCCTGTTACAGACAGCACATCTGTGCTTTGTACCTCTCGGATTAATATACGGTTTATTGGCACTATCCCATGTGCTTTTTTCAGAGTTCGCATTATAAAATCTCTCGTTGAAACTTCCCGCATTTTTTCTTGCCTTATCAGCTCTTTTCTCAGCTTTACGATAATTCTTCTGTGTATATGTCCTGCCAGGTGCCTTTCTTGTAGCAAAAAAGAAAATAATAAAATTAAGCATTGAGATTAATGCACATGTTGCCATTACATAACATGTATATGAATTACCGGCAAGAAGTCCTGCATTATAAAATCCTCTCCATATAGCCTTAGGCATTACAGGTGTAAGATATCCGCCAATAATCGTTATTGCAAATATAATTCCATCAAGCCATCCAAGCCACTTCATCTTTATAGGAAGTACAAAAAACAGAAGGACTTCCGTATCTGCCTGTTCGACCGCAAATGCTAGAAACAGTGCAAGATTAATATAATATGTTGACATGTTAAATGACCAGCCAAATATAAAGTAAATAACAAATGCTGCAATAATATGCAGGATTACTCCGCTGAAATAATAGACATTAAACTTAAATGAACCCCATATTCTCTCAAGTACAGTTCCGATTACATAATAAAAATATAATGTAAATACCATAAAAATAATGCTGCTTGACGGTGGCTGCAAAATAAACGTAACCAGTCTCCATACCTGACCATGCAGTACCTTTGCCGCATCAAGACTAAAATAATAAGTATATACATCAGGTGCGAATAATTCTATAACAAATCCCACAAGATATATACCTATAATATAATACATAAGATTTGGTATGGCATATTTACCAAATCTACGTTCTAACTTATCAAAGAATTTCATACTTTAAACAAGCCCCTTTCAACGCCTTTGTGCTAATTAAATTTAGTATAAATATATAAACTGTTTTTGTCAACGAATCATCACTGTTCTTTTATAAAAAATATATTAAAACTCTAAAATTTTGCATTGCCATAATATGTAAAATCAATAAAATAAGGTTATAATGTTGAAATTTATTTTTTTTCATAATATAATGAAACGAATCGCATTATTCGACAAATTATAATTAAGGAGGCAGGCACTTTTTGCCTGATATTTTTATGAATTCATATAAACTTGGAATTGATATAGGTTCAACCACCGTTAAAATTGCTCTTATTGATGACAATAATACAGTGATTTTTTCAGACTATGAACGTCATTTTGCCAATATACAGGAAACATTACAGTCGCTTCTTGAAAAAGCTGTAGCTTCTGTTGGTAATTTTAACTGCCACCCTGTAATTACAGGTTCAGGCGGTCTCACTCTTGCCAAACATCTTGAAGTTCCTTTTACGCAGGAAGTTGTTGCCGTTTCCACTGCTCTTCAGGCTGAAGCTCCGCAGTGCGATGTTGCAATAGAACTTGGTGGAGAAGATGCCAAGATTATCTATTTCACTAATGGTGTTGACCAGCGTATGAATGGTATCTGTGCCGGCGGTACAGGTTCTTTTATTGACCAGATGGCTACTCTTTTACAGACTGATGCCTCAGGTCTTAATGAATATGCAAAAAATTACAAATCTATATATCCTATCGCTGCAAGATGTGGAGTTTTCGCAAAATCAGACATCCAGCCTCTTATCAACGAAGGTGCAACAAAAGAAGATTTGTCAGCTTCTATTTTTCAGGCTGTTGTTAATCAGACCATATCAGGTCTTGCATGTGGTAAGCCAATCCGTGGCAATGTTGCATTTTTAGGTGGTCCTCTTCACTTCTTATCAGAGTTAAGAGAAGCTTTTATACGTACATTAAATCTTGGTCCTGACCAGATTATTGCCCCAGAACATTCTCATCTTTTTGCAGCAATCGGTTCTGCAATGAATTACAAAGAAGATATATGTGTTGATGTTTCAGACATTATAAAACGTCTTCAGGGCAAGATTAAACTTGACTTTGAAGTTGAACGTATGGAGCCTTTATTTGAAAATAAAGAAGCTTATTCTTCATTTACAGAAAGACATAATAAAGCAAAAGTTCCTACTGCTGACCTCGCATCATACAGTGGCAACTGTTATCTTGGTATTGATGCCGGTTCTACAACCACAAAAGTTGCACTCGTAGGCGAAGACGGTAAACTCCTCTACTCATTTTACAGCAGTAACAATGGTTCTCCGCTTGCCACAACAATACGTGCCATCAAAGACATTTATACAAAGCTCCCTAAAGATGCCAAGATTGTACAGTCATGTTCTACAGGATACGGCGAAGCTCTCATAAAATCAGCACTTATGCTTGATGACGGCGAAGTTGAGACAGTATCACACTTCTACGCTGCCGCATTTTTTGACCCTGAAGTAGACTGTATCATTGATATCGGCGGTCAGGATATGAAATGTATCAAGATTAAAAACCAGACTGTTGATTCAGTACAGTTAAATGAGGCATGTTCGTCAGGATGTGGTTCATTCATTGAAACATTTGCCAAATCACTTAATTACTCTGTTCAGGACTTTGCAAAAGAAGCTCTTTTTGCAAAACATCCTATTGACCTCGGTACAAGATGTACTGTATTCATGAACTCAAAAGTTAAACAGGCTCAGAAAGAAGGTGCAGAAGTTGCTGATATTTCTGCCGGACTTGCATACTCTGTTATCAAAAATGCACTTTACAAAGTTATCAAAATTTCTGATCCGGGTGACCTTGGAAAACATATCGTTGTTCAGGGTGGTACATTCTACAATGATGCTGTCCTTAGAAGCTTTGAAAAAATCACAGGCGTAAAGGCAGTCCGTCCTGACATTGCAGGTATAATGGGTGCATTTGGTGCCGCATTAATAGCCAGAGAACGTTATGACGGAATTTCAGAATCTACAATGCTTTCTATAGACAAAATTAACGAGCTTACATACAGCACAACAATGACACGTTGTAAGGGATGTACCAACAACTGCTACCTTACAATTAATAAATTCTCTGGCGGAAGACGTTTCATTACAGGAAACCGCTGTGAACGCGGACTTGGAAAAGAAAAAACAACTGAAAAAATGCCAAATCTTTTTGAGTACAAGCTTCACAGACTTTTTGATTATGAACCACTTGCAGAAGATGCTGCAACGCGGGGAACTGTCGGCATCCCTCGTGTGCTTAACATGTATGAAAATTATCCTTTCTGGTATACATTTTTTACAAAATTAGGATATCGCGTCGTTCTTTCACCACAGTCAAGCAGAAAGATTTATGAACTCGGTATTGAGTCGATACCATCAGAATCAGAATGTTATCCGGCAAAACTTGCACACGGACATGTAACATGGCTTATTAAACAGGGTGTTAAGTTTATCTTCTACCCATGCGTTCCTTATGAACACAAAGAAATTGAAAAAACAAACAATCATTATAACTGTCCGATTGTAACATCTTATGCTGAAAACATTAAAAATAATGTAGAAGAATTAAAAACTGAAAATATTGATTTCAGAAATCCATTCCTCTCTTTTGAAAATGTTGAAATTCTTGAAAAACGTCTTTCTGAAGAATTCAATAACATTCCGTCATCACAGGTAAAAGCAGCTGTTAAAGATGCATGGAATGAACTTATGCAGTCAAAGGAAGACATACATAAAAAAGGTGAAGAAGTTATCAAATACCTTGATGAAACCGGTCAACGCGGTATCGTCCTTGCCGGTCGTCCATATCACGTTGACCCTGAAATCAACCATGGTATTCCTGAACTTATCAATTCATATGGCATTGCTGTTTTAACAGAGGATTCAGTCTCGCATCTTGGTAAAGTTGACCGTCCTCTCATCGTTATGGACCAGTGGATGTACCACTCAAGACTTTATGCAGCTGCAAGCTATGTTAAGACAAAAGATAACCTTGATCTTATCCAGCTTAATTCTTTCGGATGCGGTCTTGATGCTGTTACAACAGATGCAGTAAATGATATCCTTACAAAGGCCGGTAAAATATATACTGTACTTAAAATTGACGAAGTTAATAACCTTGGTGCTGCAAGAATCCGTGTACGTTCACTCATCGCAGCTTTAAAGGTACGTGAAAAGAAACATTACCAGAGAAAGATTGAAAGTGCTGCATTTAGCAGAGTAGAATTCACACCTGAAATGAGAAAGAATTATACTATTCTCTGCCCTCAGATGTCACCAATCCATTTTGACCTGCTTGGTCCTGCACTCTCATCATGCGGATATAATTTTGAAGTTCTTGACAATGACAATAAGTCATCAGTTGATATGGGACTTAAATATGTAAATAATGATGCGTGCTACCCTTCTCTTATGGTAGTCGGACAGATTATGAATGCTGTTCTCTCAGGTAAATATGATTTAAGCAAGACAGCTATTATCATCACACAGACAGGCGGCGGATGCCGTGCATCAAACTATATCGGTTTCATCAGACGAGCACTTTCAAAAGCTGGATTATCTTATATTCCTGTAATATCACTCAGTGCACAGGGGCTTGAAGTCAACTCAGGTTTTAAATACGACCTGAAAATGCTCAAAAAAGCAATGATGGCTATTGTTTATGGTGATGTATTTATGAATGTTGTATACAGAACACGTCCATATGAGAAAGTGCCAGGTTCTGTCAATGCTCTCCATGAGAAATGGAAAAAAGTATTAATTGAACAGCTGACACAGCCTAAAGTTTCTATGCGTGAATACAATAAAAACGTCCGTGCAATAATAAAAGATTTCGATAATATTGAACTTCTTGATATTAAGAAACCTAGAGTTGGTGTTGTAGGAGAAATCCTTGTAAAATTCCTTCCTTCTGCCAACAATTACATTGTAGACCTGCTTGAAAGTGAAGGTGCTGAAGCTGTTGTTCCTGACCTTATGGGATTTCTGCTTTACTGTGCCGAAAATGCAAACTTCAAGCGTGATTACCTCGGTGCTTCAAAGAAATCAGCATTTTTGAACAATTCAGTTATTAAAATTCTTGAATGGTTCAGAAAGAGCTCTACAAAAGCATTAAAAGAAAGCAAGCGTTTTACTGCTCCATCAAGTATCCAAGAAACAGCTGCTCTTGCAAAAGATCTTGTTTCACTCGGCAACCAGACCGGTGAAGGATGGCTGCTTACAGGCGAAATGATTGAACTCATACATAATGGTGCAGGAAACATTGTATGCTGTCAGCCATTTGCATGTCTTCCTAACCATATTGTTGGTAAGGGCGTAATTAAAGAGCTTCGTGCTGCTTTCCCTGAGTCAAATATCATTGCAGTTGACTACGACCCGGGTGCTTCAGAAGTCAACCAGCTTAACAGAATCAAGCTTATGCTCGCAACCGCAAATAAAAATCTTGCAAAAGAATCTAAGTAGTGTTATTATTAGATTAGTTTTTAAAACGTAGCTTTATTTTATTTAGTAAAGGGGATTGATTATTCAATGTTTATGTTATTTATTGGTCCAATCATTGGAGTTGCTGTTTCAATTATCGCCACAGTTGTAATTGTATCTTCTGTTGGTGCATTAGCAGACAGCGAATTAGATTCAGATGAATAAAACTTTCTAGTTTTCATTCATATTATTGTTCTCCTAATATTGAGTGTTTAATTCGCTCAAAAAATCCCCCGGGTGTCATCAGACACCCGGGGGATTTTATTACGTATTTCTATATATTTTCTATCTGCCAGTCAATCGGCTCTGCTCCATTTGCTTTCAAAAATTCATTAGCTTTGCTAAAATGTTTACAGCCAAAAAAGCCTCTGTATGCTGAGAGCGGACTTGGATGAGGTGCTGTAAGTATAAGATGCTTTGGATTAGTAAGCATTGGGATTTTACTTTGTGCCGGTCTTCCCCAGAGCATGTATACAATAGGTCTGTCCTGTGCATTAACAGCCTGAATAACTGCATCTGTAAAATTTTCCCAACCTCTTCCCTGATGCGAATTGGCCTGATGTGCACGTACTGTAAGTACAGTATTTAATAGCAAAACGCCCTGGTCTGCCCACTTTTTCAAATATCCGTTATTAGGAATATAACATCCACAGTCCTCATGCAGTTCTTTATATATATTCTGCAATGATGGTGGAATATCATGCTGTGATGGAAGTACAGAAAAACTTAACCCATGTGCCTGATTTTCATTATGGTATGGATCCTGTCCAAGAAGCAGCACTTTCACTTTACTTAAAGGTGTAAAATGAAATGCATTAAATATATCTTCTGCAGGCGGATATATAATTGTTTTACTATATTCATCCTTTACAAATGTATATAATTTTTTGTAATAATCCTTTGAAAATTCCGGGCTTATTGCATCAAGCCAGTCATTATTAATCATTGACATATTTTATACACCTCTATAAACGCATAGAAATATCTCTATTTGCAAGATATTTCTTTAAATCCATTATTTCCATTTCTTTATAATGGAACAATGACGCTGCCAAAGCTGCATCTGCTTTTCCTTCAGTAAAAGCATCATAAAAATGTTCCATACTACCTGCTCCGCCTGAGGCAATTACGGGAATGGATACATTTTCTGCAATTGTTCTTGTAAGCTCAATATCATATCCAGCCTTAGTTCCATCACAATCCATACTTGTCAGAAGTATCTCGCCGGCACCAAGCTTTTCAGCTTTCATTGCCCACTCAACCGCATCAATATTCATATCAACACGGCCACCATTTTTATAAATACTCCATCCACTGCCATTATCGCGTTTTTTAGCATCTATTGCAACCACAACACACTGGCTTCCAAACTTGTCTGCTGCTTCACTTATAAGTGTCGGATTCATAATAGCTGCCGAATTAATTGAAATCTTATCTGCACCTTCTCTCAAAAGCACCTTAAAGTCATCAACACTTCTTATTCCACCACCAACTGTAAATGGAATAAATACCTTTTCAGCAACCTTTCTTACCAAATCTACAGTTGTACTTCTTCCGTCACTTGAAGCTGTGATATCAAGAAATACAAGTTCATCAGCTCCTGATTTATCATACATCTGGGCAACTTCAACCGGGTCTCCTGCATCACGCAGATCCACAAAATTAGTCCCCTTTACAACTCTTCCGTTTTTACAATCCAGACATGGAATAATTCTCTTTGTAAACATATATTATATCTCCAATCAATATAATTACTAATATTATAATGAAGCAAAGTTCTTCAAAATTCTCAAACCAACATCACTGCTCTTTTCAGGATGGAACTGACATGCAAATATATTTCCTGATTCAACAGAAGCATGAATATGTGTTGAATATTCAGTTGAAGCTGCAACTATATTTTCATCCTCAGCTTTAAGATAATATGAATGTACAAAATAAACGTAAGAGTTATTAGCAATTCCGTCAAACAATCTTGCCTGTGGCTTTATATTAAGTGAATTCCATCCCATATGAGGAATCTTCAATCCTTCCTTTGGTGGAATTCTTAATATCTCTCCTTTAAGAATTCCAAGTCCCTCTGCTCCCGGTGTCTCATCACTCTTTTCAAATAAAAGCTGTAATCCAAGACAGATTCCTAAAAATGGCGTATCCTTTTCGGCTACTTTTTTTATTGTATCAACAAGATTAAAATGGTCAAGGTTATTCATTGCATCTCCAAATGAACCTACGCCCGGAAGAATAACCTTATCAGCCTGAAGTATCTCACTCGAATCTCTTGATACAATAACATCCTGACCTAAATACTTTAATGCCTTTTCTACACTCTTTAAATTGCCCGCGTCATAATCGATTATAGCTATCATTTATTATCATCTCCATTCATTACTTCATTCTTTGAGTAATTAAGCCACTTACAGCTTTTGGAGTCATTCCATTTCATTACTCTTTATTATATTTAATTACATCTCATACCAGCATATATTTAGTAAATAATTAGTACGTGATTTTTTATACTAATTAGTATTTATTGATGCTGCAAGCAAGTTAATCTCTACAAGTTGCTGCTCACTTGGTTTCGCACTTACATAGTTATTCATAGTTGTAACTATGTTTCCATGTCCTAATATATACTGTAATGTTTTTGGTGGTAATCCCTGCATATTCGTAGCGAATGTATGGCGACATATATGCGGCTCAAATTTCCGTATAGGATTATCAGAATTTGCATTGTTGAATCTCTTGATACAGTTTTGCAAGTATTCTTCGACATGTGATCTAACGATTGTCTTTCTGCTTCTTGTTGCCAGAAATACAAATCCTTCATATGCTTTGCCTTTTTCATCATAGCACACTGGTTCAATATCCCCCATAATATAACGATTTTTCAATATTCTCTGAAAGCATTCATATACACCATCAGTCATAGGAACATACCTTGTTCCATTTATGGTTTTCGTCGGTAAGACAACATGCGTATGATTGATACATTGCAGTTGTTTTTCTACTCGAATTAAATGATTTTCCATATCTATATTATCAAGTGTTAGACCGCATAACTCTGATACCCTTAAACCAGTCCAAAACAGCACATATATCATGTCATAACAATGAGCACTATGAGCATCCTTTGAACAAAATTCAAGGAATCGCTGCATATCCCGAATTGATATTGCTTCCATTTTCTTACTATCACTCTTATCAGTAGTAATACGTCTGAAAGGATTTTTTACTATGTAATCATAATCGATTGCATATTCAAATGATCTTTTTATAAGACTAATTTGAGTCTGAATACTTGAGCCTCTATGCTTTTTCTTCATATCTGAAAGCCATTCTTCACAATGCTCTGGTTTGATTTTACCTATTTCCATGTGACCAAGTTTGTACTGTGCTAATGTTTTTATGGTTGTGTTATATCCAACCTTAGTATTATGAGTTAGTTCTTTCCTATTATATAAGTGTTTAAGATATCTATCTATTACTTCTAATAATGTGAGTTTAGCTCCGTCCATGTCGATATTATTTTCTAACTGTACTTTTAATTCTGCCTCCTTTTCACGTAAACTTTTCCCCGAACGCTTACCTTTTGGTAATTGATCCGTAGGTTCGAGTCTATATGAGCTTACCACTCTTTCCTTTCCAAGAGCATCTTTATAATGATACTCATACCTTTTCGTTTTTGAGTTATAGTATTCGTCAGCCCTCAACGTTTTTCTTTTCGGTTTGTTTTTTTCAGATTTAGTTTTATTTGCCATATTCTCAGCCCTCCATTAAAAAGTGCCTCGAATGAATACTAAATAATAATATCACATCCAGGGCACCTTGTCGATATTTTATATCTGCTCTACTTTGCTTATAAATTCTTCAAATGATTGTCTTTTTATCTTTATAACACGACCAACCATTAAATGATATTTATAATCATAATCTTCACGGATTATATCCCTTAATCGGTGCTGACCTATACCAAATAAATCTGATGTCTCCTTTATAGATAATAAAAGTTTATCTTTCATACAATCACCTCCAGTCTTGAGGTAATCATAATCTTTTTACCAGTAACCTACGTACGGAAAAATTAAGAGGGAATGCTATTCACACGCCCTCTTAACAAATACTGACACTACTCCGTTTTATTAGCCTTATTATACTGTGCTGTGCTAATTCCAAGAATAACTCCAAGGAATGTATCAATAGCTGTAATCGTACCAACAACCTGCTCACCATATGGGAGTCCCCAAATGCCTGCAAGAGCAAAATATAAAGTACCAGCCGCTGGAAGCAAATACATTGCAATCCATTTCAGTGTGTCGTAAGTCTTGTCATTAAGTTTCATCATGTTCGTCCTCCTTATTTTGAATAAATTTATGTATTGGAAGTTTATCGACCTCCTGCATAGTTCTTTTAGCAGAACCGTTACCTCCCAATTTTTCATATGGTTCAAAAAGATATACTTTCAAATTTTCGTATTCATCCTGAGTAATATATCCTCTCTCAATGTACGACATACCAAGATACATAATCCTATCATGTGCTAATCCAATAAGCATCTCTGTCTTTACATCTTTGTTTTCTGTTCGTTTTGATAAATACGCCCATAATCCAGAAGACGCAAGTACCGAACTAAAAATTGTAATTATTATTTGAAACCAAGATTCCATAATTCCTCCTTTTACAGATTTCCATTAATCATTTTTGTTAATATTTATATCCGACTACCCTATAAATCTTATGATAATTACCGCTTTCAACAACTCCACCCTGATTTTTCTGATATGAAGAACTGAAGTTCAACTTTGTACCGCTTACGGCATAATACGTAAACTTGTCGTACCACGTACCACTTACGTATGCGTGCGAATTCATTTTGAATTTTTCCGCCGCTGCTCTTATTCTTATGCTGTTATCATCGCCGTCGTTATCGACAAAAAATATCTCTATGGTTTTAAAATTGCTGACATTCTGACTTAAAGTTATGTTTGCGTTGTATGCGGTGTTTGTCGAATTATATAATTCAACCGCTTTAGGAGCATACTTGTCTGATAACAATGTTTTATTTTCATAAATTTTATTTGCATATACTTCATAAAACTGTTTTGAACTGTCCCCAATTCTGCCATAATTATCCGCATATGCCCTAAGTCCGTAATCATCATTGTTGCCAAATGTAAGTACGCCATTTATAACCTCCTGTGTCGTTACCATTGAAAAATATTCTCTTACAAGAGCATCATCTACAGGTCTTATTATTATCTCATCATCATCTGATGTAAATGCAGCAAAAAAGTTAATCATTGTATAATCCGTCACCGGATTGTTATATCCTATTTCAATTTCATGACCATTGACATCATCAGCATTATTAACATAGTTCGCATATCCCGCATTGTTTGCATACTTTACACTCTTATCTTTATCGGCTGTGTTGTTTATATTACCCAGCCCGATATCTGCCGGAGTAATATTTATATTGCCTGTCCTGTAGACGGATTCCGCAGCACCTTTTACTCCGGCAACGCCTGAAGATGTCGGTGTCGAATAATCAACGCCGTTATAATAAATCTTTCCCATGTCGTTCTCCCTTTCATTAATTTACTAGATAAATAGTTCCATTTTTCTTCTGTGCATCAGTTAATTTACTATAATCAGTAGCTGACATGACTTTGATTACTGCATTTGCTCCACTTGTTATGCCATCCAACTTCTTTTTATCTGACGGAGACATAAGACCGTTTGCTGACTGAGTAGCAGCACTATATACTGTATCTGTAAATTTTAACTGCGTCCATTTTCCCCACGATGATGTCGAAGTCGTATAGTTACGTTTATATGCAGTGTTTAAATTATCGGGAAGCCATATTTGATATGGTGTTCCTACGTTGAATTCTGCAAATAAAGTTCCATGCGTACCGGTAGGATTATTTGATGTGCTTGCAGATATATGATGTATTCCTGTTGACTTTATGTTATTAAGGTCGGTTGCCACATTTTGTGATTCAGTTACCTTACTGTCAACTAATCCTTTTAGCACTTTACCCTGTGCGGCTGATAAAGAATCTGATGTTGAATCCGATGTTAAATTATTCTGAATTCCACGCCAAGTATTAGTATTACTGTCAGAAAGCTCCACCGTCGTGTTGCCACTTTGGTTCGTTGTAAATGCCCCCTTAACCGTTCCGGCTTGCTTAATAATCACTGTTCCATTTCCAACAGATGGAATAGTCGGTTTATTACTCAAATCGTTATAATCTCCGCTTGCGGCAACCTTCGATAATTTTGATTTTATGTAAGTCAGCAATGTCGAAAATTTAACCCTGCCAAATTCATTTTTGCCACCGGTATCCTGTCGTATAAAATTCGTATCGTCTGTCGGTGCTGCCGTCCAGCTTGCTGTGAGATTTGAAAGAAGTGAATTCGCACCTGTTGCTGTATTGTCAAGCTTTCCGCTTATATCCTGATGTTCTGTCAGATATGTTCCAGCCGCCTGTGCACCTATATTCGCCCTGGCGTTACTTTTTTCCGCATCAGATAATCCCTGACTTGCAACAGTTGACACCGCCTTGAAATTTCCGACCTTATCAAGACCTACATCTGCCTTTGTCGTTCCGTGTGGATTGGTGCCAGCCGGGTGTCTGTAAACCTGTGTTTCATTTCCGTTTATCTTTAGATTTCCGTTTGTCGCAGATGCTTCTGTATTTGTTGCATCTGTACGTGCATGAGCCGACTGTGAATGTTCATATGCTGCCTTTCCTCTGTCTCCCCTGTAAGCTGTCGTTGACGTTTCCCCCAGTGCAAGAGTATCAGATATTACAACGAAAGTGCTTCCCGACCACCTGTAAGTCTTTTCCGTGCTTAAATCAACGTATATCTTACCCGATTCGCCGCTTATTTCCGTTGTATGCCCCAATTCCTTATATAGCTTTCCATTGTAAAGATAGCCCTCAATTACATCATCAACGAATGACGGAAGCTGTGAAGCCGGGACTTTGCCTGTGGAATCAAGTTCAGCCAAACCATTTGCGGACCCTTTCAATATTGCACTTAACTTTTCTTTTAACTTTGTATCTGTCTCTGATTCAGTGTAATATCTGTCGTCATGCGTGTGTGTTAATGCGGCGTAACTGCCTGCCGCCTGTGCACCTATATTCGCCCTGGCGTTACTTTTTTCCGCATCAGATAATCCCTGACTTGCAACAGTTGACACCGCCTTGAAATTTCCGACCTTATCAAGTCCAACTTCTCCAGCTGTATATGACGGCTTTGTTTTTGCTTTTGCCCAGTCTGACACATCAGACGCTGGCAGTGAAGACGGCTTATTTTTTAGGTCGTTATAATTTCCGCTTGTCGCCACGACTGCAAGTCCGTTTATTTCATCTGCTTCTATAAGGTTGTCTGCATCTTTTACATAATAGATTGTTCCGTTTTTCTTCTGTGCGTCTGTAAGTGCATCATATTCTGCCTTTGTAAGTTCAAGGCTTAAAACTCCCGACAAAACCTTCCACTTATTATCTTTTGTCCAATAGACACATGTTCCCTGTGGATACGGATGCCCTGCTCCCTCTTCAAATCTGCTGTCGGATATGAATTTATCTTTTACAGCATACAGATGTCCGGCGACAAGCCCGGATGTTGGAAGTTCGCTAAAAGCTACAACTCCCTGCGGCAATAGTGACCCTTTCCATGATGCAGCATATGATTCTGCCTCGTCTGCACTGTCTGCTGCCGCTGTAGCACTCTGTGAAGCAGAAGCTGCTGACAATGATGCCTTATCAGCATATTTTTTTGCATCCAACATACTGGAATTTGCTGAACTTGCTGAACTTGCTGAACTTGCTGCGAATGATGATGATTCATCGGCTTTTTTAGATGCTGTATTAGCATACCCAGCGGCTTCATTTGCTGAATTAGATGCTCTCGCTGCTGCATCTACAGCTTGTTCAGCATATTGTTTGCCTGTGATATATTCAGTTGTTGATTTTATACTCTGTTCCTGTACAGGATTAAAATCAATCTGTACGGCAATAGCTCCACTGGATACAATCTTGTTATTTAGCTCAATCTCCACAATAGGATTTATTTCTCCTGCCAGTGCAGTCATTTGCTTTGTAACTTCAAAGTAAACTGTATGCATAGCAGAATCCCATCCCAATGCAGGATTATATACAAAGTTACCATCAACCTTGCCACATCTAATATTAACAGTTGCGTTTGCAGGTATTGTATATTCAAGTCCGTCATTATACAGTTTTACCGCAATAATTGGTAAGCCTTGGTCATACTGTACAAGATGAACCGGACGTACAATCTGACGAGCTGTCATATCGGCATATGTATAATGTACAACTCTATTTGAGTCTGGTGTATATACACCCATAGTTTGTCACCTCGTATTTTCTTTCTAATAAATTTTTATATGTTACTTTCTAATAATCTTGTAATGAACAATTAACGAGAATACCATTTTTAAATTCCAAGTAGCATTCATTTGTCCATTTTGATACTTTACCATCTGAATTCACTTCGCCAATTTGCACAAAATTCATCCTACGTGTAATGCCATCACTTTTTGATATAATTTTCTCAACATCAGTCGCTGTTGCATATTTACAGTCGTTCGTAAGCTCTGACACTTTTGTTGGGATAGATGGAGTATCAGAAATATTATCATAAGGAATCTGAACATCTTCTGATAAAGTCATACCGTCCACGTCAAGTCGAATAAGAACATTTCCGTCTACACCCTTTATAAGTGCCGTACCATTTGAATTGTTCTTTCCACCAAGAATTAAAGTGCCGCCATTTATACGATTCGCACTCATAGTTCCAGTTTTAACAAAATCTGCTACAATCTGACCATCCTGTGTCATAGCTAAAGCGAATGGACCATTATATCCTGTTGAAGAATATCCGAGTCCATCTTTATTCCAACGCCATACCTTCTTCGCAGTAGCAATATCATCTGTATCCATAATAAGAATTTCATCTGGATACTGTCCTCCGTTACTGCTATGCATAATTACATAACCACCAAGACCGCCGCTAATTAGCTGTGTAGCATTATCAAGTGCCTGTTGCATAAATGTTTTGGTAATAGTATCAGAAATTGCCTGCTTTTGATCAGAAATAGTTGATGCGAGATTTGTTCTTGATTCGCCAAGTTTAATCGATATATACTTATTACTTATGACATCATATATAGTTTTTATACATTTTGCTGTGGCACTAACATTTAACTCTGGAAACTCAACGCTTACAGTATCACAAAGATGTACATCTTCCAAAAGAGCATATTTAGCATACTCAGAAGATTGTGATAATTGTGTAAATGATACTGTTAATGATACAGCTGGTACTCCTATGTTATTTACTTTCATATAATAATTAGCTCTTGTTCTAAGCTGTTCCTGAGTTGGTTTTTCCTGCCACTCCTGTGACAAATCCAGCGGATAAATCCTTGTAAAGTTATATGTACCAGATGCTTTTACAATCTTCTCATTCAATTGCATAAGACCTTCCTGCTCTGAATACCAGAATGGATAAACACCTGTATAGACAGAACTGCAATTCTCTTCCTGCTTTAAATCAGTAAGATTTTTTCCGTATCTGATGCTAACACCTCTATCAGCACCTCTTTTATTCCAAAGCTTTACGTTGAATTTATCAAATTCATATTCTCCTCCATACACATCAAGGATTGAACCATCAACGCCTCCAAGAAGTGAACGCATACTCGATGGTTTGAGAACTGTCATATTTGCAGTTGTAGTTTTATCCGTTGAAAACGAAAACGGACAATTGACCGCTGATGCAGATTTCATATTAATAAATGCATTTTGAACTGTGTCAGCTGCAAATGCCGATACAGGGTATCCAGACATATCGTAACTTATATGTTCTGCATTTACTGTTACAATTCCATTGATTGGCTTTGTAATTGCATAGATTCGGAATGGTTGCAAGTCAGAATAAGGATTCGGCTTTGCCATAATTATACGTCTAAGCTGTAACTCCTTATATCTGATACCTGTAACCGGATATTCCATTTCGAGTTCAAATTCACCATTTCTTTCTTCAGTAACTTCGCAAGTAATAGCATCACTTAATGTGCCTAATCCATTCGTTGTGAATGATGTTTCTGTAGACTCATGAAGAGTAATCATAGTGTCCACCATTTAGGTATCACCTCCACACTTGTTATTCCACCAGAAAAAGAAATTTCGTTTTCACCTTTTATAAGTTTCGGAAATCCGTTGCTCAAAGTTACAAGTGAATTACAATTTGTAATCCCTTTATAGGCATCCTGTAACTCACTATCAATTGTTAGATACGAACTAATATTAGAAATGGTAATAACATAATCACCGATTCTCAGATTTCCCTTTCCAGAACCGTTCACTTTTATAATAGGAAGCGACTTGAATCCTGTGGGATTTCTTAATTTGCTCGTTGCCCTAACAATTACTGGATTATCACCAGATTTAAGAAAACGCTGAGGTTTACAATCAAATGCGACTGTAATACGCCCAGCGTGCTGTAATATGTTTTCGATTGTTCCGCCACTCTTATAAGCAGCAAGTCGATAATATTCCGGCTCATATGAATCTTCCAACTTAGCATATCCAGATGCGGAATTAAGCCACTCCGAAATAAAATTTGCCATCATTATAAAATCCTTATTTTCAGCACCAATAGCTATGTCATAACTTCTTGATACATTCTTATATGACCCTTTATCGACGTAAATATCTCCGTTTCTTCCAGGAATATGTGTAACTTCATAGTCCTTTTCCGGAGTTTCATATCCAGGTGGGTGCTCCACTTGGATAGCGAATTCTTCTGACGAAATGCCATTGTAAATAATTACGCCCATGAAGCATCCCTCCTTTCAACTTGTCTCTGAATAATATTTGATACTTCCTCTGCAATTTCTTTAGGATTACTTCCTGTGATATTGAATGTATTTTCAAATGAATTTCCGCCGTTGAAGTTTCCAACAGCATCTGAAATCTTATCTAACACACTGGAATTATCAGTTGCTTTACTTCTTACTTCATTAATACGACTGCCGGTTCTATTGGCAATGTCTAATGAACCGGATAACGAATACCCATCAACACTCTTCATCATACTAAATAACTGATTAGCACCATTTTGAATATTTGACAGATCCATTACCGGTCTTATAGTAGGCTCTGCGTCTATATCCGAACTAACCAAATCTGCAATAGTTGAAAGTGTGTCAGACATTGCTCCAACAGCACCTTTTCCCATATCAACAGTAGCGTCAGATACTTTTCCGGCATAAGCTTTTACACCATTGACAAAGCCTTCGTCAGCATACCTACCGATTTCAGCAAATACCCTCGATGGTGAATGAATACCAAGGAAATTCTTTACTCCATTCACAGCACTCTTTGCAGCGTTAATTGCTGAGTCAGCTAAATCAGAAGCTTTATCTGCGATACCATTTATAAGTCCACCTATAATATGCTTTCCTACATCTTTAAAGTCATCTATTTTATCATAAATAACCTGTTTGGCATCCGATAGCAAGCTTTGAAAAGTCTCTTTTAAATGCGATAATTTATCTTTGATACCCTGAATCAATCCAGAATCCATTATTTTTGAACCTATTTCTTTAATATCAACAACTCCACCAGTAAGTACAAGAACCGCTGCACGAATCAATGCTTTAAACAAATTTCGTATATCATTTGCTAATCGCTCAGAGTTATTGTCGATAGCACTAATAATTCCTTCGATGAAACTCAAGAGCAAATTAACACCAGACTGAATCACATCTGGTAATTTTTGAGCTATTCCGTCGATGAAATTTAGCACAATATCTATAGCAGTCTGAATCACCATTCCGATATTATCTGCAATTCCCTGTAGACATGCAATCAGAATATCGAATACAGCCTGTACAATTTCTGGCGTATGCTCAGCCAAAGTTTGAAGAGTTGTAACCAGCAATGTTACGAGAACTTCGACCAATTGAGGTACCACATTTGATATCGCCGACAGACAAGCAGTAATAATAACGACAAGCGACTCTAAAATTTGTGATGATGCCCCTGCTAATGCAACACAGAACTCAGCAATTCCCTCTGCCAATTTCACCAATACTGCCGGAATCAAATCTGCCACGCCTGTAATAATGACTGCCAATGCCGCTACAAGTGCTGTCGCTCCTGCTGTTCCAGCCGCAGCTATCGCAGTAAGTCCAACAGCAAGTGCCTGTAATCCAAGTCCAGCCGCTAATAAGCCTGCTCCTGTCGCAGCAACGCCTACGCCTATAAGTGTGAATGCTCCTGCTAACGCCAGAATACTTGGAACTATCGGTGATAATACAGCTCCTGCCACACCTATAATTGTAAATGCACCTGCTAAGGAAATTAAGCCTTTAGCAATTGCTTTCCAACTCATAGCTCCTAATATACTAAGCACTGGAGCCAATACGGCTAATGAAGCACTTGCAATAAGTAACGCTGCTGAACCAGCCAATGTTCCGTTCATAAGATTTAACGCAATCGACAATTCCGCTAACGCTACTCCCATAGTAACAAGTCCTTTTCCAATCTCTTCCCATGTCAAATTTCCCATTGTACTTAGAACATTTGATAACATTGTAAGAGCACTAGCAACTACAATAAGACCAACACCGGTTGATACCATATTTTTAGGCATTAATTTGATTGCTAATGCAATCTCTACCAATGCTCCTGCCATAGCAGTCAATCCCTTACCAATTTCATCCCACTGCATAGAACCAAAATCCCCTACAGCCGATGCCATAATTTTCATAGCACTTGAAATAGCAATTAACGCAACTCCTGTTGATACAACATGCTTAGCATTACCTGTAAGATTTGTAAATGTTGCAATTTCTGCAAGTAATATACCAATACTTGTAAGCCCTTTTCCAATCTCACTCCACTGCATAGAGCCTAAATCTTTGCAGGCAGATGCTAATACTTTTATAGCGGCTGACAACACAAGAATTCCTGTTGCTGTTGATACTACTTTCCCACTAAATTTAGCTGTATTTAAGAATAAAGCTATCTCTGCCATCAGGACACCTACTCCAGTAAGTCCCTTACAAAGTTCTCCCCAGCTAAGTTTTGATATATCCTTGCAGGCAGATGCTAATATCTTAACAGCTGTCGCTAGAAATATAAGGTTAAAAGCACCTTTGGTAATTATCTTTTCATCTTTTGAAATAACTTTTGCAACTCCTGCCAAAACGCCAGAAATTACAGTAATACCAGTAAGTCCTTTCGCTATCTCATTCCAACTCAAAGATGCAATCTTTTTTAACGCTGATGCAAGAATTAACACTGAAACTGATAAACCCAACATAATTGTAGTTGTCTTTCCAGCTTTTTTAAGGTCTCCGCTTATCTTTGTAAAGATAGCCATAGATACCATAAGTTCAGCAAACAATCCAGTCATAGCTGTAATAGCTGATGCTAATTTTGCAGAATCAATAAGTGAGAGAACTACTATAGCCCCTGTGAGAATAGCAATTGCACTTGCAATCTTAATTAAAGTTCCTGCTTTCAATTGTGTCTGATATGCTTCAAAACAACCTCTAACACTATCAAGAATTCCCTTGATTTGGTCTGTTAGTTTCGTAACATCACTCACTGCATCTGTAATCCCTTTAAGAAATTTATTAATTCCAACCGCAATTCCAGCTAATGAAATTCCACTGAGAACATCGAACACACTTGAGAAATTGACATTATTGATATCTTCTACAAATCCACTTGCAAGAGTTTTCATTGCTTTTGTAATACCATTTCCAATAATCTTTACACCATCCCATAATGCCTGGAGGGCTTGTAAAAACTTAGAATTTTCGAGTGCCTTACCCATTGCACCAATTGCAATTTCAACTCCACTTCGCATTCCATCAGCAGCTTCTCCAACTTCTGACATTCTTGTATGTACTCTTTCCAAAACGGAATGAATAACTGCAAATCCGCCAGTATCATATTTCTGCTTTATAGCATTTACGAATCTTGCGACTGCGTCAACAGCTTTGTCGATTAAATCTGTTGCTACTGCCACACCTGTTTTTATAAATTTAACAACTGCTTGTATAGCTGCGTTAAATATATTCGTTTTCTTTATAGTATCATCAAGTTTTACCAGCCAATCTCCCAAACGTGCTGTAACTGATAAAATAGAACTTGCTAAATCGCCAGTTCCACCTAAAAGAGAACCAACACCTTTCGCTACAGCAACGAAAGCCTGTTTAACAATGTCAATTACTGCAAACAAACCTTTAAATGTCCTCTTCAAATTTTCTGAATTTGTATCACTTAGTTTCAGATATGCTGTCAAATTTCTTAACGCATCTGTAATATTGTATAGCTGTTGTGCTGTCATCGGAGGGAAGATTTCGCGAAATGCTTCTTTCACTGGTTCGATAATACTAAGCACTCCCTCAAAAGCGTTTCTTGCCGCTTCTATAAGTGCTGTTCTTCCACCTAAGTCTTTCCAACCCTGTAACATACTATTTCTGGCATCCGCTGATGAATTTATAATCGCACTGAATGTATCACTCATCTCTGTGAGTAGCTCTTTCGCTTCTTCAAAGTCACCAACGATAATTTCCCAACTCTGAGTCCAGCCAGACTGTGCGGCTTCCTTTAATGTGTCAAATAACTGAGTAAATGTCTTTACTTTAGTAGCGGCATCATTTGCTGTTTGACCCATTTTGATTATTGATGCTATCTGTTCGTCAGTATAACCCATTGTTCTGAGCTGTTCCTCATTTAAGTCACCAGTAAACTTCGATAATGTCTCAGTTAAGATATCTGATGTCAGCCAACCTTTCTGTAAAGTTTCTCTGAATGACCCTTCATCTTTAATCATGTCGTCAATTGCTATTCCATGCACTCTTGCTGTTTCTTTTAAGGCATCCTGGAATACTTGACCACCCATACCAGCATTTACAACTGAATTCCAGTCCTGCAATTTAACTGTTCCTGCTGCCAATGCCTGTGATAACTGATACATTGCCGTACTTGCCTGCTGTGAATTTGAACCAGATACGGCGGCAAGGTTTGCAATACCTTTGATTGCGGAAACAGAAGTGTCCAAATCAACGCCGGCTGCTGTGAAAGTACCAATATTACGTGTCATCTCCGTAAAATTGTAAATAGTCATATCCGCATAGTGGTTTAACTCATCCAATGCATTATTGACCTGGTCAAGGGTCGTCCCATTTGATGAGGTATTTGCTAAGATTGTCTGAACAGCATTAATCTGTGTTTCATATTCCTCAAAACCTGTTCTTACAGGATCAATAGTCAACGCCGACATAATGCTCTTTCCAGCATTTACTGCTGAATTTGTAATATTTGCTAAAGCTGTAATAGCCATTACCTCTAATGCTGAAAATTTTGCATTAACAGTTTCAACAGCATTTGCTAACCCAGAAAGATTTATCTTACCGGAGGCTTTTTCAACACTTTCAAGTCCTTTTGTTGCTCCCTCCATATTCAAACTCTTTTTAAGTTTGTTTATCGAAGATAAGCTTGTCTGAATATTATTTTCAAACTGCTTATTGTCAAATCGCATTTCTACGACTCTTTGGTCAACAGTTGTACTCATAAACTTGTAACCTCCTTCCACGCCGACTTGACAATTTCGTCAAAAATAGGCTGAATAGCAGGATTGATATAATCTCGACCCTGTACCCAGCCTCCGTTACGAGTTCCATGTCCATACTGCAAGATAATTGCAATTGGAACTCCATTTTGAATATTCGTGTTATAAAAACTAATAGATACCGAACCCTTCTCCTGTTTTATTTCGTAATTCCATGAATTTGCAGTTTTTCCAGTATCTCTCGGCGTAGCAGACGCAAGGGCTGCCACACCTTGGCGACCGTATTTATCAAGGTCCCCTATTCGTGCTACTTCTTCCACTCTTTCCAGATACCTAGTGAGTTTATGGAAATCGCCCTTTTGTCTGAAACTTATCATGATATATTCCTCAAAAATTATTATTTAGCAAGGAAGTTTTAATTCCATACCTGCATATAACATAGTATCTAATGTCATATTATTATACTCTGCCAGTTCCTGAGCCCTGCATTCATCGCCTAAATAATCTCTTGCAATCTGACAGAATGAACCACCTGGCTCTACTGTTGCATATCTTTCATCTGTATTTTCCTCAGATGTATCATTGTCTTCTTCTGATTCTTCTGCATTATCCGAATAATATTTTGCTTCTACAGCTGCCTGATAATCAGCCCAGCTATATCCTGCGGATGCAAGTTTCTGCTTGCGTTCTTCCCCATTTCCATATTCGCCGCGATATATTGCATCTACTACAGACTCATCTATATCATCACTTGGTGTATTAGATGATTCATTGAGAATGCTGCTTAAATAATCATTAAATATTCTTAATCCGAAATCATTTATTATGTCTAATGTAGTTTCATAATAATCAGGAGCTGTTGCGTAATTGTAACCTACCCAATTATCATTTTCATCTCTATCTGTTCCATTAACAGCATTAGTGAGACCGTATAATTCTCCCTCTGGTGTATTAGCAGATGTGGCGTCATCGTAATTATTCCACTGCATCAAATCCAAATATCCATATACAGCTCTTGTAACATCTGGATATTTTGCAAAACTATCTCTAATACTCACATAATTTCCATCAATATATTCAGTAGTATCGCATTCAATATCACTTCCTTTTATTCCAAACAATGAAGAAGCGTTTAAGTTCCACCCTGATTCTTTAGCTGCCTGTGCAATGATAACAGCTGGACTTATAGTCTTTTTTCCTTCCCTTATATATTTCACACATGCATTACATACAACAGGTGCGAGTGTATTAACAAAATCATTAACGTGTTCATACTTAGTGTTTATTATTGGCATATTCATACTTATTCTCTCCTATCCTTTTGAATGAAATCTCTTTCTATTTGCAGCATTTATTGCAGCGTGCTGACGATATAGTTCCTGCTGACTCATTTTCTTTTTAGGTTGATTCTTCTCATTGAATACCCTTATCAAAGTAAGCAATCTGTTTAAATGCCATTTCTGACATTCCATAGGAATATTGAAACTAATCATCCAGTAATAAATAAGTTCCGCTGTAATCTGCTCTCTATTTGTTGTTACTTTCTTTTTTGTTTCAGTGAACCAAGTAGCAGTCATTGGTAACGCAATATACCTGTTCACTTCTTCTATGTTTGCTATTGTTAAATAGTTGTAGCAATCGTCTGGTACATTCTGCGTAATGGTCATACATCGCACATAGTCAATAATTTCCGCAGTGGTTTTCTCTTTTTTATTTATAAAAGGCTTATTCCACTTAGCTTCCCATTTAGCAACTGAAACCAAAGAATGCTCTAACTGTAATTTTTGTTCCTTTGTATGGATGAACTGTTCATTCTTTTCATCCCATAATTCAACTGAAGGTATTACAATATTAAGCATCTGTACACCTCCCAAATGAATTTACTGTGCGGTTCCCGAAACAACTGTTAAATTCTTATTCTCTGCTGCCGACTGTGCTGCATCATCCTTAATCTGTGGAATGATTGCATTAATGAAATCAGAAGCAGTATTAACATCTCCAGATAAGAATAATCTCTGAAACAGCACGTCATATGCCGGTGATTCTGTGAACGCTTTACTGATTTCTTCCCCTTTTTCAAGTCTTCTTCCATCTGCCGACTTGATGCCGTATGCAGATAAAATAATTTTCTTAAATGAAGCCATAATTTCCGGAACATTCTTAGCATTTACAATTCCCATGAGATACTCTGCAAGACCACCAGGCATACTTACCTCTAACTCCGTAATCTCTGTTTTGCTAAGGTTGAAATAATGGTCTTCTGTTCTTTCTGTTCCATTGAAATCAACATAAGTAATAGTTTCTTTATGCATTTTGAATTTCTCCTTTCAAATAAAAAGCGACGCCAGCCGAACTGAATACGTCGCATAGACTGAATATTTAATTAACCTTCTGTTGTCATCATGGAAATGATTTCATCAGGCATTGGAAGTCTTGGCTCAGTTGATCCAGAACTATCTGTTCCATAAAGAATACCTTCCAGCTTCTGAAGCTTTGTGGCATCTACCTTTGTTGAATCGAATGTCATTGTTGCTGTTGCTTTAAGCTTCTTGCCCTTAACAGCCGCAGTAACTTTAACAGGTGTTGCACTATATTCCCAAGACATAGCCAATGGCTCTGGACTACCATTTACAGATGAATTTTGTTTCTCTGATGGAGAAGCAAGACAACCCCATACTAAGTGAAGCTTATAGCCATGGTCATTTGACTCTGTATCATTTCCGAGAATAGTCTTATATGCAAGACCGAACTTCTTACGGTTCTGCTGACCTGCATATACTCCCGGTGCAATCTCTACAGAACCATCACATTCTGCAAACTCATCCGGAGCCATGTATGCTTCAATAGTTCCTCCAGCTGTTTCAGCAGACATAAGATTGAGATACTCGATGTTATCTGCATAAATCTTATTTGACTCTGCTCCTCCAGGACTGTCTGTAATAGAACTTACACCATTCCAAGCAACACCCTTTGTGTAGCCATTTGTCTGAAATGGGTAAAGAGCGACTTCACTGATACCAGTTTCAAACAATCGCTCACCTTCATTATCCCATGTAAGTTTTGACATATTGATTTCCTCCTAATAATAAATTTCATATACTGTATGATTCAAATTATCCTTGGTATAGGCTGTATTGAACCTGCACATTGGTAACTCAAATACTTTGTCTACTATGTCGCTATCCGGATTACTATCTATAACTGTCACCGAATAACGATTTGAAGACAAATAAACCCTGTCATCGGCGTACCTCTTATCTTTTCCATTAAGGGCATACACAATGGCAGGGTATTTCATACTAACAGATGCTGGCGGCTGAAAATAAGCTCGACATTCTTTTCCTCTCTCTGGGCAATCTAATATGCCGCAAAGAATACTATGCAGTTTAAGTCGTCTGCTCATTATAAACACCTCCAACTGTCAGAATTAATCGTGGATACTGAACTTCTACGCTCGTAATTTTCCACTTAGCTCCCATAAATACGATATATCGCATATTCTGGAAATTCTCATAAGCAAACGGGTCAGCAATAATACTAAACTCATTTGAAATATTAAGGTTATCATTAAGTGATGTTCCAGTTTCGTGCTGAGCCTTACTCCTATTAACATCACCATAATGATTATGCTCTACAATATGGTCTGTCCATACACCGGGAGCCGTTTCTTCTGATACGGAATAACCAATTGCTCCAAAAAATTTACTCATTTTGAAATTTCCTTTCTAAGATTTATCTTAGCCTGCTAAGTCGCCAGTCTGCTGACCCTTAGTATCTGTGACATCTTCCTCAATAGCAATTGCTGAGTAGACTCTTGTAAGAGCTCCAGAGCAGCGTGTCTCAAGAAGTGATTTCTCCTGGTTGAAGTCGATATCGAACTGAGTGAAGTGTGTGATTTCTCCACCCTTTGTTGCTCCGAGAGAATAATCCTGAAGATTTACGACAAGAGCGATAAGCTTCTTTGTCTTTCCATCTGAAGTCTTTCTTGTCTTGTTAGCGAACTGCTCGGCTGTATTGATGCTGCCAACATTTAACGCTGTAGCAAGCTCAGCCTTAGAAGAGTAGATTCTTCTACCGTTCAAATCTCTTGCAAGAAGCATTACATTTGCCATATGCGGTGTGCAGTATAAGTCTGGTGTACCAGTTCCCTTATAGTTCTCTCTTGCATAGAGTAATGTCTGTACCATTGCTTCAGCGTACACATAGTTATCACCGAAGTTTGCTCCTGTATTTGTTCCCTGAAGCTCAGCCTTCATAGTTGTAATATCGAGATCGGTATGAATTGTGTAAAGGTCGTCATCAAGCCAGATTGGTCTGATATGCTCTGGGAAGATTTTATCCTCTGCACCATCATCACGACCGTCACCAATCATAATTGCCTTAGCAAGCTCCTCGTTAAGGTTCATACGGTCAATGCTGTACAGATATACAACATAATCGAAATCGGTGATGTCAACAATGTCATCTCTGTTAAGTGCATTCCTTACATAAATAGTCTGTGGGTCTGTTGTTCTTCTTACAAGATTGAAGTTTCCTGCTAACTTCTTCTGCTTTCCTTTCTGGTAGCCATGAGCTTTAAGAGTGTCAATATTTCTGATATCAGCCTGTGTTGTTCTGATTCTTGACATAGGTGACTTATGTACCTTAGAAATAACAGTGCTAATCCAACCCTGATCATTAGTAATAAGCTCCGGTGCACCAGGTCTTACCTCTGCATACTCTGGGAAAAGCTTAGAAAGGTCTCCTGTTGCAACACCACTGCTAGTTGCATCATGCTGAAGTGCATTCTCCTCTGCATACATCTGTAATGCATTCTTAAAAGTACCAACTGTTCTCATCTTTGCTGTCTCAATTATAGCTACCTGGTCAGCATGAGAAAGTGTGTTATCCTGTGCCTGTACACTGTTCTCAAATACGTTATGTTTCATCGCCATTTTATCATTTCCTCCTTCATTATCATCTGAGTTATCATTGTTTTCATTATCTTCCATAATTGTCCCGATAACGGCATATACAGCAGTCTTCTGCTTTTCTGTAAGTGAGTCAAAGACATCTTCTACAGTCTCATCATCTTCGGACTTTTCTTTTTTCTTATCTTCCGAATCCCTAGTTTTCTCTTCGTCATCCGGTTTGTCATCAGAGTGCATAAACACTGTTACACCCTCGTCATAGCAAATAATTATTCCAGAACCATCCTCTCCATGAGCAATTACATCATCAATAAAAGCTCCAGGATTAGCCCCAGCAATTACAAGACTAACTTCTCTGATTAATCCATGGATTACATCAGAGCCTTTCTGCATTAACTGATTTGCAAAGATTGACAATGACCTCACATCGCCATGCTGCACCAGTTCTTTTGCGGTCTTACCTTTTTCCGTATCGTTAAATTCACAATACGCATATACACCATCTTCGCGATTTTCAAGATGTGCTAATCCAAGTACATCATCAACATCATGGTTGTGATTCCAAACAAGTGGAACTGTTTCTCCATTCTGTGACTTGAACGCATCTTTCTTAATTACACGACCATCGGTGCAAGTGAGATTATTTCGTGTGGCATAGCCACCAAAATCATACTTCATTTTGAATTTCTCCTCCTATATCTTTATTTTCATCATCAGTCTGAGTTGCGATTCCAGAATCAGATTGTGATATGTTACTATTTCTCAATTCATCCGCCTTAGGGTCATCAGATGGTTTCCATCCAATTACCTGACGCATTTCATTTGATGATGCTACTTCATTTCTCGTAAACTTGTCCGTTATCTCAGCAATTTCACTTATTGATACAAGTTTGAATGAGTCTCTAAAGAACTTAATTGACTTATTCTTTGTACGAGCTGTCTTTGTAAGGAACTTACGTTTCATTTCATCAACAATCGCCGACAAAATGGGTTCTATTGTCCTATTGTAGTAGTTAAGCATTGTCTTCTCGTCTGCTGTTCCATCTAATATGCTCTGAGTGATACCTAACTGGCTATATAGCATACTCGTCAAATATTCAATCTGCTTCATCAGATTATTCTCAACTGAACGATTTAACTGTGTAACATGCTCCGTTCCATCAATATACGCAATTCCATACTTTGAGCCGGATAACTGTTCTTCTATATCTTTCCTTCGAAGTTCAGCCTGCTTTCTTCTTGCAACTGATTTGATAACATATGGTAGCTGGATAATTAAATCCAATTTTCCGGAACTGCTCTGTTCATCAACAGCATCCAAAAGATTCAACTTTCGAACCAATCTCTGCATTGTAGAATTCGGTTCATTAATAACGGCATAAAGTGGGTTTTCAATAATTGCTACGTTTCTCTTTGGCATAGTAATTGTCTGCCTTACACCTGTCTGTTCGTTATATACCTCCAGCTTTACATGCTGTGGATACCAGTCAATCACTTTTCCTACTCGCATTGACGTTATATCAAATCCGTTAGATATATCTGGGTCAATTGTAGTGTCAACAGGTACTATCGCTACAACACCTTCATCCATCATTGACATAACTACATCCTGTATGAATGCTCTTCCTGTCTGGTCAAGATTTGCCTCTAATGATAAGCAATCATTAAGTCCAGATTTTACAACATTTAAAAACCGCCCTTCATCATCCAACTGAACATGCTGAATGTTAATGGCGGCTACATCTAAAGCTATTCGATTGTAAACAGAGGTCACGATAGAACGCTCGTTTCCTCTTGTGAGTCTAAATCTGTCTGGTCGATATGCATATCCTCCACCTATACCATACTGATAATTGGCAGTGGGGGCTCGATTCAGAAATGCATTCCAGGCGTGTTTCAGTCTGGAGCCAACTGTTAATTCCATTTTGAATTTTTCCTCCTTATTCAAACATATCTCGATTGAGCTTATATGCAACATAGGCATCCATCATAGCTGCCACAGCATCAATTTTCTGATCATATCTTTTCTTTAACAATTTACGGTTTCCGTTAGTATCCTCTAAAGTAATACAGTTTCCCATCGTAAATGTCATAAGCTCCTCATCGAACAGAAGCATTCTATCTTCTGATAATTTCTTTAATTCTCCAAGTGGAACTGATTCTGTCTTAGCTCCCTGGATTACTTTTTCTACACCAAATACACCATTTTCCTGTGTCCAACGTTCTACGAAATCTTTTGCGTTATATGGGTCGTACCCAAAACACCTTACATCGTAACCACTTTCAATAATGTAGTTGTCCAAATCTTCATATACATCCATCATATCCAGAACAGTTCCTTCCATAACAATAAGACTACCTTCTTTAATGAACTCTTCATACTTCAATCTCATTGCAGACTGTAATTTCATTAATGTTCTCTGTGTTATGTAATTTCGTGTCTTTACACCAAATGCACCATTAGATAATGGGAACAAAAATGTAAATGCACAGAAATCATCTCCTTGTGATAGGTCACCACCCAAAGAGCAAGGCAACTGCCAAAAATCTCTTTTTCGATGTGGCAGAGTTTCTTCATATGTGAAGAAATACGTATAACCTTCCATCGGCAGACCAAATCGTTTTGCAAGTATATCATTTCTTGCTGCTGGGGCTTTCTCTGCTCTTTCAACATCAAGCTGATATGTGTCATAGCTGACTGTCTTTCCTAAGTTTGGATTAGCCTTCAACCACATATCTGGATTTGAAACTTCTTCGACAGAATCAAGTTTGTACCACCAGATAGAAACATGAGGGTTAATATATTCACCTTTTAGGATGTCCTGCAATTCCATTTTGATTGTATCGCCAGCTCCGTTACGGACTGTACCTTCAGAGCTAATAGCAACAATCAAATAATCGTCTACCTTTGACGCACCCTGCTCAATAGCACCGATTACGTCTTCTCTGATATCTCCGGATAACCATTCATCAACAGTTGCAACCTTGAGCTGCAATCCCTGTAA
Organism: Lachnospira hominis (ex Liu et al. 2021); assembly: GCF_014287955.1. GTDB lineage: Bacteria > Bacillota > Clostridia > Lachnospirales > Lachnospiraceae > Lachnospira > Lachnospira hominis. The sequence continues at coordinate 43,559 of NZ_JACOPD010000005.1, read as the reverse complement.
CTTATCTATCCTCATCGGACGTATTTCCAATAACGAACCGGTAAGAAAATTTTCTATTCCTTTCTTGGTCGATGCCAATTTAACTCTATTGGCTTTTGAACCGCTGGTGTTCATTATTGAGCCATCTGTAAGAAATTTATAGAATGGTCCTCTTGAACGCGTAATAGCTGTACGAATAGGTGATAAGACTTCTTCTGCCTGTTTCATTGTTGGTGCGGTTGTAATCTGGTGTGTTGTCGTGATATCGACATTGAGAAAATAGTTCTGTAAACAAGAACCATACATAGATTTTGCGGCACCTCGTGCTACAATGAGGTACTGCTTGTTAATAAGCCTTTTTCGGATATGTTTTTTAACATAATGTCCTCCATGACCATCTTCAGACGGTTCATAGACGCTTCTTTCAACAAAATAATACCAGCCAAAAATTTGTTCAGACCATACTTTAAACGAATCAAGAAGATTCAAATCAGAACCATCGGTAAGCGTTAATTCGTTTTCGCAATATAGGATAAATCCCTCAACTGCTTTGTCATCGTAATAGACTCCAGGGTTTGCAATAAGGTCATCAATACGGTTCATCTCCATAGAGATTTCCTTATTAACTGGTATCTCGCCTCGAATAACGGCATCACGAAACATGCCGTAATACTTCGGGACGGCTGTGTTTGATAATGCCATATTGTGTCTTCCTTTCGATTAGTTAATCATCGTCATCTTTGTCATCAGGTGACACTTTCCAGAATTTTCCAATTTTCTTATTATCATTTGCCTGGAATATTTTTGCACTTTCTTCCTTACCTACTGCTGAATCAAGAGCTTTTTTTGTTTGATTTAAGACAACGCCAGTTACAACTGCTTTCGCAGCTTTCTTAGGTGCCTCTTTGATTGCTTCTTCTGCGCCCTCCTTGGCACCTTTAACAGCATTCTTAACATATTCCTTACCCTTATCGGCTGCTTTCTGACTGAGGTCTTTCATCTTAACCCCTTTAAACTTTGACATTGCCTGCCCAATTTTTTCGGGATTTTTATGAACATAGTATGCTGCGGCTGCAATCGTCGCTGTACTTACTGCCGCTACTGCCATTTTTTTCTTTATACTCGACGAAATGGCTTTCTTTTTTTCGCTATCATCTGATTGCTTTTTTCTTCCAATAGAAGTTAAAGAGCCATCTTTATTCTGGTAACGACGTACTCCCCATTTCATTCCTTTGATTCCATGGTGTTCTAATTTATTATCCATTTTGATTATTCACCTCCATTTTTTACGAAAACAAAAAGAGACTATGTTTCCATAGTCCCTCGTCATGATTGAATATTTACTTTAACACTTTTAATTCATCCAATATGTCTGCTAATCGTTCTCCATTTTTCTTTCTCTTATCAATTTCGACCCATTCAGCGTTAGTTAATTCTCGTCTCAATCTCCAATAATGTCCTAATGATCTGTCATAGCAATACAAATCCTTTAAATTCTGCTCTTTGTGTAAATTCACATGTTTGCTTACAGCCTTAATTCCAGCTGTTGTGCAAGCCAGTAAACCTGGACCAACAAGCAGAACAACTTCTTTGTTATCACTAATCCAATTAGTAACACTATTAATCTTGTTCTGAATTTTTGCTTTTCGCTGACGTTTCTTCTCCTCTTTTTTGAAATCAATAATTTCGACCTTATTCTTATTAAACATAATGTTAATCTCCTTTCATGAGTTAAAGTTTATCTTTCTCATAAGAGGGGATGTTTTTATTGCGAATAAGAAAATTGAAAATAAAAGGGTTATGAGGAGCATCGAACTCTCATAACGGCGGTAGAATTTAATCTACTACATTCGTGTCACGCCACTTCCTTTTCTCTCATAATAGAATATGTAATTTTTGCGAAGCTTATCTTGACATCTTTAATCATTTGTCATACCATATATTGTGTAGTAGGTTCTAAAAAGCACTGGAGGTAGTATATGATTAATTATTCACAGTTTTATAAATCGTCAAATAAACAAAGTGCCTTAATTCCCGCATATCTGACATATTGCCTAGACTCCCAATCTAATAAGCAACATAAAAAATGTAATAAGTATAATTCTATGCACAACAACTCAAATAACAGCCTACAATGCTTTTCAGAGCCTACCACACCCTGAAATAAATTCTTTCAGTCACTATATTTGTATTACATCATCAAGAATATGAATGAATAATATGTAAGATGTCCGTTCAACTTTCTTTGTATTTTTATTTATTACATAAACCAAATTTGCATATCTATCATCACTTTCAGGAACAACCATATAATAGTTCTTCCAAATATATGCTGATCTGATTTTATTTTTTAATATCTCCGATAGTAGAATAACATCTGTATCATACACTCACACATATTCTGTTCCTTCCAATATACGTTCCATATCGACGCCTCCTTTCATAATCAGAAAACTCAAAGAGCCTCTGTTTATGAGACTCTTTTTCTGAATTCTTCTGGAGTTATTTCTTTGGCTTCATCAAATACTCCTGCTACAAACATATCAATTATTGTGGTCCAATGTCTTTTATTATCACCTTTATTAACAACATCCCAACGATCAGATGAATAATCAGAATCAACACCAACATAATATCGATCTTTATCTTCTAAAACTCTGACAATTTTTTGTTCCAAAAGTTGTTTTAATGACGATTGTTCATAATCGTATATTTTTAATTCTTCGTTTTTTGCCATAAAAATTCTCCTTTCATAAAAGGCAATGTTAATTTGGCTTGTTAAAATTCTAATAGTTCTTTAACACCATCAAAATTAATTTCCGCATTATCAAGTCGTGCTAATGTTAATCCGCCATTCGGATCTATCATTTTCCAATAGTTACTAACTATATTATCGTTTTTATTAGCTTGTCCGTCAAAGAATTTCACGACACCATCTTTTATAGACCAGTTAAATGCATGACCACCGCCTCTTCCATTCGGCGTATATTCTTTTTTCCATTGAATAGAACAGACTCCAGATGCATTTTGACCAAACTTATTAATCAGCATTTCTGCGGCATCCTTTCTCGAGCGACCAAATTTTCCTGCTGAACCTTCAAGAACTTTAGCTCCCTTGAAACAGGCTTCAACTTTGTCGCCTAATTGCTGTGGTTTTCCGCCAGTAGAACCAGCCTTTACATCCAGTCCAGCTTGTCGTAAGAAAGTTGTAATACTACAAAGAGTGCAGTTATTACTGTAGTTCTTATTAGTTCCGGAATGAGAATTAACATTCTTTAAAGTATCCTCTAAAGATTCACCCTTTGCTAACTTCTTGATTCCATTAACTGTCTGAACAGTCTTTGTGGTTGACTTAGAAGTCTTGCTAAATAAGTCATTAACTTTCTGTTTACCAATATCAACTTTACCAGATTTCTTCTTACCTAGTAATTCATTAACTTTGGTTTTGCCAGTTTCTACATACTTATCAAGCTTTCCAGATTTAGCCAATTTATATGTACCATAAGCAGCTAAGGCTGTTGCAGTAGCGGCTATTCCTATCTTGATAGCTTTCTTTTGTTTATCGGATAAGCCATGTTTCTTATTATCATTTTGACTGTTTGAATCAGACTTGTCAAGAGACTTTCTCCAACCGGCTTTCTTTTCAGATGCGGAGTGGTCAGATACTCCAATAGGATAAGGTGGACCGTTCTTTCTACCCCACTTCATACCTAATATTCCATGATGAGCCAGAGTATTATTTGGAAGGCTTTGTGCTGTTAATATCATACTCATTCCTCCTAATGTCTATTAACTTCATCCCATGCATAATCAGCCCATGACCAATCTTCATGTATATCAGATACTTTCTTTGTTCCATTTTTCTTCATATACTGATTAGTATATTTCTTACCATTATCAATATATACTGTTTGTTTTGGTGTATCTTTTAGAGAATTGATAGTAACCGCCATTACAGATGCTGCACTGATAATGCTAGCGACTCTTTTTGCATTATTTTTTATTCTTTGTCTTTTCATCTGAGCACTATCTTTAGCAGATTGTTTTCCACTAGATTTTTTCTTTGACGTATTTGCCCTCCTATGTCCCCACTTCATACCAAGAACACCATAATGCATTAATTCATCATCCATTTTCACCATCACCTCCTATTTTTTTACAAACAAAAAAGAGACTATGTTTCCATAATCTCTTAACATTGAAATTCTTCACTATACTCATTTTCTATCTGTTATCTCACTTGCTATTGTTCCCAAGAATGGGGCTCCAAGACACACTAGTAACATCAGTGCGTTTATCTTTTCATTATGTGCATGTACTTTTATAATATCTATAGCTTCGCCTCCATTGGACATTTTCTTAACCCAACCTTTTTTTCTATAGAATCTATCATTTCTCTGTATCTGCCATCTAAGAAACGCATTTTCTGTTAAACGCTTTCTTGCAACCTCTTCAAAAAACTTATTAAACATAATAAAATCTCCTTTCATGAGTTAAAGTTTATCTTTCTCATAAGAGGGGATGTAATAGTTGCGAAGGTTTAATCCTCAGTCTCACTTACAGTTCGTAAACGACACTCATATTCATTAATCTGAGCTTTATAACACTCCATAACAGCTGAATTCATAGGTGGGTCAAATAATAATTTTACCTTCAACCACACATAAGATTTCACAAGCTGATACAATCTCATATCTTCAATAAATTCAGACCATTTATTATTCTTATCCTCTATCATAAAGCCATCTGATGGACCGATACCTAACTGAGTTAATATAGTAAATACCGAATTTATGTGCATAATTATGTCTACATCGAAAGCATCATACTCCTCAGTTAAGCCAAGTAACTTCTTCACAGAAGTCAATATACTATCAGAAATATTCTCTGCTGCCATAACACTACTCCTTTTCAGGATTGATAATATTAATAAAATCGGTCATGCAATAACCATCTCCTGTTTCTGTATGAACTGAATAGAAACCATTAATGATGTTATCATTTAAAAGTTCCACGACAGAACCACAAGGAATTATCCCTATTACATCAGCTTCTTTATTTGGTTCTTTTCTAACCCTCAACTGCCCACAGTTTTCAACAGTTCCAAGAATTTTAATCTCTTCATTCTTTGTGTTATCATTTGACGATTCTACTAACTGTTCTGTCTGATTTGCTTTTTTTTCGCTCATAAGTAACCTCCTTCTAATGTCTCCATGGACACATATCATTTTTTCTTCTCTCTACAGGTGCATGTGGTAATAAACTTGAATCACCATAATGTATAGCATTGTGAGTATTCAATACTGTTGATATCAAATACTCTGGATTAAGTAAGTCGTCATTTCTATTTATGATGTCCTCTGGTGTAATTGGATTCATATGGTGAATAATAATATTCCCTTGAATTTCATATCCCTCGCAAGCCAAATCACATCCTCTATCTCTGACAATGATTTCGTTTCTAAGTTGTTTCCACTCTTTTGAATTATAAAAAATTTGATTCAAATATCTGTCAAAACCAAATGTCTCTATTCCAACAGAACCATCTAATTTCAAATATTCGAATCTTTCTTGAAATGTTGGCAAACGGATAAGCTCACTATATGTTTTAATCATCCCACTCATATTCATCGCTCTCCCTTTGTGTATCTTGTCCGCTATATCCTCTGAAAGCGTCAAGGGCATTTTTGTATAATTCCTCTGCCTGCTCTGAAGATTGAATACTTTTTGTTTTTGCCTCTGTTAGGGCTAACTCTTTTTTTGTCTTCTCTAATTCAAGCTCTGCCTGCTTTGTTCCGAGCTTTAAATAATGAACAATAATCTGCGATGGTGCCTTACCAGACCTCATTAAATCCTCAGCACAATCAGTTGCAAGAGAAATCATCTGTTTCTGTCTGGCTTCTGGTGTGATTGCTGGTCGCATTCGCTGACTGGCAGTATCAGAAGATGAGTCTGGCTTAACTTTCCTCATAGTTACCGCCTCCTTTTAAATAATTTCTGCACACTTTACATAAAGTTTCAGCAGGGTTTTAAAGAGTTCACAGAAACTATTACACCACTCTTGTATATGAAAGGAGACAACCTTTAAAGATGAGCCAGCCACCGCTCCGTAATAATCCTATAAACTCTTTAAAGCCCTGCTGATATGTCAGAACATTTTCCAAAAATTTCCCTCTGGGGAAAAAATAAAGACCGCCGCGATATGGGTGGGGGTATGTTTTTTAGACACCCCCCTATACCCTTAGACAGTCTGCGTGATTTTTAGTGTTTTCTTCACTTTCTTGTATATGTTTCTAAAATCATATTTGATGATTTCGTCTATCGCTCTTTCAATCTCTTTATCATTCTCTTCATCTGATAGCTCATCCGATGTCCTTGCAATGCGACCAAGATACGATGTAGAGTGATAGCCTTTCTCCTCGTCATATAGCATCCATTCGGTGAACTGGTCGAACGGATCATAAGGGTTATCAATTGTTGTCAATGCACACTTAGTTACATCCATTCTTTATGTTCACTCCTTTCCATTCAGATACTTAGATACAGTTGAAGTAGATACTCCTAAAGCTTCTGCTATTTCAGATGTGCTGTAACCAGATGCAGATAGAGCTGAAATTCTACCTTGTTTAGCTGTACTAAGTGATGTTGTGGCACGAGGAGTAGCCTTTTGTCTTACAACATCAATATTAGTATTGTTTAGTATCTGTGTTAATTTGTTCTCGCTGATAGCACCAGCCTGTATAGCCTCCCATTCCTTATCAGTTATATCTATAGAAGTTCTCTTAGCTCCTACAGAATTACGGGCTTTTGAAAGAGCCTGCTGACTTGCCTTCTTAATTTCAGCCTTTGTCATATCTGGGTTATCTCTTTTCTTAGATTGAACTTCGGCATTCGCAATAGTCTGGGCTTGTCTTTCACGAGGGGCATTCATCAAAGCAACATTTAATTTTCCCATAAGGGAATCTACTTCAGACTGATAAGTTGCTTTTGCAGAAGCAGAATAGGCAATTTTTCCAGTATTAACCATTTCTCTTCTTGCCTGATTTGCTAAAGATTTCATAGAATTTGCATATTTTGCATATGCTTCTTCCTGTGGAGTACCGGATGATAATTCTCTTGCATCCTTAACTTCAGCCATCTTTGTACTCTTCTGAGTACGAATTTTTATTTTTCCATCTTTATCAGTATATGTCTCTTTAACTTCTTTGTAACTGAGAGAACCATCTTCGTTAATGATTGGACTTCCTTTTCTCTTTAATACAGAAGTTTCAGATTTCGCTCTTGAAATAAGAGTGGACGCACCTTCATGATAGTGACCATTTGAATCTGTTGTACCCTGATACTTCTTTTTTAAAGTTTTTATGTCATTATCAATTTCACTTTGTTTATAGTCCAATTTGTGCTTTTCGGCATCAATAACAACCATACTATGACGAACAGCTTTTGCTAGTTCTGGTTCTGTAGCACCCTTCAAAGTCATATCTGTAATAAGGTTAGAAATCTTACCCATTTCAGTCTGAGTATTTGTCATTCTCTGGTATGTTCTACCATTTCTGGTGTAATATTCTTTTCCCTTAGAATCTACTTTTACAGGTTTGCTGGAATCTGGACCATATTCATCCTTTGTATCAAAATCCTCTAATCCTTTTAAAGAATGTGTGGAAGTGATTTTTACTTTGCTCTTTGAAGAATTACAAGGTATTACCATTACGGTATCACCATCAAAGTCAGCTCCGGACAATCTATCAGCATTCTTTTTATTAATACCAATTGCATCAGCCGGAGTATTACCAAGAACTCTCTTTCCTTCAACTAACTTATTATTTACTTTCAAAATTGGTATCTCAAAAGTTCCACCATGTGGATAACGAATTAAGGCAACTGTTTCACCATCTTTGTAATTAGGTGCATAAACCTCATTATCTTTAATGGTTGTCAATGGAAGTATTACTTGATACTTCTGTCTTGGTAGTGCCGCTGCCTGTAAATGTACAGCCGCCGAATCACAATCATCAGCAAAAGATTTTAATAAAATTTTCTTTACAGTAGGATTGGTCAACGAACAAATCTCATCAAATTCGGATTGCTTATCTGCTGTTGCAAGACTTAGCTGTTTTTTAATAAGGGATAGACTCTGTTTTGACAAGAACTGAGATGGAAGTGTTTTACTCCATTCTCCCCAGTCGCCTTCTTCGGCTCTTTTATTAATTAGAGACAAACTCTGTTTCTTTCCAGTTACAGGGTCTGTATACTTTCCTTTTGGGTCATCGTAATAGCTTTGACCACCATGTTCCTTTATCAAAGAACCAAAAGGATTATCCGGGTCATTCTTAATATCCTTGAGAACTTCCATTTTAGGAACAGATTTTGATTTATTTGTATTGAAAATAACATCAACACCATCTGGCATATCATCAGAATAGACAGCCATTCCTTTCAGATATTTCTTTCCATCCACCATTATTCGAACCTGTGCATAATGCGAATCGCCTAATGATAAATCCTGGACTCCTCTACGAAGTTCTATAACGCCATCTTTGTTAATACCGCCATCTTCTTTGTATCTGATAGCAAGTCGATTAGAATCCATACTAGAAGGATATTCAAATCCTTTTCTGAAAGATTCACCGCCATCATAAGAAATATAATCTTTTACTGAATGCACATCATCATAATTGTAAATATCTTTATGCTCTGTTCCGGGTGGACAGATTACTTTTATATTTGTCTGCTTTCCAGGATTAGTAACCTGTGGAACTCCACCTCCATAAATTGGATAACCTTCCATTTCCAAAATATAAAGAGCCTGATTAAGTTTCTCTTTTGAAACTCCAAGCTCTCTTTCAACTCCAGTACCGACATCAATCATGCCTTTTTCATCAATAAGCTTTCTAAGAACATCAGCTGTAGCTTTCGCCTGATTCATTCTGACTTCTGAATTTTCATTCAATAAAGACCTTACAGAAGAGTCATTTGCAAATCCCATCTTATCAGCAATTTCGTTCAAACTGTAACCTTTTTCTCTAAGGTCTTTGGCTGTTGCAACCTGCACCGCTCTTCTTTCATCTTTAGCCAGACTCATTTGTGTTCTAAGCTGAGTTGTTGTAAGTCCCATAGTCTTAGCAATATCTGTTTCACTCATACCAGACTTTTTTAAAGACTGCACACGACTCAGAAAATCTCCGCTATGCTGATAAGGGTTATCTCCAGAACCCCATGGATATCGACCAGATCTTCTGGCAACACCATAATGCATAAGCATATCATCTGAAATCTGAGATAATACTTTAGCTATTCGATTCATCGATTAACCCTCCTGTTCTTTTATTTTTCTTATGACCTTATCAAAGGTAATAATTTTATCCATAATTGGAACAATATCTTCTGCTGTTGGATTATGATACAGAACTTCGTTGTTCTGATAAATTCTTAATTCCATATCAATATCAGCAGGTTTTACTTTATATTCCAAACAAAAAAGAGCGGCATAAATCATAAGCTGCTCCATGTGTGCCGGAATTACTCCTGTCTTCAAATCATGAATTCTAAGTAATCCGGATCTGTATGAAATTGAGTCTGCTGTTCCAAAGCAGTTTTCAGAATAGAATAATGCCTGTTCTGGTGTCATCTTATAACCAATGGCATCATTAACATACATATTTAAAGTCTTTTGTGACTTTGGTAATTTCTGTCCCAAAGAAATACACTGTGCAGCAAATGCATGTAACACAGTTCCTTTCTGAGTAGCAAGAAATTTTGAATAGGCATCGGCAACTTTATCTTCGCTATAATTAATCCAATGATATTTACTAGCTCCGAGAAATGCGTGCTGTCCTTCAAGATTGGAATGATTGTTGAAGTTCATATAATACTTTCTCCTTGTTTTCCGGACAAATGAAACGAGAAAAAGACATCCTGTTCATTTGGTCCACATAATATTCTTGATTAGGCTGTTTACTAGCCGACGCACTTTTTTTACATTCCAAAGAAGCCCACTTATCATTATAAAGAATTAGCAGGTCTGGAATACCTTGAATATAACTTGCATCATTCTTCATAACGATGCATCCAGGAAAAAGTCTTTTAAGTTCTTTAATTAGATTAGCCTGGAATTTGTTTTCTAACATTTTGTAAGCTCCTTTCACAAATATCAAAAGAGAAAGTGAATGCTGTTAAAAATGCATATTTTACCTCTCTCCTCATAAAAGGGAATGTATTTTTCGCGTGCAAAAAAAGAGCGTAAAAAAAACAGAGATACGATTAAGCATCTCTGTCTCAATAAAGTTATTTATGTTTATTATGCAATCTTTAAATATAATTCTCCATCCTTATCCAAATAACATACTTGATTTTGTAGGCAAGACTGTAAAACTGATTGCAATGGTTTTCGCTCAATGAACTCTTTTCCATTTCCAAGTAACTCTACATATTCAGCAATTCGATTCTCATAAATGGATTTGTCAATTTTCTTTAGTGGATGTCCTTTAAAATTTATAACATACATCTCTATAGCCGAGAAACTGGATAAAAGACGTTTTTCGCACTTATCGATATATGTAAGAATATCTTTTTCAACATAAGTAATATAATCTGTTTCAAAATTTTGTGAGTAAAAGACTTCAAGTATAGTGCTCATGCAATACAGTTGTACTGATAATTGTAAACAATCTTTAATCTTAAAAGCTTTATTAACAAACTGTTCTAAATCATTACTGTCTTTAGACTTTACTAAAGAATCCAAATCTGACATATAGAACTCTATATCTTTTACCGCTGTTTTTCTTGCTGTCTGTAGGCTAATAATTGTTGCTGTTCTCTGATTATCATATCCCATGATTGAATTGTAATTCTGATATGCAGAATTAACAAAACTAACTTCTGACATCAACTCAGCTTTTTTATCCCCATAAAGAAACTCAAGAATCTTATCTGCTTTTTGATTAATAACTGTCAGATTATTATTAATATTTTTTAAGAAATATTGTCCCGAAGCCATTGCCATTACACTAAAAGCCCCCATCAATACAGCTTGCTGTCGCATTTGTGTCAACGATGCATGTCCTGCAATTCCGTGTTCTCCATAAAATGGCGTACCTAATTGCCCATTCTTATAATGCATTAAATCTGATATTGAAACACCATTTGGAAGATTCAGAATATATGCATTTGCTAATGTTTGAGCAGCCATGATTGATGGAAGTTCTTGGTGTAACATACTGATACTTGCTTTCTGATTAGATGATAATTCTAATTTTTTTAGTTTACTTTTATTTGGTAATTCGTCACAAGCCATTATCTCGAAACTTTCAATCGGTTTAATCGCACTATCATTTTTATCATTCATTATATTTCCCTCCATATTTAAACTATCAACATTATACCATAGCTGAAAATAAATTTAAAGTCGCTTCTTGAGCTGGAACTACCTTCTTGGACAAAAACCCAAAAATTTTTGCTAATTATATATATTTATTAAACTTTTTCTTCGCATTAAAGTTGAAAAAAAAGTGGGTTTTTGACCAAAGTTGGATATCCAAGAACTCAGAACCCGCATAAATACTGGGCTTGCGGGCATTCAGTTTATGGACAAAAACGTTTTAAAAAGTGGGCAGAAAACCCAAATTTTTGACCAAAGTTGGATATCCATTAAATATTTTTCACACTTTTGCCCAAATTTTTCAGTCTCTGCCCGTTTTTATTTTCCCAAAAGTGGGCAGAAAATGACCAAAAATGATTAAATGGATATCCACGAATTCAGCCAATTTTTATCAATTTACCCAGTATGTCTCAGCAAATTATGTTGCATTCTTAGTCCTCTTCTCAGAATTTCAGCCTTTGGCATACCATATTCAGTCGATAATTCATCCAAAATAGACTCCTCACAGTCCGACAAACGCAATCTATACTGCTTATTTTTTACTTCTCCGTCGTCTCTAGGCGGTCTTCCACGCTTATTCACCTACAAATTCACCTCCAAATTTTAAAAATTTCTTCTGTGATACGGCATATTTCTGCGGAATATTGGAATATATGTATACTCTGTACGAACGTAAAAGTCCCTATGTTCCCTTATATGTTCGGCAAATCTCTTCATAATTTCCTTAACTCTTTCCCACACATCACATAATGCCTGTAAAATATCATCATATTCCATACTGTTACCTCCAAATTTTACCTGTTTTACAGTCTTTTATAACAATTCTTCCTTCAATATGAAATCCAGCCAACTCACATATAGTAAATATAGTATTTAAAAGCTTGCGAAAACGTTCTTCATCTTCTGGTGATGTTTTGTTTTCTACAGGTGTTTTCTCTACATTATTTATTGCACTATACGCAGTTGGGTCCGGATAACCTTCTGGATTTCTGTAACCGAACCCACTAATCATACGCATTTACTTCTCCTTAGCCTGTTATTTCTTATTTTCCTTTTCTAAGTCCAGTAATTCTATAAAGCTCTTATAATCAATCAATACGTCTTTGTCTATCAAAGCTTTTGAAACTTTACCAAGCGTCTCCATCTTTGACTTATACTCAAAACTTTCTAAAATTCTAGTTGTAAGTGTATATACCAAAATAAACACCACAAACAACAGTATTAAAATAGGTAGTAACTCGTTAATTGTCATCTTTCATTTCCTCCGTTTTCTTATCGATTAAATCCTTTGTAGCTTCTTCTGAATCGTTATCAACAGTTGTATTTTTCACCTGTATACTTTTAGCAATACTCTTCAAACTCGCATCTATAGACTTTAAAGTTTTTAAAATATCAGTATCATACTTATCATGTGTCATATTACTTTGTTCTCCTTTCCGTTATGCCATAATTTCTTATCTGATAAATCCCACTCAAGAGTTGCTCTGCATAATGGGCACTTTTCATCAATCTTCTTAGCTGAGTGCTGTACCTCTCGCCCGCAAACGCAGTACCCATAAATTACAGAGCTAACATGGGATTTCCAGTAGTCTTTTACCGTAACTGTCAAAATATCACTCCTTAGAAAATAATAAAATAGTCGTCATTACATAAATATCACAAATCAATACACTCTCTTTTATGATAAAAGATAATATAGAACCGCATATCGTTACAATTAAGCTGCACAAAATGTATTTACACCATTTTTTCATTCCATACCTCCAGTAACCAATTCAGAATATGGTAAACTCTCAATCCATCGGCAGAATTCTCTCCATTCATCCAGCTTATGGTCTTTACGAGACTTATAAATATTTGCTAACACCTCATAATTCATCATAACATTACGAGTCTGATTATAGCTGCTCGGAAGAAGCTGAATCATCTGCCACCAATCACCTTTGTTCTTTGTTTTTAAATATATAGATCTTGAATCGTTTAAATCGTCTATCGTGATTTCTAAAACTTGTCTTGTTTGAGAAGCTAAATGTTCCGTCGAAAAATCATCCAGCGTAAACTCCTTCTCAGCAATCTTATGCATTGTACTACAGCTATTAGCAACCGTACCAACCTTATAAGTATCAAATTCTTTCCACCAATATAAAGGTGCTGTAATTCTCACATACACCGGCATCATCCTCATAAACTTTCTATGGTCTGTACAAGCATTTGAGAGACGCTGCATAAGATTAGCATCATTAGTTCCAATAAAATAGTCATCAGACCATTGAATATTAGTCTCCCTTGTTGCTTTTCCACAACTACTGTCACTATTATCCCATGAATTCATAGGGTTTCTCATGCCCTCAATAATAAACTTCATCTGATCTGGACTTGCCAGAACCACATTTTCTAATTTAATCATGCTTAACCTCCTATAATAAATAAACTAACATTACAATATAATGTAGTACCTGGTCGGTAACGTAATTAATTTTGTGATATCTATCCTTTAAGGCATCAATTATTAAATGTGTAATAAATATAACCAAAATCTGCCAAGTAAAATCAAAGAAAATGAGGAATGGTAAGCAATATAGTACACAATGTGCAACTAAATAATACCAATTTTTTCCTTTTCTATTTGCTATAAAATCAGATTGGAATGTATAATCGCCTATCAAATGACAGCATATTAATATTATTATTATTTTAAATGTTTTCATTTTTATTTCTCTCCTATTTCTTTTTAATTGTATATTTGTACTTATTGACATCCCTAGAATGATTCCACCATCTGATAACCGGAGCCATTATCATAGTTTCAAAATCTGCATTTGAATCTTTTATATCAGAATCTAATATGATATGCTCATAAATAGGTTCACTACATCCAAGCTCTAACGTGGAATTACATATTTGTATTTTCCACGCACCGCCGTATCTACCAATATGTTGAAGCTTGAAACATAAATGATCATGATTTTCAAAAAATTCTTTAATCATTTCTTTTCCTCCTTAAAAGCACTTTCGAAACTTTTACGTACTTCCTGCATCCCATCGTGAAAACCTTTGTCATAAGCACGTTCTAATTCTGCCACATTCTGAGTAGCAGTCACCCAACGCTCGCCTATGCTAGGGCCATATTTTTTGCTCATTCGAACTAACTGAATAGCACGTACTAATTCTTCTTTTTCAATTGTAATATTGTATTTATCCGATGCAAAATCGCTCAAAACCTGAAATATAAATTCGTCTTTAGTTTCCTGGAACTTCATTGTTATTTCATTAATTATGCTATTCATTATTATTCCTCCTCTTCTTTTAGCCAGACTCTGATCCTATCATTGTAAGTATCGATTTTTTTGACTTCTCTATCTAAAAAATCTTTTGAAAAATATTGTGATGCGTAACGATTGCGACTAAATATAACAGCCGGGAATGTTCTATGCATAACAGTTACATCACAGCATGTAATTGTTAATATATCTTTTAATTTTATCATTTCTTTTTACCTCCAAAAATCTTATCTAATAACATGACAGCTGCCATGTATACATATGGAATACATGTCATGAAAAATAAAACAATTAATGTTATAGGCCAGAAAACCCATATGCATATACAAACAGATAGTTTAAAATTATCATTAAAATAAGATTCAATACTTTTATGAAAATATGAACTACGATAATCATAGTAAGTACCAACTACGGATAACACAAATGCTATTATGAAATATAAAACAAGGAACTTCATCTTTTTCCACCTCTTTTCCTATGCTGTAAAATATAATCGCCATAAGCCGCTGGAGATATAGCAGTTTCTTTTTCAGTCTTCCAATTAACATATCCTTTTCGTCCAGCTTTTTGGTTTTTGTCCTTTGTATACATCGTGCTTATATTGTTGCTCATATGTTTTCCTCCTCTTTCACAATCCCACGAAATTCAACCACTTCTTCGGAGAGGCTGACGAAATATCTTTTTCCCTGATATTCCACAATATCTCCGAAGTAGTTGATATCCATTTCTGGTCGTGAAGCATATGCAAGAACATTAATTTTTGTTGTTCGATTCACTATCTTTTCCTTTCTCTATCCATCTTCACATCAATTGCTTTCTGCATATCTTCTGGTGAGATATTAAAAATGGACTCCAGAAGTTTCAAGCAAATATAAGCATCTGCCATCTCTTCTATGAGTCCAAT
This sequence comes from Lachnospira hominis (ex Liu et al. 2021), assembly GCF_014287955.1. Classification (GTDB taxonomy): domain Bacteria; phylum Bacillota; class Clostridia; order Lachnospirales; family Lachnospiraceae; genus Lachnospira; species Lachnospira hominis. The sequence continues at coordinate 28,015 of NZ_JACOPD010000005.1, read as the reverse complement.
TCTGTCACCATAACCTCTAATTTGTTTGCTAACCTGCTGTGTGAGTTCTGCAAATTCCTCCATAGCAATAGTACAATTCAATTTCCAAGGTCTTTTATTTATACTATTTCGTATAGCTCGCCTTCTCTCTTTATCAGAAAGTTCAATATTACTATTTAAACCTTGAATAAATCTAGTTCTGTTCATTCTCCAGCTCCTCTCTGGACATTAGCTTTCTTTAATTGCTCCGCAGCCTCTTTTCTTGCGTCATATTTGAAAATATCAATCTCTTCAAACTTATTATCTTTCTCTGCAAAGAAGCGGTTAATCTTAACCTTTTCTCCATTTGGAGTAATCACATAGAATACGCCAACGGTATCAAAGTCCCCATTTTCTGTGTCATATAAGAAATCCTCACAATATACATAGAATGGTTTTGTTGACGGCATATATGGCATAGTGATAGGAAACATCTCATCCATAATCCTATCAATTAATCCGCTATGATAAGTATTGTTCTGGTTATTGATACTCACACATACAGCTCTTGTTACATCGTTGTAACTAATTGAGCCATCTTCTTTGATATGCTTAAACAAAGAACTCATTCGTTTGCACTGAATTGATTTCTCTCCATTTTTCTCAAAACTACCACCGGCATCCCAAATATCATCAGTATCTACAATTGGCGTTAATGGCTTTCCTGCAATTAAGCGGTTAAGAATATTTTTAGTAATTCCAATACCGCTATGTCTATCTTCCATAAGACTATTAAATGCCTTTAATGCACTTCTGTAGCAAGCACATCCATACTCAGAAAATCCATCGCCATCATCACCAGATTTCTCATGTTCGCAAGCCAGCTCCACCTCATTTTCAGCCCATAAATCCATAGAGGTCTTTTCTCTGCAAGAATATAAAGATACATTCCTGTCATCGATATAAATATTTGCAAATATCTTTCTGGTATCTCCACCGAACTCAGTAATAATTTCTGGAAGATTCTCATTAACAGCGTCAAAGACAAGTCCTTTCTCTGAACACCAATTAACAGCTGCCTTTGTCTGTTCCTCGTTTCTACAAGTCCAAAGAATAACCTTATCTCCGTTCAACTGGCAATTCATAAGAAAATCAATAAGCTCCATATTTGGCTCGCCGATCTCAGGGTATTTGTTCTCACATAAAGTTCCATCAAAATCTACTGCAATAATATTATTTTCCATTGTATTCGTCTCCTTTAAATAAAAAATAACCCACAAGCCTATAAAGACTCATGGGGTCACATATACTATATTTTTTTTTCTATTCTAATCTTTCAATATCTTCATATTTGATTTCTACTGTATCCCAATCCTGACCAGGTAAATCTACATCAGCAATATATGCGACACCTTCTTCTAGGATTTCAACAATCGAAGCTTTTCTTCCATCTTTTAATATAACCCTATCATACAGATTTATTTTCATTCTGAAGCCTCCTTCTTTGTAACATATGCACTTGTTAATTTAATACCATCATTACCATCTTTTATCCAAGCTGTAAGAACATTTGCTTCTTTTTCATTAGGACCTTTTAATTTCATGATTTGTTGGTACCTCATTCCGTATCCGCCATCGCCACGCTCTTCTAATTTAGTAACATCAAAATGTTCATTGATACTATTAATTAACTCGTCAGCGTTATCTTTCGTATATCCCAATGCCGACTTAAACGCTCTTGCTTTATTCGGTGCTTTATCTGGATTAAGTGCATATTCTGTAAATTTTTCTCTAGGTATTTTTGTTGTTTTTATTGTACCATGTTTCTGCACAGTTGCAACTCGTCCGTTATCTTTTATCGGATATGGAGGACCATTCCTAACACCCCACTTCATTCCTTTTACACCGCTATGCTCAACTTCCATACTGTCGAGTTTTTCCTTTATCTTATCAAGAATATTCTCAACAGTCTCTCTCGTTCTAGGTGCAAGCTTCATAAATTTAGAATGTTCGGTATACCAGTTAAATATCTCATACAGATTTCCGTTAGACCAACTAAAAGCCCACCAATCACAAATCATCTCCACGATATAATCGTATGGCATTTCAAGAATGGTCTCTAATTCTCCATTTTCCATATCGTCATGAATAAGTATCCAATACTGCCAGTGATGTGGGTTTCTATGAATATGTATCAGCCATGCTTTTTGATAATCCTGGACGACTTTATAAGACCTGTTGTTTCCATAAAAATATGCATCGTATGCATTATACTCGTCCTCTTCATCTTTAGACTTATCATGAGCAAATTCAATCTGCCAAGCTGCATCTGAAATATCATTCGTAACATCTGATAAATTTTCACATAGCCAGTCAAATCCTCTTTTAACATTAGCCCTGTGATTTGCTAAATATTGGTCATACTGGAAGCTCATTTCTTCACCGCCTTTTTCGTGATTAACTTTACAAACAGCTCTTTAGCTTCCGGACCATCGATTGCATTAACAATATCAACAGATTTATTCGGCAACTGTCTTCCAACACACAGTACACCTTTATTGGTCTTATCATCATAATCAATGCTTACTAAAACTGTATCTCTCATTGAGTTTTCTCCTTCCAATTTACAGGTTTTTCTGATTGTGTATTGCTACCATGGTCTAAGCACTCACAACAAGGGTCACATCTCTCGTCCAAGTCTTTATGCTCACAGGTCTTGCAATACTTTTCAAAATCAACTTCAAAATATAAATTTTCCATAAAGCACCTATCCTTTATATGGTATCTGTTCTACATCTCCGCCAGGAGTAGTGACTGATTGCATAAGCTGTCCGGTTGCTTCGTCGAAATATATATTGTCCATAGCGTTGTTCCATTCATCAAACTGCTCAGAAATATCAAACCCTTTTGTTCGTCTGAGATTGATAAGTTCATCGTGAACAACTCTTCTCCAAGCTCTGGCAATTTCTTTTCTACTCTGTGAAAGAATACTATACAATCCGTGCTCATTTACAAAACTTACAGATCTTCTCTGACCTGCAACTACCATTGGTAGGTTCAGCTTTTCATCAGCCTCACACATATCAAGCATTCGCCACGTATTTCCGTAACTATACTCAATAATATTTGCTATATCTGCTGCCTTGAACAATGGTTCATCCAAATCACCATATACATCAAGAACACTACTACCTAATCGTATCTGTCCTACTACCTTTACTGAATTGTTTACCATTTTACGTATCTCCTTTCATTAAACGTCTTTTTCTCTTTTAATGCTCTAGCTATAGCTGTATCTATTCCAGAGCGAGATTTTAAGTGATAATAATACAAGTCTTTAAATGGTGTATTCATCCTGTCAATTCTTCCTGCTGACTGAGCCATTATTTTGTAAGAATAATTTTGTGAGAAGAATATAATTGTATCTGTTGTGATGCAGTTCCATCCTTCTGCTCCAGCATTGTATTGAACAAGATAAGCCCATTTATCACTTGTTGGAACTGGTTGATGCTTATGACCGTTCCATTCGGCAACTTCATATTCCGTCAGAATATTTTTCAATAGCTCCAACTCATAATCAAAGTTGTAAAATATAATAGCTTTCGGATGCTTCTCCATAACCTCAAGCAAAGCCACTTGTCTTGATTCATCCATATTTACAAGCTTCCGCCATACATAGCAAAGTCCTGCCGCATTCTGGAGTGGTTCGTTTTTATATGGGTCCCATCGATTTTTAGTTACTTCCTTATATATAATAGAGTCATATCCAACATAAATATCTTCATGGTGCGATACAGTTTCTCGTTTGAAATCCATATTAACAAGGATTTTATTCCGAAGTCTGATTAAACGTTCTGTATTAAGATATCTGTCAATCTTCGGAAACTTGCTGAATCTACTATAAACAATGTGTTCTCTTGTAAATTCACTTCGATTTTTATAGAACCCATTCGCTACAAAGACTGGTATATAATCCTGCCAAGTATCACCAGGCGTAGCAGATAGCAAAATCCATTCGTTACTTTTCGCAATCTTCAAGAATGCCTTTACCCATGTTCCGCTGCCAACAACTCTTTGCTCATCAAATATAAAGAAGGCATTCTTTACATCTGAATACTTTTTCACGTTATTCCACGAATCTACAATCACTTTGTTAGAATATAAATTTACATCGTCGTGTGTAGATAATAGAAATGGTGCTAACTCCCCATCCCATTCGCAAGTATCACGCTTTCTGGCAGTTGTTATAATATACAAATCTTTAGGCGGATCATCCATTGGTTCATAAATATCAGTCCCAATAATTCCACCATTTCGCACATAGTAATAAGCTATTGATGTTAAGGATTTTCCACTTCCAACACCACCACATAAAATGCAACCAGTTTTCATCCTTTTTATTGCATCTAATTGATAGTCTCTTAATGTAACACCCGCCATATCAAAATCTCCTAATCATCCAAATATCCGAAAAGCACATAGGTGTATACCAATATTTGCTCTTATCGTCATCTGTGGTCATCGGATCTGTTATAGAATTTCCAACTTTTATATAACCAGCTACACCAAGTAAAGAAATTTGTATATAGCACATAAGAGCAACTGTTTCATCAATATCCTGTCCGACAACCAACAAATGTCTTTGAAAGTTCATTGATGGCGTTGCTTTTTCCATTTTTCTTTTAATGGTATTAATAGCTGCTATAAGTGTTGCTCCTGCTCCACAACATTCATCAGCAAGAGAAATATAACCTTGCTTTTCTAACTTGTCTTGAAGATTATCGTCCAAATCACTGGTAACAACATCTGCCATCAGCTGACAAACTGAATATGGTGTGAAGAACTGACCTGCCGAACTATTACCAAGTCCTAAATCCATAAATATTTTTCCTAAGAAATCCTGTTCCGGATTAGCTTCCAAAGCCATTGTTGTATATGCAGCCAGTTTAGGAAATATCATCTGTTTCTCCTTACTATACTTATGAATGATGCTTAAATATCTTTCTTCTCTGTCCTTATAGTGAAATTTGTCAAGAGGATTCGATATTGCACAAGCAAACATAATTACAAAATCTCTCCAAACATCGAATGGTCTATGAGTTCTTGTCAGTTTATTAAACTCATTCAGAAAGTCTTTTGAATATGTCCCGACCGGCATTTTTTCTGTTTTCATTTCTACTTTTTGTTTTGGTTCGACCGTTTTCTTTTTATCAATGTTTGATAAATCAATTGTCGGTTCCCATTTCTTTGTCACATTCTCAACCGGTGGCTTCGGCTTATTAAATGACTTTTTCTTAAAGAACATATGCGTCTCCTTTCAAATATAAATGGGTGCCAACCATAATTAGCTGACACCCGCAGATTTTAATAGAATGGAACCCCATCCTCTACTGTAGCTTCTTCTCTTGCATATTTTTCAGCAAACTCATCCTCTTCGATAGTTACATACATCGTCTTGACATATGCCTTGATTCCAGTTTTTCCATTCACTTCCCAAGAATATGGTCTTATAACCAAATCGACATTACTTATTTCAGCAAAATCCAATGTGCTGATAGAATCCTCATCTAATTCGGTAGTCGCTTTTCTTGTCACCATATAAATCTTTGGTGGAATGTTCTTATAACTTACAGCTACCTGAATATAATGCTTTGGCTCATCACCATCGTCTCTAGGCTCAAGAATTCTTACATTCCAACCGTCTTTTGATAACTGCTCAACATCCGTATCATCTTCAATGAGTACGCAGAAGTTTCTATCTCCATCACGATTGTACTTGGACTCCTCTCCTCTAAAGTTTCTAAATATGATATGAGCCCCTTCAATTTTAATGTTTCCTACTGCTTTATTAGCCATGATAAAATCTCCTTTAATTGTTATTTAGTTTCTACAGGTGGGTTCATCACCTGACTTGAAATTACTTCTGAAATATCATAATTTTTACTGCAATTCATATGATGCACATCATCATTAAAATATGGACAGTCAAAACAAGTTGCGTATTTAGCATCTCCGCAAGGCATAAGCTTTGGTGCATTCTGCTTCTTTTCTGTTATATATGGATCATCCGATACGAACCATTCGAAATCACCATACTGCGAAATAGTATCTACCGCCTCATTTACAAGTTTGTCATAGTAAGACCTATCGATGTCATTAACCTTATCTAATTCTCTGACCATCTCAGATTCAAGCCATCTATAGCCCTTTGTAGCTGTTGCGGCATAATACTTACCGTCTTTTTCACGCATAAGTAATCCGCCACCGCATCCGTCTTTTATAGGACAGAATTGTCCAACTTTACCGATGAAGCGATAATTATGTCCCTCTGCAATAAGTGGATTTAATTTCTGACAAGTGCTTTCAAATGTCGTATCGGACAGTAACCCTTTCTTGAAATCGCTTTCAGCCTTGCTTAGCTCTTTTTCATATTGATATACATCCGGTAAATCTTCATTTAAGTCCAAATATAAAGAGCTGCTCACAGATTTGGTCTCGCACATATCTTCAAATGCGATGTCTTCTCTGCTGAACAGCTTCTTAAATACATATGGAATCTGGAACTGAGTACCTGTCGCCGTCCATTTTCCGCCTTTCTTTTTGTTGTCGCCAGGAACGTAACCATACATTTTCTCGCATTCCTCTGCCGATTTATACTTTGCAATATATACGGCATCATTGACCAAGCACATACGATCATACGTAGCCTCATGTTCAAATGTGTATCCATACCTCTCGCCAAAGTCCATAACGAACTGAATGATCTCTGGCGTTGCATCCGGGATCTTAATAGAGTCTGTCTTAATATGAGCAACTTGGAATCCACGCTTCAGAACCTCGTTCTTAAGATCAATCATGAACAATGCTCCACGTTTTGCCACGATGTTATCGATGTTTCTCGGATCACGGAACGGATTATCAAAGGACGCAGATGTAAGACCGTATACCGAATTGATAGCTGTCTTCAGTGCATTAGCGAGATCTTCTGATGTCATTTCACCGTCGATAACTCTCTGAATATGCGGAGTAAGCTTACCATCAAGCATGGTATTAACAATGCTCCAAGCCTCATGTTTAATGCTTACACGACCCTCAACAATATCGCGGAATGCTTTCGTGAATCTCGGTCCAAACAGAACCTCAGCAATAGCACTATGCGGATGCATTGACGAAATATCCAGAAGTGCTGCGTTTTCATACATTCCAGGAACGCCCTGAGCAAATCCGCCCTCACCTACTTCTTCTCCACGATATGTGGATTTTCCATGGTCAAATACATACCCAGGGAAATATGGAAGAACGCTGCGGGATTCGAATGGAACTTCGTTCTTATCATTGTACTTCCAACCATAGTGAGGCTCTTCCATCATCTTAGGGCAGGCTTCCTTAAGGAAATCCATACTCTCTTTATCCAGCGACTCTACCGGCTCTGCCAGATTTCTGTAATGGAATTCTGACTGCGGTTTTCGGTTGGTTCCAAATATAATTCTGGTTGTAAGAGAGTTTGTAGTATCGTTAACAGTCATCTCTGCTAAATCTGCCAGAATCTGTCGTGCTGTCCAGTCAGCCTCAAGATAATTAAAGGCTGCCTCAGTAGCAATAACATCGTTATCACAATACTCAGCGACTTTAATCCAAAGCTCTTCCGGAACCGGTTGGTCCCATGGAAGACCAAGCTCCTGGTGATGCGTTCCAGCTTTGATAACTCTTATTTTTTCGTCAGAAAATCCTTTTTTCTTGAGATCATCATCGGTGAGGTTTCCCATCTCGATTTCTAATTTCTTAAGACTCTTCTTATTACCAGCTGAAGCGAAATCATACACGTCCGTATAGGATACGTTGTATGCCTCTCCAAAGAAACAGTTCGGACTTCCATTAATGATTTTCTGCGAAAGGTTATAGAGCTGTTCATTTGTATAACCCATTAACCTTGCGTACAGAATATGGTTATCATATCTCCGACAGTTGAAGCCAACCAGTCTGAACTGCATCAGCTCCTCGATATCACTTGGTGTTGGATTAATCATTCTGACAACAGGCTTTCCCTCACCCTCTATTTTCCAGTTGACCAGGAACAGGTTCGGAAATACCTCGATATCATAGAATACAAGCTTTGCATCATCATTTTTTACAGCATTAGAATTTTCTTCCGATTTAAACTGCATCTTGTTGACGAGCTTGATACAATACTCTGCCTGATGAGAGCTGTTAGCTGCAAATGCTAATACCGCATTTCGCATATCTGTTACATCATATTTGAGTTCACTGCTATGAGCATCCTCCAATATTTTGTATATGAAATCGATACTTGGCTTAGTTCCTGGGTGGATTTCTTTATTGAGATTTCTCTTTATAAGTGTCCTAAGTCCTTTCTCGCTTTTTATGGTATCAAAATTTACCATTTTGTCTTCTCCTTTCATTGGTAATCCAGAAGATATAGTAGCTATTGGTAAATTGTTGCATTTCGTTAGTTTTCTTCTTAATGAACTTTTACCAGTAAATACTTTTACCTCTATATGGTCGTCGTAGATTCTGCTTAGCTTAGAAGGGTCTCCAGAATATAAATAATGAAGATGTATTCCTTGACCACTTTTACTCAGTTCTGCATAAGTCGGTGGCAACTTACTAGCAGCTTCCAAATTCTTTTCGAAAGATTTATTTCCTGTTTCGTCCGGAATATCAAAATCTACGACAATGTGATTTTCTGGAACTTTCACATAATGAATTTGTGAGGTATCCAGAGCAGATAATTTTGTTTTTACTTTTTCCCATTTCTGCTGTGGGGTTTCATTTTGCGAAGCATATTGTGCTGGACAATCCGCACATACAGAATCAAATACTGACTCCTGTTCTTTGAACTCTATCTGATAAGTTTTTGGTGTCTCTTTTTTCTTTGTCTGAGCATCACTTTCAAACTTATCTGTCTTAAATCCTATATAATAGCTTCGTACTCTTGAACCGTCATCAAAATTAAATCTCTCCTGGAAATCCTTGAAATAGTTCTTCAATTCTTCCTGAAATGCTCTTCTTGATAACGGATAACCAACTTTCGCTTCATCACAGTAATTCTTATACATTTCCCAAGCCGCTTTAAGGGTTGTTCCGTCTTCTTTTTTAAACACATAATAAGAATCAGCTATAAAGTTATAAAAATCATTAGACGCACCAAGCATTGAAATTGGAATATAATTGTCGTATCTGCCAGGATTATCCAAATATATTTCCTGACAATGATAAGCAATTGCTCCAAGTTCAAAGCTAACCTGTTTTACAATTGTTTTGTATTCCTTTGGATTAAGCTTATTTCCAGATGGAGATACATCAATCAGTCGTCTTATAAGACCAGATTTGGCATCTGTAATACGTACAGGTTTATTAGTTCCCATAAATAAGAAACATTTGAAGCGGTTTGCATATGTTGATTTGAATTTCTCATTTACAGTCATTAACTCATGTGAGACCAAACTGTTAAGCCTTGTATTATCCTCAATCCTTGACAAGTCTCCATCGTGCTGAATAGCCACCAATGGATTACTTTTAAATGCCTCTAACGCAAAAGAGTTACTACTAGACCCCAATGCTTTCGCATCAAAGACTGAGTAATAACCCTCAAATAATTGCTGAATAATATTTAAAATTGTTGATTTACCTGTACCTGCTGCTCCATATAGTACAAGAAATTTCTGTAATTTCTGCGATTCACCACATACTATTGAACCGATAGCCCACTCTATCTTCATTCGTTCTTCAGGAGAATATAAAGTGCTAATCAGTTTTTCGTATGCTGTTATATCCCCCTCTTCAAGAGGATAATTAAGCCGCTTGCTCGCATAATCTTTTTTTGTTGTTTCCGTATTGGAAAATATAAGTTTATCGTCAAGCGTATGAAAACTGTCTCGTAATTGCTTCTGACAGTATTTATGCCAAGAGTCAATCATTCCGCTCTCAGCGTCCCACATATGCAGGACTTTAATATCTGAGTTAAAGCGTTGGCGATTCTCCTCAGCATATCTATCCAGTTCGCGGTCTATAAGTTGTAAAGCATCCTGTTCATCGGTAGACCATAAACCACGTTCTTCTATCCAGATAGCGTAAAAATCACCACCTCGAATCATAAGATCTGTGCTTTTTTTAATAAGGAACTTTGGATAGATTTCTATTGTTCCGCGCTTTGTACTACGCGTTGAAACCACCATAAAATCCAACATCACATTTTTATACTCCTTCCGATTCCTTTAACCCATCAATTTCTTTTCGCAAAGCTGTGATTTCCTGCTGCATCTTTTTACTGTCAGCACGCATCGCAAGTAAATTTAAGGTTGTAACGATACTAAATAATGTCACAGCCTTATTAAATTTGTTCTGATGCACCAATGCTTTGTAAATGCGTACAAGGTGCTTATCTGTAGCATCCATATTTCTAAAAATATAACTTACTAAATCGTTCATAATAAGTAATCTCCTTTCAAATCAAGTAATACTGTCAAGATACCAACATGCCTGATACCAAATTTCCACTTTTCTCAAGTCATAGTGACAATTTTCAAGTGTAAATAATCCGCCTTGCCCGTCTGGCTCATACTGCCTCTCTAAAAATCTTGTTACAATATCTTCAACACGATTCTCATTAAATTTTCTGTCATCCATAGAGCCCAGCCCAAGATTAGTAATCATATTCCAGAACCATTGTCCTGTTCTGTCACCAATCTCTGGGTCGTCCATAATATGTTCCTCTAAACGAATTGAAAGTGCTATTAGCATCTCCAATACGCTACATGGACTATCATCCAGATAATTCGCTATAACAGAGCAGTCATATCCGTTCTCGTATCCAAATCGATAACGTAGTTCAATACCGTCCTCAAATCGATTGCTGTCCATAGTAAGCTGATATGTGAAATCCATATTATGGAGAAAATTTAATAGCTTTCTATATGATAATTTCTTCGGATATTTTGTATCACATACCAGACCATACATCCAATCGAAATAATCAAATTTTAATTCGTCTCTGGTCATTACATCTCCGTTCTATGTGGCTGAGTTTCAAAAATTTCCTGATAGTTTCTCTGGTCTAACAGAATTTCATAATCGCATTTCTTAGCATCGTTTCTCACATAGACGGAGTCATCCTCATACTCTCCAAAATGCTCAAGTGAATCTTCCCCAACAGTTTCTTCAATATCATCCACAATTTCATTCATATCATCTAGTAACACTCCGTCAGCCGTATATGTAAGACTTATTTTTTCGTAATCATCAAACTCTCCGAAATCTGACGGCTGTATAACATATGGTCTGTCAACAGCATTTTCCTGCTTCTGTTTTTTGTCTTGCATATCGCTATAGTTCACATAGCCTTCCTTCTGTAATATTGCTACATATTCAGCAATACTCGGTTTGTCTACAGTTCTACTGTCAGTAGTTTTTTCAACAACAGGCTCTTCTGATTCATCTTTTTTATCCTCGTCAAATACTCTTCTTGAATTGAAGTCTTCTTCCGCGAGTTTCTCATACTTATCTTTAAAATATGAGTATGTACCGGCTACACCAATTCCAGCACCAATAATCGTGCCTAAAATAAATGCTACTTTACTGTTCATTGTTATCCTCCTCTGTCTTGATAGTCATAACGGTTAATGCTAAACCGCCAAAAAGTAAAGAGGCACTCAACAGAATGCCCCCTGTAATATGTCTTTTTCGATTGGTATCAAGAATATAATCCATCATTGATATGAAGTTACCAATTCCTTCCATAATTAGTGCTCCTTTCCACCGAATAAGACAGCAAGACCGCTCCAAAAGCAAATTCCTGCAACTGCTGATAATGTTAATCCTACTACATGCATAACAATTCTCCTTTCTATTCTCCACTTGAAAAATAGTGGTTTCCAATCTGAAACATGGGTGTTCCATAGTTTCCATATCTATCAGCTGTAAAGAATATAACATCATAATTCTTTCTATTACGAAGTTCTTCAATTACAAGCTGACAAATATAATCGTCAATATAGCATCTGTCAACTCGCCCATTCCACATAGAAGAAAATTGACTTGGCTGATAAACTACTTCATAAACTGTATTAGGAAAAGAATCAGAGTCAACACGATTTAAAATAGTATCAATTACTAATCGTTTGCCCTCTTCGCATTCTCCCTCAGCTTCAGCCATAGTAACAAGAGCAATTAACTCAATATCATCATTTGAAATATCAGTATCAATTTCGCAGATAACGTCTTGAGGTGCCAGCTCTTGGACTACTACTTCCTCTTTCGGACTAAATGATACTTCTTCAACTGCCTCAGTTTTGATAACCTCAACTATCACTGTCTCATTAATTTCATCGTTTTCACTTGTCGTGATTGGCGATGCTGCTATGCAAAAAGAACTTGTGACTATCAGTAGTATCATCCAAATTATTTTTTTCATATGCAAATTCTCCGTTTAAATCAGATCTAATATATTACCATCCACATTGAAGTCTAATAAAATTGCTGGCTCATATGATCCATCTTCTGTTTCTCTGTTCGTTTCTAAGATGCCAAAGTCCACAAAGTTATCACCAACTTCATTGTTTTTGTTATATACCCAGCCAACAATCTGACCTTCCTTAGTTCTATCAATTCCGATCATATCATATACATCATTTAAGAATATATATCCTCTCGACTTTAACAGATCATTTGCATACTGCTGCTGTCCTCTTAACATAAGTAAGTTATATTGTGAATCTTCTTCATATCCATGACATGACTCATCAAAAAATCTAGCATATCCACTGTCAGCATTAGCTACATTAACAGTAGATTTTACTTTCTTCTCTTTACCTGTATCTGGGTCTTTCACAGTTTCCTCAAATTTCTTTGCCTTAATATCATATTTCAGTTCCTTATCTACCTGCTCTCCAAATCTTTCAACAACACGATTACGATATTCTTTGAAAGACTTATCGACAGTTGCGTATGCTGCTGCCAGAGCTACATTTCTCTTTCTGAGAATATTATTAGAAGCTACAATACTTGTAAGTGATAATGCACCTAACGCAATAGCAGGAGCATATAATTTTATAAGCTTTACTCCTGTCTGTGTATAAATAATAGACAAGTCTTTCTTGGCATCTTCCTGTGAATAATCTGCTTTGATTTCCTCATTTTTAGAGCATTCATGCACAGCATCCACATCTTTTTTATGCTCCTCTAATACCGTACTTAATTTTGTTGTCGCTTTACACGCCATCACAGCACTTGCAACTGTTCCAACAACACCAGCTGCGATAAGAATTTCCGGACTGTGTTTTTTTACCTTAATAGTTGCTGTATTTACAGCTTTTGTTACTCTTGCAATAATTTCATTCTTTTTCATAATTATTTATTCTCCTCTTCTAAATTTTTTACATGATCAATGAGATGTTCTAAATACCATCTCGCTTTTTCTAAGTCCTGTACGCCGTTCTTATTTTTCCAACGGCACATATATTTGAGTACATTTCCAGTGTCAGTAGCTTCAATACCTTTCAAATCAAATGTAAATGCCTCAATTACATCAATTACCTCTAATCCAGTTTCACTCTGATAATGAGCTGGATGTGATACCATAACATCTTTTGACTCGTACATAATCTGCCTCCTAATCTATTGGATTTGCTCTTGGAAACTTGATAGTATATCCATCCCTAGTATTAACAACTCTTGCATTTCTGATATTATCAGTCCAACCGTAGTTGTTTCCTGTCCACGGACCATCAATACCAACCAAATCGAAATAGTCTGCAACACTTACGATTTTGTAACTTGCAACGATTTCGTCCATAGCAGCTAATACATTTTCTGCTTCCGTTCTAGTGTTAAAGTAAATATCATCGAAATCACAACCGCCAATAGAACTCTGTGTATTATAATTTCTTCTGTTACCCTGTGCCGGATCTTCATAATATTTACGATAAGATACTTTACTTGCCGTGGATCTTCTACCGCCGGAACCCTTAACTCCAAGAACTGCTTTAACAGCATCAAGAATAATATCCTTTAAAGCAGGCACAACAATATCCTCAAAAATGTAGCTTTTTACGTTATCTACATCTTCTGGAACAAATATCCCTGCAAGTTTATTAATTCCACTCTTTTTCTTTGTCTTAACCGAACCAGATACAATTTTTTCTACCTTCTTTTCTGTCAGCTCAGCCTTCGCTCGTTCTCTTGATTTATGCGAGTTGGACTTGTATTCTTCCATTCTTTTCCTCCTAATTGATAACCATTAATTCCCCAGGCAAAGTAATTTTCGATGCTGGCATACGGTTATTATTTTTCTTAAACTGATACGCTAAATTACTCTTTGCTTTCTTTTCAGATGCTGCGTATGTAGACCCCGCCCAATTATTAGCAATGCACTTGCCAAATTCCATAACTGGACCATTATAAGAATACTGATTCATAACAATACCTCCATAATAAAAAAAATAAGAGAGAAAACACCTTGTTATAGGTATTCTCCCTCTTTCCTGTCAGAATAATAATTCTTTAATTTTCAGAATCATTCTCATCAACTGTTTCAACGACAACGTCGTCATCGACAACACGAAACCCTTTACGTGCTTTCATTTCTTTCAGTTTACCAACTACTGGTGCTACTACAAACTTGTAAGCTAAACCGCCTGCAATCATAGCCACACCGATAGTTGCTACCTTACTAAATCCTCCTTTGGAAGCTGTCTTTACGATTTCCTCTGTTGTGTCCATAACCTCTTCGTTGTTCATGATTTCATTTGTTTCCATAATGTTAATCTCCTTTCAGATTAAAAATTTGTTATTCTTTCCATAATAGTGGTTGTAATTTATGCGAACCTACATCAGGTTTCTATAGTCATATCTAGGCCCGCATCCGTAATCTATTACAAATACAGGCTCATCATTATCACTGAGCTGTGAACTAAAGCGAAGATCGATATATCCTTCTCGGTCAATATTCCATCCAATGTCATCACCGATTTTAATAGCTGGTAAACCAATCTCATAGTAGAATTCATTAAGAGAAATATACATTTCATCTCTCATCTGTTTATTCAAATCATTCTCTGCTTTCTTAATTTTTTCAATTTTAGACTTGAAATATCGTCCGGATAATACGTCGTAGCAAAGAGTCTCGCCATCTCCCACAAATATAATTTCGCTTTCTTTTGCCGGATGTGCATCGATTTTCTCCTTTGCAACGGCATCTCTGATAGTCTGCTCCTTTTTTTCTCCAATCGTTTCGACAACTTTGTTCTGATATTCCTTGAGTGATGTTTCAGCTATAGAATATGCCGTAGCCAGTGCGGCGTTTCTTCTGGCATTTACTGAACTTGCTCCAATCAGACAAGCAATAGATAAACTGCCTGTTATAGCTGCTGGAATATAACATTTCCAACAAATTTTTATAGCATCAATATTTGATATTTTTTCCGAAACGAATTGTTCTGGAATACCATTTTCCCTATCTATTTTTCTATAATCTTCTTCTTTTTTTAACAATTCCAATGCCTTCGGTGTTGCTCTTACAGCCATCACAGTTGTTGTTACCATCCCAGCAATACCTATTCCGGTCAATATTTCCGGACTATGCTTTATGGTTGATTTTTTCACTGCATTGTATGCCGCTTTAATATTGGGTTTATGCATTTTTCTTACTTCCTTTCCTATAGATTACCCCGCCCACAAGGGGCAGAGATTTTTACTTAACCAACCAGATTTCCGGACGAACCCCAACAGAGTTCGAAGTGCCGTCGTAGTTCGCATCGCCACCGCCTCCCACAATAGCGAAAGCAGTCGAAGAAAATTCTTTCTTGGTAGCATTACGGAGCCATCCGCACTCACACTCATTGTTATAATAAGCAACTCGATTGCGTCTCTGCTTCATAAGTGGAAGCTGTTTGTCATTATCAGCCTCAAAGTGATTTCTATCCCACGCGTCGTCCCAGCCAAACATTTCACCTACAGTCGGAATAGTAACATCAGTCAGTCTTGCTCTAATTGAATAAGGTAATGCCTTTACGAACTCTGTATGTAACCATTTATTCAAATCAGAATCTTCAAATCCACCCTCATTTGTGTCTGACTCATTCATAGGTCTCTCAGCTACATAATCATCGAAAATAAGCATAACCTTATCGTCCGTAACCTTGTGTACTGTTGCTGCAACTTCTCCCAATCCAACCAACTTAATTGTTGTCTTATCTCCTACCTCAGCATCTTTTAAGTCTGACTTTGCAGGTGCTCTGAATAATGCATTAATAAATTCTTTAATTGCAAGTTCATCATTAACGCAATATGCTTCCATTGCTTCTTTTGACTCTTTATCAGCAGCCATCTCGATATACTTTTTGTATATTCTTTCTACTGTAGGTGTGTCAATACCTCTTGTTGCTAATCCAATAATTTCTTCTCCTAATGTCATTTCTCTGTTACACATAATGTTAATCTCCTTTCAAAATATCGCTTTATGCGATTAATAAATCAATGATCCATCGTGTCATATCTTTGGCACACGAAAATAAAAAACTGTTGTTGATGTTTTTGCAGGCGTACTCATCCATTAACTCTTCAAAATTTTCAAGAGTTATCAATGGCGGAATATCCCTGTTGTTATTTAATCGTGTCAACAACTCTTTTGCCGCCCATATAGAGTAGCTATTACTGACAAAACTATCACTATACCACCAATCAACTCTATTTTTTCTTGATTGCTTTAGACAATATTCAGTAATTTCAATAGCTGTATCTATTGATGACATACTTAACCTCCATAAAACAAAAGAGTCCTTGTTTTAGGACTCCTTCGCATCTGCGTCTCTTTTAGCAAGAGCTTCATTAACTTTCTTATCAATCTGCTCATTCATCTTCTGCTCATCAGCCCAATCGTTAATAAGATTCGCTCCTAAACCGATCACTGTTGCAGCAAGACCAATGATTCTAATAATTTTACTATTCATAGCCCGTTGCCTCCTTTCCATAATAGTGGCTGTAATTTATGCGAATGTTTCATCGTTACTACTCGGTGAAAACACCATATCAATAACATACACTTCAAGACCGTCATCTAAAACTGTCTTGTGATGATTGAAATCGATCCAACCTATTCCGTCTGACCAATGCCAGCCAAGTTCATCTCCGCAATCAATGTGCTCTATTCCTAAAAAATCATAAAAGTCATTAACGCATATATCGCTACCTAAACACCAGTTTCGATTTAAGTGATATTCTGCTTCTAACACTTGTGGAATGGTACTTTCAAAATATCTCATCGAATAAGTGTCATAAAATAATTTAATGTCATCAGGATTTCGCTCACCAAACGATAAAGATGACGTACCAAAAAAGTTGCCAGAAGATATACACACATCATCTGCTTTTTCGGCTACAATAGAGTCAATTATTTTCTGATGTGCTTCCTCTCCATACAATTCCTTTAGCTTTTCCTTATACTCATTGTATGATTTGTTAATCAGTGCATATGCACTTGATAAAGATGCCTGTTGATGTTTATTCAGCACATTCGCACCAACAATACAAATGATTGTTGAGACCCCCATAATTGTTGATGGAATATAATAAACCCATGCAGATTTAATAGCTTCTGTCTTGCTATATCCACATGGGTCTCCGTCGTGATTAATTAAACTGTCTTTTTTAATCTTTTCTATTGCTTTTGGTGTTGCTATAACGGCAGATACAGTAGTTGCAACAAGTCCAGCAACTCCAAGACAGGTTAAAATTGTTGGTGAGCCTCTTTTCAGTTGTATAACTGATTTGTTAATGAGTTGATTGATTTTTGGTTTCATAATGGTTGTCTCCTTTCTTTATTCCATAGCTCGTAAAATATCCAGCACATTATCTGCCAGATTTATTGCTATTGAAAACATTAGTTGTGTGTCCTGTCTCATATGATAATATTTGCTCATCATGGATTTGAAACATCTGACAATTTCTTCAATTTCTGCTATTGACGCATTGTCTTTTGGATATAATTCAGACGATACATATTCCAGTAATTCATTTACTGACCATATGGAATAACTCGATTGCATAAACTCCTTGCGATGTCCGAATATCGTCGGAAATGATACATCCATCTGATATGTGTCACTTAATATCAGTTCAAGCTGCTCAATAGACATATGAACTCTCCTTTCCAGAAAAATAAAAGAGATTGCACTATCACGTATCTGATGTGGTATTGTTTTTCTTTTCGGCGTTTTTCTTACATCGAAGTTTCAATCCGATAACGCCCCACGTCGTCGTTAATGCTAAATATGAATTTATATTAACTGACTCCTTTACGAGTAGGTTTGCTTTCGTGTGCAATAGCCCCTTCTGTTCCTCGTCATTTACGTCTTTCTCTCATAATATGCCTTGTAAATTTTGCGAAGAAAATAAAAGAGAAATAGAATGGATTCGAACCATCAACCCCTGGTACAGTATATTGACCAGTGCTCTACCAACTGAGCTACTATTCCTCTCATAATATGCTTTGTAAATCTTGCGAAGAAAAAGAAAAGAGCCGCCATAAGCGACCCTAATCATCAGTTCAAACCAATACTTTTCAGTATGTTTATAAGCTCGTCCTTTCCAATTTCAGCATCTACATCGACATGAAGATGTGTCTTTCCATCTGCAATAGTTATAGTGACCTCATTTAACTGAATATCAATATCATATCTAGTTTTCTTATGTATCACCATTTTTAATGCTTTTGAAATAATTCCTCTTGTAAATTTAGATACTATTTTCATTTCGTCCATGCTCCTTTTACTCCTTTCAAAGCTTTAGTTTCTCATAAAAGGAACTGTGATTTTAGCGAAAAGAAAGAGCCATTGCTGGCTCAATCTTCAATTTTTACAAGCATGTAATTTGGATTATCCATATAGATATTAATTTCATTGAACTGTAAATAATCTAATCGTTTGGAATTAAACACATAATTGTCTGTTCCTTTCTTGGTTTTACTTGTTTTTAAAATCAAGAAATACACCTTACAATATTCACTAATATCCAATTTCTTTATTGTTTCAATACTTTTGTCTAATTGAGTAATCTTCATAAGATTCACGCTCCTTTCATAATACAATATGTAAATTTCGCTAAATATTACGTCTGTCAAAGCATGTTTCCCATCTTTGCCTCTGTATAGGTTTCATTTTCAACGCCCACATAATTTGTCTAATGCTTACAGTTGGATACAATCCGTCCGTACACTCTCCTGCTCGTTCATCAAAAAATTTTTTGAACTTAGGATGCAAATATAAAGAATCTGTCAACCATGAATCAACCTCTGTCCAGTATGTAGTCTTTGTATCTGGATTAAATCTTTGCTGAATAACTGCCAAACCTTTATCACCAATTGTAAATAATGTACATCTGTCATACACCGGATGATTGCATATATATAATTTTCCATACATAGAAAGATAAATATCCGGTTTTTTATAATGGTATCTCATCTCTATTCTCCATAAAAAGAAAAGAGCCTTAGATTTCTCTAAGACCCTCTCCTCTAGCTTATTGCGTTTTTAATTTTCTTCTTCGGACTCATCCGCGGCAATACCCAGAACTTCCTCTCTGGTCGGATATAAATTCTCGTACTTTTCATCTCCTTCACAGCCATATTCCTCTAAATCAATGCTGTGACCACAATGAGGACACACTAATGTGTCTTCCCATTCGTCTTCAAATTCCATTAATCCTCCGCACTCAGAGCAGATATATTCTCCGTCTGTCATTGCCTTTCTCTGTTTTTCATTAAAAATACTCATGCTAAATATCTCCTTTCAAAATTGACCTGCTCGCATACTTGTATGTCTAGTATACAAACTGGCGTTAATCTGTTCAAGAGATAAAGCTTTATTCTCTCATAAAGAGCAATGTATTTTTCACGTAAAAAAAAGAAAAGGAGATGCGTATAGAATTCCACATCTCCTATAGGCACGATTACCACTCAGCAGTAATTATTCTGCATTCCTTGCAATAATAAACTGACAGCTTGACATCAGCCTTTACGTCCTTATCCATATGATACTCAAATGTTGCTGTTCGATTGTTTTCATTCGTTACTAACATACTTTGAACTGCCGGATTTTCTCCATCATCAAGGTTGTCTATAACAGTAACCAATCTCTTATGCAAATATTCATTCTCATTGAATATGACAGTAAAATGCCATAAGCTTTCGTCATCACCACAAGGAATACTTAATGTAGTCTGATTTGTAGTAATTGGTACCTCCACATAAATTTTGTTCATCTAATTTTACCTCCTTTTCTGTTTCTCATAGTAGTAAATGTTATAATAGCGTAGAAAAAAAGAGGACATGCGTTGTACACGTCCCCTTATCAAAAAATCATTATTTCTTTGTTGGTCTAAAACGATTGATCAAACCTGTAAATGTCTTCGAGGTATATGTTCCTGTTTCTTCAAACTTAAATCCTTTCCTCATCCAGATTCCATAGAATATCAATGGCACCATTAATTCTGCCGCTGCTACACCTACTCTGAAATATCGTTCCTTAACCTGCTCTTCGAGTTGTCTCTGCTTCATTTCATCGTCTTTAGTGTTGGCTTCTCCTTCCATCACACGACGATCATACTTCTCATCCGCATCCCATTCGCTCTTGTTCTCCTCGATTCTCAGCTTGTACAGCTTTGCCAAATCATCAATAGCACTCGATTTTTCGTCAGAACCTGCTTTGAGTTCAGATAAGTTCTGAATCTCCGTTGCAATTTCCTCGTTCAATAAATCTTTAATATTTGGTTCGCTCATTTTGTGAAACCTCCTTTTAATAATTTCTTTCATAATAGAAAGTGTTATTTGTGCGAAATGTAATCCTCAATTTTCACACGTAAACGTACGGTTTGCTTCTTATAGATATCATCCATACCTCCTCGGTCTATTTCAAGAAATAAATAAGTTCCGCTATCCGGGTCAGATTGGTCAACCCTAAGCGAACCTATTGGCTTATCCTTAAATATAAATCTTGATACGAGTAATCCTATAAGAATACCTACCAATAACCAAATTAATGGCATATGCTCCTCCTTTCTGAAAATATTTTCCGGAATTTTCCCACCGGGCAATTTTTCAAATATCAATATAGTATGATTTCCAGTAACCTACGTACTGGATTTAACCTAGAATAAAAAGAAAGAGCCATTGCTGGCTCAATCTTTAGAATGCTTTCCAAACGGATCTAATCCCATATGTTCCATTGCATCAAAGCATTTCATTGTATGTTTTTTCATTATTTCTTCAGCTTTATCGTCTTTTAATATTCCTAACTGATTAGCAACATTATATACGTCTAGCATACTTGCATGAAAATTCAATCTCATCTTTGCTACTTTCTTTACAATATCCATTTTTAATACCTCCGTTATGATTTTATTTTCTTCATAAAGGACAATGCATTTATTGCGAAGAAAAAGAAAGAGCCCTTGTTAGGACTCAATCTCTTTGTCTGATTTTGCATTTTTAATCTTATAACTAACATAATTAATTGACGCTCCAATACCAACTCCAATGGCAGTAAATACTACACCCCACTTCATTCCATAACGAATTCCTTCATCATAAAATGCTGTAAGCGCTTCCCCATGTTCTGCTAAAAGCTCGTTAATAGTATCAATATGTTCTTTTGTCATTTTCATAATATGCACCATCCTTTCATAAAGGACAATGTATTTATTGCGAACTATCCTCGCTCTTTATCCAGCAACCAGAAAAATCGTCTGTACAAGTCATAGTAAATATCTTTGCAACACGGAATATTTAATCTAGCTTTCAAAATATCATAAGACCATCCTTCTGTAATTCCCTTTAGTAGATACTTTGCCAATTCTGGATTTGTGAAATTAGCAACTCTTTCAAGCATGTTCATACGATCTGCATAGTATGTTCTAGCTATTGCGTATCTTGATGTTGGGTCGTCAATATTATTGGTTATAACTCTCATCGCCAAATTCATAGTTTTTGTATTAGTTCCGTCCAATGCAGCATATGCTTTCTTCCATATAGGGTATTGCAAGCAAAAATGTTTTAATTCGTAATATCTATGTTTTTCTATCCAATATGGATTCTTTTCTGATAATTCAGCTCTTAATGTTGTTCCCATATAAATCTCCTTTGTGTTTATTACCGCCGGTGATTCTATTCTAGGTTAGAATTACACAATAGTAAAAACAACCTCGGTGGAACACTCGCAAAAAAAAAGACAGTCCATGTTTTCACAGACTGCCCTTCGTTTTAACGCTTTACTAAAAATGATGGTATTTCAATTGATACTCCTTGAGAGTTGCATTTATCGATAGACATTTGTAATTCTCTTACTGCCAGATGCTGTAATACTTTCTGACACTCATCATAGTTCTCAAAATTTCCTTCTTTGAATTGTGTCATATACTGTTCAACCTCTAACCAGTATAAGAATGTATCCTCTGCTATGTTGTTTCCTTTTCTCTTCATGATATAAATCTCCTTTCATATAACTACATTTTTATTAAAGGTTTTCTCATAAGAGAGATTGTAAATTAAGCGTTCGCCATCTAGTCATAGTCATCTCGCAAGGATAATCCTCATAGTCTATCATATTGCTTGTTATTTTACCTTCTATAACTCCTGTTATTATTCTTGCGTCGTATTGTTTATAAGGAAAAATGTTATTCGGAAGTTTTCTATGTATACAATTACAAACTGGACATTTGAATCTTTTTACAGTAATGATAGACACTTTACGATTTTTCGTCCGTACCATTCTTGAAACTTTATCATAATATTTCAAATCACTACCGCAAGATTCGCATATGTAATTCATATTTTTTCACCTCACTGACAAGGTTTATTATACATAAAAATTAAAGATAATGTAAAAGAGTACCTCCTGGTTTCTTCGCCATTTGGTACTCTCGCATTCATTCAAGACATTGTATTTAGTAAATAATTAGTAAAATATAATTTTATTGTAAACGTAACATCTATAAAGCCTTATTTTACAGTGATTACAGAATAATGATAGGCATCATAATCGATTATAGCTATCATTTATTATCTTGCCTTTCCGTATGCTTCAATTTTTCTATAGTACTGCGTAAAATTATTATCAGACATAGCAACTAATGATACTGCTTCTGATTCAGATATTTTAAATGTATCATTAAAAGCCTGTATAATCTGTGCTCGTGCTTCTTTCATCTGGTTTCCGACACCAAGACTGTTCGCTTCATTATAATATGTATCATATCTGGCAAGTCCTTTTACAAGTGCATTGATTGCCTCCGTTTTCATATCCATTTCCATATAATTCTGATATGATTCATACTGTCTTGTAACATATGTTATAAGCGTTGCCTGTCTGTACAATGTCTCATCACTCTTATTTAATTTCATTCCTGATAATGATTCATAAACTTTTGAATAATCACCATTTTCAAGATTTGTTTTTGCCTTTGAAATTGCTGTTGTATAGCTTACTGTTGTATTAAGAAGTGAAATAAGAACAATCACACTTGCAACAAGTGTAATAAATAACATTATGCTCTTAGGTTTTATCTTTAATATATCTCCAGGCTTTGGTTCCGGCTTTGGCTTTTTCTCTTTCTTAGGTTTTGCAGCTTTCTTAGCTGCTTTTGCATCCTTAGCCTTCTTTTTCTCAGCAGCCTTAACTTCTTTCTCTTTCTTGGCATTTTCTTTTTTAACTGCTGCTGCCGCCTGTTTTTCTTCTTTTTTCTTCTTCTGTTCTTCTATATCTGCAAGTTCAGCTTCTTCTTCCAGTTTATCCTCTTCAGCATTTTTCTTCTTCAACTGGGCAATACGATATTTAAGCTTAGCTATAAGCCCCTTTTTAGGTGCAATATTTTCGTCAAGATTATCTTTGTCACCATACATTTCCTTGATAAGCTGTACATTCTCATCTTTGCTTCTGTCTGGTTCTTCCGGCAAATCATTTTTTTCTGTCTTATCTTCCGATGTATCATCATAAATATCATTATTTACAGAATTTTCATCATCTTGATTGATATTATCAGCAATGTCTGCCCTGTTTTCATCGATGATACTTTCATTTTCCGGCTGTGGTTCTGCATGTGGCTGTAACTCTGCCTGTGTCTCTGGTGCTGACTGTCTGATATCATCATCTTTTCTTACATCATCAACAGATTTTTTAGTTTTATTTGTCTTTACAACTTTTTGTTTAGACGACTTTTCTTTTTTTTCAATATCTAAATCTTCATCTTCTTCATCAAGATTCTCAAAGAAAACACTTTTTATAACAGAAAAAATATTATTTTTCTTTGTCTTTTCTTTTTTCTGTTTTTTCTTGCCTTTTTTTGATGCTTTTGCTGAGTCAGCCGCCGTCTCATCATTATCAACAGTATCAACAGCCATATTGACATCAGCTTTTTTTTCGTCAGCTTTCTCTTTATTATTCTGATTATTAATGTTGTCTTTTTCTTCCTTCGTGTCATCAAACAAATCATCAACTGATGATGTATCTGTTGTGACCTGCTCTATAATATTATCAAGCCCCATCTGTGAAAGCCTTTTCATATCATCTTCTGAAAGTTCTGGTTCAGAAAAATCCGGTTTTTCATCTAAGCTCATTTATTTTCTCCTCATTCTATAAATACTGCCATTTTAAACATTAAAATTGTATCATACAATAATCAATTTAACAATAAATTACTTTAAAAGCATATCTCGTAATTCTTCAACAAAATCCTTTGCATTCTTATTAATGCCACATGCCCTCTCCCCTATATTTTCAGGAAGCTGGTAAAATTCATCATTAATTCTATACATTTTACTTTTTTGATTAATAAAAACAATTTTCTCAAATGGCCATCTGAAAACATTCGGATGATTAAAATCCTCACCGAGTTCAATTATAAGCAATTCCTTATTTAATGTTGCCGACAGCCATTTATTATATAAATCCCACTGTTTCTGTCCGTTTTCTTCATTGTCAGCAAATGGAGCACATACTCTTTTAGGATTAACTTCTGTATTTTCAAAAATATTTTCTTTATTTGTTGTAATAATAAAATAATTCTTTTTATCTAAATAATTATTAAAAAAAGTTATTATCTCATTCATTGCAGATATTTCACCATACTTATCACTTGTAAGCTGCGAACCAATTCCTATTACAACCATCTGTGCTTCATTATAATCATTAATAAAATCTTCTATATTAAAATCTTTCAAACTTATATCTCCAATTTTTTATATACAATATGCTGCCACCAGTAATGTGACAGCATATAAAATACTAATATCTTTTATTATTTCTGAGCATTAATCAGCTTATCAATCTCACCAACAAGCTGTCCTATTTCAGGTTTTGATAACTGTGCATTTGCACCAAGCAATTCACCTTTTGCTCTCATCTGTTCATTGATAAGAGATGAGAATATAATAACAGGAATATTCTTTAACTGCTCATCTGTTTTTATTAATTTTGTAAGATGATGTCCATCCATCTGAGGCATCTCAATATCTGTTATTATACATGCAATATCGTTAGGTACTGCACCTGACTTAACTTCCTGAAGGTAATCCCATGCTTCTTGTCCATTAGCAAATCTTGTAAGATTAACATAACCAGACTTTTTAAGAGAATTGCCTATCATTGCACCAAGAAGTGGGGAATCTTCAACTGAAATAACATGAGCCTGACTTCTCTCTCTTCCTTCATATTCTTCTATATCTGATACTTTAAGACCAGTTTCCGGACTAATATCTGATACTATCTTCTCAAAATCCAATATAATAATAAGCTGATTATCAATCTTAACTACGCCTGTCGCAATACCACTGTCCTGAGAACTTACTGTACTATCCGGTGTAATTATGTCTGCCCATGATACTCTGTGAATACCAATAACTGTATGAACGTGAAATGCTACATTCAACTGATTGAAATTAGTTATAATAAACATATCTTTTTTTATATCTGGCGAAGGCTTTGCATTAATAACTTTAGCAAGGTCTACAACTGTAATCATCATATCTCTTGGCATAAAAATACCTTCAACATTAGGATGTGAATTAGGTACAGGTGTTACGACATGAAATGGAACTATCTCCTTTATCTTCGCTACATTAATACCGTAATGATTATTGCCAACTGTAAATTCCAAAACTTCTAATTCATTTGTTCCGCTTTCCATTAATATGTTAGTTTCCATATCTAAAATCCTCCGATTCACGTTCATTTCATTAATTTATTATAACAAGTTTTTACAACTATTTCAACATAATTAAGCGTATAATTAAGACTAATTCTACTTAATAATCTGCTTAATAAGTTCAGGTTTTTCACACTTTTTATCCACTATTTTATATGAATTCAAAATAATATTAATAACATCATTTTTTACTTCTTTTTTATTAAAATATATAGTTGCAATTTCTTCATTTTTATTGACAAAATCACCTGTTTTTTTATGAAGAACTATTCCTGCAGATAAATCAACAGGACTGTCTTTATCCTTTCTTCCTGCACCAAGAATCATAGATGCTCTTCCTATCTGTTCACATTCGATTGATTCAACATACCCCTCAGAATTTGATATTACAGGCTCAATATAACTTGCATTTACAAGTTTCATCGGGTTGTCAATATTACTTATATCTCCACCCTGGGTCTTGATAAATTCCTTAAATTTTGAATATGCAGTGCCATTCGTCAGTGATGATTCAAGCATATCTTTGGCCTGTGCGGCATCCGATGCTTTTCCGGCTGCCTCTAAAATCTGTGTTCCAAGTGCAATACAAAGATTATGCAAATCAGCTGGTCCTTTTCCCTTTAATGTTTCAATAGCTTCAACAACCTCCAACGCATTTCCAATATTATGTCCTAATGGCTGATTCATATCAGATATAACCGCAATCGTTTGCTTATTTGATGCTTTTCCTATCTTTACCATCTCATGTGCAAGTTGTAATGCATCATGTTCGTTTTTCATGAAAGCTCCACTTCCAGACTTAACATCAAGTACAATTATATCTGCACCAGCTGCAAGTTTTTTACTCATAATACTGCTTGCAATAAGTGAAACATTTTCTACAGTTGCTGTAACGTCCCTCAATGCATAAATTTTCTTATCAGCAGGAGCAAGACTTAGCGTCGGTCCATTAACTGCAATACCGATATGTTTTATATTTTCTATAAATTGTTCATTAGTTAATGATGTATTAAAGCCCGGAAAAGATTCCAGTTTATCAATTGTACCGCCGGTGTTGCCCAATCCTCTTCCGCTCATCTTCGCTATATTAATGCCAAGTGATGCTATCATTGGTGCCAACACAAGTGTAGTTTTATCTCCCACACCACCGGTACTGTGTTTATCAGCTTTAACTCCCGGTATACAGGATAAATCCAGTTTCTCACCGCTTTCTGTCATTGCCTTAGTCAATGCAAAAGTTTCTTCATCTGAAAGGCCTTTAAAATAAACGGCCATAAGAAATGCTGACATCTGGTAATCCGGAATACTCCCCTGTGTATATCCTTTAACAATGTAATTAATCTCAGATTCAGTAAGACATCCACCCTCTCTCTTCTTTAAAATCAAATCATACATTCTCATATAAATCACCTGCCACTTTATTTAAATATTCACATTTATTATCTTATTTATAATTTTACTCTTTTTATAGAATATACGCAAGCGTTTTATCAATATTTTATATTGTATAATGTGAAATATTTCACTTTTTAAATCACTATCACCTTTCGGACTATAAATTTCAATATATAACAGCTTATCTGAATCAGACAAATAAAAAAAACCTATGGAATAACCACAGGTTTAATAACAATATTATCAAAGGATTGCTCCCTCAAAACTGCACATTAAATATATCTTTTTTCATCCGATTACCTTTAAAGATAACTCTCGTTCTATCTCGTTGCGTTTTCTTACAAACCTAACCTCTTCGGTTAAGCCCTCGACCTATTAGTATGAATCAGCTCCACACGTCACCGTGCTTCCACCTTTCACCTATCTACCTCGTCGTCTTCAAGGGGTCTTACTAACT
>NZ_JACOPD010000004.1 GCF_014287955.1 Lachnospira hominis (ex Liu et al. 2021) | reverse complement strand
CATGTCACGCACCTCCGCTGTATGCACTGATAATACTTCTTTTAGAATATTATGGCTTATGGCTTGGTTAATTGCAAGTGTAACGGCTGTGTTAATATCATTTTCCTGTGATATATAGTCACGTATTAGCCCGATAAATGCTGCATAATCGTGGAGCAGCCTGCATTTTTTCATCAATTCAGCATTATTGCCAATATTTATGTTAATCATATGAGCGGTGATTTCCATTGCTGGTTGGAATTTTACCGAATTACAATTGATGGATGTATCGCTGGCGGTGACTTGATTTGAATTATAATTATCAGATTTTTTCACAAACGCATCCGACAGCCTCATCATATACCTTTCCGGCATCTCCTGACGACCGTTGTAAAATATTATGTAGCGTGGTATTGGAATCTGTGCCCGTTTTGATGAGTAGATGTCGATATTATTTTCAGCCACATACTTTTTATAAAGACTTGAAAAATAAAACAATCCACGGAGCGGCATATTTGGGTTGAATGTGCTCTGATGCTCAAAAAGTGACATCTCACTTCCAAGAATAAAAGATATGTCATTCTTATAAGACATATAGACAATATCTTCAAGAGTAGTAATGGTTAAATCAGATACATCCATATAGTCAGTACCATTCAACGCATTATACAAAGAAAGCAAATCCTTAGGATTCTTAAAGATAAACCGAAACAGAGCGTCCTTGTGGTTCCGGTTCAAAAATGGTTCATTGATCAATAGGCAGTCCTCCTTATATATTTATTATTGTGTTAATATATTATTACATGTCATATGCTTTGTCAATACTTTTATGATATTTTTTATATCAATTATGTTATACGAGTGAAAGTCTGAGAACATCTCACCAATATTCCCAGACTTTCACATTACACTTCTTATTTATGACCTTCAATACATATCCAGTTATCATCTTCCTTTATATGCACTTTAACATCTATAAATCCAGCATTTTCAAATAATTTTTTATATTCATCAGGTGTTGGATTATACAGATTAAATTTTTTTATATTTTCCAAAATCTGCACATCTAATCCATCTTTGCCATAAATATCAGCCACAAGCAAAAAAGTTCCATCTGTTTTCAGAACTCTGTACACCTCTTTTAAATTTTCCTGCGGATGTGGCCAGAAATAAAAACTTTCAACCGTAATTATTTTATCAAATGAATTATCCAAAAATGGAAGGCACTCAACAGACGCTTCAATTATGTCTGTTTTTCCGCTTTTTACAGAATCATAATTAGTTTCCTTTGACATTTCAACCGATGTAGACGAATAATCAACACCAGTTAAATGACCTGACACGACACTGTCACTCATTCTTTTTAATGTGGCACCTCCGCCACAACCAATGTCAAGTATTATGTCACTTTCATTTATATTCCAATGTTCCAACGCCCAGCCCGTGACTGCATAATGACTCTCATTCATGCGTTCCAGCATTTTTTGACCGTCATCACCTGTTGGCTTTCTCGGATTTCCAGAGTCTGTAATCTGTTGCTGTGTGCGAATTTCAGAATTAATATCTATGTTACTCATATATTTGTCACCTCAAAATATTTTTTCATATTATAACACATTAAAAAATCATGACCACCAGCTCAGCTGGTGGTTTACTCTGCGGCTACAAGCCTGTGGTACTAGCCGGCTCTAAAGAGCCATTGAAGATTTGCCATGTACATAGCTACCACTGGCAAGCCCTAAAGGGCTTTAGATTATGCCTTATTTACCGGCTCACCAGTAAACGGGTCGATGTATTCCTTCAGTGACATCTGATCATATTTCAAATCTTCCTGCATCTAATTTTTTACATACTCTTCAATTTTATTTGCATTCTTACCTACTGTGTCGACATAATATCCTCTGCACCGGAAATGTCTATTGCTATACTTATACTTCAAATTTGCATGTCTATCGAATATCATCAAAGAACTCTTTCTTTTCAAATATCCCATTATTTCCGATACACTGTACTTCGGTGGTATACCCGCAAACATATGAACATAATCTGGCATACACTCTGCTGCTATTATTTCTACACCTTTTCTTTTACATAATTCACTCAATATGTGACCTATATCCGCTCTTATTTGCTTGTATATAACCTTTCTTCTGAACTTTAGTGCAAATACTATGTGATATTTGCATGTCCATTATGTACAAGTCCTTTTCCTTCTATATACTATTTTTCTACGCAATAACTTTTTTCATCCATTTACCACTGAAATATCTTGTAGTAAATATAATTCCTCTGATTGTCCAATCAGCAAACATTCCGTACCATACCGCCATCGGTCCCATGTTAAAAATCCTTACAAGAGCAATACACAATGCAACACGGCAGCCCCACATAGTGATAATCGACGTTATCATTGAAAACTTCACGTCGCCTGCCGCTCTCATTCCGTATGCCGGAACAAACGAAAGTACCCATACGAGAGGTTTTGCTATTGTAATTGCACCAACCATTTCTATACACATTTTTGCACTCTCAGGTTCCATGCCGCCAAGCATCGTAATAGGCTTTACAAGTGCCAAAACAAGAAGACATGATACTATAATTCCAACCTCTGCAATTCCTGCAAGTTTTACGATATAATACTTTGCCTCTTCCTTCCGTCCGGCACCCATACACTGCCCGACCACAGTCATAAGACACATTCCTACTCCGATACCGAAAATACCATTGACATTTTCAAGAATATTCGTCATAGCCTGTGCTGCTATAGCTGCAGTTCCCATCGTAGAAACTGTTGACTGTATCGCAAGCTTACCGAACTGAAACATGCTGTTTTCAATTCCCGACGGAACACCAATCGCAAGAATTGATGCAATAAGTTTAAAATCTGGTCTGATTGTATAATACTGTGAAACCACAATCTCAAGTTTAGGCTTAGAAAGTGCAATGAAAATAACAACCATACAGAAAATTCTTGATACAAGTGTTGAAATCGCAGCTCCTGCAACACCCATATTAAGCCCAAACATAAGTATTGCATTACCGGTTACATTAATCAGATTGGAAATAATTGAGACAACCATCGGATATCTCGAATTACCGCATGACCTGAAAATCGCCGAACCGGCACTAAACAAAGCAAGAAACGGATAACTCAGTGCTGTATACAAGAAATATGTAACTGCATTATCCATAACATCCTGCTCTACTTTACCAAATATAAAACTAAGAATCGGTCTTCTAAACAAAAGTCCTATAATTGTTATGACAATTGCTATAACCGCAACCGTAAGAACAACCTGTCTTGCTGCCTTATTTGCCCCTTTTTTGTCCTTCATACCTATATAATGCGAACAGATAATTGCCGCACCTGTCGCCATTGCCGAAAACAACTGAACAATAAGATTATTTACCGAATCGACAAGTGACACCCCTGATATTGCCTGACTCCCCAGATTGCTTACCATCATAGTATCAACCATTCCCATAAATGAATTGAGCAGCTGCTCAATTACTATTGGTATAAGCAATGCAAATAAAACCTTGTTGTTAAACATAAGGTCATTTTTGTCTATATTAAATAACTTTTTCTTACTCATATATAATTCCCGATATGTATTATTTTATAAATCTTCTCTTACAAAATTTGTTCTGTTGCCAGACTCTGTATCCGGAAGTTCAATACCGGCATTTTTTCCTGCCTCGAAACATTTCATCATCCATGCTAGATTCTTTGCAAGATTACGCATTGTCTGCATTCCCTCGGCATCTTTTACCACTTCGCCCGGAGTGCGTCCGTGTGCAATATTCCAATATGTAGAACCTGCAACAGGCATCTGTGAAATACCAAAATATTTATTCATTACATCAAATGAAGCTGATGTTCCGCCACGTCTTGCAACAGCAACAGATGCACCCGGCTTAAACTTAAATGCTCCGGAACCACTGTAAAACGCTCTGTCAAGAAATGACAATACACGTCCACTTGGATGTGCATAATATACAGGGGTACCAAAAACAAATCCATCTGCTGTTCTTGCTTTTTCAACAAATTCATTTACAGAATCATCCGTATATACACACTTACCACTTGCACATCCGCCACAGCCTATACAATCTCTTACAGGCTCACTTCCTGTCTGGAAAATCTCATAATCTATTCCTTCTTTTTCAAGCTGCTTTCCAATTTCAAGAAGAGCATTGTAAGTATTGCCTTCTTTCTTACAGCTGCCGTTTAACATTAAAACTTTCATAACATATCTCCATTTCTTATAGATATTACATTGAATCCTATATCAAATAAATATTGCCTTGTATTTTATATCACAAAATCACGTTTTGTAAAACATTTTATTTTCCAAAATAAGCGGCAACTTTTTTAAGATTATTAATAATCGGAAGATGCTGTGGACAGACACGCTCACACTGACCGCATGCAATACAATCGCTCGCTTTTCCAAAATTATTAGTAAGCCTGTCATAATATTCACCCTGCGGTGTCCATCCCTTTCCCTCTGCTTCCTGCTTGTCAGCATTATAAAGAGAAAAATACTTTGGAATAGCAATATGCTTAGGACAGCCGTCCGTGCAGTATGAACATCCTGTACAAGGAATTTCAATACTCTCATTAATTGTCTTAACAGCATCCTTCACTATTTTTTGTTCCTCATCATTAAGAGGTTTGAAATCCTGCATATATCCTGTATTGTCAAGAAGCTGCTCCATATTGCTCATTCCACTAAGAACCATCTTCACATTAGGAAGGCTTGCAACAAACCTTATAGCCCATGAAGGTATTGACATTTCTTTATTATATGCTTTGAATGCCTCTTCAACTTTCTTTGGAACATTAGCAAGCGTTCCGCCCTTTACCGGCTCCATAACTATAACAGGCTTGCCATGCTTTGTCGCAACTTCATAACATTTTCTTGACTGAATTGCCTCACTGTCCCAATCAAGATAATTAATCTGAAGCTGGACAAATTCCATCTCTGGATGCTCTGTAAGTACCTTATCAAGCAATTCTGCATTATCATGGAACGAAAATCCCATATGTTTTACAAGTCCCTGTTTCTTCTTATCAGCAAGCCAGTTAAAACAGTCAAGCTTCTTGTATACCTCATAATGGTCAACACCGACATCATGAAGAAGATAATAATCAAAATATGTAACGCCTGTTTTTTCTCTCTGTTCGTTGAAAACCTTATCTCTGTCCTCAAGTGTCTTTATAAAGCCAGCATGCAGTTTTGTTGCAAGCGTATAGCTTTCTCTCGGATGACGTGATACAAGAGCCTCCTTAGCTGCATTCTCACTTTTAAATCCGCAGTACATCCACGCTGTATCAAAATATGTAAATCCTTTTTCCAAAAATGTATCAACCATTTTCTTTGTAAGTTCAATATCAATACTGCTTCCATCATTCGGATTAAGAAGCGGCAGTCTCATAAGTCCAAAGCCAAGTTTTTTTTCACTTGTAAATACATTTTCCATAAAATCACCATTTTCACCTTTCATAATCTTTATTTATTTTACTCCGTATTTACACTCTTGGCAAATATTTATATACTATCATTTAAAATACCTTATAGCTATATTACTTACTGTGCATCCATTCCACACGTCAAATAATAATTGCAGTAAACCGCTTGCAATGATAGAATAATAAAATCAATTAAAATATTTTAAGAGGAAATCTATAATGAAATTTGTAATACAACGCGTAAATAATGCAGATGTAACTGTTGATAATAAAATTGTCGGTTCAATAGGAAAAGGTTTTCTTATTCTTTTTGGTGCATGTGAGACCGATACAGCTGACATGCTCCCAAAATTTGTTGACAAAATAGTAAAGTTAAGAATTTTTGCAGATGAAAATGGTAAAACCAATCTTTCAATCACTGATGTTGGCGGAGAACTGCTCATCGTAAGCCAGTTCACATTATATGCTGACTGCCGCAAAGGAAACCGCCCAAGCTTTGTACATGCCGGTTCACCTGACGCAGCCAACGAATTGTATGAAAAATTTATTGAATTATGCCGCGAACGCATACCAAAAGTTGAAACAGGCATTTTCGGTGCTGATATGAAAGTACGCCTTGAAAACGACGGTCCTTTCACAATCGTCCTTGACAGCAGGGATTTTACGTAAGTGCTGTGGCTGCAACATACCTATATCTTCCTCAAAAAAACTATTCCGCCTCACCACAGAATCCTTATTTTATCCAATAGTGTAATTCCCGTATCTAACGAATCACTAACTCCCACAGAATCGCCCAACCATTCCCCAGGCTGCATTGTTCTTCCACACCCTAATAAAACAGGCAGAGGATCTATATTATCAGTTACGCTGTTATCCAATGTAATAATCTTTGTTGTATCAAGACAATATGCCACGCCTTTGCTGTAATTAATCGTATATTTGTATGATTTCCCTTTTCTGCCAAACATTCCTGCAAATGGATTATTAATGTCAACACCATATTCATTTACTAAATCTTTTTCCCCTCGCCTGATTCTTTCCATAAAAATTGAAATTTCTTCTGTCACATCATTCCTTGCTGCCTCAAACTTGCATGATACATTTTTGAAATATTCATATGTGTAATCTATAAAATTGCCTTCAAACTTGTCGTCCAGTAATATGACATTTAACATGTCCGGTATGTTTATACTGGATTGGTCATATTCATCACCTAAGAATATGATTTTACTACCCTTCCATTCATTGCCCATTAACTCTTTTAATGAACAAAGCAGAGCATTATTTATATATACTGACTCGTATCCTTTATATCCAATATCAAAATCACCCGGACTTATGTATTCTTTTTTATCAAGATTAATCCAATTAAAATACTCTCCCATATATCTTCCTCATTATTCTATAGCCTATTTACTACCTCTTTATAAAGTATATTATTCATTGTCATGCAATATCAATTTATTTAGAATAATCTATTTATTTTGTTTAAACCTGTGTCTCGCCATCAAATATCATATTCCAGCTCATACGGATATCATACATCAACCGTGTAAGTGCTATACTATCTTTAGCTGTATATACATCACTACTGCAATACCCAAGTTTTACACATCTGCTTGCTTCCCTGATTTCATATTCAAAGCCATTTATATCAACCGGACAATCTATTGTTTCTGGTTCTTTTCCTTCCACCTCAAGTATCATAGTCTCAGCGTGTTGAAAATCCGGCAAAAATATGTTTCCCTTTGTTCCCTCAATTCTGGCATTACGTTTCAATTCATGTCCTATTGTCTGAACTGATTCAGCAGTTAAGCCATCGCTGTATTTAAATTTCAAACAGCTATAATCATCTGTTCCATACTCATTGAGATTCACTTTCAGAGTTTCAACATTTTGCGGATCCTGTCCGCATATAATACGCAAAAATCCCAGATTGTATATTCCAATATCTAACAGAGCACCTCCACCAAGACCTGAATTAAATTTACGGTCTTTTCTAGCACCTGTTGCAACAAACCCATACTGGCATGAAATATGTTTTATTTCGCCTATTGTTCCTTGTTGTATGATACTGTGCAAACGTGCATACAATGGAAGAAACCATATCCATAATCCCTCCATAATAAATAGATGCCTATCCCTTGCCATATTATACAGCTCCTGTGCCTGTTTCTCATTTATTGTAAACGGCTTTTCACACAATACA
The DNA here is from genome assembly GCF_014287955.1 of Lachnospira hominis (ex Liu et al. 2021). GTDB lineage: Bacteria > Bacillota > Clostridia > Lachnospirales > Lachnospiraceae > Lachnospira > Lachnospira hominis. Next base: position 296,476 of record NZ_JACOPD010000004.1, on the reverse strand, counting down.
TGCTTGCCATGCTCAAGACATAACCTGCAATTCTCATAATGTAAAGTATTTGGTGTCGCAACATAAACAGCCTCAACATCCTGATCTTTAACCAGTGCTTCATACGATTCATAATATCTTGGAATATCATGCTCCATAGCAAATGCTTTTGCACTTTCAATGTGACGTGAACCGACTGCTATCAGCTGTTCATTTTCTTTACCCATCTGATTTATGGTTGATGCAAATTTTTTTGCAATATTACCTGTAGCCAAAATTCCCCACTTCATCCTATCTCTCCTATCGATTCTATAAATTCATTTATTTTCTGTTATTGATTTGCTATTGAATTATTAACAATTAGCTGGCCAATTTATATCAGCAATAATACCTTATAAACATTTAATGCAAACTACTGTTAATATTTAATATTATAACATATTTATATGTAATATATATATGATTCTAACACATTTTTCCATACCCACAATGCAACACAAAAATCCCGCGGCAGTTTATCGTATAACTAACTGCCACGGGATTATTAATTTCTGTTTATCACAGAAGTCTCATTATCAATTTATATTATTTTCAATTCCATCTGGTTATGTAATATCCCTGTAAATCCTCACGCATAATCTTTCTACCCCAGCTAATCATACACGTTTCATAATCAGCATTACATTCAGCTACAATTACATAATCATCTGTTTTTTCGAGTATAAATACCGTATGTGAATCACCCTGAATCCTTGCCTGGTCTCCAACTCTGAGACTATCGTAATTATAAAATCGCTCAGCCGCTGCATCACTTCCAAAAATATAATCACTCAGATAACTTGCAAATCCCCAGCACTGCGTACTTGTATCCTTATACACGTATGCGTCGTCAGACATCCCATTATATAGATTGCAATATGCTTCTCCATTTTCTGCATGATTGCACGGAATATCTGTTACCATAAGGTAATCTGTTCCGTCTGATTCAACGCCCATATGATTCCAATATTTACCAGAAGGAAACATCTGCTTTAACTCTTCCACTTTATCGTTAAATGAATCCAGCCATCCGGAAGGATATTGATAATCTGAGGCTTCTTCAGATTCGGACACCGTCTCTACTTCTGTTTCTACTCCAGATTCTGACGCACTATCATCCATGTTAACCCCAATGTATTCAGCTGCAAATTTTTCTCCAAGTTCATCCTGTGTCTTCATTTCAATTGAACTTTTGATTTCTGAAGTTTTAATATTTTTTCCCATTCTTACAACCATTACTAACATAAGACCAAGAAAAAAGATAACAGCCACATATTGTTTTTTTATAATTCTTTCTTTGATATTTTTCATATCTATCACCTCTGTCTTTTAACCTCTCCGATTGATATAAAATCTTTTGCTATTTCTTTCTATATCTTTATACGAAGCTTAGTTAAAATCAGTTTCAATTTTTTTAAAATTTGTTATTTTATTAAAAAATCATCCGGTAATCAATATGAACAACCTTAAATATCTATAAATTATGCATTAACTCCTGCAAGAATCTCTTCTAACGCATTTTGACTGCTCGTATGGCATCTTATAACATTTGCATTACATCTTTCAGCCTCTGCCAATGCACATTTTACCATTTTATGGCATACTGTATTTGTAAATAAAACTATCAAGTCAGGACTTCCAATCTGGTCTTTCAGATTTCCTTTCATTCTTGTAAATACTTTTGCCTTACAGTTGTGTTTTTTACATATGTTCACATACTGTCTTTCCATTCTTTCATTTCCACCAATAATACAAATTGACATATAAAACTCCTTTCGTGCTTTTTCTATTCTGCCGCAAGTTCATTTCCAAGCTTTTTACATGCATTTACTGCTTCATCATCAGGTGCTTCTACACAAATAACACCTTCACCACCGACAATAACAGCACCTGCATTTTCAAATCTTGATGCCCAGTCTCTCATCCACTGCCCATCACCCCAGCCATAAGAGCCAAACAAGCCTATTTTTTTACCTGATACAGAACCTTCAAGTTCTGCAACAAATGGCTCCATTTCTGTCTCTTCAAGTTCTTCAGCCCCCATTGCCGGGCATCCGAGTGCAAATACTGTTTCGTCATTCAAATCTGCTGCTGTTACTGCTGATACTTCAAGAACTGCTGCTTCTTTTCCTGCCTCCTTAATTCCCTCAGCAACTGCATTTGCCATTGACATTGTGTTTCCTGACTGTGACCAGTAAATAACTTTAATTTCGCTCATTTCTTACCTCTTTCCCACTATTATAGTGCAATATTTTCAAGATTTTTTATGCTTACTCCCTGAGCAAGAAACCATATAATCTGCTCTTTTGCTTTCTCAAATCTTTTGAAAAGTGATGATTTTGCCGCAACATCCTCATAAACTTTCCAATATCCTGTATAAAGACTGTTCTCACCATTGTTTTTTAGATATCCCTCTACATCCTCAACTGGGTACCCTAGAAATAAGCCCATTTCATGCGGAAAATATTTCTTCGTCTGCATGTAGCAGCAATATCTGTCTGCAAATGTGTCTATAAGTCCTGAAATATCTTCTTCGTCTACGATATTCTTTTCATATCCGCTATTTTTCAGAATATTTTTCACACGTATATCAGAAAAATAATTTTCAAGAATATCTTTTTTATACAGAAGCATTGTCAACTTTTCTTTGCCTCTGAACAGAATCTTCCATGAAATATGCATCTCATTCATCAGGCTGATAAGATAATCTGCCTGTTCATTATTTACATTAAATAGATTGGAAAATCTTAAACCACTTATCAGAGGTGCACATTGTAAAGCAATCTGAACTTCAAGATTATCAAGATTCATCTGTTTAACGATTTCAAATATTTCCTGACTCATTCCAGCCTCCTTATAAGATTTTTATTTGATTTAGTTTAATCTTATAAAAGTTAGACTTAACTAACCACAGTTATATTATTATATTTAAATATTGACGTCAAGTGCTTTATTGATACATTTTTTCATTATGATTATTCTATCCTGGCAAATAAAAAACACATATACAATGATTTCCGATAACGATAATCATTACACATGTGTCTTTCAATTTATTATTTTATTTTATATTTTGATTCTCTGAAATAGAATTAATTATTTCGCGTATTTTTCTTTTAAAGCTTTAAATGCCTTAAATGAACGCTTAATCATGTCTTCGTCGACACAATAAGATATTCTTACATATCCCGGGCATCCAAAATCTGTTGCCGCAACAAGAAGTAAATCCTCCTCTTTTGCTTTTTCACAGAAGTTCTCAGCATCAGATTCTAATGCTTTTACAAACATATAAAATGCTCCGTCCGGTTTGAAACATTCATATCCAAGCTCTGTCAATCCATCATATAATAAGTCTCTGTTCTTTTTATACAAATTAACATCACCTGTCTGACCTACGCATTTTGCAATAACCTTCTGAAAAAGACTAGGTGCACAAACATATCCTAAGGCTCTTCCTGCTCCACAAACTGCTGCATAAAGCTTCTTACTTTCATATGCTTCATCAGGAACAAGAATGAATCCAATTCTTTCTCCAGGAAGAGAAAGCGATTTACTGTAAGAATAACATACAATTGTATCGTTATAATACTTTGTAACATATGGAACTTCAACTCCATCATAAACAATCTCACGATATGGTTCATCTGTGATAATAAAAATATGAGTTCCATATTCTTCTGACTTCTTGCTAAGAAAATCTGCAAGTTTCTTGATTGTCTGCTCTGAATACACGGCTCCTGACGGATTATTTGGTGAGTTAATAATAACCGCCTTCGTATTCTTATTTACTAATTTTTCAAATTCATCGAAATTAATCTGGAAATTTTTTGTATCAGGTGCTACAACATTAAACTTTGCTCCTGCCGCAGTAACAAATACTCTGTATTCCGGGAAAAATGGTGCTATTGCAATAATCTCGTCATCTGGTGATGATGTAAGTGCCTTAAATGCTATTGAAAGTGATGCTGCTGCACCCATAGTCATATAAAGATTATCAGCCTTAAAATTTGTCTCATATGTATTATTAAGATAATCTGCTATTGCCTGTCTTGTCTCCAGATCTCCCTGTGCTGATGTATATCCATGAAGGGAGATAGAATCAAGGCTCTGTGTCAATTCCCTTATTGTCTTATTAACACAGTCAGGTGCCGGAACTGTCGGATTTCCAAGACTGAAATCATATACATTCTCAGCTCCTACAATAGCTGCTCTTTTCTTTCCATATTCAAATAATTCTCTGATTGCAGAACGTTTACTGCCTAATTCATACATGCTTTCTGATACAAACATAAAATCCTCCTTAATTTTACAAAACAAAAATCCCGCAGTTAAATCACATCCCGGAATAAAACGTTTCGTATCTGTCTCACAACTTATCTTATTTTATAACCATTTTCTGTAAAGGTCAATTCTTCTGTTTTTAAGTTCAGGATTAACCTGCCTGCAGGTATCCGTGTAGGATTTGTCAATCTGTGTCACAAAATATCCTTCTTTGTCAGAAATGCCTCCGATAATAATTCCTTTTGCATCTATTACCATACTTCTTCCAAAAAATCCTTTACCATCCGGTCTGTCGCCAATCTGGTTAACTCCAATAACCGGCGTAACATTCATTATTGATGAAGATTTCAATATAATCTCCCATTGATCAGAATTTGGCTTATAGAATGCTGCCGGAACACAAAACAAATCAGCTCCTCTTAATGACAAAGCTCTTGAAATCTCTGGAAATCTTGTATCATAACATATCCATACTCCAACTTTTCCAATATCAAGACTAAATATTCCAAGTCTATCACCTGAACTAAATTCATCAGATTCTTTTACATTAAAAGCATCAAACAAATGAATTTTTTCATAATTGCCAACAATTTCACCATTTCTATTTATTACATAACAGATATTGGTTGGTTTTTCTGCTTCATTTTTTCCATTATCACTCACATAGTCACATGAAAACCGCGCAAATGAGCCACCTATAACATTAACCTTATAATTTTTTGCAACAGATTTAAGCCAATTGACAAAAAAACTCTCATTATACTTATTATATTTTGATGAACCGCATTGAGGTTTAACAAATTGTTCTGGCAGAACAATTAAATCAATATCAGAATTATACTTAAAAGCCTCTGCAATATATTTTTCTGCATTTTTCAATGTACTCTCATTACCACCATTACAATCAAGCTGTATTCCACACACTGTGATAATTTCACCATGCATAACATTCACACTCCCTATCAGTTTTATAATATTCTACACCCGTAAATGCCACAATAGCAATACTTTAAATATACTAATATATAATTTAAAATATTGTTACACGTGAAACTCAAACATGTGTTTTTATGTTGCATATTAAATAATTTTTATAATAACATATTATATATTTTTATAGTTCTATCTATCATTATCATATAGTGTATTTTGAACTCAGTTCACTTTCTAATATTTTGATTTTTCTTTAAATTTACTTATATCTTTTTAAATTGTATTATAAAGATTTTTTAACATAAACAACTGAAGTGAACTGAGTTCCATTTTAATATCCTATATTTTATCTTGCAAATTCTATTATTTCTTAATTTGCATTATTTTGTGATTTACATTTTCTTGTGAACTATATTACTATATTACACTATTAATCACAATTAATTGTATCTTATTCATTATAATAAATAACTCCATGATATTGTTTTATTAATTATTATCCTGCCTCTGCTAAATTAATTTTAATCAAATTCATATATACATCTCCTATATTTCTCCGTTACATTAATGTAAAATTTTGTGAACTCAGTTCAAAATCACCTGAATTAAATTCAAATTTAAAAATCCAGGCACTGAAATTCAGATACTAAAATTCAAATATAATAATTCATATATAATAATTCATATATAATAATTTATACAAATATTTATTATACAATAAATCATTTTAAATATGGTCATAACTATAATATTATTGCATAATATAAAATATATGGCTTCTTATAAAAACAACTTCTTTTTACATTAAAATCACACAATATCACTTGATTTTAGGAGAATAGCATGTATAATAAGATTATAAATAATTTTTTGAACTCAGTTCCGAAAAAAGATAAAAAAGGAAGTACAAAAATGTCAGAAGTAATAAGTTTAATAAACGAAAAGGGTGGTGTTGGTAAGTCAACATCTGCAATCACTATTGCACAAATTCTTGCAATATCTGGTTACCAGGTGCTTCTTATTGACCTTGACCCACAGATGAACACAACTAAGATGTTTGGAAAAGATGAAGATAACAGCAATATTAATTATGAACATTTGTTCTGTGAAAAACAGTTAAGAGAATCATCTGTACTGGAATTCGTCAGTGAAACAGATTACAAAAATATTTCAATATTGTCTGCATCAAGAGAGCTCAACACTTTAATATACAAAATATATGATAAAAGCAAAGAAGTTAATGTTGAATTATATTTAAAACATAATTTAAGTTTCCTAAAAAAGAAATTTGACTACATAATTATAGATAACTCACCATTTAAATCATACCTTACAAGCTGTGCAATATGTGCAAGTGATAAGATAATAACTCCGATTTGCGTAGACAACTTCTCATATGATGGACTTATGTCTTTGCTCGATACAATAGAAACTCTTAATACAAAATATTCACTTTCAATCGAATTTGCAGGTATTTTTATGACAAGAGTTGCTGGCAGAACAACTTTATTTAAACAGATGTTTGAAAGTTATGAAAACATGTTCGGTGAAAGATTCCTTCCGGTCTCTATACGTAATTGTATTGCTGTAAGCGAATCTAACACAACATTTGAACCATTACTCACATATGACAAGCGGTGTAGTGCTGCACAGGATTATATTGAACTTGTCAACTACCTCGGATTAATGGACAATAAACATTTTAGAGAACTTGCGAAATATCTGAAAGGAGAAAAGTAATGACTAAGAAGAATTTTGCTGCCGGCATGACAAAAACAGGCGTTCTTAATAATATGGGTGGTGAAAAGCTCAAGGAAATGCAGGCAAAAACTGAATATAACTTTCAATACATTCCAAAAGAGAAGATAATTTCTAATCCAAAAAATGAAAAATACAGCCAGGACGGTATTGATGCTCTCATGGAAAGTATTTTAATTAACGGTCTACGCCACAATCTTTCAGTAATATATGATGCTGATAATGATAATTACCGTCTTGTTTCAGGAGAAAGACGTTATCATGCAATCTGCAAGATGACTGATAAAGAATATAATACATTATTCCCAACCGGAATACCATGCAAAATTGAAAAATCCAATATATCAGAGATAGACGAAGAAATTATGCTTATTTCCGCCAATCATGATGTAAGAGAAACTTCAATGGAGGTAAAACGTTGGGAAGTATCACGTTTAAAAGAGTTATATGAGGCCAAAAAATTAAAAGGTGAAATCAAAAATATTAATGCTGAAATAGCAAAACAACTTAATATTTCTGAGAGACAGGCAAGAAAGTACACAACAGCAGAAAAACTTATTCCTGAATTAAGTGAACTGCTTAACGCCAATGGAATCGATTTAAACCAAGCTGATAAATTTGGTCGTCTTGATGAAGATGCACAAAAAAGTATCCTTGAAATTCTTAAGAAAAATGGAAATATTGACAATGCTGAATACCAGTCAATAAAGAAAATTTCAGAAGAACGTTCAGAAGAAGCTAAAAAATACAAAAAAGAACTAGAAGAAGCGGCTAACCAGATTAAAGTTCAGGAAAAAACTGTAAAACACCTTGAGGAACGTATACAGCAGCTTGAAAAAAATCCTCTTCCAACAAAAACAAAAGAAGACCTTGAAGATGAAATAAAATATATTACTGAAGCCAAGAATAAAGCTGAACGTGAAAAGGCAAAATTAGAAACTAACATTGAAAAAATGAAACAACAGCAAAAAGAAAAAGAGCAGCGACAAACTCAGATTTCAGATGCTGAACTTAAAAGGATTAATTCGATAGCAAAGGCTGAACAGGCACTTGCCATGTTAGAAACTAATTTTGATATATTAAAAAACAATAAAAATGTTATAAAAACAGACTATGACGTCAAGGTTAGATTGGAAATTTTAAAAAATCGTATGGATGATTTATTATCAAATATATGATTTATCTTCTAATTAATGTATATATCGTAAAACGCTGTATATTGCAATATTACAGCGTTTTTATGTTATATGAAGATTTTATCAAATAAGATAAAAAAATGTCATTTTAAGGAAATTAACGCATATTTTCTAAACCTACATTTCATTTTTATAATATATGTAATTTTAAGTATTATCAAATATTTATTATAATAAGTATAAATGAAATAACTCATAAAAATATGATTGTTAATTATAAATTTAATATATATATACATATATAAAAAACAGATATTGATAACTAAGAAGGGCAGGAGAGCAGTAATTATGGGCATTACCTGCTTTTTTTAATGTTATTTTTTTTCTTATTACAAGTTGCTTTTTGTATATGTAATGTCGTTTATTTAAAATAATGTGTTTATTTTTTAAATTTTATAGCATTTTTTTTTCATATTTATGTTTTTTTTTATCTATATAAAGTTGAATTAATTCTTTTTTATGTTGAAAACTTTCCCAATTTTTTTATATATTTTACAATCAAGGTATAGCCGGTATCATAAATGTATTCAAAGAGGAAGTAGTTAATATCAGAAAAAACAGATAATAAATAAAAAACGAACAATTTATTTTGTGTGATAAAAAACAGACAATAAAAACAGAAAAATGTGTACAAAAATAAGGCTGTTGTGGTTAAGCAGCCGAAAAATTATCAGAACCTGTAGAAGACGATGAACCTGGTCCGGTAGAATTATTAATCAAAGAAATTATAATTGTTCTTAAAAGACCTCCAAGATTTGTAATCTCACGTTCGTGTAATATGTAATTATTATAAACAGTTGACAATGCGGTAATTACATAATTATAAGAGTACTGCATTGCAAGCTGAGCAAGATCATCATATTCATAATCCTTTATTTTTATAAATTGGAAATGAATATCCTGTTTTTCATTTTGAGCTGAAAAGAAATCAAAGCTGTCATCAGGAAAGACATTACTGCTGTTGACTGAAATTACAGTCTGATTAAAATCAGCTATAAATTCTTTGAATAGTGATATATACTGATTAAAACATTCATCTTTTCTTCGCCTGCAGTTAAAGTTGTCATTGATCTCAAAACGAATTACTTTGTCATTAACTGAAATGTCAAAAATATCTGATTTTTTACTTATAGCATCTTTGATAATACAAGGTCTGCAATAATCAGGAAGTACAAGCTTAATTTCTTTAAATGTTTTTGATACAGCTGTGAAAGGAGCTTTGATATTGAGATTGTCAATTTCAATTAATTCTCTTAGATGAATTCTTAATGTAAGCAGATTTTCAAGTTGAATAATCTGTTTCAATAAATCTAAAGACATGACAAAAAACCCCCTGCCGCCTTTATTGGCAGGAAGATAATAACTTTCGTAATCATTAAGACATACGGTAATATTATATGTAGAACTTTTACAATATGAAATATAATTGTACCTGCTTAATATTTCGAGATTATTAAAAATTGTCTTTATGTCGCAGCCTAATTCTTTAGCCAGTTGTAATGAATTGACATTACAAATAACACCAAATTTATCTGGATGATAGAAATGGAGCAGTAACAGCAGTTTTATTGAATTGGATTTTAAGCGTGGCTTATAACCATAACGATTCTTTTCATTATGGTATATCTTTTTATATACAGTCTTCGTAGTAAGAACTTTATGTGGACAACTTTCACATATTACCTGAGCCGCTTTATATGTATCAGAATCTGTGTCAAAACTGTTTATAATATCACAGTATTTACAATTATGACATGTGTTATTATCATGATCTATAACATTAATTGATTCTGATGCAGTCTCTGTATAATTTTTTTGTAAACCAAGAGATTGAATCAGCACGGCTTTGCCGATATTAGCAAATAAATCCACAGTTCTCACCACCTTTCTTGCATTATTTAACAATTTTTGAAGGAAAAAATCAAATCGGGATTTTTACTCGGTTTTTATCCACTTTTTGTTTTTTTTTGAATTTTTTTTAATATACATGTCTACATTTTTGAAACTTTGATGCGATTTACTCCAAATTTATCTACATAATTTCTTTAAATTTTTTTATGTAGAGTCTTCTGGAGATTTTTGCATGATTTACTCTAAATTTATCTACATCAATAAGTTAATGTTTTCTATAAGTAGCATATTTTTGTAAAAAAACCAGTGTTTAAGCCAAAAATGTAGACATCAAAAATTTTTTTTTCGAAAAAAAATGTAGAAAAAGGAGATTAATTATATATAAAATTAACATATAAAATGATTTATGACAAATATCGTCAATAAAAATTGCCTTTTTTACTCTAAAATTATCTACATATCATTTTTTTACTCCAAATTAGTCTACTTTTTGATATTTAAATATATATCTACGTAGAATTTTACTCCAAAATTATCTACATTTCTTTTATAACGTCAAACTGATAGCATATTTGCAGTTGATAAAAAGATAATTAAAAATAAAATAAAATGAGACAGAGCCAGTAAAAATGCCATATTTATAAATAAATGACATGTAAAAACAAAATAATAACGACAAATATAATTGAAAAAGAGCGTTAAAGTACATTGCATAAAAAAAGAGAGCATGTAATAAATACAATACTCTCTTTTTTAGTGATATGTTAAGTGACTGTTTTGACAACGATATTTTAAGCAAAATGTAGACAATACGCTTATTTAAGTTTATCAGAAACCGAAACAGCCTTAGTATTATCAAAATGTAAATCTTCGATTTCTGCCGGTGAAAGAGGAAGAAAATGAATTACAAAAACACCATTTTTTAATTCAAAACTTTCGATAGCAATTTTGTTATCTACAAATTCCTGAAGACTTTCTTGTATAAGCTGAAGATTTTTCTTCTTATTTTTTAGTTTGAAACGTACAATCTTCTGGAAATATGTATAACTGTATTCATTAGTCAGGCTTTCCTGATTAGCAATCTGTTCACGTTTTAATGCATAACAAATAATCTTTGAAAGATTGTTCTGCAGTACATCGTATGAAGATGAGGTTATTGAGATTAATTTTTTCTGGATTATGGCATTGCTTAATATTTCACCAAATTGTGCAATAGCATATGGTCGCTCGGCATCTTCCTTTATTGCAATATTATCAAAGAGGTTGAAATACATTTTGCTGCCTTCTTCTTCGTAAGAGAAGTTATATTCGACAAGCTTACGGCATGAATTGGAAATTTTGTTAAGTACATTTTTTCCGACATGATAATCAACAACCTCCTTGCCCAAAGTATTAAGATCGACAATAACAGATTTTTCTCTTGAAAATTCCTGCATATTAATGTTCGAGATAAAAGCATTAATAAGTTTTAAATCATTAGAATCCATTGACTTTGGAGGAGTAAGCTTACCTGTATTTACAGTAACTTCCAGAAGTTCCTGTCCATTTTCATCTGTAATAATTTCTTTAAGAAGATTATTTGATGCTGTGTCCATCATAAGTGTAAATGAAGATGGAGAGAAGAGTGGTCTGTTGAGAAGCTGCTCCGGGAACATTCTCATATATGAATCAATATTTCCTGCCAGGTCTGCCTCTATATATTTCCAGGCACTTATTATAAGGTCATTTTTTAATGAATTAAAAATTGAATTATTTGTAAAAGTTGATAGTCCCGGAAATTCGATCAGAAGGCTGTTCGAGTTATCTTTCCACTCGGTTGCTTTTGTTTTATATTGTGCAATAATTTCGTCAAGCTCCATATTTCCGAACATATTGACATATTGGTCAATAGGGAGTGAGCGTGCCATATTTATAATATGGGAGAGTGGATGTTTAGGGTCATCAATGCTTATTGTGTCAACATCATTAATGTATGACTTGTACCATCTGGCACGTTTTTGCAGACGGGATTTTTTAATCTTGTTGACGATAGGAATCAAATCTTCACGGCTTGTTTTGCCTTCGAGATAGTCCATAAGTGTTTCGTCAATTAATTCTGTAAAAGTTTTTGCAGGAAATTTGAAAATTTCATGCTTCATATTAAAAAAATCGGCAATAGCAGGATCTATGTGCTTAGCCAATTCTTCGATAAACTGTCTTGAATATTGTTCCATTTAATAACCTCGCATTAGTAAAATTGCAAAATATTATATTTATTATAATCAAAATAAGAAATAAATGCAAATAGAAGTTGTGGTCAGGAAGCCTTTCTTAATTATTATTTGTTTATTTTGAAGTAGAGTGGTGGTATGGTTTTTTGGTTGGAATATAGACATATGTCGTCAATAGTGGTAAAATATAAAATAATTAAATAATTTGAGGATACACGTTATGAACGAAACAAAAAATAAAAATGATGAATTTCTTTATTCAATATGGAATTTTTTTGCGGCCAGCCTGTCAGAAAAGACACGAAAAAATTATTATAATGTTATAAAAGCTTATATAAAAATTACAGGTCACTCTCCTCTTGAGCTGACAGAATCTGATACAGAAAAGTACTTCAATGATTTAACAGAAAAAATACAAAGCAAAAGATTATCATATTCAACGGCACTGATGCGTATGTCCGTAATGCGTACGTTATGCGAATATATACGTGTACGTGAAAATAACGCCGGCAGAAATTATATTAATTACTTTAAAGATTATATATTACCTGATGAAGATAAAATAATTACAACTGATAAACTTCCTTGTGAAGATGATATATCAACAATTCTTGATCTTTCATCAAAAGCAGGCGACGATATGGCATATATGATTTTTTCATTAGTATTAAAATGTGGTCTTACTTCCGGTGAAATATGCAGTATGATGACAAATTTCATATTATATGATTCAAATGAATGTCTTTGTATACATTTTCCGGAAAAGAAAAGAATATCACGTATTATAAAGTTACCTGACGATGTCTCACAAATGCTGCTTACGTACCTTGAAATACATAAAATAGCTGACGGACATATATTTTTCAACAAAAGAGGAACTGTATTAAAAATACGTGATGCTGAACGCCTTTTAAAAAAATATATCTCACAGGCCAAAAAATCTAATAATGATTTTCCGGATTTTACAATGCAGGATATGAGACATTGTGCATTTAAATACATGTTAAGTGGTGGTGCAAGCGAGGATGATGTTGCAAAATATGGAGGGATAACAACAAAATGGATGCACCGTTATCGTCAGGTAGTAAATGACAGTGCAAAGCTTTATGCTGCAGATTACAGTACAATTTCCATAAAACCAGCTGTGTACAAAAATTTAAGTTGATATTTATTCCAATATTTAATATGATACTATAGGTTAAAAAGACATAACAAATAATAAAAAGGTAAGGTATTTATGAGTATTTTAAACGTAGAACATCTCTCACATGGTTTTGGAGACAGAGCAATCTTTTCAGATGTCTCATTCAGGCTGCTGAAAGGTGAACACATCGGATTAGTTGGTGCTAACGGTGAGGGTAAATCCACATTTATGAATATAATAACAGGAAAGCTTATGCCTGACGAAGGAAAAGTTGAATGGTCGAAAAATGTGCGTGTCGGTTATCTTGACCAGCATGCCGTACTTGAACCGGGAATGACTATTGGCTCAGTTCTTGCATCAGCATTTGATTTTCTTTACAGCCAGGAAGAACGCATGAATGAAATATGTGCAAAGCTTGGTGATGTAGACGAGGATGAGATGAATTCCCTAATGGAAGAACTCGGCGTAATTCAGGACATGCTCACAATGCATGATTTTTATATGATAGATTCCAAAGTTGAAGAAGTTGCAAGGGCACTAGGACTTCTCGACCTCGGGCTTGACAAAGATGTAACAGAATTAAGCGGCGGACAGCGTACAAAAGTTTTACTTGGTAAGCTTCTTCTTGAAAAACCTGATATTCTGCTTCTCGACGAGCCTACTAATTATCTTGACGCCGAACATATAGAATGGCTTAAAAGATACTTAAATGATTATGAAAATGCTTTCATTTTGATTTCACATGATATACCATTTTTAAACAGTGTAATTAACCTGATTTACCATATGGACAATCAGCAGCTCAACCGTTATGTTGGCGACTATGACAAATTTCAGGAAGTTTATGCGATGAAAAAAGCACAGATGGAAGCAGCATTCAACAGGCAACAGAAAGAAATTGCCGACTTGAAAGATTTCGTTGCAAGAAATAAGGCACGTGTTGCAACCAGAAACATGGCTATGTCACGCCAGAAAAAGCTTGACAATATGGATATAATTGAGCTTGCTGCTGAAAAACCAAAACCTGAATTTTATTTCAAACAGGCCCGTACTCCGGGACGATACATTTTTACAACAAAAGATCTTGTAATCGGATATGACAAACCACTCTCGGTTCCACTCAATATTTCAATGGAACGCGGCAGTAAAATAGCCATGGTTGGTGCAAATGGGATTGGTAAGTCCACGCTTTTAAAAAGTATTCTTGGAATAATACAACCGGTTTCCGGCGAAGTTGAGCTTGGAGATTACCTTGAAATCGGTTATTTTGAACAGGAAAGTTCTCCTGATAACACAAATACATGCCTCAATGAAATATGGGAAGAATTTCCTTCATACACACAATATGAAGTACGTTCGGCACTCGCTAAATGTGGTCTCACAACAAAACACATTGAAAGTCAGATTCGTGTATTAAGCGGTGGCGAGCAGGCGAAAGTCCGACTTTGTAAACTCATTAACCGCGAGAGCAACATCCTTGTGCTCGATGAGCCAACCAACCATCTTGACGTTGATGCCAAAGATGAACTAAAGCGTGCTTTAATGGAATATAAGGGAAGCATACTGATGGTCTGCCACGAGCCTGAATTTTACGATGGTCTTGTAAATGAAGTATGGGACTGCAGCAAATGGACAACACTCTCAGTTTAAAATATTAATCAAAAATGTAATTTTTCATGTGCTTCGGCATGACAGTTGAGTTTAAAGAAAGAAGTATCAATTATGGAAGAAAAAACTAATGTAATGCGTATCCTTGAACAAAAAAAAATAAAATATACAGCACACAGCTATATCAACACTGATGCGGTAAGTGGTGTTGACGTTGCGGCTGCCTTAAATGAAAATCCGGATAAAGTTTTTAAAACACTTGTAACAGTTGCAAAATCAGGCAAAAATTACGTTTTTGTAATTCCTGTTGCAAAAGAACTTGATTTGAAAAAAGCAGCCAGGGCTGTTGGGGAAAAATCAATTGACATGTTAAAATCAAAGGAGCTTCTGCCTCTTACAGGTTATATTCATGGTGGATGTTCACCTATCGGAATGAAAAAAGTTTTCCCTACAACATTTCAACATGAAGCCGAAAACTTTGATACAATAATATTCAGTGCCGGAAAAATAGGCTATCAGGTAGAGATGCCTTTATCTTCACTTTCAAAAATAATCCGATATCAGACAGCAGATATAGTTATTGAGGAGAATGTTAATGAATAATAAAATAAAATTACGCACTCCGGGATACTATAAAAATTTTCACTGCATTTCCTCAGAATGTAAAGATAATTGCTGTGTTGGCGGCTGGCAGATTGACATTGACGAAGAAACCGCAGAGTATTACAGCACAGTAAACGGAGATTTCGGGAAAAAATTACGTGACAATATTGATTATGATAATCTTTGCTTCAAACTCAAAGACGGAAAATGTCCTTTTCTTGACAATAATAATCTGTGTGGCATCTATAAAGAACTGGGGGAAGAACATATCGGAATTGTCTGTGATCAGTTTCCACGTTTTACAGAATATTTCGGTAATGTAAAAGAACGCGGAATCGGTCTTGCCTGTGAAGAGGCTGCAAAAATAATTTTAACAGACCGCAGCAATTTTTCTTATTCAGAAACAGATACCGACGAAGATGTCTTTGATGACAGTGAATTTGACAGCAGTCTTGCAGATATGCTTATGCTGTTACGTGACGAATTTATGTATGTAATTGAAAAAACTGATTATACTTTTAATCAAAAAATGATAATCATTATTAATATAGCTGCAGATTTTCAAAACCATATTAATAACAATGATTACAATTCAATGAACAAACTATACAAAAAAATAAAACAGCACGACTTCAATAGCTGCTTTATCAGCGATTTCCGCCAGATTTCATTTAATGAACTTGAACAAAATATGGCATCTGTATGGTACGCATATCTTGAACTAGAAACTCTGGGAGATGAATGGCCTGATTTTACAGATAAAATAATGGATTTTCTTCATCCCGAAAATTCTAATGCTTCTGAAAATAACGAACATGAAAGCAGGAAAATACAGTACAATCAGGCTTTTGAAGAATATACTAAATATCTTAATTCATATTATGCCGAAAATACTGCTGAGCTTGAAAATATTTTAAAATATTATATTTTCAGATATCTGTTAAAAGCCTCATATGACCATGATTTATTCGGAAAAATACAGCTTGCAGCTGCGAATATTGCAATTCTGCGTGATATGGAAATTTATCGTTTCATCCAAAATGGCAACAAATTTTCATCTGATGACCGAATGGATATTATTCATATCTTTTCGCGTGAAGTTGAATATTCTGAAGATAATCTTGAAACACTTGCCGAGGAGTTCATATTTGATGATATATTCAAATCTGAAAATATTATAAAATTATTCAATTTTAGTTATTGACAATTATAAATCACGGCGTATAATAAAGACAATTTAATAAAGCAAACCGTTGAAGTGGAGATAAAAATGAAAGATGTACTTACAGAGAGTCAGGGAAGCTGAGAACCTGGCAGCAACAATTCATTAAATGGACCACGGAGGGCATGGTCAAAGGATTTTTACTTAATCTTAGTATTCCATGACGTAAGGCATACGTTAATTGCCAAAGATATGTTTGTATCTTAATGAGTGTGTAAGTAATTATGAATCAAGGTGGCACCGCGGTGTACATTTTAACCGTCCTTGACTGGAAAGCATTGTATATGTTTTTCAGTCAGGGACTTTTTTATTTGCATAAAAACGGATTTTGCTTCGGAAAAACCAGGAGGACAAATCCTCTGCTCCCAGGAGTGGTCGCATTTTTCCTTCGGAAAAAACAGGAGGATTATTATGATTAAAGAAGCTATTAGTTTATTGGTTCAGCGTAAGGATTTAAGTTCTGAAATGATGTCTGATGTTATGGAAGAAATTATGACAAATCAGGCAACTGATGCACAGAAAGCATCATTTTTAACTGCTCTTGCCATGAAAGGCGAAACTATCGGTGAAATAACAGCGGCAGCAAAGGTTATGCGTGCCCATTGTGAAAGATTTTTAAATGATATGGATGTACTTGAAATTGTGGGAACCGGCGGAGATGGTTCTAACACATTTAACATATCAACATTGTCTGCACTAGTTACATCGGCAGCCGGAATTCCTGTTGCAAAGCACGGCAACAGAGCTGCTTCAAGCAAATGTGGAACTGCTGACTGCCTTGAGGCTCTCGGTGTGAAAATTGATATCGCCCCTGCACTCAGTGCACAGCTTTTAAAAGAAATTAACATATGTTTCCTTTTTGCACAGAAATATCATACAGCCATGCGATTTGTCGGTGGTGTCAGAAAAGAAATGGGAATCAGGACACTTTTTAACATCCTCGGACCTCTTGCAAATCCTGCCGGTGCAACAATGCAGCTTCTTGGTGTATACAGTGAAGATCTTGTTGAACCTCTTGCACACGTTCTAAAAAATCTGGGCGTAAAACGTGCTATGGTTGTTTACGGAACAGATTCTATTGATGAGATTTCGCTTTCTGCACCTACAAAGGTCTGCGAATTCAAGGGCGACGAATTCAAATCATATGAAATCACACCTGAACAGTTTGGACTTAAAAGATGCAAAAAAGAAGAGCTTATCGGCGGCATGCCGGAAGAAAATGCAAAAATTGCCCGTGAAATTCTTGACGGGAAAGAAGGTCCAAAAATGGATGCAGTGCTTCTTAATGCCGGTGCAGCAATCTATCTTGCCTCTGATAACCTCACAATGCAGGATGCAATAGAAAAGGCAAGAGATATAATCACAAGTGGTGCGGCTAAAAAACAGCTTGAAAGATTCGTTGAAAAGAGTAACGCTTAACGCAGTAAATATAGGGCTTTGCAGATTTTTGGAAAATTTTGAACCATGAAAAAAGTGAACCTTTTGCTATATAAAATTTCTTGTATAATATTAATAAAAACAGGTACGCCAATAAATACAATCCAATCGTAAAGGAATCCGGCGAACCCAAATTTATAAAAAAGGAGGCTTTTTATGAGCAAATTAAGCAGAAATCTGCGAAAGAAACTCTCTGCGGGACTTGCCGTGATTATGGCGGTATCACTGGCAATCCCTGCCGGAGTTTCATTCTCGTCACAGACTGTCAAAGCCGAAGGACTGACATCCGAGACGAAAGACGGTGACGCTTTCTATGATTTCAGAGATGGTTCTGTCGTTCCTACCGATACAGACGGTAAATCTGACATTACTTACGGAAATCTGACAATCAAGGTAGGCACAAAGAATGCATTTAACTATCATGGTAGTTCCCATGGTACACTTTTTAAGGATGGTAATTCATTTGAAATCAAAGTAAACGGTCCTACAAAAATCACTCTCGGTGGCTGTCAGTATTCCCAGTCTGGTTCTATAACAGCTTCAAGTGCAGATGGTTCTTACACAGAGACAAAAGAAGCTAAAACAAAAGATTGTTATCACAATGCTTCAAATTATACTAATGAAGATGATTACTCTGTTTCATTTAATTATACAGGCGAAACAGCTACAACAATCACTGTTTCATTTACAGGTCAGACATATGTTCCTTGTCTTTCTGTAAAATCATTGAAGAAATTCTATGATTTCAGGGATGGTTCAATCGTTCCAACAGACACAGACGGAAAAAAAGACATATCTTATGGTGGACTTACAATCAAAGTTGGAACTAAAAATGCATTTAAATATAATGATGCAGCTCATGGGGTACGTTTTAATGACGGCAATGCCTTAGAAATAGCAGTAAGCGGTTCAACAAAGATTACTCTTGGCGGATGCCAGTATTCAGCCACAGGTACTATAACTGCCACAAGTACCGATGGCTCTTACTCTGAAACAAAAGATGACAAAACAAAAGATTGTTATCACAATAGTTCTTAGATGAAAATAATGAAATAAAAAATACTGCTTGCTCGTCATAATTGACATTTATATGTGCCACAACAAATTTAGCGTCTTCTAACGGATAGCTTTCAAAATCAGCTAATAAAGTGTATATTAAAAAGCTCGGTCCGCAATGCCAATCATTAACCTCTTCGTATGTGCAAATTGCCGCATTCTTTTGGCTTTGGGTCAAATTTGCTGTATATTTGCGGTTTTCAACTTCCTGTTTGCAAACGGTACAAACAATTACCTCTGTACCATCAGTTACAGTACCGTCGGAATTGATGATAAAATTTTTCTTAACTTGCCAATCGCCTTTGGTATGCGGTAATTTTTCTATTTTTTCTGTACACACCTTTTTGCAGCGGTCACAAGTGCCAACTCTTTCTCCTTCTTCCGAACAGCTTGTTGCTTTGGTCATTTTCCAGTTGTTGACGGCATGACCGATAGGCTCCCCCTCTGTAGTGCCGCAGACCGAACAGGTTTTCGGTAATTCACAAGTCGCTTCGTTAAAGCTGTGTGAAAGCGGTTCGCCGTCGGTAAGCGCCCACCGTGAACAATGCTTTGCTTCCTTACAGGTTGCTGCAATCCATTCATGTGATAATGCTTCACCTTTTGTTTTGCCGCATTTTTTGCAGGTCATCGGTGCATCACAGGTGGCATCGGTCCAGCTGTGAAAACACACAAGCGTTAAAACCAATACCACCGCCAAAACGGCAACACCAACTGCCGATATAATAATGATTTTCTTTTTATTTTTCATAATATCCCCATAAGATTTATTTCATTGTTTTTAGGATGCGCCATACGCTTCGCTCAGAGTAGTTATACTTTTGTGCCAATTGCGGTATGTTATTGCCGTCATATTCACTGATAATTGCCTTGTGTGTGTATTCCTTTGAAAACAATCTGCTCGGGAATGAAATTTGCGTTCCGCGAAACAGCCTGTATATCGCCAATGCGTTTTCAACACCGATTTCATCGGCAATATCTCTATACACATCATTAAGACCGTCAAGGTTTTTTTTCAAGAATGCCACCTCCGGAGTTTCGACCGAGTAACGGTTTAATGACATAGTACCACCTCCGACACGGCATAACAAATGACATTGTCATTGTATTTGTCACTTATTTTGCAGTATAATGGTTTACGGTGAATGAAAAATTCCATAAAAAATGCTCCTTTCCGGACAATTCTTTCGTCCGAAAAAGAGCTTGTAATTTTCGCGAATGCATATGAGCCATAAGTGATTTAGTGTAACCTAATTTGCTATTTAGAAAACGATATGGTATAATATGTTTAGTAATATTGCAGTTTTATTACATATAAAAGGAGCTTAACAATGACTGAATAAAACAATGCAGGAAAAGAAGTAGCATTAGAAAATATTATTACTTCAGCGGTACAAATCCCCGTGGTGAAAGTCAGCCGTGATAAGTTTCTGGCTGAAACTTTTGCTACAGAAGATGTCATAATCCAAGATGTTTTGGATTTCGGACCGGTAGAGGCAAAAGTATCTAAAGAAAAATTAGCTGCTATTTCAAACAAACTGATATTGAAACGCACAAGCCAATCCTCCGTTGCTTCGTTTACTGCCGGATTTCCCGGTGGATTGGCAATGGTTGCCACTATACCGGCCGATGTACTACAGTTTTTTGGTATGTCGTTAAGGTTGGTGCAAGAATTGTCTTACCTATATGGTGCACAAGATCTTTGGCGAGATTGTCAGGTTGATGATGAAAAAGTAAAAAAACAACTGCTGCTATATTGCGGTGTTATGTTTGGCGTTTCCGGTGCTGTGTCGGGGGTACGGGTTTTATCTACACAGATTGCAAAAACAACACTTAAAAAATCACCTCAAAAAGCTTTAACAAAAACTTTTTGGTATCCAATTGTTAAGCAAATCGGGAAAGCAATAGGTGTCAAGGTTACAAAAACCACCGTGGCACAAGGCTTTTCTAAAGCGATTCCAGTAATTGGCGGTGTTATATCAGGCAGTATAAATTTTGCGTCCATGATGCCTATGACCAATCGTCTGCAAAAAACGCTCGACAGTGCAGCTTTTGGATATACAGAAGAAGACTTGGAAAAAGACATTATTGAAATCGAAAACATTACTGCTGATAATCCCGCTGAAGAAAAAGATATTAAATCCAAATTTGTTGATAGTGGTAAAAAAGCAATAAGCGGCATTTCAGGACTATTTACAAAAAAACAACCGCACGAAACCTCACGAGATAACGATGTCTTTGAAACTCTAAAAAGGATATCTGAATTAAAGGATAATGGCATTATTACAGAGGAAGAATTCAGTAATAAAAAGGCAGAATTGTTGACTAAGCTTTAATTGCAATTATTTCAAAACAATAATCACTTAATTTTTAGGAGGAAAACAAATGAAGCTCAGCAAAAAACTATTAAAATCAATAATTGCAGCGGTAGCGATAATAGTCGTTGTCATTGTTGCTTTCATTTTCTTTGGGCCATCGGTTAAAAGAACAATCATCACGACTTCAACATTACGGGAAGTAGTATCTATAAGCGAACTTTCAACGGGGGAGTTTTGTTACAACGGCGTTGTTTCCATACCTGAAAAAGATAATCCGGAAAAAAACGATTATTCTGTAAAATACGATTCCACAGTGAAGGCTGGAATAGAGGCCAAAGATATTGACTTTAAAATTGATAGAAAAAATAAGTCTGTTACGCCAATTATACCCGAAATTAAAATTAACGACATTATAATCAATGATGGTTCAATCAGCACGATACCTGAAAACGCCACGGCTAAGTTAAAAGATACATTATCATATTGTAAAGAGGATGCACTGAAAGAAGCCAATCAAAATGAAAAGCTTATAGAAACTGCCAAATCAAACTTACAGGATTCAATAACTGCACTCTTAACACCGCTTTTAAAAGAAGCAGGATACAAAATTATGTGGTAAGTGAGGAAAAGGAAATGTTTAAAAAAATACTCTTGTTAATAATATCGTTGGTAATAGCATTGCCGCTTGCAGGATGCGAAAAAAAGGAAGCGGATTTCTCAGAAACAAAAGCAATATGCGAATTAGCGACGCTAAAGTGCTATTATCATAACACAAGCGAGTTAAAGCAGGATTCTTCGGGTATAGGAAAGTGGTTTGGAAACATAGGGTATAAAAAAGCGTGGATCGAATATGACGGGATAGTCAAATTGGGCATTGACGCTTCTAAGGTGAAAATAGAGCCAAACGGTAATAAAGTAAAAGTTTATGTCCCGAATGCAACAATATTGGGTGTGGATGTTGATGTTGCGTCTATTTCGGAGGCGGTTTCCGAAACAGGCTGGTTCACAAAAATAACTACCGAGGAGCGTGCAGAGACGCAAAAGAAAGCTCAGGAAGATATGAAAGCGAAAGCTGAAAGCAATACCGCTTTGTTGTCACAGGCTACACAAAGGGCCAAAGATACCATTAAGGATTACATATTAAATGTAGGATCTCTTATTGGGGTGGAATATGAAATCGAATGGATGGTAGATAATAATGCCTAAGAGCAAATGGGTTTCATTTTTCTTAAGCCTGTTTTTCGGACTGTTCGGAGTGCATAGCAAGATAATTGTTTAGGGTTCCGTTTAGCCGCATAACATTGATGACCGTCCGATTATTGCGGTAAAGAAAATCATAATGCAGTCTGCCCCAAGTGCCGATGTTTTTAAGTTCTGTTTTCATAATAAGTAACCTCCGAATTTAATTTTTGCGTTTTGAATTGAAGTTCGGATTTATACTGTTTGGTGCCGTTAACAGAACTTGATTCATTCAATGCAACTCTTAAAAATATGGGAATTGAAAACATGATTGCATTAAGGCAGGTTCAATATAACAGATATAAGAAAAATCTAACAATAGACTAAGAAAATGCAGGGTTATATAATTTAATCCAATAATAACTTCGTTAAACCCGGATTTGACGAAGTTATATGTTATCCAATTACAAATAAATCTTAGCCATCAGAAAGCACCATTTCAACATGCTTAACTGAAATATCAAGATAATTAGAAATCTCATATATTGGAATTCCATTATCACTCAGAATAAATATAAGTTCATCCGTAGTTGTGCCTTTTTTTCTTTCCATTTCGATAAAATAACGAATCTGTGCATCATTCATTAAAAAAACCTCACTTATATCAATATTTAATTCTAACACGCTCATCAATTGTAACAATACAATCGTTAATTTATGTTTATTATAACATAATATATCTATATTCTACAAGTAAAGTTTATAATTTGTTTACGATTTTCTTATAATTAATTTAATCATTATTATTTTTTATTCAGAGAAAAGTCTTATTTTAGACATATTTCTACTGTACTATAATAATTGTTCAAAGACATAGTTCTTTGATTTTTCTCCTCCCTATTAGAAAATAATAAACACTAAACTAAAAAGCACTTCTATTCCGGGAAGTGCTTTTAGTTTGTCAAAAAATAATTGCCAGGAATGTGTATACACAACATCCTGGCAATTATTATAATTCTATATAATTCTTTCAAGAAGATATACTCTGTTAAATGGAAATGAAAAATAATAACCATTTACAAAATCTGAAGTTTTTTCTATTACTTCTTTTGCAATTTCAACACCAACTGATTCGCCATCCTCTTTCGTAACACATTCTTTATAACGTGCAATTATTTCATCCGATACTTCAATTCCTGTCATTTCATTTTTCATAAACATGGCATTTTTCAGGCTTACAAATGGCATTATTCCACAAAGAATCCTTGCACCTGTTTCCTGCTTTATCTGCCTTAAACGTGCAATGCCTTTATCATCAAATACAGGCTGTGTCAGGAAAAATGTTGCTCCGGCATCCATCTTTTTTCTTACCCTCGATATTTCTACATCAAGATTTCTTCGTGTCTGGTTAATTGCACCACCATATACAATAGGTGAATTTTCAAACTGGCTCTCATTCATATCTTTAATTATATTCATAAGACCAACTGAATCAAAGTTAAAAACAGCCTTAACTGACTGTCTTACCATTGATGGTATAGGATCTCCTGTAATAACAAGAAAATTATTTATATCATTAAGATGTGCACCTAAAAGCTGCGAACGCATAGCAATAGCATTTTTATCGCGGCAGCATATATGCGGCATAACAGCCATCCCTGTTTCTTTATGAACCTTTTCTGCCATAAGAATTGAATCTGCCCTTGTTCGTCCTGACGGAGAATCAGGGAATGTAAGAACATCAACACCGCTCTTTTTCAGAATATGTGCTGCATCCATAAGCTTTTCATCATCACTGTCAACTGGCGGTGCAAGCTCAACAGCTATAAGTTTTTTGCCTGATTTATCTTTATAAAATGACTTATCTATCGGCTTAAACATAATTTTTTTCTCATGCTCTTCGCTGAAATGTTTTACCGGATGCATATTTTTTACTGCATTTTCAAGTTTAGCTATATATTCAGGTGTTGTTCCACAGCATCCACCTACAATATTAATACCTCTTTCTGCCATATCTGATGCTTTAATAGAAAAATATTCAGAATTATCTGCCGCAAATACCATTCTGTTGCTGACTGACTGTGGGTAGCCTGCATTAGGCAATGCCGTAAGATATTTTGCGGTATTAATCCCAAGTTTTTCAAATATTCCATACATATGCCCAGGACCAACACCACAGTTAAGTCCGGCAGCATCTGTATATTCACAGTCTAATGCATCTGATATCAATTTTTTAGCAGAAAGTCCCGAATTGCTATATCCGAACTGATTTACAGCAAACTGCACAATAACAAAAATGTTACCTTTTTCTGCAATATATTTTAAAGCTTCTTTTATATCATCCATATCAGGAAATGTTTCAAAAACAATAGCATCAACACCTGATTCTATCATAGTTTTTGTAATAACTACATACTCATCGCTAACTTGTTTTTGCATATCATTATGATTATATGTTATAGGTCCGATATCTCCGGCAATAAAAATATCTTCATGTCCTTTTGCAGCTTCTCTTGCAATTTTACATGCACATTTAATACTTTCTTTAACATCTTCAATCTCATAATTAAGTGTAAATGTGTTACATGCATATGTATTTGTTCTTATAATCTTAGCACCATTTTCAATATACTGTCTGTGTATATCATATATTTTTTTACTGTCCTTAATATTGCAATATTCCGGTGGTTCTTTTGTATCATACAATGATGCAAAATAAGTTCCCATTGCACCATCAGTAACCAGAATATTACTCTTCAGATATTCAATAATTTTTTCTTTTCCATTTGCAGACATACAAATTCTCCAATCTCATTTATATCTTTTATTATACCAATATTTTGAAATACGTCAAACCATAAGAAAGTCCCCAGATATTATAAATTATTAAAGGCAGTAATCTCTCTGAAGATTACCGCCTTTAAATTTAAAATGATTATATTTGTTCTTCAATTAGTGAGTAAGGAAGAACATAAGTGTAAATAATACAGCAATAAGCCATGCAAATGCCTTTATCTCCTTTGCTCTGCCGGTAAATAACATAATGAAAATATATGAAATCATACCGAATGCAATACCATAGCTGATATTGTATGTAAATGCCATAAATGCAATTGTAAGAAATGAAGGTACTGCTACTGAAATATCATTCCAGTCAATCTTTGTAACTCCACCCATCATAAGAACACCTACATAAATAAGTGCTGCTGCTGTTGCACTGCTTGGAATTAAAGCTGCAACAGGACTTAAAAACATTGCAATAAAAAATAAAACACCAGTTGTAAATGCAGATAAACCTGTACGACCACCTTCAGCAACACCGGATGAAGACTCAACGAATGTGGTAACTGTAGATGTACCACAGATAGCACCTGCACATGTTGCAATTGCATCTGAAAGCATAGCTTTTTCAAAATTAGGAACATTACCATCCTTATCAAGCATATCGCCTCTTGAACATGCACCGTAAAGTGTACCAAGTGTATCAAACATATCAACCATACAAAAAGCGAGTGCTGTAGTTGCTATGATAAGAATAAGGTCTGCTGTTGAATGATTTGCAAGGTATCCAGAAAAATTAAATCCATCAGTAAATACTTTTAAGAAAGATTCATTAGCCCATGCACCAAAAGCACTAAATGGATTAAAGCTTAAATTTTGTGTAAAGCCATTATAAAATCCCGGAACTGTGATACCAAGAACATAATATAAAACTGTTCCTCCAAGAATTCCCCAGAGAACTGAACCTTTTACTTTCTTGTATGTCATAACTGCAATAATAATTACTGCTGCGATAGTAACAAGTCTCGGCATTATAGTTGCCCATGTTGCATTACCATTTAATACGTTAAATGACGCAAGATTAACACATGTTGAAGGATCATTTACAACAATACCGGCATTCTGAAGACCTAAGAATGCAATAAACAGACCAATACCTGCTGGAATTGCCTTTCTTACGCAATCTGGAATTGCTGAGAATAATCTGGCTCTGATACCAGTAATTGTAAGAATTGTAAATACAATACCATCGAGAAGGACTAATACTAATGCATTAGCATAAGAAAGTCCGAATGTAAAACAGGCTGTATATACGAAAAACGCATTAAGCCCCATTCCTGATGCAAGTCCTAATGGCAGATTTGCAAGAAATGCCATAAGAAATGTACCAATTACTGCTGAAAGAGCTGTTGCAATATAAACTGCATTGTATGAAACTCCTTCAAGATTTGCGAACATACCGGCATTTACCATAAGAATGTAAGCCATGGCCATAAATGTTGTAATACCGGCCATAACCTCAATCTTTACAGTTGAGCCATGTTCTTTGACTTTAAAAAATTGTTCCATTTTTTCCTCCATATAATATTTAAAAAATACGTATATATTTTATAATTTTTTCATCTATTTTTCAACAATTTTATAATTTTATTTGACAAAAAAGTTGAATGAATTATACTAACTAAGAACATTTTAATATAACTACAAATAATTTGTTATTTATTATGAGGAGGAAAATACATTGAACAAAGATTTAACTGTAGGCAAACCGGAATCTGTCCTTTGGAAATTCTGTCTGCCGCTATTTGCAAGCATCATATTCCAGCAGCTTTATAACATCGCTGACAGCCTCGTTGCAGGCAAATTTATCGGTGAAAATGCACTTGCAGCTGTCGGTAACAGCTACGAAATCACACTTATATTTATTGCATTTGCATTCGGCTGCAATATCGGTTGTTCAGTAATTGTATCACAGTTTTTTGGTGCGAAGGATTACAAGAACATGAAAACTTCTGTTTACACGGCAATGATTTCAACTGCCGTACTTTGTGCCGTACTTATGCTTTTCGGTGTCTTATTTTGTGGTAACTTATTAAAACTTATAAAAACACCATCTGCAATTCTTAACGATTCAAAACTTTATCTTGATATATACATATACGGACTTCCCTTCATGTTCTTTTACAATATGGCAACAGGAATATTCTCCGCTCTTGGCGATTCAAAAACACCTTTTATTTTTCTCGTCGTGTCTTCCGTAACAAATATCTTTGTTGATATAATTTTTGTCAAAGCATTTAATATGGGTATTGCCGGAGTTGCGTGGGCAACATTTATATGTCAGGGCATAAGTGCCGTCCTTGCTGTAATTGTAGTATTTTTAAGATTATCAAAAATAAAAGTCCTACAAAGATGTCCTGTTTTTTCATTTATCATACTTGTAAAACTTTTAAAAATTGCTATTCCAAGTATTTTGCAGCAAAGTTTTATCTCAATAGGCAATATCATTATCCAAAGTGTAATTAATGAATTCGGTGCCGGAACTATTGCCGGATATTCTGCTGCCGTCAAATTAAACAATCTTGTCATAACATCATTTACAACTCTCGCAAATGGTATTTCTAATTTTACCGCACAAAATCTTGGTGCTGGTAAAAGCGAAAGAATCCGTGATGGATTTAAGGCAGGGCTCAAAATGGTCTGGATTATAAGCATACCACTGGTACTTTTATATTTCTTTGCAGGAAAACAGCTTTTATATCTGTTTCTTGATAATCCTACAAATACAGCAATTCATACCGGAATTATGTTTCTGTGTATATTATCACCATTTTATTTTGTTGTATCGACAAAACTTGTCGCTGACGGAATTTTAAGAGGTGCAGGACTCATGAGCAGATTTATGATAACAACATTTACTGACCTCATATTAAGAGTTGTTCTTGCTATAATCCTTTCAAAACAATTCGGCTCAACCGGAATATGGTGTGCATGGCCGATAGGATGGTCAATAGCAACTACTCTCTCCGTCATATTTTACAAAAAAGCAAAATTTCATATGTAGATTATATTAATACTCAGCACTTTCCTTATCTCCATGACAAAAATGGCGTATCACTCACTGATGTGAACTGATACGCCGTTTTTATAATAATCTTAAATTTTACTTTTGTTTTTATAAATCTTCTTCTATATGTTCTCTTCCCTGTGCAATTATTGTTCTCACATGACCATCCGCAAGAGAATAAAACACTGATTTGCCTTCTCTTCTGCTCTTTACAAGTTTACTCTGTTTTAAAATCTTTAGCTGATGTGAAATAGCTGACTGTGTCATATTCAGTGCAGCTGCAAGATCACATACACATACTTCTGCTTCAAACAATACAAACAGTATTCTTATTCTGGTCGAATCCCCAAACACCTTAAACAGTTCAGCCAAATCATATAATTCTGTCTCTTCCGGAAGTGTTGTGTTGACTATCTTTAATAAATCGCTGTGAACCTCAATTGCATCGCATGTCTCTGCATCTTCAGTTCTGCCAACTTTAATAGGCTTAATATCCTCTGTTCTCATCCAGTCACTCCGTTTCTTAATCTTATCATTTGCCGGCATTTAATGCACGTATTGCATTTAATACAGCAATCACCATAACTCCAACATCTGCAAATATTGCAGCCCACATATTGGCAATACCTAAAGCCCCAAGCACAAGACATATTATCTTGATTCCAATAGCAAAATATATATTTTCATATACAATTCTGATACATTTCTTTGATATATGAATTGCTTTTGAAATTTTTAAAGGATCATCATCCATCAATACAATATCAGCTGCCTCTATCGCTGCATCTGAACCAAGTGCACCCATGGCAATACCAATATCAGCACGCGAAAGTACCGGTGCATCATTTATTCCATCACCGACAAATACAAGTTTTTCTTTTGCCGGCTTCTTTTCAAGAAGTTCCTCAACTTTTGATACTTTATCGGCAGGAAGCAATTCACTGTATACGTCTGTAACTCCAACTTCCTTTGCAACACTTTCAGCTACTCTCTTTGCATCACCTGTAAGCATTACAAGTTTTTTCATTCCAAGTTTCTTTAACTCTTCAAGTGCCTGCTTTGTATGCTGTTTAAGCTGGTCAGATATAAGGATATGTCCTGCATATGAACCATTAACTGCCACATGAACAACGGTTCCAACGTTGCCACATTCTTTACATTCAATGCCAAGACGCTTCATAAGCTTTATATTTCCAGCTGCAACACTAGTTCCATCAACAACTGCTGTAACACCCTCGCCGCTTATCTCATTGACATCTGAAACTCTGGTCTGGTCTATCTCTTTTCCGTAAGCCTTACAAAGACTTCTGCTTATAGGATGTGATGAGAAGCTTTCTGCATAAGCAGCATATTCAAGCAACTTATCTTCCGGAATTACTGCATCATGAATTCCAGCGACTTCAAATACACCCTTTGTAAGTGTTCCTGTCTTATCAAAAACAATATATTTTGCTTCTGACAATGCCTCAAGATAGTTAGATCCTTTTACAAGAACACCTTCTTTGCTCGCACCTCCAATTCCGGCAAAAAAACTTAGCGGAATACTTATAACAAGAGCACAAGGACAACTTATTACAAGGAAAGTAAGTGCTCTGTATATCCACTGATTCCACGCCGGGTCAAATCCTATTATAAGACTGACAATCGGTGGTAAAACAGCAAGTGCCAATGCACCATAGCAGACCGCCGGTGTGTAATATCTTGCAAATTTGGTAATAAAATTCTCTGAACGTGATTTCTTTGAACTTGAATTCTCAACAAGATCAAGAATCTTTGAAACTGTAGAATCACCAAATTCTTTTGTTGTCTTAATTTTTATAAGCCCTGTCATATTGATACAGCCGCTTATTACCTCGTCACCCTCTTTTGCATCCCTTGGAAGACTTTCGCCTGTAAGGGCAGCCGTATTAAGAGTTGTTGTTCCATATTCAACAATACCGTCAATAGGAATCTTTTCACCAGGCTTAACAACGATAATACTTCCAACCTCAACTTCATCCGGGTCAACTTTTTCAAGCTTTCCATCTTTTTCAATATTAGCATAATCAGGTCTTATATCCATAAGTTCGCTGATGTTTCTTCTGCTTTTCCCTACAGCATAACTCTGAAAAAGTTCGCCAATCTGATAAAAAAGCATAACTGCTACACCTTCAGTATACTCACCCAGAATAATAGCACCTACAGTCGCAACTGCCATAAGAAAATTCTCATCAAATACCTGTCTGTTTAAAATACCTTTAAATGCTTTCTTTAAAATGTCATATCCTATTACAAAATACGGAACAAGATATAAAACCAGGCTAAGCCATCCTTTTACCGGAACAAAATGTAAAACAACAAGCAAAAGAAATGCAATTATAATTCTTATCAGAACCTTTTTCTGCTTTTTAGTCATACAATCACCCTTTCCAAATGAAATGATTAAATGTAAATTTCACAATCATCTTCAACCTTTTTACAGTTCTTTAAAACATCCTGCATAACAGCCTTTACATCTGCACCATCTTCAAATTCCACATTCATTTTAAGAGTCATAAAATTAACTACTGCGTCTTTAACTCCAGCAGTCTTTTTTGCTGCTTCTTCCATCTTGTTAGCACAGTTAGCACAATCAACCTCAATTTTGTAAGTCTTCTTCATAATAATCCTCCTTGTTTTGCGAAGCAAAATCCGAATCCACTGATGAGGAGAGGATTTAGCCTCCTTGTTTTGCGAAGCAAAATCTGATTAACTTTTATTCATTGTTTCATATGAACAACTATTCATATGTTTGATTGTATTATAGCACTTAGAATATATAAGTCAATATTTTTCTTTACTTTTTCTGCCTGTTTTTTTAATTATTTCACTCTTAAAATATCTACTGTATGTGCACCTGCACCAATTAAATCAGCTCTCTCACATATTGCAAGCTGATAATCAAGAAAGTACGTAAATTCCTCTTCGCTTAACTTATTAAGAAATGGTCTCATATAATTTGCAGCACCATCCGGCGAGAGAATCTTAATTCTTTCTATGCCTTCACACCTACTGTTTAATCTGTCAATATCTTCAATTCTTACATAATCATACAAATCTTTTGTTGAATTAATTGTGTGAAAATCATCAGTAAGACGTTTATCTTTCATTACATCAAGTATATTGCGTTCTTTAAAAGCATATGTAATAACCCCGTATTCATTCATAACATATGCTACAAGAATAACACCGCCTTTTTTAGTGACACGTTTTGCTTCATTTAATGCCTTTAACTTGTCATTTTCATCAAAAAGATGATACATTGGACCAAATAAAAGTGTTACATCATAAAAATTTTCCGGAAGCTTTGATAAATTTAATGCGTTTCCCTGTCTGGCATTTACTGAACTTTTCTTTGCTTTCAAAATTCCAAGATTGTGCTTTACAAGTTCAACAGCAGTAACATCATAGCCTTCATCTGCCAATGGAACTGAATATCTTCCGGTTCCCGCACCTATATCTAATATATGTATATTACTGTCAGCTATTCCTCTATATCTACACTCGTTAATATAATCATGTATATACTTCATTGATGTATTAAACTCGACTCTTCCATGTCTCGAATCAAGTCTTTTTTCTTCATTAAACTTGTTATAATAAGCTTCAATCTCTGTCATTGCAGCCATAATCAATATCCTTTCTTAGTAAGTAATTCCTTTTTTATATAAGAAAAAGTTTCATCTTCACCTTTTTGTGCAAGCATTTCAAGCAGCTTATGAAGAAGTTCATCAGTATCAGGATGTATAACATAATGCCCTCTTCCTCTCATATAATATTTTAAAGAATCTGCATCTGTATATTTTTCTTTATTATAAGTTTTACTTGCTGCAACCCTGTCACAAAACATTTCAATGACATATTTTAACGGCATCTTCATTCCTACAAGCTCAGGTGTATCTTTTTTTGAGGAATAATCTATCCAATATTCATAATGATGTCTGTTTCTTCCTTTATGATGAAGCCACGCTGATGAATACCCCTCATGCTCACGCTGTGCATTATTGGGGCTTCTGTCTCCTTGAAAATACTTAACTCCCGGTATAAATTCCGTCGGTGAATATTTTGACAAATCATGTGTAAGCCCCTGCTTATACAGTCCGACACGGAAACAATGTTTCATAACCAGAAATCTATGCTCATTAATTGTTGTCAAATGTCCAAAAAAATTTTTGATAATTTTTGATACCTTCATTTTATTTCTTCCACCAAACTCTATATTTCAGTGTTTTTAACTGATTTTTCATCTGCTTTTCTGTTAATATATACCCTGAAAAGAGCATATGCAACCGAACATAATGGTATAAAAGTAAGCATTCCGGCAACACCAAACAGACTTCCACCGACTGTAACTGCAACAAGTACCCATATCCCGGGAAGTCCTACTGAACTGCCTACCACATGAGGATATATAAGATTTCCTTCTATCTGCTGTAATACGAGAAATAATATAATAAATGCCAAAGCCTGAAGCGGATTAGACATACATATAAGCAGTGCACCAACTATGCACCCTATAAACGCACCTACAATAGGAATTAAAGCCGTAACTGCTATAAGAACACCAATAAGCACTGCATATGGCATTCGTAATATCGTCATGCTTATAACAAACATGCTTCCAAGTATACATGCTTCAAGACATTGTCCGGATAGAAAATTGGAAAATGTTGTATCCGCAATTTGCATAACTTCAAGAATCTTTTTATTGGTCTGTTCAGGCATAAGTGCATACATTACTTTTTTCAATTGTCCTGCAAGTGTTTCTTTTTGAAATAATACATATATTGAAAAAACAAATCCAATAAAAAATGTTGTAACACCTGATATTATTCCACTGACAGCATCAATGCCGCCGGATATGACACCTTTAGTTCCATCTGTAAGAAAAGATGCTACGGATTTGAGCAGAGCTGACCAGTCAATATTGATTCCTTTTATATATTCTTCAATCTCAGGAAATTCAACAAGCTTACCAACAGCCCACTGTTGAAGCTGAGCCGCCGCCACCGGAATAACCTTAATAATCTCTGCAATCGTCTTTCCAATCTGTGGTATCAACACAATTAACACAACTGTCATTATGAAAATAATAGCAGCTAATGTTATAAGATACGAACATAATCTTTTGATACGCGGCTTTTTTTCAAATTTTTCTCCTTTGAAAAGATGTTTTTCAATAAAACGCATAGGAACATTAAATATAAAAGCTATAACAAGTCCGGTTATAAATGGCATTATAATTCCAACAAAATTACCAATAACTGAACCAAACATAGCAAGATTATTAAATATCCAATATACGAATATCAATACAATACCCGAGAAAACTATTCTTTTAACAAGGTTATCTTTTAACAGCTTTTTCATAACAACTCCATATATAATTACATAAATTTATCAGTT
The DNA here is from genome assembly GCF_014287955.1 of Lachnospira hominis (ex Liu et al. 2021). Taxonomy (GTDB): domain Bacteria; phylum Bacillota; class Clostridia; order Lachnospirales; family Lachnospiraceae; genus Lachnospira; species Lachnospira hominis. Next base: position 262,393 of record NZ_JACOPD010000004.1, on the reverse strand, counting down.
TCGATATGTTAAAAAATATTAGTACATTATATGTATTATTAAATAATATCAAACTACATAATCTACGTCAATAAAATTTTTATTAAACAAATTCAAAAACTGTGTTAAAATAATAAAATATTTACAGCATTAAAACATATATGGAATCGAGGGTTATCATGTCTGATATCAACAATGCAAAAAAAGAAAATGATTTTTCAAAAGGAAGTATCATAGGACATATGCTTAGGCTTGCCGGACCTATGACACTGGCACAGCTCGTTAATGTTCTTTATAATATTATAGACAGAATTTTTATAGGTAAAATCCCAAATGATGCAACTAATGCACTTACCGGTCTTGGGGTTGCATTTCCTATATGTACTGTAACAATTGCATTTGCCAACCTTGTTGGAATGGGCGGGGCACCTCTCTTTTCAATTGAACGAGGCAAAGGCAATGAAGATGAAGCCAAAAAGCTACTCGGAAATTCATTTTCCCTTCTTATAATATTGGGGCTGCTTACAGGTGTTACAGGATTAATCTTCAAAAAACCGCTGTTATATCTTCTTGGTGCAAGCAGTGCAACATTTGACTACGCAAATCAATATATAACAATATATCTTTGCGGAACAATTTTTGTAATGTCAAGTCTTGGTCTTAATTCTTTTATCAATGCACAGGGATTTGCCAGAACCGGTATGCTGACGGTATCAATCGGAGCGGCATGCAACCTGATTCTTGACCCTGTATTTATTTTCATCCTTGGAATGGGCGTTAAAGGAGCTGCACTCGCAACCATTATTTCGCAGTTTATAGCTGCCTTATGGACTTTTACATTTCTGACAGGTAAAAAAACTATTATAAAAATTGAAAAAGACTGTCTTATACCTAACTTTAAAAGGACAATGAAAATATTTGGACTCGGACTTTCAGGCTTTACAATGTCAATTACAAACAGTGCCGTACAGATGGTCAACAACGCTGTTCTTTCTGTATGGGGCGGCGACTTATACATAGGTGCAATGACTGTTATTAACTCAATACGTGAAGTTGTACATATGCCTGTTCAGGGAATTTCCAACAGTTCACAGCCAATCATAAGCTTTAATTATGGTGCCGGCGAACCCGAACGTGTTAAAAAAGCCATACGTTATATGTCTTTTGCCTTGCTTATTTATACTGTGTCCGCATGGATACTGGTAATGCTTTTTTCAAAGCCGCTTATTCTGCTTTTTAATGATAATCCGGCTCTTATGAATGTTACAGTAACATCCATGCATATATATTTTCAGGGATTTTTTATGATGTCATTCCAGTTTGCAGGACAATCAACATTCACAGCACTCGGACGCTCAAAGCAGGCGGTTTTCTTTTCATTATTCAGAAAAGTTGTTATCGTAATTCCACTGATATATATTCTACCGCATATTGGAAATCTTGGTGTAAACGGTGTGTTTATGGCAGAACCTGTTTCTAATTTCATCGGCGGAATTGCATGTTTTACAACTATGTATTTTACAGTTTATCGTAAATTGTCTACCAACATTGTTAAAAAATGACCAAGCTTTGTTAAATAAATATCTTCGTTGTATTTTTAAAACATATGGCATATAATTATATTAAATAAGATTTTATTTATATGTGTGGACAAGCTTTTGACTGCACAAATTAATTATATCAGGAGGGTTTTTACATGGCATTACATGTTATGGATGAGGCAAACAGATGTCTCCAATGCAAAGTTCCACAATGTCAGAAAGGATGTCCTATCAATACCAATATCCCGGTAGCAATAAGACTTTTAAAGGAAAATAAATTAAACGAAGCTGGTAAAATGCTTTTTGAAAATAATCCTCTGACTACTGTATGCAGTCTTGTATGCAATCATGAAAAACAGTGTGAAGGTCATTGTGTTCTCGGAAGAAAAGGTGCTCCTGTTCATTTTTCATCAATTGAAAATTACATATCAACAACATATGCAAATATGATGACAAATGGTCCTGCAAAGTCTAACGGCATGCGTGTTGCAATCATAGGCTCCGGTCCTGCCGGAATTACTATTGCAATTATACTTGCAAGATATGGATATCAGGTTACTATTTTTGAAGGTAAAGACAAAATAGGCGGTGTTCTTCGTTATGGAATTCCAGAATTCCGACTCCCAAAGAGCGTACTTGATGATATAGAATACAGACACCTTGAGTTAAAAGGAATTAAAATTCGTCCTAACACGCTTATCGGAAGTGCGATAAGCATTGATGACTTATTCCGTGACGGTTACAAATCAATCTTCGTTGGAACAGGTGTATGGAAACCTAATTCACTCCATATTAAGGGTGAAACTTTCGGAAATGTTCATTTTGGCATTAATTATCTTAATAACCCCGACAGCTACAGGCTTGGTGAACGTGTTATCGTAATAGGTGCCGGCAATGCAGCCATGGATGTTGCAAGAACAGCCATAAGAAAAGGGGTTCGCCATCTTACATGCTTTTCTATTACAAAAGAAGTTGCAGCAAGTCATTATGAATTCAGCTATGCTCAGCTTGAGGGTGTCCAGTTTGAATATAATAAAAAGCCAATAGAAATCAAAGACAATGGTGTAATATTTAAAGATGTAATAGAAAATGATGATGGTTCTTTTACAGAAGTGGACGGAACCGAAACATTATACGAATCTGACAGTGTTATTATATCAATAAGCCAGGGACCTCAGAATCGTCTTGTAAGCAACACAAACGGATTAAAGTCCAATGCAAGAGGACTTCTTGAAGCTGACGAGACAGGACATACATCACGCCCGGGAATATTTGCATCCGGTGATGTTGTCAATGGTGCACGAACTGTTGTTGAAGCAGTTGCACACAGCAAAATTGTTGCAGAATCAATGCACGAATATATGCAAAGTCTTCCAAAAGATGAAAGTCTCTAAAACTTTACAACCAGATAAAGTTTAGAGCCATAAATATTATGAAAATACAGGACTGTAATGTGCAGCCACATCATTACAATCCTGTATTTTTTCTAACCAGTTATTATAACTGCTTCGCTTCCACCGGTTCTTTTTTTCTTTACTATAATCTGGTTCTCAATTCTGTTTTTCAACTCACCAACATGTGATATTATGCCGATAAGACGGTTTGAATCTGCAAGCTGCCATAGAGCATTTAATGCCTGATTTAAAGATTCTTCATCAAGCGAGCCAAATCCTTCATCTACAAACATCGTATCTACCTGAATACCACCAGATGACGACTGAACCTCATCAGATAAACCAAGTGCAAGTGAAAGAGATGCCATAAACGACTCTCCACCTGACAATGTCTTAACACTTCTTACAACAGCATTATAATGGTCATAAACATCGAGTTCCAACCCGCTCTGACTGCGTAAATTCTCAGGATTGACACTTCTTACAAGCTCGTACCTTCCTGATGTCATCATCATAAACCTGATATTGGCTTTTTTAATAATTCTGTCAAAGTATGACATCTGCACATATGTTTCAAGGAGTATTTTTTCTTTTCCCGATATTGTTCCGTTTGCAGTCGAAGACAATGAATTTACTATCTGCCACTTTTTGCTTGTATTTTCAATGTTCTTATTAATTTTTTCAATTTCTGATAAAATCTTTGTATTAGTGCTTATTCTTAATTTTATTGTATTAATCTGCTCTCCCAGCTTTGATGATAAGTCTGCATTTTCTTTTCTTTTTCTGTTGCAATCGCTGACTTTCTGCTCAATATTCTCAATATTATCAAATGATTCAATCTGTTTTTTCAAATCATCCGCACGCTGTCTGCATGTAATAAAATTAAACTTAGCATTATCATAATCACTTTTTATCTTATTAAGTTCCTCGTCAAAAGACTTCTTTGCCGCAATTTCTTCTTCAAGCTTTTTTTTAGCCTTTTCAATATCCTCATATTTAAGCATTTTTACAATCTCAACATATTGTCCGGTCTGCTGTCTTAACGTCTCTTTTTTTACTTCCAGAGATTTCTCAAGCGATGAAATAAATTGCTTCTTTTTTTCAATATTATCTTTACATTCTGTAATTGTCTGTTCATATTCCTGCTTTAGAAGCACCTGTCTTTTTATATCAGCAATCTTATTTTCACTCTCTTTTATTTTATTATTATTTTCATTCTCATACCTTATAAGACCATCTGATATAGCACGCGTCTGTTCAACCATAGTTCCCGGCACAGTTTCACCGGAAATCGAATTCCATTCAAGCAAAAGTGTACTATGTGAAGTTTCTGCTTTTCCTTGTGCGACTCCTGATTTTGAACTGAGTTCAGAACGTATTTTCGATAATTCATCTGTTTTCTTCTTTTCATTGTCCAGAGTATCTTTATCAGGAATATCATCTGCAAGCTTTGCAATATCAGGATGAACTGTAGAACCACATACAGGACATGGCTCATTATCCTTTAATCTTTGAGCCAGAATTCCCGCCTGTCCGTCATAATATGCATTCTCAAGCATTGTATATTTTATCTGCTGTTTTTTTAATGATTCATCCGCCTCATTATATTTTTTTGCATATTTATAGGCACTATTAATATTTTCTTTGTCAGCATCACAATTAAGAATAACCTTTGCAATTACCTGCCTTCGCTGATTCAAATTTTCATAAACAGCATTTTCCTTCTCAAGCATTGCATTGCAATCATCAAGTTTTTTATACAATGTCTCATACTCTGAAAGTTTTTCAACCATTTTTTTCATCTTTTCAGATTCATCAATAAGATTATTTTCTTCTTTTTTTATCTCATTTTCCAGCTGTCTGTTATCCCGATTAAGGTCTGCTGCCTTATTGTATTTTTCAAGGTCTTTTGTATGCTCACTCACTTCAAGTGCCATACGGCTGCTTATCTTTGCACGCTCATCATATGTTTTATATTCTTCTTCAACGTTATTATATTCTTTTTCATACTTTTTTAAATCATTGCTCGCTTTATTATAATTTTCAAGAACATTGACAGCTTGTGTAAGCTTACCGGAATAAACATCTAATTCTGTTATTCTTCTGTCTGTTGCAGCCTTTTCTTCTTCAAGACCACCAAGACGCATTTTATCCCTTGCAATAATTGTACTTATCTCTGAATCTGTAGATAGCTCATACCCTTCACTATCCGGCATAACTGATGACATATACTGACTGATCATCCTTGATGATTCCTGCATTTTTCGCCCTAATTCAAGTGATTCCTGCTTTAATCGTTCCTGTAAATCAAGATATGGTTTTGTCTTAAATATTTCACGGAAAATCTCCATACGCTGATTAGTACCGGCTAACAGCAACTTCATAAAATCACCCTGTGCTATCATCGAAATCTGGGTAAACTGGTTTTTATCCAAACCCATAAGTTCAATAACCTGTCTGTTGACATTAGAAATCCCTGTAACTATGCTTCCATCCGGAAGTGAGATTTCTGCTCTTGCCGGTTCTTTTGTCATCCTGCCTTCTGATTGTCCTCTTTTTGATGGACGCATGTATTCAGGATTACGTCTTATACGGTACTTTTCACCACGCAGTTCAAATTCCATCTCAACATATGTTGCAATATCAGGTCGGGCATACCTGCATCTTAACATTGCTGATGTCCTGTTACTTCCACTTGCTTCACCATATAATGCATATGTAATTCCATCAAAAATTGTAGTCTTACCTGCTCCTGTATCACCTGTTATCAGATAAATTCCTTTATTTCCAAGCTTGTCCATGTCAAGTTTTGTGACATCTGCATATGGTCCAAATGCAGACATTTCCAAATATAATGGTCTCATACCCAGATCTCCTCTATTATATGATTGATATATTCTCTCTGCTCATTATCCATTTGCTGATTATTCTGAAGTTCATATAATTCTTCAAACAGTTCAATTGGCTGTTTTTCCTGTCTTTGCTCAATATCATCCTCAAATGAATCATTATATTTTCTTGTCCTTGTATTATCATAATCAAGCTTCATTATATTCGGATATAATATTCTCAGTCTTCCAATTGCATCAGGTATATCCTGCTCATCTGTCAGTGTAACATATATATAATCATCTGTATTAAAAATGTGGCTGCCCGGCGTCATCAATTCTTTAAATTCACCTTTAAGATGAACCATGTCATGGAATGGTTTCAGTGGTACTGTTTTTATTGTAATATCATTGTCTCCAACATCTGCTATCGTTACAGACTTCGTATGATTAATCTCAGAAAATGAATACTTTAACGGCGAACCGCTGTATCTTATACTTTCTCTTCCAACACATTGCGGTCTGTGAATATGTCCAAGTGCAACATAATCAAATTTGTCAAAAACTGTTGCATCCACATTATCAAGTGTTCCAACTGTCAGTTCTTCGGAGTCACATCTTAATGCACCTGTAACAAACTGATGTGCAACAAGAATATTTCTCTCTTCCTGATTAATATCAGCTTTGTCAATGACAGCTTTAACCGCCTGTGTATAGTTATCTGCTGTGCCAATATACTTTCTTACTCCGACAGGTTTTACAAACGGAAGCATGTATACATTAACCTTCCCAAATTCATCAAAAAGTTCGGTTCTTTTCATCTCGCCATTAAATACAGGAGCTATATGAAACTTTGTATTTTCAAGAAGTCTTGCACCATATGCAATTCTTTCAGGACAGTCATGGTTACCACTTATTATAAAAATATCCTTATCCAGCCTGGATAGAGAATAAAAAAAATCATCACACAATGCTACAGCTTCCGCTGATGGCTGTGACTTATCATATATGTCTCCAGCCACCAGCACAGCATCTGCATCTTCATGTCTGATGATTTCAATTATTTCTTTAAAAATATACCTTTGTTCTTCAAGCATGGAAAAGTCATTTACTCTTTTACCTATATGTAAATCAGCTATATGAGCAAACTTCATCTTACCAAACACCTCTTCTATTCAAAGTAATATAAATAAACATCTTCAAGGTCAATATTTTCATCAACCATAACAGCCTCATCCGGAAGCTCATCTCCAACAAGGCGTAATGCAATACCATTCTTTCTCTGTCTGATATTACCAATATGATACTTCTCCTGCAGTTTGCCAACTTCATCGAGAGTACATGTAATCTCTGCTACCTTTCCATGCATCTTCTCTATAAGTTCTACAGGTGTTCCCATTGCAATAATCTCACCTTTCTTCAGAAGAAGAACATAATCAGCTATACATTCTATATCACTTACAACATGTGTTGCAAAAAGTATAATCTTATTGCGTGAAAGTTCTGCAATATAATTGCGGATTGCAATTCTCTCTTTAGGGTCAAGACCGGCAGTCGGCTCATCAAGAATAAGAATATCAGGATCACCTAGCAGTGCCTGTGCCAAAAGGACTCTTTGTTTCATGCCTCCTGAAAATCCACCGATTTTTTTATATGCAACACCGGTCAGATTAACAACTTCAAGAAGCTCATCAATCTGTTCTTTTACCGTCTGCCCTTTTTCATTCTTTCCTTTTATTCCCTTTATCTCAGCCATATATCTTAAAAATGCTTTAGGCGAGAAATCCTCATAAAATCCCTGTTGCTGTGGCATATATCCGATTATGCCCCTGAATCTGCTGCCAAGCTTTAATATATCCTGACCATCATACAGTATACTTCCACCGGCACTTCCTTTGTCTCTTGCGACATTATCTGTAATAAGATTAATCATCGTGCTCTTACCGGCACCATTAGCACCAAGAATTCCATATATTCCCGGCTTAAAAGTATAAGAGATATCTTTAAGTGCCTGAACTGTTCCATATGTTTTGCTTAAATGCTCTAATTGTAATTCCATCCAAAAACCCTCCTTATTTTGCATAGCAAAATCCCAATTTTTCGGTGAAAGGACTTACCCTCCCCAAATAATCACGTTCAATAGTTACTATAAACAGTATAGCAATAATAATATTATTTGTCCAGCGGATTTTCTTACTAATTATTACATTCTCACATACCTACGGACTATTTCTCAGCTGCCTCTGCCCAGAACAAAGCCGAATTAACAGCATGTTTCCAGTTTTTAAGAAGTTTTCTTCTTTCATCCGGACTCATATGGGCATCGTATTCTGCACCAAGACGCCAGTTTTTCTTTATCTCATCTTTATCTTTCCAATATCCCGTTGCAAGACCTGCAAGATATGCTGCACCAAGAGCTGTTGTCTCTATACATGATGGGCGTATTACGCTCTCACCTGTTATATCAGACTGAAACTGCATAAGAAACTCATTTGCACTGGCACCACCATCTACTTTAAGTCCACTAAGCTTAATATCTGCTGACTTTTCCATTGCACGTATAACATCATCAGCCTGATAGGCTATTGATTCAAGTGCAGCTCTTATAAAATGTTCTTTTTTTGTACCTCTTGTAAGACCCACAACCGTTCCTCTTGCATACGGATTCCAATATGGTGCACCAAGCCCTGAAAATGCAGGAACAATATATACTCCGGCCGTATTTTCAACTTTCATGGCATACTCTTTTGTTGATGCTGCATCTTTAATCATCCTTAATTCATCACGGAGCCACTGTACAACTGCTCCGGCAACAAATACGCTTCCCTCGAGTGCATACTCAGGTTTATCTTTTGTACTTCCGGCTGCAAGAGTTGTGAGTAGTCCGTTATCTGAATAAATAGGATTATTTCCCGTATTCATAAGCAAAAAACATCCTGTTCCATATGTATTTTTCACTTCACCCGGATTAAAACAGCACTGTCCAAACAATGCACTCTGCTGGTCGCCTGCAGCACCGGCAATTATAATTGAACTGCCAAATACTGATTTATCAGTTTCACCATATATACAGCTTGATGGCTTAACCTGCGGCAGCATGTTTTCAGGAATATTAAAATATTCCAGAAGTTCTTTATCCCACTCAAGTGTATGAATATTAAACAGCATTGTTCTTGCAGCATTGGTATAATCTGTCGCATGAACTTTTCCCTTAGTAAGATTCCAGATAAGCCATGTATCAACTGTTCCAAATGCAAGTTCTCCATTTTCTGCTTTTTCTCTTGCTCCGTCAACATTATCCAATATCCATGCAATCTTTGTCGCACTGAAATACGCATCAGGAATAAGCCCTGTCTTTTTTTTGATAGTATCTGCCATATTATCATCATGCATTATTTTTTCAACTGAATCAGCTGTTCTTCTGCACTGCCACACAATCGCATTGTATACAGGTTTTCCAGTCTTTTTATCCCATATAATTGTCGTTTCTCTCTGATTTGTAATTCCTATTGCTTCAATATCATCTGCCGGAACATTAACCATTGCCATAGCTTCAATGGCAACACCAAGCTGTGATGACCATATCTCCATCGGATTGTGCTCAACCCAGCCTTCTTTCGGATAAATCTGTTCATATTCTTTTGATGATTTTGATATAATATTTCCCTTTTTATCAAATAAAATGCACCTTGAGCTTGTTGTCCCCTGGTCAAGTGCCATAATATATCTGCCCATAACTCCTCCTGATTTATTATCAAAAAAGCCCTGCTCAAAAGGCAGGGCTTTCATAAAGACATACGTATTAGTTAATCTCTAATGCCTTTGTTGCAATCTGAGTCTTAACTTTTTCGACAAATTCATCAAGTGATACCGTTGTAGTTTTCTGCTCACCGTGAAGTCTGTAAGATACTGTATTTTCTTCTTTTTCATTGTTACCGATTACAAGAAGGTATGGAACTTTCTGAACCTGTCCTTCACGCATACGATATCCGAGTTTTTCTGCTCTTGCGTCAAGCTCTACTCTTACGTTCTCAGCTTCAAGTGCGTCGCATACTTTCTGTGCATATGCAACAAGTTCTTCGTTATCTGTAGTTACAGGCATAACTCTTGCCTGAACAGGAGCAAGCCATAACGGAAGGTTACCCTTTGTCTCCTCAAGTATATATGCCATAAATCTGTCAAGAGAACCAAGAATAGCTCTGTGAAGTACAACAGGTGTCTTTTTCTCGCCGTCCTTGTCAATATATGAAAGATTAAACTTAGCCGGAAGGCAGAAATCAAGCTGACATGTTGAAAGTGTATATTCGTTACCGATAGCCGGCTTAACATTTACATCAAGCTTAGGACCGTAGAATGCAGCCTCACCGATTTCTTCTGTATACTCAATTCCGATATCATCAAGAACACGTCTGAGAGCGTTTTCTGCATTATTCCACATCTCATCATCATCATGGTACTTTACCTTGTCCTCAGGGTCTCTGAGTGAAAGTACACAGCGGTAATCTGTGATTCCGAAATCCTTGTATGTGCTGAAAATAAGATCAACTACTTTCTTGAACTCATCTTCAATCTGCTCTGGTGTAACAAAAAGATGTGCATCATTCTGACAAAAATGTCTGCCTCTCTCGATACCTTTAAGTGTACCACTTGCCTCGAATCTGAAATCGTGTGCAATCTCACCTATTCTTATAGGTAAATCCTTGTATGAGTGCATTCTGTTAGCATATATCATCATGTGATGAGGACAGTTCATAGGTCTTAATACGAATGATTCGCCTTCAACTTCCATTGCAGGGAACATATTTTCTTTGTAATGATCCCAGTGGCCTGATGTCTTATAAAGGTTTACAGTACCAACACAAGGTGTCATTACGTGAAGATATCCATTCTTTCTTTCTTTTGCCTTGATATAATTTTCAAGTTCCTGCCATATTACATAACCCTTTGGAAGGAACATCGGAAGACCGCGTCCAATAAGGTCATCAGACATGAAAAGCTGCATATCCTTACCGATTTTTCTGTGGTCACGCTCTTTTGCTTCCTCAAGAAGTGCAAGATGAGCCTCAAGTTCCTCTGCTGTAGGAAAACATACACCATAAATTCTCTGCAATACTTTATTCTTGCTGTCACCCTTCCAGTAAACGCCTGAATGTTTGATAAGCTTGAAGTTACGGCAAAGCTTTACATTATCAACATGAGGTCCACGGCAGAGGTCTGTGAAATCTCCCTGATCGTAGCATGTAATAGTACCGTCTTCAAGGTTTGAAATAAGGTCAATCTTATATTCATCATCCTTAAAAAGTTCCATAGCTTCCTGTTTTGAAATCTCACGGCGGATAATCTTCTTACCTGTCTTTGCAACCTTTTTCATTTCTTTCTCTATAGCTGCAATATCCTCATCTCTTATAACTCTGTCTCCGAGGTCGATATCATAGTAAAAACCTTCTGCAACAACAGGTCCTACCCAGAACTTTGCATCAGGATAAAGATGCTTTACAGCCTGTGCCATCAAATGTGCACATGAATGATTCAGTGTTTTTAAATTTTCATCTTCTTTAAAATTTACCATTTTAACTCTGCTCCTTAAATTAATAAAAATTAATATTGAAAAAAGCACCCCAAGTCAAGCTTAAATGCTTAACCAAGGGTGCATATAACACGGTTCCACCTTATCTTTCACTCACGGAATACTAACACATATTCCTTACACCTTTAACGCAGCTATGCGGTAATGCTTGGGAAAACGGAACCAACCGGTAATCTTTCGCATACAACTCAGGAGTGGTTTTCATGTAATCAGTTTCATGGAATACTCTCAGCAGATGTAATCCTCTCTGTATGGCTTAAATACACTACTCTTTCCGTCAAAGTCTTTTCAATATTTGAGTACATATTATCACATATGTTTTTATAAGACAAGACTAAATATTCAATTATTACGATAAAATGTCCCGGTCAGAATCTTATTCTGAAATAGCCTTAAATGCTTCGTCAAGGTCTTCAATAATATCATCAATATTTTCTGTACCAATTGAAAGACGAATTGTATTAGGCTTGATTCCCTGATCGAGAAGCTCTGCTTCGTTAAGCTCAGAATGAGTTGTTGAAGCCGGATGAATAGCAAGTGACTTAACATCGGCTACATTGGCAAGAAGTGAGAATAATTCAAGATTATCGATAAACTTCTTAGCTGTCTCAGCATCACCCTTGATTTCAAATGTAAAAATTGAGCCGCCGCCGTTAGGGAAATATTTCTTATAAAGTCTCTGCTGTTCAGGGTCATCCGTAACTGCCGGATGATTTACTTTTTCTACCAACGGATTCTTTGAAAGGTAATCAACAACCTTCAATGCATTCTCAACGTGACGCTCAACTCTTAATGAAAGTGTCTCAAGTCCCTGAAGGAAAATCCATGAATGGATTGGTGAAATTGTAGCACCTGTATCACGAAGGATAATGGCACGAATTCTTGTAATAAATGCTGCTGGGCCTGCTGCATCAACAAAGCTGATTCCGTGATAGCTTTCGTTAGGCTCTGTAAACTGTGGGAATTTGCCTGATGCTTTCCAGTCAAACTTACCGCCATCAACAATTACACCACCGATTGTTGTACCGTGTCCGCCGATAAACTTAGTTGCTGAATGAATAACGATATCAGCACCATATTCAAATGGACGAACAAGATATGGAGTTGCAAATGTGCTATCGATTACAAGCGGAATGTTGTGAGCATGTGCAATCTTAGCAATAGCTTCAATATCTGCAACTTCTGAATTAGGATTGCCAAGTGTCTCGATATAAAGAGCCTTTGTGTTATCCTGGATTGCATCTTCAAAATTCTTAACATCAAGAGGATCAACGAATGTTGTAGTAACACCGTAATCAACGATTGTATGTGCAAGATAGTTATATGTACCACCATAAATATTCTTTGCGGCTACGATATGGTCACCTGCAAATGCAAGATTCTGAATTGTATAAGCAACAGCTGCTGCACCTGATGCTACAGCAAGAGCTGCGACACCGCCTTCAAGAGCAGCCATTCTCTTCTCGAAAACATCTTCTGTAGGATTTGTAAGTCTGCCATAAATGTTACCTGCATCCTTTAACGCAAAACGGTCAGCCGCATGCTGTGAATTGTGGAATACAAATGATGATGTCTGATAAATAGGTACTGCTCTTGCATCTGTAACCGGGTCTGCAGTTTCCTGTCCTACATGAAGCTGTAATGTTTCAAATTTTAAATCTCTGTCTTTGTATGCTTTCTTTGCCATAACATTCCTCTTTTCCGCGAGTAATTAAAACATCGCTGTTATATTCTTAATTATTAATATCCTTGTTTTCATAGTGGTTTGCTATGAATTAACCATAATATAACAATTTTCACTTTTTATGTCAATAAAAAAATGAAAATTTTTATATATTTTTTAAATGACGTAATTATCGCTCATCTGCATCTGCATTTCTACTAAATCCGCAAGTGTTATCGAATCGACAACTCCATTAATTGCATCATTCAGTTTTTTCCACACATAAAACGTAACACAGCCGTTTTCTCTTTCACATACCATATCGTCATCATCAACACACGATACAGGTGCAAGTGAACCTTCAGTAAGCCTTAAAATCATGCCTACAGTATAATCCTTAGGATCTTTCTTTAACATGTATCCGCCTTGTGCACCTCTTATGCTTCGCACATATCCTGCTTTGTTAAGAACAGAAATAATCTGCTCAAGATACTTATCAGATACCCCCTGACGCTTTGATATATCTTTTATGCTTACTGCTTCTCCTGTATTATGCATGGCAAGATCAAGCATAAGTCTTACTGCATATCTTCCTTTTGTTGATATTTTCATATTATTGTTCCTCCTCCTAAAACATAGTCTCCATCATATATTACAAGTGCCTGTCCCGGCGTTACAGCTCTCTGTTTTTCATCAAATACGCACTCCAGCAGTCCGTCATCAGCCATCCGTATTGTACAGTCAGCACCTTCATGGCTGTATCTGATTTTAGCTCTTGCACGTATTGGTTCTTCAATTTTGTCAACTGACATGAGATTAATATTATTTGCATATAGTTTTGTTGAAAATACATCATCATTTTCACCGATTACGACTTCGTTTGTCTCCGGTCTTATCGCAACAACAAAAACAGGATGTCCCATTGCAAGGCCAAGCCCCTTTCGTTGTCCGACTGTATAATGAATTATACCCTTGTGTGTTCCAAGAATATTGCCATGTAAATCGACAAAATTACCAGGTCTGCTCACATATCCTGTCTCGCGTGTAATAAATCCTGCATAATCATTGTCAGGCACGAAACATATCTCCATGCTGTCAGGCTTATGTGCTACCTGAATACCTATCTTTTCTGCGATAGCTCTTATTTCATCTTTATTATAATCACCGACCGGCATAAGCGTATGTGACAGCTGTTCCTGTGTGAGATTATACAAAGCATATGTCTGGTCTTTTTTTGCAGTTACTGAATTTCTTATCGCATATCTGCCATTTTCAAGCTGTGCTATTCTTGCATAGTGTCCTGTAGCGATACAATCTGCACCTATTTCAAGGCTTCTCTTTAAAAGAGATTCCCATTTTACATGTCTGTTACATGCAATACATGGATTTGGCGTTCTTCCATGAATGTATTCATCAGTAAAATAATCTATTACATTTTTCTTGAATTCATTTTTAAAATTCATAACATAGTAAGGAATATCAAGCTGCATCGCTACTCTTCTTGCATCATCGACCGCCGTAATCCCACAGCAGCCTCCGTTGTCCTCTATCTGTTCCTGTGACTCGTCCTGCCATATCTGCATTGTAACACCAATGACATCATATCCCTGCTCTTTTAAAAGATATGCTGCCACTGACGAATCGACGCCTCCTGACATTCCAACTACAACTTTCTTTTTCATGATTCCTCCCTCTGCTGGATATCAATTACATCATCAGCTGTATTTTTTATTATTTCCCAATGGTCTTTTGAATCTTCATCATATACAGCAATAACTTTACATCCAGCTGCTTTACCATTTTCGACGCCGTGAAGGACATCCTCATAAATATAAATATCACAGGGGTTACATCCCATCATATCGCAGACTTTTATATAACTTTCCGGATATTTTTTATTAATTCCTATAATGTATGATGTAGTCATAAAGCGGAAACAATCTGAAAGTCCCAGCCTTTCCATTGCATCCTGTGCACATTTTATATCTGAATTGGTAAATATACTCATCGTACTTCCATTTGCCTTTTCTGTAATCAACAGCCTTCTCATGCCGGGTTTCATAGGAATATCATTCTTATAATGTTCTCCCATTATCCCCAGTATTTCTTCCTGCATTTTATCATATGGAACATTAATCCCAAGTACATCCTGAAAATATTTTCCGCACTCTACCATATCCATCGTATAAGTCATACTATCAAAATCATCTGGCAAACTTTCCACATGGCTTAATGCATACTCTCTCGCAAGATGTCTCCAGTAAGGCATTGAATCAAGAAGCGTACCGTCCATATCAAAAATTATATTACGCGGATTATAATTAAATATCTTATCGCATTTTTCTTTCATCTTACGAGTCGCTGCTCCCGGATTATCTGCACCAAACAAAGCCGAAACAACTGCAATTCCGGAAACTCCCGTATCTTTGACTTTGTCCATGTTATCATAGGTTATACCGCCAATTGCAACAACAGGCATATCAACGCTGTCCGCAACTGTAACAAGTGTTTTTAATTTCATATCTTTTGCATCCGTTTTGGTACTTGTATGAAATACTGCCCCGGTACCTATATAATCAGCACCAAGTTTTTCAGCCATTTGTGCCTGTTCAACAGTCTTCGCCGTCATACCTATAATCTTATCAGGTCCAAGAATCTTTCTTGCTTCTTCATAAGCGGTATCGCTTTGTCCGATATGGACACCATCGGCATCAGCTTCCTTTGCAGCAAGCACATCATCATTAACCACAAACGGAACTTTATATTTTGCTGCAATCACTTTAAGTTCTTTAGCCTCTGCAACAAGCTCTTCATGTGTTGCTTCCTTATCTCGCAGCTGTAAAAAAGTTGCACCATTATTTAAAATATCCTCAACAACTTCACTTAATTTTCTTCCATTAAGCCATCTGTTATCAGTTATGGCATACAACTCCATATCTTTATACGAAACTTTCATAGTTTTACAACTCCATTTCTATCGTTCTTTATTATAATACTACAAATAATTCCTACAAGTCAAATAGGAATTGTAAGAGAATTGGGAATTTATTTCTAAAATCCTTAATTTTGTCTGTTTTTCTTGACTTTCATAAATTTTTATACATAATATATGTTTGACAATTTCAAATGAAAGCAGAAGGAAATTTAATATGACAAAAGATTTAACCACAGGTAAAATCATGCCTATACTTGTAAAATTTACAATTCCACTTGTACTTGGCAACCTTTTTCAGCTGACTTACAATGCCGTGGACAGTATTATTGTCGGACATTTCGTCGGAAAAGAAGCTCTCGCAGCAGTCGGAATATGCAATCCGGTCACAACTCTTATGATTCTGTTTCTCAACGGATTGTGTATGGGTGCAAGTATTCTTATGGGCATGCAGTTTGGTGCCAAAGATTATGACACACTTCACCGTCAGATAAGCACTACAATGATTTCTGGCGTAATATTTTCAATTATATTAAGCCTGCTATGCATTATATTCGCAGTTCCAATCCTGACACTTTTGCAAGTTGACAAATCAATTCTTAATATGACAACACAATATCTCCGAATTATATTTATCGGTCTGGTATTTACATTTTTATATAACTTTTTCTCGAGTACACTGAGAGCACTCGGCGACAGCAACTCACCGCTATATTTTCTTATTGCAAGTGCCGTATTAAATATTTTCGGCGACCTGTTCTTTGTAGTTGTACTCAAAGCCGGAAGCAACGGCTGTGCTGTTTCCACTGTTATCAGTGAAGCTCTGTGCTGCCTGCTTTGTATAATTTATATACAGAAAAAAGTGCCAATTTTACGTCTCGGAAAAAAATGGCTTGTATTTGACATGAACCTTTTAAAACGCACAATTGCATACGGCTGGGCTTCAGCGATGCAGCAGGCCACTGTACAGCTTGGAAAAATCGGTATTCAGGCTATAGTCAATACAATGGGTGTTTCTGTTGCAGCAGCTTTTGCAGTCGTAAACAGAATCGATGATTTTGCATACACACCCGAACAGAATATTGCACATGCTATGACCGCACTTATGGCACAAAACAAGGGTGCTGGAAAAAATGACCGTCTGCGTGAAGGCTTCAGATGCGGTCTAACACTCGAAATAATCTACGGAATAGCAATATTCCTTATATGTTTCATATTTGCAAGACCTCTTATGCTTATGTTTGTCAAAGACGAGGAAGTCATACGCCACGGCGTTACATATCTTCATCTTATTTCAATAATGTATCTTCTTCCGGCATTAACCAATGGTA
This sequence comes from Lachnospira hominis (ex Liu et al. 2021), assembly GCF_014287955.1. GTDB lineage: Bacteria > Bacillota > Clostridia > Lachnospirales > Lachnospiraceae > Lachnospira > Lachnospira hominis. The sequence continues at coordinate 245,138 of NZ_JACOPD010000004.1, read as the reverse complement.
TCCAGGGATATTTCAGAGGAATAGGCGATTTGAAGATTACACTTATAAGCAGTTTTGTAAATATGGGTGTGCGTGTACTTGCAGCACTTCCACTTGTATTTATATTTGGTCTCGGCATAGAAGCTCTTCCGTTTTCTTACCTTGCAGGCTGGGTTGGCATGCTGATTGCGGAAGTTCCGCTTCTTGTAAAAACATATAAGCTTTATTAAATATAATTTTTAAAGCGACTGCAGAAAATAAATCAAAATGGAAGTCCGACAACATGTCCGGCTTCCATTTTTGTCATTATATTTTATTCTCCTGTAAGATGTACAACAGTCATATCATGTCCTACACTTTTTAAAAATGTATCAAATACATCTTTTGTCTTTATTTTAAGACTTGATGTGTTGACACACGGATGGCATCCTACGTTTTCACCCTTTAAAACATCTTCATCAACAAGAAGCCTTACATGATTTTCCTTATCATTCATAAGCCCCATTACGCTTACGGCACCAGGTTTTATATCAAGATATTCCTGCATGTATTCCGGGTCTGCAAACGAGAGCCTCGCACTGTTAATCTGCGATGAAAGCTCTTTCGTCTTAAACGGCTTGTCACCCGGCATCATAAGCAAGTAAAATGCTGTTTTCTGTCTGTTACATAAAAATAAATTTTTGCAGATAAGCGTATCAAGTACAGCATCTATATCGCGGCAGACTTCCATGGTCGTTGCCGGTTCATGATCTGTACGCTTATACTGTATTCCCAGACTGTCAAGCAAATCATATACTCTTATTTCATTATCCTGCCTGCCATCCGTATTATCCGGTCTGCCATCATATAATTCCATATCATTTACTTCCTTTATTCATAATAAATCTATATTATATATTATTTGTATCAAGCACACTTTTCATAAGCTCTTCATGTGCAATAAATCTTCCCTGTTCAGAAGCCACAAATCTGTCAGAACATACAAGTTCCCTGAACTCATCATATGGCAGAAATGCATAATCCATTGTCTCACCTATCTGAAGGTGTATTGGCATATCAGATGGAACCTCTGCAAGATAAATATAATATATACAATGTCTTTTGACATCATAACAGTTATAAATTTCACGAAGTTCAGATATTTTCTTTATTATTCCTGTTTCTTCTGCAAGTTCTCTTGCTGCCCCTTCAACAGGTGTCTCACCGGCAATAATTGAACCACCGGTAACCTCCCATTTTAAAGGATTAGTCTTATTTCTTGATCTCTGAGTGGCAAGAATGCATCCGTCAGCACGCTTAACATATATCATAACTGCAATATGATATACACCTTCACTTAATGACTTTGCCATACTTCGGGGAATCTGATATCCAAGTTTTTCACCTTTACAGTTATATGCATCCCACATTTCTTCATCAAGCATTTCCACATAACTGTCAAAATACTGTTCCTGAAAATATACCATATCCTCAATCTGCTGTTTATTATATGGGACATTTTCCGGTGTAATAACCCATTTATCTTCCACATCATCCCTTCTGTGAATAATAGCTATCCTCTTTCCCGTAAAATGGTCAACCGGTGTATCAACACCAATTACATACGCATCCTGATTTTCTCCATCCGGTGCAATAACTCCTTCTATATAACCATAATTCACCGGATATACCAAAGAAGGATAATCCGGATGTGAACTTCCTATTGGCCGGTCTATCGTTACGTTAAATATTTCTTCTTCCACATTTATTCCTTTATCCAATTATAGCTGTATTTATAAATCTGATTTTCTTAATACGCTTTACATTTTACATCACAAAATTTAAAATGTCACTTTCTTTTGTTAAATTTTATTACTTTATTTTGCTTGCATTTTACAGAATTACAAAAAAAAATACACAAAATACAGTTTTTTTAACATGAACGCTATTGCATTGGCTCTTTATAAGGCTTAAAATACATGTAATATATTATAAAACTTGAAAAAGGATGTGCTAATGATGGAAGTATTTGAACAATTACCCGGAGAAAATGCCAAGCATTACGCTAAAAGAGCTCTTCTATATAATCTTGTAAATCTCGAAATGAAGCCAGGAGATAAAATTACAGAATCAGATTTATGTGAGCTTTATGGTATAAGCAGAACCCCCATACGAGAAGCCATTCTGGAACTGCATCAGCAGAATATGATTGACATATATCCAAAACAGGGTACATTCGTATCGTACATAGATACAGCTGCAATTGATGAATTTCTTGAACTCCGTAATCTAATGGAACAATCAGTAACACAACTTGCATGTGAAAAACTTACACCTGATAATATTGCATATCTTCGTGAAAATATTGTCCAGTGGAAACATCATCTCAAAAATGATAATCTTGCAAAAACACAGGCATGTGATAAAGAATTCCACAAGTATATCTATTGTGCCTGCGGCAAGCAGTTCTGGCATAATATAATACGCGAAAATGCATACCAGTTTGACAGAATCGTAATTCTTATGTTTTCATCAATTAATACAGATAAGCTGGTAAAAGATCACTCTGACATGGTAGATGCATTTGAAGCACATGACAAAGAAAAAGCTTTTGAAATTTCACTTTGCCATACAAAAAGATACATAGAACATTTGGATGAATTTCTTGTCAAATATCCAAATTATTTCAAAAAATGACAAAAAACAAAATTTTTTTCAAAAAGTGTTGACAATGTTTTTGTGTAGTGGTATAACATTAATAACGTAATATATCTCATTCACTGATATATATTACGCCTCATTATTATGTTGCTCCACCTGCAACAATAATTATGACAACCTCTCATTTTTGATTATAGCGGCAGCCGCCTACACATCCCCCCTCTTATACCGGCGGCTGCAGGCTATATCTCCTAAGATTTATTTTACAAAACAGCATTTGATGCTGTTATTTTTTTATCTTTATATCGGCTTTGCCTGACAAAAAAAGGAAAGCCAAATAAACGGCTTTCCCATTATAATTCAATGTCTTATAAATTTCATAATTCTTTATCTGTTAATAACTTTTTCAATTCTCTGTTTCATCTGCTCTTCACCCATTATATGAACAATTGACCACAAATCAGGTGTATTGGCACGTCCTGTAACAGCAATTCTTACAACTTCAGCTATATCAGACACATTACCCTTGAAACTCTCAGGTGAAGCCTTATAAGCTTTCATATCTGATGCATAGCCGTGCTTGTCAGCAATTTCTTTAAGCTTGTTAAACCATGCTGAATTATCATCATCATGGTTATATGCTGCCATATAATCATTAAGAATATTCTTAACCTCTGACATATCAAGTCTGAACTCATCTTTTTCGTCAGTGCTTTCCCCGTCAAAGAAATATGAAATCATGTTAAATATCTGCTTTGCATACATAAAATCTTTTCTTCTTCTCTTCATGCCAATACCCATGTAGAGTCTTAATATTGCAAGCATTTTTTCTTTATCGGCAAACCACATATCCTTCTTTTCAGGTGCATTTTCTGACGCCCAGTTGTAAAGGAAATCATAAAGTTCATCCTCTGAAAGCTTTGAAAGTTCATTCTTGCAGATGTTATGAAGTTTATCTTTATCAAATAAAGCACCTGACTGGCTCATTTTCTCAATTGAAAATGGAAATTCATTAATATCTTTATCAGGGAACTGCTCATGCCACTCTTCAAAATTAGAATTGAGAAGTGTCATAAGATAAACTTTCATACAATATGGATGATATCCATCCTGTCTGTAATAATCAAGTGAAAGTTCCGGATCTTTTCTCTTTGATAACTTTCTCTTACCACCTGTCTCCTCGTCGAATTTCATAAGGTGGGCAGTATGGGCATATTCAGGCATCTTAAACCCAAGCACATGGAAAAGCTCATAATGGATTGGTGCAGATGCAAGCCACTCTCCGCCTCTTACAACAACTGTTGTACGCATAAGATGGTCATCAATTGCATGTGCAAAATGATATGTCGGAATACCATCACGTTTTAATAAAACAATATCATGTATATTTTCAGGAAGCTTAATCTCACCCTTAATACTGTCAACAAATGTAATCTCCTTGTCAGGACTGCCCTGTGAACGGAGTCTTAACACATAAGACTTTCCTTCATTCAGGTTCTTTTCAATCTCTTCAAGAGAAAGATTGCGGCATACAGCATATTCACCATAATATCCTGTAAGAACCTTATTCTCTTCCTGCTTCTGTCTTACGCTTTCAAGTTCTTCCTCTGTACAAAAACAAGGATAAGCCAGACCTTTTTCTACGAGACTCTTTGCATAAGCATGATAAATCTCAACTCTCTGTCTCTGGAAATATGGTCCGTATATATTTTGTGGAGCGTCATCAGGAAAACCTGCACCCTCGTCAAATTCGATATCGAAATAACGAAGTGTATCAATAATAAGTTCAACTGCTCCGTCAACTTTACGCTTTTCATCAGTATCTTCAATTCTTAAATAAAATACACCGCCATGTCTGTGTGCTATACGCTCGTCAGCAAGTGCACTGTAAAGATTTCCAAGATGTATAAATCCAGTAGGACTTGGTGCCATACGTGTAACCTGAGCCTTTGCAGGAAGTTTTCTGTATGGGAACTTTTCTTCGTAATATTCCGGTGAATTCTTTACATCCGGAAAAAGCATCTGTGCAAGTTTATTATAATCCATTTTTTCCTCCATTTATCGTTTATTCATATACAAAACCTATTTATTATATCATTACAGGTCCGCATTTTCAATATTTTTCTCTCTTATTTCAGCAACAAGCTGGCGTCTGTATGCCCTGCAGCCATTTTCATTCCAATACTTCTTCTGTTCAAGCTTAATAACTTCAAATGTAGTGTCAATAATATCGGATTTATAACTTGTTTTCGGATTATCTGTGTCATAGAAAACAGTGATTGAATCTTCACATCTTTCCTTATCAAGTCCATATTCTTCTATAAATCTTCTGCAGCACTCATCACCGTCAATCATTTTTATATGTGCATAATATCCAACAAGATATGCAAAATAATTAACATCAAACTTGTCAATCCATGAATTATCCTTTGCCATAAATACTATGACAGGAAATTTTCTGTTTTTATTATTTATAAGACTGCACATCTCATCATAATTATCACTGCTAACATATTTTACATTTTCTTTTAGTCTTACAACATCGCAGATACCTATATTGTCAGCAATTTCACCATAAAAATTAGGGCGTGAAAACAGAACATTTTCATTATCCCTGTACCTGTCTTTTGGTTCGGCATACTCGTTGCTCACCTTAAATTCTATACCATTATCATTTTTTACCAAAGATGCTTTCGATACCCATATCCTGCTTGCAATCTTTGAATCTATATGCGTTGAACATTCATAAAAGTGCATATTATCTTCATTATATTCTACATTGACAGTATATCCCGGAACACTGCGGTAATAATTATCAACTGTATCAGGTAAATCAGAAAATGCCTCACAATATCTTGAATGTATCCATGCATATATGTATGAAGATGCCTTTTTAAAAGCATCTTTCTCAGATAGATTCGTTGTATCAAGATATGTATCTGCCGTAAATACTTTGTAACTTCCAAGCATATGGAACGGCTCAAACTTCTTTCTCTTTGTAAAATTATCTTCTGTTCCTGACTCATTATCTATAAGTTCAAAGGCCTTATTAAGACGTTCATCATCAGGTCCTATCTGATTGACAATCTTTATTATGTAATTGATTGTAAGCTCAGGTATCTTATCTGCCGTATTATTCCACAATCTGCTTATAGCAAGCTTTCTGTCAAACTTGAAAAATATTTTTGCAAGTTCTGTATCTTCATCAAACACCTTTTTAAGCTCTGGACGTATAAGCTCATTTGTCATCTTGAGTCTGTAATGACACCTTATCATGTCGCCCCACTTATGATCTTTGTAATGCTGATGGCCCAGATCTTCAAGAAGCTTGACAACCGAATCATCACACAGTTCAAGAGTTGCAAGAATACTGTTCATTTTTCTTGCAAGAGCTTCATTGCCTTCACCGAAAGCCGAACCTTTATATCTTAAATCATGCTCTATCTCATGCCAGCCCTCAAATGAATTGGTTCTTACCTGGACTTCAAACGTGTCATCTATATAATCCGAAAGCATCGGATTAACTATTGTTTTTGCAAGATAACCCGGAAGCTTGAAAATACCATTTATTTTCATCGCTTTAAATTCATATTCATTTGTTTCTGTCGTCTCCCACACACCGGGAGTAGCAAATAATGTATCCAGAAGACTGCGGCATATTGGTACATCATCCACAAAATAAAGCATGATTCTTATACCGATTAAATCCTGCATCTTTTTATCTTCATTTTCCGTCCCCGGCCGTCTGTAATCTTTAAACTGCAATTTATCAACTGTAGAATCTACCGCTTTCACCCTGTAGGCAATTCTGTAGTAAAATCCCGCTTTTTTTAACTTTTCTTCAATAATACTTAATAAATCAACTCTGACTACATCAGGTACATATATCTGCTCAACACACTCCCTGCAAAAAAGTTCATTTACCTTCATTTTATAAATTACCCCTTAATTTCTCTTTCATTTCATTTGATAAAAATGCGGCATCTATCGCATTATCTACAAATATTCTTCTCATATTCCCATCATAACCGAACGTATCACATATAAGCTTCATCTCCGATGCCTCATCAGTTCCCGAAACTGTCATGTTGTCGGTATTTATCGTAACTTTAATTTTATTATTTATAATTTTATCTATAGGATAGTCTTTTATATCATTGACAATTTTGGTATTAAGATTGCTTGTCGGACATAACTCCAATGTTATGCCTTTTTCTGCAATAATATTCATCAAATTTTTATCATGTATACAATTTACCCCATGACCTATCCTTGCAGTGCCGTAATCAACAGCCTGTCTGATGCTTTCGGGTCCTGCCGCCTCACCCGCATGTATTGTAAAAGGAATCCCCTCAGCTCTCGCATGTGCAAACAGCTTTTCATAATCCGATGTGGGAAACAGGGCTTCCGCGCCCGCAAGGTCAACTGCAACAACCCCATCCGAATCACTGAGAAACTCTGCGGCTATCCTTATTGTCTCCTCATTTTCCCTCTCGTTGCTGTTTCCTCTCATGCAGCACAATATAATATTACTGTAAAAAGAGGGGATGTCACCTTCTTTTATATTTTCTTTCTGCCTTAATTCATCGAAATATTTTTGTCTTCCTTTCAGGGAAGCTGTTACAACTTCTTCCTGTGAAAGTCCTTTTTTTGTGTGAAGCTGCGGTGCAAAGCGAATCTCACTGTACAAAAGATTCTGTTCCGACTGCCTTTTCATAAGCGAATAAACCGCATATTCTATCGAATCAATGGTCTGTAACAGCATAAGCGGATATTCAAATTTTGTAAGATATTCATTCAAATCACGGCAATCTTTTGAAACCTGAAGTTTTTTAATAAGTATGTCATCGTTTTGAATCTCAATTCCTTGTCTTGCGGCAAGCTCCTTTACAGTTTCAAGTGAGAGCGAGCCATCAAGATGCACATGTAAATCCACTAATCTCTCCATAACTTTTGCACTCCTGCTCAATATATTGTTAAAAAATTCTGTATCAGGTTATAATATTTATATTATACATTTTTTACCGATATAAATCAACTTCCCGGCCATATGAAATGACCGGGAAGCTGAAAATGGGCTAATAATTTTACTGTCTGTTAAGGTAGCCCTTGTATTCACTTGTTTTTAAAATATCGTTTGCTTTTTTGATAAGCTCACCATCAGGTGGACTGACACCTTCCAGTGTATAATTGATTCCTAATTCTTTCCACTTAAATACGCCAAGTGTATGATATGGAAGTACCTCAACACGGTCAATTGTCTTTAATGAAGAGATAAAGTCGCTTAATTTCTGTAAATCCTCTTCACCATCAGTATAACCCGGAACTAATACATTTCTAATCCACATCTTCTTGCCGTTATCAGAAAGATATTTTGCCATATCAAGAATATTAGAGTTATCCCACTGTGTTAAATCCTTGTGCTTAACAGGATCAATATGCTTAATATCAAGAAGGAATAAATCTGTATATTTCAAAAGTTCGTTAAATTTGCTAAAGAACGGCTCTTCTCTTGTAAACGGATTACCTGATGTGTCAAGTGTCGTATGAACTCCCTGTTCTTTTGCAAGCCTGAAAAGCTCTGTCACATAATCAATCTGTAAAAGTGCCTCTCCGCCGCTCACAGTTATTCCGCCTGTTTCCTTCCAATAAGCCTTGAATCTCATAGCCTTCTTTAATGTCTCGGCCGGAGTTTCCTCATAGGAGTTCTTGTCATTTAAAGCCCATGTGTCGGGATTGTGGCAGTATCTGCAACGCATACGGCAGCCCTGCAAAAATACGATATACCTCACACCCGGTCCATCTACGGAGCCAAAACTTTCAATTGAATGAATGATACCTTTTATCTCTTTATTTTCCATTAATTATTGTCCCTTTCAGTTTTACATAGTCGGCAACAGCCGCACAGTCCGTACATACACGAACTTTAACACTGTTGTCGCTTTAATCAGAGTATATCATATATTTTTGTATGCTAAAACTGAATCAGACAATGTTTTTAATAAAAAACTGAATTTTTGTGTTTCTTTACAATGCCAATAACAGTTAATACAAAGCTGCTGATAACAACTGCGAGTAACATAAACGCTAAAGGTGCACTGTCCCCCGTATTAGGTGCAGCTGCCTGCGTACCTGAACCGCTCACGTGAGTCTGTGTAAGCTTTGTTGTTGTAAGAAGATATACAGAACAGTGATCCTGTTCAACTGTTATAACACCATTTTCATCAACTGCTGCCGACATAATATTTTCGATTGTGCCGTCATCGTAAAGTCTGCTGTAATAAAGTGTACGACCTGCATACTGTGTTCCTACAGGTATCTTGATTTCCGCCTTTGCAGGAAGCTGTCCCGAATATGCGAAATCAATTTTCTGAATAAAGTTTTCTGATGTTACCCCGGCAGGGAGCTTTCCGGCATTTTCAACTTCCTTTACAACTTCTGTTGTAAAATCGTATTTATCAACACCATCAATCTGATTCATAGTACCTTTTTCAAACTTAAACGAAATATCGTTATTAGAATTGATAATTACATCAGAATCCTGATTTTTGTTGATTATCTCGTTGAAATCGTCCGCTTCGACAGTCTTGTCATCTGACGGAATTTCAATTACTTCTTCATCTTTTTTGACATCGTTATTTTTATCATCCTTAGCTGCAGATGAACCGATAAACTCTACCTTTTCATTCTTTACAGACACATTATAAATATTGGTCATCTCCTCGCCGACAGCCTCGTAACCGTCAGGAAGCTTAACATAATATTCGTTAGGATTTGCAATATCAGCAACAGGATTATCAATATCAACAAGACATGTCTCCTGATTATATTCATCAATACCGAAATTTGCGATTATCTTGCAAAGATAGCCCTTAGAATTTCCTGTTGCACTGTCATATTTTGATACTACGGCATATGCTTCTTCGCCTGTCTTTGTATCTTTTACGAGAGTTGAAGTAGAACCGCTGAGAGAATCTGCACTATACCATTTTACAATCTCGTCTGTCATCTTATAATCAGATGACTTTTCGCTTAACTCTTCTTTTTTAACGCCTATATAGCCTTTGTCGAAACCGTCGTATTTCTTTAATTCATAATAACAATAAGTTACTGTTCCGTCAGATTTTGTTGATTGTATACAGTCATATTTTGCACTGTCGCCTTCCTTTGTATACACATTACCTTCCCAAGGTTCTAATGTATCGCTGAAATAACCTGCAAATATCATTGTCATTTTTACAGGATGAGTTACTTCTGTCTGAAGCTGTGTACTAATTTTGCCTTCCGCTTTTATTATATCACTTGTAGTATTTGATGAAGATACGATGGCATTTTGTCCCGAATATACATATACACTACATTCAGGTCCGACAGTAATCACTGATTTTGTATTCTCGGCATTCATATAAATACCTGTTTCGTAGTACTTGTTTTCATTAATGTACAATGTACCGTTTCCGGTAAGCGTTATGCTTCCTCCCCAGCCATCACCGTATGAAGTAAGTTCTCCGATATGATTTTCACCTTTTATGTTGATTTTGAAATCATCACCCATCATATTCATTGCAATTCTGTTTTTTGTATTATTGTAATTTTCGATTGTAAGGGTGTTTGAAGCTCTGTCGTAAGATATTCCTTCCACTGTTGAAATATCTTTTGAGTTGACAGAATAGATAGTCTTGTATTCTCCCTGCGGATTGCTCGAATCTCCATCGTTTTCGACTGAAATATAAGCAAATGCCCGATCACCCGTATCACACGGACCATTTTCTCCCTTTGCAGGAACTAACAGACATGCTGCACACATTAAAAATGCCAGCATGGCCGCCGCAGACAAGCAAAGAAATTTTTTTAATTTTTTGTTTTTTGCACACATAAAAAATCCTCCTTTTGTTGTAATTTTTACAATAGAATATTACAAAAAAAGGAAGATTTATAACAGGTGACATATGTATCAACCCGCATATTTACTGTGATACATTTATCCCAAGTTCCTCAATTACATCTTTTACCGTCTGAAGCCTGCCAATGCTTCCGACTCTGCCTCCGCAGAAAATAAGTCCGTTATCCACATCACCTTTTACCGCATTGATAAGTGCATTGGTTATGCAATATGGTATCTGCGATGGGTTACAGTGTGAAAGACACGAAAGACATTTTTTTACAGGTACATTTTCTTTTTCGATTCTTTGGACAAATTTATTTCTTATCGCCCTGCCCGGCATGCCAACCGGACTTTTTATAATCTGGATATCTTTTTGAGTGGCATTTATATAAGCATTTTTATATTCCGGTGCAGCATCACACTCGTATGTGGCAACAAAACGGCTTGCAACCTGAATCATATCCGCACCGCTCTCTAATACTTTCTGTGCATCTTCTTTTGTGTAAATGCCGCCTCCTGCTGCTATAAGAATTTTTTTTGAAAATTTTTCACTATATTCTTTTACACATTCCGCTACATCTTTTATTATCTTATAAAAATCAACTGCTGCGGGATTCTGTGCTTCATCCTTTGTATAACCTAGATGTCCTCCCGCAAGAGGGCCTTCGACAACCACAATATCCGGACTGTCATTATATTTTGCACTCCAGTGCTTCAATATAAGCTTTGCCGCACGCTGAGATGATACAATAGGTGCTATAAGAGGCTTTTTAACACCCGACATTTCACATTCGTCACGGACAATTCCCGGCAAATCAAGCGGAAGCCCGGCTCCGCATACAATAATGTCCGCACCGCTTCTTACTGCCTGTGCTACATGCTCTTTGTAATGTCTTAACGCAGTCATCACATTCACACCTACAAGTCCACGTCCCTGTGCTATTTCTTTTGCTCTTTTTATCTGTCTGTCTATTGCCCTAAGGCAGCTTTGAAGCGTATTTGTCTCAAAATCAGGTTCTGCAAAACCGGCCTGTGCAGTTGATATAATTCCTATGGCATTACATGATGCAACTGCTCCTGCAAGCCCCGAAAAACTTACTCCTACGCCCATCCCGCCCTGCATAAGCGGAATAATATTTTTTTCTTTTAGTAAAATATGTTTATTAAAACTTCCTAAATCTGTCATATCTTTTACAAATAAGCTCCTCCGGCGTCATTTTCTGTATTTTTATAAGAAAATCCGCTATAGCGGTTTTCATATATAATCCAATAAAACCTAATTTTTCTCTTGTCATGATTCCATATTCGGGAATTATCTTTTCTATCACGCCCATGTCAAACAGGTCTTTTGCTGTGATTTTCATATCTTCGCTTGCTTTTTCTGCCATTTTTGCATCTTTATAAAGAATACTTGCAAATCCTTCAGGCGATAGTATTGAATAAATGGAATTTTCCATCATCCATACTTCATCAGCAACAGCCAGTGCCAATGCACCACCGCTTCCGCCTTCGCCTGTCACAATTGTAAGTACAGGCGTTTTTATATCTGACATTTCAAATAGATTATCAGCAATTGCACGACCCTGTCCACGTTCTTCTGCTCCCATTCCCGGATATGCACCCGGTGTATCAACGAAACATATTACAGGTCTGTGGAATTTTTCCGCCTGTTTAATCAGACGCAGTGATTTTCTATACCCCTCCGGTTGTGGCATTCCAAAATTTCTGTATATATTATCCTTTGTATCCATACCTTTCTGGAGTCCGACAACAGTAACGGGCTGTTTGCCGAACATTGCAATTCCCCCAATTACAGACTTATCATCTCCATACAATCTATCTCCGTGAAGTTCATAAAAATTCTTTGTGAGCCTGTCAATATATTCAAGAGCCGTAGGACGCATGCTGCTTCTTGCCGCCTGCACTTTCTCCCATGAATTCAAATTATTTTTATCTTCATCATATTCATATTTATATTTCAGTTCATTCATCTTATCACTGAGATATTTTTTATAATCTTCCATTTTATTGTCGCATTTACTGTGAAGCTTTATTATAAGCGACAGTGTATGCTTTAAATCTTTTCTTTCAACAATATTGTCAATAATTCCGTGTTCAAGAAGAAATTCCGCACGCTGAAATCCCTTAGGAAGTTCCTGTCCTATTGTCTGTCTTATTACACGCGGTCCTGCGAACCCAATAAGAGCCCCCGGTTCCGCAAGAATGACATCTCCAAGCATTGCAAAGCTTGCCGTAACGCCGCCGGTTGTCGGGTCAGTAAGCACCACTGTATACAAAAGTCCTGCCTCATCATGTTTTTTTATTGCAGCACTTGTCTTTGCCATCTGCATAAGAGAAATTATGCCCTCCTGCATCCTTGCACCGCCTGAACATGTAAATACAATAACAGGAAGTTTTAATTGTGTAGCCTTTTCAAATGCCCTTGTAAGCTTCTCACCTACAACTTTTCCCATGCTTCCCATAAGAAAACGTGTGTCGCAGACCCCTATTACTGTATCTTTTCCGTCTATTTTCCCTTTTCCTGTAACTATTGCTTCGTCAAGCCCTGTTTTAGACTTTAAATCAGCCGTTTTTTGTATATATCCTTCAAAATCACACGGATTTTTTTCTTCTATGCCTGTGTCCCATTCTTCAAACGTGTCTTTGTCTATAACCATTGATATTCTTGTTTTCGCATCTATTTTAAAGTAATATCCGCATGAATGGCACACACAATTATCAAGGAAAAGCTCATCTGTAAGTATCATCTTTGAGCATTTCGGACATTTGGTAAACAGCCCGTCCGGAACATTAACTTTTCCTTTTTTTGATATATTATCATTATCTTTTTTAAATAAAAAATTAAGATGCATGATGTTCTCTCCTTTTCACAACATCAAAATTCATGTATACAATATACCGGTATAAAATAATACTGATATATATTATATAAAGTCAGGAAATTCCTGTGCAATAAAGTCAGTTGTTATATCACCTGTCTCAAACCGCTTATTATTGCAGATTTCATATTGAAAATCACGATTTGTTGTAATACCATCTATAACTACTTCACCCAGAACGCTTTTCATTTTATTGATTGCCTGTCTGCGATCTTTATCGTGAACTATAATTTTCATAATCATTGAGTCGTAAAACGGTGGAATTGTATATCCTGTATACACTGCCGTATCAATCCGCACTTCATTTCCTCCCGGAATATGCAAATCACTGATTTTTCCCGGACATGGAGCAAATTTTTTATAAGGATTTTCTGCATTAATCCTCATTTCTATTGCAGCACCTGAAAGCTTTACATCCTGCTGCTTTATTGCAAGATGCTCCCCGGATGCTATTTTTATCTGTTCTTTTATAAGGTCAACGCCTGTCATCATCTCTGTGACGCCGTGCTCAACCTGAATTCTCGTATTTACTTCCATAAAATAAAAATTTTTATTTTTATCAAGCAGAAATTCTACAGTTCCGGCATTAGTATATCCTACTGCTCTCGCTGCTTTTACTGCCATCTCGCCCATTTGCTGCCTCGTTTTTTCGTCAAGGGCAGCAGATGGTGATTCTTCAACCATTTTCTGATGATTTCTCTGTATCGAACAATCCCTCTCCCCAAGATGAATTACATTTCCATAATTATCAGCAAGTATCTGAAATTCTATATGACGTGGATTCTCTATATACTTCTCAATATACATAGTACCATCGGCAAATCCATTTATGGCTTCACGTTGTGCATTATTAAACTCTTTTTCAAAATCTTTTTCATCATATACAGCACGCATGCCCTTGCCACCACCGCCTAGAGCAGCTTTTATCATAACAGGATACCCGATTGAAGCGGCAATCTCTTTTCCCCTTCCGGCATCCATTACAGGTTCTTTAGTTCCCGGAATAACCGGAACACCTGCTTTTATCATAGTATTTCTTGCTTCCTGTTTATTACCTGTTTTTTCAATTACTTCAGCTGACGGTCCGATAAATGTTATATTACATTTATCACAAAGCTCTGCAAATTTACTGTTTTCAGACAAAAATCCGAATCCGGGGTGAATTGCCTCAGCTCCCGAAGCAACTGTCGCACTGAGTATCCTTTCCATGTTAAGGTAACTGTCAAGAGCCTGTGCCTTTCCTATGCAGACACTTTCATCCGCCAGCTGTGTATGCAGTGCATCTTTATCTGCTTCAGAATAAACTGCCACTGTTCTTATTCCCATTTCCCTGCATGCACGGATTATTCTTACTGCAATTTCGCCTCTGTTTGCAATTAAAACCTTACTAAACATAATATATCTCCATTTTTGTAAATTCTGTAAAACAACAACACAATGCTGCAGGCTTTTACGGAAATTCTGCACGTCACTTATTGAATCATAAATGTAAGTTCAGCTGTAAGTGCTGTTTCCCCATCAACTGTTGCAACTGCCTTTCCTATACCGAGAGGTCCTTTCTGTTTTATGATTTCACATTCCATGCGAAGACGGTCTCCCGGAACTACCTTTCTTTTAAATCTTGCATTGTTTATTGCACCAAAATATGCTGTCTTTCCCCTGTTTTCTTCAAGCGAAAGTATCGCAACTGCCCCTACCTGTGCACATGCCTCAATCTGTAAAACTCCAGGCATTACAGGTTCATCAGGAAAATGTCCGCTGAAAAACGGCTCGTCATACGTGACGCATTTATATCCAACAGCACTTTTTCCCGGAATCATGCTTTCAATTGTATCGACAAGCAGAAAAGGATGACGATGTGGAATGATTTCCATAATCTGTTTTGTATTAAGTAACATTTCTGACTCCTTAAATATTTTTATAAACTGACTGCCTATTACATTTTATTCAATAACAAACATCGGCTGACCGTACTCAACCATCTGTTCATTATCTACAAGTATTTCTTTGACAACTCCGTCATACTCACTTTCTATTTCATTCATAAGCTTCATTGCCTCAACAATTCCTAAAACCTGCCCTTTTTTCACTGTATCACCGACACTGACAAAATCTTTTTCATCAGGTGATGCGGCACTGTAAAAAATTCCTACAAGCGGTGATGAAACTACATTTGTACTGTCTACCGCAATATTATCATTCTCATGATGTTCATAAGAACTGTTTTGTTCTTCTTTTGTATTTCTTACAATTGAAAATTCATTATTCTTTATAACCTCGGCCCTGTCTGCCGCAAAAGATAGTTTAGTATTGCCGTCATCGAGCGTAAAGCTTGTAAGCGATGAATCCGACACGGCATTAATAAGTTTAAGCACACTGTCTAATTCCATGATATAAGCCCTCCTTTAAGCAATATATTTTTTTATAAGTATTGAGGCATTATGTCCTCCGAATCCGAGTGAATTGGATATCACTGCATTTACATCGCAATTAATTCCTTTATCCCTGACATAATTAAGGTTCATCTCTTCTTCTGTTTCAGTCAGTCCGACATTCGGATGTATATACCCATCCTGTATTGATTTTACACATGTGATAAACTCAACTGCACCTGCCGCACCAAGAAGATGGCCTATCATAGATTTTGTTGAACTTATCGGAACTCTTTTTGCATCTTCCTTAAATGCTGATTTTATCGCTCTTGTCTCAAATAAATCATTGTGATGTGTGCCTGTTCCATGTGCATTAATATAATCTATATCCTCCGGTGCAAGCCCTGCCTCTTTCATTGCAAGTTCCATTGCGTGGGCAGCAGCACTTCCGTCTTCCATCGGCGAAGTGATATGATAAGCATCAGATGTACATCCATATCCTGCTACTTCTGCATAGATATGTGCGTTTCTCTTCAATGCATGCTCAAGTTCTTCAAGAACAACTACGCCGGCTCCCTCTCCCATAACAAATCCATTTCTATTTTTGTCAAACGGAAGAGATGCTTTTAATGGGTCTGTTGATTCAGACAATGCCGTAAGTGCTGCAAATCCGCCTATGCCAATAGGTGTAACCGCACTTTCTGTACCTCCTGCGAACATAATATCGGCTTCCCCATGCTGTATGCTTCTGTACGCCTCACCTATTGAATTAGTACCTGTTGCACAAGCAGTTACAACATTTATGCTTTTACCTTTCAACCCAAGCTGTATTGATACATTTCCTGCTGCCATATTAGTTATCATCATAGGAACAAGAAGCGGGTTGATTCTTGAAGGTCCCTTTTCGAGAAGTTTTTTGTGGCTGTTTTCCATTGCTGATAAACTGCCAATTCCTGAACCTACTGAAACACCTGCCATATATGCATCTTCATTTTCAATATTAAGTCCTGAATCCTTTAAAGCTTCAAATGCAGCTGCTACTGCATACTGGCTGAACTTTTCCATTCTCCTTGAAGCCTTGAAATCCATACAGTCAGCTGCATTAAATCCTTTTACTTCAGCTGCAAGATGTGCTTTATATTCTGATGAATCAAAAGAAGTTATTGTGTCTATACCAACTGTATTTTTCTTTATCGCATCCCAGAAATCATCTGTATTAAGTCCAATTGGTGTGACTGCACCAAGTCCTGTAACTACTACTCTTCTCATTATATATGCATACCTCCGTCTACAGATATTACCTGTCCTGTTATATATGAAGCATCTTCAGATGCAAGAAATGCAACGCAATTACTTATGTCTTCCACATTGCCCATTCTTTGTAATGGTATATTTTTAAGAATTTCATTTCTGATATTGTCTGAAAGCACTTTTGTCATGTCAGTGTCAACATATCCGGGTGCAACTGCATTTACAGTAATTCCCCTGCTTGAAAGTTCTTTTGCCGCTGATTTCGTAATACCAATAATTCCAGCCTTTGAGGCACTGTAATTTATCTGCCCAGCATTTCCGGAAAGTCCCACCACAGAAGAAATATTGATAATTTTTCCTGACTTTTGTTTTAACATGTATTTTGATACATATTTAGTGCAGTTAAATGTTCCTTTCAGATTGACATCTATTACTCTGTCAAAATCTTCATCAGTCATTCTGAGCATAAGTCCGTCTTTTGTTATTCCGGCATTATTAACAAGAATATCAATTCTTCCAAATTTTTTAATTATTTCATCTATCATGACTTTGACACTTTCACTGTCATTCACACTGCACTTATATTTTTGTGCCTGTCCGCCTATCGCTGTTATCTCATCAACAGTCTTTTGTGCTGCCTCGTCATTTCCGCTGTAATTAACTATTACTTCTGCACCTTCTGATGCAAAACGCTTGGCTATTGACGCACCGATTCCACGTCCTGCCCCTGTTACCAGCACAATTTTATTTTCAAATCTTTTCATATACCAATCCTTCAACTTTCATGTCCTTTGCAATTCTTTTAACAAATCCTGTGAGTGTATCACCCGGACCGATTTCTATAAATCTGTCAAATCCCGATTCAATCAGCTTTCTTACCGACTGCTCGAATCTGACAGAACCGCTGACCTGTTTTGAAAGAATGCTCTTTATATATTCAGTAGATGTATTTTTATCAATAAGTTCCGCCGTATAATTGGCATAATATGGAATATGTGGACTTGTAATATTTACCTTTTCCAAATCCTTTTTTAATTTTTCTCCTGCCTGTGCAAGCATAGGTGAATGAAACGGTCCGCTTACATTAAGCTTTAGGACTCTTTTTGCTCCAACATTTTTTAAGTCTTCCATAATTTTTGTTATATTTTCAACCTCACCTGAAATAACAATCTGTCCCGGACAGTTATAGTTTGCAATCCCTACATTATCTAATCCGCTGTGACATATAACTTCTTCTATTTTACCAGAGTCCAGTCCGATAACGGCTGCCATAGCTCCATGTCCGTCAGGAACCGCTGTTTCCATATAAATTCCACGGTTTCTCACAAGAGACGCACAATCTTCAAAATCTATTGCACCACAGGCTGTCATTGCACTGTACTCCCCAAGGGAAAGCCCGATTGCACAGTCAAATGTCAGACCTTCCTCCACGCCTGCATAAAAAGCTGCCATTTCAGCTGTATACAATGCTATCTGCGTATATTCTGTCTTATCAAGATTTTCATTTTCTTTAAAAATCAGATTAGTCATGTCTAATCCCGTTACATTTTCAGCCTTTTCAAAGCAATCACGGCTCACTTTATATTTTTCATAAAATTCCTGTGACATTCCAATCTTTTGTGCTCCCTGTCCCGGAAACATAATGACTGTCTTTCCCATACGAAACTCCTCTAAAATTTTACACTGTTAAACACTTTATGTGCATCATCCATTATTTCTGTAATTATCTCTTTGCACGTCTGTTCTTTTTTTACCATTCCCGCAATCTGACCGGCCATTACAGTTCCCATTTTTACATCACCATCGACAACTGCTTTACGTAAAGCACCTAGTGTAAGATGTTCAAGTTCTTCAAATGATACATTTTCTTTTTCCATATTAAGATACTGCCTGGTCATTTCATTTCTTAAAGACCTGACCGGATGTCCCGTACTTCTTCCTGTAACAACAGAATCTATATCCCTTGCTGCTATTATTCTGTCTTTGTAAAGCTGATGAACATCTGATTCTTTGGCAACAACAAAACGTGTTCCCATCTGTACAGCCTCGGCACCAAGCATAAATGCTGCACAAAATCCTCTTGCATCTGCAATTCCACCAGCTGCTACTACAGGAATTGAAACTGCATCAGCCACCTGTGGAACAAGTGTCATTGTAGTCTGCTCACCGATATGCCCACCTGATTCCATTCCTTCAGCTATAACCATATCAGCACCTGCTCTCTCCATAAGTTTTGCAAGTGCAACTGATGCTACAACCGGCATAACTTTAATTCCTGCATCTTTCCACATTTTCATGTATTTTCCGGGATTTCCTGCTCCTGTTGATACAACAGATACTTTCTCTTCAACAACAACCTGTGCAACTTCATCTATATGCTCGCTTAAAAGCATAATATTTACTCCGACTGGTTTATCTGTTATTTCTCTTGCTTTTCTTATTTCACTTCTCACCCATTCTCCCGGTGCATTGGCAGCACCGATGAATCCGATTCCGCCAGCCTTACTCACATTAGCCGCAAGATTTGCATTGGCAACCCATGCCATTCCGCCTTGAATTATCGGATATTCTATGCCAAGAAGCTTTGTTACTCTTGTTTCCATTATGCTATTCCTTTTGCTCCAAGATAATCGATTACTGACTGTATTGTTGTGAGATTTTCAAGTTCGTCTGTAGGAATTTCTGTTGAATATTCTTCCTCAAGGCTCATGATAAGCTCAAATAAATCAAGTGAATCTGCATTAAGATCTTCTTTGAATCTGCTTTCCGGCTTAATGTCATCCTTATTTACTCCAAGCTGCTCTGCTACTAAATCTCTAATCTTTTCAAACATAATAAAAATCCTTTCTTTTTACATTCTTACAGTGAATACTGCAATTTTTAGTAATGACGTTATCGTCAAGATTTATGGCAGTTCCATTTTACAAGAATACTGCCCCAGTTTAATCCTGCACCAAATCCCGCAAATACAAGCAGGTCTTCATTTTGCAGTTTATTTTCACGATTCAGCTCATCAAGCAGAATCGGTATACTGGCTGATGATGTATTTCCGTATCTGGACAGGTTCACCGGAAATCTGTTCATATCTATACCCAATCTTTTTGCTACACTCTCAATAATCCTTACGTTTGCCTGATGTAAAATAAAATATTTTATATCTTCTGCATCTGTATTTTCTTTTTTTAACAATGTATTAATTGTTTCAGGAACTTTTTTTACCGCAAACTTAAATACTTCCTGCCCATTCATTACTATATTTTCATTTCTTTTTGCGGTAAGAACTTCTCCTAGCATTCCTTCATTGTGTAAATCGACTGATTTCACACCTTCTTGCTCACTGCTTTCAACAACACATGCTCCTGCACCGTCGCCAAAAAGGATACATGTACTTCTGTCCTTCCAGTCTGTTATTCCAGACATTTTTTCACTGCATACAATGAGAACTTTCTTATACATTCCTGCCTCAATGTAAGCTTTTGCGGCAGATAATGCCATAATAAATCCCGAACACGCCGCACTTATATCAAAGCACACTGCATTTATTGCACATGTATTCTTCTGGATTATTGATGAGCAATTAGGAAACAGATAATCAGGTGTTGAAGTAGCTGCTATTATCAAGTCAATATCCTCTGAATTAATCCCTGCATTATCAAGTGCCTTTAATGCGGCATTGACTGCCATATCAGCAACATCACCCGATTTTTGTATTCTTCTCTCACTGATACCCGTTCTCGTTACAATCCACTCATCATCAGTTTCAACCATTGTTGAAAGTTCCTGATTCGTAAGTATGTACTCAGGAATATAACTTCCCGTTCCAATAATCGTAGCTTTCATAAATACATATCTGTCACTTTCCGCAGAACAATTACTGCTTTTTAGTTTGATAATCTTATATTTTGATTATCTTACTTTGATTATCAAACAATTATTTTTATATCACAACTCTATATGTGCTGTCAACAGTTATTTTGAATTTCAAAATAATTTTTTAATACCATATTTGGCATAAAAATCCCGGCAGACCTTTTCTTCTTGCCTGCCGGGGTTTCTTAACTTATGCGGAAATTGTTTTATATATTAAAATTTTTGTGCATATTCATATTCTTTTTCTAATTCTTTTTTATCCTGTATATCTTTATCTATATCTTTCTCAAATTTTTCATCTTCAATTTCTTCAATTTTTTCCTGCTTTTCTACACGCTTTGTTATTTCTTCTCGAATCTGCTGTTTTATCATATCCTGTGCATCATCAAAATCCTTCAAAAACTTGCTCCATTCTGATTTCGTATACGAACCTGCTCCGATTGCAACCGATTCTTCTGTTTCACCATTGAGGATTTTTTCTTTCAGTTTCTCATTCCTCTCCCGCAAAATCTCCAGAAATTCCGAATTCGTATGTTTCTTCTTCGTTTTCTGGGAATTTTGTGTCTCCTGTGATGTCTTTGTTCCAACTGCTCCTACTTGTGCCATTTTTTTCTTTCTCCTTTGCTTCTTTTTCTGTTGCAGGCAGTTTTTTATACTGCTCTGATTTTTTAAATTCACCATATGCATCATCATATGCTGCATTCAATTCTTCTCTTGCCGGGTCGTCATCACTTATCCTTGATTTTGCACTGGTATATATTTCTAATGCCTCTTCTTTGGACTTTGCCTGTTTAAGCCTGCTTTCAAGTGCCTTTCTCTGAATCTGTACTTTTGCCATTTTTGCATATGTGACCGGGTCATTCATTCTCAAATATTGCATTTCGTCAGCCGAAAGTTTCTTGCCTGATTTTATTTTTTTATAAAGTTTTTCTATAAATTTCTTTTTTTCTTCATCTGACATGCCGGTTGTCGGGTCAAATATTGAATCCACTGCATCTTTTAACGTAAGTCCTATCGTACTTGTGTCTACCTGTGATTCCTTTTGTTGTTCATCTTCGGATTTTAGCTTATATTTGGCAAACAGCTTTTCAGTCACTTTATTATTATTTTGTGTCTTATTATTTTTGAAAAAACTAAGTTTAAAGCTGTTTACCGCACTCTGTATATCACTCATAAAAATCTCCTTCCCCAATATATGTAAACCAAAAAAACGGACAGCACAAATAAATGTGCCATCCGTAGCAAGTTTCTTACATCCGTGTAAAATAATTATCAATCTTCTTAAAAGTTCAAATCAATCTCGATTCCTTTAATATCTTCATTGACCAGACCTTTTTCTTTTATCATTCGCTGGATATTCTTCTGAACATCGGTGATATTATTATCTGTCTGTTTCTGTAAAGAAAGATTTTGTTCAAGCTTGTCAGCATCAGCATCTTTGCTAAGAATCTCTTCCTGTTCTTTGCGTTCCTGCCTGTTTTCTTCAATCTTTTCTTCACGTTCTTCACGTTTTTGGGACGCATCATCAGCTTTTTCCTGCGTCTCTTTTGCATCTTCGTCAAGCTTTTCTTTGCCATCAGCTATAAGCATGCCAAATATCTCATCCTCTGCCGCATCAATAACTGCATCAGCTGCATCATCAGCTTTAATCATAGTCTGGGACTTTAACATGTCTAATTTTGCAAGATTTATTGATTCATGCATGGAAATAACTTTTTCTTCTTTCATGCCGGCATCCTGCAAAATTGCATTTTTTGATGCATTAAATTTTAAAACCTGTTTCTGATAATCGGTAAGCGGTTCATTCTGTAGTTCTTTCAAACGATTAACCTCATCTTCGCTGAAATGGGAATTTTCTACACCGGCTTTATTATTCTGATATTTCTCAAGAAGCTCAAGATCTTTCTGTTCCTGCGAATCAGGGTCAATTCCGTACTCCTCGACAGCAGCCTTTTTATCTTTTTCAAGATATGCAGCTTTTGCTTTTAAATCGGTAATCTCATTGACCTTGTCTGCCTTGTCTTTCTCCATATCCTGAATTGAACCAAGTGCTTTTGTATCTTTATCCCATGCATCCTGAATCAGCTTTTTAGCCTGCTTTCTTGCACCGTTTCTCTTCTGTTCGATTCTGCTTGCTGTACTGTCCGACAAATTCAAATCTCCGGCAAACACGGAATTTTTTTTTGCGGAACTTTTTACTCTCTTATCAGTAGATACTTTAATTCCATTAAATGCGGTATCCTGACTGAGTGCATTGCTATTAGCATCACTGTCTCTTTTATACACTGAAATCAAATTTCTGTCCTACCTTTTTTTCATCTTCAGTCTGAACATTATCACTCATAAACAATTGATTCTGTGCCTGAATCTTATCAAGCAGTTCATCAATTGATGATGCTGTTATAGTTACTGTATCATCATCGTCATCTGAGACATTTCCGGTCTTATCCTTGCTCTTTTCCAGACGCTCTTTTTGGGCTTCTTTCTGAGCTTTCTTTGCTTCTGCCTTCTTTGCCTCTTTCTTTTTTTCAGCATTTTTTTCTATTCTCTGCTTCTGTGCGGCACTTGACTTTTTAAGTACAGCAAAATATGATGCTGTTCCATCATCATTAACCTGCATGCCAAAACCTTTAACAGACGCACCTGTTGCAGATATCTTACTTCTCATTGATGAAAGCCCTGTTGCAGCATTTGCGATAATGCCTTCATACTGCTTACGATAATTTTCATCTTCAGCCATTTTCTCGATTTTTTCTTCATCAATTAAAACGACCATTTTATTTGCGTTAGCATAACTTCCTGCCTGAGACTTAGCCTGTTCTTTCTGGTCAGCACTTACAAGTATAAAGTCCATATTAGAATATTTGCTTTTAAGCTGTTCATAATACCTGGCAGCTTTTTCGCTAAGCTTCGGACTTCCTATTGTTTTGCCGCTTACACTTGACTTTTTGCCTGCCTCTGAAGTTTTCTGTATATCAGATGTTTTTTCTGAAGACGACGCTGCATCTGCCTTTCCTGTCTTGCCCATATTCTGGCTATTGTATGATGCAACACTGCTGACATATGCTCCCATGCTTCCCGAATCAATACTACTCATAATTGTTCCTCCTTGAAACTTAATAATATTGCTGTAAGGTTAAACTCCGTTTCTACCCTGCATGTACATTTATAGGAATGCTTTCCTATATTTTGTATATCGTCAATAATCATAAAATAATTAGTCAGTTTCTTTGATTTTTTCTTCAATCGCATCAATTAATATTTTAAGTGCCTTTATTCTTGCATATTTTTTATCATTAGATTCCAAAATATGCCACGGTGCATATGTTGTATTGGTCTTTGCAAACATCTCATTAACAGCGTTTTCGTACAAATCCCATTTTTCCCTGTTACGCCAGTCTTCATCTGTAATTTTCCAGCGTTTTTCCGGTGTATTCTCACGCTCCTTAAATCTTGCAAGCTGCGTATCTTTATCAATCTGAACCCAGAATTTTACAATTACCGCTCCCCAGTCTGACAATTCTTTTTCAAATTCATTAATCTCAACATATGCTCTCTGCCAGTCATTTTCACTGCAGAATCCCTCGAGCCTTTCGACCATCACACGTCCATACCATGTTCTGTCAAATACCGTAACATGACCTGATTTTGGAAGCCTGTTCCAGAATCTCCAGAGATAATGCCTTGCCTTTTCATGTGGCTCAGGACTTGCAATCGGCTGCACTTCATATCCTCTTGGGTCAAGTGCTTCGGTTATTCGTCTTATATTTCCGCCTTTTCCTGCCGCGTCCCATCCTTCATAGGCAATAATAACAGGAATTTTTTTCTTGTAAATTATATTATGAAGATTATTCAGCTTTTTCTGGTAATTCTTTAACATGTACTCATATTCTTCATCTGACAATGATTTATTAAGGTTTATATCAGATAATTTTTCCATTTTATTAAGAGGAAAAGCATTCTGCAAAAGAGGAACTGAAAGTGTACTATTCTTCAACGCCGTATCAATTGCCTGCACCAACGTCTCTAATATCTGGAGCTGTACCCATTTTTTGTCTGTAGCATCAACAATATACCATGGTGCAATTGACTGGCTTGTATCATCAATGAACTGGTCAAATGCTTTCAATGACTTCTTATAATGCTGATTCTGCCACAAATCATATTCGCTTACACGCCACCTTGTATTCTTATCATCAAGCAGTCTTGTAAGACGTTTTCTCTGCTCCTGCTCTCCGATATGGAAAAAGAATTTTATAACGAGATAGCCATTATCTGACAACTGTCTTTCAAATCGTTTTACGCTCTCAATCTTTCTTTTATATTCTTCGTCCGTGATTTTACCTGATAATTTTTGTTTTGTAACTTCATCTAGACAGCCGCCATCCATAAATGTAAACTTGCCAGCCTCCGGAATATTAATCACATATCTGTAAAGAAATGGTCTTCTTTTTTCATCTTCTGTTGGTTTATCCATAACAGCAACTTTAAAAAATCTTGGATCAATATTCTTTATTATCTTACCAAGAATACTGCCTTTTCCAGCGGCACCCCATCCGTCAAAAGACACAAGAACAGGCAGTTTTTTCTGCATAATCAGAATCTGCTGCTGTACAAGTTTGTTTCTTGCTTTTTCGAGTCTTTCATTAATTTCTTCTTCTTCAGGAATTATTACATTACTCCAGTCTTTTAACATATGTCCTCCATTTCTGTGCATAATGCACTATATACATTATATTTTTTATTTTTATAAAATAATCCAGCTTTTATTTAATAACTTTTATCATAAAAATATGGTTTTTCCATAAACGCTTTTATATCTTTTATATTATCAAATTCAGCCAGAGCCCACATTAATTTCATAACTGATGCTTCAAATGTCATATCGGCACAGTTTATTATCCCCTGTTTAGCAAGTGTTTGTCCGACTTCATAGACTGAAAGATCTATTCCCTCATACATACACTGCGTTGTGATTGCAACCGCAGTTCCTGCTTCTGTCAGTTCACGCAACTTTGTTGATATATCATTATAATTATCAGGAACTCCGCCAATTCCAAAACTTTCGATTACAACTCCGCGATAATTATTTTTAATAAAATCAAATACTCTCCCATCAATTCCTGGATACATTTTCAATGGCATAACATCCGTACAAAGGTTAATCTTCGCAATGAATCCTTTACTGCCATATAGATTTTGTGCAGCTTCTTTTTTCGCTATACTTTTTCCCTTTGCAGTATATTCTATAATATCCTTTTTTATCGTTGCAATATCAGGACAATTGACACTTTCAAATGCATCGAAACTTCTTGTCTTTATCTTCATTGCATGTGTTCCAATTATCGCAATCCCATTAAATACAACATAAACTCCGCAGATATTTTCACATGCAAAATATATTGCGTCAGAAAGATTGTTTATTGCGTCCGTTCCTTCTGCTTCGATTGGAAGCTGTGAACCAGTAAAAACAACCGGCTTACCAAGATTTTGAAGCATATAGCTTAAAGCTGCTGCACTGTATGCCATCGTATCTGTGCCATGCGTTATTACAAAACCATCATATTTATCGTAATTGTCACTTACTGCCTGTGCAAGCTTCATTATAAGTTCTGGTGTCATGTTTGTACTGTCGATATTCATAACTGACATTGTATACAAATTACATATTTTATTGATATCCGGCACATAGTTTAAAAGTCTGTCAGCACCTGCAACCGGCATAAGTCCTGAACCTGTATCGGATGATGCTATTGTACCTCCAGTCGTTAAAAGTAATATTTTTTTCATAACAAGCAATGCTGCCTTTCGTATTTTATGCTTTTCCAACATATTCTATATATAATTTTATCGTAAAATGATAAAGTTTACAAATATTTCATCAGTTCTTTTCTATACATTCTGTACTCGGGACAATATTTTCCGACCTCATTCCAGAACAAATCTGAATGATTCATATATTTTCTATGAGAAAGTTCATGTACTATTACATAGTCCATAAGCTCCTGAGGCATGTAATACAGCTTATAATTAAAATTCACATTTCCTTTTGAACTACAACTTCCCCAGCGTGTCTTCTGATCTTTTATTGATATTCTGTTGACACTGACTCCCATAATATTGCAATAATATTGTACCCTTGTTGTGAACTTTTCTTTAATTGCATTAAGTTCTTTTTTTGAAATAGTTTCTTTAGGTGGTGCAACGCTGATTTTATCAGCATTTTTCTTTTCTATCAGACTCAGCTTACTTTCAATCCATGACATATGATTATCTATAAATTTATTCAGTTCACGATTGGTTATCCTCATCGGTGCTCTCAATATAACTCTGCCATCAGTATGGACTTCCAATCCTATTGTTTTACGTTTTGATTTAATAACCTGTATGTCCAATTACTTCTTCACAACTTTCTTCAAATATTCATTTTTCAACTTATTTTCTGAATCAAGCCTTTTATTCTCATCTTTTAGATGTTGTATATATTCTTTGGCAAGCTTAACTCCACCTCTTACTGCAACATCTTCATGTTTTTCCATCTCATTAAGCCACTGCAGCAATGATTTTTCTCTTATATCGTTGTATGTATTATCTTCTTTTATAAACATTTTAATGCCTCCATATTTGTTGTATTCTTGTAGTTGCCTTTTTAATATTTTTAATTTGATTTATGCGACTGAGAATTTTTTCCTCTCGGATGCCGTAATAGGATCTCTCTTAGAATCAAGTATTTCACAACAATCTTCTACATAAATTATATTCATATAATCATTTCCTCAAATCATACATAGTTCTTTAAATTTTTATACTAAAACATTTCTTATATTTCTTTCACTTGACATTTCTATATATTTTTACTATACTAACTATAGGTTCTTTGAACCTAAGGCGTTGCCTATCGGTGTGCGGTTAGTCCTCATTCCAGAGGACTGTGACCTCTGTTTACATAGATATCCTTTTGGAAATTTTATGAAAGGAGGACTTGCTCATGCTAACCATTGATAACTTTATTGGCATTATAAGCCTCTGTGTGGCTTTCTTTAGTCTTGGTTATTCATTTGGTTCCCATGATTCCAAGACACAAAAATAACCGCTCCAACGTCCTGCAAGACAGAGCGGTTATTCAACAATAACTAATCTGAGGACTAACCGTATATCGGCAACGCCCTTTACGTAATTATATTATCACCGCTGTTTTTATATGTCAATCATGTTTTTATTCTATAACTATTATTTCTCAACTTTGTCACATAGACGATTCATCGTCCATCTGTTCTGCCAAATGATATTGATGAAAAATGATTCTACTAAATATATTAACAAGAAAAAAAGCTTATCATTTTCAATAATTTACTTTTTTTACACGGAGCATACACATTCCATGCATCAATTACTATCCTCCGACTAATTCGATCACTTTTTATCTTTTTTAAGATATTATTGTAATTAAATCTTGCTCTTCTATACTCAAACCATTTATTTAACATGTCATTATCATAAATGTCTAATAATAATAGATGTAATGCTTTACTTAATTCATAACTCAGATTTACGTCATAACACATTTCTCCTTTAGAGTGCTCTATTGTTCCTATTACATATGACTCATCTGAGACATATGACCAAGCATCATTATTTCCATAGTTAATTAGTTCTTGTATGAATTCAGGCGAATAAATGGATCTAGGATTACTAGGAATTATACACTCACATTCCGATTCTACTTTTGAAGGAAGTATACTGTCTATAACCTTACCCACAGGTTTAACATCACAAACAACTACTCCATGCTCATCTATATAATCCAGTATATGATTTATATCGGCAAAACAAAGTTTATAGTGTGGGTCTTGTGCATAATATTCTTTATTTAACTCAATATATTTTCTATCACCAAATTTACTAAATAGTTTATTTTCCATTAAACTATATAACTTATAGTACTTTTTCATTTTTTCCACCAATGTAGTCACCTCAGCAAATTCTAATTCTAACGATAACATCATGCCCCGCAAAACTCAACGCTTTTTTCAACAAGCCTCTCACCCTCATATCTTAGCTTCATCGCAAAAAAACGCTTTTCATCTTCAAGGAGAAGCTTTAAGAACTGTGCATCTCCTTCCCATGTCGGAAGCTGTGGCACGTCAGACTTTTTTACCCACTCAAGCTCGCCCTCATCACACGTAATAAGTTCTCCTGTATATCCGTCAGCTGTAAAAAGACACATCATCTCAGCCTCATATTCATCACTTATAAATGTGATAAGTCCGCGGAACTTGTATGATGTAAGCAAAAGCCCAGTCTCCTCTTTTACTTCACGAAGCAGGCACTCCTGCGGTGTCTCATTGCCTTCGGCATGGCCGCCTACGCCAATCCATTTGTCTTTATTGACATCTTTTTTCTTCTTTGTTCTGTGAAGCATAAGATAACAGTCATTATTTTCTATATAACAAAGCGTTGTCATTTTCATTAGCACAAAATCTCCCTCGCATCTTCTTTCTATGCTTAAATTTGTAAAAGTATCAATTATTTCATTGTAATATAAAAGCTATTATTTTTTATAATACCATAAATAATAATATAAAAACAGATGGTCCGTATGTTTATTTGTGCACATTTATAATTGTGTCAAACATACATTCCATCTGTTTTTACAAAATACCATATCTATTCTATTCTGCTAACCCCATCAGTGATAAATATCCTGACTTTACCATTTTTTATTGTATCGCAGATACATTATCGCAGATACATTATATCAAATACATTAATATTTCATATAATCTTTAATTACATTGTGGTCTTTTAATACCTTTTCAATGACTGTACCCTTAATCATTTTAAGAAGTGGCTTCTTTAATGCGTTAAGTGGTCCGGGAAGTTCAATTTCAAGAGGTGATTTGCCATCCATAAGTTTTACCGATGAATCAAGAAGATCTCTTACATCATATACACTGCCCCAGACTTCCGGAACACCTCTGTCTACACCAAGAAGTCCATATACAGCTTCCATAGCTGTTCTTACTGAATATTCTGTTGTAAATATTGTATCTCTAGGTGTTTCGGCAAACTGTCCTAAAAATGCAAAGTTTACACAGCCATCCGGAATTACGTCAGGTCTGTCTCCCTTTCTTCTTGGCATGAAGAATGCTGTGATAAATGGCATCATTGTAGGTGTTGTATTGCAATGATTCTTTGCAAGCTCGTCTATCTCATCTACAGGAACGCCGAGATGATACAGCCATTCAGCTGTGATTTCTTCACCTGTACATTCTTTCATAGGCTTCTTGATATAATCACCTGCTACATCTGTAAAGAGACTGTATACCCATACGCAGACTTCATCTTTCTTCTGCTCCTTAAACTGTCCCTGTCTGTTAATAGTCCAGCTCAAAAGCCATCTTGAATCTTTACAGCTTACGATACCGCCTGTAACAACTTTTCCTGTTCTTGGGTCTCTCTTACATATATTTTTGATATAAGAAATAATCTTTTCATCGCTAGTTGTAACTGTTGCTGACTCCCAGTTTGTCTTTTCAATATCACTGCAGAATTTTTCCGGATGTCCAAATGATTTGTCCTGTTTTGCAATATTTTTCCAGAGACTCCAGCATCCGCTTGTCCTTACTTCTGCATCGCCAACAGGTGCATGTGTGTGGTCACCGTAAATTGTACCTTCTGTACAGCTTCCGTTTGTTACAAACACAAGGTCATTTTCCGTTAAATCTATTGATTTTTCTTTACCATCTACAGTGCAAACAATCTTTTTAGCAATCTTTTTGCCATCTTTAAATTCAAATTCAACATTATCAACTCTTGTATTGAACTGGAATTTGACACCTGCTGCCTCAAGATATTTCTGCATAGGAAGAATAAGTGATTCATACTGGTTGTATTTTGTAAACTTCAAAGCAGAAAAGTCAGGAAGTCCACCGATATGATGAATGAATCTCTGGATATAAAGCTTCATTTCAAGTGCACTGTGCCAGTTTTCAAATGCAAACATTGTTCTCCAGTAAAGCCAGAAATCAGAATCAAAAACTTCTTCATCAAAGAAATCTTCTATTTTCTTATCATACAAATCTTCATCTTTTGTGAAGAAAAGTTTCATTATCTCCATACAGCCCTTCTGGCTAAGATTGAACTTGCCGTCAGTATGGGCATCTTCGCCTCTGTTTACAGTTGCACGGCAGAGTGAATAGTTAGGATCATGCTTGTTAAGCCAGTAATATTCATCAAGTACAGATGCTCCCGGTATTTCAATTGAAGGAATACTTCTGAACAAATCCCAGAGACATTCAAAGTGGTTTTCCATCTCACGTCCGCCACGCATTACATAACCTCTTGTTGGGTCATTAATTCCGTCGCACGCACCACCGGCGATATCCATAGCTTCAAGAATATGAATATTTTCGCCCTTCATCTGTCCATCTCTTACAAGAAAACATGCAGCTGCAAGTGAAGCAAGTCCACTTCCTACAAGATATGCACTCTTGTTATCAACACCTTCAGGTTTTTCAGGTCTTGCAAATGCTTCATAATTACCGTTTGAATAG
Source organism: Lachnospira hominis (ex Liu et al. 2021) (assembly GCF_014287955.1). Classification (GTDB taxonomy): domain Bacteria; phylum Bacillota; class Clostridia; order Lachnospirales; family Lachnospiraceae; genus Lachnospira; species Lachnospira hominis. Next base: position 213,685 of record NZ_JACOPD010000004.1, on the reverse strand, counting down.
TAAATACCTTTACTGTTCTTTGTATATTTGCCACGCTCTGTGTTCCTGAATGTATCATGTTCTTCTTTCTGAATTTCTTTTACTCTTTTTTTCTCCTCAGTTTTTTTGCTCTTTGCTGCAACTGCTGCAATTCCTGCTCCTGCTACTATCAAAGATGCCACGCCTAATTTTGTTGATTTTTTACCCATACAAATCATCCTTTCTGAGTTGTTTTCTATAATATAACCCGTTTAATGATTTTATTAAACAGGCAAAAAACAGGCAGTGCCTAAAATTTATGCACTGCCTGAACATTGTCTGTTTTTTAACAATCTATTTTTTTGTCCTGTTATAAATATATGCAGCGGCCAATATTATTATGACCACATCTACCATTATCCATACCCATGGCGGAACATTTGCAATATTGTAACATCTTACATTAATCCACATCTGATTAATTTTTGCATTTTTATCATTATCAAAATATTGCATTACAGCACTTCTTTCCATGACATCCTCACTTGGATACTGGGCAAGAATCTGTCTATCCATCTGGTCTCTTGGAATTGTAAGTATATATTTTTCATCATCTGAATCACCTGAAAAGAAATAGCCAAGCGGATATTCTACAGTATCTGCTTCATCGTCATCAGCCTCGTAATTCCACCTTAAATAATCAAAAACCACATCACTGTTCCCTCCTGATATAACAGAAGTATAACCGATGTAATACATGTTTCTGACAGCATTTTCCGGCATTGAGAGGAAATTAATAAAGCTCTGTGCTGCCTGCTTTTTCTCATCATTTCCGCCAATTCCTGATTTCAGCATTACCCATCCATCAAAATAAATATTGGTACTTTCCTTTGGCACTGCAAAATTAAGTGTAAAATCATCTTTATCAGCCTGATCCATTGTATACACGGCATCACCCGACCACTGATAACCTGCAACAACTTTTCCGGTAATCATATCTGCCTTTGCACTATCTGTCTCAAATGAGTATGCATTATCTTTAACTTCCTGCAGATACTCCTGTACTTCTTTTATTGTATCATCTGAAGTATCATTCATCTCCTGTGCAAGTTTTTCTTTATAATCCTTTGAAGCCAGAAATGATTTTGATGTAAGTTTGTCAGACTTTATAGCACCTATCGCTGCAAAAATTGAATCCCTTACGTTATCTTTTATAGTAATCTGACGTTTAAACCTGCTGTTATTTATAATAGTCCAGGTCGATGCCTCTTCCTTTGAGACTGCATCCGGATTATATATAATTCCTGTGATTCCCCACATATATCCCGCAGCATATCTGCTCCACGCCTCACCATTTATTTCATTACTGTCAAACATATTTTTAATAAACGGCGATACTCCGCGGCTGTAATAATTTTCTTTGATATTTTTATCATAAAAATCATTTGAAAATGGCTCAAGCCTGTCTTCTGACATAAGTTTCATTATCATATATTCAGACGGACACACAAGGTCATATTCATCGCCAAGCGTAAGCATATTATAAAGTTCCTCATTTGTCCCCAGACAGCTGTATTCAACTTTTACTTTTTTACCATATGTTTTGTAATACCAGTCCTCAAAATCAGCAACCATTGAATTCTCGCCCTTTATATCGCCGCTTTCAAGGTCTATTGTCTCATCCCAGTCACCTTCATCAATATACTCTTCCCAGTTGCAGACACGCAGCGTGATTGTATCAGAAGAAGTGGCCGCATGTGCATATGACGGAAGAAATGCACATGCACTTCCTATTACTATAAGTGATGCAAGACTGACTGATACAATTTTTCTTAAAAAATATTTCATTATATCAGCCCTCCTTTTTTTCTTTTCTTGATGGAACAATATTAATAAAAAGTTCCACCGCAATTACAATAATAAAAATTATTGTTGACAATGCCCACAACGCAGTCTTTATCTGTGTCTGTGAACCTTTTGTTGCATTTACGACATAGGTGCTTATAGTATCGAATGTAGCAGGTTTTGTATATGTTGCAACAAAATAATCGTCAAGCGACAGTGTAACAGCCATAACAAAACCTGATAAAATTCCTGAAGCAATCTGTGGAATTATAACTTTAAACAACGCATATGCAGGAGTTGCTCCAAGGTCAAGAGCTGCCTCATACAGGCTCGGGTCCATCTGTTTTAATTTAGGTACTACTGCAAGATATACAAATGGTGCACTTAACACAACGTGTCCTGCAACCAGAGGTATATACGTATCTTTGCTCACTCCGAACACAACAACTATAAGGATACATATTGAAAATCCCGTTACCACATCTGCATTTACAACAGGCACCTGATTAAGAACCGACAATGTATTTCTCACTCTCTTTTTTGAATAAAAAGCACCAACAGCACCTGTAGTTCCAAGTATTGTTGCAATTGCCGCACTGCCAAATGCAAGAAGTATTGAGCCGAATATCATATGCTGCAATTCCGGTGTTGTAAAAAGTGTCACATAATTCTGAAATGAGAATGCATGTATTGCTCCAATGTTTGATGCATCAGTAAAACTGTACACTGCAAGCACAAGTATCGGCACATACATAAACAGAAGCACAAGGCTGATAACTGCATATTTTAATATTTTTTTAATCACAATAATGCACCTCCTCTGCCGCTTTCTTCTGAATCACTATCACCTGAAATAAGCGAGACGATACAGATAATAATTAAAAGAATCAATGCAATCATTGAACCATTATGCCAGTCATATGCACTGAAATAGCTTCCAATCAGACTGCCCATGATATATGTGCTGTTATAAAGCATATCAAGAACTACATAGTTAGTCATTGCCGGAAGAAATACCATTGAAACTCCGCTCACAATTCCCGGCACCGACAATGGGAATATAACTTTTATAAATGTCTGAAAATTATCAGCACCAAGGTCTGCAGCCGCTTCAATAAGGCTCTTATCGAGCTTTGACAATGTTGTATACAATGGCAGAATCATAAACGGAAGAAAATCATAAGTCATTCCGATTACAGTATTTAAAAACGGATAAAAAGCAAGATTTCCTTCTATAAGTGAAAGTATCTCTTTTAAAGCTGTAATTCTTAATGTAAAATTAATCCACATCGGCATAACAAAAAGAAGTAGAATAACTGCTTTACGCTTAATTTTGCTATGTGCAAGTATATAGGCAACCGGATATGCAATTAAAAGGCACACCAGCGTTGTCACTATTGCAAGAACAAAGCTGTAACACAGTGTTCCAAGCGTATTAGGGTCTGTGAAAAAATTCAGCAGATTTGTAATGCTGAACTTTCCCGAACCATCCGTAAACGCATAATATACAAGCACTAATAACGGTGCTGCTACAAAAAGGACTAAAAATAAACCATATGGAATACCCAGCTGTTTACGTGAAAACATATTTTTCATCTCCGTAAATCCTCCTGTTTTACTTCTTTATCTGGAATTTCATCTTATCCTCAGGCATTATAAGCCCAACCTGGTCATCCATATTCCACAGATATTCATCATCTACGATAAGGTCATGCCCATATTCATCACGAATAACATAACTGTAATGGTCACCTTTATATATAAGATCAATAATTTTTCCCGAAACAAGACCGGCATCCGTCTCATCACTCATCTTTATATCATAAGGCTGCAACGAAACGATTACTTTTATCTTTGACACATCAACTGTCTCACCATTTTCATCAACAAGATTGCCGTCTTTCATATGAGACTTAGGAACAATATCAGCCAGATTGCAATTAATGACTTTTCCGTTAAAATCAAGTGTATAATCGCTGTTGACCGTTGTAACAAAACTTGTTGTATGATCCTCTGCCATCATTACATGAATTCCGTCAGGTTCAAGCTGCATGCCTACTTTATCTCCAACCTTATAACACTTAGTCGTCCTTATTACCATCTCATATTTTCCTGATTCAATAGTAATCTCATAGTGCATGCCCTTAAATATTACAGATACAACCTCACCTGATATTGCTCCTTCCTCAGGTTTTGTTATTATTACATCTTCAGGTCTGACAACGACATCGACAAGTGTTCCTTCAGGCAAATCATCCATTCCGGCAAATTCACCACCGCAGAAACGTACTTTCATATTCTTAGTCATAATTCCCTTGAAAATATTGCTCTCACCGATAAAGTCAGCAACGAACGCATTCTGTGGCTCATTATATATATCCTCCGGCGTTCCTATCTGCTGGATTTTACCTTCTGATAAAACAACTATTTTATCTGACATAGTAAGTGCTTCTTCCTGGTCGTGTGTAACATAAATAAATGTAATGCCAAGCCTGTCATGCATATTTTTAAGTTCAAGCTGCATCTCTTTACGCATTTTTAAATCAAGTGCACCGAGAGGCTCATCAAGCATTAATATCTCCGGTTCATTTACCAGTGCTCTTGCAATTGCAATTCGCTGCTGCTGTCCGCCTGAAAGTGTGGAAATCTTTCTGTTTTCAAATCCTTCAAGGTCAACTATTGAAAGAACACGCTTCACTTTTTTCTTTATTTCGTCTTTAGATAATTTTTTTAACTTCAGACCAAATGCAATATTGTCATAAATATTCATATGCGGAAACAACGCATAACGCTGAAACACTGTATTTATCGGTCTCTTATTTGCCGGAAGCTGTGATATGTCTTCACCATTGAGAAGAATCTTTCCGCTTGACGGCATCTCAAAACCTGCAATCATCCTGAGTGTTGTCGTTTTTCCACATCCTGATGGTCCCAAAAATGTTACAAATTCACCTCTTTTTACCTCTAGGTTAAAATCATCAACCGCCTTAAAACCATTGTCATCATATACTTTACATATATTTTTAAGTTCAATAATATTTTTTACTTTTTCCTCCATAATATCCTCCGGATTAGTTGTATTTATTTGTATTATTTATTTGAAATATATATTTATCTTAGTAACTTCGCTGTCGGTTCCGACCCTTATTGCAGGACCATACACTCCTATTCCCGACGTCACAACACTATACATATTATCAATCTTTTTTACTCCGTAATAATTCTCCCAAGCAAACGGCTGAACAATCGTAAGAGGAAAAAACTGCCCCGCATGAGTGTGCCCGCTAAGAAGCACATCAACACCTGACTGTGCATTTTGACGGAGCTTGTCGGGTTCATGATTTATCACTATAACAGGCTTATTCATATCACATTCGGATAACAGTTCATCTAACGGTTTTCTGTTCTTTGTACCGTCTCCCGGCTTTTCTTCGTCAAGTCTGCCGACAAGATTTATTTTTCCGTCCGCAATCTGAATGACATCGTCAAGCAATACATTAATTCCCGCCGATTCCAGAAACGGCTCCATTCTGTCATCTCGAAATGCCCTGTATGCAGACGATACCGAAAATCCTCCGACAAGCGTTTCTGTCACATCATGGTTTCCGAATACCGCATACGAACCGTATTTTGCATTTACCCCGCTTATAATCTGTGAAAGCCTGTCAGGGTCATCGAGTGCATCATAATCGTTGTCAAATATATCTCCTGCATATATTACCACATCGGGATTTAAAGCATTTATTCGTTTTACCATTTTTTCCATGTCTTTACAGCCTATGCTGTATCCGAGATGTAAATCGGCAACAAGAACAACATTAAGACCGTCCAATCCGTCAACATGCTTTTCAATACTGACATCATACTCTTTTGTCGTCATATTTCTTGCATGAATTGTTCCGTATATTGTAAATCCAAAACTTGAAACCGTCACCGCCGCACCTATTATCAATGCACCGTATCTTTTTTTCAGTATGGGAATTTCTTTCTTTTTATTTATAAGCTTTAATATTAAAACTATTATATCTGAAGCAGCTATATAAGTAAGAAGATAAATAAGAAATCCCAGCCACACATTTCCCGCACGATGAACTGAGGTCTGTATTCTTCCCGACGGAAGAAATGCACCGAAAAATATCGTTGATGCTGCAATACAGTATAATGCAACACAGATTCCCTGTACACCTCTGTGCTTAAAAAGCGGCGTAACAATTTTAAACCAATAAATAATTCTGTGTAAAACATACACGCCTACGATAAAGTAGACAAAAAGCATCAGCCATTTTAACATAATTTAATTACCTGTATTCCCCAATTTTTAACAAAACCCTTGTTTTCAATTTTACACTTATATTGCCGATGTAACAAGAATTTTTTTCAAACTGCGAAAAATACCCGTTTGATTAATATTATTATTGTGTTATTATAATGAAAACAAAAAATTTATATTTAGGAGAAAAACAATGCCTGTTTATGATTCAGAAAGTATAGCAAATTCAAAATCAAAATTTGAATGTACATATAAAACATTTACTTCCAACAACCAGACAGCCACACCTGATGCACCAATCCTTGTTCTCGATAACCTGTCCGTAGCATTTACAAATGACTGTGTAGGAACATTTACGAATCCTTACCGAAAAACTGCGTTCACCATACAGACACCTGACGGAGATATATTCAGTAATATTCTTCTTATCGACTCACGTTTTGAAAGCCTTATAAGATGGCTTGGGGAAAATAAGATAAAAGTGAAACTTACAGGTGAAAATACTGCACGCGGATATGCTGTATACAAAATACGTGAAATTGCATATAACAACAGCCAGAAACTTTCGTCTGAAGACGGATTTTTACAGTTTATGATTGAAAGACTTCTTGAAAGCAGTGCTTTATCAGAAAATATTTCAGATGACGAGCTTGATGAATCAGGCGACAGCATGAAAGTTACAAGCCTTACAAGCATATCTGATTTCCTTAACTGTGCGGGAATTACCCTCCCTGAAAATATCAGGCTGTGGGCGAGAAGAAATCTTGCGGTTGCACGTTCCAACGAAGTTACTCCCGAAGAAAAACGCCATGCTCAGAGAGCTTTGTCAATAATGCTTAACATCAAATGGAAAAGCAATTATTTTGAAGCAATCGACCCTGATGAAGCACGTCGTATTCTTGATGAAGAATTATTCGGAATGGAACGTGTAAAACAACGTATTATTGAAACAATCATTCAGATTAACCGTACACATACGCTTCCTGCATACGGAATACTTCTTGTTGGTCCTGCAGGAACAGGTAAATCACAGATTGCCTACCTTATCGCCAAGATTTTAAAGCTTCCGTGGTCTACACTTGACATGAGTTCAATCAACGATGCCGAACAGCTTACGGGAAGTTCAAGAATCTACTCTAACGCAAAACCGGGTATTATAATGGAAGCATTTAATATGGCAGGCGAATCTAACCTTGTATTTATTATCAATGAGCTTGATAAAGCCACATCAGGCAACGGAAACGGCAACCCTGCCGACGTGCTTCTCACACTCCTTGATAATCTCGGATTTACAGATAATTACATGGAATGTCTCATTCCTACATCAGGTGTATATCCGATTGCCACAGCAAACTACAAAGACCAGATTAGTGCCCCGCTTCTTTCACGTTTTGCGATTATTGACATACCCGACTATACAAGGGAAGAAAAGAAAACTATATTTGTCGAATACTCTCTTCCTAAGGTATTAAAACGAATCGGTCTTAAAGAAAACGAGTGCCGTGTGCAAGATGGCGCACTTGATACTGTGCTTGACATATTCAAAGACACAACAGGTATCCGTGACCTTGAGCAGGCTGCAGAGCACATCGCCGCACATGCACTTTACTTAATCGAAGTAGAGCACAAAACGGAAGTTGTATACAATGCGGATATGGTAAAAGAGCTGTTTAATTAATATTGCACAAAAAGGTGAGCCCCTAGAAAGGCTCACCTTTTAATATATTTTTTATTTTCCCATGCACTTTCTTTCTCACAAATATGTAACATATAACCTGCATGACTATCGTAATCCCCCATGACGCCGGATATGAAATAAACAGCACATACAGCGAACGGTTTAACGGAAATACCACATATATCCATAAAACTCTCATTCCTACTGTTCCGATTACAGACAAAATCATCGGTACGGCCGAATAGCCCATGCCTCGCAGTGCTCCAGGGAACAAATCCATTATTCCGCACAGAAAATACGGAACTGTAGTTATTGACAATATTTCAAGCCCACATTTTATAACCTCGGCATCGGACGTATAAATTCTTAATATATAATTTCCAAAAAAATATGCACTACAACCGATTATAAGCGATACCGCCACGGTGAGAATCATGCAGTCAGCAAGAACCCTGTCCATTCTTTTGTATTTACCGACACCGTAATTCTGGCTCGTAAAGCTCATACATGCCTGTGTGACTGAATTGATTGACTGATAAAGGAAACCCAGAATATTGTTCGCCGCCGTATATCCCGCCATCGCAACAGAACCGAACGAATTAACTGATGACTGCAACAGTACATTTGAGAAATTAATTACCGTACTCTGTATTCCCGCAGGAACTCCTACCTGAAATATCTGAATCATATACTTTTTGTTTATTTTTAATTTTGAAAATCTAAGCTGATAGCTTCCCTCTGATTTATAAAGGCAACGCAATACAAGAATACATGAAATCATCTGTGATATTACAGTTGCCACAGCAACACCGACCACGGACAGACTGAAACCTATTACAAGAATAAGGTTTAGCACCGCATTAATGCATCCCGATACAATAAGAAACATAAGCGGTCTTTTTGTATCGCCAACGGCTCTAAGCACAGCCGCACCATAGTTATAAAGCATGAAAAAAGGCATGCCGATAAAATATATTCTCATATACAATGCTGCCTGACCTATTACATCTTCAGGCGTATCCATAAGTTCCAATGCCCCTTTTGAAAATACAAGTCCTACAAAAGCCATGATTAATCCGCTTATAATTGCAATGGCTATTGCCGTATGAACCGTATCTGACATCTCTTTTTCTTTTCCCGCCGCATAAAATCTTGCAGCAAGAACATTTGCCCCAAGTGAAATTCCTATAAAAAGATTCGTGAATACGTTAATAAGTGCCGTCGTTGAACCAACCGCAGCCAACGCCCGGCTTCCGCTAAATCGTCCCACAACTATAATATCAACCGCATTAAACATGAGCTGTAACATGCCCGACAGCATTAACGGCAGGGCAAACGAAATCAGCTTATCCATTATCGTTCCGTTACACATATCAATTTCATATTTATTCTTTTTCACTCGTTTCTCCTAACTTATATCTGTTTTTCTTCACATTTTTCGCACGCCTATTATAACACCGATTTTCAAAATGTCCATATACTCATTAACTAAAACGACCGCATCAGGCAAAAAATCCGACAGACAAGCCATACAGCCCTCTGCCGGATTTTTCTTAAATAAAGTAAAATTAGGAAAGAATTATTTATATGAATTTATCTTACTTTCTTACAAGTCCGTTTTTTCCTGTTTTTTTAATTCCATAAACACAAGCTCCTGCAAGTCCGCCTGATATTGCAAGAAGTGCGGCATATAAACCAAATGGTGTTGTATCACCTGTATTTGTCTGATTGCCAGCTGTATCAGCACTGCCGCCGTTTCCTGTATCACCTGTGTTTGAATTGTCACCGCCCTGGTCTGTACCGCCGTTGTCAGGTGTATCGGCAGGGTCTGTAGGAATTTCTGGGAATCCGTTAGCAAGGTAACTCTTCCATGTGTCATATCCTGTTGCGATAAGTTCATCACAAAGCTCGTTATCATAGTAAGAAATTGTTGTACGTGTTGAATAAAGAATTAAATCTTTATTGTTAATTTTTGACTGGCCAACCTTATTACCGTCAAGATTGAATAAATCATATACATTTACATATTTCTGATCTGCTCTTGTCGGGTCAACATCTGAATATAACGGACGATATGAATCATTTGCTTCATCATAAACATAGTTTGATGCCCATGTTCCGTTTCCATCTACAAAATATACATCAAATCCGTTGTTCATAGATGTATCTTTTACAACTTCCTGCTCTTTATCGGCAATCTTAACATCTTTAAGCCAGCTGTAAGCACTCTCTACGGCATCCTTTACTGCCTGTGACGGATTATGGATTGTCATAAGATAATCAACCACGGCTTTTGTTGTGTATGAACTTACAGACGCTCTTTCATATGTACGTCCCATTGTGACTTTGCCAGCTTTGTCATACTGTGATGCCCAGCCCGCTTTTTTGTTATTATTGCTTATTTGTGAAGCAACGATAAAATCATTTCCTTTTTCTACAGCTGACTTGATTGCGTCAACATTCATTGCTTTTCTTGCAAATACATAATTTTGATTATTTAATACGGCAATGTCGCTTAAAAGTGTGAGAACTTCTGTCATTGCACTATTTCCGACTTCAATATTTCCGTTAAATCCGCTTCCGCCGTTTGGCTGCATTGTCCATCCGCCGTTATCAAGCTGTGTTGAAAGAAGGAATTTAATACCTTTTATAAATGCGTCCTGATATTTTGAATCTTCAGGCTTATTTTCCGTAATATACTTTGCAAGATATTTTAACTCCGCTGTAGTTGCACCGTTTTCAATACTTGAAGCACCTTTAAGGCTTCCGAGAGATGCTCCTGTCTGTGCCATTTCAAAATTATCAGGAAGTACAGCAAATCCGCCGTCTTCATTCTGCAAAGCTACGATTGTGTCTGCTGCTGTCGTATCAAGTGATGCTGTACCTGCAAGCAACGCATCATAACGTATTCCATAACACTTTGAAGATGTCTCATATGAAGGTACAACATCTGTTTTCATAACAGGAACTGCTGCATAAAAGCTGTTTGCCATTTTTGTGTCTTTATACATATCAGCACCGAATATATCAAGTACATATGCAACAGGAAGATATACAACATTATAATCTTCTGTTAAATATGTATTCATATCAGCATATGTATCTTTTGCATTTACTTTTACAGGTTTCTGCTCATCTGTTAATGCACCTGTTTTAACATTTCCGTTAATTTCAACATCTGTTGAACCGATTGTTAATTTTACAGTTGTATTATTCATGCTTACTGTAATTTTATCGCCATCCTCTTTATAATCGGCTCCGATATAAGCAAACATATTTTTCATCGGTGCCATAAGATTGCTTGTATCAGGTTTTGGATTTGTGGCATTACCTGTCGCAAGAACATTGACATTGGAATCAAGCCATACTCTCTGATAATCATCAATTAAAAATACAGGATCATTTGTATTAAACCATACTCTTCTTACAACCATGTTTGAGAAATCATAGCTTCCTCTTGTTACAGTTGCGGCACTTACAGGCATAACAGCAAGCGGTGCTGTAAGAACCGTAAGCATAGACGCAGCGGCAACTGCGACAACCGCTTTTTTTATAGTCTTTTTTATATTTCGTTTCATTTTAGCCTCCATTTATGTAAATACTAATCACATATTAAATGCACCAATTACTCGCCAAGTGCCTTTTTCCAAGCATCATATATGGTCTTTGCTTTTGTATCAGCACCAGTTCTTACATATGAATAACCGATTCTTCTCTCACACATGCCATAATTCATGCTAAGCTGTGCCACTGAATCTCTTCCTGCGAATATCTCGTAGAACTTATTGCTTGTGAGCTTATTCTTCATCTGTTCCTCAGTGAAACCGTAATATTTACCAGTTGTATCAAGTCCGTAGAATCGTCCGAACTGCTTTGTTGTACTTCCGTCTTTTAAGAAAAGTCTGTCTGTACCGAGTTCTCTTGTTCTGTCGGAAATGTTGTATATACCATAGCCTGTAATACCTACCGAATTAATCCAGTTTACATAACTTGTGATTGCCTCTTTTACCGCATCACTTGGATTTACAATATTTGCAAGAACTTTTACCATTGTAAGGCTCTCGTCAGGAGATACTGAAGGAAGCTCGAATGCTCGTCCGCCCGCAGGAACCGGGTCAACCGCATCAGGTTCATACTGCTGTGCCCATCCTGTCTTAGTTCCGTCGATTACAACCTGTGCCCTGATTACAAAATCAAGACCTTTATCCCATACTGACTTCAATGTATCGTGCTTGATGCCGAGTTCGAGAACATAAGGATTTGTCTGGTTCTTAATCTCTTCTCTTGCCCATGCGTAATCTTCACACAGTTCACTGTCTGTAAGACCGCTGTCATTTGAAAGTGCATATATTGATTCCATGAGGTCAGGCATCGCATTATCATTAAATGTGATATTCTTGAAATATCCTACACCATAAGGATAATACTGTGGCCATCCTCCGTTGTCATTCTGTGCGTCACACATATATTTTGCAGCTTTCCAGAAACCTTTTTCAATAGTTGAAAGCTCTGTCGAATATCCCGCAAATAATGTAGGATTTTCTTTTGAAAGACGTATAATTCTTGATAAGAATTTCATGTGTCCATGTGTTGCACCATTATCAACTGTCGAATATCCCTTTGTATACAATCTTGCAAATGAATCTTCAAGCAAATCATATTCTGTATTTGTCTTTGCCCATCCACCGTCATCATTCTGATATACAGGGTCTACAACATTAAGACCTGCCTTAATCATATTGGCAACATTGGTCTTAACCTGCTCAGAAGTAAGCTTTGTAGTATCAAGTCTTTCTTTCATCTTGCTGTATGTATTAGAATTTAACTCCATCTTCCTTGTTGTGTAATCAGATTTTGAATTAACTACAGGAGATGCTGCTGCATCCGATGCGTAAAAAGCAAATGCCATTTCAAGCCTGTGCATTGCATCATTCCATACAACATTGCCACCAAGTGCTTCAGCAGTAAATTTTACAGGAAGATAGCATGCGTAGTAATCGCTTCCGTCTGCATTTTTCTCTCCATCAATCTTTTTAAAATAAGGAGCAACTTCGCTTCTCATATTAAGTGTCTTCGTATCTGTTCCGTTTTTAAGCTCAGCAGTTGTACTGCCTGCTTTCATTGTAAGTGTAAGTCCGTTATATGTAATAACAATATTTCCCGTGGAAACATCTGCATCAACATGACCTGTAATATCTTCGAGCGAACACTTCATAGGTGCCATCATTCCCTCGGCATTGCCTTCTCCGAGAACCATATCAGCCTTGATAAGAAGTCCTTTTTCAATCTCCTCTGGTCCCCACTTATTGCCATCCTTTTTTGTATAACGGTTAGGCTCGTACTCTCCTATGGCAAGGAATCGCAAAACAAGATCTCCTAATTCAACCTGTTCACCGTCTGCTGCATATACAGTATCAACTTTGGAAAGACCTGAAAGTGCACCAGCTGTAGGAACACTAATAAACGCTCCCGCCAGCATTGTTGTGCATAATCCAAGCGTAACCAATGACTTAGTAACTTTTCGCATTTTTTACTGCCTCCTTATGAGTTTTTTGTGAATATTTTATGGCTTTATTATAAATTTGTGACCAAAAACAGACTACCAATTATCTGCAAAATAAATTATAATTTACATAAAATAAGGACTTTTATAAAAAATACCATTATAAGTCCTGATTAAAAATTCTAAAGATTAAAAAGTGAGGATTATATATATGTTAGAAAAAATCAGTAAAGACTTTGTAATTGACCATAGAACCCGACATGTTGAAGGATTGCCTCCTCTTTCACATTCACATCAGTTTAATGAAATATACTTTTTGCAGTCAGGTAAATGCCATGTTTATATAGAAAATGAAAAATATACCCTTGAAGACGGAAGTGTTCTGTTTATTCCTGCTTTTAAAGAGCATACATTTGTATATTATGATACAGTGGATGTAAAAAGAACAGTCTTATACATATCAACAGAACAGCTCAATTGGTATTTTGACGATAATTTTAATGAAGAAATCGACAATCTTTTCATAAACCGCCATATAAAGTTGTCAAGAAAGAGTTTTTCTAATCTTTCTTCATTATTTGAAAAAATCCAGTTTGAAAAGTATAATATTGATAATCTTTCTGCCCCTCTCACAAAGGCTTATTTTTTTGAAATGATTATTTACATTATAAGATGCCACCGATACAATGATGAAATCATTAAGAAAACTGACCTGTCCAATATCACTACCGGCGAGATTCTTCATTATATAGATGACAATTACGGAAATGACCTGACCCTTCCTGGACTTGCAAAGAAATTCGGACTCAGTGAATCAGGGCTGTCAAAGAAAATAAAAGCATTCACAAACATGACATTTAAGGAATATCTGACAAAAACAAGGATTGAAGCCGCCAAATCCCTGCTTATTTCTTCAGAAAAAAACATCACAGAAATCGCTGTGCTGTGTGGTTACAACAGCAGCAACTTTTTCGGTGATGTCTTTAAGAAAAATATGGGAATGTCGCCAAGCAGTTATAAAAAAATGCTTACAATGAATTAGACATTGCAATCTGCTCAGGAGTTATAGGCAGTTCATAAAAACGTTTCCCTGCTGCATGGCTTAACGCATCTGTAATTGCAGGAAGCGGTGTATTAATTACTACTTCACCTATCGATTTTGCACCAAATGGACCTGCGTTTTCATAACTGCTCTCAAACTCAACATTAATATGTCCAATATCCATTCTAGATGGTATTTTATATTGTAAGAAAGAGTTTTCATATAGTTTTCCTTTATCTGAATATGTGATATTTTCTGACATTGCCATTCCAATTCCCTGCAAAATGCCACCTTCTGCCTGTACTCTTGCAAGATTTGGATTGACCGGAGTTCCACAATCTACACATGCATCATATTCAACAATATGGCTCTCACCTGTAAGCAGATCAACTTCAACTTCCGCTGCACCAACCATAAATGGTGGCGGCGAGATTGGTGATGAATGAGTATTAGTAACAGAAAGTGATATATCATTTCCGCACATTGATGCTGTGGCAATATCTGCAAGTGTTACACTCTTATCTTTATTATTGCCTGATTCACATATCACTTTGCTGCCATCGAATTTAACATCACATTTATTGCATCCAAGTATTTTTGCACCGAGCGTTTCAATTCTGTCACGTAATTCTAATGCACATTTTTCAACAGCCTTACCGGTTATATAAGTTGTACTTGATGCATATGAACCGGAATCATAAGGTGAAATATCAGTATCTGCACCAAATACGCTTATATCATCGGTATTACATTCAAGAACTTCTGCTGCAATCTGTGCAAGTATGGTATCACAACCTGTACCCATATCAGCTGCACCTATGTTCATTGTATAGACGCCTTCATCATTCAGCTTTAAAGTTGCACTTCCTACATCTACGCCGGAAATACCAGAACCCTGCATTGCCATTCCCATTCCAACATAACGGGCTTTTGTATCGGAAATTTTACGCATAGGGTATTTTTCATCCCACTTTATCATTTCTTTAACTTTTAAAAGACATTTATCCAATGCACAGCTTGTATTTACCTGTCCATAATAAGCTGGCATTACATCCCCCTCTTTTACTATATTCTTAAATCTTATTTCAAATGGATCCATATGAAGAATATCTGCCAGTTCATTTACTGCAGATTCTACAGCAAAAAGTCCCTGCGTTGCACCATACCCTCTATATGCACCAGCTGACATAACATTAGTATATACAACATCACTTACAAAACGGAATGCTTCTGCCTTTCCATAAAGTGGAATTGATTTATGCCCTGAAAGTCCGACTGTAGTTGGTCCATGCTCACCATATGCCCCAGTATTTGACAATGTGTACAAATCTATCCCTTTTACTATGCCATCTTTTGTTGCACCAAGTCTTACATGCATCTGCATTTCATGTCTTGGTGATGATGCTGACAATGATTCTTTTCTAGAAAAAATAATCTTTGAAGGCTTTTTTGTCATCCAAGTTACAAATGCAGGATATATCTCTGAAACAGACGTCTGCTTTGCTCCAAAGCCACCACCAATCCTAGGCTTTGTAACCCTTATCATTGATGGCGAAATTCCAAGTGCGTGAGATATGATTCTTCTGCAGTGGAATACAATCTGTGTTGAGCTTACAACATGAAGTCTGCCATATGTATCTATTGTGCAAAACGTCCTGAAAGTCTCCATCATACTCTGCTGGCATGCTTTTGTATGATATGTTCTGTCAATAACAACATCACACTCATTCAGGACTTTATCTATATCTCCATTACCACTCTCATCATGTGCACAAAGATTTCTTTTGTTGTCAGCTCCGACAGGACAAAGTGATTCCCAGGTATCTTCAGGATGAACGAGAATTTTATTATCTTTCGCTTTAGTAAAATCAAGTACAGGTTCAAGTACTTCATATTCTACTTTTATAAGCTTCATTGCCTTATCAACACACTTTTCATCAACCCCGGCAACAATAGCAACAGGATCCCCTATAAATCTTACATGTCTGTCAAGTATGAGCCTGTCATACGGACTTGGCTCAGGATATGTCTGTCCGGCACATGTAAAACGTTTCATATTCTGGTCAATATCTTTATATGTAAAAACTGCCTCTATTCCTGGTACTTTCATTGCTATATCCGCATTAATATCCTTAATGACAGCATTAGCATAAGGAGAACGCAACAACTTCACAATAAGACAGTCATCTGGTGCAATATCATCTGTATACACAGGCTTTCCAAGCAGAAGCTGCATCGCATCTTTTTTTCGTATAGCTTTATTAACTGCTTTCATTACTGTAACTCCTTTTCTTTTTTAGCTTTAATATAATTAAGAATTCCTCTGAGCTGCCCTTCGTAACCTGAACACCTGCAGAGATTTCCTGACAGAAATTCTCTAATTTCATTTTCATCCGGATATGGATTTTCTCTGAAAAGTGCAATTGCATTCATAACAAATCCCGGATTGCAAAAACCACACTGTTCAGCTCCCTGGTCTGCTATAAAAGTTACAAATTCAGAAGCCTCTTCCTGAATACCTTCGAGCGTTGTTACACTGCATTTATCCGCTCTTACTGCAAGAACTGAACATGAAAGAACAGGCTTTTCATCAAGAAACACTGTGCACAGACCACAATTAGAAGTTTCACAGCCGCATTTTACACTATAGCATCCGTGTTTTCTCACAAAATCATAAAGTGTCATATCAGCGGCTATATCAGACACGACAGATTTTCCATTTAATTTAATGTTAACTAACATATATTCTCCCATCTGAATCTCAATTATTTATTAATATTTATTAAAGCTCTTTTTGTAAGAACACCTGCAAGATGGCTTCTATAACCGGCACTTCCACGCATATTTCCCTGTGTTGGCAGATTTTTTTCAACAAAATCAGCAAATTTTTCTATTGATTCTTCACTAATTCCAGATGAAAGTATGTCATAAGTATCTTTAACAATAACAGCCTTCCCAGGTCGTGCACCTATACAAATATTGCATAAACCTGTATCTGCAAACTTTACTCCTGCACACGTCAATACAGGCAGATCAGTTTCAGTAATTCTCACCGCTTCATAAAACATATGCACCGGTCTTTTCTTTACAATAATATTTACAATAATATCATTGTCATAGCTTCGACCTGCATAGTCTTCAAGCCTGACAATACCTTCCTTATATAATTCAACATAAGAATCTAGCCCAATCAGAAGTGTAAGCACATCAGAGAAACCATATCTTCCAAATATGCTTCCCCCAACTGTCGCAAGATTCCTGAACTGAACCCCGACAATATGTCTTAAAGCTTCTTTTACACACCCACCGGTATATTGATTAAATCCATCATGAACTTCCAACTGTCTTAATGTTACCATACATCCAATTCTAAATTCATCATCATTTTCTTCAATTTTATCAAGTCCAAGTCCTGACAAATCAATTGCTGTATTTATTCTGCTATCGCCCATACGCATCCACATCATACCGCCAATAATTTTGTTATTCTTTTTCTGGTTAAGCTCATAAGCTTCATCAAGACTTTCAACTTTAATATAATTCTGTATATTAAGCATAAAAACTCCAATCTTTTAATTTTGCAAAACTCTGCATCTAACTGCTATAAATATAACGGCTTGTAAAAATATTGTCAATCTGATAAACTCTATTTGCTAAATTAAATTAATGAAAGGATTTTGATAATGAAACTTTTCAAAAAAATATCAGCTGTCGCCTTATCGATGATTATGCTCATCTCTGTCACTGCGTGCAACTCTTCACATTCTGACAGCAATAATAAAAACACAACAGAAAACACTACATCTGCTTTTGAAATCATGTCTTATTTCAACGAAATCGGCGTAAGTTACCCACTCACTGTTACTGACCAGGCTGGAAGAACTGTAACATTTGATAAAGCTCCTGAAAAAATTGCTTCTTCATACTATATTTCAACAAGTCTTCTTATCGCACTGGGATTAACAGATAAGCTCGTTGGTATTGAAGCAAAAGCAAACACACGAAATATATATAAACTTGCTGCTCCTTCAGCAGTAAATCTGCCTAATATGGGAACTGCAAAAGAATTTAATACAGAAGCATGCGTTGCAGCTGCTCCTGATGTAGTATTTCTTCCGATGAAATTAAAAAAAGCTGCCGATACACTTGATGAACTTGGTATAAAAGCAGTTGTTGTAAATCCTGAAGATCAGTCGCTTTTAAAGGAATGCATAACTTTAGCAGGAAAAATAACTAACACATATGGAAGAGCTACTGCTCTTAATAATTCAATAGATACATTTTTAACAAGTACAAAAAACGATGTTGCAGATGAAAAAGCTCCATCTGTATATCTTGCCGGTAACAGCTCTGTTCTGTCAACAGCAGGCAGTCATATGTATCAGGATACGCTTCTTACAAATGCCGGCGGGAAGAATGTTGCATCTGAACTTACAGATACTTATTGGGCAAATGTTTCTTACGAACAGATTCTTACATGGAATCCTGAATATATTATTATAGCTGCTGATGCATCATACTCTGTTGACGATGTATTAAATGATGCCAATCTTGCAAACTGCACAGCAATTAAAAATAAAAATGTTGTAAAGCTTCCAAATGATACTGAAGCATGGGACTCTCCGGTACCAGGAAGTTTTCTCGGCAGTATTTATATTGCACATATCCTTCATCCTGATAAAATAACAAAAGATTTCTACGAATCATGCGTAACAGAATTTTATAAAAATTTCTATGGATTTACACCTTCAAAATAATATGGGAATGATTTATGTTAAAAATCACTAACTACAAAAACAAAATTATATTTTTATCTGTTATATGGATACTGCTTCTTATTGCAGTATCCATATGGTCAGTTTTTACAGGACAATATCCACTTACAATAAAAGGATTACTGGACGGCGATAAAATGATGCTTATGGTGTTTTTCCGTCTCCGCTTACCACGTGTAATTATGGGAATTATTGGTGGATTTGGTCTCTCAATTGCCGGTTATGTTTACCAGCTGGTATTTAAAAATCCTCTTGCATCGCCTGATATTGCAGGTGTTTCATCCGGGGCAAGTGCCGGTGCAGCATTTGCTATCGTTGCAGTTTCAGCTTCAGCACCATTTATTTCAATATGTGCATTTGCAGGAGGTCTAATTGCACTTTCAATTACACTTCTTACAGCATATGCAGTTCCGGGAAAAAACAAATACACCATAATACTTACAGGTATTGCAATCCACTCTGTTGCACAGACAATTCTTATGTTTTTAAAACTTGCTGCTGACCCGGAAAAACAGCTTGCATCCATAGAATACTGGATTATGGGAAGTCTCAATGGTATATCCATCGAC
Organism: Lachnospira hominis (ex Liu et al. 2021); assembly: GCF_014287955.1. Classification (GTDB taxonomy): domain Bacteria; phylum Bacillota; class Clostridia; order Lachnospirales; family Lachnospiraceae; genus Lachnospira; species Lachnospira hominis. The sequence goes on along the minus strand of NZ_JACOPD010000004.1, from coordinate 194,045 downwards.
AGTATTGCTATTCCCTTTTTTATAACATTTATTGGTTTCTTTATTATACTTTTACTATACAGGCAAATTCTAATACTATCTATCAATGAAGATGAAGCAGCTTCTTTAGGTGTAAATGTCACAATATTCAGATTCATTATACTGATTACAGCGACGTTAATAGTTTCATCAATAATATGTGTAACCGGTCTCATAAGTTTTATCGGTCTTATAGCCCCACATATTGCCAGACTGCTCACTGGAAGAAATGACCGTTTCACATACATTTCAAGCGGTTTTGCCGGCACTATTATAATGACTCTTTCAGATATTTTTGCAAGAAGTTTATCATCATCCGAACTTCCTGTAAGTATATTTACATCTGTTATTGGGGCACCACTGCTTATAATTCTTCTTATAAAATCAAACAAAAAGGAGGATTTGTAATGCCTGATTTAATCGTTCCAACACTTGATATATCAGATGTATCTGTATACTATGGTCATAAATGTGCTGTTAAAAATGTAAGCTTTAATGCACATTCCGGACATATTTATGCTATTATCGGAAATAATGGATGTGGCAAAACTTCCCTTATGAAAGCTGTTATGAATCTTACCGGTCACAATGGCATATGCAGACTTAACGGAAAAACACTGGAAAAAATGTCAGTAAAAAAAAGAGCCCGGTTAATAAGCTATATACCGCAGAAAACCGGAATAAATATAAGTATGACAGTAAGAGAAGTATGTCTTTTAGGATTTAATCCACATCTTCGTATATTTGAATCATACAGCAGTAATATGAGACAGCAGGTTGATAAAGCTATCGATTCTGTAGGGCTTGCCGGTTTATACAACACTGATTTTTTAACTTTAAGTGAAGGGCAGAAACAGTTATGCATACTTGCAAGAACGCTTATAGAAGATACTCCTCTTCTGCTTCTTGATGAACCCGACAGTGCTCTTGATTTTGCAAATCGACATATGCTTATGAAGCATATAACTCATATTTCAAGAAATAATAAATGTGTAATAATGTGTATCCACAGTCCTGAACTGGCACTTGAGTACAGCGATGTAATATTTCTTATGAAAAACGGAAAAATCATATCCGATATCGATGTACATACAGCAGATATTACAGAAATCAATGAAAAAATGTCATTTTTGTATAGTAATATTAATGTAGTTGAATGTGCCGATGCTAACGGTAGATTACACAAAACAGTTCTTTCATTATAAAGGATGGGATTATTATGAATAATTTTTATATGGATGCTTCAGCGGTCCTTAATTTTTACAATATAACCGGCAAGAAACATCTTTTTATTACAGGTTGCAAGGGCAGTGGCAAATCAACTCTTTTAAATAATTTATGCGTACTTTTAAATGAAAATTTTGATTTTTTGCGAAGTTACAAAACCATGAAACCTGAAGTAGTTATAAAATCTAATCTTATTGAAAATGCACGTGAATATACAATAGGCACTCCACTAACCACAAACCCTGATTCTTTATCAAAAGGCAATAACATGAAAGCCGTACAAGAAGGTTTTCTTAAATGTGCCATACCGGCTATCCGTTCACACATTGACAATTCAAATAATAGATTTTTTGTTATTGATGAACTCGGATATCTTGAAAGTTCCTGCATTCAATTCCAGACTTCTATATTTGAACTTCTGAACAGTTCACATGTATTAGCTGTAATAAGGAAACAGTCAACATCTTTTCTTGACAAAATACGTTCACGAAAAGATGTACTTCTTATAGATATAGACACTATATTCAATAACCTCTCATGCATTATCATGGCCTCAGGCATGTCAAAAAGATTTGGTCATAATAAGCTGACTGCTGACTTTAATGGAAAAACGCTTATTGAAAATGCTATATCAGAAAGCCGCTTTGTAAATTTTAAAGACCGTATTGTTGTAACACGCCACAACGATGTAGCCGAAATATGCAGACATGAAAATATACATTTTATAAAACATGATATGCCATACAGAAACGATATGATACGTATCGGCGTGACACATATTATTAATAATTCATACTCTGATGGAATTTTATTTCTGCCAGCAGATCAACCATTAATAAAAAGAACAACCCTACAACTTCTTTGTCTTTTATTTGTTTACCATAATAATAAAATATGCAGACTTAGTTTTAACGGAAATGCCGGCTCTCCATGTATATTTCCATCTCATTATTTTAACGAACTTTTAAATCTCCCAGAACACAAAGGTGGCGGATTTCTTATTAAAAAATATCCTGCACAGGTCATTGCTGTTCCTGCACAGGATAAATATGAATTATATGATATTGACACACCGGATGATATTATTCGTCTTTCGGCAATATCACATTAAGTATTATTGCAACAACTGCTGCCGGAACAATACCAGATTCACCAAATATAAGCTGGACTGCCTGTGGTGTATGTGAAAGAATTGCCGGACTGACTCCCATACCATAACCTACTCCAAGTGCAACTGAAACTATAGAAAGTCTTCTTGCATTTAGAGGTTCTTTAGTTATAAGCTGAATACCGCTTACTATAATTGATGAGAACATCATAACTGCAGCACCTCCAAGTACAGACTGAGGCATAATTGAAATTAATGCACCTAGTTTTGGAATAAGTCCACAGAGTATAAGAAAAACAGCTCCTGAAGCAAGTGCTATTCTGTTAACAACCTTTGTCATTGCAACAAGACCAACATTCTGGCTAAATGATGTATTAGGAAGAACGCCAAACAATGCTGCCAATGTTGAACCGATACCATCACACATAACACCGCCTGAAAGTTCCTTGTCTGTTGCTTCTCTTTGCATTCCACCTTCCATAACACCCGAAATATCACCAACTGTTTCTACCGCTGTAACAACAAACATAACAAGCACCGGCAAAATTGCTCTCAGGTCAAATACAGGTTTTATCGGCATAAACTTTGGAATTGCAATCCATTTTGCCTCTGCAACTTTGTTCCAGTTAAGCACCCATGACTTTGTATATTCTACTCCATCAGCAGAAACTGCTGTATGTGGAAGAACTAATCCCATAATAAATGCAACAATATAACCAACTATAATTCCAATAAGTATAGCTGATGAACTAATATATCCTTTCGTCCAATGTTTAAAAAACAATATCACTACAAGGACAACAAAAGCCAGAAAAAGATTTTCCAAAGAGCCAAAATCTTTAGCTGAATTTCCACCTCCAAAAGAATTAATACCAACTGATATAAGTGACAAACCTATAGATAAAACTACAGTTCCTGTCACTACTGATGGAAAAAATCTTCTCAAAGGTTTAATAAATGCTCCAAGTACAGTCTCAAACAAGCCTCCTATAATAGATGCCCCCATCAGTGCTCCATAAGCTAATACTCCACCGCCCATAATTTTAGTCACACTGCTGAATACTCCTATAAATCCGGAACTTGTACCCATAATAATAGGTACTTTTCCACCTATTGGTCCAATTGCAAATAACTGAATAAGTGTTACAATACCGGCTATAATCATCGCATTCTGTAAAAGTGCAACCTGAACAGATGCATATTCACTTCCTGCACCAATCCCGCATGCACCGGTTATAATAAGAAGCGGTGTAAGATTACCAACAAACATCGCCATAACATGCTGAAGTCCAAGTGGTATTGCCTGTTTCAATGGAAGCTTTCCATTAAAATCATATGCCTCCGGCATAAGTTCGCTAATTTTTTTCATAAATCCTCCATTTATTAATAAATCTTTCAATGAACAATATAATTCAAAATACAAATATTAGCAATATTTATCATTAAAAAAAACATACTTTATTTTTTTATCAAATTTCTGACCCGCCTTACATACAGAACTTTCAAACTCTGGTCTGTTGACTGCATCCGGAAAATACTGCGGCTCAAAACATACCCCATCACGGGGTGCGTATATATGTCCGTGTTTTCCTTTTACATTTCCAATATAATTGCCTGTATACATCTGAATTCCCGGATAATCCGAGCTTATCTTCATAGCAATACCGGTTTTGTCTCCGTAAACTTCCACACATTCAGCCAGATTCTGTGAATCATGGTGGTCAATCACCCAGTTATGGTCGTAACCTCCTGCAATCTTAATCTGCTCATATTCTGAATTAATATCATTACCTATTCTTTTTATTTTTCTAAAATCCATAGGTGTTTTCTCAACTGCACGAACTTCTCCTGTAGGAATTGCACCGGCTCTTAATGGTGTAAAAGAAACTGCATGTATAACGGTCTTATGATTAACAATACTTCCACTTCCCTCTCCATTAAGATTAAAATAACTGTGATTTGTCATATTAATTACTGTATCCATATCAGAAACTGCATTATACTCAATCTCAAATGAATTACTACCTGTTATTCTGTATATAATATAAAACTTTGCATTTCCGGGAAATCCCTGGTCAAGATGCAGGCTCTCAATTTCAAATACAATTGAATCATCCCTGTATTCTGTTACATGCCACATTCTTTTTGAAAAAAGATGTGGTCCGCTATGCAGATTATTTTCCCCATCATTTTTTGCAAGTACATATTTAATATTATTTAAGGTAAATTGTGCATTGGAAATTCTGTTTGCATTTCTTCCGATATTAAACCCAAAACAGTCATTGTCATTTTCATAACCTGCAACATCATCATAACCAAGCGTTATGTCAACAAATTCGCCTGATTTATCCTTAACTTCCACACTCACAAGTGTTCCGCCAAAATCAGTGACACAAATCCTTAACATATCTGTCATTAAACTGTAAAGATGTGCTGTTTCCCCTGATGATAACTGTCCAAAATTTTTCACCATAAAATTGTACCTCCTCTATAAATCAATATTTATATTCACGTTAATTTTATTTAATTATATCCCGATTATTTTTTAAAAGCAAATCATGTTGGCATTTTTACACATATTAAATTCAATTATATACTTCAGTCCTAATAAACTATGAGAAACACGCTCCGCGGGTTTCTCAAGTTATCGCGGCACTCGCCAAGGTCTCGTGCAAGCACGGACTTTGGCTCGTTACACGCGTAAATAAAAAGGACTGCCAAACCAATCACTTAGTGTGGCAGTCCTGCAAATAGGATGGAAGGTACTTTTATATGAATATTACCGGCTTCTTCTTATTAACTATCAATCGCAATCAATAAGAAGCACAGCAACATCATTAACATTTGTTCCGGTCGGACCAGTTATAATAAGTCCGCCTGTTTCTTTTAACGCATTATATGCATCATTTTGTCTGAGAACATCAAATATATTAATGCCTTTCTTTCTGAGTTCTCCCGCAGTATCAGCATCAGCATATCCTCCAGCGGCATCTGTCGGACCATCAGTTCCGTCGCTTCCGATACTGAATATGGCAGCATTTTTAATACCATCAATTCCACTGGCTGCTGACAGTGCAATCTCCTGATTTCTTCCGCCTTTGCCATGTCCGGTGAGATTAACAACTGTCTCGCCACCGGCAATATAGGCTGTCTTTTTATTACCATGGCAATGTGTTTTTGCTATAGAGGCAAGAAAACTTCCTGCTTCCTTCGCCTGACAGCAAAGCTGGTCTGTAAGAATTACTGACTCAAAACCATGTTTTTCACATTCTTTTGCCGCTGCATTGCAAAGTTCTCTTACACTACCATTAATCAATGTCGTAACATTATCCAGTTTTTTTGGTGTTTCAACCTCCATAAGCTTTTCAGCATCCGGTGAAAGCTTCAGGTTATATTTATTTACAATTTTTTTTGCATCCTCACATGTAGTAGAATCAGGACAAGCCGGTCCGGAAGCAATCATATCAAGAGGATCTCCAAGTATGTCTGAAAGCACAATTGAATATACATGTGCCGGTTCGCATATTTTTGCAAATCTTCCGCCTTTTACCATAGATAAACGTTTTCTTATAGTATTTATCTCCACAATGTCTGCACCACAGGAAAGAAGCTGGTTAGTTATGTCTGAGAGCTCATCACCTGAAATCTGTGGTTTTTCAAACAATGCACTTCCACCTCCTGAAAGGAGAAAAAGAACTGTATCATTACTTTTTAAATCAGAAACCATATCAAGGACTTTCTGTGTTGCCTTAAAGGAATTGTCATCAGGCACAGGATGTCCTGCTTCAAAACATGTCACATTTTCTATCTCACCTTTGACATGTCCATATTTTGTTATAACAATACCTTTATCTATTCTATCGCCCAAATATTCTGATGCAGCATTTGCCATCTGCCATGCTGCTTTTCCTACTGAAACAAGAACTACCCTGCCGGGAAATTCTTTATTCTCAAGTGCTCTTATTACTGCTTTATCCGGCAGAACAGCTTTTATAGCTGCATCTATTATATTATCTGCAACCTTTTTTAATTCATAATTCATATGTTTCCCCTTTCCGTCTGATCTTCTATTATATACCAGACTTTTCTGGTTTTTATCGAAATACAAATATTAAAGTTTGATATCTGCCAGTTTCTCATAATAATGAATTATTGCACTGTGGTCACTGCTTCCGTCTCCATTATTATGAAGATATTGCATTATCTCCTGAATCTGTGATGTCATTGGAACAACAGCACCAACACTGTGTGCACATTCCAAAGCATTATTCAAATCTTTGATGTGTAAATCAACCCTGAATCCCGGCTTTACATCATCATTAATCATCATAGGCACTTTTGCATTCATTACTGTAGAACCAGCAAGTCCGCCTTTTATTGCCTCAAAGACACACTCAGGATTAACACCGGCCTTTTTTGCCAGAATAAATGCTTCTGACACTGCCTGTATATTACCTGCTACAATTATCTGATTAGCAAGTTTAGTTGTATTTCCTGCTCCAAGCTCACCGCATCTGGTTACAGATGAACCCATTTTAAAAAGTATTTCTTTATATTTTTCAAATGTATTCTCATCTCCGCCAACCATAAATGCAACTGTTCCATCTATGGCTTTTGGTTCTCCACCGGATACGGGAGCATCAAGCATTTCAATTTCTTTCTCTTTCAAAATTTTTCCAATATATCTGCTGTCAACCGGATTTATTGAACTCATATCTATAAAACATGTACCTGATTTCATATACCGGGCTACACCATTTTCACCAAGAATTACTTCTTTTACCTGAGGGCTGTTTGGAAGCATTGTAATAACAACATCACTGTTTTTCGCAATATATTCTAATGTTCCGCTTTCTGCACCACATTTTTCAAGTTCATTAATATTTTCTATATGATGGTCATTAACAATTAATGAATATCCTGCTTTACAAAGATTCTTCGCCATTGGTTTCCCCATTATTCCAAGTCCGATAAACCCAATAACCATATAAATCCTCCTGATTTTATATCATTTTAACAGCATTTTAATTATAAGAATAATGAAAGTATGAATATCTCAACCATAGATGCAATACCCATGATTAATGTACATACTGTCTGCGTCTTATATCCCTGTTCAGGTGTCATATCACCAAAGTTAGTAACAACCCAGAAATATGAATCGTTAGCATGTGATACTGTCATGGCACCGGCACCAATAGCCATTACACAAAGTACTGACTTTACAGGTGTTGCAAGTCCGAGTACAGGAAGAAGCGGAGCAAGTATACCTGCTGTTGTTGTAATAGCAACTGTTGATGAACCCTGTGCACTCTTTAATATTGCTGCAAGTATGAACGGGAAGAATATACCTACTGCCGAAAGCACTTCTGCATGCTGTGTTATGTAGCTTACCATTGATGTTGAAGAAATAACTTTACCAAGAACACCACCTGCTGCTGTTACAAAAAGAATAGGACCAACAGTTTTTAATGTCTCATTAGTAATGTTATAAAAATCACTCATCTTATGAGCAGTTGCAAGCTGGATTACTGCAAATATTGTACCAACTGCAAGGGCAATAATTGGCTTTCCTAAGAACTGGCAGGCGATATCAAGTGCTCCTGTCCAGCCGGCCATAGATGAAATTGAGCCAAGTGCCATAAGTATAATTGGAACAAGAATTGGAGCAAGTGCATTAAATCCATTAGGAAGTTTGCCATATTCTGCAACAAGTTCTTCATATGTTTTTGCTGCTTCTGCATTATCGCCTGTCTCGTCTGCACTCTTTACTTTCTTGCCGATAAACTTTGCATAAATAAGACCTGCAATAAGAGGGAATATAGAACATACAACACCAAGTCCCATTACAAGTAAAAGATTATCACCTACACCAAGTGTACTTGCTGCTGCAATCGGACCAGGTGTTGGTGGAATAAATACATGTGAAATATAAAGACCTGCTGACAAAGCAACTGTCATAGCTACACTTGATACTGCTGTTCTCTTTACAAGAGCCTTTCTGATTGGATTCAAAATAACAAAACCGCTATCACAGAAAACAGGGATTGAAACAACCCATCCCATAAGTTCAATAGCAAGTTCAGGTCTCTTCTTACCAACAACTTTAATTACCATATCGGCAAGCTTTAATGCTGCACCTGTTTTTTCGAGAACTGAACCGATAAGTGCACCAAGAATAATTACAATACCGATGCTGCTGAATGTTCCCGAAAATCCTGCTCCGATTACTGTTGGAATTCCGGAAATCTTCTTTCCGTCTGCCGTGACTGTATCAACAAATGGAATTCCTGCAATTATAGCAAGAATAAGTGATACAGCCATGATAGCAAGGAAAGGATGAACCTTAAACTTTGAAATTGCTACTATCATGACTATGATAGCTAAAATAAAGACAATAATTAATGCTATTCCTGACATAATAAACACCCCTTTTCGTTATTTTTTATACGATTTGTACAATAGCTCGTACTGTCTATGGTGCAATCATATCACGGAAGCAAATCTTTTCACATGTTACACGTAACATAATTATTAAAATTATTTTGTTTCATGTAACAAAGCATATGTTTCACTTTTTTCCATTTCTATATCCTGCATAATAAGATATGCCATATATAATGCCGGATTTTCGGATGGTTTTCTGACATCATATCCGGTCAGTTCCTTCAATTTGCCAATCCTGTACTGCAATGTATTCTTATGTATATAAAGACTATCAGATACCGCCTGAATAGAGCCCTGCTCTTTATAATAAGCCTTCAGGAGTGACATATATTCTTTTACTTCATCAACAGATGAATTCTTGAAAAGCTTGGTAATATATTCAAGCTTAATTTTGGCAGGAATACAGTTAACAAGCAGTTCCAGACTCATATCCTCATAGCAGATAATCTTTTCATGTTCAGCTGCTGCTGCATTCCACGCCCTATGTGCCTGGATGTATGCCTCATGCATATCATCACTTTTCCCTGCAATCCCTATATTAAGATTCAGTTTCTGCTTTTCATATATGTAATCTGCAAGTTCATTTGAAAATTCTATTACCTTTTCTGTTGTCATATCATCTATAAGAATTATCTGTCTTGACGCATTTCTGAAATGTGCCTTGTAACCATTTCTGTTAAGAAATGCTGCAACATTATTTTCAAATTTGGCAATTACAGACTGACCTTCCTGATTATCTTTATACTCATCAAGTTCATCAATACTTACAATAATAATTCTTCCCGGCTTGTCTATATCTATCCCAAGAGATTTCCCTCGTTCTCTCAGGTCATCAAAGTTTTTATATCCGTCATTTATGAGCCATTCTTCAAAAAAAGCATTTTTTACACGCTTATCCATGAGCTGATGATAACTGACACGGCGTTCCATAAGCAGAATTTCGGTCATCTTTTTTATCAGACGTCCGGCTGTTATTACCTCATCGTGACTTCCGGTAATTCCAACAACACCAACGATTTCACCATCAAGTTCAAGCGGAAGGTTAATTCCCTGTTTCATTCCCCTTTCCTTATCATCTTTCTTAAGATAATATTCATCAAGACATTCCGTAATGATTTTGTATGCTCCATAGTGAAAATCGCCTATTCTTGATTTATCACAGCTTGCAATTATATGCCCCGTCTCATCCATAAGATTAATATTTTGTTTTACAAGCTGCGATATTTCATCAACTATCTGCATCGCAGCATTTTTTGATATATGCATTATATTTCTCCATTCATATTTAAAATAATTGTAATTTTTCGCTCTTTTAAATGTATTAATAATATACCACTCAAAACATAACATTTCAATATATTTATTTTAATTGAAACGTCAACACTTGATATTTTCTTTTGTAAATGCAATAATGGGTTTGTTTTATGAACTGCCACACTACAACGGCAAAATCAGAATGGAGATTAACTATGACAAACAACCAATTAACAAGAAAACAGCGTGCAGCTGTAGTCAGACGACAAAAAATCACACTTGCCGCAGGCATTGCGGTTTTAATTTTAGTAATTATATTCGTACTAGCATTTAAAGGCTGTAACAGTAAAAAAAAGAATAACGACAAAACAGTCCCGGCTAATACTGAGACTACTACTGATGACAATAAAACAACAACAGAAAACAACAGCGAAAACATAAAATCTGAGGAGGCCCATGATGCTTCCACATCATCAGATAACAATGCTGATAATAATTCTGATGGAGGCTCTGATAACAATTCAGGTAATGATAATAACAGCTCTGATTATTCAGGAAGCCAGTATGCTGATTCGCAGTCTGTCTCATCCAAAGGATTTTCAATCCAGACTATCAATGGAATAACATATGTTGATGGTGTGCTTATCGCCAATAAAACTTACTCTCTTCCAAGTGATTTTATTCCTCAGGACCCTGAGGTTCCTGTAACAAGCCAGCGAAGCACAACAAGTCTTGACAGAACACTTATGAGTGCATGGCGTACGATGCAGGCTGACGCTTCTTCACAGGGACTTAATATCTATATTGCAAGTGCTTACCGTTCATACAGTTATCAGGTAAATCTATATAATTCCTATGTAGCAAGAGATGGAAAAGCTGCCGCAGATACATATTCATCAAGACCCGGTAATTCAGAACATCAGACAGGGCTCTGTTTTGACCTCAATTCTATAGATGACAGCTTCGGCGATACCGCAGAGGGCAGATGGGTCAATGACAACTGTTATAAATACGGCTTCTGCATACGTTTTCCTAAGGGTAAGGATGCATACACAGGCTATCAGTATGAATCATGGCATTTAAGATATGTCGGCAAAGATCTTGCTGAAAAGCTTTACAACAATGGCAATTGGATTTCACTTGAAGAATATTTTGGAATCACAAGCAAATATCCGGATTAAGTAAAAATTTGAATATTGAGAAGTATATGAATAAAAAAGCCCCGCCGCTGCGGCGGGGCTTTTTTTTATTAGGAAATTTTTATGAATGCAACCTGTTTTAATACTATCTATGAATCTTATATGCAATATTTTTATTTTATGAAACCGACTTCTTTTGCAATTTTTTCATACGCGGCATCTTTGCGTTCATTGAAAATAACTTTATTTTCCTCAAACATGTTATTTCCCTTTGTGTCGATTGATACGATAAGAGGACCGAACTCCTTAACGCGGCAGTTCCAAAGTGTCTCAGGCATCCCCAAATCTCTCCACTCGGCTCTTACGATTTCCTCAACCTCTGTTGCTGCAACTACAGCATTTCCGGCAGGAAATACACAGTGAATGGCACCGAATTCTTTACATGCACGCTCTGTATTTTCTTTCATTCCGCCTTTTCCGATGATAACGCGTACACCTGTGAGCTTTACGAATTCATACTCAAATTTTTCCATACGCATGCTTGTTGTCGGACCAACCGATACCATTTGGAATTTATCGTTTTCAAGAGGTCTGATAATAGGACCCGCATGGAAAATCGCATTATTTCTTACATCTACCGGAAGTTCTCTTCCCTCTTCAACAAGTCTTCTGTGGGCAACGTCACGGCATGTTGTCATGCTTCCGTCAAGATAAATAATATCTCCGACTTTAATATCTTCCAAATCCTGTGCCGTAACAGGTGTTATAAGTACCTTTTTTCCGTCTCTGATTTCTACCATTATAAAGTCACCTCCGAATGTGTTGTAATTGTATAATTAAGGTCTTTATCAAAAATAATGTGTCCTCTTCTGTGGCTCCAGCATCCGACATTTACAGCCACACCGATTGCAGAAGGATGACGTGCCGTATTTTCAATGTTTACGCCCATTACCGAATATTTACCGCCCATGCCCTGTGGTCCTAAACCGATTGAATTAATACCATCTTCAAGAAGTCTCTCCATTTTTGCGGCTCTTTCATTTTCATTATGTGAACCGATAGGTCTCATGAGTGCCTTCTTTGAAAGAAGTGCCGCTGTCTCCACAGATGTTGCAACGCCGACGCCCACAAGAAGCGGAGGACATGCGTTAAGACCGTAGCTTGTCATTACATCAAGGACAAATTTTGTTACGCCCTCGTAGCCTTCGCCCGGCATAAGAACCATTGCTTTTCCTGGAAGCGTACATCCGCCACCTGCCATATATGTATATATTTCGCATGAATCACTATCTGGTACAATATCCCAGAATACTGTAGGAGTTCCTTTTCCGACATTTTTTCCGGTATTATACTCGTCAAATGTTTCAACGCTGTTGTGTCTTAAAGGTGCTTCAAATGTTGCCTGCACAACCGCTTCTTTAAGAAGTGTCTCAAGTTCTCCAATCAATGGAAATTTTGTTCCGCATTTTACCCAGAACTGAAGCACACCTGTATCCTGACAGCTAGGTCTGTTAAGTTCAACCGCAAGTTTCTGATTTTCAAACATTGTGTTATAAATTGTCTTTGATAAAGGACTGTCCTCCTTATCTCTCAACTCCTGAAGTTTTGCGATTACATCATCAGGCAGTTTCTTTGCCGTATAAGCAATAAACTTAGCCATGTAATCTGTAAGCTGTTTTACCTGTTCTTCCTTTGACATAATAAATCCTCCTTGTTTTTATGAAGTAAAAATCCGAGCTCCAATGTGAGGAGAGGATTTTAACCTCCTTGTTTTTACGAAGTAAAAGTTACATTTTCGACTTTTATATTGATACTTTTTTACTTAATCCGCAAAAAGCATTTGTTTTTACGGAAAAAACGGATATAAAATCGGTAAAAGTATCATACTCACTATCGTTGAAACTATAATCAACGGAATTCCCGATTTTGCATAATCCTTAAATGTATATCCGCCCGCTCCTATTACCATTGTGTTTGCAGGCATTCCTATCGGTGTAGCATAAGCACATGAGCCACCAATTACGCAAGCCATAAGTACGGCACTCGGGTCAGCCCCGATTGCTTCCGATATTGACAAGCATATCGGAACCATAAGTGCTGTCGTTGCTGTGTTACTCATAAAATTAGTGAGCACACAACAAAGAATAAATACTACAAATGTAAGTAAATACGGTGACGGGTTATCTCCAAGAAAGCTGATGACTTTATTTGCAAGAAGCTCTCCCGCACCTGATTTCTGAAGTGCTGACGCAAGCGAAAGTGTACCGCCAAACAAAAATATTGTTTTTAAATCTATTGATTTTAATGCCTGCTTTTCAGAAATTACACCCGTAACTACGAGAAGCAGTGCTCCGATACAGCCCACAACGCAAAGCTTAATTCCGATTTTTTCTTCAAAAATCATTCCGATAAGAGTTAAAATCAAAATTATAAGAGACAGCCACTGTTTCCACTTAGGAACATCTGAATAATCTTTCTGTTCGCCGTACACCGAATCTCCCGACGGCTTTGTGTCAGGCAGAAGCTTGTATCCTATCAATGCGAAAAATAAAATTCCCGTTATAAGAATCGGTAAACCGATTTTTGTATATTCAAAAAATCCGAACGATTTTCCGATTTCCTGCATTGCCGATTGGGCAATCAGATTTCCCGGTGCACCTATAAGCGAAAGATTTCCGCCCATAGCCGCCGCAAATACAAGCGGCATAAGAAGTTTTGACCTTGAATATCCTGATTTTGCCGCAATTCCTATAACAACCGGAATAAGAACCGCCGCTGTTCCCGTATTTGAAAGCACCCCACTCATCAATCCCACAATCACCATAATTGCGATGATAAGCTGTCTTTCCGACTTAGCAAAATGTGTAACCACTCCTCCGATTTTGTTTGCCATTCCTGTCTCAAACAATGCTCCTCCGACAATGAACATGGCTACGAATAAAATTACATTGCTGTCAATAAATCCTGAAAAAGCTGTTTTCCAATCAAGCACTCCCGTTATGATAAGTCCGATACAGACAATCATTGATGTAACACCAAGCGGAAGTTTTTCCCATATGAACATTATGATTGCAAACAGCAAAAATACTAATGTTATTGCTGCATGACTCATTAGCAACCCTCCTTATTATTTACATCATATCTTTAGTGAAATAACACGGCCGTTTGTTTATTTCCCTTTGCTTGATTGCATTATATTAATAACTTATGTTGTTGTAAATTTATAAAAACTAATGGTTTTATAAGTTTTTTTTATGCCTTTTATATAAATTTATTCATTTTCACCAAAAATATGGTATACTGAATACAATATTAAAAAACATTATCCGCTGAACAGTGCAATAAAGCACTCCTACGGATTTTTACAAAATGAGGTTTTTATGAAGATTGTACAATTAGAATATTTTTGTGCGGTTGCAAGACTGCACAGCATAACGCAGGCTGCAGCCGAGCTTTATGTTACACAGCCCGCTGTTTCAAGTGCAATTAAGGAACTTGAAAAAGAATTTAACGTCAGTCTGTTTAACCGTTCAAAAAATCATCTGACGCTTACAAAAGAGGGTGAATTATTTTACCAGAAAGCTCAAAAGCTTCTCGCCGAGTACAAACAAACGCTTAACCAGCTTCACGACATAGGCAGAACTATTTCAGCGGTAAAAATAGGAATCCCACCTCTTTTGAGCACAATATTTTTTCCTGAAATGATTAATGATTTTCACAGGGAATATCCCGACATTCCTTTTGAATTATTTGAATATGGTTCAATCCGTGCTGCCAATCTCGTGCATGAAGGCATACTTGACGCAGCATTGGTAAATATGCACTTTTATGAAATAGATAAGCTTAATTCCATACAGATTATGCAGGATAAAATCGTTTTTTGTGTATCAAAAAATCACCCCTTTGCCAAAAAGAAAGAGGTGACTTTTGACATGATTAAAGACATGCCACTTATTATGTATAACACCGATTCTGTACAGAACGAAACTCTTGATGCAATATTTAAAAATTCGGCGATAAAGCCAAATGTCATACTGCACGCAAGCCAGCTCTACACAATAAAAAGCTTTATCTGCGAGGAATGTGCCGGAGCATTTTTGTATTCGTCGCTTTTAAAAAAGCTTCCCGGTGTTGTCGGAATTCCAATTACTCCCACAATACACCAAAGCATCGGTCTCGTATGGAAAAAAGGCAGTTACACAACCGACAGTACCGATAAATTTATTTCATTTGTAAAAAAACACACTATTTTATAAGAATTTATCAAGTTCAGTCTCAACACGCTTATTGATTTTAACCTTAGGATTTTCCGTAATCGTTCCTCTTGCGACAACCATTTTTACATGGCGTAATGCTCTGAGGTCATCGAGCGGATTTTCCTCGGTTACAATCATATCTGCACATTTATCTTTTTCGAGCGTACCGGTAATATCACCGATTCCCACCATTTCGGCGGCTCTTGCAGTTGCCGTATGCAGTGCAAACGCATTGGAAACGCCCGTATATTTGTGGAAATAATACAATTCTCTCCAAAAATCATACTGTGTAATCCATGGACATCCGACATCATTGCCAAGAACGACAGGTATATCATTTTCAAGTGCCGCTTTCGCACATGCAATTATTCCCTCAAACACAACATTTCCGTTAAACTGTTCAACTTCAGTTGCGTTGGTAATCGAACGATCAAACAATGCATACGGAAGTGCAGGCGAAATTGTTGTGCAAAGAAATGCTTTTCTTTCCTTGAATAACTTAATTGTATCATCATCAATTTTTGCACCGTGTTCAATTGAGTCAACTCCATTTTCAAGAGCAACACGCACCCCCTGCGGAGATTCGACATGTGCAGAAACTAAATATCCATTTTCATGTGCCTTGTCACAGACTGCCTTTACCATTTCCGGAGACATTTTCAGTTCACCCGGAACACCTTTTTCTTTTGCGTCCATTACGCCGCCTGTAATCATAAGCTTTATCAAATCAACCTTTTCTTTTTCCGATTGCTCCAGATGTTTTAATGCTGTATCTATACTGTCCGCTGCAACAGCAACAGAGCCAGCCATATGTCCGCCAGGCACGGAAATCCCTTCATTAGCGGCAAGTATTCTCGGTCCCATCTTTGTTCCCGCATTAATCTCATCTCTTAATTTTGTATCAAAACTTCCAAGTCCGCCAACCGTTCTTATTGTTGTCACACCGCTCATAAGCTCTGTTTTTGCAAATCCGGCAACCATACCGTATGCAATTGAACGCATAAGTGCATTTCCCATAAGTATTTTTACAAGTTTCTCATTATCACGCTGTTTTTTCTGCGGCTTGCCATTACCTGCAAGGTGAACATGCATATTTATAAGACCAGGCATAATATATCTGCCTTTTAAATCAACTTTTTCATATCCATTCAAGTCCGTGCCTGCCTTGACAATATCCTCAATTTTATCATTGTCCGTAAGTATGACGAAGCCCTCTTTTACCTGCATATCTTTGGTTCCGTCAAGTATTTTTCCGTTAATATAAGCATATTTCATATTTTTATACTCCCTGTTTTTGAGATTTTTATTTAATACCAATTAAGCAAAATCTTACGCACTGATTGACTTTCCTGTGTAAAGCTGATAATATCTGCCTTTTTCTTCCATAAGCTGGTCATGTGTACCACGCTCAATAATTCTTCCCTGTTCCATAACCATAATACAGTCTGCATTCCGTACCGTAGAAAGACGATGAGCGATAACAAATGAAGTTCTTCCTGTCATAAGTGCATCCATACCACGCTGTACAAGTTTTTCTGTACGTGTATCAATAGAAGAAGTCGCCTCATCAAGAATAAGAACAGGAGGATCTGCAACTGCTGCTCTCGCTATTGCAAGAAGCTGACGCTGTCCCTGACTAAGGTTCGCACCACCGCCGGTAAGCACTGTGTTATAACCATCAGGAAGTCTTTTTATAAATCCGTCAGCATTAGCAAGCTTTGCGGCAGCCATACATTCTTCATCAGTTGCATTAAGTCTTCCATATCTGATATTGTCCATAATCGTGCCTGTAAAAAGGTTAGTATCCTGCAAAACAATGCCCAGGCTTCGGCGTAAATCGTCTTTTTTAATATGATTAATATTAATTCCATCATAACGGATTTTACCATCCTGTATATCATAAAACCTGTTAATAAGGTTGGTAATTGTTGTCTTTCCGGCACCGGTAGAACCTACAAACGCAAGCTTCTGACCCGGTTTTGCGAACATTTTTATATCGTGAAGCACGATTTTATCAGGATTATATCCAAAATCAACTCCATCAAATGTAACATCACCCTGAAGTCTTGTATACATTTCATCTTTACTTGCAGCATTTGGTTTTTTCCATGCCCACATCTCTGTCTGTTCTTCAGTTTCATGGATTTCACCATTTGAATCATAACATATATTTACAAGTTCAACATCACCTTCATCTGTCTCCGGTACTTCATCACAAAGGTCAAATACCCTGCCGGCACCTGCCATAGCCATTACAATACTGCTTACCTGCTGGCTTATCTGTGTTACAGGCTGTGTGAAACTCTTGTTTAATGAAAGAAATGCTACAAGTGTACCAATTGTAAGTCCTGAAAAGCCGCTTAATGCAAGCACACCACCTACAAGTGCACACAAAACATAACTTATATTTCCTATATTTCCATTGATAGGCATTGTAATATTTGCAATCCTATTAGCATTGTTGGCACTTTCTCTTAACTTGTTATTAATCTGCTTAAACTGTTCAAGACTTTCCTGCTCATGACAGAATACCTTAACAACCTTCTGCCCTTCCATCATTTCCTCAATATAAGCATTTACTTTACCGATATCTTTCTGCTGTTCAACGAAATATCTGCCGGATGCAGCGGAAAGCTTTGATGTCACAAAAAGCATAATTGCAACCATAATAACAGATACAATTGTAAGTGGTATATCAAGAACTATCATACTTACAAATGTTGATACAAGTGTTATAAGTGAATTAAGAACCTGTGGAATACTCTGGCTTATAAGCTGTCTTAATGTATCAATATCATTTGTGTATACCGACATGATATCTCCATGTGCATGTGTATCAAAGTATCTGATTGGAAGTGATTCCATGTTAGTAAACATCTCTGTACGGAGCTTTTTCATAGTACCCTGACCAACATTTACCATAATTCTGTTATATCCGTAGGAACATAAAACACCCACTGCAAATATTGCTACAAGTTTTAAAAGAGCCTGTGCAAGCGGTGAATAATCAGGAACTGCCATCTGTGTAAGCGGCACAATATAATTATCAATAAGTTTCTGTATAAATAAAGTTCCACACAATGTCGTAAGTGCCGAAACCAATATGCAAACGACCACCATGAAACATGCCAATTTGTAATTTTTTATTATATAAGAAAGAAGTCTTTTTAATAATAAAAGCGGATTCTTCTCTTTGTTCTCATTTTTATTTTTCATGTCTTCCTCCTATTCTCACTATTCTGCCGATTCATCGAAATCACCGCCGCCCTGCATCTGGACTTCACAGATTTCGCGGTAAACTTTGTTATTTTCCATAAGATTTTCATGTGTATCAAAGCCACTGACTTTTCCATCTTCAAGAACAATAATTCTGTCGGCATCCTGAATACTTGAAATTCTCTGCGAAACTATAAGCTTTGTTGTTCCCGGAATTTTCTGGGCAAATGCCTGTTTGATTTTTGCGTCTGTTGCAGTATCTACAGCACTTGTCGAATCATCAAGAATAAGAACCTTTGGTTTTTTAAGCAATGCTCTCGCAATACAGAGTCTCTGTCTCTGACCACCTGAAACATTAGTACCGCCCTGTTCTATCCATGTATCATACTTCTTAGGCATTCTCTCGATAAATTCATCAGCACATGCCTGTTTACATGCCTCAACACAATCTTCATATGAAGCATTGTCATCACCCCATCTGAGATTGTCAAGTATTGTTCCTGAAAAAAGGACATTTTTCTGTAATACTACAGCCACCTGATTACGGAGTGCATCCATATCATAAGTTCTTACATCTTTTCCGCCAACACATACAGAACCTTCAGTAACATCATAAAGACGGCTTATAAGGCTCACAAAACTTGATTTTCCGCATCCTGTACCACCAATAATACCAATTGTCTCACCTGCATTAATATGAATATCAATATCATGTAAAGTATCCTCTGTACTGTTTTTTCTGTATGAAAAATTAACATGATTAAAATCGATTCTTCCGTCTTCCACTTCTTCATAAGGTTTTTCCGGATTGGCAAGGTCCGCTTTTTCATTAAGAACTTCTGAAATACGCCTTGCACTTGCCGCACTCATTGAAACCATTACAAATATCATTGAAAGCATCATAAGTGCCATAAGCATGCTCATTACGTAACTGAACATTGATGTAAGATTACCAGTTGTAATTGAACCCGACACAATAAAATGTGAAGCAAACCATGACAATGCAACAATACATCCATATACAACAAGCATCATAGTCGGATTGTTAAATGCAAGAAATGACTCGGCTTTAACAAATGTTTTATAAAGATTATCTGCCGCTTTATTAAACTTTTTCTTTTCATGGTCCTCACGTACAAATGCCTTAACAACACGGATTCCTGAAATATTCTCCTGAACGCTCGCATTGAGTTCATCATATTTTTCAAAACCTGATGTAAAAACCGGTGTTACTTTATATATAATAAAGAAAAGTACAAATCCCAAAAATATAAGTGCAACAAGAAATATAATACTTAATCTCGGACTTATTATTACACACATTGTAATACTGCAAATCATCATGAGAGGTGCTCTCACAGCAATCCTTATTATCATCTGATAAGCATTCTGTACATTAGTTACATCAGTTGTCATACGTGTTACAAGACCTGCTGTACTGAATTTATCAATATTAGAAAATGAAAATGTCTGTATATTTTCATACATTTTCTCTCTCAGATTACACGCAAATCCTGTTGATGCTGCCGCCGCATACTTTCCTGCCTGTATACCACAAAAAAGGCTCAAAAATGCTATAATAAGCATTATTCCACCATAAATACCAACCTTTCTCATATCTCCGGCCTGTATTCCTTTATCAATTATTGAGGCTGTTATAAATGGAATAAGAATTTCCAAAAAAACTTCAACTGCAGTAAATATTGGCGTTATAATTGATTCTTTTTTATATTTGCCAATACATTTTGCTAATGTTTTTATCATATTTTTATCATTCTCCCTTCGATTAAATTCACCTTATAAGTCTACAGTCAGCATGACTTGATACTGTCATATACTTTCTGCAAAAGATTTCTAAGCTGTCCTTTTTCATCATCATTAAGTGTCTTTAAAAGTTCCCTCTCATTTTCATCCATTGAAGCTCTTGCCGTCTTGCATATCTCCTCACCTTTTGCCGTGAGCTTTACATGTTTGATTCTTTTATCATTTGAATCATAAAACCCCTCTATCATCCCCTTTTTTTCCAGACGTGCAGCAATTCCTGCCATCGTTGCCTGTTTAACTTCAAAATGCTTTTCAAGTTCTTTTAGCGTTATCGTCTCATCGGCTGCCTCGCTGATAGTTGCGAGGACCTTAATCTGCGAAAGGGTGACATCATCGCACATCAACGTATTATTAGCCTTTCTTCCAAGTGCATCGTTAAGTCTCTTTATAAGTTCACCACAATGCAATGTTTCTCCAAACATATGCTCTTTCCTTTTCATAAAATTTGATAAATAGTTTCTTCTAGATTTTCTAATATATTACAAAAATAACAGCACGCTGTCAATAGCGTGCTGTTGATTTATAGTTTTTTAACATTTGTTGATTTACTTCTAATAATTTTCCGCTTTTTCCTTAACTTTTACCGGATTTACTCCATCAAGGCAGTTATCATATATCCACTCTGCCAGTTCATCTGCATTATTACTTTCATAATACGAAACAAGCATCTGTTTAAATGTACCATCTATTTCAACCGGAACTTTAAATATTCCTTTTCCGTTTTCTATTAATATTTTATTAATTGCAAAACTTCCGATTCTCTTGTTTCCGTCTTTAAATATCTGGCTCCTCATAAGCCATAAACCTGTTTTTACTGCCCTGTCTGTAACATTTGGATTGTCAAGCAGTTTCATAATTTCTTTATGATAGTATTCAGCACCATGTACTTCAGGTCTCCAGTTTGTTCCGCTTATAATAACATCATCAGTCATTATTCTGCCTAAATACTAATATGTTACATCAAATCTTACAATAATTTCGTGGACATTCATTAAATATCCTAAATCAAGGCTGTCATTAATATGCTCAATCATATACTCCCATGCATCTCTCAAACAGCATACCTTATTTATCTCAATCGGTGTAAGTTTTGACACATTTACATTATTAAGAATATCCTGAGTCTGTGCAAACGTAACCGCTATTTCCTCAAGATTTGCTGAACTGTAGACAGCATCAACAAAAAGCCTTTTTGCTATACATATGTTTTCGTCAACCGCTATATCATATTTATCATGTAAAATCATATAGTTTCACCTCAAACATTTTATATTTGCGACATATTCCAACACGGCTTTTCATCTGTTTCCTAATTTTCGGCTTCTTTAATTTTCTTTTGGCAAAGAAGTGGATAATAAAATCCATTCAAAATAACATACTCCTAAAATTGTTCAACTGCTGGCAATAAATGAATGTATGTTTTGTTACCATTCAAAATAACATACTCCTAAAATCCGCATTTACTGCATATGTAGTCATACATTGTTTTGTTACCATTCAAAATAACATACTCCTAAAATGTAACTATGGACGAAGCAAAGGAACTCACTGTTTTGTTACCATTCAAAATAACATACTCCTAAAATCCAATTGCAATTGTTGCCTTTGACATGCTTGTTTTGTTACCATTCAAAATAACATACTCCTAAAATCCATAAACTTCCTGATACATCGTATTTTCAGTTTTGTTACCATTCAAAATAACATACTCCTAAAATTATCCGCCAACTCTCTAGCTTTTTCCTGTGGTTTTGTTACCATTCAAAATAACATACTCCTAAAATATAATTTTATGCTATCTTGTTTCGGCATTAGTTTTGTTACCATTCAAAATAACATACTCCTAAAATGTAGACAACACCTAACTTGTGCTACAGATAGTTTTGTTACCATTCAAAATAACATACTCCTAAAATAAAAGAATCTGTCTGTCCTGCGGTGCGAGTGTTTTGTTACCATTCAAAATAACATACTCCTAAAATATTTCTGTGTTGCATCATCAATTTTTTTAGGTTTTGTTACCATTCAAAATAACATACTCCTAAAATGTCAAATTCGTATATTATAACATTATACAAGGAGTTTTTGGGACTATAGCAACTAATCTATACTCTGAATGTCAACTACTATTTAATTATTATACATCATAATTTCATCATAATCACTATCTACAAATAAAATTTTTTCATTTTTAACACATTCTTTCTCATCTCCTGTTTCTAACAAAAGAACCATTACTTTTTTATACATGATGTATTTATAAACCTCTTCCAATTCTTTTTGAGACAAATAAAGTTTTAAATTAGTAAAAACAACTAATTTTGCTATTCCAAAATATTCAACAACATCAATTATCATCAATACAATATCTATGATTTTAGAATCTCTGTCACCCATTGCAATTTTTAAACCTAGAAGTTTAAGATATTCCTGCACTCCGATACTGTCTTTGTATTCAAATTCAAACGGTAAATCTTCCCATACATCCATAGCATTTATCTGCAAACTTTGAAAATGTGTCTGAAAATCACTCAACCTTTCATACTCTTGCTGATATATTTTTTCTATTTTCTGAAACAAAGCACTTTGTATTTTCTTTTGATTAAAATCAAAATTCCATATATCAGTAATAAGCATAATATCTTTGGAAGCCTTCATTATTTTTTCATCCTCATCGATAAAAATAATTTTTTCGTTTAGCTCCTCAACTCCGTTTATAAGACTGTTAATGCTTCCTATTATTCTTGCAAACAATGTACCGTTTTGTATATGAAGCACACTTATATAATTTTCAGAAAAAACAATATCATTTTCAAATGAAGGTATTCTCATTATCATATTACAATCAGTCGCTCCTCTCCATCTATAACACAGTTCTGTTCTTCACCAGATATGTATTCTATTCCGCTAAATTGCTTTTCAGTTATAATAAGCATTTCAATTAAGCCTTCAGGCGGTTTGTTCTTTCTAACTTTCTTTCTTATCAGTTCGGCTACTGTTCCATTAAGTGCAAGTTTTGTATACACAGATTCCTGCATCATAATAAATCCTTCCTGTATCAGAAACTTGTGAAATTTTCTATACTCGGCACGATTCTTTTCTGTAATTGTGGGCAAATCAAAAAGTACCATAACTCTCATAAATCTTAAACTCATGCAAATTCATATAATATTGATGTATCAAAACTTTCATGTTCAATAGCATCAAATATCTTATCAAGATAAATCTGAATTGCATTTGTAAGATAGTATTCACGCCCACAATACATAACTTTCCTATTAAGAACATCAACCAACAACAGTTTAAAATCTTTATCAAATGTTTTTTCTATATTATTGTATACAATTTCATCAACAAGAACACGAAAAGGCTCCATTAAATCGCACGTCAGATTAAAAGGATTGTATTCATTAATATGCTTTATTCCAAGCTGCGTAAGATAACCATCCGCAACTATTTCTTTATTAAAATTGGAAAGTAAAATCCCATACCCATAATTTAATGCCGCATTTACGGAGCTCATATCATCTCTTGAAAATCCCTTTCCGAACAGACTGTTAAAATATACTTTTGCAGCATGTCCTTCACGGTTTGTCGAATCAAAAAATTCCATTTCTCTTATATATCCTGATAACTTTTCGTAAGAATCGAATTCATATTTTTTCAAAAGATTTGCCTGATTTAATATCTTTTGACAAACAATCTGTGTCCATACTCCCTGTGCATATTCTTCATTCCATGCAATCTGTTTTTTAATTTTTTTACTTGAATTATAAGCACCATAATATGGAACTAATTCGCTATTTGGATTTCTCTTTTCATCGCAAAAAATCACCTTAATTTTTCTTTTTACAAATTCACACAACAAATATGATGTCAATGACACCTGAGTGGAATCAATAATCACCGTATTAATTTCACTCAGATGTATCATTTTAACCTCATCACCCCGAACAATCATAAAATCATTTTTATAGCTCAACTTAACATGACTTTGTATTACCACCGTTCTCCAACTCAAAGCATGTTCTCCTTTCGTAAATTCCTGTCACTGACTTGTCAACTATTATTATTTTATCCTTAAAAGGAAGACTTCTTTTCCTTCCGAGCCCATCGCTTATGCCGGCAATATTGAATTTTGATACAGCTGGACGGCTACTGTTAGCCTGTACTATTTTATATATTTCATTAAAGTAATCTATTTTTTTATCTATATCCAGCTTTGATGTATTTGCTCCTATAACTTTATCTATATCCTTGATATAGCCTTTAAACTCATTATGTATCTTATTCTGAAGCAGCTTAAAGAACTCATCTATTTCTTTTTCAAGTTCATCCGTTCTTATATAGTGCCAGTTTTCACTATTAATATATGAATATAATCTGTTAAATTTCTGATACCTGCTTCCAAGAACAAATTGTTTTGCATTAGCAACTTCTGTAGGTCCAACAAGAAAATATCTATTACCTTCTTCATCTATAAGTTCTTGATATTTGCAAATTTTATTTCTTAATATTTCCACAGTATTATTTTTTAACTTATCACAGATATATTGTTTTAAATTGATATTTCCTTTATTAATCTCATACGAAATATATGTAGGAATACCCACAAACTCCATTTTCCACTGCTTTTCTTCTGTTTTCTTTTTCTTTTTAACAGTATAATATTTTACAAGAACAAAATATGCACATTCGCCACCCTGGTATCCGCCATATTTTTCTACCGAAAGTTCTTTAAGTCCCTCTTTTCCTCTTAGATTATTTCCACTCTTTAATGGAATAAGTTTAGTTTCTTTCTTATTTCCATCCAATTTCTCTTTTGGGTATCTTGTCTGATTATAAAAACTACCGGTATTTTCTTCTGTTTTTTTAGAAATCATTACATCTCTGTAACAAAAGATTTTTCTCATATACTCAATAATTTCTTCACCGTTCCACCCTGCTTTTTCATAATTCTTTGTAAATCTGCTAAGCATTGAAATATATATTTCCTTTTTTGATTTGGTATTATATTTCTTTTGTTCTTCATAATACTTTTCAAATTCTCGTCTGTACTTTTTGAAATTCAATTCATTTTTCCATCCCGGATATACTTTCTGTATATAAAGACCTATTATGCACGCAAGGTACGCATCATGTGCATGATGATAATCATTTAATCCACGATTCTTAAAAAACATTGCATTTTCTGTATTCTCAATCCAAAATCCATCATCATCCTTTTTTTCTTGCGTAAATTTATTGCGTATATATGAACTTAATTGTGCTTTTACCTCTATTACTTCAATCTTATCATCATAATAATCACTTATTAAATTTGCCACATTTTTTACAATCTGTCTTGTCTCTACAAGCTGTCTGTTAATAAATCCTTTAGAAAATACTTCATCAAGTGATTTATTAAGATTATTATATTTTTTCTCAGATATTAGTCCTGCTTTATATAACATCTCCCAATAATTTTGCATTTCCTTATAATCAGCTTTATTTCCAAATGCGTCTGAAACAATCCTATTTCCTTTGTTCTGATTTTCAATCTTTTTAACAAGAACTTTGTTATCCATACTGTCATCTTGACTGATTGAATAAGGTATAATATGGTCTACATCATACTGATTGAGATTATCAAGGCTTAATTGATTACTTGCACTTGGAGCAGAATACAAACTCTTGCCGTTCTGCGAAAAATATAACCTTACTTTTTCCTCATCAAGCCTTTTCTCATTATCTTTTAATTCTTGTTTAATATCATCATTATAATAGTCTTTAAATTCTTGTTTTAACTTGCCTATAGCTTTATCCAGCTTATCCTTTACCTTTTTTGTCTCTACTTTTTCCCCCTCTTCCCTTGCAAATTCAATAAATATCTGTTCAGGTTTTCTGCCCATATACTCTATTATTTCTTCAATAACTTTCATACATTGCTTTATTCCGCGTTTGTTTGCGGGCGACGTATGCAATTTATCAATAATATCCGGCAAATCATCTTCACCGTTATACCTTAACCTGTTTTCCTCAATAACAGTTTTTATGTTTTCATCTCTATTAATAATCTGAATCAGATTAGGAATTTCTTTCCATCTTAAATCGCCCTCTTCAAGCATTTCTATAATTGTATGTCCTGTATCACCTTTAATTCCTGTAAGGAATTTTTTAGACAACTGTCCCCAGCCTGTATACTTAATTTTCAATATTCTCTTTAACTGAGAATCATTTATTTTATCTTTGTAATTCTGTTCAATCTTTCTTTTTATGATTTTTTTGTCATCAAATATTGTAAGCCAGTAGATAATCTGTTCAATCATATCTATATTAGACATATTTATTTCACCGAATATCTTTTTAAATGTTATATAACTGCTCATAGAGCTTGCAAAATTGTCTCCCCCCTGATAGCCCTTTATAACCCTGTTATCAATATCATTATATGTACCAGATTTTTTTAAATGTTCTTTTAAATTATTCCCCGATACATAAACTTTCTTCAAAAAAAGGTTCTGTATTATATCATCTCTAATTTCTTTTCCTAACTTTATCTTATCAATAC
Organism: Lachnospira hominis (ex Liu et al. 2021); assembly: GCF_014287955.1. GTDB lineage: Bacteria > Bacillota > Clostridia > Lachnospirales > Lachnospiraceae > Lachnospira > Lachnospira hominis. The sequence goes on along the minus strand of NZ_JACOPD010000004.1, from coordinate 167,006 downwards.
TTATTTGAGAAAGTTCCGTCAAAACCTCATACCACTGATAAATTATCGAATGTTTCGGAAGTACCTTTTCATCCGGCAAATAGGTACAATAATTAGTCATTCTTGTTATAAATTTTTCTGCCGTTTTATCAACATCAACAACCTCTTCTACATTCCACGGGTATACTGATTTATTTTCCATTCCGGCTTTTTTGCTCATCCATGCAAACCTGCTGCCAGGATTTAACGGTCCCACAAAATACGGTATCTTTGAAGTTAGCATTTTCAAAATTAACTCTTTGTTCTTCTTTAATTCAGGATAAAATTCCCCCTGAATATCCAATATTTTTTCCATTTCCATTTCGTTCAACTGGTATGGTATAACTGAATTGCTTACATCATTTATCTTTTCTAGATATGAATCATTTTCCATTTCAGCACATATTCTTATATATCTTTCATCATCTTTTGCAACATCACCTAATAATGCCTTAATACATTTATACAAATTTTCTCTTGCCTTTGATTGCGTATCACCGCATCGTTTCATTCCCTTAATATAATTGGCATAATTAGGCACATACTCTCCTTTTTTAATCTTTCCGAAACTTTTTAAAAATGCCGGACTCATTTTACCGTCTTTTTGTTCTGCTTTTAATTCTTTATGAAAAAATTCACTATATTCTTTCTGTGTTTTATAATCTCTGAATAATTCTTTTAGTTCTTTCAATTCCGCATGGTGTTTTTCGTATTTTGCGACCATTGCTTCTGATAAATAATTTACACGATTTTTGTCACTTCCCTGCATAATCTGTTTTATCACATACCAGCTATACAATCTTTTCAAGTTTTCTATAACAGAAAATTTTTCACCAAGTTCATCTGATAATTTTTGTTCTTCCTCTTCATAATCTGCTGATGCAAAACTAACACTCATTTCTTTACCATTTTCATCACACAGATTCTTATCATTCATAATTGTTGCAACATTGAATTTATATCCTATAATCGCATTTGCTACTGCTTCTGCATACTTTTTATCTAATCCAAGTTTTTTCAATATTTCCGATACTTCATTATATTTTTCTTTTTTGGATTTTTTTTCTTTTAATTTTTTTTCAATTTCCTCACAAGAAATTTGATCATAATTACACTCTATCTCTAAATATTCCTTTAATGAAGTTAAAAACTGTTCATAAATGATTTTAAAATCATCAAGTTCCGTAAATTTTTGACCTTCATATAAAAAATTTCCTCTATACTTGAGCATGTGATGCAATGCAAGATATATAAATCTTGCATCAGCTTTTTCTGTCGTCCCTAATAAGTGTTTTCTTAAATGATATATAGTTTGATATTTCTCGTAATAATCTTTGTCTGTACAATCCTTGTCTGCAAATAATATGTAATCAGATTTTGCCTTATCACTTTTATCCTCTTTCCACAAAAATGATTCATCCAATCTTGCAAAGAAATTTTCATCAACTTTGCATACCATATCCGACATTATTTTTCTTAACTCTAAAATTCGTGTATGTGTTCTTGAATATCTTCGTCTCGTACTTCTGTTTATACGGCAGCCTTTTGCAGGCTCTCCTGACTTGAATGTCCGTACTCCCCATAAACTGTTCCTTTTATTATTTCCGTTATCACCTTTTCGGTTAATTTTAAACAACTTTCCATTTTCATCTATAACGCAATACCCCACGCTTGCTGTTCCAACGTCAAGCCCTAAACAATAATTTTCACTGCACTTTCTGTTAAAATCCATTAATTTTACCTCCACATTCTTACTTTAAAATAATTTTATGTTTATTAGCTGTTACTATCTGGTAAAAGAGTAACCCATTTAATATATATTGTCAATATTTTTGTCCATATTAAATGACATTATTTTTTATATCGATTTGACATTTCAGTTTGAATCATGTATATTCTCTTTTAAGTTATTGTCTGACATTTGTCATTTAATAATTTTAGGAATTATGTTATTTACTATTGACATTTATAATAATAAATATTATTATACTATTGTTATTACCATTCAAAATAACATAGCAGGTTAAAATAAATTTTTAAACCAAATGACAGCGGCTGCGTATGGCAGCCCTTTTTTTATACCAATTTGTCCCCAAGAAATACAAAAACACCCTCTCCCTACATCTGTCTACTTTCGCAGATCCAATATCGGGAGGGGGTGTTTACCCTGTTATGGGATTATAATTTTATTATCTGTTTTTACAAACAGTTTTTATTTTGCTCTTTTTCTGTCGTATACGACTACTCCTGCCATTCCTGCCAATGCAGCAGCAAGAATTATCATATACATGAACATACCTAAGCTGTCACCTGTTGAAACTGATGAATCCGGTGTTACAGTTGAGTCCGGTGTCTCTGTTGTACCTGGTGTCTCTGCTGTACCCGGTGTCTCATTATTTCCTGGATTTTCAGGTGTTGACGGTGTTATATCGCTTCCTGAATCCTTTGCTGCGTATACTACAGCATATGGGCTGAATGACTCTGCCTCGAATGAAAAACCATTTTCATCTGCTGTAACTGCTACACTTTCAAGAACTCCGTTGTTATTCATATGGAATACATACAGATTGTAATCTGCTGCATTGATTCCTTTTTTGTATGACATAGTAATCTTAATCTTACCGCTTGAAAGCTTAACAACTTTTCCGTCTGTTGTTTTAAGTGAAATATCATAATAATCCGCATTCTTTGAATCGAATCCCTTGATATTCTTGTCAGCAATAGCCGCATCAATCTTTTCAGATATTGAAGCTGCTGCTTTCTCAACATTTAACTTAATTTCACTTACTGTAAGGTCTTTACCTTCTTCATCTTTAACCTTTACGTCACCTACTGATGCAACATCCTTGAAATCAGCAGCATCTTCATTTCCATCAAGGTCAACTTTGATGTCTGTCTTACCTGGATCGTCAGGTTTAACAACAGGCTGCTTTTTAACAAGACCATTAATTGCATCTGTTATTGCCTTTGCCATTGCATCTACCTTTGCCTGGTCTTCTGATGTAAGTGTTCTGTCTACCGCTTCGATTGCCTTTGTTACTGCTGAGAAATCCTCATAATCATCTTTGTTGAGGGCTTCTGCTGCCTTAATAGCCTCATCTACTGCTGTGTAGTCTGCTGCAACCGGTTCCGGCTTAACATCTCCTGATTTATAGTATGCAGGTGTCCAACCCTCAAAGTAATCTTCAAGTTTTACTGCTGATGCTTCTTCATCAGTCATCTTATTAACGCCTGCAGCTCTGCTTGAAGTGCTTACCTTTGTTCCGTCTGCAAGATGTGTATTATATTCATAATACTTAGCCTTTGCAGGTGTTACATTACTCATTGAAGTAAATCCTGCAGGAGCGATAGTATTAGCATCTTCAACTTCTGTATTTAAGAATACAACCTTTGAATCTGCTCTCCATGGTCTTGCAAAATATGTCTTTGTTATACCTTTGTTAATTCCCGCATAAGAAGTCTTTACAACTTTACAATTGTTGAAAAGATAACCTAACTGTGAAAGTGCCTTTGACGCAACAATGATACTTCCTGAAGCTGCTTTGTCACCGTATCCATACATGCTTAATGTACAGCCGTCGAATACCGCACTACCATCACCGCAGATATAATCTGTTGTACCTTCAATGACACAATTCTTAAAATATGTATGCTCTGTATTATTTCCTGTAAACATTGTATCCTGTGAACTTAAGAACTGGCAGTCCTTGAATTCGCTCTGGTCTGCTTCAATGAAAATAACACATGCTCTTTCCTTATTTTTATAAAGTTTGATATCGGCATCTGTTGCTTTAGAACGGTCAACCTTAGAGTTATCTCCACCTTTGCCTACGCCATCTGCAACTTCTTCTGTTGTCATATATCTGTTGAATGAACTTTCATATATAACACCTTCTGAACGGAACGCTGTAGCTGTAGGAAGTACATTAACTGTTGCTCCCCAGTGGCCTGTACCCATTCCGATTTCAACTCCTTTTTCATACTTATCAACTGCTCTTGCTTCACTGTAATAACCGTTCATATCGGCACTGTAATAAGTATAACCTGAACCATAATACCATGTTATTGTTGAGCCTGCTTCACTTGAAATAGTAACATAAGGAGTATCAACCATAACCTGCTCTCTGTATAAAGCATCTGTAAGAGTAATTGTTACTCTCTCTGTTGTTCTTGTCATTCTGCCTATATACTTAACTGCATCTGTTATAGTCTCAAACTGCTGGCCCTTACCCACTTTTACCTCAGCCTGATATTCAACAGGTGATGTATCTGCTTCTGTTTCAAGATAAACATCATTCAAAACATCTGCACTGCCGACACTTACATGGTCATATGCGGTATACTTTTCAGATACAACTGATGTATCGTACTCGCCTGCCCTTAACTGTGCTTTGTATCCGTCACCTGTTACATCGAATGAATAAGAATAGCTACTGTCTGATTTGTTTGTAAATGTAATCTTTGTAACATCTGAAGCTTTGTCATCTGATGTTACGAACTTACCTGAAACATTAACCTTTGCTCTCTGTGTTGCAGCGATTTTTACATCTGTATAATCTCCTGCTGCCTTGTTTAACTTTTCTGTAACTTCATAATCGTCAACACCGCCTAATACTACTGAATAGTTTGAGCTTGAATTAATACTTACATTTGAAAAACTGTAAGAACCGTCTGTCTGTGCTTTTACATCAACATCAATCGTTGAAAGCTTTGAATTATCAGGTACAAATTTAACTGAAACTGTTCCTTTTACAGCATCTGCCGGAATTCCCATAATACTTCCTGAAACTGTTGCAACTGCATCGGCAACTGCTTCAAAGTCTTTAACAGCCGTAGCATCTTCACCTGTAAGTTCAAGAATATTACCGTTGTCGGTATCATTAATCTTAAATCCTACAGCACTTATTGATACTTCGTACCTGGCACTGCCGTTTACTCTCTTTAATACAACGGAATACTTGCCGTTGCTGTCAACCTGTGCAGTAACCGTCTTTGCAGAACTGTCTGTAAGACTGTCAAACTTAATCTCTGTAATTCCATTTTCTGCTGCATTTGCCACTGTACCTGTAACTGTGACATTTATAATCGGATTATATTCTGTCAAAGCCATTGTTCTGACCTTAACATCTCCGCCTGATATAACAGGAAGATACTTCTGTCCTTCTTTTTCAACAATATAACCTGTAATATCATCCACTGTTACAGACTGTGTTGTTGTCTTCATCTGAACAGAATATCCGCTGTCAGCACTGCCGATATATACAGGTCTGTCAGTTGCAGCATTTGAACATAACTGCTCATATTTTACTTTTGTTGTGTCATCTTTTACCGGAAGATATAATACGCTTCCCTGTCTGAAACGAAGTTTGTCACTGTCATATGTAACACCACTATTTCCAGCATACTGTGACACATACAAAATGCCGCCGGACTCTCCGGCGGTTCCATCAAGAATTTCACCTGCTGCAGGTGCTTTCTTACTTGAATTCGCTGAAAACGAATACGTAATTTTTCGTGTCTGTGTATCTGCGGCCTTTGCCGTAACGCCTAATCCTACAGGCATCCCCGATACAATCAAAGTAACCGCAGAAACTGCCGCAAATACCTTTCTAAATAATTTGTTAAATCGCATAAAACCCTCCGAACATTTTACTAAATTATATTTTTAACCACACACTTCCTTTCATTATCACGCTTACCATTAATAAAACACGCAGTGAACTAATAACTAAAAATACCCATAAGAAAAAGAAAAGGCTTTTGCGTATGTGTTTTATTAAAGTATGTATAAATAATACACTTATATTATAAATGTGTCAATGGATTTTACTGATTATTATATTTTTTTGTTAGTTTTTTACAAAAACTCTCATTAAATCTTTACTAATATCTTCCCCTTACATTCAAATGTTTGAAGCTGTATGCAAAATATGCTATTTCTGCTATAGCTGTAATTGTCCACGAAAATACATAGACAAGATACAATGATGGTATAGAGTGAAAATATGCAAATATTGTATATACCCATGCAACCCTGAATACACACGAACCGCTTATAACAATAATTGTAGGCCCAACACTCTTTCCTATACCCCTCGATGCAGCAATTGATGCATCCATAAATGCAGATACCGCATACGAAAAAGCCATAATCTTTATTCTTGCCATCCCGGCGTCTATAACAGCCGGCTCACTAGTAAACAACGACAACAACTGGCGTCCAAACACAAAAAGTACAGTTCCAAGAATTCCTGCCGCACAAAATGAATATGCAATGCTTATAAAATAGCTGTGAAGCATTCTCTTTTTATTTCCGGCACCCATGTTCTGCCCCATAAAACTTGAACACGCTGTATAAAACGCTGACATTACATTATATATAAGTGCATCAAAATTGGCAGCTGCGGAATTGCCTGAAACCATAACAGAATCAAATGAATTCACACCTGTCTGGATAAAAAGGTTTGCAATCGCAAATATTGCGTTCTGGATTCCTGCCGGGATTCCAAGCATAAGAATCGCTTTCGCTGCATTCTTGTTTATTCTTACCTGTGAAAGATGAAGCTTGCACACATCATTTCTTCGCAAAAGATTAGTCATAATAAGTGTTGCTGAAATATACTGTGAAATAATACTTGCCATTGCTACACCCTGTTCTGCCAGACGAAATCCAATAACAAATATAAGATTAAGGCATACATTTACTATTCCTGCTATAAAAAGATAGAGTAACGGACGCTTTGTATCTCCTCCGGCACTCATAACAGCATTACCAAAGTTGTATACTGCCATGGCAGGCATACCAAGTGCATATATTCTGAAATAAAGCATCGCACCGTCTATAAGTTCTTCTTTTGTATTTAATAGATTCAGCAATAAATGTGCACATGAAATACATATAATGCTTACAATAATTCCAACAATCAGGCACAGAATAAATGCTGTTTGAATTGTATCTTTCAAATCTTTGTGCTGTCTTGCACCAAGCTGCCTTGCCACTATTACATTGACACCACAACCCATTCCTATAAGAAATCCTGTAAAAAGCGTCACTAAAATTGTAGTCGAACCAACCGCCCCAAGTGCCTCATAGCTTGCAAATTTACCGACAACTGCCACATCGGACATATTAAAAAGAACCTCAAGAACCTGCGACATCATAAGCGGTATACTGAAAAGAACTATCTTTTTCCACAAAGAACCGCTTGTCATATCCATTCCACAGGACGTATTTTCTGTTTTTATTCCACTCATAAAAAATTTCCTCATATCAGGTATAATTAACTTTAGTTTTTGCACGTAATACGGCCTTTAAATCACGCCAAATCTACGCAGCAGTTAATTATACTAACACCTGATATGAGAAAATGCAACATATCTTATATTAATTTTTAATATTATTAATTTAAAGTTTTAATTCCAATATAATAACGTATCACTATAATAATCTGCCTTATGAACTGTAAGCAGTTTTTATTACATCTTAAAATATGACACACTCTCAGCTAGCTTGTCAGCAATCTCCCTAAGCTTGACGGCTCCTGAATACACTTCCTTGAACGTATCTGTAACCTTCTGCGTCTCCTCAAATGTTCTCTGAGTGCTTTCCATATTTTGTCCCGCAATTTCTGCAAGTTCTTCAACGGCACCAGACACCTTATTTCTTGAACCTTCAAGTTTAACCGTACTGTTCATTATTAATTCTATGCTGTCCTTTGAACTGCGTATATCATTAAGAACCTGTCCCACAATAATACGGGTCTCTTCCATGCTTTCGCTCTGACTTATAACTATATCCTGCATTTTCTGCATAATCTCGACAGATTTATACGAATCCTGCATAAGAACCTTTGTTATATCGTCAATCTGCTTACTTGAATCATTAGACTGCTCCGCAAGCTTCTTTATCTGCTGTGCAACAACCGCAAAGCCTTTTCCGGCTTCACCTGCTCTTGCCGCCTCTATAGACGCATTAAGGCTCAAAAGATTAGTCTCTTCAGCAACAGCCGAAATAAATGAGATTGCCGAATTAATTTTGTTTACGGATTCATTTGTGCGATTTGTCTGCTCGTTCACTTCTTCAATTATATTTTTTACATTGTCATTGATATTACACAACTTAAAAAGCGTCTCAGAAACCTTTGTTCCTGACTTCTGCATAGACACGGCTGATTCGCTAAGAAGAGACGCCTCTGATGTAGTTTCGCTGATATTATTTTCCATGATCTTCATATGGTCAAACGCAGCTTTAGAATTGGCTGACTGTATTGTTGAATTTTCAACCATCTGACTAACGGTTGCACTGACTTCATTCATTGTCTTGTCGGTATTGTCCGCCGCCTCGCCGAGAACACCCGAAGTTTCAAGCAAAAGCTTTGAATTACTCGATATTTCGTTAATTACCAAGTTCATTGCATTGCTAAGCGATACTGTGCCTCGTGCCAAATCACCTATTTCATCTTTGCGGTTTAACATCTTTTTGTCAACGTCTATATTAAGACTGCCTCCCGCAACCTGTTCCACGATTCCTACACTTCTCTTTATATCTGAACTTATAGAATATGCAATCTTCATACTTATGCCGATACATATAGCCATAACAATGACAACAGCAGTGCATATCATTGCAATAATTCTGTTTAAAACAGCGTCCTTGTCCGCCTTGTTTGTTCCGACAAACACCATTCCGATTATCTCATCATTGCTTCCGTTCTGATATACAGGCATATAATAGCCGTAATTCATAACTCCATCCAGCGAAACACGGCTTGTAAAATATTCTTCTCCATCATTTAACACTTTCTGCGTTATGACATCTCCAGCAGGCGAACCGAGAATTCTTTCACCGTTTGCGTCAAGTGCCGATGTCATCACTCTTTTTGTTCCGTAGAAAAATGTAACGTCCATACCTGTATTTTCTTTTATTCTGTCAACGAGATTTTCCGACTTGGATACATTGTAACTTCCTTTCCATATATCTCCGTTTGTTGTCACAATGTAATCTCCCGCATTTTGGTCATATGCCGCCAAAGTAGACGATGCCGTTCCTTTTAAAGATTCCTCAACCTGTTCCATAACAGAACTTTTTACCATAGTTACAGTAAGGATTATGGAAACCATGCCCAAAACAAGTACAGGAATGATTGTAACCGCCAATATTTTCTTTTTAAGATTCATGCTGTATTCCTCCCATTATTCTCTTACTGTACTACTGTCACGGTTTTGAAATACCAGTTAATATTTCCCGTAATATCCGAATCTTTGAGTGTTTTTCCATTCTCTCCGACTGTCGTTCCCGTATTGGTCTCTATAACTCCGTCAAATATTCCGAGTTTTCCCGATATAATATCCTTCTTTGCCTCATCAACTTTTTGCTGTGTTCCCGATTTGCAGAAATCAGCGAGCTGTGTTATGCCGACAAGATTTTCATTCATACCGCCGTAATAATTGCTTCCGTCCCATGTTCCGTCAATAACACTCTGTACAGCCGCCGTATAATATGCACTCCAGTTCCATATAACGCTGCAAAGGCAGGCATTGGGTGCATCTTTACTCATATCAGAATTGTATCCTATACTGTATACATTTTTCTGCTGTGCAAGAAGCTGCGGATATGTAGTATCACAATGCTGTGTTATAACATCGCAGTTCATGTCAAGAAGCGTAGAGGCCGCAGCTTTCTCAGCTTCAGGGTCATACCAACTGTTTGTCACCTTTACATATATCTGAGCCGAAGGATTCACAGAATAAACGCCCAATGCAAAAGCATCAATTCCACCCGTAACCTCTGAATTTTCCGAACCCATTGCGGCAACATAACCTATTTTATTCGTCTTTGTATTCATTCCTGCAACTATTCCGCTAAGATATCTCGGCTGATATATTCTTCCGAAATAATTGTTAAAATTCTTTCCATTGCTCATGTAACCCGTGCCGTGAGAAAAATAAACATCAGGATATTCTTCTGCCATCTGTGCCGTTGTCTCCATATAGCCCCAGCTTGTTGAAAATATTATGTTACAGCCCTCGTCGATACATTCTTTTATCGCTTTTCTCGTAGCCTCTTTGTCCGAATCATTAACATTAATCTTTCTTATAATCTGACTGTCCGACAATCCGAGATTTTGCTGCATACCCATAATTCCAATATCATGCGTATATGTATATCCGCTGCCCTCGGCTGGATCAGACAGATGAATTACTCCAACCTTTATGCTGTCCCTTGATACTCCTGAAGAACTTTTTACCGTATCAGAATCACCATAGCCCGTATTAACCGCGTAATCATCGATATTGCCGTTCACACCGCAGCCTGTAAACGAAGCACATAAAACAAGCATACCCAATATTTTAAAAAATGATTTAATTCTTTTCATTCGCATCACCTCTCATATTCAATTATCATTTACCAAAACAATATATAAATTAATTTTATAATATCATACACATGTTTATTTTTACAATAGAAAACAATAAAATTTTTGTAATATATTACATTTTCTGAAAATACATCTAAATTCACACAAAAATACACAATTTTAAAAAATCACCAATTATACAGATTTGAATTTTAATATATATTTTCCGTCTGTGCAGTTTTTTATTTTAACAGGTTTAAATCAACGCCGGTTTATGATATACTTACTTTAATTCAATAAAGTAAAAATACAAAGGCGTATTGACTCACATAACAATGAGTTGATATGCCTTTTTATATTTTGTTATTTAACAAAATATTTATTTAATTAATGGAGGAATTATTATGAAGCTTGAAAATTATGAAGTACATCTGCCGAGTTACTCTATCGGTAATGCAATTTATGATAAGATTGGTCCCGTCTGTGAATCATACGGCAGAACGGTTCTTGTAATCGGTGGAAAAAAGGCTCTTGCAGCTGCACTTGACAAAATTAAAGAAGCAGTATCTCACACAGCACTTGAAATTATCGGCGTCGAACTTTATGGAAATGACTGTACATACGAAACTGTTGATAAACTTCGTGCATTACCTCTATATAGCGAAGCTGACATGGTATTCGGTGTAGGCGGCGGCAAAGCACTTGATACAGTAAAATGCCTGTGCATAACGGATGACAAACCTGTATTTACATTTCCTACAATTGCATCAAATTGTGCTGCTTGTACATCTGTCTCAATTATGTATAATAGTGACGGAACTTTTTTAAAGCCTAACTTTTTTGTCCGCCCTGCAATGCACGCTTTTATTGATACCGAAATCATTGCAAAAGCATACGAAGACCACAAAAAAGGATTATGTACATATGAAGTTGAACAGGTAACTATTCGGTTTCTATTTTTGCTGAAGATGGTATTGTCTGTATCTTTGTAAAGAAATATACATATTTGAATATTATAAGAAATACAATAAACACTCTTCCATATATGTTCGACATTGCAATCATTGCAAGAACAAGCATACATGATGCAGGTATCAATATACAAAGCTTTGTTTTAAGCGTCATTGCACGGTTTTTCACAAAACTATCCAAATGCTTTTTATAAAGCTTTGTTTTTGTAAACCACTTATGAAAACGCTCTGACCCTTTTGCAAAACAAAAGGAAGCAAGTAAAAGAAACGGCGTAGTTGGCAATACCGGCAGAATAACACCAATCGCACCAAGTGCCATTGAGATAAATGCCGCTGCAAGCCAAAGAATTTTAATTGGATTTTTTATAATATTTTTCATTTATAATTATAATACCTTTCATTTATAATATTGTTATGCATATCTAAGTTATATTAGTTGCAGCTAACTATTGGCATTATAAACAAAAAAATATACATATGTCAAATGGTAAATTATATTACTCATCTGACATATGTATTTTACTCATTAAAATTATCACATCAAATATAATTATTATTAATCAAGAAGCTTTGCGAATTCTTCTTCAGGCAGCGGTTTTGAAAAATAAAATCCCTGAAGATAATCGCATCCATATTCTTTAAGATAGTCTGCCTGCTCTTTTGTCTCCACTCCTTCTGCGACCACTTTCATATCAAGTCTGTGTGCGAGTTCAATAATTGACATTACTATATTATTATATTTTTTATTTTCACCAAGTTTTTGCACAAACCCCATATCAAGCTTTATAACATCAAAATTGTAATCTCTTAATGTGCTGAATGATGACATACCACTTCCGAAATCATCAATAAGAAGCTTTACACCGTTATCGTGAAGCTGCTTAAGAAAATTGGTACCTTTACCGGAAACATTTGCATATGCCGACTCAGTTACTTCATAATTAACCATCTGTTTTGAATAGTGTTCATCTTTTACATCATCAATAATCAAATCCATGATTTCACCATCCATCAGGTCCATTCTTGATAAATTGACTGCGACACGAACAATCTTTTTTCCGTTTTTATATCTATTTTCCATAAATCTACGGACGCTTTTATGTACATATGTATCAAGCTTTGTTATGTGTCCGCTTTCTTCAAGTGCAGGAATAAATTTACCCGGTAGTATTACGCCTTTGGGTGAAACCCAGCGTACAAGAGCTTCCGCCGATGCTATCTGCTTCGTTTTTGCATCATATATAGGCTGATAAAACACTTTTATCTCACTATTTTTTATAGCATCATCCAGCTGAATCAGAGCAAGACTTCTTTGCTCATAATCATATTTCATGTCTTCATTAAATATAGCATACGGCTGTACATACTGATTAGGTATATATAATTTTGCAAGCTTTGCCCTGTCACACATATCAGAAACACTCAAATCCGTGTCTTTCGGTATATAATAAATGCCACATCTTACATATATATCTACTTTCATCCCATCTTTATCATAAACACGATGAAGTATTGATGTGAGCTTTTCAAAATCCAGATTGTTCTTATCAACCAGCACAACAAATCGGTCTGCTTCTATCCTTGATATTGCAAGCGGTTTCAAAAAAGAAATCTGTAAAATATTAACAGCCTGATGTAATACCGTATCTCCTGCTGCATAACCATATAAATCATTAATCGCCTTAAACTTCTGGATATTAAAATATAAAAGTGCAAAATCTTTGTCAGGATTATTTTTAATTATATTTTCTGCTTTATGAACAAATCCTTCACGGTTTAATGCACCCGTAACACTATCAGTCTCAAGTTCTTTTGTCATATCTTCAATAACAACAAGAATAATACCTTTTTTCTTATCAAACCAGTGATAGCTGTATCTTTCAACTTTATTTTTTATATTATAAACATTAAATGAATACACTCCAGCTATATTCATGTTATCATTAAGGTAATCAAGTGCCGTACATTTTAAGAACTGCTCTTTACTTTCATTGGCAATTCTTATCTCACTCATCTGCTTTACTATATCATCATATACATATGACTTCTGTTCATCAACTTCCATGCCCTCAAAATGAGCAGCACGCATATACAGATTTCCTTTACAGCTGTCTATAATTCCGATTCCTATATAATCATTGTTATACAGAATTTTACTTATCTCTTTGTCAATATATTTTAATGTTCTGTCTTTCCAGACCGCATATGCTTCTATATGACCGTTGTACGGATTTTCTATAAGGCTGACACGCACTTTGTATAATTTCAAATTGCCATTTTCATCATAATAACTATGATAAAATTGTATATTACGTTCACCTTTTTCAAATTCTTCCAACAGAGCTTTTCTGGTGAAACCTTTCTTAAACTCTTCCAGATTATATCCATCAGAAATATTAGGATATATATATTTATCAAGCCAGCATCTCACAGAAATATTGTTTAATTCATTGTAATTATACTTATGCTTACGTGTTATAATAGCAAGCATCTTATTATCCGTAACATCTATATATATAGAACAAACCCTATCCTTTTCTCCCGTCAGCAAAAAGTTCATTCTTTCCTGATATAGCTTTTCATGATGCCCTGTATCAATACTCAATGATTTATCCATACGCATTACCTACCATATTTTACACGTCTAATATATTTCACATTAATAATGATAACACAAAAAAGCCGGAAATCAATATTAATTTTCAATAAAGATTTCCGGCATAAAACCATTTTTTATTTATTTAGAAAACAAGTCTATTATTATTTTGTACCAAAAATTCTGTCGCCGGCATCACCAAGACCCGGACATATATATGCATTTTCATTGAGCTGTCTGTCAAGATGTCCTACATAAATCTGAACATCCGGATGAGCCTTATGAAGCTTCTCAAGACCTTCCGGTGCAGCTATAATACACATAAACTTAATCTTTTTACCACCATGCTTTTTAATCTGATCAATTGCATCTACTGCTGAGCCGCCTGTTGCAAGCATTGGGTCTGTTACAATAATAAGCCTTTCTTCAATAGGGCTTGGAAGTTTGCAATAATATTCATGTGGTTCATGAGTTTCCTCATCTCTATACATACCGATATGACCTACTTTTGCAGTCGGTACAAGGGCAAGAATACCTGAAACCATACCAAGACCAGCTCTAAGAATCGGAACAACTGCAAGTTTACGTCCGGAAATCATAGGAGTCATGCATTTTTCAATTGGAGTTTCAATCTCTACATCTTCAAGTTCAAGATCTCCCATTGCCTCAAAACCTTCAAGCATGGCAATCTCTTCTACAAGCTTTCTGAATTCATTAGTTCCTGTTCTCTTATCTCTCAAAATTGAAATTTTGTGCTGAATTAACGGATGTTCAAAAATTGTAATATTTTTTTCTTCTTTAAAATTCATTATAACCTAACCTCTGTTTTTCCATCTATATAGATGTATTATTTGCTTTTTAATTATTTTTCATCATCTGTGTTGCTTACATATACACCACGGCTTTGGTCTCCGCTTGGATTTACACCAAACCTGTAATCATTACCCGGTAAAACAGCATTGAGGATAATACCTGCAATAGCTGCGATAGCAAGTGCTGTGAGTGTAATATGCGTTTCACCTATTGTGAATGTAAGTCCATTTGAAAAACCAAGACCGCATACAAAGATTACACCGGCAATTATAAGGTTACGTGACTTTGTAAGGTCTACCTTATTTTCAACAACATTTCTTACACCAATAGCTGAAATCATACCATAAAGCATAAATGATACACCACCGATTATGGCTGCCGGCATTGTAGAAATAATCTCTGAAAACTTAGGTATAAATGAAAGTATCACTGCAAGACCTGCAGCAATTCTTATTACTCTTGGGTCATATACCTTTGAAAGTTCAAGGACACCTGTGTTTTCTCCATATGTAGTATTAGCCGGTCCACCAATAAGACCTGCAAACGCTGTAGCAAGTCCATCACCCATTATTGTTCTGTGAAGACCCGGATCTGCTATAAAATTCTCATCAACAGTAGCTGATATAGCTGACATATCTCCAACATGTTCCATCATTGTTGCAATAGCGATAGGTGCCATTACAAGAATTGCTGTAATATCAAACTTGCAAATCTGGAATTTTGGAAAACCAATCCAGCTTGCTGATGAAACAGATGCAAAATTAAGTATTGCTGAACCATCAGGATTTGTAACTCCAAATGCATTAAGAATCAATGCAAAAGCATATGAAATGATTACACCCATAAGGATAGGAATAATCTTAAACATCCCCTTGCCCCAGATATTAAATATTATTATTACAGCAAGTGCAACTACGGCAAGAAGCCAGTTAGTTGAAGCATTAGATATTGCTGATGAAGCAAGTGAAAGACCAATACAAATAATAATTGGTCCTGTAACTACCGGTGGAAGGAATCTCATAACTCTGTTCACACCGACAAGCTTAAAAATTAAAGCTACAACAAGATATAACAGACCTGCTACAACGATACCGCCACATGCATATGCAGCTTTCTCGTTAGCACCCATATCGGCATAAATTCCTGTATTGAGATTGGCTACTGTATAAAATCCACCAAGAAATGCGAATGATGAGCCAAGAAATGCAGGAACTTTAAATTTTGAGCAGACATGGAAAATTAATGTTCCAATACCGGCACAAAACAGTGTAACAGATACTGTAAGGCCTCTTGTTATTGGTTCGCCACATGCATTCTGAAAATATCCTGCTACAAGAATAGGTACCAGAATAGTAGCTCCGAACATGGCAAACATATGCTGTATTCCAAGAATCAGCATTTTCGGAATTCCGAGCTGTCGTGCATCACGAACAACTTCTTGATTTTTCTCGTTCATTAGTTTTTCTCCCTATTAAAAATAATTTACATAATGATAACATATTTTACCCAGTTTTTAAACATGCTTTTTCATTTAAAAAACAGCAATTTAAAAAATAGCAAATATATCTGTACTTTCTTGAAGTGTCTTTGCTATAGCCTTATTTTCTTTCATTTTGCTACTGATATTAACTATATCTTCAACAAGGTTCTGTGTATTTTCTGCCGTGCTGTTGACACCCTCCGCACCTTCATCAACCGCAGCCGTAATAGTGTTAATAGAACCTGCTATCTCATTAATGTTTTTCTTTAAAGCGTCAGTTTTTAATACAAACTCATTCATAGCATCCTCAATATATGATGCATTATTTTTATATGAAGCACCACTATCTACAAACCTTTCAAATTCAGGGAGTATCGTCTGCTGCATATATTTAACAAGATTGTTAGCGTTATCTGATAAATTAGATACTGCTTTAACTACAACCGAATTTATCTGCTGTATTCTGTTTGCTGTTTCTCTGCTTGAATCTGCAAGCTGGCGTATCTCTTCTGCAACAACCGCAAATCCTTTTCCTGCTTCTCCAGCCCTCGCTGCCTCAATCGATGCATTCAATGCAAGAAGATTGGTCTGGCTTGATATACTTAAAATATCATTAGTCAGATTATTAACCTGGTCAACACTTTTGCTGTCTTCAATCGCATTATTTAGTACTTCCAGTATCTCACCAACCTTTTCACTTGTCTGTTCCATATTGTTTCTGGCATTACTTTCCATATTATCAGCATCTTCTTTCATCTGCTTAGAAAATGTATTAATTTCATTTGACTTTGATGCTATTATATCAACGTCTTCACGTACATTATTCGCACTGTCATTAATAACATTAACTGATTGTCCTACATCCTGCATAGTTGCAGATAATTCTTCTGTCATTGCTGATAAATCAGAAGCACTATCATTAGAGGCAGCCACACTTTTATCTACGGCCTCTACAACGCCTTCCATCAGGTTTGTATTCTCAATAATCAGTTTAAGTATTCCCTGAAGTTTTTCCATAAAAATATTAATTCCATTACCGAGATCAGCAATCTCATCATTAGACAGTATTGTAACTCTCTTAGTAAGATCACCTTCTCCATTATCTATTCCACTTATAATTTCCCTAATATCTTTATTCGTTGCAAGTATCGGTTTTATAATATATTTCATAACACAATACAATGCTGTAAGCAGTAACAATATACTTATTGCAATAATAACAATACTACATATAAGAGAACCGGTATATACTGCCGAAAGTCTTTCTCTTGCAGTTGAAGCTGTAGAATTAGCATGTTCTTTTAATACATTTATATTTTCCTGTATTGCACTGCTGCTATCGCTTACTACTCCGTTTGCCAATGCATATGCCTCTTCTTTCTTACCAAGTGCACTATATGCCATAATACTTCCAAGCTCTTTTTTCATAATTTCATAATTCTGTACAAGTGAATTATAAACTTCCTGATCAGAATCACTGACATACTTCTTATAATCTTCAAGATTATTTTCAAGTTCTGACTGTTCCTTCCTTATATTTTCCACTACAGAAATCATTGTATTAAGGTCAGTTGCAATAATATGAGACAACCCCAGCTTATGTATTGACTGTGTTGCATTCTGGATTTCACCTAGTTCTGATATACTATTCATACAATCATCCGTAATATCAGATGCATTTGAATTAACCATTCTTATATTATTAATAGCCATTATATTGGATACCACAGATAATATTCCAAGAATAAATACGGGAATAAGTATCAGTACCTTTAAGCTTGTTCTTTTTTTATTTACCATAAAAGTCTCCATTCTGCTTATCTTAATATCAGCAATGTAATATCATAAAAGCCATCACTTAATAGTTGATGCTGTAATACCATTAACAAGTTTATCCATAAGCTCCTGGTCTGTCATTCCATTATTAGTTCCACTCAATATCGTATCGCCAAAATCTTTGCATGCATCCCAGAAACTGTTGCCAACTCGCTGCAATGTTCCATATTTAGACTGTTCAATTACAGCTTGTATTGCTGGAACTTTTTTCACTTCATCTGAAGCTGCCACATTTATGTTTGACGGTCCCTGATTACGCTCTTTAAATCTCAGTTTTTGATTATCTTCATTAGTCATCCAGTCCGCAAGTCTGCATGCCCAGTCCCTATTCTCTGAATATGCATTAACCCCCATCATCTTATATCCGGTAAAAGAAGACATCTGTACTTCCTTGCCTGCAACAGTATATGTCGGAAGTTTACATGCACCATAATTATCGCCATATATTGCTTTTACATTCATAACATCCCATACACCGCTTATACCTGCTATAACATCCCCTGACTTCATTGCAGCCGCAATATCTCCATTAGGCATGCTTACAAAACCAGGATTTGATGCTATAGCTGAAAGTGCTGATTTAATATCCGTTCCTTTAATATCACCAGATTCAGAATTCCAATTACATTTATTAGTTACGCCATCAGGATTAATTGATAAATTAAGTCCTGTATTACCAAAAAATGTATACATGTACCACCCCGAATTAAATTCCATGGCAAACTTCTTTCCTGATGATGCCGCTACCGACATCATTTTATCCAATGACTTTACATCATCAGCCGAAAAATAATTTTTATCATAGTACATAAAATAACCGTTATCAGCTGTCATAGGATATGCATATATTTTATCATCTAACGTAGCAGCTTTCACCGATTCTTCAATATTAGCAGATTTTACTTTTTCAGCATCAGGTATCTCAACCAGAACACCACCTGCAACAAGTGATGTAAGCTGATCATCAGGAAATGAAAAAACATCTGCACCATTATGTACATCTGTAAGCATTACATCTCTTACTTTAGCATCTGCCTGAACACCAATTGTAATATCAAATTGTGCCTCATCTTTATAATGTTCTTTAAAACTCTCCACCATTTTTGATGTTGTATCAACATTATCTTTCTCGCTCCATACAGTAAGCTTTACAATATTATTATTTTCGTTGTCCTCTTCTTTTTTAACGTTATCTGTTCCATGTATACCACACCCTGAAAACAGAAGTGCAGATACCATAAAAACTGACATAACTTTCCTTATTTTTTTTTGCATAACAAAATTTCTCCTTTGCCAATTATTTACCCATATACTTTTTTATAAAACCTGTACCCGAGCTGTTTCATAGTTGTACTCACAACACTTAATGTCTTTCCGTAATCATGTGTCTCAAAATTTTTAACATTTTCCATAAAAACAATTTTGGGTTTTTTTCTTTTACTATACGTGCGACATCAAAAAACAATGTTCCCCTGCTGTCTTCAAATCCGCGTTGTTTTCCACTTATTGAAAATGCCTGACAGGGAAAACCTGCACATAATATATCATGTTCAGGAATTGTTTTTTCATTTATTTTTTATTGTAATCACTTAGCACCTCCTGTTTTTATTTTTTTACCATATTCATGTGCGTTATTCCCGTGATTCTGTCGTAAATCATATTTCTGGTATCGCTGAAAAGGCATAATACCAGATCAACGACAAAATATGCCGCTATTATTATAAATATCCCGCATCCGATGCCATAAAACACATATTCCCAGCCAGTGGCTGTTTCTGTCAGTTTATATAAGCCATATGCATATATAAGTGAAGGAAGCTCTATCATATATAATATGATGTATCTGAAAAACAACCTGAAAATTCCAACTTCTTTAAAATTGGTGCGGTCAGCCATAATATTTTCATTTGTGCCATTCACAAGCCTTATATTAACAAGTGCTTTTCCAACAGTCCGGCCTTTTGATGCAGCTGTAACAACAGTAAACACAATTGTTACATACGCCGAAATGCACATGATATAACGTGAATCATATATTATATTAATAATTATTTCTTTGTTAAATACAAAAAAGCCCACAACAGGTGCAATTATCAATGCAATATCAATAATCCACGCAACAATTCTTCTGAATTCTGATACAATCTCACCACGACTGTATGCCATCTCATCCAATCTTTCTCTTTTGGGTATAAAAAATACAAAAAGCGGCGTGATTAAATATCCAGTCATTCCACCAAGAGTATTACATATAAGGTCATCAATCTCAAAAAATCTGTATGGATATCTATATATTCCATACAGACCAGATAACTGTGTAAGCTCAAAAAAGAGGCTGTAAGCAAATGACATTATAAGCACCTGCCACCATTTTCTTCTGAAATAATATCTCAGATACACTCCAAATGGCAGTAATAAAAGTATATTAAATATTATCTGCCAGAAATCAGCACAGCTGAATATATTAATATATGTTGCCGGACTTTTAAAATTAATATGTGAATTTACAATCACTCTTTTAACCGCATCAAACGGCACAAGCAGCATGCACGCTGAGTCAGATGATACAGAATCAAGCGGTGGGAGCGGCAGTATTGTCATAAAATATGACGTCAGCATATAAAATATAAACGTATATATAATTCCGGTTCTCAACACAAGTATAGAACCATATTTGTGATATTCATACAAAATATATGGTATTGTAAAAAGCAATGCAAGAACCGGAAAAACATAACACGCTGATATTATAGGTTTTAAATATATCTGCATTTTTTTAAACTTCGTAATCAAGGCATGATCTTATTGCTGTATATGGTCTTACTTTACCGTCTGCAACCGCAACATGCTTAGGATTAACAGCATATGCTTTTAATGCATCAACACTCTCAAATGTTGTATCAAGCATTACATCAGCTGTCGATGACTCAAGCCCGTTAATATTTACATGGACATCAATAAGTCCCGGAATCTGGCCTGCAAGTCCCTCAAGTCCTTCCTTTATACCTTTTTTTACACTTTCTTTTTCTTCTTTGCCAAGTTCATCTTTTAATTTCCATAAAATTACGTGTTTAATCATACCTTTTATCTCCAATCTGTTTTTTACTAATATTCTAATATTATACTATATTTCGAGCTGTTTTGGCAGAAATATCAATATTTTTATTTCACAATCAGATAACTTGTAATGCAATAAAGCGTCTGTCCATTGTATACAACACGCGACCAGCCAACTTCATTGTTATAACCTGTCCTTGTAAGAATCGTTCCATTTTTAACCGACGCAACAACAACCGAATCCGAATCCGTATAACTTGGCTTCGACCTCAGATTAACTTCATCTTTCGGAGTTACCTCATCATTGCAGCTTATAAACTGAGTCATAAACTGCTGTGTTTCTGCCTGCGTCGGTGCGGACAAATCGGTTGTAAGATAGCTTGATACAGCATAAACATTCTGACCGTTATAGTTAAGCCTTGACCAGCCGCTGTCACTGATTCCTGTTCTTGTCACCGTCTCACCGTTATTTAATGTCGCAATTATTGTTGAATCAGTGTCCTGACTAGGTTTATTTCTTAATCTTACATATTCTTTTGCTGTAACAGTATCATTTACCGATGTAAAATTCATATTTGCTTCAACATCTGCACTTGCAGCCGCAGCCGTCTCACCGCTCATCGTTCCCGCACTCTGGCTGTATCCGAAATATGCAACATTTATATCAACATTTGTGCTTATTCCGCTTACATTTCCATTACTTGTATACTGCCACATTGCACATGCTCCCGAATAAGATGTTGAGGATGTATCCGGATAAGGAACTGACGGATATTGTGCAACCCACATTTTATAATTATTTTCAAGTGTTGATGTATTCCATCTGCTGTTTCCTGTAAGATGCGATGCTGAAGCATAAAACATCGGAGTGTAACCTCTTGAATATATTTCCTGTAAAAATGCATCTGCAACATTAGTCCTGTCATCATTAGACATACCATTCTGCCTGCTGTCCGCCGAATCAAAACCCTCACAATCAAATGCCACAGGATAAGTTATATTATAATTTGCAATATAATCTGCAACCCAGCCAGCTTCTTCAATTGCTTCACTCTCATTTACCGCTGATGAGAAAAAATATACTCCGACTTTTATTCCGTTGGCTGCTGCCTGCTGCATGTTATATTTTGCGTTAGTATCAGCATATATTACACCGGTTTTCTGTGTTCTGTAACCGACTCGTATCATTGCAAAATCAACGCCGGATGATGCTACTTCCGCCCAGTCTATAGTTCCCTGATATTTAGAAACATCTATGCCGATTGTCGTATCTGCCGTTTCATTGCCTCCCGCCGAAAGAGTGACCGAAGCACCGCTTCCTTCATCTGACATTCCCATGTCGGCCTCATACTGAGGGTCTTCCTGCTTTTCTTCATCAGAAGAAAGTGTTGCCGTATCAGAAGCACTGCCTGTCTGCGTCACACTCTGTGCAGTTGTAGTCTCTGTTACAACATCAACCGTTCCGGCTGTCTTATTCTTTTTGCCGGAATTTATCACAACAACTATAACAACTGCAATTATTGCCACTGCAAGCAATGCCGCAACAGGAATGATTTTTCTTATGTCAAACGGCTCGTCTGTAAGATATCCGAACTCGTCTTTGTCTTTCTTAAATAATTTTATAAATTTATTCATAACATAAGCTCCCAATATTCATATTTTGTGATTAACCAGTTATCTGCTAAAATCGGATAAATATCTCCTAATCATAAATCCACAAAGATACAGAAATATATCCCTGTAATCTTTTCTTGATATTGTACCTGTTCTCTGTCTGTCATTTAGATTATTATTCACAGCATCATTATAGTTCCCTTTCTGTATTTGGGCAATACATTTCTTAACTGCATCATGTATGCAGCATTCTTAGCATATTCCAACCATCTATTAGAATAAAATTCATACCCTGTTGTCTCATACACTTCATGCCATAAAGAATATTGGTTCGCCTTTTTCATATTTGCTTGCGAATTAACAATTTCATTGTCTGAATCATGCATACAAATCCACGCATGCGTCCAAATATTTTTTGTGCTTTCTCAATCATAGATACCGCAGTATCTATATATTCTTTTTGTTCTGCTGTATTCTTCTTCATATTAGTTGTTTGAAAGAATTTAGAACCGTCGTTTGTCTGCTGACATACAACATATCCCGCCAGATTTGCTAATCGCCTATTCACTTTCATGTTTACTAATTAGTGATATACATTTACTTAAATTAGTCACTCATACAATATTCCTATACTTCCTTATCTATCTTACTTGACGTTAGAGAGGAATCTTTTTTCGAATATGTACCATTGTTTGTATAAGTCGCACTTGCACGATTCGCAGCATTTGATATACCAGCTGCTTTCTGGGCTGTTTTGCCTGCAAAGGAATTGTAACCTGTAAAAACCGTTTTCAATGAACTGATATCTGCTTTCTTCAATTCATCTTCATCCAGCTCCAACTTATTCCCCTTTCCTATGGTAATACCTATTTTAGAAAGTAAATGACTGGTTTTGTCTGTCATGCCTGTCATCCATGAAGCATTTCTAAGGACATCTTTTGTATTGGATTCTCCTGCCTCCTTAACAACATCATTATAATCATCAATAAAAGATTTCACTTTTTTGGTAATTGCATCCCAGTCATAATCCACTACCTCTGTTTCTTCCCCGGTCTTTTCATCCTTCTTTTTTATTTTCTTTTTTTCCCAAAGTGACGCATCATTTAGTGCATCTGCTGATTTTTTCAGGGAATCCGCACTTGTTTTCATCAGTGTAAGCTTCTGTGAAGTATCGCCTTTCCCCGATAATTTTTCTGCATCCTGCTTTGCATAATATGCTTTCATAAGTTTTCCATAGCTTCCGTTTTTAATCGCAGCATAATCAGAAAGCATATTGGTGTTTCCTACGGATGAACTGTCGGAAGTTCCTCCAAATAATGCGGAATAATCTACATTGCTGTTATATTTACTTGTGTAATCACTAAAACTCTTAATCTCTGACATAATACCATTCTCCTTTACCAACTATAAACGAATATCAATCGGTGTATACGCTGCCTGCTGTGTTGCATTCTGTGCATTTTCCAGAGTCGGTGTTTCTACTGTCACCTGTGTTTCCCCTTTGATATCCGTATTCTTTACGCTGTCTGTCTCCTCTGCCGCAGCCCCCACAGATTCCTGTGTTTTTTCGGATTTATCAGTATTGTTCTTTGTTGCAGTGTCTTCTGTATTGCTGTTCTCCGCTTTTGCAGCTTCTTCTACTGATTTATTTGCATCTGCAAGTGTAGACATCTGTGCTGCTGTCGCAGACTGTGCCTTTGCCTGCAGCTCTGCCAGTTCTTCTTCCTTCTTCTCAGTATTTCCTTTTCCGGCATCCTGTTTGATTTCAGATTCAAGCACACTGGCACGTCCCTGTATCTGTGTTGCCATACTTCCCTGCACCTTTGCCTGTTTCATGGAAGAATCTGCACAGAGCATCGCCTGCATACTTGCCTGTGACAATCCGGCGTCTTTCTTTTTAGAAGTGTTACTTGTTCCAGCCACCATATCATCCATAGATGACGAATTTTTACTCTGCTGTTCCTTTCTCTGCTCAATCTGGTGCTGTCTTAACTGCTGATTGAGATTGTTAATCTCCTGCTGTATCTCCTGACGCTTTTTCATCTTATCCTCTAATGACATTTCTTCATTCGATGATAAATCCTGTAGTTTCTGCTGTGCATTTGCAATCTGATTCTGAATATTTTTACTTACAGAATCATTCCCCTGTGTCATTCCCATTGTTCCTGTCTGCGTATTTGTCCCACTAAATCCATTGATCCTCATTTTAATCCTCCTTGTTTTGCGAGGCAAAATCCGAACCCTTTGGTGAGGAGAGGATTTGACCTCCTTGAGCTTAAATTCTGAAATCCGTTTCCTTAAAAATATGTACAACATGATTTCTCTTTACTGATTCTTTCGGCATATCTTTCTTTACAATAAACAGTGATGTTGTGAACCGCCCTTTTTTTGTTGTGAAGCAAATAAAAAACACTAAATATTCTGATGTTTCACAGATTACTTAGTGCTTTTTGTCCTTATTCTACCTGTAACATAATACTTAGAACCACTTCCTGATTCTCCTGCTCTAAAAATATATCTCCCATATACATCCTTGCAACCCTCCGGATATTATGCAGTCCAATTCCATGCTCCTTACCAGATTTCGTTGTTTCCGGCAGATCACTGTCCTTATAATTTAACTCTCCCTCATATCTGTTCTTTATGGTTATCATAAAAATACTGTTTTTCCGAAAAGAAGAGAGACTGATATAAGGATTTTCTCCACTTACATTTTCCATGCAATTATCCAGTGCATTGTTTAAGATCACGCTTAAATCAAATGCATTTAATTTCGTATCCTTTGGATAATGAAAATCTGATATAAAACGAATCTGCTTTTCCTTTGCTTCTCTTAACTTTTCCATCAGAATCACATCAATGACAGGACTCCCCGTTTTTATCTCAGGAGATATTTCATTCCACTCCTTTTTCAAATGCTCCATATATTCTGCTGCATCATCCATATGATTCTCTGCCACAAGATGTTCCAGCATCTGTATATGATTCCCCATGTCATGACGCAGGCTGCGGATATCCTGATACAGCTTTTCCACTTCCCCGATATGCTTTTTCATATCACTGACCTGATTTAATACCAGCTCCTGCCCTGTCTGTTCTTCCTGTGCCACCTTCCAGTTTTGAAACATCGTAGTCATAACAAGAATTGCTATGATAGAGATAAAATAATGCACGAAGCTTAAAGTTCCATAAAATCCATAGGTATCTGCCAGGCTCTTTCCTGTATCTTTTTCATAAATATTCAGATAATATTGCAGAATACCATACCCTGTAACTCCCACAAGAGAAGGTATGATAAGCATTACCAGCTCTTTAACGCTCATTTCATCATTTTTGTATACATATGCTTTATTGATCAGACCGATTGCGACTGCAAGGAAAATGATACAAAGCACAATATCCAGAATTCTCGTTCCAGCATAAAGTATATATTGTAGCCATTGTCTTCCTGCAATCGTATTCCCAAAAACCAGAGCTTTTGTTATAAAATCATCCATTCTGCCTGCCATTGCAACCGCAAGCCAACGGATAGAAAAAAATGTCACTGCAAGAAATATTTTCTGATAAATGTTTCTTCTGTCCTGTACATACATCACAAGAAATGCAGCCACAACTCCCAGCATATATGCAGAAAAATTGCCAATCTGCTGCGGTATCAGATACAGCACAGACATAATTCCAATATAAACAATACTGACCAGAGCAGCTTCCCTTTTCTTTTTCATATATGGATATACAAAAACACCAAAACAGATTCCTGTAATAATCAAAATTGCAATAACAGAAAACTTCGATGTGATCATCCAACATCTTTCCACTAAACTCATCTGACTTCATTTCCTTTCCTCTGGTTATACTTCAGATATTGCTTCACAAACTCCGGATAATTCTTTTTTGCAATCAATGCAGTTCCATTTTTCATAGTTACACAAGTTGCATCATATTTTTCTACATATTTAAAATGTACAAGATAGGCTCTGTGTGTTCGGAAAAAATCTGTTCCTGCCATATCACTTAATTCCTGTAATTTACCATAGTATTCAATATCCGTACTTCGTGTATGGATAATAACTTTCCGGTTATACACCTCGGCATACACAATATCACGCAGAAAAATTTTTATATGACTTCCGGCGGTCTGTACCATGATATATTTTTCGTCTTTTTCAAGTCTGGAACTCCTTTTTATGTTATGGACTGCCTTTGTCACAACCTCTTTAAATTTCTCATCGGAAAATGGCTTAACCAGATAATGAAATGCTCCGACATCAAATGCCTGAAAAACATATTCCTCTGCTGCTGTCACAAAAATGAGTATCATATTCTCATTGTCCTGACGAAGCACCTTTGCCGTTTCCATCCCATCCATTCCCGGCATCTGAATATCCAGAAAAAGAATATCCGGCTTACTGCCACTTGCGATCAGTTCATCACCCGATAAATATTTATCTATAACCGCATCCGGCAATAACTTTTTTATTTTTTCTTCCAGTATCTGAACCATAGATACTTCATCATCGCAGATAGCAATTCGCATATTGTCACTTCCTTGCTTACATATATTTATAGCTATTATATCGGATAAGTTCATGCAATATCTATCTGGAATGTTGTGAATTGACCTTTTTTTGTTGTGAAAAAGTCATCAATTTATGCTAACAAATTTGTAAAGCAACAACAGGTTATTTTGCTCCCCACCAGAACCAGTTACCATCCGCCTCATGAAATGGCCGCCATAACACTGGTATATCAGCCTGCTGGAATTTTTCCAATTCATGCACAATCACATACAATCCAGAATTATCTTCTCACACCTGTCATATCCAAGCTGTGAACTGTTCAGGCACAATGTATAATTACTGGCTTTTCCCCATTTCTGCTCCGTGTAAAAGTTATAATTTGTCATACGTCTTTTATCTGTGTCTGCCATCATTTTGACGGCTTCCTTCTCTTCAACATTATATAAGCCCATGATACGCTGTACTTTTTCCGGCATATCCCCATGAATAAACACATTTAACACATCATCCCTGTCTTTCAAAATGTAATCAGCATTTCTTCCAACAATTACACAAGGCTCCTTTCCAGCCAACTCCAAAATAACTTTTCTCTGTGCCTCATATACCATATCTTCTATGGACTTTCCTGTAATGTCACGTCCGGCAAAGGCATATGCAAATAAACCTTTCTTTGGGGATAACTCAGCATTTTCCTTAATATACTCCGGTGACAATCCTGACTGTTCTGCAATCTGTCCAATAATATCCTTGTCATAATATGCAATGCCAAGTTTCTTTGCCACTTCTTCACCGATAAAACGTCCACCGCTTCCAAATTCCCTGCTGATTGTAATAATTCTTTTTGCCATTTCTTATTCCTCCTTAATTTAAAACATCTACTTTATTCTTTCTGATTCTCTTTAAAAATGCATATCCTGCCAGACATGAAATAACCTCAGTTATTGGGAATGCCCACCAGATCAGGGAAACTCCCATCTGACCGTTTCTGACAAACACAGAAAAAATTCCAGCCAGTGGCAGAATAATAATAAGTTGTCTCAAAAGAGAGATAACCAATGATTCAATACCGCCATCCAGTGCCTGATAAATTCCCTGATAAGCAACATTTATTCCGGCGAACAGAAAGCTTATTGAGATTATCCTCATTGCCCCGATAAAATATTCCCTTGACTGTCCTGCATTGAACAAAGTTGCAAAAGCCCCAGAGAAAATTTCTGTAATTGCAATTCCTAGAATCATTAGTACAACTGTATAGAACAGTCCATACCTGATGCCATCCTGAATTCTCTTTTTACTTCTCATACCATAAGCAAATGCAATAATCGGCGTGATTGCATCTCTAAGCCCAAATGCAAGAAACAATACAAACTGCTGTACTTTATAGAACAATCCATATGCTGTCTGTGCGGAAGGACTGAATTTCAAAATCAGATTCATCACATATACCATAATAGACATAAGTGCCTGTGCAATAATTGCAGGAAGTCCAATTGCATATATTTCCTTGATTATTCCGCTATCCGGCTTCATATACTTTACATCATGTTCAATTTCCTTATTTAGTTTCATATGAAATACTAACAATAATATTGCAGACGCAACCTGTCCAATAACAGTTGCATATGCTGCTCCCTTCACTCCCATTTCAGGAACCGGTCCAATACCATAAATCATAATTGGATCAAGAATAATATTCACCACTGCCCCCACAATCTGACCGATTGTAGAATATAGTGAACGTCCTGTTGCCTGTAAGAGTTTTTCAAATAATGAAAAGAATATAATTCCAAATGAAATTACGCAGCATATTCTTAAGTAGTCTATTCCCATTGAAATAACCTCAGTGTCAATTGTCTGTGATGAAATATATGCTCTTACCCCAAAAATTCCAAACAACAGGCACACCGCATAAATAATCACTCCAAGAAACAAACTATTTCCCGCAACTTTTGCTGCTTTTTTACCATTTCCCTGTCCAAGTGTTCTTGCTAGAAGTGCATTTGTTCCAACACCTGTTCCGATTCCAACTGCTACCATGAGCATCTGAACCGGAAACACAAGTGTCAGTGCATTTAGTGCCGCCTCACTTCCTGTTCTCATGTTTCCAACAAAGGCACTGTCCACAATGTTGTAAACCGCCTGCAATGCCATAGATAATATCATCGGTATTCCCATCTGAACCATGAGCTTATTTACCGGCATCTTCTTCATCTTGTTACTTTCTGCCATTTTACAATCCTCCTTGTTTTGCGAAGCAAAATCCGAACCCTTTGGTGAGGAGAGGATTTAGCCTCCTTGTTTTGCGAAGCAAAATCCGAACCCCTTGGTGAGGAGAGGATTTAGCCTCCTTGTTTTGCGAAGCAAAATCCGAACCCCTTGGTGAGGAGAGGATTCAGCCTCCTTTTTCTGCATAAAAAAAGTGTGTACTTACCTCATAAGCTGGACTTACGCTGATAAGCTACACACTTTAAAATGCATTATATATTTTCATAATGTGCGACAGCATGTGCACAAAAAAAGAGTAGCAAAACTGGATTTACGCTAGTCTGCTACTCGTTTAGAAGTCATTATATTTCTATTTTGTTGAAAAGTCAAACAAAAATTTTCTTGCTTACACTTGCTTTTTCTAGTGCTCTGCACTCATCTGCTTTAACGGAAATGCCAAAAGAACTGCACCACCAACTATATTTCCAAGTGTAACAAAAAACTGGCTTTTTATTACTGCTGCCGTTCCAATATCACCAAGAAGCATATACCCTATTGTAAATGTTCCCATATTGGCAACGCAGTGCTCAAACCCTGACAGAACAAACGCCGTAATAATACAAAACATCATTATCATCTTACCGCTCTCACTCTTTAATTTCATACCTGTATAGACAGCAAGACATACAAGAAAATTACACAAAACGCCACGTATAAACAATTCCATCGGTGTCGCATCAAGTTTTGTATATATAAAACTTCTGTAATAATCAACAAGAATCTGATGTGAGGCATTACTCCATACAAAAAGTCCGCCTAATATAAATGAACCCACAAAATTACCTATATAACTTATAACCCAAGTCTTTATCATATCTGACACTTTACATGTCTTTGTATACACACCCATCGCCATTACCATATTATTTCCGGTAAAAAGTTCTCCGCCGATAAAAACAACGAGAATTATTGCAATTGAGAAAAATATTGAACTTATAAGTTTTCCAAACTGCGGATATGTTTTTAACAAAACTGCTGCTGTCACATTAGAAAGCATAGTTGCAACAACTATGAAAAATCCTGCTACAATCGCCCTTATAAAATATTTTCCCAAATGATTATTACAAATATCAGCCTTGTTAAAAGCCGCTTTTTTCATAATTTCCAAATCACTGTCAAGCATATTTTTTCCTCTTTCATCCTTTTTGTATATTAAACACCTGCATCAAGACACAGGCCAAACGGAGATATTTTAATCCTATGATTCTTTAAAGTCAACCAATAAAACAAAAAAATACGTAATTATTACAGAAAATATTGACACTTTTATCAAATTTTAAAAAAAATAATACTTTATTACCAATTACATGTTATAATAGTTTACAAAGTAACTCAGTGAACAATTTAATATAATATATAGGGAGATTTTGCATGTTTAAAAGGAAAAAAAAGGATGAGATTTTGTCTGACCATGATGCGGTACAGATACTTGATACTATTGATAAAATTATTGCAGGTAACTTCAGCGGTGTTAATCCTGTTGACTTTAACAACCCCGAATATGGTGAAAAACTCAATAAAATGCTGCATGTTTTTACAGAAGTAAATAACCCTGTTGTAATGCGTCTCAATGAAACAATGGGTGTTATCGGTGACAACACTCTTATAAAGAATACTCTGGAACAGGTCGAATCACAGACAAAATCAATACAGCACATGGAAAATTCCAGCCAGCATCTCGAAAGTTCTATTGAAAACATTTCTGATGCAATGGGAGATATCCGCACAAACACTCACAAAATTCTATCAGTTTCACAAAATATAACTACAGACATGAATGACAGTATTAAAGCTGTCAATAAATCATCTGAAAAAATCAGCACTATCAATCAGAATGTCCAGGATTTCAAAGGAAAAATCAATAAAATAGAAGAAATTGTTGACATTGTCCAAAATGTCGCAAGCCAGAGTAATCTTCTTGCTTTAAATGCTTCTATTGAAGCTGCAAGAGCAGGTGAAGCCGGAAAAGGCTTTTCTGTCGTTGCCGAACAGGTAAGAATTTTATCTTCAAACACTTCACAATCAGCCGAAGATATTGTAAAATATGTTGCTGAATTAAGAGAAAGCATTGACTCACTTGCCTCTGCAATGGATGAGACAACTCTCACACTTGGAGAAGGAAATAAGAAAGTTGAGCAGTCGCTTGCCGCCATACAGCAGATGAATGGCCAGATGGACAACATAAGCGTAAGCGTTGACAGTATATTTAACGACATTGACACGCAGACCGGTGTAACAAAATCATTAGCAAAACAAATTGAAAATATTTCTCAAAGTTATAACATTTTATCTGATGAATGTATACAATCAGGACAACGTGTATTTAAATTAGGACGTTATCTTGACAAGACCAGAAGTGACCTGGTTCGTGGATGTTCTAATATCACACAGCAGGACTGGATGCGTGTATTTGAAGTAGATCACTATGTTCTTACATGGCGTGTATACAACAATATTGTCGGATTTGAACACTTAAAGAAAAAACAGGTTGATAACCCTTTGGGATGCAAGCTTGGAAAATGGCTGAACAGCCAGACTGACAGCCGTCTTACTGAAAGTCCTGAATTTGGTCAGCTTGTCAAAACGCATGAAGTTCTTCATCACTTTGCCACTCTATCATGGCAGGCAAAAGAAGATGGGGATGACAAAAAAGCTCTCTCATATTTTAACGATACATATGATGCTTTCTTAAAATATGATAAAGCTCTTAATAATCTCCAGAAAAAAATGCAGCAGCTTGGTTATAATAATGCAACACAGATTGTTTCATTTGAAGAATAATTGATTATTTTATCAGAAAGGATAACACACAATGAGCATCAATAATGAAAATGAAAATCCACTCGGGTACAAAAACGAGGGAAAACTTCTTGTAGGATTTGCAATTCCATGTATTATATCAATGCTTGTTACTGCGTTATACAACATCGTCGATCAGATTTTTATCGGTCAGGGTATCGGTATGCTTGGAAATGCAGCAACAAATATTGCATTTCCACTATCAACAACATGCACGGCTATATCACTCCTGCTCGGAATTGGTTGTGCAACCAATTACTCACTGCATCTTGGTGCAGGTGAGAAGAAAGAATCAGAAAAATATGCCGGCAATGGAATAATTCTTATGGCTATAATGGGAATATTTTTATTTCTTATAACCACCATATTCCTTACGCCAATGCTTAAATTTTTCGGTGCAACACCTGATGTACTTCCATATGCAGAGGCATATACGCGTATTACTGCTATAGGCTTTCCATTTCTGATAGCCAATACAGGAATGAGCAAGCTGATTCTCGCAGATGGTAGTCCAAACTATTCAATGACATCAATGCTTATCGGTGCAATTGTAAATACAATTCTTGATCCTGTCTTCATATTTGTATTTAAGATGGGAATGACAGGTGCCGCACTTGCAACTATTATTGGACAGATAATTTCATTTTGCATAAGTTTACGCTATATGTTTCATTTTAAAAATATAAAATTAAGCAAAAGCAGCTTTACAGTTTCATTGCATCATTGGAAAAATATTTTTATCCTCGGAGCAAGTGCATGTTTCAACCAGATTGCAATGACAGTCGTTCAGATTGTAATGAATAACACACTTGCACATTATGGTGCAATGTCTGTATATGGCGGTGATATTCCTCTCGCATGTGCCGGAATTATCACAAAAGTAAATATGATATTTATGTCATTTGTAATCGGAATATCTCAGGGAACACAGCCTGTTATCGGCTTTAATTACGGAGCAAAAAAATATAAACGTGTACGTAAAACATATCTGCTGGCACTTGCTGCAGCTTCCGGTTTATCGCTTATTGCATTTGTATGTTTTCAGGTATTTCCACGCCAGATTATCAGTATATTCGGTAACGGAAGTGAATTATATTTTAAGTTTTCTGAAAGGTATTTCAGAATATATATGTTTTTGACAATCATCAACGGAATACAGCCTGTAACATCAAATTTCTTTAATTCTATAGGTAAATCAAGACTTGGTGTATTTATGTCACTTACAAGACAGATATTGTTCCTGCTTCCGCTTATAATTATTTTCCCTATTTTTATGGGAATTGATGGCGTAATGTATGCAGGTCCTATCGCCGATGCAGCCGCCGCCATTGTATGTGGATATTTTACAATAAGAGAATTAAAAGAATTGAAAAATCTCGAAAAATCTTTAGAAGCCGCAGTTATATAAAACCGCGGCTTCTGCTATTCTATCACTTACGTCTTATAGCTTTATTAATCTTTTTTTCAAGTTCTTTTTCAAACTGTTTTTCAAACATAAGTTCATATCTGCTGCCACTTACAGGCAATGCAACTTTTCTGTTTTTCCATGATGAAAGATATATTGCATTGGATAAATAAAGACTGTTAATAGCTTCGTCTCCATTTGCAACACACCTTCCCGCTGCATATTCTGTCAGTAGTTTTTCATATGCACCATCATTTGGCTCTGTCTTTATATCTTTCCACTCATACTTTGGCTTAGCAAATAAATCACCATTTCCTCTTCTGTATTCTATTTCCGGCTTGTCAAGTTCACATACACGAAGCTGGCCTTTGTCACATACAAGAAGAGCATTATCAAGACTTATCTCCAGCCTGTTGACACCGGGTGCCTCGCCTGTTGATGCAATGAACACTCCGCTTGCACCATTCTCCCATTCCATATATGCTGTGACATCATCTTCTACCTCTATCGGATGATACTTGCCTTCGCTGCAAAATCCGGCAACATCTGAAGGATTTCCACATATCCATGACAATAAATCAAGATTATGAGGACACTGGTTAAGCAGAGTTCCTCCTCCGTCATATTTCCACGTTGCTCTCCATTTACCAGATTCATAATATGCATCAGGTCTGTACCAGTCTGTAATAACCCAGTTTACCCTTTTAATATTACCATACGTTTTATTATCGATTATTTCTTTTATTTTTCTATAAACAGGAAATGTTCTCTGATGGAAAATGAATCCGTATTGAAGTTTCGGACAGCTTTTTTTTGCACTCTTATATGCCTCCCACATACTTCTTGCCTGTCTTGAATAAACTCCTGCAGGTTTATCACAAAGTACACTTATTCCACGTTCAAACGCTTTCTTAACAAGTTCTTCATGTGAATAATGTGGTGTTACTATTATTACTGCATCCACTGACAGACTGTTGTCATCTATGGCAGCATACATATCGTCGCCCGAATTAAACTTCATAAGTTCAGGTGAAACATATTGTCTAATCATATCCCATCTTTCATCAGTAACTCTTGTTATCGCAGAAAGTTCCATGCCTTTGACATCACCTTTTGCTATCATCAGGGCATATTTTGCACCCATATTTCCCATTCCTATAATTCCAACTTTCATATTAACCGCCTTTCTGTATCCTGTTTTTTGTTTTCTTCGAGACACTTCATGTTTTTCACAATTTTTTCATAAAATCAACAATTATTAATCACATTTTACCTGTAATATAAACAATGTCGAAAGACATTAGATAAAACCTTTTCATAAACTCCGATAGCTGTCCTGATACTCTCTCCCTTTTTTGTCAGGCAGCTGTCATTCCCCCTCTTCCCTATAATTTTATTATATAACTTTTATTTTTGCATTGGTACTTATTATTTAAATTTGCATCTAAAATTTTACATGTAAAATTAAAATTATTTGACATAATCCGTCATTAATGTTATATTATTCAACCCTGTCTATTGTGGGGATTATTTTTACATCATCACAAGGAGGTTTCTATGACATTTTATCAGGAATTACAGCTTAGTTCTGCAGGTTCTAAGCAGTTAATCAAAAATACACATGACAAAAAAGAAAAATTCAGACATATTTTAATATATAATTTCAAGGTTTATCTTGTAATGATATTCTGCGTTGCAATTGTAACTATTTTCAGTATGTTGACAGGAAACAGTAACAGCGTCGTTGGTGTATGCGTTCTGCTTTCTGTACTTGTACTCAGACAGGCTGATTTTGGTATTCAGACAAATCACGGACTTATTTCAATTGCAGGTATATTTGTAATATTAGCTGCCGGTCCACGTCTTGCAAATATGGTGCCTGCCATACCGGCATTTTTTATTAATTTCTTATGTATAATGCTCCTTATGATTTTCAGCTGCCATAATGTCATTATGTATAACCATTCAACATTTGTTCTCAGTTATCTCCTGCTTCTGGGATATGATGTAAGCGGACACGATTATCTTATGCGAATTGCAGGTTTGTCAGCAGGCATGCTTATATGCATGATTGTTTTTTACAAAAATCAGAAAAACAGACCTTACCATCGTACTTTTAAAAATTTATTTTCAGAATTTAATATTACTTCATCACGCACAAAATGGTATATTAAACTAACTTTTATTGTATCAAGTTCAATACTTGCAATGTCACTGCTCAACCTCCCTCGTGCCATGTGGGCAGGTATCGCCTGTATGTCAGTCTGCCTTCCATTTTCAAATGACATAAAGCCAAGAGCTGTGAAAAGAGGACTTTTTAATATAGTCGGATGCCTTCTTTTCCTTGTCCTTTACTATGTACTGCCTTCATCAATGTACCCTTATATAGGAATAATCGGTGGTATCGGTGTTGGATATTCAGCAGGATATGCATGGCAGACAGCTTTTAATACATTTGGTGCACTATCTATTGCAGCAGGGCTTTTCGGTGCCCAATACGCTGTTATTTTAAGAATAAGTGCAAATATCTTTAGTTCTGCTTATACATTTATATGCGATAAAATCCTAAACCGTATGCTTGCAAGATTTTAATATAATGAATAACCTGAGTCCAAAAAGGAGAAGCCCGTGAGCTTCTCCTTTTGAAATATTACTTAATTAAAATGCTCTTCAAGCTTATTTGAAGATGTTTATTAAATTTTTATTAAATAGCATCAAGTGCCTGCTTGATATCGGCAATCAAATCATTCTTATCTTCAAGACCACATGATATACGTATAAGTCCAGCCGGAATTCCCGCCGCTGCAAGCTGTTCATCATTCATCTGTCTGTGTGTTGATGTTGCAGGATTGAGGCAGCATGTTCTCGCATCAGCTACATGAGTCTCAATTGCTGCAAGTTTAAGATTCTTCATGAACTTTTCTGCTGCTTCTCTTCCACCTTTTAATTCAAAGGAAACTACACCACAACCTCCGTTTGGCATATATTTCTTTGCTATTTCATAATATTTATTCGATGGAAGTCCCGGATAATTGACAAATTCAACCTTATCCTGCTTCTCAAGAAATTCTGCAACAGCCTGTCCGTTCTCAACATGTCTTGGCATACGCACATGAAGTGACTCCAGACCGAGATTTAAAATAAAAGCATTCTGAGGTGACTGAATGCAGCCCAAATCCCTCATAAGCTGTGAAGTACACTTAGTTATAAACGCACCCTCTTTACCAAACTTTTCTGCATATGTAATTCCATGATATGACTCATCAGGAGTACAAAGTCCCGGAAATTTGTCAGCATGTGCCATCCAGTCAAACTTACCACTGTCTACAATCGCACCGCCTACAGCTGCACCATGTCCGTCCATATATTTTGTTGTAGAATGTGTAACAATATCAGCTCCCCATTCTATAGGTCTTAAATTAACTGGAGTAGGGAATGTATTATCTACAATAAGCGGTACACCATGTTCATGTGCTGCTTTTGCAAATTTCTCTATATCAAGAACTGTAAGTGCCGGATTGGCTATTGACTCTCCAAAAACAGCTCTTGTATTATCCTTAAATGCAGCATTAAGTTCCTCATCTGTGCAATCAGGGTCTACAAATGTCACATCTATGCCCATTTTTTTCATAGTTACTTCAATAAGATTAAATGTTCCACCATAAATAGATGATGAAGAAACAATATGGCTTCCTGCTTCGCATATATTAAACAACGCAAAAAAATTGGCTGCCTGACCTGATGAAGTAAGCATTGCCGCTGTACCACCCTCAAGTGCTGCAATCTTTGAAGCTACATAATCATTGGTCGGATTCTGCAATCTTGTATAAAAATATCCTGATGCCTCAAGGTCAAAAAGCTTTCCCATATCTTCGCTTGTATCATACTTAAATGTTGTTGACTGGATAATAGGAATCTGTCTTGGTTCGCCATTGCCCGGTGTATAACCTGCCTGTACGCATTTTGTATTAATAGAATAATTCATAATTCTCCTCCTGTATATAGTGGAATTTTAATTATATAGTATACCTATTTTGTGTAAATGTAAAGTGTGCAGATTACATAAATATACTCTGCATACTTTCTGATACGACTAACTTAATACCTCTCATTCCCCGTCAATGCCGGAAATATACGGCTCTCCGCTTTTTCTTTTGGCATATATCCCATCAAGCAGCCTTATAACCGAATCCTTTGAATTATCAAAAGGATTTCTGTGGCTAAGCATAAAATGTTGTGCTTTTATATTTTTTAGAATTTCAATTTCTTCTTTAAGAATTCCTGCATTATAAAGCCTTTTTTCACCTTTTTGCATTGCATAAACACCATCCCCCAAAAAACAGTATTTTTCATTTATTTCTAATGCCAGAGAACCTTTGGCATGACTTGACGGGAGTGGAAAAATATGAAGATTCATATTACCATCACGAAAATACAAATCATTTTCCAGTATTTCACCTGTTTTCGTATATTTATAAGTCAATCTGCCCTGATACACATTTGAATAGTTGATTTTATCAAGATTACCTATATGGTCGGCATGAAAATGAGACAAAATCACATTTATCTTCTTATTTGAAGTGTTAAAAGCAGATATAATCTGTGGCACACACGGATTATTTCCGACATCGTACAGCCACAGATTATTTTCTCCTTCAATCAGCACGACATTTGCCGACAATGGATTTTGCGTCGGCTCTATATATGAAATATTTTTTTCCAGTTCAATTACTGCCATTTGCATTCATGCTCTCAATTTCTTCATTAATTGTATCCTCTGATGCAGCCATTGCTGCAAGTGTCATTGTAAGAAGTTTTTCAAGTTCCCAGCCGAGCTGTTGTGCACCGCGTTCAATAACCTCTCTTGAACAGCCTGCTGCAAAACCTTTGCTCTTATATTTCTTTTTTAATGATTTAAGTTCCATGTCTTTTGTGCTCTTTGACGGACGCATAAGAGCTGCTGCCCATATAAGACCTGTTAGCTCGTCTGCCGCAAAAAGCACTTTTTCCATTTCATGTTCCGGTGCAACATCAACTGTTATCCCATAACCATGGGAAACAACTCCATGAATAATATCTTCTGACACACCGCCCTCTCTTAACAATTCAGGTGCCTTTATACAATGCTGGTCAGGATAAAGTTCAAAATCAATATCATGTAGAAGTCCTACAATTCCCCAATATTGTGCATCATCACCATAGCCTAATTCATTGGCATACCATTTCATCACTGCCTCAACAGTAAGTGCATGCTGAATGTGAAAAGGATCTTTGTTATATTTTTTTAGTAATTCAAATGCAGCATTTCTTGATATATGTTCCATCTTAAAGTTCTCTCCTTAAATTGCTATGATTATAATTACAGGAGTGTCTTCCTAAGCTCTGCTCCGTCTTTTGCACTCAGATATGCAGGTGCAATATCAAATACAGTCTTACAGCCGCTCTGACCTTCTTTGTAAAGACGGTATGCAGCTCTTGCATATGCCACAATGACACATGATGTAAATTCAGGATTTGAATCAAGCTTTAAGCTATACTCAATAACATGATTATTTTCCTGATTCCAGCCCGTCTTACCTGAACGGATAACAAATCCACCGTGTGGGATTCCGCTGTGGTTCTTCTTTAATTCCTCTTCGCTGATAAAATGCACTGTGGTATCGTATTCTGCGAAATAGTTTGGCATATTCTTAATTTCTTCTTCAACCTTTTTTGCATCAGCCCCCTCTTCAAGAACAACAAAACACTCTCTTGTATGTTTCTGCCTTGTAGTAAGTTCAGGATTCTCACCATTTCTTACAGCCTCAAGAGCTGATTCTACAGGAATTGTATACTGCTTTCCGTCCTTAACACCTTCAACTCGGCGGATTGCATCTGAATGGCCCTGACTTACACCTTTTCCCCAGAATGTATAATCACGTCCCTCAGGCAAAATTGCATTTGCATACATACGGTTTAAAGAAAACATTCCCGGGTCCCAGCCAACGGAAATAATTCCGACATGTCCGCTTTCCTTTGCAGATGCGTCAACATTCGCAAAATGTTCAGGAATTCTTGCATGTGTATCAAAACTGTCAACAACATTAAACATCTTTGCATACTCAGGTGTCTGAACCGGCAAATCTGTTGCACTTCCACCACAAAGAATCATAACATCAATTTTATCTTTCCACTGTGCAATGTCATCAACAGAACAAACTGCTGCACTCTCTGTAAGAATTGAAACTGTTTCCGGTGCACGTCTCGTAAAAACGGCCGCAAGTTCCATATCAGGATTCTGCTTAATTGCACATTCTACACCTCTTCCAAGATTTCCATATCCTAAAATACCTATTTTCATTAAAATTCTCCTCGTATAAATTTTTCTATTATTTTATCAGAAAAAGCGGCAGATTTCCATATAAAAACTGTCCTACTTTTTTAAATCACACAGCAATATCTTTTAAATCTTCAAATTTGTCGGTGCCCCAAGTAAATGTTGCACCTGTGGCTTTTATTGATTTCTCGATGCCTTCTTTTTTTTACAAATAAAGGGCATAATGTTTCCATGCACACATATGCATTATCAAAATTATCCCTTATAATTCCAAGCATTGTCTTCACCTCATCGGCGGACATATACATTGTAAGTCCCTCAATAATAAAAAGGATTTTTCCTCTCACTTTAACCTGATTCACCCATGCTTTATCAAGTACGGAACAAGCAATCGTAGATATTCTGCCCGATTCGTTGTATACGGAATTTCGCACCTCTATGGTCTCAGGCAAATCGAGATTGTACCAGGTCAACAATGCATTATCCATGCGGTATGCCCTCGTATCAAGCCCACAGGCAATATTTACAACCGTTCAGTCGGTATTTTTGGAAATAAAATCCCCAACCAGCTCGTCAAATACAAGGTTCAGAGACAGTACCAAACAAAAAACCGCTGAAACTCCACGGTCTCAGCGGTTTTTCATCTAGGCAGTTTTTATTGCATATCCATATTTTTCAGTTGTTTTATCTGGTCTCTCTTATTATAAATCACTGCTGTTACATAAACTTTATTACCTTCATCGTCTATCCAGTAATACACCAAAAAATTTTTCACTATAATTTTACGTACACCTTCGCTTCTCCACGGTTCTTCTTCTATCAATGGGTGTTTCTTTGGTAAAACTGACAATTTCAGTATTGACGATTTCAAATCATCCAATAAGTTATCAGCAGCTTTCGGATTCATAAGGTCATATGAAATATAATGTACAATTCCCCTCATATGTTCTAATGCCTGTCTGGTAACTTTTACTTCATATTCATTATCCATACATTAAATTCCCTTTTTCAACTGACTGAAAGCCTCCTCAACAGAAACAGAATCATCTCGCTTAGCTTGTGATAAACCATTTTGCATCATAGTATCAAATTCCGTTTTTGTTAATGTATCTCTTGTAATAAGCTTATCCGGAATATCCAGAGAAAAAGGTATTCCATCCCTCATAATAACCTGCCTGTATGTCATGTCAATAAATACAGATACAGGAATCCCTAGCCTTTCCAGAATCGCTTCTGCCTGTTCTTTTATATTTGGTTGAATACGTGCTGTAACATTTGCTGTTTTTGCTGCCATAATATACACCTCCTGTTTGTTTTAATGTACCACAGTGTATTGCTTTTTACAATACGTTTCATCAAAAGTATATACTGAATTATATCAAAAAACCGCTAAAACTTAACAGTCTCTGCTGAGTTTTTATCACGTCGCCCGCTTCAACAGATGATTTCCAGCCTTTGCTTACTCAGTTAATAACTTGAATATTAGTCACCTCTCTGCCTGTTCCACATCTTGTAGGCACAATTATAAGCAGATGATAATTTTTAACAATATTGGATTTTTACCCCCAGCCAATATAAAAAGCGATTACTCAACAGTAATTATATCCTTTAATATATACTTAAATGTCGGGGCTGAACTGTACTCATTTTCAATATATCCTTCTTTTAAATCTATCTTTTCTGACGGATTATCAGGATTTACTCCGATATAGTCACCCTGAAATACATTTATATTGCCCTTTTTAAACTGTTCAATAACCTTTTTCACCCTCTCTTTGGTGCCGTTTGCAACAGCTATATCATTGAATTCCAGCATTGATACCCATTCCTCGTCAAATCCCGCGCCGACATCATTTCCGTTTACATTGCCTTTAACTTGCTTCTCTATCACTTTATCATTAAGAACTGCATCTATAGCTGATTTCATATACGGTTTCCAGTTAATTTTGCAGCCTGTCAGATAAGTTGTAGGTGCAATGTCGAGCATGCTCTGATTATAACTCACATTGTATACTGGTACATCTGAAGATGTTTCTTCGCATGCGGTAGCCGGACCTGTCGTATCGGAATGTTGCGATATAATTATACAATGCTCGTCTATTAATTCCCTAGCGTACTTCTTTTCGGTACGGTAATCATTCCATGAATTTGTATACTTAACGGTCATAACCGCCTGCGGCACAACAGACCTTGCACCGAGAAGAAATGCCGTATATCCCGATATAACCTCGGCGTAAGGATACGCACCGACATATCCTATTTTTGCCTCGGACTCCGAAATTATGCCGTCATCTATAAGTTCTTTAAGCTTCATTCCTGCGGACACACCTGC
Source organism: Lachnospira hominis (ex Liu et al. 2021) (assembly GCF_014287955.1). Taxonomy (GTDB): domain Bacteria; phylum Bacillota; class Clostridia; order Lachnospirales; family Lachnospiraceae; genus Lachnospira; species Lachnospira hominis. The sequence continues at coordinate 124,626 of NZ_JACOPD010000004.1, read as the reverse complement.
GGCATATCTACCCTGATATATTGCTCCCATAAATGTATGATAATTTTTCAGATACGGTTCTTCATTGGCATTGGAACATGTCGCCATGCAAAATTGCACCTCGGGGTATTTCTGTGCCAATTCTTTTGTAGTCACACCGTAATTATAACTTGTCGAAAAAATCATATTACAACCATCACTGACCAGCCTCTCAAGATAGTCCCTCTCGGTTCCCTCGGCAACATTATACATAGAAACAATTTCAACTTTACCATTATATTCCTGTTCTATATCAGACAATGCCTCTATAAAATTATTTGTATACATTGTACTTGCATCTCCGACGTAGACAACTCCTACTTTTATGGTTTTATCTTCATCACGCCTTAAATAAACAATAAATGCACCTATAACTATACTTACCACTATACATGTTATCAATGTTATTATGCAGTCTCTTTTCGCTGTATATGACAGTGTTTTTTTTATCTTTTCTTTAATATCATTGTTCCACATGATTTTCACCATCCTTATACAGATTGTCTATATCAATAAGGCCTTTTTCAATAAGACCAAGCATTATTTCTACAAGTTTAGGGTCAAACTGTGTACCGCTTCCACGTTTAATTTCTCTGATAACATAATCCTTATCAAGTTTTTTCCTGTACACTCTGTTTGCCGTCATCGCGTCAAAAGCGTCTGCAATTCCGATAATTCTTGCATTAAGCGGTATTTCTTCACCTTTAAGACCATACATATAACCGCTTCCGTCATATCTTTCATGGTGATATAACGCACCTTCCTCAACATGATTTATAAGCGTGAAATTTTTAAGTATCTGTGCACCTTTTTCAACATGCGATTTCATAAGTGCATATTCCTCATCAGTAAGTCTGTCGGGCTTATTAAGAATTCTGTCAGGAATACCTATCTTTCCTATATCATGCAAAAGTGCCGCTTTTTTCAGGTTTTCACATTCGTCCTCGTTGTAGCCCAATGCTTTCGCTATAAGCACGGAATATTCGGAAACTCTTAATGAATGCTGACTTGTATTTATATCTTTTGCATCTACGGTCCTCGCTATTGTCATAACGGTTTCGTTACCCATTTCAAGCTGCTTCTTGACAAATTCAAGCTCTTTTTTCTGAAAATCAAGAGTTCTTTTAACCTGTGTATGAAATATTATCCAAGTAATATATGCTACTATAATTGCAAATACAGCAACCATATATATTTTAAACCACCAGTTGTCATACATTTCGGCTTTTTTAATAATAGTATATATATTTTCTGTTACCGTCACTTTTCCCTTATCATCAAGCACTGCAAGATGAAATCTGTATGTTCCGACAGGTATATTTCTGTATACTATATTATTCAGTTCACTTTGAAGCATAACCCTCGGCTCGCTGTCATAACCTTCCAAATATATACTGACATACGGAACATTTACCGAATAATTAACTATCTCCGGAAACATTTCCAGAACATGTGCCCCGCTGTTAATATATATATCTTCCCCTCTTCTTACTCTGATAAGTTCATCATCTACCTGAATCGATTTCATCTGTATTCGGTATGACCTGATATTAGAGCTGTAATTTTCCAGGTTTATAACTATTACGCCATCTTCCGTTGAAATATAAAGATTGTTATTTTTATCCAGGTAATTCCATGAATTAGGCGTAATTGCATTTTGAAGTCCCGACTGATTATTAAGCAAACGATATTCCACATCATCGCCTGACAGCAGCTTTTTCTCATCTACCACAAAAATCCCCGCAGAACTCAAAACAAACAGCATGCCATCTTTTCCATTGACAATATCGTAATTGTTATAGTACGGAAAATTTTTAAGCACACGTATATTTTGTGTCTTATCCATATAGCATATACTGTTGCTTGTAACAATAAATATGCCATCACCGGAACTGTCCTCAACCATTCTTAAAATAACTCCCGAACTAAGTCCTTCATTTTTGCCGAAATTACCCACAATAACACCATCACGTATGACTTCTATTCCATTTCCATCCGTACCCGCAAATATTGTCTTATCATCTGCCTGCAAAGTACACAGCACCTTGCTGTTTATCATCTGTGTTCCTATGTTATAGACTGAATCATCATCTTTTATAAAACTCATTCCCGAATCCCCGGCAACAAGTATTGTATTATCGGACAATTCCGTTACCGTTCTGTAGAGTTCGCCGTTAAGTCCGTTGCTTTTATCATATTTTTTTACACCACCGTCAGTTGTCAGCTTATATACGCCAGCTCGCGATGTACATATCCACAGATTTCCTTTGCTGTCCTCTTTTAAGCAGCGAATTCTAACTCCGTTTAACACATCAATAACAGGTGTGATACTTCTTCCTTTTATATTTGTGTTCTCATCTTTGGAAACATATAATCCGTTGTCGGTTCCTATGTAAAATCCATCATTCCACCAGGTAACGGTATTAACTACCGAGCTGTCTGTATTATATGTATTGTAGAGCTGTGTAAATGCTGATTTACTGAGCCTTAAAATCCCCTGTCGCGATGATACAAACCAAAGATTTCCCTGATAATCATAAGTCATGTTATCTATTGAGCTGTTAAAATTTCCCGTATTAAGTTTTACAAAATCACCGATGTTGTTATAATATCCTATTCCGTTATCCGCACAAACGAATAAAATCTCTTCTCTTGACGATATATTATCAACAAATTTCAGGCTTTTTATATTTTTTAATTCATTACATTTGTGATTATCAATTAACGTAAGAATACCTTCGTCAACTCTGTATACATCAATACTATCTGCAGATGTTCCTGCATACAATATACCATCTTCATCAAATGTACAGGTTGTATATGTACTTCCGTCAGCCGGAACATATTGCGATATTACATCCGTATCCCTTATTATGCTTAATTTTCCGCTATCACTTACCGCTGCAACATTTCCACTCTTGTCGGCATCAATGCTTACAGCATATGTGACGTCATCTATTACCTTTTTTACGGAAAGTCCGCCCGCCATGGATAATACCGACATCTTGCCTGTTGTTCCGACGTAATAACAGCCATCTGTTCCCTGTGTTATACATTTTACAGCATCATCAGATAAACCATCTTTTTCCGATACAACATTGGCAACCTGTTCGTTTATCATAATAGACAAGCCATTATCATTGGTTCCTATCCATAATCTGCCCTCTTCATCAAGATACATACAATTAACGCTTTTTATCGAATCATACTCATCAATCCATACGAATTCTTTTCCGTTATATCTGTAAAGTCCTCCGTATGTACCTATCCACAATATTCCGTCATTTGTCTGCACAATATCATTGGCACAGCCGCCCGGTATTCCGTTTTCTCTTCCGTACACCGTCTGAAGATAAGAACTGTAATCCTGTATTTTATCGTTATCTGATTGTACCATTACATCAGAATCTTTTTGTTGTTCATTCTGGGTTTTTGCCTGTGCTTCTATTGACAGATTCATATTCTGCCCAATCCGGGCTATAACCGATGATGCCAACGCAAACATCAGACACACCGATATTACTCTTTTATCGAATCTTTTCCATCCTTTGTCAAATTTCACAAAAACAAACAGAATTAATACCGCTATAACCTTATCAAGAAAATCAACATAAAATTCTCCCGCAGCGTAACTTATAATATTATTAAAACCTATGCTTATAAGGGAATCAATAACTCCGTCTCCCCAAATATTATTTGTATAACCATTGAAAAAAATATAATTGAAAATTACAGACACTACACAAGATACAAATGCAATATAGAAGCTTGCCGTCAGTGCTCCTAGAAGTGTTTTCATGTAATCTTTTTTGATACACACTCCTGCAATTACTGCAATTAAAGCACTTACAACAGCATAACAAATATATGTCCAGGAATAAATTATAGAATATAATGTATTAAGGGTAACTCCGACAATAACACCGCATACAGGACCAAGCACATATGTGGCGGCTATAGTTCCGAAAGAATCCATCCATATAGGAAGCTTAAGCCATTGTGCCAGACACTTGCCCGAAAGATTGAGCAGCAGGCATAATATAACAAATAAACTCGTACTATATCTCTTGTTCTTCTCCATATTCTGTCCCTTATCCAAAAAAACGTATAAATCATTAATATAAACTACTTTTTAAGTCTATCATATAAAATATAAATTGTCGATTTAATTTTATAAATAAATATTCATGCCATACTTCTTTAAATCAACTTTTCCATTTATAACTTCTACTCCGTCAGCTTCAAGCAGTTCTGCCTGTTTTCCAGCTCCTCCGAACGCAAACTCCCCCGAAAGTTCTCCCTTGGAATTCACAACCCTGTAGCACGGAATATTTTCAGGATCAGGATTTTTATGCAATGCATTGCCAACCGCACGTGCCATTTTTCTGTCACCTGCAAGTTCGGCAATCTGTCCATATGTGGCTACGCATCCTCTCGGAATCTTTTTAACCGCACTGTATATTCTTTTTGTCGGGCTGTCAGATACAAGGTCATAGCTTTCCGCTATCATTCTTTTAATATCTTTATCCGGTATTGAACCGTCAAGGATAATAGTGTTCCAATGTTCCTTATTCTGATGATATCCCGCAACTACAGATGCATAGGCACTTCGCCAGAAATCTCTCCACTCAGGTGAAACTTTTACATTAAGATTAATATAACCATTCCGTTCATAAGTCCACAAAAATGCTTTTTTATTGCTTTTTACTCTCACAAGCTGCCAGTTTTCATCATGAAACGGAGCCTCTATATATGTATCCTTAAATGATAAGCCATATGCCAATGCTTCTTCTCTTGTTTTCATAATACCATTCCATTGCCTTAATAATACCTATTTAATATTAAAACTTTATTTTAATTCAAATTTATTGACAAATTCATTTAATGTCACTACCTGTATTTAATCTATTATAGCACTTTGTTACCATATTATTTAATAAAACTTTGTTATGTCCGAAACATTTTTTCGTTTTGGCATATGGGAATCCTTAGCGGCATATCCAACCGCAATTACAGAAACAACCTGTTCGGTTTCGGGTACGTTAAGAAATTCTCTTATTGCCTCACCATCACGAATTCCCATAATCAATGTGTCAAGTCCCGATTCTTTGGCTTTAAGAACAAAATTTTCATTTTGCAGCCCCAAATCATAATATCCCCAGCCGTTGGCACATTCATTGACTGGCTCTCCTGATAATCTGTCAAATCCCACGCAATTTTTTACAAATGTAGTTACAACAAGTGCTGCTCCTTCTGAATTTTTCTGATTGAATTCCGGCAAACATTTATCAGAGAATTCTTTAATCATTTCATCCGATAAAATGCAGTAATATCTTGACGTCTGTAAATTTTTCCATGAAGGAGCCAATATAGCTGCATTTATAATAATTTCAAGCTGCTCTTTTGTAACTTTTTTATCAGCATCATAACTTCTGATACTTCGTCTTTCATTTAATACATCCTGTAATTCCATGATATGTACCTCTTTTTGTATTTTTATATTTGTTTATTATATAATCTTCATTCATAAAAATGTCATCAGAAAGTCAGCCGCATTTGATGCCCTTTGCGGCCTTGCTGCTTTGCATCGTCAACCGCACGACAAATCAATTGTGCGGCGTATCCGTGTTTGCGATACTCCGGCAGTGTATTCACTCCGAAAATCATCTGCCAAGCACCATTTTCATTGTGCATAGCTGAATTTATGCGTTTCTTTTAATCTCCATATTGTCACTCCTTATTTCTGTACATTGTACAAATTTTAGTAATAACATTATACTTCTAAATTCAGACCTATTTTGTTCACAATATTATATCACCACCCCATTACAATGGTCCACCTCATGCTGTATTATCTGTGCCGTCAATCCGCTGTATTTTCCATGCTGCGGCTTAAAATTACTGTCAAGATAATCAACTTCTATCTCTTCATATCTTATGCATGGTCTTACTCCGTCCAGTGACAGGCATCCCTCTTCTGTCTTATATTCACCTGACTTTTTTGTTATCACAGGATTAACCATTGCAAATTGAAACGGTCTCGCCGCAACAACTATTATTGATTTGTTTACACCTATCATATTTGCAGCCATGCCGACGCAAATTTCACGGTTGGCACGCAATGTGTCAATCAAATCTGTTACAACCTGCTTGTCCGCTTCCGTTGCAGGTTTTGCTTTTCTTGCAAATATATGCTTTCCTTTTACGATATTTTTTACCATAACTTTTTAACCTTCTTTAATCTCGTTTTCCCAATATATATATTCATATAGCCTATAATTCTCTTTTTCCAATATACGACTCATATAGTCTGTAATCGCTGTTCACTATCAGTTTTTCCGGGAATTCTGTATCTTTAATAACCTGATATGCCCTGTCAAATCCGCATATGCTTTCTTTTATGTGAGCATCACTTCCAATTGAAATACAGACACCCTTTTCCTTGCAAAGATTAAGCATTTTTACATCATTATCATATGCTCCCTGTCTCGGACCGTCGGGATTTAATGATGTATTATTTAACTCGAGAAGAACATGCTTTTCCTTTGCCGCTTTTACAAGACGCTCATAATCCACAGGGTATCTTGAATCGTCAGGGTGACCTATTATATTGATGTATGGATTATTCATTACTTTTATTAAAGCATTTGTATTTTCCTCTATGTTTCCGGGTTTGATGCAAGGAATGTGAAGACTTGCAATAACAACCTCACAGCCTTTAAGCCCATATTCGCTAAGGTCAATATTTCCTTCATAATCCATAATATTAGCCTCACACCCCATATACATTTTCACGCCGTTTTTCATCCTTGGGATTATTCCCATATTTGAAAAATAAAAAACACCTGTACTTCCTGGCATCTTTGGTGCATGATCTGTTATAGCAAGATGTGTAACGCCTTTTTCGGCAGCAAATGCCGCCATCTCATCTATTGTGTTATACGCATGTCCACTGACTAACGTATGTGTGTGGGTATCTATCGTAAATTTCATAATATTGTCTCCATTAAATATTTTTATATATTTCAGCAATCAATCACTTCATATATCATCATATCTCTCAACAATCAATCACTTCAAATCAACCGTGCAAATATCTCTGTGCGGATTCGTCTGTGCAAGCCCCAATCTCACAATTTTACCTTTAAGCGGTGTAAAATGTGTCTGCATTGCTCTTACAGCCGCAATCATTTGCTCTTTTTCAAGTTTCTTTCCCAACGTAATATGCGGAAACCAACTATACGGTTTATAACAACGGTTAATTGTCACATCCTCACGCACTGCTAAAATATTATAAACCTTTTCTGCTGTTTGCTGCAAATGCAAATCCAATACGGGCGTCACATAAATAACATATGGCAAAAATTCGCCTACAGAAAATATATTTATATCATGGGATTCCAATTCTGACAGTTTCACAAAATCATCGCAGAGATTTTGTGGATTTCTTGTCTCAAAACTTGATATTGTAAGATGCGGTGGCACATTATTGTCAATCATATAAGTATTTCCCGTATTTTGTGCAACTGCATCAATAAACCTCTGTAACTGCCTTGTTGTATGTTCATCAAAATAAGCCGAAATCAGATACATTTTTTCTCCTTTACTCTTTGTCTCCACAATGTTACAAAATTCCATATGTTTTTATCCGTCAAAACAAAAATTCATATCAATTATACGAATTAATCCGGCTGACTGACTTTTTCAAGCTCTGCACGAAACATTATTCTTCTTGTTCCTCTTATATTCCTGAACTGAATTTCATATGTCTGCGTTATATTATCAATTTTAATAATCTCACCGACACCAAATACTTTGTGTCTGACAATATCTCCAACATCAAACTTTAACTTAGGCAGCATCTGCTCAGTTTCCCCTTTAATTAATATTCTGCTGTTATTAATACAATCAAGAAGATTAATGTCTATATCACTTAAAAATGATGATGGTCTTGCACCGAATCTTCCATCTTTTTTTCTGTATGTGCTAAGATAAAGCATATTCTTAGCCCTCGTTATCGCCACATATAATAATCTTCTCTCTTCTTCATACTCATCTTCGTTGCGGAGTCTGCTACTTGGAAACTGCCCTTCGACCAGCCCCGGTACAAATACAGTATCGAATTCAAGTCCTTTTGACGTGTGAATAGTCATAACCTTAACAACGTTATATTCACCATCTTCATCCTGTGCCGAAAACAGTGCAAAATGGCTTAGCAAATCTGCCAGTTCTACCTTTTCCTGATTATCATCTTCTATCGCAGTTATAGTTCTTATAAGTTCCGAAACATTATCAAGCCTTGTCTGGTCTATATCTTGTTCCAATGCTTCCCTGTATCCCATATCAAGGCATTTATTTACAATATCCGTACAGCTGTACTCTTCATATGCAGCATGCAGTTCCATTAATGCATCATAATATGCAATTACATTTTTTTGTATAATCTCACCTTCCTCTATCATTTTTCCAAGTGCCTGAAAAAGGCTGCATTCATTTTCAGCTGCCATATTTTTAAGTTTTTCCACCGATTTCTTACCAAAACCTCTTCTCGGTCTTGAAATTGTATACAATAAATCCATATCTGTAAGGCTGTACACCATTCTCATATATGAAAGAACTGTCCTTATCTCTTCACTTTCATAGAACTTTGCACCACTGAGTATCTTATATGGAATCTTTCTTTTTACAAATGCTTCCTCCAGTGATCTTGTCTGCGATGCGGCTCTTACCAACACAGTATGGTCACGGTACTTCATATTCCGGGCGATATTATCAAGTATAGTATCAGCTATCCACACAGATTCTTTCTCTTCTGTCTCCGGTGCATTAAATACAGGCTTATTACCATCAGGTCTTTTGGAAATCATCTCCTTTTGCAATCTGTTCTGGTTGGCAGATATAAGCGATTTTGCTACATTTACTATCTGTGGTATACTTCTGAAATTCTCAGTAAGATAATAATCCTTAACATCTTCATGTGTCTTATCAAAATTAATCATATATGCAGGGTCGGAACCTCTCCATGTATATATATTCTGATCATCATCACCTACCACAAATAAATTCTGATACAGACCACTAAGAATTCCAAGCAGCATATCCTGTTTCATATTGACATCCTGATACTCATCACATAATACATACTGGCATTTTTCCTGCCAACGTATGCGTACATCTTCATTTTTTTCCAAAATATATAAAGTAAAATTAATAAGATCTTCAAAATCGAGAGCATAATTATCACACTGCCTCTTCAGGTAATTATAGAACACCTTCCTGTCAACATTTTTTTCATTAGATGCTTTTCTCTTTAATTCAGTCTTATCAATTCCAGACATAAGCTCAACATATGACATATCCTGCTTTGACATATCTATATCACTCATTATCTTTTTTGCAGTATTATCTTTAAGTGAAATACCCATATCCTCAGCTACATTCTTAATCATATCAAGTTCTGCTTTTTTATCAAGAATCGTAAAAGTCTTAGGAAATGACATTCTGTGAATCTCTTCTTTAAGAAACATATTGCAATATCCGTGAAATGTACCTGTGAAACAATTAGCATTATCTCCAACTATATCTCTTAATCTGTGTTTCATCTGGGCTGCCGCTTTATTGGTAAAAGTAAGTGCAACAATTGACGACGGCTCAACAAACATCTCTGTTATAAGATAAGCTATTCTGTATGTAAGCACAAACGTTTTTCCCGAACCTGGAACTGATGAAACCCGTATATTGCCTTCTGTATCTGTCATTGTACCTATCTGTTCTTTCGTCGCTCTTTCTGGTATGTTCATTTATATAAACCCTTTCCAACATATTTTCAGAAAAAAGACGCGGAATCTCTCCCACGCCTTTAAGTATACTTTTTATTTTATTATTTTTCTCATTTATAAAACATTTCATCATTGGTTATGGTATATATATCACACTTTCTATTAAGTCCATGGTTTTTAAATACAAGCACATGCTCTTTGTATGTAATCGTATCTTTCAAATATACAAACGGCTCTTCTCTGTAAAGAAAACATTCATACCCTTTTTGCTTAAAACTATTCATAATTTTTAAAGCTTTTTCATGTATTTTCCGGTTCTGTATTTCCTCTTCTTTGTCAAACTTTCTTCTGTCATATGAAGATGCAGCATCCCTCATATCGTTGATAATCTTATCTATAAATCGTCCATGCGATTTTTTATGAAACATAGATGCAATAATGTTACATTTTAATCTGTCCGGCTTTTTTTGATAAATTTTAAGCATCCGTTCCATATTTCTATCTCCGACACTTCTTGCGGTTTCCATGAGATAACTGACCGCTTCAGGATATATTGAATCGGGATAAGGCACATAATATGCTTTGGGGACTGACCTGTACTTTTTAACCGGTGGAAAATCTGCCAGCCTCATAAACACAAGTTCTTTTTCATTGCAGGATGAACTTCCAAGAAAACGGTATTTATCGCGTATAACTGCAAACTGGTATTCAAGCTGCCTTAAATATTCATATCCTTTTACCCAGAAATGTCCCATACAGCCATAATTAAAATATGTCGATGTAATACTAAGCTTTACAAACTTTATTGTAAATACATTCTCTCCACCCTGATTTACTATAAGCATATAACCATCATCAAGCTTTTCCACACCTGCAATCTGCTCAGATTCAATATCTTTGTATGTACCTGTGATTACCGGCTGTTCAAACACAAAAAAGCTTTCAACTGCATCATTCATAATATATGCCGCATAAATGTCACTGCTGCCATCAATCCTCACAGGTTCAAACAAATTCAGTTCAAATACCTGTGCCAGCCTGAAAAATTCATCCGGCATATCATCCGTTAATCCGTCAAGATAATTCATATAAAACTTCTTATCATCAAAATCCATCTCAGATTCCATATTCACAGACATATTTTCTCGCAATCTCTAAACCATCAATCGGTGCACAAAACTTCTGATTATGCTTCTTACATTCCTCATAAACATATTCTAAGTTAAACCAGTCCACTCTGTCCAGCTCTTCTTTTTGTAATGTAAGCTTGTCGATATCCACAGATCCGGTATATACATAAACAAAAGCTATCTCGCTGTCCTTAAACATCTTTCCATAGAATTCTTTTTTATAATTAATTACAAATTTATCAACAAAATGCAAATCACTGACGGATGCATCTATTCCAAGTTCTTCTTTCATCTCTCTTATTGCAGATTCTTCAGGTTCATCACCAGCCTGTATATGACCTGCCGAAGAAGTATCATATCTTCCCGGAAATGAATCCTTACCCATCGCACGCTTCTGAAGAAGAACTTCTGCTCCATTATCCGTCTTTCTTATAATCCACACATGTGCAGTCCTGTGCCTTATTCCCTCACTATGTGCAATCTTTCTCTCAATGGTTTTTCCTGTTGGTATCCCATTTTCATCAACTATATCCAATAATTCCATGTTTAATCTGACTCCATTATAAACAGCGTATAAAAAATCATATAGCAAAAAGGAGACATAAAACAATCATCACGTCTCCTTTTAAAAAAGCAACTTATATTACAAACCTTATATAAATTTATTACTTAATAAGGCTTTCCTTAATCTTTACAACTGCTTTATGAATATTAACAGGTTCGTCCATTGTGCAGTTAGGGCGATGAATATCGTTAGTAAAATATACTGTAAATTCACCCGGATGTAATGTAACGAACTGTTCGTCAGCTACTTCATCATAATAAATATTGTCCTTTCCGGCAGGCTCTTCACCTTTTACGCCCGGAAGAAGAGGTGCGTATCCCTGTACTTCCTTTCCTGTAAAAAGATACTGAATGTCAATATAGTTTCTGTGGCTTTCTGCACGCTTCTTTTCTACAGGTGCAGTTGTCTGATCCTGAATGAGAACATAAATGTTATCTCCGTCAAGTTCATATCTTCCTACAGGAAGTTCCTTTGTTTCAGGCTTTGCAAGAAATTCCAAAGCTGTGGCAATTGCTGCCGGATACTCATAGTTACCTTTTTTTGCATTAAGTGAAGCGTAAATCATAATAATTCATCCTTTCGTTTTAAAAAATTTTTTTATCTATTGCATATTATTTGCATGCTATTACATTGAGTATATACTCATACATTCTCTTTGCAGAAGAAATGCTTAAATGCTCTTCCGTTGTATGAATATTAAAAATATCCGGTCCCATAGATATGCAGTCAAGGTCTTCTATCTTTCCTGCAAGTATACCACATTCGACGCCTGCATGAATTGCCTCAATAGTAGGTTTTTTGCCATACATCTGTTCAAATATATTAACCATATCATCACGGAGTTTTGAATCTTTCTTATATTCCCAAGCTGGGTATTCTCCTGTAAATTCAACACTTCCACCGTATGTTTTACTTACACATGCAATCTGGTTTTTAAGATTTTTCAATGCAACTCCGACTGAACTTCTAAGGGCAAATCTGAGACAGATACCTGATTCATCTAATGAAATTATACCAAGATTAAGTGAAGTTTCAACAAGATTATCAATATCCTGACTCATTCTCATTATTCCGTTAGGAAGTGACTGTATAAGAGCAACCGCTTTGGCACTGTCTTCCTTTGTAACAGCTTTAACGCTGCATCCATCTGATAATTCTGTTGTAACATTAAAATCTGCATCAGATGACGCAAATTCTTCTCTTATCTCATTTACAGCTTCTTCAACAGCAGCTTTAACTGCCTCAGCTTTATCTTCTTCAATAATAATTTCGGATAAACATTCTCTCGGAATGGCATTGTCTTTTTTGCCTCCCTCAACAGATACAATAAATATCGGTGCTTTCTCAGCGGCATCACGAAGAATTCTTGACATGAGAACATTTGCATTTCCTCTTCCCTTGTCAATCTCAACACCTGAATGTCCTCCCGTAAGTCCCGATATAGAAATACGAAGTTTTGTTCCTGTCACTTCTGTTCTGTTTAATCTAAGTTTAACCTGTGCACTACATCCTCCCGCACAACTTGCAAGCATGATTCCCTCATCTTCGCTGTCCATATTGAGAAGCTTCTTTCCTTTTAACATTGACACATCAATGCCTGCAGCACCTTCCATGCCTACTTCTTCTGATACGGTACACACAAATTCAAGACGCGGGTGTGCAATGCTGTCATCATCTAATATCGCAAGTGCATAGGCAACCGCAATTCCGTCATCACCGCCAAGTGTTGTTCCATTGGCAGAAACAAAATCACCATTAACTTCAAGATCAAGTCCTTCTTCGTCCATGTTCTTATCACAGTCAGGTGTCTTTTCACATACCATATCCATGTGTCCCTGAAGAATAATAGGTGCAACATCTTCATATCCTTTTGATGCTTCCTTTATTATAATCACGTTGTAAAGTGAATCCTGATAATATTCAAGATTTCTTGCCTTGGCAAATTCAACGAGATAATTGCTAATCTTCTCTTCTTTATAAGAAGGATGCGGAATATTGCAAATATCCTCAAAAAATGAAAATACATTCTTAGGTTCTAATTCAGATAATACTCTCATGTCTTAACTCCTTTAAAACATTTTATTAATATTATTTTTGTTTAATCTTATTAGTGTATACAATAAACTGATTTTTATGAAGTATCTTTGTAAACTGGCATAAACGCTCATACAAAGGTTCTGCCTTTTCTCCAAAATGTTGTTTTACAAGCTGTCCGATGTCATAAATACTTCGTACTCCGTCTATCTGACGCCATATATATGTACCAAATTCATCTAATTCAATGTAACTGTACTTGGGCTTTTTCGCAATAAGCTGTGCTATTCTATTAAAAAGACCTTTATTATGAACTTTAATTTCAACATGCCCTTTCTTGTTATCCCTAAATTCAAATAATGAATTATGTTTTGGAACATAGTCTAAGTAATTCTCCTTTTGCTTAGCCATGAAACCTCCTTAAATAAAACTCTTGATCAAAAAAGCAGAATTTTTCGTAAAAATAATAAATCTGTCGGCATAAAAACCAACAGATTTATTATAACACATTTTTTTTAATTTGTCTTTTTTTCTTTTTTATTAATAAATGCTATTAATGTTGCAATAAGTGCCGCGAAGAATACAAGGCCTCCAATGTTACCAAGATTAATAACCTTTGATAAATTGATAGCATCTCCGAGAGTTGCTGTTCCTACAGGAATAATAGCAAATACAGCTAAAAGAATACCAACGAGACCTTCACCTGCAATAAGACCTGATGAGTAAAGGATTCCCTGATTAACCTTAGCTTTACGTTCTTCCTCTGAAAGACCTTTCTTCTTATCGAAGTAAAGTCTTACAAGTCCACCTGCCATAATCGGTGTACTTAAATAAATCGGAAGGTAAAGACCTACTGCAAAAGGAAGTACAGGAATCTGAAGAATTTCAACAACTATAGCAATGGCTACACCTGCAAATACAAGTGCCCACGGAAGGCTGTTTCCCATAACACCTTCAACTACCATTTTCATAAGAGTAGCCTGTGGTGCAGGTAATTCTGTAGAACCGTATCCCCATGCTGCATTAAGCAAATAAAGAACTCCGCCTACTGTAACAGCAGATACAGCCACACCGATAAGCTCACCAATCTGCTGCTTATAAGGTGTTGCACCTACTATATAGCCTGTCTTCAAATCCTGTGATGTATCACCTGCAATAGCTGCGATAATACAAATTACAGAGCCGATACTTATAGCGGCTACCATGCCATTCATACCTATTGTACCTGTAGCTTTAAGAATTGCTGACGAAATAAGAAGTGTCGCAATAGCCATACCTGATACAGGGTTATTTGAGCTTCCTACTAAACCAACCATACGTGATGATACAGTTGCAAAGAAGAAACCAAAAATAATAATAATAATCGCACTGAGAAGATTAACAGGAATCGCCGGGATTAACCACATGATAATTGCAAGCACGCCAATACCCAATACAACCAAAGTCATAGGAAGATCCTTAGTTGATCTTGTCTCCTCACCGTCTGCTTTCTTGCCATAGCCTTTCATTGCCTGCTTAAATGTTTTTACAATAAGCGGTAATGACTTGATTAAGCTTATAATACCGCCGGCAGCAACCGCACCTGCACCGATATAACGCACATAATTAGACCATATCTGTGATGGACCCATCTGTGATATTGGAATTGTAGCAGGTCCGATAATGTTGTCTCCACCGAACAAAGCGATTAACGGCATAATCATAAACCACGCTACGGAACCACCTGCCAAGAGGTATGAAGATACCTTAGGTCCACAGATATAACCGACACCGAGGAGTGCTGGCAGTACATCTGCACCAACAGCCGAACCCTTGTATGGTTTGATAGTAAAATCAACCTCGCTAGGGAATACTTTAAGTCCATCAGCGATAAACTTATAAACAGCTGCAATACCAAGACCCGCAAATACTGTACTTGCCTTAGCACCGCCTTCTTCTCCGGCAACTAATACCTCAGCACATGCCTGTCCTTCAGGATAAGGTAACACCCCATGCTCCTGAACAATTAATGCACTACGAAGTGGAATCATGAATAATACTCCGAGGAAACCACCAATTAATGCAATAAGTGCTATCTCTATCAAAGAAGGCATAGATGTGCCGCCCTCCTGAGCCCACATAAATAATGCAGGAAGTGTAAAGATTGCACCTGCCGCAACAGATTCACCTGCAGAACCGATTGTCTGAACCATATTGTTCTCTAAAATAGAATCTCTTCTTAAAATAAAGCGGATAATTCCCATAGAGATAACGGCCGCAGGAATAGAAGCCGAAACGGTCATACCAACACGCAGACCTAAGTATGCGTTGGCACCGCCAAATAATACGGCTAATAAGATACCGATAATTACAGATGTAACTGTAAGTTCAGGCATCACCTTATCAGCCGGAATATACGGCTTGAACTCTTGTTTTTCGTTCATAATTTTTCTCTCTTTCTTAAATATTTAATGCAAAAAGCATCATATTCTTAATATTATATTAAGAAACTGTTATTATGTCAAACATTTAACTATCAATATATAAAAAAATATAAAAATCCAATAAATAAAACCAAAACATGTAAAAACCGGAATCTCGCCCCGCACAGGGAGCAAAATTCCGGCATTTTTAAATATTAATTTTCTGTCTTTTTACCTTTAATCGTTAATCCTGCTGCCGCCCCTCCTATTATAAACATAAGAAGCCATGCAAATACACGTTTATTATCTCCTGTATCAGGCGTCTGTTCTTTTACTGTCTCTGTCTTACCGCCTTTACCCGTATCGTCCGATGATGTTGTATCTGTAATCTTTGCAACCACAGTCTGTGATTTTTCAATTTCAACAAGCCCATCCTGCTTGATGTAATATCTGTCACAATCTTTACAATACCAGTATTCAATATTTCCTTCATCTGTCCTGGTAGCCGCCTTTGCCGCTACTGACTTCAAGCCTTCATGTATACTCATATTGTAAGTGCCATATTCTTCACTGCAGATTGTACACACCGCTTTCTTCACACATGTTGCACTTCCGCCTGCATGTTTACACTGATAATCACAAACCGTGCATACACCGTTTTTCCAACTATGTGCTTCACTTGTCGATACTTCCTTATCACAGCAATCATATGCCTGTTTATGAGTTTTTTCTGTCTGTACCCATACTACCTTTCCACTGTGATTTGCCATATCTTTATCTGTATACTCCTTGCCGCAGGTTTCGCAAACCGCACCCTTTGTACATGTTGCTTCTCCGCCGCTGTGTACGCATACATAACCACATGTTTCACAAGCACCGTCTTTCCAGTTATGATTTTCTTGTGCTATCGTCACTTTACCACAGCAATCATATTTCTTTTCATGTGTTGTTGCTGTCTGTGTCCACTTTTCTGTTCCTGTATGATTGTCTGCATTTATTTCTCCATATTCACTATGGCAGGTATCGCAAACCGCTTTCTGCGTACAGGTTGCTTCTCCGCCTTTATGAATACAATCATATCCGCATACCGTGCAGTGTCCATTCTCCCAGATATGATCTTCTATATTAGTTACCTCAGCACCACAACAGTCATATTTTTTCTGATGAGTTTTTTCTGTCTGTACCCATACCTGATTTCCACTGTGGTTTGCAGGATTTAAAGTACCATATTCAGCATTACAATCCGTGCAGACGGCTCTCTTTTTACATGTTGCCGCTCCGCCTACACAGCTTTCTGTTTCTTCTATAGTACAGCCTGCCGTTGTACATTTGTGGGTATGTGTGCCGTTACCATTTGACTTCCATTCACCATATATATGTTCTGACTTTGCTGCTGTAACAATCTCACCACATTCACAAATTACAGGTGTTGTACAATCACCATCATCTGTACCACTATGTTTTGTCTTCGTTGTTGTTACCGTACAGCCGTCATTCTCACACACTTTCCAATGATAAGTATCGTCTTTTGTCCATGTGTCGCTGAACTTATGATTTGCCTGTGCCAGAAATATTTTCCCGCAGACAGAGCATATTGATTCTTTCGTACAGTCGCTGTTATCCATTGTATGATTCGCATTTACGGTAACAGACAGATAAATGCTGTATCCTTCATTATCCGTCAATGTTATTGTCTGTGTGCCATCTGCTGCAGATACAGTATAAATACCGTCCGCATCAGGTGTAAGCGTTTTATTTCCTGCCATTACCTGTGTATAATCGGAAGAAGTTACTTTAAACTGTGCCTTCTCGCAGTATACTCCATTATTTTTAATACCGTCTACCACTGTATCCGGATTAATCGCATTATAATAATATGTAACTGTCTGTGTTTCTGATGTATACACACCCTTTTCATCGCCTGTCTTGCTTAAAAAAGTATATCCTGATGGAATCTTAATATTTTCAGGTACCGCATAATTCGTTCCCGATGTACCCTGAAGTGTAATCGATTCACGTAACTTCTGCTCACTGTCTTTTATCACATAATTAACAATTACTTTTCCTTTGCCTGATGTTACAGCCACATCATCAAAGCTTTCCTTATCTACAAGAATCATTGTAGTATACGCAGGTACAGTTATAACGGAGCCTGCGACTTCACCAAGTGATACAACTCCCGCACTTTCGCCATTTGCAATAACAACCCAGTCCGTAGCAGCTCTTCCTTGAACAGGAATTGTAATTTCTTTTGACACATCTGACTCATTATTTAATACTGCCATAGTATTCCACTCGTCGTCTTTTGTACCTGTAAGCACATAAGCTTCAGAATTTTTTATTGTCTGGCTTTTCGCAAGTGGTGAAAATGCTTTTCGTATCTCCATAAGTCCTCTGTAATATGAGACTACATCTGCATACTCTGCTGAATCCTTCCATTCAACGTAACTGCTGTCTGCAAGAGTTCTTCCCTCAACGCTGTTACACATTTCTTCTCCGCCATCCATAAACAATGTTCCCGGCTTAGCATATTTCATTGCTGCTTTCTGCTTGTATATTTTTACGGCTTTTTCGTTTCTTTCGCCATAAGTGCCACCTGTGCTGCCGATTATTTCATCATAAGAGGAAGTTTTATTCTGTCTTTCTTCCTTTGTATAATTATCTCCCCAGATAACCAGATTGGCATCTTCCTTTGCCAATGATGTCTTTATCTCATCCAGCCATTTATATACATGCGAAGAACCTTTGTACTTCACATTGACACAGTCAATCAAATCCAGTGAAAATCCATCAACATGATATTCCTCTGCCCAATATTTCATGGAATTAACCATATAACTACGATACATCTTCCGCTCTGTGGCAAGCTCATTGTCATATCCCGTATTTGTTGTATACCTTGTACCGTCAGTATTCAATCTGTAATAAAACCGCGGAACCGACTTTTCAAGAGGATTTTCCTCTGAGGCATGCGTATACGGCATCTCCATCACAACAGAAAATCCCGCACTGTGAAGTGCCTGAATCATCTCTTTACATTCTTTTATAACAGTCTTGCTGTCTGACGGATTGGAAGCATAGCTTGCCTCAGGTACATTATAATTTAAAATCTCATACTCACTGTCGCCATCAAAATCCGCAAACGGTGCAAGCTGTACTGTCGTAACACCGAGTTCCTTCAGATAATCAATACCAGATACAAGCTCTCCCGCACTGTTTACTTTTGCACCCTTTTCCGTAAAAGCACTGTACTTTCCGCCTGCAGTCATGCCCGATGCGGTATCTGATGAGAAATCCTTAACACTTATTTTATAAACAGTATTTGCTTTTGTCGAATCAACATACACATGTCTGTCGCTGTCCCAACCCTCAGGAGATACTGAAGATGTATCTGTTATATACGAACGCTTTCCGTCTTTGCTTACCGCAACCGAATATGGGTCCTGAATTTTATATTTTGTTGTTCTGTCGCTGCCAATATGGGTAATATCTGTTGTGGTAATCGTATAGTCATAATACAATCCGCCCCAATCACCAAGAAGTGTTATAATCCAGAGGCCATTCCATTCCCCATTTACAAGCATTTTCTCTAATGCATAAGTTCCTATATCACGTGCATTGCTGTCATTATCATCACCTGTTGCATAAATATTAACTTTTACATATGTTGCCGCAGGTGCCCATAACAAAAATTCAGTTGACTCCTTTGTATATGTCGCTCCAAGCTGCCTGCCCTTACATGTATGCCCCCAATTATCAACATATGTTCCATCATAAAAATATTTATTATCAATATCTTCTGCCACTTTATTAATATAGCTGCTAGGAATCGTAGCTATCTTTTTACTGTTATCTGCCGCAACCCCGGTAACGGCACTGCTTGAAAATACCATTCCGATTGACAATACCACCGCAGTAATCTTTTTTAAGTTTAAATACTTCATAAACTCTCCCTCCTTTTATTGTGCTCAATGTGTCTATGCAACATCCTAAAACATTACAAAAATACATTCTTTCTTAGCGGTATTATACAATAAAAGGCATCAAAAAAAATGCCATTTACACGAAATGACATTTTTTCGACACGAACGATATTAAAATGAATGTTTATTTTTCACTTTTTAATCACAATTTATTTAAAAAGTTCCGGCTCATTTTCAATTTAAATATCTGCTTAACACCATTTACAATACTCCTCATTCAATGTGCCATCCTTTTCACGACCTAATCTGCCGTCTAAGGCTTAGATTATCATGCTGTTAAAAAGAGAATTTGCAAAATATCTGAAAATAGTATAATTTGGTGGTATATACTAAATCAGCTGAAGAAAATAATATATGAAATAAATTATATAATGTGAATGGAGATGGAATTAATGAACCCAGAAAAATTATTAAGAGAATATAGACTTCATATTTCCGAGAAGTTGATGGAGATATTTGACAATGTAATTTTGGAAGATGAACAATGGTTCATCTTGCCAGACAATCAAGCAATTCATATAGTTGAACTTTTAAGTGGCTATAATTCGCTGGTGATTGAATATGCCGAAAACTCAAGTGAAAGAAGCAGAAATTTAGCAGATGATGGAGACCAATTTTCGATATTAGACTATGACACCCCGGAAAAAATGTTTGAAGCAATGATGCAAGAAATAGAAAATGAAGGAAACTCCTGATCATCCGGCAAATCTTGATGTATTGATCCAGAATTTTGACTGTGCATTGTCTCACCCTGATGCTAATGACCTGGAAAAACTGAAATAAGCCGTTATGGATCAATCCTTCTGATAAGACAATAAAATAAGGCAGCCCCACATAGATGAGTCTGCCTTACTCTCTTTATTTAACGTTGATGCCACTGGCATATTGCTGCAGAAACTGTTTCTTTCCACATGGTCTCCCAAAATAATATCCCTGCAGATAATCAACCTTCATTTCTTTCATTTTCAGAAGCCATTCTTTTTCCTCGATGCCTTCTGCACATATCCTGACGTTAATACTATGTACCATGGGGATGATATTTTTATATAATTCATAATCCCTGTCACTGTTCATCGCCTTGGCAGTAAAATCCCTATCCATTTTCACGTAACTTGGATTCATATCACGGATACAATGAAGATTCGAATATCCTGTTCCAAAATCATCGATCACAAAGGGAATCCCGTTCTTGTCCAGAGTTTTACGGAATTTACAGAACGAAGGGGTCATATCCATAAATCCACTTTCTGTCATTTCAACACATAAGCATTCCGGCTGTAATGAATATTTTTGAATTGCACCCAGAATATCCCGCTCCACATTGCCTTGCAGAATCTGAACATAGGATACATTTACATTCATCCGGAAGTCAGGAATATATTTCTGCATTTCACAGCACATTGCTGCAGCTTCGTTCAAAATATATCTTCCAGCTGGAATGATCAATCCGGTCTCTTCCAATAATGGGATAAACTCCATCGGTGAAACAAACTCCCGCCCTTCTTCCGTTATCATGGAAAAACGCATCAGTGCCTCTGCTCCAATGATCTGTTCGGACTGACAGTCCACAATCGGCTGGTAGTATACTTCAAAGCCATCATAATGGTTCACAATAGCATTACGAAGTTTTGCTATGATTCTTCCTTTTCGTAAAAAGACCTCATAGTCATCCTGGTCAAAAATATAGAATCCATTTTTACCCATGCTTTTTGCCTGTTTCAAGGCAAATTCAAACTTTTTGCGGCATTCTTCGGTTCCCTCGCAAAATGTTGCTGCATTTATAACACCAATAGAAATAGAAAATATAGCTTCATAATTTTCGGCTATTATGAAATTACGAAGTTTATCTGTAATCTTTTCTTTAAGTGCCACAGCGTCTTCTGCGGAGGAAACTTCCAGATCCACGATCACATACTGATCCGCTACCAGATGGTAAATTCTCTGCTTGTCTGAAAGGCATTCCTTCATACAGCCGGCTACGCTTTTCAGGATATAATTACCATAATCAGCTCCCCTGGAGCTATTGATTGCTCCAAAATCATCAATTCCTATATGCATAAAAAATCCCTTGGTAATGGGTTCTTTTTGTGCATGCAGGTAAGCAAGGAATTCCGGACCGCCAAGCAGTCCTGTGACATTATCGGCTCTTCTCCTGTTGCCGGTCTCATTCAGACACCCGACCAGATACTCTGCCTTTCCCTGCTGATCATTGATCACGATACCACGGCAGTTAATCCAGACCGGCATACCTTCTTTATCAAGCCACCTGTAATGAAGATTATGTACCTTTTCTCTTCCTTCGCATATATCCGCAAGATGCTTTGCAAGCATCCTGCGGTCTTCCTCATATACTACCTTCATAACTTCATTTGCAGCATCTGTCAGAACATTTTTCGACATATTAAAGCGTTTCACAGCTGACTGTGAAATCTCAAAGATATTATTCTGCAGATCAAATATATACAGGTAATCATCCATACATTCTGTAATGATCTCAAATAATATTTCTGCTGTCTGCTCTCCAAACACACTAAATATATCATTAATCACAACAAGAACCTTCCTTCCGACAACTTCACTCTATTCCTGCCATTTTCTAGAATAGCTTAAAGATATTCACGCGGTCACGCATCTTGGCTGCTCCCTCTGCCAGATTAATACTGATCGCAGTATTCTCTTCTGAGGATGCTGCATTGCCCTGTACCACACTGGACAGCTGTTCAATTCCCTGACCGATCTGTCCCAAGGACTCTGCCTGGGAGTTCGCTTTCTCCATGGTGTTCTGTGCAATCTCTGCAAAGGACTCCATATCTGCAATGATCTGATTAAATGCGTCTGCTGTTGTTCTTGTGATCGTATTGCCCTTTTCGATTTCCACTAAGGTCTTATCGATCAAATCTCTCGTATTCACAGCCGACTTCGCACTATCCGCTGCCAGCTTGCCGATCTGATCTGCCACTACTGCAAAGCCTTTTCCTGCTTCTCCTGCTCTGGCAGCTTCAATAGAAGCATTCAGGGATAACAGGTTGGTCTGGGATGCAATATCCTCGATATCTGTGATAATATTACCGATCTCCTTGGAGATTTCTGTAATGTGCCCCATTTCCATCAGTAAATCGTTCATTTTTTCTTTTTCTTCGTTCGCTTTATTTGCAGAGGCTTTTACACGTGCCGATGCACTCTGTGTTTCCTTCGCTGTATCTGCCGCCAAATCCACGACCGTATCAACGGTGGCATTCAATTCCTCGATGACTCCTGCCTGCTCTGTTGCACCGTCCGCCAAGGATCTTGATGCATTTTCCACCTCGGATGCATTCGATGATACCTGTTCTGCCAGATTGCTGATCTCGGTCAGGGTACTGTTATACCGTTTCAGAATATACACCAGTGATGCCTTCAACTCCGAGAAATCGCCTAGGAAATCTGTAATATCATTACCATTTCTGGTCAGGTCACCCTGTGCTATTGCCTTTACCTCCACAGAGATCTCACTGACATAATCTGACAGAATACCCATGGCTTCTTTCAGATTCCTGATGGTATCGCCAAACTCATCCTCAGACTCATAGGTAAGCATTTCTACATTAGACAGTTCGCCCTTACGCAGGCTGGCAACTGCTGCATCTATCTGTTCTACCGGCTCGGTAATGGAATTGGTAATGATCTTTCCGATCTGTGTCGTCACTACAGCAATCGCAAGACCCGCTGCCACGATCACAATAAATATGATTATAGTGCATACATTAGCCATGGTCTTTGCCCGGTCTAATTCTGCCTGGAACTCGTCACTTAATATCGTTAATTTTTCAGCCAAAGCTTTATATTCTTCATACACCTTTCCGGTCATCAGCTTTGATGCTTCCTGCTGTTTACCCGCACGGCTCAACTTCAGGATTTCATCTGAAGCAGCCCTGTATTCTTCCCATGCAGCTTTTGCTACTTCGTAATGGTCCTGTCCTTTTCGAGCATCACTGTCTGCAGACATGATTGCATCCAGATTCGCATCGGTATCCTGGATCTGACTCTCCAGCTTCTGAATTTCTTCTTCGCAAGAGTTCATGATTGCTGCATCTGATTCTACCAGATGCTGATACTGTTTGATTCTGTATTTCGCAGTCATTGTCTCTAAATCCTGCAGATATTCCAATGACGGAGACCAGACCTCAGTGATCTTCTCTATATTTAAACGGATCACTAATGTCGAGATCAGTGCCACCAACACTAAAAATAATGTCATAACAAGCACTGTCATTCGATATACTTTTAATTTTCCTGCAACTTTTAAGTTAGCTATACGCTTTTTGATCTTTTCCATGAAAGTTTTCCCTTCCTTTGTAAATTATTGATCTTTTATCAAATTTGTTTATCCATAAACAATTATAATATAGCATACTCTATTGGGAAAATCTATTAAAAAAATTATTAAATTATTAAATTATTTTCTACTAAATATTAGTGGTTCTATTGCTAGAAACTGGTGAAAATCAACCTAAATTCTGTCTCCTGGATGAACACTTTTCACAATGCTGATTTTTATTCTATTTTTAGTTTATTGACGTGAACCTAAATTACGCTTCTTGCATAGTTGTTTATTTTCATACATATCGGAATCTGCCTTATCCAGTAACATCTGCAGCGTGTAGGTTCCTTCATCAGTTGAAATTGCCCATCCGCATGCATAGTCGATCGGGATTTGAGCTTCATTACTATTTAATCTGTCTTTTTCTCTGCATAAGCTTTGTAGCAGTTCCTCAATCTCTGTTTTGCCTGTATGATAAATCACAGCCATGAACTCATCGCCGCCATATCTTCCCTCTGTTCTAACAGCTTATTTTTCATTGCCATCTTCATAGCTGTCAGCGTCTGCATAATAACTCAAACTTCGCACATTAAAATGTGCCTATGCACCTTGAAAATTCAATAATAACTGACATAAAAATAGTATGAAATCAATGGTTTTGGTATAATTGAGTTGTCAAAAAACAATTACAAACCGGAGGCTCATGTTATGAATAAACGTATAACACAAGCGACTCAAAATGATAAGCAGATTCCTAAATCTATCAAACGATTTCTTACAAGGTTTCATATTTACTCAGCCTTGAAAGCTGCCAATGCCTATAAAAGGAAAGGCACTCCTAATTTTGCAAAAGATACCGTGTATCGTTTCATGAAGATGGTTCAAATTAACTAGATGCGTTTTACTACAATCCTTGCATCCAGAATCTTATTATATCATTTTATACAGTTGATCAACCTCAGCTTCATATACTGATTCAGTATGAGTATCAAACAGCACCCACTCCACCAAATCGAAGCTGTCCGGATTATCTTGCAAGAACCTGTTTACTGTATGTACTGCAATCTTTGCTGCCAACTCAACCGGGAAACTATATACTCCCGTTGATATGGAAGGAAATGCAATGGACCTGATTCCATTATCCATTGCCAGCTTCATAGAATAAAAATAACAGTTTGCAAGAAGTTCCTCTTCTTTATTTCTTCCACCATTCCATATCGGTCCCACAGTATGAATAACATAATCGCATGGCAGATTATAGGCTTTTGTTATCTTTGCTTCTCCAGTCTCACATCCGTGAAGTGTCATGCACTCTGTCAGAAGTTCCGGTCCTGCTGCTCTGTGAATCGCACCATCTACACCACCTCCGCCAAGAAGGGAGTTGTTTGCTGCATTTACGATTGCCTGCACATCTGTTACTTTTGTTATGTCACCTTTTATCGTCTTAATCAAATACATTGTTTAATATTCCTTGTCTATCTCATCATCTATTCCATACATTTTCTTGAATGCATCAAGGTCTGCCTGGTTCTTAATCAGCATAACCTCTTCTATCTTACCTGTATGATTGTCCTTAAAGCCTGCAACCTGCTCGCCATTACATATGCTCGCCTTGATAACTGGTTTCTTATTTTCTTTATCATATGTCTTTGTAACTGTCTTTTTCTTAAATAGTCCCACTCTGAGCACCTTCTTTTGACTTTGCTATAAGTATTAGTTTTTCAAAGGACTGTGCAAAGCGTACATCATCTTCTTCTGTACGCTTTCTCGGTCCTTTCATATGATTCTTATGAGAGCTGCGTCTTGCCTTTTTATTAAGATGCCTCTCCATAAGCATCTGATCTATATTTTCATTCGTATACCACTTACCGGATTGATGAATAGCATACGCACCCTTACCTAAAGCCATAGCAGCGACACCATAATCCTGCGATACTACAACATCCCCTTTATGACATATGCTAATCAGCTTATAATCTACTGCATCTGCTCCTGCACCTACTATAATTACCTCGCTGTAATCAGAATACAAAATATGATTCGTATCACACAACAAGGTGGTTGGAATATTATATTTCTCTGCTATTGTCTCGACAATGTCCACTACCGGACACGCATCTGCATCTACAAATATCTGCATTTTCTCCTTAAATCCATTTCATATCAGTTATAGTTAATTGGTGTTCGTACTTCTATAAGATTTCCTGATGGATCATAAAATCTTACAAGCTTCTGTCCACATTCAAGTTCCATTAAATCCGTAACATAACTTACAACATACTTGCCAGACTCCAGTTTTTCAATAATACCTTCTATATCATTATCTTCAAAATAAAGTTCGGTCATATTGTTATGTGGAGTTGTATGTATTTTTGTACTATCATACCATACATCTACATCCTGCAATACAAGCCCCTCTGACATTATCACATTACCTTCCTGCCTTGTAATCACACGCAGTCCAAACAGTTCTTCATAAAAATCAATTGATTCGTCAATGTTATCAACAATAATCAATACATTTTTCAAACTCATATTTTATGTTCCTGCCTCTCCATTTCTTTTTGAATCCATGTCATAATTACATCTACAAGATAATCCTGCTGCACCTGACTTAGTTCCTTGCCCGGCTGCATTTTATGCCACTTTCGGATGCACTCCCTGCAGCATGTTGCTGTTGCGTGCTGGGCAATAAATACTGGATGTCCACGCATTGGTGTCTGTTTGCCATCATTTGCTATATATGCCGGAGCTTCTCTCTTTGCAATAAAATCCTTTGCATGTTGTCTGATAACAGCAAGTCCCTTTTCATTTATATAATCAATATCTTTCTGTTTCAAATGAAAACTGCTTCGGAACTTGGACTTATCCAGTCGCTCAAATAACTGCTTGTACCATTCATCCTTAGTCATTAAAACTTCACTACTTCCGGCTCATGTGTAAATGATGAAAATGTAGCTGTCGCATTTGTAAAATAGAACACCTCGGTATTTCCATCATCTGCTGAGTACATATTCTGTAAAGATGGATAAGCATCAAGCATAGACTGTCTTGCTTCTCTTCTGTCATCTTCTACAAGTTCTCCGGCTACACGAAGCCACTCACCATTTTTAAACGCACAGATTTCTACCTTCGGGTTTGCGTGAATCTGCTTTGAAACATCCTTTACCTTGCCAGTTTGAATATACAGCTTTCCTTCAAAAATGTGTACTGTTCCAAAAGGTCTAACTCTTGGCTGGTCGCCTTCCACTGTTGCCAGATAATATGTCTCTGCTTCTTTTAAAAATTTAGCTACTCGTTCCATTATTTAATCCTCCTGATAGTTACTTAAATAAATCCATAATGCCAAAGCTCGTCTTCTTATAAACCTTATTGTAAGCTGCTTTCTTTGGATTTTTTATCCACCCTATGCCATTCTTTCCATAACCTGGAATTACAGCTTTCTTAATAGCACGCTTAGCTTTCCCTGTTGTTCTTGCCTTTATTGATTTCTTTATACTGGGTGTTCTCATTCCAAATCTCATTTTAATTGCCTCCGTTGTTCCATAAAAATCACCTATTATTACTATCTATCAATAATAGGATTATACCACCATTTACCCCTCTTCAACTTGATATATTAAATAAATTGAAAGACATTTACATTCCACTATGTTTCTATTAAATCAGTTGTTTTAAGCAATATTTCGGATTTGCAATATATATTTACATTCCACTATGTTTCTATTAAATCCTATGAAAGTGCAATGAGCAATGTGGCAGCAATATCATTTACATTCCACTATGTTTCTATTAAATCTCAGATTACCGTTCTTGTCTTTTAAGCCTGTGCATATTTACATTCCACTATGTTTCTATTAAATCTAATCTTTTGATTGCAATAGTTACTCCGTTTACTATATTTACATTCCACTATGTTTCTATTAAATCGTCGCCCTTGTAGTAATTCCACAGATACTTAATAACATTTACATTCCACTATGTTTCTATTAAATCGCTCTTGCAATAGCAGGAGCTTTTATTGGTTTTTTAATTTACATTCCACTATGTTTCTATTAAATCCATGTAGCACACAGGAACAGTATTCCTTTTAAACAGATTTACATTCCACTATGTTTCTATTAAATCGAGCACTGCAGACACATAAATTCATATCTGAACTTAATTTACATTCCACTATGTTTCTATTAAATCTTGAAAAATCTCTGAAGCATCTTAGCTGTAATCTCATTTACATTCCACTATGTTTCTATTAAATCTGTGTAATCGTAATTAATTGCAAGCGGCTCAACTATATTTACATTCCACTATGTTTCTATTAAATCTGTTTCAGGTGGATATAACTATATTGTGTGTGATTAATTTACATTCCACTATGTTTCTATTAAATCTGTTCTACTGCTGACAGTAAATGAATGTATACTGTATTTACATTCCACTATGTTTCTATTAAATCAAGCCCCTTTTAAAGAAAATTTGAAAGAGGAAAATAATTTACATTCCACTATGTTTCTATTAAATCCGTAGAAGGACTTGTAAGTGGAATCAGGTCTATGATATTTACATTCCACTATGTTTCTATTAAATCAGCGTTCAGTTCAGCACTTGCTTCACTTAAAGTTAAATTTACATTCCACTATGTTTCTATTAAATCCCAGCGGGAGCAGATTCTAAAATAAATGTATACCTATTTACATTCCACTATGTTTCTATTAAATCACACTTGCACTGTATACAAAATTAAGTAATGTAATATTTACATTCCACTATGTTTCTATTAAATCAAGATGGTTCTGAATATAATGAAGATGTTGTTACTTATTTACATTCCACTATGTTTCTATTAAATCAAAAACGCTACAATCCGCTTGTTTACTGACTTTGATTTACATTCCACTATGTTTCTATTAAATCTCTGTGCTTTCATTGTAAACAACGTAAGTATTCATATTTACATTCCACTATGTTTCTATTAAATCCCGTAACACAAAAGTCGCCTATTTTCAGGTACTACCAATCTATTTTCTGTCGACTCTCAATATTTATATATTATCATCTTGTAAATTTTTTTACAATAACATCAAATATATAATAATTTCAGCATTGTCGATCTCCCCGCATTTTTACATTATCATCGGTCGACAGACAAATTATACACAATATACAATCACATTAAATTATAAAACTTGTTACATCTGCCTGCTTTCCCCACCATTCCTTATCAAGCCACTTCTGTTGTCTGCTTTTAAATAAAATGACAGAATCCAATTCACTATTAATATAAGGTTTTAATTCATTCTGCATTTTTATTAACTGTACCTTTGATAGTTCACCTTCAAAAACAGAGTTTTGTATGTGTGACATATATTTCTTGCATATTTTAAAAATATGTGACCACCTTTTTCTTCCATTTTCATCTTTACTTACATCATATACTAAAACAACATACATATTTTCCCCGCTTTCAAGTTAATACACTTTATATCATTATCATAATAACTTATATTACATAGTAAGCTCACACGATCTACGATTTACCACCATATTCTGAATCCCTCATATTCCTTTTCACCTATTAGATGCTTAATAAGCTTATATACCTCTAATCTTATTAAATATTGATATGACACCTGTCGACCTAATTCCCTATGCATTATTGTCTGTTTCATTCTGTTTTCAAATTCCGAAACAATTAATTGTGAAGCTTCCTTTTTTAAGTGCAAATAATTCAATTCTTTAGTAAAGCTATTTTCTGTTATCTGTTTCCTATTAAGTAATGAAAATATTAATCTATCTCCAATCAAGGGTTTAAACACCTCAGATATATCAAGACAAAAAGAATATCTTCGCACGCCCGGCTCATGCAAATAACTTATAGTAGGATTCAATTGTGTATGGTATATTTCGCTTAATGTTCTTGTATATATAAGAGAATTAACAAATGAAATTAACGAATTAATCATATTATCAGGTGGGTGCATTACACGTTTATCAAATTCTATTTCCTGATTAATAATTATACTCCACGCTGAATAGTACCTTTTTCGTATATTCCCCTCTATTCCCATGATTTCCTGTACTGATTTTACATCTGATAATCCCGCACACAAAGAATCTATATCCTTCATATATTCTGATACATCTTTATCACGTCCATTATAATACCTCAAATTTCTATATATATTATCTGCCGCCGCTTGAATAAACTTTCTAGCTAATAAAAGTCTCTTATCATATTCTGTATAATGCTGTACTTGACTAACCAATAATTGCCCCGCAAGATTACTCTCCTTAGGATAAAAACTCCCTGTATAAAAATTATAATAGTTGAAAAAATGTATTGGTATTCCATACTTGGATATATAATTTAAAAATGTTGTATTAAAAGACATTTCTGACATAACATATATATCTGATATACGTTCTATAGGTATATCTCTTTTCTCGCCTTCATATGATGTAAATCTCAATGTATTATCTTTTCTCTTTAAATCCCCATTATTGTATATATAAAAACTCTGTTTCATTTTATTTCTCCAACTATCATCTAAAATTATATAAAACACATATCAAAATAAGCACATTTTTTACATATTTTAGTTTCACTTAACTCTAGAGGCAATTCATGTTCTTTTATTTTATTAATATCATCAATAATCTTATCAAGTTCCCTACAATCTTTATCTGTCAGTTCCACATCTATATTTCTTTTAGTCAAAGGATAATCAATTTTACCACTAATCCCCTCCACTCCTTTTTTATTTAAATAATAAAGATAATATTTTAATTGCCATATTCCGGCTTCATCTATTGCCTTACTTTTTTTACTTCGTGCAATTCTCTCTTTTCACGTATAAAATCAATATTTATAACATCATCAATATTAATATGCTTATCATCCCGTGCATAACTATTCTCATCAAGCAACTTACCCATCTGTACATTTTCATTACTCTCTTCCATTGTAATCTGATGACAAAAATACCATAGTTTTCTTTTGCATATAAAATAATAATATACCATTACACCCGCTACTTTATCTTCCATAATTACAGCTCCAATAAATACAATATATGATGCCCAATGTTCTTCACAACTACTATATAAATATAGAATTCTGTGCTTCCTTTTTCATTAACCCTCTTCCCATACATTTTTCCATATCAAATTCGTACATTCTTCTTGTTCTATGAATATTCATCTCCACCTGTTTTATATAATCTATATCTTTACCTCTTGTTTTAATAACACATTCGTCAACCAATTCCGGTAATTTGTATCTATTGTATATTGGTAACGATAACGTCATGTCAGATATTTTAGACATAATAATGCTCCTAATATCTTTTTTTATATATCTATTATTAATAATATTTAAACAATTATCTATAAAGTCAATATTTTGATTATATATATTATCAGGTATCACTGTAACACTATTTATATCTCTAAACTGCTTATCAACTTCTGCTTTACTATATTCTGCCTGATTAATTTTTTTGAAATTCTCCAAGGCACTCTCAATATTTTTGTAATAGGCTGTATCAATCAAATCTTCTGTACAATACACTCTGTTTATATATTCGTTTTTTTCTCTTTCAACCAAAGGTCTTCCTGTATAATCCTTCAATATATCAACTGACCGTTTATATATATCTTTATCGTATATATAATCAATATTTTTCGTAACATATATATGAACATTAGCCTCTGTAGGAATATAACGTGCATGTCTGTTACACCTTCCCAAACGCTGCAATAAACTATCAACAGTACTCATTTCTGTATACAATACATCAAAATCTATATCAAGGCTGGCTTCTACAATTTGTGTTGTTATCCATATACCGGCAGATAATTCATCTTTTGAAAATCTCATTATATTTTCTTCCAATATTCTTCTATGACATTTTATAAAATGTGAATGTAAAAGATGTATTTCTGTTTCTTCAACCAAACCTGAATCGTATATATCATATATTTTTTCATATAACTTCTGTGCACTGCCAATAGTATTACATATAACCAATACCTTTTTATTTTTAGCTGATTTAATAACCTTATCCACATCAATATCTCCATAATCTTCATCAAGCCAATGTCTTACAATTCCTGCTGATGTTGAAAAATCTTTATATTCATAGTCTACATTCTCTATAAGGCCATATTTTTCCATTAGGCTTTTTAATACCGGTGGAAATGTTGCTGTTATAATGGCAAAATGGCCTCCCATATCTGATATAATTTTTAACCCATATATAATTGCAGCAATAATCTCTGAATTATACGACTGTATTTCATCTATTATGACCTTAGAATATTTAAGTGTTGCAGCAAATATTTCCGTTCCCAACGCTTTATATACAAACTTAAATATCTGATCAACAGTACACACAGTCAATGGGAATGAAAGCAACTTTGACCTTTGATACGCATTATAAGCACTTTCATCTCCTCTTTTGCTCTCATCTATAAAATACTGCATACTTCCTGAATGTAATAATGTTACATTGCCATAATTATACGTCCTCTTTATTCTGTCATATATAGCATTGGATGAAACCATATACGGTAATGTATAAAAACATTTTTCACCATCAGCCCATATTAAAGCTGCTTCTGTTTTTCCCATTCCGGTTGGTGCTACTACTACAAGATTCTTATTGATATTATTTTTCATATATATTTGAATAGAATTAAATTTCATATTATGTAATTTAAAATATTCATAAATATTTTTCACTAATATTTTATCATCAATATCCGAAGCCACCTCTGCCTCTTCATAACCTGAGCTTACTGTATAATCAAACTTATTTAAAAGCCCCTTAATTAAAGCATATTTCTCCCATATTTCATTCTTTATCCTCAAATTTACAGATGTTTTATTATTTCTAAATAAAAGTTTATTAACGTTAGCTGACATTATTTTTTTATTTTCATTTTTGTAATAATCTTTTAGATTATCAAGATAATATTTATTACAATATTGCTTTATTTCCGCACTTTCCCACTTATCTTCCCTATCATGGTGATGATAAACAGCCGTTATAAATATCTTAAAATCCTCTAATGTACAATCCGGCACTAAACTACTTAGTTCATCTTTTGATATACTTACCGCACTTAAATATCCGTGAGGAATTTCATAATTAAACTTTTCATCTGAATTTGAATTCCTATTACCTATTTTAGCCTGAAACACTCTGTTAACTTTACCAATATCATGTATACGACATGCTTCAATAACAAGACTTTTTTCTTTTTCAGTAAAATATCTGCCATAAATCTCAAAAAAATTCTCTGCACATATTACTATTTCTTCAAGATGCTGTTTTAATGTAACCTGCCCCTTTTCTGTCGTATTAATAAATTCGTTAATAGAATTATCTATAGCTGTTTTTTCGCTTAATGTAAGCTTATCCTGTACTTCTTCTATTACAGAATTAATCTTTTCTATAATTTCATTTTTTTCATTATCAGACAAACTTTTTGTTGCTGACTTTGCATAACATTCCATATTTTCTCCTTCTATTTCTACAAACCCTTAGTGCCATTATCAACAAATTACATTCCAATATGTATCTATTAATTTTATTTATGCAAAAACAACAACATCTTCTGCTTTTGAGTCATCTACTAAAATATTCTCTATCACTATCCCACTTGGATAATAAAAAGCCTTGATACGTCCGCCTTCTTTCTCTGACTTCCATCTTCGAATTCCCTGTTTGGTTATTTCATATTCTTTATTTATGGTATATACAGTAGAATTAATATTTTCGTATCCTCTTTCCATAATATAAGACACCGGAATATATATATTATGCTTTGTTGCGGCCTCATCTTCCATTCTCAGATTCACTATATCAACACTTTTTATATCTATCAAATCCTCATATCTGCCAAGTGACAAATACATTGGTGGATTTTTAAGTGCTTCATATATAATCTGCATATCTTCATCTTCTTCAGGCAAAATATGAATAATTATGTCATTTTCGCAAACTAATTCTACATTAGCCACACCTTTAAATATTCCATATTTTTCACCATCTTCAATGCATATATTATGTCTTCCTTCTTCATATTTTGCACCCGAT
The DNA here is from genome assembly GCF_014287955.1 of Lachnospira hominis (ex Liu et al. 2021). Lineage (GTDB taxonomy): Bacteria > Bacillota > Clostridia > Lachnospirales > Lachnospiraceae > Lachnospira > Lachnospira hominis. Next base: position 90,312 of record NZ_JACOPD010000004.1, on the reverse strand, counting down.
GAAAAAGAATATCTTGCATACAATTCAGAAACCATTCCCTGATTATTTCCCTGTATACTTAATTTCATTCTATGATATCTCTTAAACCCACATGCTGCATGTATCATTCCTATAACTGTTGAATATGGTGGAAGCGGATATGTTTCTTTTATAATAAAGCTGCTTGGCTTCTTATAATTAACAAGATTCTGAAAACAGTGCAACTTAATTGCTTTCATCATAATACTCGCTCACTTTCTCCTTTAACTGACTAAATGCCTTTGCAACTGTTACTGCATGCATCTTTTCTTTCAGTTCAGCGTCATTATCAAATATATCTGATACAACACCAACAACAGTATTATCCTTTATACTGTCATCACCCTGCAGCACATCAAGAAATGCACCTGTATTTATACTGTTATTCTTTATACGCACACAATTTTCAAAGAATGGATTTTTTCTTGCATAGTTACCACCAATGACAAACAACGGTGAAAGATTCTCTCTTCTTCCTTTGATATCTCTGTATAAATACTGTACAACATCTAATAATGCATCTACTCTTTCTTTTTTTTGTTCTGATGATATGCTAATATCACCATCTTCACCGACCCTGTCAAGATCTATAGACAATGTATATGTATAATAAGCCCTGTGTATCTCGCTTTGTGCAATAGCATTACCAAGATTCTGTCGTTTTGCAAGTCCCATATTAGTAAGAAATTCTAATTCTCCTTGATATGGTTCAAGAGATATTGCATTACTAAGTCTTGCAACAGCACTTCTTGTTGTTGCTCCTCCCTTAATACTATCATCTTTTGAAGTTGTCTTCATATAACCAAATAAATCTATCTCAGGATAATCTTCTATTGTAGCAGAAGGTGCAAACTGAACCACTCCACTCTTCCCGTCTACAGGAGTATTATCCCAATTAAGTTGCTGAATAATATTATATCTTATAGCTTGTCTTGATATATATGAATACTGCTGAAAATCTCCTCTTGTCATTTTTTTTAAAGCTGTTATATTACCTACACCCTCACCATAATTAGCACTCTCCGCCAAAAATACCATTGTTAATGTTAATCCATTCTTTTTCATCTATATACCCTCCTTAACTATTTTATTATCTTCTTTTTGGAAATTTGAATTGCATCCCTTTAATCCCATGTAAAATGCATATCCATACTCTTCAAATAGTCCTTGATTATTAAACATATTTATTAATTCACATGGAACTATCAGCTTACTTGCCTGTTCCTCATTTGCAGGAACTTTGCATGAACTATATAATCTCATAACTATTTCAAGATATTTTCCTGTATTCTTTGTAGAAAGAGCATTCATAAGCTGATACAATGTTCCTCTGATACATTCATCGTCTGCAGCCCCCTTCGATGCCAATAAAGCTATACGAAGTGAATAACCACTATTCATTACTGCCAACCTATTCATAGCTATCTTACCTCCATTTTCTTTACCACTCTTCACTATATTTGTCCACAAAAGCACATTATAAATCCAATAAGCAGATGCATTATAAGCTGACGACTCTATTGATTCCCTTAACACCTTGTTAAGAATCATTTCCTGACATTTAAAGTTCAGTATATTAAAAATAACCTGTTCATGAATATTAACATATTCACTTTCTAACATAATATACGGTGACATCTCCATATACTTTAAAGCGTTCTGAACCGTTCTTTCTTTGATAATTTTCAATGCATCATTACTTACAACCGAAAAAATATACTTGTCATTCTGTCTCGTACCTCTGATGATTACCTGAACACTTGATAATCCTTTAAGCTCATGCTCCATCAACTTATTTAACATCTTTGATAACCATTGTGAATAACTCCCTTTATCCTGTTTTTCCGTATTATCTGAATGTATATTATTTTTTTTGTAAACATAATTATTCTTTTTATTAGCCTGTATTAATCCGTCAATAGAAACATTCGTGTTAAGAAACACAAATCTATTGCCCAAAAGATTAAATCCCAACGGACATAATGCATAAACAAATGCACACACAGGACACAAAAAAGCATCTACTTTACAGTTCCAGAAAGCTGATTTTTTTCTTGAAAGGTCATCCGCCATATCCTTCATAAATGCTATTGAAACCTTATCCTTGCTTCCCATCATTTTTCCACAGTCAATGCACATATCTTTATCCTTAATATGTGATTTCTTTACATACGCTTTGAAAGGCTCAATAAAATCCTGTTCAAACAATTCTCGCATATTTTTCCTTGCATTAGCTCTTAATAAGAAACATTTTCCATCCCAAAAGCGATTAATATAATTATATATAACACTCTTCATAACAAAAGTTTCTTCACATAAAGGTTGTTTTAAAAATTCATTTAATTCTTCTAAACGCTTTTTTAGCTCTTGTGGATTTAACTTAAAGCTTAATTTTTCTTTCTGTAAATTCTCATATACAGAAACATTCTCTACCTCATTCTTTATATTATCAAAACCCGATTTATAACTATTTGACAAAAGCTTATCACTTATAAAATCAAGCATTTCTTTATCTTCTGTATTTTTTTGCCATGTGCCATTATTAATTTTATCAATGATAACATCAATATTATCTAAAACTCTTGCATACACCGTACTATCTCTGTAACAGGAAACACATGCTTTAAAAAACATATCTGTCCAATCGGCATTTTCTATAAAATCTTCATCCAACCACAATCCACTCTCATATGCTTCAAAGTCATATTCTTTGCCCCCTTGCTCTTTTATACCGTACTCCCTGCCTTCAATAACATTAAATTTATATTCTTTAAGTATATAATACAAGCCAACAATACCGGCATTTTTAAGAAAATCTCCTGTCGTTATAAGATATTTGCCCATTTTTTACCTCCTCTCGCTTTTATGATATCATTTCTATATCTTTTGTTCTGATACATTTCATAAAAATATACATAATACATATACTATCCTACATCAATACTTCCCACTTTCCATGTCCTTCGCTGCGCCTGCTACCAATTCCTGACTGATAAAGTATATTAAGCAATTCAGGATTTCCTGTTATTTTGTAGATGCCTATATTAGCATCTATCTTTCTCCCAAAGCAGTTAACCACAACCTTTTTACCTTTTACAGGTAGTAAAGAAAATCCATCCATAGATACATCTATATTAACCCTTTGTAAAAATACTGAAACATTCTCCTTTACCTTATCAGCAAACTCCTTACTATCATATGTATAGTATTCATCTCTGTTAGTATCTGAATTATGCTGTCTTACGATAAGCGGACTTTGCATTTTAATAACAAGCTCACTATCAACTATATCTTTTCTATTCTGTGATTTCACCGAAATAAGTTGCATTGAGTTATTATTTAACGGATATTTTTTCATCCGCATCAACTGAAATGAATTAAACCACTCGATAGTCTGTCTCATATCTGCATCTGAAAAAAATATTTTAAATCTTTTTTCTCCAAGTCTTATAACATTCTTATCAAAAAATGCTCCCGGCAAATAAACACTGTACGTAAATGTTTTTATTATCGACTTGCTCTTATCGTATAATCTTTCAAACATTTCCTTTGAGTAATTGCTACTTGCTGCTTTTAAAAAACTTACAACCACTCTTTCATATTCAACTGGTAGCTCAGGCTTTTCTAATTGAAATTCCAATGTTAACTGAATCATTGTTCACACCTCCTTTCTTTAATTATCTATTCATGTTTTATATATCACTAATTATTATATATGTCAATATAAAAATTATCTAATAGGTGTAATTTTATGTATCAGCCTGTAACTTTTATTTGGGATTGATTTTTTTTACTTATTATTGTATACTTTTAACTTGCAAGTACTTACCATATTGGAATGTAAATATTAGATAATTATTATATAATTTATATTAATATCAACATATTGGAATTATTATCTAATATTAATTTAGCTCTCGCAAAAATATATTTATGATTGTTTTAAAATCTCATAAATATTTTCATTAATATATTTCTCTAATGTTTTACTTAAATAAATCCATAATACCAAAACTTGTCTTTTTATAAACCTTATTGTAAGCTGCTTTCTTTGGATTTTTTATCCACCCTATGCCTTTCTTTCCATAACCTGGAATTAAAGCTTTCTTAACAGCTCGCTTGGCTTTTCCTGTTGTTCTTGCTTTAATTGATTTCTTTAAACTCGGTGTTCTCATTCCAAATCTCATTTTAATTGCCTCCATTATTCTATAAGAAGTCAAAAATTATCATATCTATATTTTATCTATATTTCAATTATACTGCACTTCTAATCATCTTTACCAATCTTCACCCAACTCATCCATTGCATCATCTACACCATCGGCATAATCTCTATCTCTGTCATATCTGTCATAGTCATAATCGCCATCCATATAGATATCATCATAGCCATCATCATAAGAATCATATGTACTCTTTTTTGTGCCGCTGCTATATGATGACTTATTTGTTGAATTTGATTTACTATTGTAACTACTGCTTGAACCAGAACTGCTTGCACTACTTTTAGAATTACTGCTGGATGATTTATTGCTATGTGTCGAACTGCTATTAGATGTACGACTGCCCGTATATGGTTTGTGCAGATAACAATAACTGCTTCCGCTTGCCTGTTTATTATCACATCCAGCCTTAATGCACTTAGGTTCACTTGCCACACCTATTGAACCAATCACAAGCACAACACATACCATTACAAACGCTACTGCCAATCCAAGTCCAAATGAATCTCTTTTCATACAAATCAGCCTCCTTTTCAAAAAACTCAGTCAAAGTCATAATCATCCGGGTCTAACCCTGCTTCTTCCAATGCCTCTGCCCTGTCATCAGGATCCATAAGTTCTAATTCATCAACATCAAGTCCTGCTGCCATTGCATCAATCTCAAAATCATCCTTTGTGTCATCCTCAAAGTCTCCGGCATCTCCAAATAATGCTTCATGTTCTTCCCTGCTGGTGCAAAGCATTTCTCCTGCAAACATCATTTCCGCACCATCTATTTTGCCATCGCCATTTAAATCCATCCAATTTTTCATTGCCATACCTCCTGTAATCAAGAATTATCAAGGTTATTTGTTTCTTTCTGATTATATAGTACTACTTAAGCTGTCCTATAATCATCCCTTGTATATCGAATCTTTGTTCTTTTACCTGATTATTCATCATATTCTTCAAGTTACTGTTCTATTTTCTCTATGAATTTCTCTTAATATTGTCTTATTTGTCATGGGAATTATCCTCCTTATTTTCAACCAACCATATCTTCTACTATATGCATATTTTCTTCCTGCCCGTTATCTACAGGCTGCATTTTGGTCACTTCACTATGTTCTGGAACTTCCATTATATCTTCAATTTCCGCCAGATTATCTTCACAGGTATCAGCCAGGGATTCACAGTCAATGTAATCTGTTAATGCATACAGACAGTTAAGTTCTTTCATTTTTGCTTTCTTTTCAAGTCTCAGTTCTTTAAGTCTCTTAAATATCTTATATCCCTGAGCTACGTTGCAATTAGCATCTTCTGTTTCCATAAGGATGTTTTCAATATCCGCATCTATCTCTTTGATGTCTATCTGTAGATTTGTTATATACTGCCCGGCATTTCTATAAAACTCCGCCTGCTGCCTTGCAAATGAAACCCAGTCATTCTCTTTTCCGTCAAACAGAGTGTAATTTCTTTCTTCTGCCATTGTTTCTTCACCATCCTTTTCATCAAATGTTGGTTCAACGCTGTATCTTTGCTTTGCATTTGAACCAACAGGAGCTGTTGTATGTATATCGTCTCTTTGCAACCGCCTGTCTTTGAGCACGCAATTTTCAAACAACTCTTCGTATTTTCTAGGTTTATACTTTCTTGTTTCCAAACCTTTAATACTTTTTAATGCCTGCTTCGCTCTGGTGACATTGGCATTCGTCCCAAAACCGGTTTGAAAATATTCAATTTTTTGCAGTTCATCCTTGATATCCCTTCTGTTTTCCCTACACACTCTCAGCAGTTCAACCAGATCAGCGGCTTCATTATCATCAGTCTCACATAATTCAATATAGTGAAGAATATCGCATATCTTCTGGTCTATATCTGAATGCTTTTTCGACAACTCCTCCCTATAATCTTTCAACCCCTCTACAAGATATGTAAAATGGGTAAGATATTCTGCCCAGTCCATTTCCGACAGGTCATATGATGCAACATTTTTCTCTATTGGTTCTGTTACCTCATCATATGTTAGTTCTTTTATAGGTGAAATGTATTCATCATCATTATTTTCTTTCTGTTCTTCAGCGGGTAATGCACCGGAATTATCGTCTATTTCATTACTGCCTGATACTTCTGTGCTCATATCTTCCTCTGTTTCTTCAATCGGAACCATACAATAAAATGATGCCTTCTTTCCTACACATATACGGCTGTTAGCCTGTGCAAATGTAAATACTGTTGCATCCTGTTCTCCTGCCACTGCTACCAACTGATCTGATTTATCAGTTCTATAATAATGACCACTATAATCCATTATGTAATATAAAGAATCCGTTCCCATAGGCACCTCCTATTCTAATATCCCATCATTTCTGCATACATCGTAATATTCACACATAATGCAGCATCCTCTGCATTCCTTAGCATGTAATACTGTTTTTCTAATCCAATACCATAACCTTGCCACTCTGCCACCTCACCTGTGCAAAAAAAATAAGAACCAGTAAGAGTTTATCTCTTATCTGATTCTTATTATAAATACTAAGGTGTCCCATAAACACACCTTGCATGTCGAATTTTTGTTCTTATTTTTTATATTGTTTTACCAGTCTGTCAATTTCAGCATTCATCATTTCAACCACATTTTGTGGTCCTGCAAGCGTTACTCCCTCACCAAGACCTATAATCCATGCCAGAAACTGTCTGCTGACTGCAACTTCCACATTGACTACAAAGCGTTTATCATCCAACCTAATCATAGATACATCTTTGCCAAAACGGTCTATCATTACACCTGCAAAAGAATTGTCGCACTCAATGTGCACCCATTCTTCTTTCCCACCGTACATGCCAAACATTTTTCTGGCATATGCAGCCATATCAAAAGACTTAAATGCCTGTCGCCCTTCTCTTCCCTTGCCATTTGACTTGATATAAAGCATTTTATCTACACGAAAGTGCTTTATTATTCCATCATTGCTGTCATACGCAATTAAGTAATAATTTTCATCATCCCAGGATAATGACCATGGACTGACCTCATAAAGTGCTCCATCATGGCGTAGTTCCATCTTCTTATCTACGTTCCACTGAAAATATTGGAATGTTATTTTCGAATTCTCTGCTATTGCTGTATGTATCCTGTCAACATTGTAATAAATGCTCTCATTCATCGTCTTTACACGACCAGCCACAAATACCTGCCTGTGTAACTGTGATGCTTCGTACTTACTGGCAAGCCCTTCTATCTTTTTTATAAGCTCATTTGACTTCTTAGCTGTTATAAACTTTGCAGACTGCACAGAATCAACCAATAATTTTAATTCTGCAAGTTCAAACTGTCTGTTCCCAATATGATAGGAATATGTCCTGTCTTCCTGCGTTCCTATAACATCCAGACCATACACCCTGAGATTTTCAATATCATTATACAAACTTTTGCGTTCCGCACTTATATCATACGCAGCGAGTGCATCAATAATCTCCGGCATAGTAATACTATGAGTTTCATCTGTTCTCTCCAGAAAAATCTTCATAAGATATATAAGCTTCAATTTCTGATTTGATGATTTAGGCATATTGCACCTCCAAACTCCACGATAATACAAAAAACTTCTTTTATATGATAGCATAAATAATCATATAAAAGAAGTTCATTCATTAATGAAATAACCAAATAAACATTATGATTGCTCCAAGCGGCGGACATATAAGTCCTATTACCATGTATGCCACGACCCAAATCCAATCATGTGATGATGAATATCACTCATGCAATATATTTTCATGTACATTCCTCCATAAATTCTCAGTCTTTATCATTGCCACCAGAATAAAATTCTTCACCTGTGTCCAGACATATTGCCGCAAGCCTTCCACCCGGCAGATATGCACCACAGTCAATATCAATGTGATTATTCTTTCTGTACACATAGCCTGGTCTGGGATTGTCCTCAATATATCTTGTTGGTGTATGCCCTGTAACAGTTATTACATCATCAAAATATCTGACATCATAATCCACCCTTGACCATACAAGCTCATCAAGCGAATAATCATCAATATCCCTCTTAATATCGAAATTGCCAAGCCCTCCATGCACAAGAAGATACTTCTGTCCATTAACCGCTACCTTCTCGTACCATGAAAAATCTGCCACATAATCAAGCACATCTTTTCTTGTCTCATTATCCAGCTTACTCAGCTCATCAGTGGTTGCAATCCCACCATTTCTCTGCCATGCATAAAGCTTCTGGAACATATCGTCACTAAACTTTTCTGCAAATTCTTTGATGGAATTCTCATCTTTTACTTCATTAATAAGAACCGACATACATTCCAGCATCATCTGTTCATGGTTACCTGCTATAGGTATAACATTTGGCATTTCCATCATCTTAAGAAGCGTCTTCACCGGATTCTTTCCTCTGTCAACAACATCTCCCAGCACATACAATATATCTTCATCTGAAAAATGTATTATATCCAGCAGTTCCATAAACTTCCCGTATTCACCATGAATATCCGATATCACATATGTCGCCATATATTCCCTCCGTATGCTATTTATTAAGTATGTTATTTATTAAGTATTTCCTTCAGTGTACGTGGCTCATAATTCATATAAGGCATCATACAGCCTACATTGTAAGCCCTTGCTATATCATAACACTTCTCTGACCGCATAAGCATTTCCATATTCAGCTTGCGTAAACATTCCTGATAGAATTCATTTTCATAAGTATTATGAGTATGTCCATACAAATGTATTGTCCCCCTGTGCTGTCCATTCCACATAAGTATAGGATAATGGCTTAATACAAGCTTGTATGCATCTTGGTTTACATAGTCAGTAATTTCCTTATAATCATATATCTCTTCAAAAATATTCTTATACCTCATATCAGAAACATCATCATGATTTCCTTTAATAAGAACTTTCCTGCCCTTTAACTGTGCAACTAAGGCTATCAGCTCCTCGTTTGTACCCCGCATGGCAATATCTCCAAGAATATAAACTGTATCACCATTTGTAATCTTACTGTTCCATTTTTCTTTCATATACTGGTGCATTTCAGCTAATGAATTAAATGGACGGTTATCAAAATTATTGCCTTCCTTTGTCACATTTTTATGGAAGAAATGCATATCACTAATATAGTAGTTCATTCGTGTTCCTCCTTTTTTCAATCATGTACCTGTCTTAATATAGACTCTGCTGCCTTCTTTAATTCTTTATTCAGCTCTTTATCCTTATTATCAACAATTGAAGCTATATCATAATGATGACACAGCCAGTATGCCATTCCCTTGCATGACGCATTTACACGGATATCAACTGTTGTATCCGTTTCTTTCAAAACATTTATCTCATATGAAAAATCATCTATCAGTCTTGAAAAATACTCCCTGTCTATCCTGACAATATAAGGCCTTAATTCACCGCCCATCATGTAAGGGTGATTCAGAATATATACTGCTCTCTCTAATGGTATATTAAGGTTATGAAAGCCTATTCCATCACTTTTCCTCTGTTCCTTTACTCTTAATCCGGTCATAAGGTCAACACTGTATGTATACACTTTCCTGCTGTCCCTGTATCTTACCAGACAGAAATATCTTCCATTATTGAGCATAAGTCTTATAGGAATCACCGTTCTTCTTCCCCGAAAATGCAGATAAACATTTTTATTCTTAACATCATATACATTCCAGTCAAATTCTATGTAATTGTTATTTTTAATGGCTTCAATTATAAGCTGGCAGTTTGCCAGAACATCTGTATTCTGTGCATATCTGGTCCGCCCGAAAGAAGCATTTGCATAAGGTGTTATATCTTTCAGATTCTTCCCTGATAAAGTCTGAATGTGCCCAGCTAAATCCAATGCTCTTTCATTATTAAAAATGTTACTGTACAACACAGAATCAATTAGGAATTTAAACTCTACATCGGTTATAATGTTGTTATAATAATAATCTGTCTTGCGGCGTTCATTGTCATATGTCCTGTATCTGATTACCTTCTGTTCATCAGGCAGATTAAGTTCTGAGTCCGTCAAATCCTTTAATGCTTTCCTGACCTGCTTATCTGTAATACTTTTATCATATTCCCTATGCATATAAGTAACGATATCAGTAACCTTCAGCGTTATTGCAGCCTCTTTGGAACTGTGTTCCTTTAATATATTAAGCACATTATACTCAATACTCATACTTCACCTTTAATTATTCTTTCTTCTTTTGACATCTTCTTTGTATAATTCCTGTGCGTCTTTATAAAAAAGTGCCGCTGATTCCTGAAAATGTTTTAACTCCTCTTGTGATTTCATTTCTTTATCATATCTGTTTATCGTATCTGATTGTTTTAATTCCATCTGACGCCCTCCATTTTCTTATAATTACATTTTCATTAATAATTCCTGTATTTCCTTTTTTGTTCTATCTTTTTCTAATGCTGTATACACACTCATTCTCATATCCGAAATAGCACATGCCTGTTCTCTGTCAAAATAATAATGTTCCATCAGCATCTCCTGAAAACAAGCTTTATCCTTTGCACTATCCACCAGATACATAATTTGGTTATGATGTTCCTGCGCCCACATAACGGCAGACAAAATGTGGATTCGTTGTTTTATTTTTTCTTTGTCTGTAGCTGTATTATAATCTGATAAATACTGTTTATCGCATGTTTCCACAAGATAGTCGATGTAATGTTTCCTTGCATCACTTTCTGGAAGCTGGATTCTCTCAATATATATTGGATTAACATGCGAGTGTGAAAATTCTCCAAGATAATCATATCCTCTGAATATGACATCAATACATATTTGTATATCACTGTAATCACCCTTTTTGACTTTAAGTTTCTCATACTCTTCATCTGTAAGCCCAAGTATTACTCCGATATTCCCTTCATGTTTCCCATCAACAACTCTTACTATATCCCCATGTCTGAAATTATGTGGAATATCAAATTTTCTATAAAAGCATTTCATACCCGATTCGTGCCAGCAATTCTCCGAATCCGGTATTTCATCAATTGCCTTATTTAAATTCTTTATCAATTCTTTATCTGATATGGTTTCTTTCAACTCTTGCACTGCCTGTTTTTTCTCTGAATTTTTTAAGCACTCATGATTAATTATTATTTCTGCCTGTTCCACATCCGAAAATGTAACACTCTTGTCTTTAAGAAACTCTCTTTCATCTTTAGATGGAACAAATCTGTCTATAAAATTTTCTATCATCAGGCACCTCCAAATATTATCCTGCTCAAGTCTTGGCATATTCCTTCATACACCGTTTGGCTGTTTCATCAGTATTACGCTCTCCTTTGTAAAAGCAATAATCACTAAGTGCTTCCATGGCTCTCCTATAAGCTACATCTTCCTCTTTGTTCTCCATATGTGGCGGCAGTTCCATCTGAAGATGCAATGGATTACAATGCATATGATCCCAGTACTCCGACTTTATTGGATATAAAACCACAGCCTGAATATCTGAATAATCAACTTCCCATTTTCTGTCTTTAATCTCTTGAAGATAATCATTCCAGTCATCTTCTCCAAATGAAAGTATACCATATGTTCCATCTACTATATCCTTCACCGGAGTACCTGCTGACTTATAACAAAATGGGATTTCAAAAAATGCACCTTCAAATCTTTCCGGTCTGAACGGATTTACTATGTCTGCTTCCTCTTTTGACAGTTCATCACTCCACCAATGAACTATATTCCCTTTGTTATTTAATGTATAAGTTCCCACTGGCAGACCATCATAATCCTCATATTTTTCATAATTAAATTTTGAACCGGGTCTTCCCGTACACCTTACCAGATTCTTCTCATCATCATCTGATTTCACAATTATCTGCTTATGTATTTCGTATAACAATTCACTATTTATTATTTCTTTTTTATTTTCTTCCATATACTTATTGTTATACTTTTCATTTTCCGCTATATATTTAGTGATATAATGTACGGCTCTTTCATAATCACCGAAAAAACCTCTGCTGTCCCCTTCGTTGTCTTCTACAAAATATACATACCTGCCCTTAGAATTATCTTTAAATGTATCAAACAATTTATTTTCATACTCTATTCTTTCGATGAGCTGCTTCTTAAGTACAATATCTTTCGTAGTCTCCCTTAATAAAGCCAATGCCTCCAGCTTCTGCTGTCTGTTTTTCATTGGGTCATTCCAGACAAGAGTTGCTGTCTGGGAATCTGTAAACTTATAATTTTGTTCTTCTAAAAACTTCCTATAATCATCTGACATTGTTATATCAATCATTTACATTCCTCCATTGATTAATGTAAAGTTCTCCCATTACTGATTTTCTTCGTTAAGGAGGCTCTCCGGTTCTCCTTTTATACGTCTCCAAGTAATAAGATCTTTATCGTTCAAATCTCCTTCTATGACTATCGGAAGCTTCCCAGATGTCTGTATCTTCCAATACAAAGTATCCTTCATTTTGCAATCCCCACATGTCCGAGGTCCAAGCAGCCCAAAGGAACCCATTTTAGGCGGGTAATCCCATCCTCTATTGAATGCATCTTCGTCAGTCAAAAACTCCTTCTTTCCACACACTTCACAATAGTGCCAAAACGGTCGTGTTTTCATACTCTCCAATAAAGCTTTACGTTTCCTTGATTTATCATCTTCTTTTTCTATTCTCTCTTTTTCGTCTGTAATCTGTTTTCTTGCATCTATCAGGAACTGCTCATCCAAAAGCGGATCTAATCTTAATTTGATGCCGTCTTCTGACACCTCATAAATGGAATCAAATCCTTCAATCGGATTCGGAAATTCTATCTCTGAAGTATTCATCTTAAAAGAGCCACACCCCTCTTCCAAATTTCTTATTCTAATATTTTTCTGCCATCTCTCATCACTTGGGCACATAACATATATTTCCATTTCTGCATCAACAGATTCACGTATTGCATCAACATAAACAATTCGACGCTTTGCTTTAAAAAATGTCTGTTCTACGACAACATCTCTTCCACATTTCAGTTTTTCTATGATATCGTTAAGAAGCATATCATTAGCTTTCATCAAACATCTGAATTGAACTCCTATAGGCATCATTTCTCCAAATCCAGATTCTTTATATGCCTTTTGTTGATAGTCAAAAATATTTAAAACATCAACATCCTTATAAGCAAAAAAATGTTTTATGAAATGTGTTTTACCAGAAGCCATCGCTCCAATCACAAAAGATACTTTTGACATAAACTCCACTTTCCTCCTATTAATCTAACTTCTTTTCACAATGAATACTTTTCATTCAACGCCTTTATCTTAATTTTTATATCTTCCCGCAGACTTTCCGGCTCAAGAACTTCCACAAGTTCACTGTATTGCAATGCCCAGTGTGCCATACCATAAGGTGAACACTCCACCCTGACGATATCGTCATATGGTGGCTCTTTTTCTGTTCTTATGTATGTAAATGAATCTCCGAACCAGTCATGCAAAAATGTATATCCGGGACGGACTCTCTTTTTCGGATTGTCTTCACATTTTTCACTCTTAATCCTTAGTGTTACCGGAACCGGCTTATCAAACGACATATTAAGATGTTTCAACTGAAAATCTTCTGACCATTTTTCTGGAAGATTTGAAACATTTTTCTTTGGAATACGCGGTATTCCCTTTATATGAAGCCTGTCATTTCTTCCCGGAATCTCTATATCCGTCATAAGGTCAATCCGCCATATAGACATATTGGGCTTGTAACCCTCATACTCTTTAGCCGCCAGCAGATAGTATTTTCCACCACTCGCAACAATATAGTATGGGCTAAGCTCGTCTGACTCTTCCCTGACCGGCTCCAGCTTTTTCTCATAAGAATAGCCATTGAATCTGAATTGTATTCTCACATTATCATCAATTGCTTTCTGTATAATGGCAAGATTGTCCTTCAGCAGCTCCCTGTCTGCAAGCTCCGGCTCCTGAACCTTACATATATGTCTCGGCGTTCTCTTATAAAATACCGTAGTCATATTGTCCTCAACCTTCCTGACAAGCTCCTGCGCCGACTTGGAGTCCAGTGTCCTTGTTGCCATAATACCCTCAATAATTGAATCAACCTCCTTCTCAGAAAATGTTCTGTTATAGTAAAGGTTCTTTATTCGCATTACATTTGCAATATAAGAATCATCTTCATCAGAATCATCCCGCTCATATCGTTCCTTATCACCGTAAAACTTCTTAAAATCATCAAAATACAGCCGCCACTCAGCCTCTGGCTTATAATCACTTCCTCCATCTTCCAGATTCATAATATTTGCCATATCTTTTAAAAGCCTGTTAATAGTCTCCTTATCACCAATATACGCATTTATATTTTCGTCTTTCCTCATCTTAGCAATACTGGTAGGGTGTCTTCTGTCTGTATTCTTTCTCAGATAATCCCACACCTTATACATACGCTCAAAACGTGTTGGTTTCTGAATCTTTCTCTTTGCCATATGTCACCTCGTGTTAATCATAATATATTGTATTCTCTATTATAATAACAGTTTGGTCGGTTTTTTCCACCATTTATCAAAATTTATTAATTAATATAAAATTCTTTCATGTCATTTAACCTTATTGCCCCCAGTGTTCCCTCTTTACCATAACATTTATAACCAGCACCACAATCTATGCGTATAGTCCGTCCTGAAGGAGACACCCATATTCTCCTGTTATCAGTTACAGTATGCCCCACAACCGATATAAACTGCTCATGTTCCTCCACACCTCTGATAAAATACTCATAATACCCGTCTCCCATATATATCTTTCTTTTATCCAACATACGCTCAGGCGTCAGAAATGTCTGTGCATGTGCTATCTGATATTTCCTGCCATTAATGGTGAGATTAATATAATATGGCTTTTCCTGTATCCATTCAGCAAGTCTTAGAATATCAACAGGTGTCAGCCGCTTCTCCATAATAGCCACTGTATTATAAGAAATATATTCTCCAGTTTTTCTATGTCCGAATTGTTCAATAATCTGCCTTGCAACCCAGACATCATGATTGCCCTGTATCATCTGTATATTGGGATATTTTAATATTTCAAAATACAGCTCAACTGGCTTATCTCCACGGTCAAATATATCTCCATCAATAATCAGCAAATCATTCTCATTAAACTGTATCTTCTTTAACAGCCTTTTAAATCCATCTGCATAATTATGAATATCCGAAACCACATATACATTTCTATTATCATCTATTGTAATATCCATAAATATGTGCCTCTCATTACATTTTTAATAAATCCTTCAGTGTATCAATCCCGCTAAACTTTCCTTCAATTTCAATAATTCTCTGTTTGTCTTCTTTGATATGTGCAGCTTTTATATCATACATATTCATCTTTTCTATGTCTGATAAAGTTATGTCTGCCTCTTTTTCACATTTATCTGCTATCTTCAAATGTATTACTCCTGCTTAAATAAACTATCATAAAACCGTTCAAATTCGTCGATTAATTCATTTATTTTTTTACGGTCATAAAATCCCTGTACTTTCCAAAACATAAGAATACGATTCAATTCTTCTTTTCTTTTATCTATAAATCCCCTGCACAACTGCCCATTAAATATTGCACTGTCATCTTCAGCACAGCTAAAACACGCCATATCTTCATGCAATCTGGAACAATCACTACAAGTAATTTCCTTTTTTTCTGGAATAAAATGACAGTTATCTTCGATATTTACAGGAAACCACGAGCTTGGATATGAGCATATTGCCGAACCTGTTTCACTTGTATTTACTATATTGGTTTTATATTTACAATTTTTACACTTCAATTTATCTGCCTCTTTTTTCATTTAGTTCTGTCTCGGGTTGTCCGAAAGCACCAGCACCATTCTTTTCTTAAGGTGAGTGTCATGTTTTAATTCTCTATATGTTTCTTCTAAATCAGTGTTATCTTCCATTCCTATACCGTACACATACATGTTGTCATATTTTTCTGGAATGTTTTCTCTGCACTTATATGATTCATCTGACCAGTCCAGCTTATTAACAATATTGAACTCATCAATAACCTGTAAATACGGTTTTAGATCTTTAAATGTCAGATTACCACAAATGTTTCTTTCAATATCCCGTGGTTTATCAGATAATACTATCTCTATCGCCGGCTGTATTGTAAAATCCCTACCATATATATTTTCTTCCCCATTTATTTCATCTGGTTCTGAATAAATATCCAGCGAAAATTCCACATCAGTCATACCTACTCCGTACACATAGAACTCATCATATTCCGAAGACGGAATATCGGATACCAACAGATAATTATGATAATGCCCGTCTAAAAAGCAGATTGATAATCTTATGTTTCTTGCCAGAAATCTTCTTATCTCTTTAAATTTAATTGCCATTGTGATTCTCCTTATCTATAGACATTATTTCCTATAACCAGCAATATTGCATTATCTCAATAAATAATCTGCCTGACTTAATAAAATTATCCGTTATTTGACCTTCATTATCTTCAAGCCATTCATACTCCTGTAAATACATTCTGACAGCCGGATTAAATTTACTCATCATTTTTCCAATAAGAGGATATCTTGTTATGTAATCAAAATGTGTATCCAAATAATAACCATACCTGATAAATCCCCCGGTATTTTCAATAATCCAATCCACCGCCTCTTGTATGGTGTATTCTTTGCCATCAAATGTTACAGTAGTCATAGTATCATCATGAACACCATTATCCTTATACATTCGCATATGTGAGTATAACCATTCTGCAAATGACATATCCATATTAAAAATGTCGCGATAATCAAATCCATATCGATATCTTTGACGAATTCTGTACAGCTTTTTCTCTGTGACAAAATTACCGCCATAAATTCTTCTCGATACTCCAAGCTGGCTTATGTATTGATTTCTTCTTTTCATTAATAAGCTCCTTTCGTCTGGCTGTTCTCCTCTCTTTTATATGGTGTTTTGTGTTCAGACAAGATGACCTCTCGTCTATTATTTATTATAATGTCGGAGAGGTCGGATTTTTTCGCCTTTGGGGAGTGTTATTTAATTTTTTCTAATATTTTTTAATAACGCTATTTCTCTTATTATCTCTTTAAGTCCAGGGTCTTGACATTTCGCCTTTTCTACATGCTTTTTTATTAATGAAACATAATAACTTAAATAGTGGTCTAATTCATTATAGTAAAAATGTGTTACATAGTTTTGTACTGGTTTTTCTTCTTGCTTAACTGGCATATATTTCATCCAGTCTTCACAATTATACTGTATATTTGTATAATTCCACCCGTCAACATCATAACTCAAATTATAGTTTACTATTTCTTTACCGTTTCTTACACTTACGCTTTTTTTTATATCAATGTTATATGTTTCAGGAAATTTATCTATAAATTGAGGTGAACAATTCTGCATGCAATCAATTATATAATCATAATGTTTCTTGCCTCTTATTGATATATCACTTATTAAACTTATGATTGGTGCTAATCCCTCATCTCTCATTCTTTTCCTAATAAAGAGCATTAATTCCATTGCACCTATGCTGCAACCATAATCACCTATTATTTTGTCGTCTTCTTTTGTTATCTTATCAAATTTTTCTTCAAATTTTTTATACCATTCACTACCTTCAGTTTCATTAAATATTACTTTTATTATTTCTTTAAATTCCTCTTGACTAATATCCATTTTTATATAACCCCTTTCAAAACCAATAAATCTCTTATCCTATTTCTTCAACATCAAAATCAACCACGAGAACACAAACAACACAACTCCTATGCACGAAACTCCAAGAGCTGCTACTATGTCTGTCGAACCGCTATTTACCAGATCAACTATTGATAATACAGACGCAACAATCGAAATCAAGCCAAATACTGCTATGACAGTTGCCACATAATTCTGCATGTCAGAAGATTTTCTCTCCTGTTCGTCTCTTATGAGTTCAACCTTCTGCTCGATTTCTTCAAGTGCTTCATCAATTCCATTAACGGCTAACAGACATCTGTACGTTTCGCAGACATTATTCCAGCGTGATACCTGCGATGGTGCAAGCGTACCTGAAGCACGAAATTCCAACGCTTCTTTTTTAAGCATTTTCACTTTTCTGAAATACTTAAGACTCTGACGTTTATTGTCAATCAGAGTATTCTGAATTCCTTCATTAACCAGCATGCATGTACTTTTCTGGTGTAAAACCAGCATTGTAAGAAATACATCATCTCTTGACTGCCCTACAACATTTTCTGCTGTCATATCATCTGTTGCATACACATATGATATTGACTGTGATGTAATGCATGCACCCCATCTGTATGAACACATATTAATATCCTTCGCTCCGTATGTATATGCTATATCCTTTTCTGAAGGATCTGAAAAATCACGCGAAATGTCTATTAATTTATGTTCGTTAAATGTAATTCTTTCAATAGTCTCCAACTCATTAAAACGCCTGCTTACAAGTGCCACATTAAAAAGATATGTCTCCTTCACCGCCAGTTTCATATCATCAACATACAATCTGAATATATTACTGACACCGCCTATTGAAATATTACTTACAGCTTTAATTACATTTTCTTCAAAACTGCGGTTGTAATTCTGTACATATCCCGGATTAATAAGCTTATCGATGTAACCCGCGTCAGCATTGTCATATGTAACAAGCACCGTGAAAAATGCTATTTTGTTATTAAATACATATAACTGGCTCTCATTAACTGCCAATATTTTACCATCTGAAAAATGTACATCATCAATGCATGAATTCAAAATGTATCTTCTGACAAAACCATTTTCTTTCCTACATCTTCTGGCAAGAATATCTGACATATCATATGATGAAAAATCCGCATTTTCCGCCCCATCAATAGTAAGCTCTGTTAGGTTAAGACTGCTTTCATACTTTAAAGGAAATATTACATATGTTCCCCTTATCGAATCAGAATACACCTGTCTGTTGTCATTAAATTCGTTCATAATCCCCTTTCCCTCAAGTCTTTTTCTTTAGTTTTCACAACCTGATAATTTAGGTTGATTATACCACAAACTGTCTTTAAGGAGTATCTCTAAATGACTTTAATATTGCAATTATTTCTTCCCTGTCTTTATCTGTTAATTTTTTACTTGGTATTGAATAGAACATTGTTTCTTTAGGTGTTTCAAAATAACAGCCTCTATAAATTCCCGTGCTACACCCTGCAAAATATGTAGAAGCTGGCATCAATGCATATCTTTCTGGACCATCATCATATTCCCTTACATCAGGTGAAGTTCTTGAATATTCTTTATAATCCTTTGTCTTAACTATTACCAATTCTTCACCAGAATTATACCTTGGCTTTGATACAACATCATTTTTAGCTTCTAATACAGTACTACCACCATAATCTATTCCTGATTTATTATCTTTTGCACTATATTCAATCTGAACTCCATTATCGTTTTGAATTATAACAAATTCTGTATTCGCATTAACCCTCTCTGATACCACAGTCCAATTATCCGGATAGTCAAAATAAAACGTTGTCTGCTCTGGAAAATATTCCGCCATTCTTGTCTTATAAGTATGAAGTGATCCTGATTCTTTTGTATCAGTTCCCTGTATTATCTGCTCCTGTGTTGGTGCTTCTGTACTTGCCTCACTTTCCTTTGGCTTGTCATTTTCTGACTGCTCATTATATGTACATTCATCCACAAACTGTTTCGTGCCATCAGCAAGTATTTCATAATGAAGTGATTTACTTTTTGCAAATGATTCAAATTCACAATCCTTACTTATATTCATTGTGCAAAGAAGTGACTTCTTATTCTTATATTTGACACTCTCATTGCCAGTTCCAAGCTTAAAAACAGGGGCGTTGATATTAACATCAGAACATATCTGTCCATTTGGTCTGCCTGTTCGTTTTGCATCCGCTTCTGCACCCATATCAAGTTCTGCATCTAACAGCGGTATGGATTTCATTGTCACAAGCATTGGTGCTGTCCTGAAATATAAGCCCATTTTTCCTTCTGCCTCAATTGATGTCTGCATAGACGAGCGAAGCCCCATTGTTCCATTCACGCCTTTGCCTTTTTCATATGACACTCCGGCATGAAATGGTACTTCAACTTTAAGAGTAATTGAGCCATTTATTGTTGGAACAATATATAATGCTACATTTACTGCAACAAGATGATTACCAATCGGTGCAGGTGTCTGACATAAAAAGATTCCGTCTGAAAAATTCCCTTGAACTCCGATTTTTCCTGAAATCTCTGAATCAATATCAACACCGACAGAGGCATATTTTAATCCGTTCTTAAGTGTGTATTTAACCTGTGCACCTACATTTATATTATTAACATCCCATTTTATAGAAAATTTCTCACATTTTTTATTAAGCTTCTGCTTAACAGGAAGCTTGTACTTTGTATGTGTGTCATTATCTGTCAATGTAACTTCCAGTTCATTATCATCATTTACCGCTGCTTCTATTGCAAATCCCTTGGAATGAATATTGCCAGACACATTTGCTGCCAGCGTAGTTACTGGATTTCCCGCTGACACCTCCACATTATCAAGTCCATAGTAACTAATAATATCGTCAATGCCTATGCTTGCCGAATCTGAAACTATCAGAGTATCAAAGACATCTTCAATCTCAGGGTCTTCCAATGAAAATGTGCCATTACCCATATCCTCACCGATTTTCTTTGAAACCTTGTCGCCCTTATAATCGAATACAAATGTGTCACCCTTTTTGAGATTTCTGGCTGCACTGTCATCTAAAGTTATAATATTGTCATCTTCCTTATAATCTTTAATGTCGAAATATTCGAGCTGTGATACATTTTCCTTATAAGAAACATTTTCAATATTATCAGGCCAGAATTCTCCATAATACAAATCATCAAATTTATCAAGAATACCATCAGCCTCTTCGTCTGAAAATCCCTTGTCAAGTGAATCTTCTGCTATCAGGTCTTTATCAATTGCAAGTTCTATGTTGGTATTGTCTGATATTTCATCATCAGTTCCAAGATAGATCTGCATTTTGCCTTCGCCCATTGCACGCATTGAAGTAAGTGCTATAAATCCGCCTGACGCTATGTCGTCATCACTAAATTCATCACTATCTGTAATATAACCATTTTCCTTAGCCGCTTTTCTGTAATTCTCTGCTTCAACCCCCGTCTTGTTGCATAACTTCTTAAGCCAGTCATAGCATGTTATATCATCATTTTTAGTCACCACTGCCTTACACGAAACATTTATATCATTACTGCTTTTCTTCTTTGATGAAACACCCGTTATAACGCCTGCAGCTATTGCCGCAATAACTATCAACGCTGCTGATACTCCAATTATAATTTTCTTCTTCACAATGTATCCCCTTATGTTTTATGCATTATTTTCTATGAAACCAGCCAATAAAGTTTCCCGCTCTGTCAAATGCTTCAGTAGCTACTGATGAATCTGAACCGCCGTCAGCAAATGAACATATTATGAGAAGAATTATTCCTATTACAATAATTGTCACAAGTCCAATTGCCAATCCAATAATATTTTCCAATATCAGAATTGCAAGAGGCATGGCTGCACATGTAACTGCGGCACTCTTTGCAAATGAAAATATTGCACATCTACCCTCACTTATCATCATGACCACAATAAATAGCACCACAGCAACTGCAGCAATTATTGCAAAAATCTTGATGTTATCTCTTATACTGTTAATCCATTTATCAATAGCATTTGAAAAACCTACTTCATCTATTTCTTCATTATCATATAATTTCTCAAGTGAAGCGTACAATTTGTTATACTGATTGTATTTAATAAGGAACCATATTCCAGAAACAGCTATTAATATAAAATCTATTATTGCAAGTACCCATTTCCATATCTTTCCTTCAAAGAAAAGCATTATCAGTGCAAGTACTATCTGGACTATAAATATTATCCCAAGTGCCTTATACACTCCGTTATTAGCTACTATATGTACTGTTCCATTTGTAAATGTATCTCCAACACCAGCAAAAAATCCCTCTTCTGAGTTCTTGATTGTTGCTATTGCATGCGGATATCCGCCACCTGCTATGAACTTAATATATGCAACCACTGACATTACACCTATTACTATACTAAATATCCATGATACTGTTTTAGATAATGTCTTTAATGGGGCTTCTATAAATGCCTCCCCATAATCATCAATTAAATCTGTTATCCATTCAATAAATCTGTGCATTCTGTTTTCCTCCTCATATTAAACATTTTATCTATTCCTTTGATGACGCTTTATAAACTATTTCTCCTCCTTTCCTGCTAATCTCATAATTTCTATGACCTATACTGTAATTAGCCGACATCTCTTTTATTTCCGATAAATATCTGTCAACAGTAACAAGTTTTTCTTCCATTTCAAGCTTATTCAGGTCTGAATCTGATTCATCAGATAATATAGCGTCCACCTTAACTCCAAACAACTCAGAAAATCTGCACAAAGTATCCACTGATGGCACACTCCTGCCACACTCTATATTTGAAATAGCAGAAGCTGTCAGCCCAATATCCCTGCCAAGCTGTTCCTGCGTAATTCCACGCTCATTTCTTAACTTTGAAATATTAATACCTATCTTATCTGTCCTCATTCCTGTTTTTCCCTATCATCATGTACCCAATTATTATATAATAATTTAAGAATTGCCAACATTTTTAAATACTCATAGTCAAACATTGTCCGTGTGATTTTCGTATCTGATGTATTCTGGTTTCTTTTGTCATAATCATACAATTTGCTATTTCCCTCAGAGGTTAATAAAATACATTTCTAAATTTTTCTTAAAAAAAAAGAATCCCTTTCGGAATTCTTTTTCTCCACGCTTGAATTATTACATTATCATCTTCATTGCAAATGTTTTAAACTTCAAAATACACTTCTCCCTCGTATTCACCTTTATCATCAAACCAGAATATGATAATAGTATCCGGTAAGTAGTTGCTAATGGATACTAATCGGACACTATCGGTCACTACTGAATATTAATCGAACACTATCGGATGCTTATTGATCACTTTGTATCCGATAGACAAAATTTGTTCAATAAAGTGTTCGATAATCAAAAATGTAATTATTCCATCATGATATCTTCAATTTAGTCTCAAGCCATGAAATAATTATTCCACAATACGGCGTCAAATTCCGTTTCTGTACCAGACTTTCATATGTACGCTCTAATTCACGTATAAATGCATCCTGAGATTTTCCTTTGCATTTTCTCATAATTCTACTTTTCTCTTCCATCAAAACTCTTTTACGTGTTTCAGGAAGAGAAACTGATTCACAGTTTAAATTCAAAGTTTCTGTGACATCCTTGTTAATACTCTCATCATCTGAATAAATACTTCCATTTGCTTTATACTTTATCTTTCTGACAGACAATTCATCAAATGGGTTTATTGCAAGTTCTGTGTTTCCTCTATGAGCATCGCAAGTTGTATCCTCTGGATTTACACCTTTGGTCAGACTATTGCCATAACATACACCAAGCATCCATTTAAAATCTAAAGTTGCCTTCTTATCATGCTCCACTTCATCTTGCGGATGTCTTGGTCTGCAATGCTCAATTCTTTCCATAACTGGGCTGTCAATTTTTCTCATACAATATGCACACAGATGCCTTTGCTCCTCCCACATCTGCTCTCTTATATCTTTAAGCACATTTGTAGGTATGTCAGTCTCATAATCTGCATCAGGATACTGCTTACGAAATTGTAATAGACTATTTGGTTCTTTTTCTCTTCTCACAACTATCATATGCTATTCTCCCAATATCTTTTCTAAGTCCAGTGATGTTCTCGCTGCTGCAATATCAGGATCTGTTGTTCCAACAATTGCTTCAATCTCTGTCAATACATTATTTGCTTCTTTGTAATTATTTTCATCCATATATGAATAGAATAAATTCATACGCTGCTTAATATCCGTGGGGCGTTCAGATACCTTCATTACTTCTCTTAATATAGAATTTGCATCTCTTCCATAAGTTTGTGCCGCCGGCATATAGATTTCTCCATTATCCAAAATGCGAATCTGTTCTCTGGCTACTGAATTAATTACTGCCGGTGCATGTGAACTGACAATAAATTGTATCTTAGGGAAAATATTATTTAAGTCGCTTATAATAGTCTGCTGCCACTGTGGATGTAAATGCAAGTCTATCTCATCAATCACAACAACCCCAGATGTATCTTCTAAAACCTTGTCACCCAGCATCGGATTCAATACAGCCATACGATATGCAATATCACCAATCATACTAAGTGTATTTTTATAACCATCACTCATTTCATCCATTGCGAATTTCTGTAAACTTCCATCTGCACTCTCAAAATTTAAAACTAATCTATGTGTATCTAGTTCAAATACAATATCGGCATTTTTTGAACCACTAATTCTTTCAAAACACTTGCAAATAGCAGATTCTACTGTTTTTAACAATAAAGGCTTTTCCACCTTACCTGTCCTTTGCTGTGCCTGAAGGCTTTTTAAAGTCTGAATCTGAAACCAATTAAGCATCAGCTTTTCATTTGACTCAGCCGCCATACAATCCACATAACCGACCTGACGTTTAAATTCAGTCAGTGATTTTATGTTTTTCTTTTCTTTCTTCTGTGCATACAAACGCCCGGTACCATAATAAGATATTAACGGAAGAATTAATGACTTATCGCCTGTCATAATTCGCTTCTGTGTGTTCTTTGATATATTGGTTAATTCTCTTGCTTCTTTGACTGTTGTATTTCCACTTTCAGAATTTAGAGAACGCACCCATTTTACATCATGATTATCCAGGCAATCACCTGTACTTTCAATACTTACAGGAAACTGATGCTGTGGATCAACTGTACCATCAAGATCATAGAACTCATACCTGGCATCATCTTTTGAAATACTTCTACTTACCCCACCATCAATTCCTAGTAAAAATGTACTGATTGCAACAGCAACTGCATCTAATATTGCAGTCTTTCCAGCTCCATTCTTTCCGACAATCAATGTTGTATGCTCATCAAAATCAATCTCTGCTTCTTTGAAGCATCTATAATTTGTGATACTTGTTTTTTTCAATTTCATTTATATTTCACCTTCTAATCCATTTGTACAGATAATCTGCACAAATCACTTTTGATATTGGTAATGGTGGTCACTCTGTTATTTAAAGTGACCACTAAGCTATTCTTTAATTTTATATATTGTATTGTTTCCTTTTCCAGTTTTTTCTATCAAATCCGCATTTATCATTTTATCTATTAGTTTTCTTGCCCCAGTTCTAGATCTGTAGTTACAGGTTTCCATTACTTTTTGCATAGAAATACTTCCATTTTGCCGGATATAAGCAAGTACTTTGTCCTCTTTCGACATAGTTGTTATTATCTCTGTCTCACCACTCTCCATCGTGTTCCTTATATCAGCAGCTCCCGGAATATATACCACTTCTAGTAAAGAACTGTTTATCCGTCCATCCAGCCAAGATATATCCTGCGGTCTTTATGGACTCCTGTAGCCAAAATAATTTTGATGTAAGTCCTGCACTATATACTAACTCTGCCATTTGTCACTCTCCAACAAGGTTTATTCTTCATCTTTCACAAACTCACAGATATCGCTAATATCGCAATCCAGATATGTAGCAATCTTGAGTAATACACTCATAGACACTTCTCCATCCTTACGCATCTTTGTAAGAGTATTCGGAGCAATATCTACAGCCTTTCTCAAATCGGCTTTACTCATCTTTTTGTCTACCAATAACTTCCATAATTTATTGTAACTTACTCTCATTCTCACACCTCGTGGCTTCTTCTATAGACATGTTATATTTGTCACAATTGAGTAAAAACTCACTTTTTAAATTATAGTACAAAACGCTTATTCTTGCAATTAAAATAATCGCATTTTCTTGCGAGCTTTAATTATTTTCATTTAAAAGTCATTGGTTTTTGTGAGAAAGAAATTCATAACCTTGCTTTTGAGTATTTCTGTCAATATTTTTGCATTAATCTAGGCATTGCATAATGCCAAAATGTATAGTTAAAAGGCAGAGTGCCTATCCTGCACTCTGCCCATTCTTTAATCGTCCAGATACAGTTCCATTGTCTTATATGCATTTAATGTATTCGTATCCGCATCATTAAAAGTACTTGAATATGTCTGCAAACTGCCCGACGGATCTGTTGCACAGTTAGTAAGCGATATGTATGCATCATATAAATCTGATACGGCATCGTATGCATCCTTGTATTCATCTGGTGGATTTTTCAATTTTTTCATCAATGCATTGACTGTATCCTGATTATCTTCAATAGTCATTCTCACAGACATAATACGATTAGCATTTATTATTGTGTTCCATTCTTTTTCTGTACTCTCTTGGTGTAATCTTGTATCTATCCTTAAAAACACGGTTAAAAGTTCTTTGACTTTCAAACCCACAATCAAGACATATATTTGTAATGGAATCCATTGTATTTTCTAGTGCCGCAGCTGCATAATTTAACCGGACTCCATTCACATATTTACTAAAATTACAGTGAAAGGTTTTTGCAAACATTCTTGATAACACATATTTGCTTACACACAAATCGTATGCCATTTTTTCAAGACTGACTTTCTCTCTAAAATTTTGGGCTACATATTCTACCGCATTATAAATCAAGTCATCACTCCCTACTGTACTTTTATCAACCATTGGCATTTCTGCGAAAACATGGGCAAGAATCATCTGTACATATGCCTGTATCAGCATGGAATTCCCCTCTGTTATTCCTGCCAGATATTTTATGGCATTTACTACATCAGGATGCACTCGCTCTTTTTTTACAACCGGGTTCCTCGGGCTGTATATCTGCAACTCTTTATAATAGGAAGGAAACAGGGTCGGATCAAGATACAGGTATATTACCTTATTTTCTTTTTTCCCAAACACCTGATAATGATGTATTACATTTGGGAACACGATTGCAAAATCACCCTCGTCCATGTGATACAATTCTTGTCCAACTCCAAGCTCAATATTCCCATTAGTTACATACACTACCTCTATTGCTTCGTGTAAATGTGGTGGAAAATGCACTGTTTTCTTCCACTCAACCGCTATTCCATCAGTTTTGTTCTCATATACCAATAACACTCGCAAGCAACTCCTTTTAATTTATAATGTCAGTTGTCTAATCCGGCATTAACTTGTTACCTTTAGGATGATTTATATGCCAATTCCAAGCTGTTGAAATAATGGTCTCAATATCTGTATACTGTATGTGAACCAATATAGCCAGCCCCTCCTAAAACCAAAATCCTCATAATAAAACCTTCTTTCTATTTCATAACACTTTTATGCCGCCATATTTTCTTATTCTCAAATCTTTACAGGAACCGTTACCAAATACATTATCCATTCCGGATTTATAAGACTCTACATATTCATTCTTCACAAATGCCTGTATTGTTCCAGCAAAACCACCGCCATGCACCCTGCATACACCGTTTTCTCCTAAAAGCATTTCACTTACAAGCAGTGCAACGGATACATTCTGATTTTTTATATCTTGATTTGAATAAACATTCTGCAAATATTTAAAAGAAGAATTACCAGAATCTTTCACATTCTCCAAAAATGCTCCTATCTTTCCTGACTTCAATGCTCTTACTTCTTTCTGTACTCTTTCATTCTCACAAATAAAGTGTAGTGCACGAAGGACACATCTATCCCCAAGTCTTTCTCTTAAATTATGAATGTTTTCCAGTACATCATTTGCAGATACATCACGCAGCACTTCTTTTCCAAAATATTTTGCAACAAGTTTCATTTCCTTCGGAACTGCCGCATATTCATCTGTCAAATCAGCATGAGAGCCTTTTGTATCCGTAATACATAGTCTATAACCATACTTTTCCATATCAAAATCAATTTTTTCAACCTGTGGATTTTCCGGGTTAGCAAAATCAATATGAACAAGATTTCCCGTAGAACTTGCCATCTGATCCATCAGACCACAAGGCTTTCCGAAATAAACATTTTCAGCATACTGTCCAATAATGGCTATCTCTGTCGCTGAAACTTTTCCACAATTATAAAGTCCAGACAAAATCGTTCCTATCAGTGTTTCAAATGCTGCCGAAGATGAAAGCCCCGCACCAATCAGCACATCACTTGTTATATATGCCTGAAAACCTCCAACTGCATATTTTCTCTCAAGGAATCCAGAAACCACACCTTTTATCAAAGCCTTTGTTGTTTCCTTTTCTTTTTCCTTTACAGATACATCATCAAGCCGGATAATGATTTCATCATAGTTATCAGAAACTAATCTGATTACATTATCATCCGTCTTTTTTACGATCCCAATAGTATCAAGATTAACTGAGGCTGCCAAAACCTCTCCGTTCTGATGATCCGTATGGTTGCCGCCAATCTCACTTCTTCCCGGAGCACTGAACAATTCCACATCTCCCGGCTTATAGCACTGCTCAAATTTCTTTATTGCATTGATATAGCGTTCCCTCTGGTAAGAAATCTTTGTCTCATCAGCATAAATGTCTAAGAGTCTTTCATCATATGCACCATCCAGAAAACTACGAATCAATATCTCTATCTGCATCTCAAACACCTCACTTCAAACAAAACTTAGCGGATAATGAAAGAATAGTGAATGTCTTTTTCTGCATTAATCCGATAATCATCTTCCACATCACTTCCCCAGCTATCAATTCCACCAACTCCTCTTACTGCACCATAGACACAAAGGACTGTTCTTCTTGCTGGTGGCAGTTCCTCATGGTGTGTTGCGTTTTCAATCTCTGATGCTGTATAAGGTAGGCATGAAAAAGCAAATGCCTTGTCGTTTTTCTCTATTCTTAATGTCTGTGCTGAACTATCCGTTCTGCTATTATCAAGACTTGTATGTCTTGTAATCTCCAGCCACTCTGTATCCATTCTCATACCACATTCCTGTGGAACCAGATATGGTGTCAGTCTCAAATCTGATACCTCATAAACTCCTTTTTCTGCCCCTGCCTTTCTGTCCGGATAGGTTTCCCCCGATAATCCCTTGTACATATATTTATCTGCAAGTGTTGGCATAATAAACCTCATTCCGAATACCGGAAGTTCTGGCAGTCCCTTTACTCCTGTGTAATCCACATCCACCTTGATATTTCCAATTACATCAATTGTATAAGATACAACGACTGTTGTTATTGGATTGCCGACAGTCTCATAAGTATATTTCACAATTATTTCCCCGGCAGCCACATCACCGCCATAGCTGTTATTGTCCGGAGCATACTGCTTTTGCAGTTCACCGTCCATAATAACTTCCGTTTTTTTACAGTCAATGAACATATCCGATGCGAGCCAGCTTCCACTTTTAATATGAAACCTGCTGCCTCTGTCATTATCTGTTAATGCTCTCCAAAAAGTAGGCTTTGGACAACGATACAGCCATTCATAACCTTTTTTTACTATAGACTCCAGACCACCCTGTGAATAAGAGAATATATAGTCAAACCCTTCTCCATGTACACCAAGTGTATAATCTCCATATACGACTCTCAATTTATTCTTATCTGTATAAGCCATAGTAATACCTCACTTCCTGCATAGCTGGTTTTTCCTTACGGTCTGCAAATACGATTCCATTTCCTGAAAACTCATAATCAGAAGGCTTATCATCAAAGTCTCCGCCATAACGCAAAACTTCTTTTCCTGTCACTTCATCTTTCACGAGAAGTGCCTGATCAATGAAATCCCAGATAAATCCACCGTGGTACATCTCATACTTATCTATTAACTTCATATAAGTACCAAGTCCTCCCATCGAATTACCCATATCATGCATATACTCACACAAAATATAAGGTTTCTTTGGATTGTTATTTAAATATTTCTCCACTTCATAAGGCTTTGCATACATTCTGCTCTCTACATCTGATATGGTTTCCTCATAATTACGGTCATAGAAAGAGCTTTCATAATGAACAAATCTGCCATCCTGCTTTTCCTTGAAGTAAGTATTCATTGCTTCTATATCATCACCCGCATAAGATTCATTTCCTAAAGACCAGAAAAGAATTGCTGTATGGTTTTTAAAAGTTTCAAAATTACTCCTAGCCCTGTCAACAACAGCCTCCCGCCATTGCGGAATAGAACAAGGTACGCTGCACGATGGTTCAATCGCACCAAGTTTCTGGAATGTTCCATGACTTTCCATATTCGTTTCTGCCATTACATAAATGCCAGCTTTATCACACAGGTAATACCACGGTATCTGATCCGGATAATGACAGGTGCGTACTGCATTGATATTATTTCTAATCATACAATCAATGTCTGCTGTCATTTCATCCATACTAATGCTTCTTCCTGTCTTTGCACTCCACTCATGACGGTTCACTCCCGTAATGACAAGACGTTTACCATTTAAATAGATCACCTTGTCAATCATTTCAAGTCTTCTAAAACCTATGTCATATGGAATTATCTCTAATATTTCTCCATCTTCGCTTCTAAGCTCTACATATGCGTGATACAAATATGGGCAGTGATTATCCCATGCCTTAACACTTCCAACCTCAGTATCAATCACTCCTACACGACTTCCATCCTTTTCCTCTAAGGTGATATTGTCCTCTGCCACCTGATTATTTTCTCGGTCTTTTAAAACAAAATGGGCAGCTACTTTCTTTCCTTCTGGAGCAGTTACTTTCATCTTTACCAATACCCTGCCGCTTACATTATCCTTGTTTAGTGTCGGCTGTAACCATACATCTTCCAAATGCACCTCTGGCACTGCTTTTAAAGTTACATTTCTGAAAATTCCAAAAAAGCGGAAAAAATCCTGATCCTCCAAAAATGCTGCCGTACTCATTTTGTGGACCTGAACTGCCAGCACATTTCCTTTTTCTCTGATAAATGGTGTCAGGTCAAATTCTGACGGTGTAAAACTATCCTCCGCATATCCTACAAATTGACCATTCAGCCACAGATACATTGCTTCTTCCACACCTTCAAAA
Source organism: Lachnospira hominis (ex Liu et al. 2021) (assembly GCF_014287955.1). Taxonomy (GTDB): domain Bacteria; phylum Bacillota; class Clostridia; order Lachnospirales; family Lachnospiraceae; genus Lachnospira; species Lachnospira hominis. The sequence continues at coordinate 59,001 of NZ_JACOPD010000004.1, read as the reverse complement.
CAGATACAGATTTTCTTTTCACGCATTTGCTCACTCAAATCAAATCGTTTGATATAAGATCCGACAGGATTATACTCTGCCTCGGAAAACATTCCTGCCTCGTCCCCGGTACTCTCCATACTATACGCACCCCTGTGATATTCTTTTCCCTCCCACGGATACATCGTATTGATATAGCGTATTTTGTCATAGCCTGCCAGTTCGATATGCCCCGGAACCATAATCTTAGCAAATGAAGATGCATCAAAATTTTCCTCATAAAAATTTTCCGGTCTATCCATTACATTTTTGCTAAAAGCAAACTCCCATTGTCCATTTAATGACTGCATCAATGGATTCTCCGATTTTTCCATATCTGCATAATCTATATAGTAGCAATGATCGCTGTGTGCGTCCAACTGGTTTACACGGAACACTTCCGGATCGTCTAACCATTTCATATCAGCATTCATAATAATTCTCCTTTTTTCTTTTTTCTATACAGCCCCTAAAGACAAACTTCAGGGGCTATTTTCATTACTGATTCTGCATATTTTCTTTTAATTTCATATTTGCACTCTCTACATTAAGGAATGAAAGAATAACTGTAATAATTATGTCAAATATGAACGGAAGCCACAAATACATAAAATACATCATATTAATACAGCTATCTGGCTGAACCGCGTTGTCAATGTTAATATATCCACTTATATCGAGCATCCAGCCTGAAAGTGCAACACCAATACCTCCACCGAGTTTTACGCCTAATGAAGTACAAGAGAACATGGAACCGTCAATTCGCTTTCCACTCTTTAAATAAGTATGTTCTGAACATTGTGCAATTACTGCACTCATGTCTCCCTGCCAAGGTCCTTCTCCAAGGGATGTAAGAACTGTAAATAACAGCATCAACGGAACACTTCCCAGATAACCTGCCACTGCAACCATCAGACGACATACTGTAGCAAGCATATAACTATACTTGTTTAACTTATACATTCCTTTCATTTTTGAAACAAGTGTAGGTGTAATGGCAAGTGCAATGATCAATGGAATATTATTCGCCCATGAAAATACACCAAACAAATTCGTATTCAGTAATACATATGTCATAAAAAAGATTCCTACATTCACCATAGAAGCACGAAGCTGCTGAAGAATGTAAATCACGCAAATCATTGAAAAATATTTATTACTAAAGAGAAGTTTTATTATCTGCTTAAAAGAAAGTTTGTCATCTTCCTCTCCTGCCACACTATCATCTTTTAATTCTTCATCTGACAGTTCTTTTACTGAAAATACAGCAAGTGTATTGGTAATAATACCTATAATACAGTAAATAAATGCGATAGTTCTCCATGCAGTTGCACCGCCACCAAACATTTCTACTGCACCAACAGTAACAGACTGGATGACTAGATTTGTACCAAATGAGAACATGAAACGGAAAGAACCCATCTGAACACGCTCTTTACTGTTTTTTGTTACCAGTGATGTCAACGCTGCATACGCAATATTATTAGCAGTATAAAATACAGCATTAAGCAATGTATATGCTATAAAAAACCATGCATACTGAGCTGTTTTTCCAAGACTTGTAGGAATTGCAAATACACCAAACAACGTGATGGCACAGCCAAAAAATCCATAGAACATCCACGGTCTTGCTTTCCCCATCTTACTCTTTGTATGGTCTATCATTGTACCGAAAAATATATCCGTAACTCCATCAAATAATTTTGATACTGCTATCAATGTACCTACTATGCCCGAATTTAACCCAACTGTATTTGTCAGGTAAATCATGACAAATGATGATAAAAAAGCATATACTACATTTCCTGCAATATCTCCCGTTCCGTAACCTACTTTGTTATACCATTTCAGGTATGTTTTTTCTTCCATGAGAATTTCTCCTTCCACAAATACCTATTCTTTTGCCTCGTTTTGTCCCACAACTTTATTATGGTCAGTATATAAAAAATAAGCCAAAAATGACATATCATAAATTGGACAAAATATGCACAAAATGATAAAATTAATGAACATAAGTATTATATTGGATAGATTTTTAGTCATTTTTAACATATGTTTTTTTATATTTCAATACAAGGAGGCACACATGTACACAAATAATGCATATCTCAATCACTCAACGATTGATAGAAAAGATAAATCCAAGCCGCTTGTTGTAACTATGTGTGGAACATATAAGCTCTACACACGCCCTAAACTACCTACCTGGAGACCTCGAGGCAGACTTGATTTCCAGTTGATTTATATTGCTGCCGGAAAAGCCCATTTTCATTTTGGTCCTAATAGTGAAGAAGAAACTATTGTTCATGCCGGACATATGGTTTTATATCGTCCAAAGGAGGCTCAAAAATATGAATATTATGCCGAAGATCAGACAGAAGTCTACTGGGTTCATTTTACAGGTAGCGATGTAACAAATATATTACGCTCTTATGGATTGACCGATAGCAAAAAGGTATTTTACTGTGGTTCTGGTTCCTCCTATCAGAATCTTTTTCGTGCAATGATAAATGAATTACAGATGTGTAATGATAGTTATCAGGAAATGCTTGAAATGTATTTAAGACAAATTTTTATAAAACTGCAGCGACACTTTAATAACAGCATAAGGATAGATAATTCCCGTGCTACAGAAGCTATTGACATGGCTATTGCCTATTTCAATGAACATTACAGTGAATCAATCAGCATTGAAGAATACGCTAAAAAAACACATGTAAGTACAAGCTGGTTTATACGCAATTTCAAACTTTATGTTGGTTCTACACCAATGCAATTCATTTTACAAAAACGCATTTGCAATGCAGAAGCGCTGCTCTTGAATACGGAATATAACATAAACGAAATTGCACAAATTGTTGGCTATGATAATTCTTTATATTTCAGCCGCATGTTCAAAAAGATAAAAGGCATATCTCCCTCAGAATACCGCAAAAATATATAATAAACTGCAACGGACAGAGAATATTTACATACTCTCTGCCCATTGCAATTTTTGTCTATTTATTTTTTTATTTTGGCAAGTAATATCCCTCTTTGTGTTTTATAATGACAGCGTAAACAGAAAGGAGATGAACTTTCATGAGAAACAAATTCCACAACTTTATTGAAAACATACTTAGCTTTTATGCAACTTTCTTCACAAGAGGATTTTATCATTTTTAAATATCAGTCAATACTTTCCTCGATTCGCCCATCCGTCAAATCATAACTCATATCAAGAAAATCTAATATCTCCGCCTCCTGGACTGTCCCATCCAGAAGAATTATTTTTATTTTTCTGCTTATGTGTAAAATACTACTTATCCTTAAGATTCTTACTACATACAAAATCCAAATAATCTTTAGGAGTTATTCCTGCTTTTATAAATTCTTTATGAACCGATTCTCTCCATTCGCTCTCCCCTTCACCTGAAAACGTGCACCATACGCTTCGAACGACTGTAAGTGCTTTAATTGCCCAATCAACATACTCTTTTCTATTCACATAATATATATCATCAGCATATATATGGGCAAGTCCCTTGATGTTACTGCCTTCCCTCTCATAAGGTGTCACAGTTACGGAAAACTCCGGCATTATAAAAAGGCGATCTTGCTGTTATGAGCATTGAAGCCTACGAAGAACTGACCTGCCACAGGAGTTCCGTCTTGTAGATGATCCGGTACTGGCAAGCTGGAGCATTCGTTTTGTGATAATCAATAATTACCTTATCTTTTATACGGTTGACGAAGGAAAACAGACTGTAATCATCGTCCGTTTTCTCTATCAGAAAAGTAACTGGACTTCCATTCTTCGACAGGGTCTTCCACTTGTTTAAGGAATCTGTTTTATGCAGATTCCTTTTTAGTGCATTGCCTATATTTAGTCTAGTGTCCCTATTTTTTACGATTTTTGAATACCAAAAAAGAGAGACATACATTTCTGTATATCTCTCTTCTCTGAATTTTATTTATCTTTGTACTTAAATCCTATTTAAAATTACTACGCCATTTACTACACCATTTATATAAGATTTTACACCAATTTATGATAACTTGGTAATCTCTCAAAGTCGCATAAACACTGTATTTTCGGCATTTTCAAGCACTCTGATTACATTCTGTCGTGGAATGTTCTGCTGATAACATCCATCTGCTGTTCCTTTGTAAGGTCGATGAACTTAACAGCGTAACCTGATACACGGATTGTGAAGTTAGCATATTCAGGTTTTTCAGGATGTTCCATAGCATCGATAAGCTTATCCTTACCGAATACGTTTACGTTAAGGTGATGAGCACCCTGATCGAAGTAACCATCCATAACGTTTACAAGGTTAGCAACTCTTTCATCTTCGTTGTGTCCTAATGCGTCTGGGTTCATTGTCTGTGTATTTGAAATACCATCAAGTGCCCATTCGTATGGAAGCTTTGTAAGTGAGTTAAGAGATGCAAGAAGACCATTCTGCTCTGCACCGTAGCTTGGGTTAGCACCAGGAGAAAGTGGTGTGCCTGCTGGACGACCATCTGGCATAGCTCCTGTATATTTACCGTAAACTACGTTTGAAGTAATTGTAAGGATTGATGTTGTAGGCTCTGAATCTCTGTAAGTATGTCTCTTCTTAATCTTCTCAAGGAATGTCTTAAGAAGCCATACAGCGATATCATCAGCTCTGTCATCATCATTACCATACTTAGGGAAATCTCCCTCAATCTTGTAATCTACAACAATACCTGTTTCGTCACGTACTGTCTTAACCTTTGCATACTTAATAGCTGAAAGTGAGTCAACAACATGTGAGAATCCGGCAATACCTGTAGCGAATGTTCTCTTAACATCTGTATCGATAAGAGCCATCTCAGCTGCTTCATAGTAATACTTATCATGCATATACTGGATAAGGTTAAGTGTATTAACATAAAGGTCAGCTAACCAATCCATCATAGCGTCAAACTTTTCAACAACTTCATCATACTCAAGATATTCAGATGTGATAGGCTTGTAAGCAGGACCAACCTGTTCTCTGTTCTTAACATCAACACCACCATTGATAGCGTAAAGTAAGCACTTAGCAAGGTTTGCTCTAGCTCCGAAGAACTGCATTTCCTTACCTGTCTGTGTAGCAGATACACAGCAGCAGATTGAATAATCATCGCCCCATGTAACCTTCATAACATCATCATTCTCATACTGGATTGAAGATGTATCAACAGAAATCTTTGCTGCATACTTCTTGAAGTTCTCAGGAAGTCTTGATGAGTAAAGAACTGTAAGGTTTGGTTCTGGTGAAGGTCCCATGTTTTCAAGTGTATGAAGGAATCTGTAGTCGTTCTTTGTAACCATTGAACGTCCGTCGATACCTGTACCACCTACTTCAAGTGTAGCCCATGTTGGATCACCTGAGAATAATTCGTTGTATGATGTAATTCTTGCGAATTTAACCATTCTGAACTTCATAACCATATGGTCGATAAGTTCCTGAGCTTCTTTCTCTGTGATAACGCCGTTATCAAGGTCTCTCTGAATATAGATATCAAGGAATGTAGAAACACGTCCAACTGACATAGCTGCACCATTCTGAGTCTTGATAGCTGCAAGGTAACCAAAGTATAACCACTGGCAAGCTTCCTTTGCATTTGTAGCTGGCTTAGAAATATCATAGCCATAGCTTTCTGCCATCTTCTTCATACCTGCAAGTGCCTTGTACTGATCAGAAAGCTCTTCTCTTAAACGAATAACGTCATCTGTCATTGTACCGCATCCGCAGTTAGCATGATCTTTCTTCTTCTCTTCCATAAGGAAATCAATACCATAAAGAGCAACTCTTCTGTAGTCACCTACGATACGACCACGACCATAAGTATCTGGAAGACCTGTGATGATGTGGCTGTGACGAGCCTTTCTCATCTCTGGTGTGTAAGCATCGAAAACACCCTGGTTATGTGTCTTATGATATTCTGTAAAAATCTTGTGTAATTCAGGATTTGGCTCGTAACCATAGTTCTTGCATGATTCCTCTGCCATCTTGATACCACCATAAGGCATAAATGCTCTCTTTAATGGCTTATCTGTCTGAAGACCTACAATCTGTTCAAGGTCTTTCATAGACTCATCTATATATCCAGGACCGTAAGCTGTAAGACCTGCAACTACTTCTGTTTCCATGTCAAGTACGCCGCCCTTAGCTCTTTCTTCCTTCTGTAACTCCTGTAATCTGCCCCAAAGCTTATTTGTTGCCTCTGTTGGGCCTTCCAGGAAACTTTCATCTCCGTCATATGGCTTGTAGTTATTCTGGATGAAATCTCTTACATTGATTTCTTCCTTCCAAAGTCTACCTTTGAAACCGTTCCACTGATCCATCTGTACCATTGTTCCTTGTTCCTCCTTGTTTTAATTTTGTACACTGTATACAATCCGCATTATAAAAAATGCTGTCAGCTATTATAATCAACAAAATATCTTATTCTAAATGCCATGCATTGATTTTAATTAAGATATTCTTCTGTGACAAAAATGCGTTTGTAACAACTTTGATAAATAAGTAACAATTACTGACAAGAGCATACTAACATTTTAACAATGTAAAATCAAGAGTAATTTTCATATTATTGAATTTAGTACAATCCTTGAATTTATGCGGTTATTTTGTACTTTTATCTGTACAAAATGCACATATTATTCACATAATTAACTGAAGCTGTCAAAAATGCACCTCTACTTAATTATCTTCAGTCTGACATATATCATCCTCTTTTACAGTCTCCGTTTTTACACTTTCTTCGGCAATAATTTCCTGTTCACGAAGTGCTTCATCAAGACCTTTCAGTGCTGAAAATGGCATAAACTGCTTGGCACGTTCTTCGACCGGCATCTTTTTTCTTGTATTATTTACTGTACTTTTTCTAATTACCACTTCTGTGTCCCCCAATCTGATGATTTCTTTCTATTGCAGTTGCACCCTTTTCAAGATTCATGCCTTTCAATACCGCATCTCTGCCATACTTCTTCTTCAAATCAAGCACTGCATGCTGTAATTTATTTTCCCTGTCACCATCTGTATCGTCATCAAACAGCCCAACCTGTCTGTAGGCTTCATCTGTCAGCCTGTTAAATATAAGATTGATTTTACGCACAGGAATATTTTTATCCTTAACCTCATCATAAAGCTTTGAAATAAACGGAAGCATCTTTTTAGATGAACTTGTCGCTGACGGAAGCATAATTGAACCACGCACGGACTGCGGCACTCCTGCGGCTGCACTATATTCTTTTGAATAATTTATATAGATTGTCACCGAATCCGTAACCATTCCCTGCTCAACAAGCTGAAGACACATTCCGTCAGCCATTTCCTTGACGATAAGCCTTCCCTCCTCATGTTCATAATCCCTTGCAAGAACCTGACCGCTCGTTATGCTGCTGCTTCTCGGCTTATATTTCTTAATATCCGCAATAGTAACCGGTTCTATCCCCCATGCGTGGTCAATGAGAAGTTCAGCATCAATGCCAATCATATCATACAGGATCTGCTCATCTGCCTCTGCAATCTGTGCCATATCATATATCCCTGCCTGTGCAAGTCTTCCGGCAAGTCCATGCCCCACTCTCCAGAAATCTGTGAGTGGTCTGTGATGCCACAGCGTCCTCTTATAACTTTCCTCATCAAGTTCACTGATAAAATCTTTCGCATGTTTCGCAGTTATATCAAGTGCAATCTTTGCAAGATAAAGATTAGTACCTATGCCGCACGTTGCCCTAATTCCCACTGTATCAAATATATCCTGCATAATACGTATGCCCAGTTCTTTCGCAGTCATTCCATATAAAGAAAGATACTCTGTTACATCCATAAAAACTTCATCTATAGAATATACATGTATATCCTCTTTTGAAATGTACTTCAGATAAATGCCATATATCTTTGCCGAATAATCAATATAAAGCTGCATTCTCGGCTGTGCCATAATATAATCAATACCTTTGGGAATCTCAAACACACGGCATCTGTTCTTCACGCCAAGAGCTTTCATCGCAGGCGACACAGCAAGACATATTGTTTTCTCACTTCTGTCCGGGTCAGCAACAACAAGATTAGTTGTCATTGTATCAAGACCACGCTCAACACACTCAACCGATGCATAAAATGATTTTAAATCTATACATACATATATCCTGCTGCCCATACCATTGTTTCCTTTCATATTATTCCCATATACCATAATTTTTTTTCATAAAAATATTATACAACAAAAAATCGAATGTATGTACTGTTTTTTTATTTTTTATATGCAAAAACAACGTCATATTTTTGTTGATAAAATAATAAAAACATGATAAAATTTTAGTTGTTTAAAGCGTTGAACTTTAAAGGGGTAAATTCAAAAGAAACACAGGAGGATTTTTATGAAACTATTAATTTTGATTATCTATTTTGCGGTCATGATTGGAATCGGTCTTTACTGCCGCAAACATGCAACTGATGTCAACGGATTCGTACTTGGCGGCCGTTCGGTTGGTCCGTGGCTTACAGCTTTTGCCTACGGAACTTCTTATTTTTCTGCTGTCGTATTCGTAGGATATGCTGGCCAGTTCGGATGGAAATATGGCATTTCTGCAACATGGGCAGGCATCGGCAATGCAATTATAGGTTCACTTCTGGCATGGGTTGTTCTCGGACGACGAACAAGAATTATGAGCCAGCATCTGAATTCTGCAACAATGCCGCAGTTTTTCGGAGAACGATTCGGAAGCAGTGCGTTAAAAATCGGTGCATCCGTAATTATATTCATTTTTCTCATTCCTTATACAGCATCTCTTTATAATGGTCTTTCAAGACTTTTCGGAATGGCATTTAACATTGATTATTCAGTCTGTATTATACTCATGGCAGTTCTTACAGCTATCTACGTAATTGCAGGCGGATATATGGCAACAGCTATTAACGATTTCATTCAGGGAATAATAATGCTTTTTGGCATTGCAACCGTAATAGCTGCCGTTCTTAACAGTAAAGGCGGATTTATGGCGGCACTTGATGGTCTTGCAAAAGTGAGTGACCCTGCTGTAACAGATACACCGGGAATATTTGCTTCATTTTTCGGACCTGACCCTCTCAATCTTTTATTTGTCGTAATACTTACATCACTCGGTACATGGGGACTTCCACAGATGGTTCAGAAGTTTTACGCAATAAAAGATGAAAAATCCATCAAAAAAGGTACAATTATTTCAACTATATTTGCACTTGTTGTTGCCGGAGGCAGTTATTTTCTCGGTGGATTTGGACGTCTTTTCTCAGATGAAATTGATGTTGCTGCCAACGGATATGACTCAATTATTCCGACAATGCTTTCAGGATTAAGTCCTATGCTTATCGCACTTGTTGTTATTCTCGTTTTGTCAGCGTCAATGTCTACGCTTTCATCACTTGTAATTGCATCAAGTTCAACACTTACTATCGACTTCTTAAAAGATAATTTTATTAAAGATATGAGCGATAAAAAACAGGTTTTATCAATAAGAATTCTTGTCGTTGTATTTATTGCAATTTCATCAATTCTTGCACTTATACAATATAAGAGCTCAATTACATTTATTGCACAGCTTATGGGTGTTTCATGGGGTGCACTCGCCGGTTCGTTCCTTGCACCTTTTATGTACTCATTATATTCAAAGCGTGTCACAAAGGCTTCATGCTGGGTATGTTTCATATTCAGTTCAGTTCTTATGATTGCAAATATTTTCTTCAGGAGCTCATTTCCGACAATTATGCAGTCACCTATCAACTGCGGTGCTATTGCAATGCTTGCCGGACTTGTAATTGTTCCTGTAGTCAGCCTGTTCACACCAAAGCCAGACAAAGAGCTTGTGGAATCAGCTTTTAAATGCTATGACAAAAAGACAACCGTTGAGCAAAAAACTGCTCTCGGCGACTAAAGGTAAATATTGTTTTGAATGTAAGCATCGTTTTGGCTCGCTGTCCTATAACCCTAAATATAAATCACTAAACAAAATGCTCCGTTCGGGATTCACAGCTTAACTGTTATCCTAAACGGAGCATTTTTATTTAATTTAATTATGCGTTTCTTCCAGCTTCAAATGCCTTTCTGTTCAAATCAAGGAATTTCGGAGGTACTATTTTTTCAATAGCATCCTGCCACTGTTCATCGCTTATCTCAGGAAAATATGTTGATAATCTTCCCATGAGTGCTATATTTACAGCTTTTGCGGAACCGGCCTCCTGTGCGATTAAAAGAAAATCTTTTGCATCAACCTTTGCACCTGCTGCCTGCATTTTCTCGATAAGATTTTCAGGATATGCAGCCGCACCCGTTATTACAGGCATTGGCTCTACTTCCTGAGTATTTGTTATAATTGTTCCGTCTTTTTTGAGAAATTCAAGCCATCTTGCAGCTTCAAGTTTTTCAAATGAAATGATAACATCTGCCTCTCCCTTATCAATTACAGGTGAGTATACTTTTTTACCATATCTTACGTATGTTACAACGCTTCCGCCTCGCTGGCTCATTCCGTGAACTTCCGATACCTTTACGTCATATCCCTGCTGTAAGAGAACAAAACCTAACATTTTACTTGCCAGCAGTGTTCCCTGTCCGCCGACACCTACTATCATAATATTCTTTGTATCCATATCAACCCTCCTTATTCTGCTTTCAATGCATCAAATTTACACATCTGTGTACATACCTTACAGCCAATGCAGAGTGTAGGGTCAATCTTTGCTTTTTTATCTCTTACAGAAATTGCAGGACATCCAATACGCATGCATGATTTACATCCGACGCATTTATCAGAATCAACTTTGAGAGGCGGTTTGTGAACAGTTCCTTTTATCATTACGCACGGACGGCGGCTTATGATAATTGATGGTTCATCTGCCTCAAGTTCCTCTTTCAATACAGTATCTACCTCTTCAAGGTTATATGGGTCTACAACACGAACCCTGTTAAATCCGATAGCACGGCAAAGTGCTTCAAGATTAACCTTTCCTGCCGGCTCACCACGGAGATTTTTACCAGTCGTAGGATTCTGCTGGTGTCCGGTCATGCCGGTAATTGAATTATCAAGAATAATAACTGTTGAATTACTCATGTTGTATGCAATATCTGTAATTCCTGTAATTCCTGAATGTATAAATGTTGAATCGCCAATAACGCCGACGCTTCTCTTTTCACCTTCTTTGCCCATTGCCTTATTAAATCCATGAAGTCCTGAACATGATGCACCCATACAGACATTTAAATCCATAGCATTAAGAGGTGCAACAGCACCGAGTGTATAACATCCGATATCACCATAAACCATGCAGTTATTTTTCTTTAATGTATAGAAAACTCCTCTGTGTGGGCATCCTGCACACATAACAGGAGGTCTTGGCGGAATTTCGTCATCTATATGTAAGCTTTCCGGAACTTCCATTCCCATACACTTTCTGACAAGATTCTGTGAGAATTCTCCACATATAGGAAATGTATCTTTTCCCTTTACTTTTATGCCAAGCTGTTTACAATGTTCCTCAATAAACGGGTCAAGCTCCTCAAGAACGATAACCTCATCTACAGAAGCTGCGAAATCAAGTATAAGCTTTTCAGGAAGCGGATAAATCATTCCAAGCTTTAAAATGCTTGCATTTTCACCAAAACACTCCCTCGCATACTGATATGATGTTGATGATGTGATAATTCCAAGCTTTTTATCACCATATTCAACTCTGTTAAAATCACAGTTTTCGGCAAGAGCAATAAGGTCTTTTGTACGCTGTTCAACTCTTACATGTGCATTTCTTGAATTTAATGTCATCATGACCTTTGCCGGGTCCTTTACATAAGGTACCTGCTCAGGCACAACACGCACTCCTGTCTCGACGACACTCTGTGAATGTGAAACTCTTGTACACATCTTGATAAATACAGGTGTGTTGTATTTTTCTGATAATTCAAATGCCTTCTTTGTAAATTCAAGTGCTTCCTGTGAATCTGAAGGCTCAAGCATAGGCACTTTTGCTGCCTTTGCATAATGTCTGGAATCCTGTTCATTCTGTGAAGAATGCATCCCCGGGTCATCTGCAACGCATATTACAAGACCTGCGTTGACACCCTGATATGATATTGTAAAAAGCGGGTCAGCAGCTACATTAAGACCTACATGTTTCATTGCACATGCACTTCTTCGTCCGCCTATAGTCGCTCCGTGTGCAGCTTCAAGAGCCACCTTTTCATTCGGAGCCCATTCGCAGTACACTTCATCATATTTTGCTGTTTCTTCTGTAATCTCTGTACTGGGTGTTCCCGGATAACTTGAAACAACCATACAGCCTGCCTCGTAAAGCCCCCTTGCAACGGCTTTATTGCCAAGCATTAACTCTTTCATAAATCCTCCTTGTTTTTGCGGAGCAAAAATCCGAATCCTTTGATGAGGAGAGGATTTGTCCTCCTTGTTTTTGCGGTCATATGACCTGTATATTTTTATATCTGATTTTCTTTTGCAACAAGATTGTCGGCACCGTAAATCTTACGAAGCTTTGGTTTTTCAATCTTTCCTGTTGCATTTCTTGGTATATCAGCAAAAATAATCTCTTTAGGACGCTTATATCTTGGAAGTGCATGGCAGAATTCTTCAATTTCTTCTTTTGAACAGACCATGCCATCCTTGATTTCTATGATTGCCGCTGTCTTCTCACCAAGTCTTCTGTCTGAAAGACCGATTACAGCAACGTCCTTTATTTTGTCATGACGGCGTAAGAAATCTTCTATCTGAACCGGATAAATATTTTCACCACCGCTTACGATAACATCTTTCTTTCTGTCAACAAGATAGTAAAATCCCTGTTCATCCTGCATAGCCATATCACCTGTATACAGCCAGCCATCCTTTAGCACTTCACTTGTTGACTTTTCATCGTTATAATAACATGTCATCACACCCGGACCTTTGACACAAAGTTCACCGACCCCGCCCTGTGCAACTTCATTATCATTTTCATCAACAATCTTACATTCCCATCTGTAACCCGGAACACCGATTGCCCCGACTTTATCAATATTTTCAACTCCGAGATGAACGCAGCCCGGACCTGTTGACTCTGACAAGCCATAATTCGTATCGTACTGGTGGTTTGGAAAATATTCTTTCCATCTCTTGATAAGCGAAGGTGGAACCGGCTGTGCTCCTATGTGCATAAGCCTCCACTGGTCAAGTTTATAATCAGACAGCTTAATATCGCCTCTGTCAAGAGCATCAAGAATATCCTGTGCCCATGGCACCAGAAGCCATACTATTGTGCAGTGCTCATTTGAAATAGCAGAAAGTATGGTCTCCGGCTTTGTTCCTTTAAGAAGAACCGCCTTACTTCCTGCAACAAGGCTTCCCATCCAGTGAAACTTCGCACCGGTATGATAAAGCGGAGGAATACATAAAAATGTATCATCTCTTCCTGTTGAATGATGCTTCTGCTCCATCTGTGCCGCCTGTGTTAAGCTTCTGTGTTTATGAAGTATCGCCTTTGGAAATCCCGTTGTTCCAGACGAAAAATATATTGCACCAAAATCATCATCTGTAATTTCAATATCAGGAGATTTGCTTGAACAGTCAGCGACAAGCTCCCTATAACTTTCCGCAAAACTTGGACAATTATCCCCAACATATATAAGAAGTCTTCCCTTGCTTAAAACATCTGCATTGACTTCCATTCTTCCTATGAATTCAGAACCGAACACAATCACATCTACCTCTGCAAGCTTTGCACAATATAAAATTTCATCTGAATCATATCTGAAATTAAAAGGAACAGCAATCGCACCTGTCTTTAATACCCCAAAATATACAGGCAGCCACTCAAGGCAGTTATACATAAGTATTGCTACCTTATCACCTTTCTTTATTCCCCTTCCAAGAAGCATATTAGCAAAACGGTTTGCCTTTTCATTAAATACACTCCATGTAATCTCTCTTCTATACGGCTCGAATCTTGTAGGCTGTATAAGAGCATATTCTTTCCAGGTCATCCTTCTTGTATCATTCTCATCCGGATTAAGCTCTACCAAAGCTACCTCGTCGGGATATAATCTTGCATTTCTTTCAAGATATTCCATTACTGGCATTGTAAAAAATCCCCTTTCATCTTCTCTGCATATATTAGGCTCTGCCTCTTCCTGCTTTTTCACTGCATACTTTTATACGTCAAACCGCTGACGCAAAACCTTAGATAAGAATACCATTTTTTGTAAATAAAAACAAGGCTCGCACACTAAATGCAAGCCTTGTTCAGCAATTTCACCAATTTTTTCACAAAATTACATTTCAAAAGAATTTATAAAATATTCATAGAATCAGATACATAATTTAACATCTTACGTTTGTCTTCAGCCGGAAATATACACCACACGCTTTTAATAATCTGAATCTTTCTATCCTGAAGATTCATAAATAACGTGGGACGATATTCTGACATATTATAAAGACTTACAAGTGTCTCTGCATCAGGATATATCTTTTCTTTTTCAATATCACGATATTTCTTGATTCCAAGTCCCAACTTTTCAGCCATGGCTATCTGTGATGTATTCATTTTATCCCTGACAAAGCATGTCATTGAAAATCCATTCCAGTCATTTGCAAGTGACTGAAGCATTTTCATATTATTCGCATCTTCGTCCCTCATTTTTGAAACTGTGCCGCTGTATTTGCTTACAATAATATCAGCCAGCAGCTTCAAAGCAAAATTCCTATGTGTTTCAGTATCTATATTCGCTAAAGTCTTATCCAGGTCCTTTGTATGATAAACATACTTTTTACCGGCTATCAACTCATCCAAATCAAATCCGATTTCCGAAAAATTCATAAGTATCTGTCCACTTATTATAATTCCACCGTTTTCAATATAAGAATATTGCTCCTGCATAAGCCCAAACTTTTCTGCAATATCTGTCTGCATCAGACCCATAGATTTTCTATACATTACAAGCCTTTTTAAAACGTCCTTGTAAGCAACCATATTTATCCTCCGCACTTTTACGTTACATTTCATATGTATAGATAAATATTAAGTCCATATAGTCATTGCCCACATAGGTCTAAATCTTTATATTTTGATATTTATAGTTTGTTTTTATGTTTTGTGAAATATAAATATTATTTTTTAAATTTTATTAATCATTATTATATATTTTAAATAATTGTAAAATTTTTTATATCAAATTTTCCTCTACCTTCAAAAATAAAATACACCGGGTTTATGCCCGTTTCAATATCTATATCAACAACTGTTTCTTTCCAGTCATGTGATTCAATTGAAAGCAATGCCTGTCCGGCTATCGGATAATCCTCAATATTCTTACCCGAATAATCCGAATCCGTTGTAATTTTTATAGTTCCTACTGCATTTCCTCTCACTGAAATTGCTATTTTATTATGCCCTTTTTTCATATTAAAATACTTAAATCCTGCCATACATCCATCCTGCATATTGGCAATATAGGCATCTTCACCGCTCTCTCTGTCACCGCCGTCCTGCGTGACATATGCATTTTTTGACAGTCTTTCCTCTTTTGATGCATCCTTTTCAAGTTTTATATTTTTAAGAAAACATACTATATATGAAGGATACGTTCCTTCACCGTCAAGCGGACCGCCGTTAAGTCCGCAGCTTGTAGCTTCTGCTGCTTTAAAAAAGCCATTTTCATCCATCTCAATCTTTTCAGCTACCCCCTGACGGCAATATGAACATGCATTGGTAAATCTGTGGTCAAATATATAAAAACTTTCATTGAGCTGTATTATGCTTCCATGCGTATTACCGTTTGGATATGCAGTATCAGACGGAGTGTATCCTCTTAATCCGACATCTGACGATGCATGCAGCCTGCCTCCATACACAAAATCCCTGTCAGGATAATCACTTATACAATAATGCAGTCCGTTTGCTCTGGCAGAATATATAAAATAATATTTTCTGCCAAATTTTCTCATTGACGAAGCTTCAAAAAATCCAGCTTCCTCAGGACATTTAAAATCTCTTGGAAATATTACGTGTGGCAGATCTTTCATTGTAATCATATCATCACTAAGTCTGCATACATGTGCTCCTGCCATAATACGTCCATGCTCATCTTCCGTCTTATTCGGACAAAAACCGGAATATAGATATACATTTCCATCATCATCTGCAAATACCCCAGGGTCAAACTGCAGCATGTCACCTTTGTCAATTCCATATATACGACCGTCTGAAGTTTTTACATCACCATAATATTCATAATGTCCTGCCGGAGTATTACACACAGCAACAGACATTCTTGACGAATGTGCCATAGAATAATAAAGATAAAATCTTCCATCCGCACCTTTCACAACATCAGGTGCAAAAAGAAGCATTCTCTCCTCCCTATATGGATGCTGTTTTCTATTATAAATCTCACCTTCAAAATGCCAGTCAGACAAATCATCAACCGGTGCTGACCAGCATACATAATCATTTTCACAATAGTCGCTGCCGCCAAATCTGTCATGGCTTCCGTATATATAAAGCCTGTCACCAAAAATATGTGGCTCGCCATCCGGAATATATTCATAAGATGGCAGATACGGATTAAATATCTGTTTATTATTTTTTTTATTCATATTTGGTCTCCTTTAATCATTTCAATCTGGTACAAATGTACTAAATTTTATTTTACTAGTCAAATAAAACATGTTATAATGCAGACGATTATATTACCTGATTACAGACATTTCACATACCAGGAGTTACACAATGAATTATCCAAAATTAAAAGCATTAAAATACAAACTTATAATTCCACTGCTCGTCTTTCTTTTCGGCACAGGAGTTCTGTGTGTAGTTATATATAAAATAAGCTATACAAACCAGGAACGGGTAAGGGATAAGGCAGCCCTGAATGCCGTAAGTTACGCTGACCGCATGATTGCTGACCTTAATAATGGAATAACAATCACCAAGTCACTTGAACAGATTATTATAAGTGAAAATGGACAGATTGAACACTTTGAAAAAGTTGCCGAAAATATGATGACCGATTCTATTCAGAGCATACAGCTTGCACCAGGTGGTGTTGTAACAGATATTTACCCTGAAAAAGGTAATGATACCGGCAAAATTGACTTAATCAATGACCCTTCCCGTGGTGAAATAGCACGCTATGGAAGAGATAATAATATAACCGTTATGCAGGGACCCTTCCAGCTTAAACAGGGTGATGTCGGCATTACCATAAGAAATCCTGTCTATCTTGAAAATGAATCTGGTGATAAATATTTCTGGGGATTTACTATATCAATTATCCGTGTGCCGGAAATCTTTTCAGATTCGGTAAATGCACTTGAAGATTTCGGATACTATTACCGCCTCTCAAAAACTTTATCACCTCTTACCGGTGAATTTACGGAAATTTACAGCAATTGTGAAGAATTTATAAGCCCTGTTACATATCAGTTTGAATTAGGTGGCTGTTCATGGAAACTTGAAGTTACACCTAAAGACGGCTGGCATGCAGACAGTCAAACAACAACAGTATTTATTGGGGGATTTATTATCCTTTTTCTCCTTACAGGTCTCACATATGCACTTATGGTGCTTCAGGCCAATGGAATCATACTGCAGAACCTTTCATCTACTGACAATCTCACGGGACTTCTTAACCGCAATGGATTTCAGGAACATTTAACAAAATATATGAAAAAACATAGTAATGAACATTGTGTCTGTATTGCACTTGATATAGATGATTTTAAATTCATTAATGACCTTTTTGGACATTCAACCGGAGATAAAGCATTATGCATTCTCGCCGACACAATAAGAAGTTCTTTTCCTAAAAATTCAATTCTGTGTCGTAGTGGTGGTGATGAATTCTGTATCATCCTGAAAAACTGCACATGTAAAGATGCAAAAGCACAAATAGAGGCTTTCACGGATATGCCTCGTTCTTTTATAGCTAGCAACCAGACACAAAGCTTTAATATTTCCGTTGGATACGCACAATACAATCCTGACGACGGCTCTGTAGAACAGCTGCTTATTGATGCTGATACTGCCTTATATAACGTAAAAATTAAAGGCAAACATGAATGTCTGGAATTTAATCCGAATATGAACAAAAAAATACGCACACCACTTGGATTTGCCTTAAGCGATATTTCAAAAAATCTTCCGGGTGCTTTTATAATATACAAAGCTGACAAAAAAGATGATTCTATTCTTTTTGCTAATAAAGAAATGTTAAATCTCACAGGCTGCAGCAATTTTGATGAATTAATTGACTATACAGGCCGCAGCTTCCGAAATATCATCAAAGAAGATGAACGCGAAGCAGTCGAAGAAAATATATGGAAGCAGATTAACGCACTTGAGAATGACAACAATGATTATCTGTCATTTTCCCTTAAACGAAAAGATGGCACTGTCATTCCTGTTCTTGACCATGGAAGACTTATAAACAGCCGTCATTATGGTAATATTTTTTATGTATTTATAATCGACCACGATTTAGTCAGAAAATGTCTTAACTAAGGAGATCAATATATGGGGGACTTAAATAAACCAAACATAAATATTGGCATGCTTGCACATGTCGATGCCGGAAAAACAACTCTTTCCGAGGCTCTTCTCTACAAAACAGGTACTATCCGCAAACTTGGACGCGTTGATACACGTGATGCCTTTTTGGATACCAATAAGCAGGAACGTGCCCGCGGAATTACGATATTTTCAAAGCAGGCTGTTGTGGAGCTTGAAAAAGCTCGTATCACGCTTCTTGACACCCCAGGACATGTTGATTTTTCTGCTGAAATGGAAAGAACACTCCAGGTTCTCGACTATGCAATCCTCGTAATCAGCGGTGCCGATGGAATCCAGAGCCACACCGAAACCCTCTGGAGGCTTCTTGCAAGATATAAAATTCCTGTGTTTATTTTTGTAAATAAAACAGACCAGTCCGGTGTCAATAAGCAAAGAATACTTGAACAGCTTAAAAATCAGCTTTCTGATGCAATAATTGACTTCAGTATTCAAGATGCAATTGACATGGAGGAACTTTCTTTATGCAATGAAGAACTTCTCAACCATTTTCTTGAAAATAATACGCTTGACACTGCTCTCCTAAAAACATGCATTGAAAAAAGACAGGTTTTTCCTTGCTTTTTTGGTTCAGCATTAAAACTTACAGGAATTGATGAATTTATTGATGGATTAAATACATATATGAACTATCCGTCATATCCGGATAAATTTGGGGCAAAAGTATACAAGATTGCCCGTGACCCACAAGGCACACGCCTTGCATACATGAAAATCACAGGTGGAACTCTCACCTCCCGCATGCAGATTACACCGGATGAAAAAATTAATCAGATAAGAATATATTCCGGTGAAAAATATACAACAGTAAATGAAGTTCCTGCCGGAGGAATATGTGCCGTAACCGGGTTTGATTCCGCTTATGCCGGTCAGTCTGTCGGTTCTGACACTGAAAGCGAAATTCCTATGCTAGAACCTGTAATGACTTATCAGCTTGTTCTTCCCGAAGGAACAGACGCACTTTTAATACTTCCAAAATTAAAAATGCTTGAAGAAGAAGAACCACAGCTTCACATTGTATGGAATGAGCTTTTAAAACAGATTCATGTCCAGATTATGGGTGCCGTGCAGATTGAAATACTGCAAAATCTTATAAAAGACCGTTTTGGAATCGAAGTTGGATTCACATCAGGCAGCATTGTGTACAAAGAAACAATTAAAAACACTGTTGAAGGGGTCGGTCATTTTGAACCTTTAAGACACTATGCGGAAGTTCACCTCATAATTGAACCCGGCGAAAAAGGCAGCGGAATATTATATAAAGCAGACTGCTCTGAAGATGTGCTTGATAAAAACTGGCAGCGTCTCATAATGACGCATCTATATGAAAAAGCACCTGTAGGAGTTCTTACGGGGTCTCCTCTCACAGATGTCACAATAACTCTTGTCAGCGGAAGAGCACATCCTAAGCATACTGAAGGTGGTGATTTCAGGCAGGCTACATATCGTGCGGTAAGGCAGGGTCTGATGCAGGCAGAATCAGTTCTTCTTGAACCATATTTTAACTTCACATTAAAAGTTCCTGCTGAAAATATCGGACGAGCAATGACTGATTTAGACAGAATGAATGCAAAGTTTGCATTGTCAGATGAGACAGACGTTTCTCTTTCAGTTATAACAGGCACTATTCCTGCTGCCTGTCTTTCTGATTACCAGACTGAAGTTGCATCGTATACCAAAGGGCTTGGCAGGCTTTCATATAGAATGGATGGTTATTACCCATGCCATAACACAGAAGAAGTAATTGAAAATTTCGGTTATGATGCTGAACGGGATACATTAAATCCGTCTTCATCAGTATTCTGTTCTCACGGCTCAGGCACAGTCATTGAATGGAATGACGTATTTTCACATATGCACTTAGACAGTGTTCTTGAATTAAGAAAACGCGGACTCAATGCAGGTGCAGCCAATTCATCAGCCGTACTTAACAGCCGTGCATCAAGCCGTACTGTATCGGACGAACCTTTAGGAACCGATGAAATTGATGCTATTTTAAAGCAGACCTACTACTCTAACAGCCGCGGTGACAATGATAAATTGCACAGGACGGGTGCTAAAAAAACCGATTCCACGGTAAAATATGTCTATAAAGGCACTGAAACACCACAAAATCAAGGTGAATCGTACCTTCTTGTGGACGGATATAATATTATATTTGCATGGGATGAATTAAAAGAACTTGCAGCCATTAATCTTGACAGTGCAAGAGGCCGTCTCCTTGATATACTCTGTAACTATCAGGCAATGAC
This sequence comes from Lachnospira hominis (ex Liu et al. 2021), assembly GCF_014287955.1. Lineage (GTDB taxonomy): Bacteria > Bacillota > Clostridia > Lachnospirales > Lachnospiraceae > Lachnospira > Lachnospira hominis. Next base: position 38,138 of record NZ_JACOPD010000004.1, on the reverse strand, counting down.
AAAATGTAACCTGATTGCTGTATTTGATGCATACCGTGTTCAGGGACATGACACAGAAATGACTGATTACCATAACATCCATGTTGTATTTACAAAAGAAGCTGAAACCGCAGACCATTACATAGAAAGTTTTGCACACAGACATGGCAAAAAAGACTATGTACGCGTGGCAACATCTGACGGATTAGAGCAGATTATCATAATCGGTCAGGGCTGCCACCTCGTTTCTGCCCGCGAGTTCCAGCAGGAAGTCAGGGATATGGAAAATCACATCCGTGAAGAATATCTCAACAGAACTTATTAATGTTACTATCTAATATCAGCTGTTCCATTGTCTGCCGAGCTTTCGGCGGACAATTATCCAGCATATAACATGTGCTGATAACGTAATAATCCAGCTCCATGTATATGTAAGGTACAACGATGTAACAGTATGGAACTGCTCCATTCTGAAAAATGTAAATATCCACAAAAGTCTCAATCCACATGCACCTATAAGTGACACAATCATCGGCATTACAGAATATCCAAGTCCCCTGAGTGAACCAACCATTACATCCATCATGCCGCAGAGTGCATATGTTCTTGCAATAACATTCATTCTCTTCATACCGGTATCAATAACGGCAGGGTTTTCCGTATAAATTGAAAGCAGCTGCCTTCCAAAAAACAGTGCACCATTTCCCAGAACAAGACCTACAACAATTACACATGCCTCTGCTGTATACAATATACGGTTTACTCTTTCATATTTTCCGGCTCCTACATTTTGTCCTGTAAATGAAATAGCTGCCTGATACAGCGAATTCATCGCTACATAGACAAAACCTTCTATATTGGCTGCCGCCGAATTACCGGCAACCGTAATTTCTCCAAATGAATTAACCGAAGACTGTATAACAACATTGGAAAGTGAAAAAATAACACCCTGAAGGCTTGCCGGAAGTCCAATCTGTACAATTTTTATAAACTTCTCTTTATTAATACCAAGATTTCTCAAATCAAGTCTGATGCTTCCGCTTTCATGTACCATGCATTTTAATATTAAAAATGCAGATATACACTGCGAAATTACAGTTGCAATCGCAACACCCATTACGCTTAATTTAAAACCTATTACAAATATAAGATTTAAAATAACATTTACTATACCCGCAGCGAAAAGATAGTAAAGCGGCCTCTTCGTATCACCTACAGCCCTAAGTATAGCACTGCCGAAATTGTATATCATCGTAGCTGTCATACCAAGGAAATATATTCTTAAATATACCGTTGCAAGTCCGAGTACAGCCTCTGGTGTCTGCATCCATATGAGAATCTGTTTTGCACATAAGACACCGATTATTGTAAGAATAATGCCACTGTATATACTTAACATCATTGCAGTATGTACTGTCTCCGACAAATCTTTATCATTTTTTGCTCCGAAATACCTTGCCACTAAAACATTAGCACCAATAGAAAGTCCCATAAAAAAATTGGTCAGAAGGTTAATAAGTGCCGTATTAGAACCTACTGCCGCAAGTGCATTATCGCCCGCAAATCTTCCTACAACTATTATATCAGCCGCATTAAATAATAACTGAAGCATACTTGATGCCATAAGAGGCAACGAAAATATCAGCATTTTTTTTAAAATAGAACCCGTACACATATCCATCTGATAAGACTTTGCACCTGATTTATTTAACATTGTATTTCATTCCTTTCACATATAACCTATTAAACTTAATTATCTTTTTTTATCTTTCCCGCCTCAACATTTTTTTCAAAAATATTTTTATATGCATAATCCCATATTTCTTTTGAGCCCGCCGCCGTATTCTTATTTCTTTCAAGAATCTGGCTTAAATGCACACCTTTTTCAACCCAGCTTTTTCCTTCCGTGAGGTCATTTAACATTGCCGGCTGGAAGTTATCCATTGTGTGTGCAAATTTTGCTTCAGGTGTCTCACCTTTCTCAAACTCCTCCCAGAGATTCCTGAAGTTGTCACGCTGGTCATCAGGCAGTATTCCGAAAATCCTGTCTGCCGCTTTTACTTCTCTCTCTCTCTGCGTCTTTTTGCCCTCTTCATCATATGCATATGTGTCACCTGCATCTATTTCAACAATATCATGAATCAGAAGCATTGTAACCGTTTTCAGCACATCTATTTTTTCATTAGCATACTCACTTAAAAGAACTGTCATGACAGCCATATGCCATGCATGCTCGGCATCGTTTTCTTTTGTCTGTGCATCTGACTTATATGTCTGTCTTCCGATAAATTTTTCCTTGTCAATTTCACGGCAAAATTCAAGCTGTTTTTTTAATCTTTCATTTTCCATAATGATTTTCTCCTACTATCTCATATCTGTATTGACAAACTATTACCTGTGTCCCGATAAACTAAGCGGAAGCTCCAGTCCGTTTGATTCCAGAAGTTCTCTGTCATTAAGTATCTCAACTGTGCTGCCCTCTCTTATAATTTTTCCGTTATTCATAAGCACAACTCTGCTGCATGTATCCATAATCATGTCAAGGTCATGCGATGCTATTACACGAAGCTGTGAAAATGAATTAATGAGTCCTATAAGATTTTTTCTGTTTCTCGGGTCAAGTGCAATCGTCGGCTCATCAAGTAATATAATTTCCGGCGTCATTGAAAGAATTGTTGCAATTGCCGCAAGTTTTTTCTGTCCCCCGGACAGCCTGAACGTATGCCTGTCACGCAGTTCTTCTATCCCCATCATTTTTAATGCATCTGTCACTCTCTGTTTTGTCTCTTCTTCGGAAAGCCCATAATTAACAGGGGCAAATGCAACATCTTCATATACTGTTGACATAAAAAGCTGACTGTCAGAATCCTGAAAAACATAACCTTCAATACGTCTTATATCTGAAAGATTTTTTTTATTAATCTCAAGTCCGCCAATATTCACATCTCCTGTATAGCCACCAAGCAGACCGACAAGTATTTTTAAAAATGTGGATTTTCCTGCTCCGTTCGCACCTATAATACCGACGCATTCACCGAAATCAGCCGTAAAATTCACGTTTTGCAGTGCCATACCCGAATATCCGCCATCATTTTCATAAGAAAATGATAAATTCTTTACCTCTATTCCATAATTCTGATTATTAATTTTCATATATAACACCATTTGGTCTTTCATTTAGTAACAAACTGTTTATTCACATGATATATTACGTCTGATATACTATCACATAAAAGTACGAATTACCAGCAAAACTACAAACCATGCCATCATATATACATAGTCATTTACACTCATTTTTTTATATCCTGTGTAGTTTATTTCTCCGTCAAATCCTCTCAGAATCATACTGTCATAAACTGTTTTTGCCTTGTCTATGCTCCTTATGAGAAGATTTCCCGCAAATGAACCCCATGCCTTTATATGTATTCCCTTATGTCCCGGTGCACGAAGCATATATGCCTGTGTCATCCTGGAAGCTTCAGACATAAGAAGCGACATGTATCTGTATATCAGAAGGATTACCGTCACAATCATTTTCGGAAAATGAAGATGCCTTAAAGCGGCACATATCTTTTCTATCGGCGTTGTTGATGCAAGAAGATATGCTGCCGATATCGTAAGAACACCCTTTAACATAAGTGTAATCATAGAAATCACTCCATATGTGACGCAGACACTCCCTATATAAAACATTGGTCTTTTATCAAAAACCGGATTAAATATACCAACAAGACATACAAGCGGAAGTATTATCCTCAATCTGTATAAAAATTCTTTTATTGATATTTCTCCAATCACAAACAGGACCACCGGGTATATACACATACCCAGCAGCCCCGGAAGATTGTATTGATTTATTGAAATTACCAGAATAATACAAGCAAGCGTCACGAAAAGCTTTGATGTCGGATGTATATCATTAAGCCATCCCTTTTTTTGTGCCGTAACTTCAAGCCGTCTCATCCGGTCTGATGTACGTTTTAAATCATTCACTTATCTTTACCTTTTTGTTTTTAAAAAATCTGAATATAAAACATCCTGCCGTACACACAGCAACAACCATCAATGCCCCTGCAATACCTGAAACGCTTGTACCGGCTGCACTATCTGAATCTTTGAATGAATAATCAGGAAGAACTGCTGTAGTATCCTGAACCTGTGATGCTTTATCATATATTTCACCATCAGATTCAAGTTCTGTATCTCCTGTAAGTTTTTCAATTGACCACTCAAGACCATCCGGATACTGTGATGCAGCAAGAGACAATCCACCGGCTATAACTACAGCCGCTGCTGCAAGTATGGCAACGGTCTTTTTAAGACTGAATCTGTTCTTTAACTTTTCGCTGCTGCCGCCAATTCCCCATAAAAGTTCAGGTCTTGCCTCATATACAAATACAAGTACACATGCCGTTATAATTCCCTCTACGAGCCCGATTGCAAGATGTATCGGCTGCATTACTGAAACAAATGCTCCAAATGAAAGTTTTGTTATTCCTGATGCAAGTGTTTCAAGCGTCACAGAAAACGCACCGAGCTGCAATGTTATAACACAGCCCAGTATTGAAGCAATCGTAATCTTTTTCTTTGAAACACCGTTTTTCATTATAAATTTCCATATCAGAATCGAACCTATAAAACATCCGTAAAATGCCATGTTCCAGATATTACATCCAAGTGCCAGCAGTCCTCCGTCAGCAAACATAAGACACTGCACAAATAAAACGCCTATCATTGTAAGAAATCCAGCGTATGGACCTAATAATGCCGATAAAAGCATACCACCGCACAAATGTCCTGAAGAGCCTGTTCCAGGTATTGTAAAATTAATCATCTGTGCTGCAAATACGAATGCTCCCATGACTCCCATAACAGGAATCTTTGATGCATCATCCTCTTTTTTCACCTTATAAATTGAGTATCCTGCCGCTGCCGCAGAAACCGCATACATAGTTCCTGCAACTGCCGGAGATACAAGTGCATCTGCCATATGCATAATAAATATTCTCCTTTGTTTTTATTTTTGTTTTTGTTTTAATTTCCGGTTTTCCATGTCTCAGACGGTGAGCAGTTCCACTTGATAGTCACACCATCTGTAACAGCCTCTATTGTACCCTGCTCATCTGTCCTGAACACCTGAATTCCTCTTTGTCTGAATTCATTTAAAGTTCTGGCATGCGGATGTCCGTAACTGTTGCCCTCTCCACAGCTTATGACTGCAAATGCCGGACTTGCAGCATTGAGCAGTTCTTCTGATGAAGACGTTCTGCTGCCGTGATGTCCTGCCTTATAGACATCACAATCTATTGAAATACCGGCATTTACAATATCCTGCTCTTCCTCTTCTTCGGCATCACCTGTAAAAAGAAATCTTCTGTCTCCATACTGAAGTATTATACTGATTGAATTATTATTTGCATCTTCATACTTTTTTGAAGGTGCAAGTATAGTAAATTCAGCATCTCCAAGATTATACTTTTTCCCAACTTCTGGCAATGTATTTATATAATTTTTTTCTTTCATTGCCGAAATTACATCTCTGTACGTATTAGTCCTTTTTTCACAATCGGGCATCATGACATTTTCGCAATCAAACTTGTAAATAATTACATCAAGACCTCCTATATGGTCGCTGTCAGGATGTGTGCCTATAACATAATCAAGCTTTGCTACTCCTTTGTTTTCAAGATAAGCCTGAACTTTCGTACCACAGCTGTTATCCCCGGCGTCAATAAGCATCGCATGTGTTCCACATTGTATAAGTATAGAATCTCCCTGTCCTACATCAATAAAATGCACTGTCATCTGTCCGTCAGGCATTACTTTATTTTCATTCTGATACCTGTCATATATGGCACCTGCCGCACTTACAGCTATCATAATGACAAGAAGTATCACCAGCTCAATTATTCTGTGTTTTAATGATGCTTTTTTTCTGTAATTTTTCCTGTAATTCCTACTCATTATGTGATTTTTCCTGTTTCATTTTTTCTTTGATTTTTCTTTTATGAACATACATCCTGTCATCAGCCATGGAATATATCTGGCGGGCATCTACATTTCCATTATTATCTCCTGCCTCTGTGCTGTCTGCATATCCACACGCAACACTATACTTAAATCTGCTTTCTTTATGATTATACTCGTCAATTACATGTTGAAGTTTTTTTCTGAAAGTCTCGTAGTCAATTCTGCCATCATCTGAACGGATTATCACAATAAATTCGTCCCCGCCCATTCTTCCAACTACTGCTTCTTTTTCAAAAGTCTCTTTTAAAATACGTGCAAAACCGGATATTAAATCATCACCATAAGTATGTCCCATATTATCATTAATTTTTTTAAGATTATTAAGGTCAAAACTGAATATCCCAAAATTTTCATTGTTAGATGACAACTCTTCCATTACTTTCTCACAGTAACGACGGTTGGATATCTTCGTCAGATCATCCATATATGCCATTCTGTAAAGAACTTCCTGTTCCTTTGCCTCGTTCATATTATGTATTACATCTATACTGAAATTCATAATCATTACAACAACAAATATAAGCATTCCTGCTGCTGACATACTGAAGCCACTGAAAATCTGCACTCCGGTATATGTTTTTACCATATAACGTACTACATCAATAAATATAAATGCAATTACTATGCAAAAACCTATAAAAAGGACTTTTCCTGAAGATGTACCCGATTTTAATACTTTTATCATAAGAACCATCATATAAATTACTTCAAGCACAATAAAAACATGAATAACTTCAAGAAGTGACGGCAGATGATATAAATTGGCAAATTGCAGTGTAAATGATACAACTATAAATACTGACAAACATCCAACAAATATTTTATAAAGATTTATCATAAATGTATCTTTTAATTCATATACATTATCTTTAAAATACATTGCAGCAGACAACGCCCCTAAAACAAGATTAATATACTCAAGCGTTGTTGTAACAGGCAATGGTATATTAAAAAGCTGCGTAAGTCTATAATTGCATGCAGTCCATGTACCAACTGTCACAGACAGGGCTCCTATCCAGAAAAGTCTTGACATTCCTGTTCTTTTTATCATCATTATTCCGGCAAGTGCCATTATAAGTGCACCAAATAAAATCAATGAAACTGCAGATACATATGGAACACGGTTCTTTATCATCATCTGTTGGAAAACATCCGAATATTCCATAAGAACAGGTGCATCTATAGATGAAAATGTCGCATCTTCAGTAGATGTAATAATAATTCTTATATTTTTTCCTGCATCTGTCTTCTTGACAGGAATATAATGCCAACCGCTTCCTACCAGCTTATTTTCTGCATATCTGTCTTCGCCATATGTATACACAAGCTTTCCGTTGACAGATACTTTTAATACCGATGATGTTGTAGGTATCTTTATAACAGGCGTGTCATACTTAAAATTTTTAGGTATTGACGTATATAAAACAACTTTGTCACCTTTTCCCATTGTCTTTGTAAGCCTGAAGTTATTCAGATTGACATCGTTATATGATTCACCATTATATATAACACTCCACCCGTCATCAAGAATTATATTCTTATCATTGTTAACCCCTGCGTTGACACCGGTAATCACATACAATGCAGCAAGACAGAAAATTGCAGCCGCAATAGCAAGCACTGCAAATATTTTTCCACCAATTGTTTTTATAAAACTATTGTTCTTTTCCATTTCTTTTCACCATTTTTTTAATACAGCGTTTTACTGCTGCTGCTGACTTGGCAACTGGCATACGCACCGGTCTTAATAAAAGCCACACATACGAAATAAATCTATATACAATATTATTCACAGAAAACATTCTGCCGTTTCTTTCAACAGCAATAAGCTTTCCGTGAATACATTCTTTTTCTAATGGTCCCTCAATCTCACTCTGGTTATCTCCAACCATATAGAATCCATTTTTATCTATTCTGCATACTCTGTGTAATACAAGAATTCCTGTATTATCATGTCTTCTGTATAAAACAACATCACCTTTTTTGAGCTTATCAGGTTCAATATGGGTAATAACCGCATAATCCCTTCCGGGAACAAATAAGGGATACATACTGTATCCCTTAGGTTTGATTTTTATGTCATTTTCCTTTAATGTCCTGATTACAGCACTATGTTCATCAATCTGCTTATAATCCATATATTATATTCTTTCGTCTCTTAAATTAATCAACCTGTTCAGCAACTCCGTAAGGACATCCCTTATAATCTGCTCTGAAAGCACTTCCTGAAGTCTGTGCTCCATCTGTCTTTGAGCAAATCTGACATATATCAGCTCCGGCATTAGCAAACTCTCTTCCGTAAGGACAGACACCTGTCTTTACATCTCCGCTTGCCATGTATACGCTCTCAGCAACGTCTTCTGTTGACTCTACAACCGGTTTTTCATACTTCAACATAATAAAACTCCTCCATTCATAAATCAAAGCATTACTATTTTCCCATATTATAATGCTTATAAATCGCGGCTGTCAACCCTAAAGTCCGCATAACCACTGACTTTAGGGTACTATTTTTTAAACAGTTTCATATCATATGCAACCCTGCTTCTTGCACCTGCACTTTTTAGTACACTGCGTATTGTTGTTTTCCTTACAGTCCTGTTATTTCTTACAAAAACTGCAAATGTTTTAACCCAGAGATAAGGCCACAACAGCTTATTATCTTTCTTATCGGGATTGTTAAGTTTCATCTGATGATGGAACTCTCTTACATAGTCTGCAAACCTGCTGCCACGAAGCACAACCATTCTTTCATCTTTGGTACTGCCAAATTCCTGTGCCTCGATAATATCTTTAAGGAATATATCGGTATTAACTTCTGTTTTTTCATCCTGTATCATAAAAAAAACATTTTCTTTTTTCATTCCAAGATACTTTATACAGATTATATTGACAGCTTTAACAAAACCTGTTATTCCAATGCTGCTTATCATTGAATAAAATGTATTTTTCTGACTTTCATCATGTTCGCTATTCCAGAATACAACCCAGTCACACAAAAGTTTGAGTCCGAACCCTGCTCTCACAAAATGGTGCAGCATATGAATGGCAAGACTTAATGCTTCCCATGCCATCTCAGGACATACTATATTCATTCCATCAATATTTTTTAAAATATTATGAACTGACATTTCTTCAGTATACTGCTCAATCTTTTTATTCACATCGTCATCATCGAACTGTTCTGCCAGTGCCCTGTGAAGTTCTATTATTACGCCGTTCTCATTATGCATTTCAACATGATGCCATGCATGCTGTTCCCCCATTATAACCACGCCATGCAGTTCAAGCACACTTACGGCTTTATCAAACTGCAGCTTATCAGGAATGAGTATATCAATATCACCTGATTTTCTAAGACTCTTTACCGGATAATATGCAGCCGTTCCGGCACCTTTTAAAAGCACTGCCGTAATTCCGGCATCATTTAAAATGCTCATATACTCATTAGTCAGGTATGAAAGACGGCTGTTCTGGATAACAATTTTTTTTGCTTTTGCAACCGCCTTAATCTTAATATTATCAGGCACGCAATCCATAAAATATAACTCATCTGCTATTAACGGCAGAACCCCGTGGCCGTCTGCCGTCTTGATAATCTTATTCCATTCATCTTCACTATATTCATTAAATTTCTGTATAGAATCTGAATCGAGTTTTCTACTTACATCTTCAATAATGCTTTTTACTTCAATAGCATCATTTTTTTCAGATACAGGCAGATTTAGGGCATTATTAAGCAATGTAAGAAGCCCATATTCCCAATTTTCAATCACATCACTCTGTCTGTTCATCTACGCACTCCATTTTTCCCGGATTTTCCTACTTTTATAATACTAAAAAACTTTGCAAGAAGAAACCTGAAATTTTTGTTATTTATGTTAATAATCAAAAATATTCCGTTCATAACAACAGTTACTATTACGAGTCTCAACGCTATCTGCGGTATGCATCCGGCAATTCCTGATATTTTTTCAATTCTGACACATGCAAAATGAGCCACTGCCCATGCAAAAGCCGTCTGTACAAAGTACCATGCCATACACAGGTAATATCCTGTAACACCCTCTTTAAAATGATACTTGTATATAACAAAAGGTTCTACCCACAAAGTTGTGAGCACCGTGCTTATCAGTGTTCCCATAAATATTCCAAAAACACCGAAATTATGCACAAGTATCAGAGATGCAATAAGATTAATTACTGCTTCTATGACTGCTTTATATCTGTCATACCAGAAAAGACCCAGCGAATTATGGAAAATCTTGCCTGTTTTTGTTATTCCATATATATAAAAATTGATACACAGAATAAGTACAACGTTCGTTTCAAAAAGATATTTTGCACCAAAACTTAATTCAACAAAAGGATTTAAGAGTTCAAAAAGGCAGACTGCAGCATATGCAAACACCCAGTGGTTAAAAAATGCGGCTGCATTAAATATCTTTTTTACCCTCGATGAATCCTCTGTAACTCCAAGATTACCGACACTTGCCGTAATTCCGTCAATAGCATCACTCATAACATGTCTTATCGAACCAATAAGAAGATAATAATTGGAATACTTACCTACACTTGCAATCCCAACAAATCCCGAAATAAGCAGATTATCTGTATTATTGACGATTACATTACCGACCTGATGCATCATCATGGCTTTAACATTTTTTATAATATCTGATTTTGTCTGCGTATCAAGTTTTTGCACATCTTTGTCGTTCACATACGGAAACAGCTTATCTGTCTTTTTTGAAATGTAAATATTGGAAAGTACTGTCGCCGCAATGTATACATAAAGATACAAAATGAAATTTTTTGTAAGAATAAGTATCGCAATCTGAAAAATATCCTGAATCACCCATGAAAATGTCTTTGCAACAACGCCGATATATTTCAGCTGATGTGCGTCAAGCAGTGTCTTTTTGTAAATAAGCAGATATGATGCTGCCGAATTTATAAGATAAAGAACATAAATATATGTAAGATTTTCTATATCCGGCTTATTCTTTATAAGCACACCCATAAAAGGTATTACAAGAAGTCCGGCAAACAGCACAAAGCAAGCAACTGCTCTGTAAAACCATTTATATATATTCATAATCGACTTTTGTTTTTCTATGTCATTTTCTGCAATCGGTTTATATAAAGCAAATGAAATAGCTGTCTCTATTCCCATTTCAGAAAGTGATAACACATTCAGAATATCAGTAAAAAGTCCGTTGACACCCACATAATTTTCCGACAGCATATGTGTAAATACTATACGAACAACATATCCCATAATAATTGCCATAAATCTCGATATGAGTCCTACTGTCGTATTGTAGGCAGAATATTGTGTACGGCTCTTTGTTTCCATTGAAAAATCCTCGTTTCTGTGCTCAGATTGAAAATAATTTTTTTAATTATAGCATTGATAGCACCTTAATGCTATAATATGAAGCATGAAAACTTATAGGACTAAAAAAAATTATCTTATCCGCATTATTGCGGCAATTTTTACTGTTGCTGCTGTTTTTTCGGCTCTCATATGCTTTGCCCTTCACTTTTATAACAGCAGTATTTCATACACATCATCCGGTTTCGCTCCTGCAAATGATATACTTAATAATCCTTATTGCGGCTGGTATGATATGTTTGGATATACGATAAGTGATGCTTGTGCCGATACTTTTGACAAACGCACACAGGACTATATACAAAAAAGCGGTTCAACAAGGCTTGTTCTTCTTGAAATCAATCTCAAAAATTTTAATAACACAGAATTATCTGACAACGCTCTCGCCCAGATTGACAGAATATTTACAATGTGGGGTGAAAGCCCGCATGCTGTTATTCTGCGTTTTTTATACGACTGGGATGGAAAGGCGATGCAGACAGAACCAGACAGCATTGAAACCGTCAAACTTCACATGAGACAGACTTCTGATATTGTAAACAGCCACAAAAATTCTATCTATATCATGCAGGGAATTTTTGTCGGTTCGTTTGCAGAAATGCACAGCTCACATTATATGGACACCAACAGCATGACTGAACTTGCACTGCTCTTAGACAGTCTCATTGATGACGACATTTACCTTTCCGTAAGAACTCCTCAGCATTTACGCACTATATTTAAAACTGCTGACATATCAAAGCTGAAATCGGACGGTCACAGAATAAGAATGGGACTTTTTAATGATGGCATGCTCGGTTCCTATATTGATGTTGGAACATATGGTCCTGAAAATTATCATTTTTCCGATGAGGAATATGATAAAAAAGGAAACCGCAGCCAGGAAATAGCATTTCAGGATGAACTGTGTCTTTTGGTTCCAAACGGCGGCGAAGTGGTTCTTGACAATAAATATAACGACATAGACAATGCTGCAAAAGACCTCGCATCAATGCATGTTTCGTATCTTAACAATGCACACGACCTTGCTGTAATTAATAAATGGAAAAAACAGACTTACACTGACCCCGACGGTGATTCTGTATACAATGGCATGTCCGCATACGATTATGTAACAACACGTCTTGGTTACAGATATTGTCTGCTGTCATCATCATTTGAGCACAAAAATAATGCTTTTGGCGGTTCACTTCAAATAACACTCAAAAATGAGGGATTTGCTCCGTCTTACAAAGATTTTGATGTCGAACTTTTTATAATAAAAGACGACAACTCTGCCGCTCCGACAGATTCTTACAGTGCTGCGGCGGACAACACGGACATCGTCTACAGCGAAAATCTGACAGAAAAATACCCAGCATCCACATGGACACCGGGTAATGAAATAAATCTGGATATATCTGTTCCTCTGCTGCAGATTAAAAAAGCAGGAAATATAACAAAAGTAAATAACTACAGCATTTATCTTGTAGTCCGCGATAAAATATCTGGCGAAATCATAAAATTCGCCAATGACGCTTCTTACAATGATTATGGATATTATATCGGTTCGTTAAAAATCTGAATCCGTTTATTATCGTTAAGCCTTTTTATAAAAAGTGTTCCACCATTTGTAACAGCTTTTTTATCAAATCTGACATTTACAGATTGTCCCGGTTCAAGCCCACGGATTACATCCGATGTGAAATCTTTGTCACCGCAACTTATTACAAGACAGAAATTCTGCTTCAGTGACGCATAGCCGATATTTTTAATTGTAAAATTTATTTTACCTGTAAATGTTGTTTTTATACTTTCAATATTAATACAATATCCAAGACTGCGGCTTATTTTTTCATATATTCCGCAGTCTTTCCACTTATTTAAAACTTTATCGTCATACTGGCTGTTAAGATATGTAACATGAAGTTTTCTGAGATATTCCTGTGCATTGGCACCATCGTTATATACATTGTCATTTACTGCTTCTCCACCACACAATACGCCATTTTTCAGACATTCGTCAACATATCTGTACTCTTCGTCTCTTTTATCACTGTCTGATGAAAACGTACCAAAATCCGTCTGTGATGCCATAAGTGCATCGTTAAAAAATCCTGTTATTTTCGCTGTATTGTCATCTAGTGCCGCATGCTGTGCCGGCGTTCTTACTGCAAGCGGAATTGCACCTTTTACCGCCTCATACATTGCTGCCATAAGGATTCTTATACTCATTATATCTGCATATCTCGATGTGTGCATCTCGCCCCAGCTTCCGATTAACGCTCCCTGCATTGTAAGAATATTGCTTTTAAATGCAAGAACAGCTTCTCCAATCTGTGATATATGCCGTTTTACGAGATTTATCGAATCAGGCTCATTTTCAAGACCTTTTCCATCCTCGTCATATACAAAACGAAGTATTACTTCCCTGTCATATTTTTTAAAAAATTCAAGAATATCATTAATCTGCCCGATTGCTTTTTCGTCAAGTTCCCTGTCCTTGAAATCACCTATGCAGATTCTTGCAAGAACTATTCCCTCATTCTTTTTCAGGCTCCATTTCAGCTCTTCAAAATCGTAATCCTTTTTCAGTCTAAACGGAAATATATTATACCAGCCTCTTGATGGGTTATATTCCGTGCAAAGAAGCGACAGTCCATACTTTTCCAGTTTTTTATTGTTCATGTTTCTTCTGTCTTTCCATACGTCTCTTTTCTTTGTGCTGACGCACTACCACAGCAATGAGACTTAATGTCATGTGACACATATACCATATAGGTTTAAGTCCCGAATGCATGCTTTTTCCAAATTCCCTGCTGTGCATTACAGCCGGAATCTCCACCACATTATAGCCTTTAAGTATCATTCCTGTAATCATATTGGCATCGGGATAACGCTCGTCAAAATTACCATATTTTGAATAATAAAGTACCGCACGCCAGCTAAGTCCCTGAAGCCCCGTTGTAGGGTCCATAATAGTTTTTCCTGTTGACATCTTAATAAATGTACGGAATATTGAATATGCCAGCTCTTTTAAACACGATGTCTTATAAGGCGAACTATCCTTTAAATAACGGGAGCCAAGCACAATATCAGGATACGAATCGTTATACTTAGTCTTTAAAGCCTTATATATATTAAGTATATTACATACATCATGCTGTCCGTCTGCGTCCATCTGAATTACATACTTGTAATTTCGTCTTATCGCATATTTATATCCAAGCTGCAACGCACTGCCGTATCCAAGATTAAATATATGTGTTACAACAGCATGATTACGTTGCTTTACAATCCAGTTTGTATTATCTGAAGAGGCATCATTCATTACAAGAATATCAGCTATTTCTGTAATTTCAGGCTCTTCAAGCTTATCAAGCACTTTATTAATATTTTTTTCTTCATTATAGGCAGGAATAATAATTAATACCTCTTTCACGCCATTCACCTCATCATCCCGTATATATTTTGAAGTTCTTCCAGATGATTTATCTGTTTTTCTGCCGATGCCATTCTGAATTTTGTGGCAAGTGCAGGATTTGTAATTAATTTTTCTATTCCATCGGCAATTCCTGCCGGTGTGAATCCGCAAAGAATTCCGTCAACACCATCGTTAATCTGCTCTCTGTTGCCGCTGCAGTCTGAAGCTATAATTGCACAGCCAAGAACCTGTGCCTCCTGGATTGCAATGCTTTTGCCTTCAAAACGTGTAGCATGTACGTATATGTCTGCTGCCTTGTAATATGGATAAGGATTGTCAACGGCTCCCAGAAGATGAAAACGACTGTCAACACCTTCTTTTACCGCAAGAGCTGCAAGCGTCTGATATTCAGGGCCGTCACCAAGTATATACCAATTCACATCAAATCCATGGTTTACAAGCTCTTTCAAAGCATATACCGCAACATCATACCCCTTTTGATATGTAAGCCTTCCGACAGTAAGCAGACGAATACCTTTGTCTGACATTTTATATTTCATTTTCTCTGATGATTTACTTATAATCTTTTCTTCATCTATTATATTATGAAACACTTTTGTCTTTTCTTCAAGTTCGGGATATACTGAAATAAAACATTCTTTTACTTCATCAGACACAGTAAATATGCGGTCGAAATCATCATAACAATTTTTATCTGTCTTTCTTGTATAACCGGCCTTACTGTAATCAATATGTATAAATCCAACTTTTTTCTTTGCTTTTACATGGTCATGAACATAATATGCCGATGCTCCCTCTATATATGCAACAGCTAAGTCAAATTCTTCACCAGTCACATCACTTCCATCTGATATTACACGCCAAAGAAGCTTATCAGGCTGTATTCTATGCTTTTTTATCATCGAAAACAGAACTGATATAACGTAAAATATATTTTTAAAAATCGAACCATGTGCAAAAATTTTTTTTAAAATAAGTCTGTTGAGATTTTTTTTACCCTGTGATGACAAAACTGACTTATCGCAGAAATTTTTATTAATCACATGCACATACGGTGGAATATCTTTTATAAGCTCACCCTGTGCAAGCATTACATAAAGTGATATCTCATACTGTGATTCATCAAGCTTATTCATAAGTGCCGTCATCGCCATCTCTGCACCGGCTCTTCCAAGCGTGTTTATTACAAATAAGATTTTCTTTTTCATAGTTCACTTTTATCTTTTCCGGTAATAGATGTTAATTCTTTAAGAATTCTCTCATTCTCCTGATTCAATAAAGAAACATGCATTGCCAGCTCCTGATTTTTTCTTCTCAAAACCGAAATTTCTTTTGTTATATAAAACATAATACATACAAATACTATAATTATAACAAATGGTGCAATGTATATCACATCATTGAATCTTTTACTCCAGCCTGATAATACAGGCACCGCACCTGACAAAATCATTGCAATTGCAAGTATTCCCCACAGAAATGTGGCTTTTTCCCGAAGTTTTCCCCTTACATAATTGGAAAATGTAACTGATAAAAGAAATACTCCCAATATGATAATTCCTATACGCAATATAACTGTTCCCATTATTTACTCTCCTCGACCATCTCTGATTTTGTATATACTTTACCTGCAGGTCTTTTTCCATGTGACATCTTCAATATGCTTCCGTTGCAGAAAATATGAATATGAAGGTGTGATTCAAGCCACGAAAGCCTGAAATACGCATATGTCCAGCCTGTAAATGCTCCCGCTACAAGCCCGGTTCCATACCACAATGTATCAAAATGCCTGCTTATAAGGCTTCCAACCAATGTAATTATACAGAATATAAGTCCTGTATACACGGCACCGTCAAGGTCATTAAAAAAATACAAAAACAGAAATGCCGCATACATAAGATATAATATAAAATATCCTGCACAAAGGCATGGGTAAAGCTGTATTACTGTTCCGGAATAGCCCATCCTTCCAAGTACAACGAGGCATATAAGAAATACTGCTGTGGAGATTATAAACTGTATTCTTGCAAGGTCCATTATCTCATCTGCCAGCAGACGGAACATTCTCGATTTTGTCTTTCGTATGTCAGATAAACGTCCACCGATTACGGCCTCAGAATACTGTTTATATCGTGCATTAAAGTGCATTTCCATAAGTGCAATAAATATGACGCTCGCGGACATATTTGTAAACATCGCAATACATGCCGCAAAATCATAAGCCTGTGCATAAACGAATGATTTTACAATAACCGTTCTTAAATCTGTCGTCCAGAATACAAAATTGTGTATAAAAAGTCCGACTGTGTAAAGTGTATTTGCATATATAAGCTTTCTGAACCTCACTATATATTGTAACACATCTTTATAATTCTTACTGTTCTGTGTAAAATACTGCCTCAAAAGTGCATATCCAAGCGATGCAATTATAATAAATCCTATCATCATTGCAAGAAGCATGGAATACGTTATTTCCATATTGAATTTTTTTACAAATATATATGAAATACCTAATGTTATTGCCATTCCTATAAAATAGAAAAGTGATATTTTTCCGTAATCTTTACACAGTGACAGATAAAGCATTGTGTAAAATACAAGCGAAAGTGCTATAAAACAGCACACTGATGTCACTACATAGACAATATCCACCCCTCCAACAATATATTCATGAATTGCAAACGGAACAACCATAATTGCATCTATCGCCATACTAATCCACAAACCAAGATGAAATGCCGCCATTATATCAGAATATGTCTCATTAAAGATTACATCTGAAACATATCTTGAAAGCACGGCATTGAGCGGAGCAGATGCAAGAAGTGCAAATACAAATATATAAAGAATTGTAGCCTGAAAAAGCTGCCTGCTGCCATATGCCGCATCTGAATAACCAAGAATCTTCTGCATAGCAAGGATATCAGCTATAACAAGCAGCATAGGTGCTATTGTCGTTACAACACTGTAACCCGAACCTGCAAGATAGCCTGTAACTGTACCTTTATCAAAGAATTTATTTAATTTGATTCCTATTCCTGCCATTCTCTCACCTCCTGATATTTACATCCATTTTAATCCGTCATATTCTTTGATAACTCAGTATATATGCCATCATATGTATTTTTCATATCAACAATCGTATAGCGTCTTATAAGGCGTTTATATCCATTTTCACCATATTCTTTACAAGTCTCAGGATTGTTAGCAAGAAATAATATTGCCTCCTTGATTTCCTCAACATTCATAATGTGGGTTACTATTCCTGATGGACCGTATGGGTCATCTTCTCCATATATAAGTCCGCGGCAGTTACCGACATCTGTTGCTATTGCCGGCTTATGTGCCGCATAACCCTCAAGAATTGTAAGCGGCTGGCCTTCACTGATACTTGTAAGGATTGTAAAATCCATCTTTCCTATATATTCCGATGTATTGATTCTTCCTGTAAATATTATATCTTTTATCTGCATATCTTCAACAAGGTCAAAACATTCTTTTGCATAATCTTCATCCTCATCTGTAGGACCCATAATCCACAATTTCAGCTTTGGATTGTTATTTTTTGCATAACCAAATGCCATTATCATAGTCTTTACATCTTTAATCGGCGTAACTCGAAGCACTGCACCGACATTGATATATTCGTCATCCGGTTCTTTCATCGGAATATCTTTAAACCTTTCCTGGTCTATTCCGTTTGGAGTAATCATAATTTTTTCCTCAGGGCAGCCAAGTTCTATCTGAAGTCTTCTCGCTGTACCATAAAGCGATGTAACCCGGTCAGCCTTATCGTATGCAAACAGAGACATTTTCTTAAACTGGTCTATCCATAAATCCTTGTATATTCCGGCTATCCATGATGCCTTTATAACTTCTTCCTCACGCTCTCTTGTATATATTCCGTGTTCTGAAACAATAAGTCTGCTTCCGGGGTAAAGTATTTTTGCCATTGAGCCAAGAACACCTGAGTATCCTGTAGCAACACAATGAAAAATATCTGCCTTAGGAATATCTGAATGCATTGCAAGAAAAAGCGGAAGATACATTGAACGCATAGTCCATAAAAAATCCGAAAATATGATTTCGCCATGTTTTAACTCATAACTTTTTACAACAGCATCGAGAAAGTCAGGTCCCATAAGAAGTGCATCAAGCGAAAGCTTTGGATTCTGTAAAAGTCTCGTAAGCGTCTCCCAGTCTGTGTCAGTACCGATAAGGAGTGAATTTAGTGCCTCTTTATTTTTTGCTGATAATCTGGCATTTTTGTAATTTTTTCTTGTCCTGTTTACCCATTCGGTATCATTTAAGTATACCTCATGTACCTCTGTCAGATTATCCGGAAGATTATATTTGAATTTGCCACTAACACTCCTGTCAGAAATAACTGCAAGCATTATAAATTCATGCTGTGGAAATGACCTTATTAAATTGTTTATCCAGCTTGAAACACCACCTACCACATAAGGATAGCAGCCTTCAGCAACAATACATATTCTCATCCTTACCCTCCTGCTTTGCACACTATTCTGTCTTAATTGTCATTTCAACATGCTTAGATTGTGCTGTAATAAGATATACACCCTTTTCAACTTTCGTACACACAGCTCCCGATACATTTTCAACTTCCCCTGTACGCAGCCTTACAATAAAACGTGCCGTATCCTGAGCACCTGTTATATCAAGACTTACATATGAGCTGTTTTGTTTATATGAATAATCTGCCGCCATAAATTCACGTATACGTTTATCTGCCTGTGAAATACTGCATTTAGTAAACATCTTTGAATTTTTCATATATGAAGTAAGTGCCGTGGACTTTAACTTTATCTCTTCATTCCACAACTCTTTTTCATCATCCGGATTACATACACCTGTCATATTAAATTCTATATTGGTATATGCAAGTGCCGTCTGAAAACATCTCTGTCTGAAATCATCTGAATATGTATACTTATCACTTGTCACAGGACACTCAACATTAATCACATTATCATTTACATACGAAAATAATTTTGTACCACCATAATCCTGTGAATCAGTAACTATCGTATTTACATCATCTATAAGGCTGTTTTTCGATGATAATACATTTTCAAGCTCATCTTTCCTTGCAATTATGGATGTAAATTTATAATTTGATAAATAATTTGAAAAAATGCCGGCATCTGCCGTCAGTTTTTCATCAATGGATGTTGCATCATCTCTTGTAGTTGTAAGTCCCGCCTCCGAACTTATCTCCGAGAAAAGCCTGAAAAAATAGTCCATTTCACGTACAGAAACAAAATTGTTGTCCGAATAATTAATCTGTGGTGCCGCCATAAATGTAAACCTCGCACCTGTTGACTCTGCCAGATTAGATATATCAGGCCATATTACATTTTCAAGAAGCGAACTTGTATTTCTGAGATAATATTTCTCTACGGCATCATCATTTTCAAATGAAAACATCGGAAAATTATTTACTATTACCGACTGTGAATCAACTACCGGATATATATCTAAATCCTTTGATTCTGACATTATTGCAGTAAGGATTCCTATCCCCGATATATCTTTTATATAGTCTCCGTTAATACAGAATACATATGCATGATCATGGCTCTTTCGCCAGATAACCGCAGGCTGGTCTTCATTATCAATCTTACTTCCATCCTCTGATTCAACCACAGCAGACATGTATGTCTTTGTCGCATTGCTTGTGTTATACCATGGCATTGTAAGTTTCATATTCTGGAATTTTCCGTCAGGATCATTCTCTTTCGTATACCATGCCTCACCTCCAAATAAAAAGCCACTGTAAAGCTTTAATCCGGAAGCATTGACAGATTCTCTGTGCGGACTTATTCCGCACAACTGCTCAAAACGCTGGTTTCCACTGATTGCGGAATAAGATGGAAGTGTACAGAATACAAGATTAATTCCATAATCAGTCAGAAGAGAAAATGTATCTATATCACTGTCAATGTTTACATAATCTGAATCTATAAGAACGGCATCGGGATATTTCTCATTATATCTGTGATATTGTGAGACTGTTTTGTATACAAGGAGATTCCTCTTAGTATAATTACACCACTCGTATACTGTATTTCCTGTCTTTGTATTAATATCTCCAATGTATACAATATATCCGCTGATGCTTTTAACGACCTTATCTTCATCTGTCAAAACTGTAAACACATTATTATTGTTCAAATCATTTTTTTCTGAAACAGCATATTTATTTTCGTCAAAATTATTGTACTTTTTTCTTATAATGCCTGAAAACTGGAACATAAAAAGAACCAGCATCATCAGTGAACTAACTGTAAAATATACTCTTTTGGACAACATCCTGTTTTTCATGCCTTATCCTCTCCACCTAATTTCTATACTCATAATCAATGTTAAGGTTATAAAGATTTGATGTATTCTGTACTAATTTGTAACAGATAAAATCATCATCCTCATAATATACGCTCACATCCTCAGGGAACAATTTCTGAAGTTCCTGTGCCCAATAATACATCTTGGACATTACAACCCAGCGGTATCTTCCCGTATAAGAAACAATTCCACCATATTGTGGGAGTGGTGTTGCCGCCCCTTCCCTTGAAACCTTCTGTCCACTCTTATCATATGCCACAGA
Organism: Lachnospira hominis (ex Liu et al. 2021); assembly: GCF_014287955.1. GTDB lineage: Bacteria > Bacillota > Clostridia > Lachnospirales > Lachnospiraceae > Lachnospira > Lachnospira hominis. Next base: position 16,673 of record NZ_JACOPD010000004.1, on the reverse strand, counting down.
ATAGTTTAAAGGTGTTTTTTCAACATATATATATAAATATTTTGTTGGAATCGTAATACGTTTATCAGGATTTTTTTTCATGTCTTTTAACAAATCCAGAGTCTCATAATGATAACCATGTTTATCCATCATTCTCAGTTCATCATTAGCTGAAAGTATCGTCCATGTTCTGGCTTTATTTTCCTTTATAATATTGCTAAGACACTCTACAGCACCATTTGACTCAAGCATGCCGATTTTGGAATATACAATAGGTTCACGAAGTCCATACACATCAACCACTCTTATTACAGCCACAACGCATATGGCAAGGGATATTGTATTATACAATGTTTTCAAATTTATAAATCTTGAAATTATATATGGCACGATATCAAAGTCAAGTGCAACAAGAACAGCCAGCGAATATGTCATATATATTCTTGTTCTGTTCTGGTCCATAAGCTTTGGCAGCCCAAATACGCCTGCAATAAACATCATATGTATAAATATTATTGAAAATGCGACTGTAATTATTCTTCCGCCATAATCATAATCCCTGCTTATTCCAAAAATTATGCCAAATATTATAAGAATTGCACAGCTTATAAATACAAATCCGAGATAAAAGTCTCCTCCATGCGGAAACACGGCAGCTTCTATATCATTATTAAGATTCCTGTACGCCCTGCCAAAAAGGTCTGCAAATTTATAATATACCACACCGGCCTTTTGCTTTAATTTGTCGGCAAAAGACTGTTTTTTAACAGACTGTGGGCCATTCTGTCCATCCTCATCATTATATGCAGCATCACCCTGTACCTCCCCCTGTTGGCCAAAATCAGCAGAATCTGATGACTGTCCGCCTGATGATGTACCTGAAGAATTCTGCCCTGATGTATCTATATTGATACCTGTCGTCGTCTTATTACCGGAAATCACACTGAGTCCCCATCCGATTGAACCCTGCATCGGTTTTCCCATTATAACAGCCGTTGCAAGCGGAAGAACTCCAAGTATCACTCCAAGAGTAAATGCTGCGATAATTCTTGCCATAAATCTTGGCTGGACAATCCTTATAAGAAATCCAAATACTATTCCTATACAGAATATGCCGGCAATCATTGTTCCATAAAAATGTACAGCAATTGTAAGTGAGAAACTTACTGCCGCATATATAAGGTCTTCTGCTGCAAGTTCACCCTCAACTATAAGTGCAGTTTCTTTTATCTTTATTTTTTTTGGACACATTTTCTGATGCTTAAAAAATTCAAATATAAAATATACTGTAGGAAGTATAAATATCATTCCGTATTCCTGCGGAAGATTGTTTGTATATCTGATAATACAGTCTTTATTTAACAGATTGACCGCCGCAAATATGAATACTGCCGCATATGCTGAATATGCTCCTCTGCACACTCCCTTGCAGAAAGCAAATAATGCAAGATGAATATATAATGCACTTGTCACTGTAAATAATCTTAATAATACATATGTATCTATTCCGAATACAGCATGCATGTAATATATAATACAATGAAAGCCATGCGGATAAACACCGGCAACAAACACGTTATTATCAGACATTGCATTTATCCAATAATTGTGAACCGGCGTATCGGAAGCCGTATATCCATAATTTATAATGCCATTTGAACCATATATCACACATACAACCGCACAAAGGCATAAAGTAAGGAATGTCTCCCATCCGTAGCATTTTAAATAATTTTTTATCTTTATAATAAGTTTTTTTAATGCTGATTTTATATGATTGCCGCACTTTGAAAAAAACGTACGTCTTCCCATTGTATTTCTCGCTAATCTGCTCATTATATCAACAATTTTTATAAGAATTTGTCTTGATTTTGTTCGGTTTCTCAAAATCATATAGACAAATGCAGCCACAAATGTTGCACAAAAAAGTGTAAAACGATTTGAAACATGAAGAAATTGCAGAATAAAAACAACATTTACAATATAAAAATTACCGGCAACAACGCATATCAGAAATTTTTCACATAAACGCCTCTTTGCTATTCTTTTGTGCATAACAACAGCCGGCATGAATACTGTCATTAAAGAATATAAAATCAGTATCCATATTGACTGTACTACGTTTGTCACAGACATATCAGTTTCTCCATTCCGGTATTAATCTAATTGCATATCATCCAAACATTCTGAATATTTCAAGTGTATCATTATCTATAGGTATATCGGTATTTTTCAGCTCATCTATTGTTTTTATAAAATCTGTGCCATCATCGCAATAATAATAATATCTAAGATAACACTTGTATGGCGTAAGAAGTCCTTGAAGATTTTTATCTGCCAGTTCACACCACTCTTTTGCACTCTCTTTATTATCATTTTCAATCATGCATCGCACAATCCACTCATAATATTGTGGCTTTATATCATCCTTATAATCTGCGAGCATAATTTTCATAATCTCATCTATCATATCGGTATACTGCCTTTTTTCTGTAGGCAGAAACACATCCTGACAAATCATTCCATATGTTTTTTCAATGAACTCGCAGAGCTGCGATGGCTCAGCTTTCTCACCTTTTTTTACATTCTTGTAAAGTTTGAGGACATTACTTCTGAAATCACCCAGTTCATCTCTTAAAGCTGTCGCCGCATAATGTGATGTTTCTGTGTCTTCGCTGTTAAGTGCATAAGAAATTGAACCGAGCGACTGACTTGTATCTTTTCTTAAAATATTCATCATAAGTTCACGCTGGCTCTTATAATTACTTACTGCCACAGCTTCCTGAATTGAAACAATATTCCGCTCCTGTTCCATATTGCTCTTATCTACCTGACGAATTCTTTCTTTACTGAAAATTACATCTTCGAGATTAACTTCTCCATGAAAAAATATAACTTTTAAAAGCCTTGCCAGAAGAACAACCACTGAGATTGTAACCGGAATTGCCAGTATTATAAGTGTCACAGACAAAATCTTATCAATCTCCATATGCTCCTCCGTCAACATCACCATCTATCATCTCATACGAATATCCGGCATCCTTTATTCTTCCTGTAACAAAACCTGCATCAGCATTATTTGTATTTGCAAGAAGCACATAAAGATAACCATCATCAAGACTTCCAAGATAATCCGAATTACGGAAATTTTTCTGCAAATCAATACTTGCTTCTTTAACATCCTTTGTGCCCGGATTAATTTTTATAATTGAACAATCTGCAAGTCCTCTTTTTCTTGCATTGGTAAAAGCATCCAGAAGTTTCTTAAATGCCTGCGTTTCAAGAAGTCTTGTTCCCTCAACATATCTTTCATTTTCAATCATTTCTATATATCTGTTAGCTTTAAGAACCGCATTCTGAATCATGTAACTTACAACACGCAGCCTGTTTGACTGTGCAAGATTCATCTGCTCCCACGATATATCCCACAGCATTACAATAGAACTTATGCTTTCCTCTGCCATAATTGCTGCTGCCATAAGCGGATAATCTTTTTCAAGTTTTCTGTTAATATACACATCTCCCCGCTTTAATGTTTCATACATTTCAGTATATTTTGTATATTCAATTGAATTACCCAGTTTCTTGGCATTATGTGATGTAAATGCCATAAGTCTTGCAAAATTTCTGTTGGATACGTTATATATTGCAACCTCTTTACAATCCATAAGTTTTGAAACAACTTCTGCAGCATGGAAAAATACTTCCTCCGGCTCATCTTTATCAAGTGTTGATGTTATTTCAAATATCTTTCCAAGACTATCACTCTGGTTAATAACCTGTGTCTCAAGTTCATCTTTTAACTTTGCATTGATTATGTTAATGTCCTCAATGTCTTTAAGACGACTGTCAAGATATCCAACTTCATCTTCTTTATCAGCTTTAAGCGAATTGAGCTGGTCACGCAGATATCCTACACTAAGTCCCAATATAACAAGCTGTGCAATCCATACATACGTATTATAATCAAGCATGATTTCAAATCCGGTTCTTGAATACATCTGTCTGAAAAAGTAGCCGCATACTGCCAGTATAGATGAAAATAATGCCTGCTGCTGACCATAAACCATGGCAAATATAAGAACATATATAAGATAACAGTCAAGTCTTGCAAAATATGTGCTTCCGGTCGTTCTGTTGTTAATCATAAAGAAAGGAATGAAAATCACCATATTTTCAATAAAAGGAATCAGTGCAACCAGCATTCCTTTAAAATATTGTGCTATTCTTTTTGAGAATTTTTCAGTAACTGTACTTCCCGATGCAAATACAGATCTATTATTCTTTATATTTTTTATAATCTGCTGTGCACATGATTTTGCATCTTTAAATATTTTTACTTCAATTTCTTCTGACATGTCATGTATATCATCATTACTACTTATATCAGATATATTTTCTTTTATTGAAACCTGTGTATCAAATGACGTATTAATAAGTTCAGCAAGTTCATTCTGTGTAATCGAACTGTCTGAATGAATTCTGTATAAACCATACTTCAACAAATCCTTATTAACAAGCTTATACAAGGCTTCGACCACATCTGTAATATAAATAGGCGAATATTTTTCTGATTCTTTCGTTATACTGTTTTCTCTCAATAGTTCACTGCACATACGTGTACATGTATCTACAGCTTCTTCAGGCTTTTTCGTTTCAAATGAAAGTTCTTCTATTCTCAATGCTATTACATCCGAGCCTGTTGTCTTACGGTAATTACTGCATATATCTTCACCATTCTTCAATGCACTTGCCTTATACACTCTGGCATAAGTACGTATTGCTCCAGATTCAAGCGGTCTTTGTGAATGTAATATCTCTTTATATGTACTTTCATCAAAGCCATTAACCTCATTTGATGATAAAAATATAAAGCGGCCATGATTCAAAAATGAAAAAGCATTCAGGCAGTTATACAATCCGGCACCGAACTTCACCATCTCACTATAGCCACTGCTCCATTCAAAATTAGAATCAAATGCTCCTGTAAATATTGTTACATCAGGATTTACACTCTCAAACACTTCTTTTATGCAATTATTATCATACGAAAAATCATACTGTTCATATACTTTTTTGTACCTGTTCTCAGAATTTTTCCCACCCGTCAGTGCATATATTCTTGCACCTTCTTTACCAAACTTACGGATTATCGCTGATGTAACAGTTCCAAATGCTCCAACTATCAATACTCTCATAATTCCATACCAGCCTGTTAAATATATTTAATTCCATATTTTCTTAAACTATCCGTAAATAAAGAAACATCTGCTTTAGCGTCTTCTATTGTTATCCCATATAAGTCTGATAACCTCTGTGCAGTCTCATTTAATGAATTACATTCACTCAGATATTTCCATATCACTGCCCCGGTTTCATTAATAATTATTGGTGTCATATACTGTTCATCTGATGAATCACATGACATAATCCAGTAATTCCCGGCAGCGTAAAACATTTTGTATTTTGCTTCTCTCATAAATATAACAATACCCCTTTAGCTATATTAATCCCTTATAGCAAATTTTATTACATAATTCCCAAATATTTCTAATTATTTTATTATATTACAAAACACCGCCGCAATCAACAGTTTAACTGACTGTTGACCATGACGGTGTCTATATATAATATCTGTATTTACACTATAACCTGACAAATCTCGTAATTAACAAGCCTCTTCAAACTGTGAATTGTAAAGGTCAGCGTAAAATCCACCTTTCTTCAGCAATTCTTCGTGATTTCCATGCTCGACAATATCGCCGTCTTTCATAACAAGAATCAAATCCGCATCTTTTATCGTTGAAAGTCTGTGTGCAATAACAAAACTTGTTCTGCCTTTCATAAGGTTGTCCATAGCTTTCTGTATCTGCTGTTCAGTTCTTGTATCAACTGAAGATGTAGCTTCATCAAGAATAAGTATCGGATTGTCAGCAAGAATTGCTCTTGCAATTGTAAGAAGCTGTTTCTGTCCCTGTGATACATTGCTTGCATCCTCGTTAAGCTCCATGTTATAACCACCCGGAAGTGTTTCTATGAAATGATTTGCATGAGCGGCTTTCGCTGCTTCAATAACTTCCTCATCTGTTGCATCAAGACGTCCATAACGTATATTTTCCATAATAGTATCTTTATAAAGCCATGTATCCTGAAGTACCATTCCGAATGCTTCTCTTAAATCTCTTCTATTGAAATCTTTTACATTATGACCATCCACAAGAATTTCACCTGAGCCAACGTCATAGAATCTCATAAGAAGCTTAACTATAGTTGTCTTTCCGGCTCCCGTAGGGCCTACAATCGCAATCTTTTGTCCCGGTTTTACCTTTGCAGAAAAGTCATTGATAATTGTCTGATCCTCCCGGTATCCGAAATGCACATGTCTGAACTCTACTTCACCCCTTATTGTATCTAACTTTACAGGATTAGCTGCAAACTGGTCTTCCTCTTCTTCTCCTAAGAATTCAAATACTCTCTCAGAAGCGGCTGCCATTGACTGTACCTGATTGATAACCTGTGCAATCTGTGTTATAGGCTGCGAAAAATTCTTAACATATTGGATAAATGCCTGAATATCACCGATTGTTATAGTTCCCTTTATGGCAAGAAATCCACCACTCAATGCTACACCTGCATATCCAAGGTTGCCGACAAATGCCATGATGGGCTGCATCATTCCTGAGAAGAACTGTGATTTCCAGGCTGATTTGTACAACACGTTGTTAGTCTCATCAAACTGCTTTACCATGTCTTTTTCTTTGTTAAATGACTTAACAACAAGATGTCCGCCGTATGTTTCTTCTACCTGACCATTGATATGTCCAAGATACTCCTGCTGTGTCTTAAAATACTTCTGTGAACGTTTGACAACGAATGATATAAGTCCTGCAGATACAGGAAGTATAATTACAGCAATAATTGTCATAAGCGGAGAAATACTCATCATCATTATGAATACACCTACAAGTGTGGCAACCGATGTAATTATCGTTGTTATACTCTGGTTAAGTCCCTGTCCGAGCGTATCTACATCGTTTGTTATTCTCGAAAGAACCTCACCGTATGTTCTGCTCTCGAAATACTTCATAGGCATACGGTTGATTTTCTCTGATATTTCCTTACGAAGTCTATAGCATACTTTCTGTGTGATTCCCGTCATAATCCAGCCCTGACAAAAACTGAAAATGACACTTACAAGATAAAGACAAAGCACAATTATAAGAATTTTTCCAATATAGTTAAAATCCATTCCGCCCGTACCTGCTATTTTACGCATAAGTCCCTCTGAAAGTGCTGTTGTGGCCTTACCGAGAATCTTAGGGCCTATTACATTAAATACTGTTGCAACTGCAGCAAATAACATTACCGCAAATATTCCTATCTTATATCTTCCAATATATGACATAAGTTTTGAAATTGAACCCTTAAAGTCTTTTGCCTTTTCAGGTGCCATTCCCATGCCTCTAGGTCCGCCCATTCTGCCTCGTCTCGGAGGCGTCTTGAAATCTTTATTATCTTCCATGATTATGCCTCCTCTCCAAGCTCTTTTGCTGACATCTGTGAACGTGCTATCTGCTGATATACATCACATGAATTCATAAGTTCTCCATGTGTACCTTTACCTACAATTCTGCCTTCATCCATTACAAGAATCTGGTCAGCATGAAGTATTGTGCTGATTCGCTGTGCAACTATAATAACAGTGCTGTCCTTAACTTTTGATGATAAGGCTTTTCTTAATGCTGCATCTGTCTTTAAATCAAGTGCAGAAAAACTGTCATCAAAGATATATATCTTAGGATCCTTTGCAATGGCTCTCGCAATAGAGAGTCTCTGCTTCTGGCCGCCTGACACGTTAGTACCGCCCTGTGCAATAGGACTGTCATATTTTGCACTCTTGCTGTCTATAAATTCTGTTGCCTGAGCTATTGAAGCTGCCTCCTCAATCTGTGCATCAGTTGCATCATATTTACCATATCTTAAATTTGATGCTATAGTCCCTGAGAAAAGTACACCCTTCTGAGGCACATAACCGATTTCGCTTCTTAAATCTTCCATTGTTATATTCTTAACATCATGTCCATCAACCAGGACACTTCCCTGTGTTGCATCATACAGACGCGGTATAAGATTGATAAGTGTTGACTTGCCACATCCTGTACTTCCGACAATAGCTGTTGTCTCTCCCGGTTTTGCTACAAAATCAATATCTGAAAGAACATCTGCATCAGCGTTAGGATATCTGAATGACACATGGTTAAAGCTTACAACACCTTTGTGTTCTTCAAGTCTTTCAGGATTTTCAGGGTCTCTTATAGATGATTTTTCATTTAAAACTTCATCTATTCTGTTAGCTGAAACTGCTGCTCTCGGAAGCATAATTGACATCATTGTAAGCATCAGGAAAGACATTACAATCTGCATTGCATATGTGATAAATGCTGTCATGGCACCCACCTGCATGCTTCCGCTGTCAATCTTGTGTGCAGCTACCCATATGATAAGTACATTAATTCCGTACATGATAAATGTCATAAGAGGCATCATAAATGTCATTACACGGTTTGTAAAAAGCATTGTCTTAGTGAGTGCCTTATTAGCATCATCAAAACGCTCCTCTTCTTTCTTTTCACGTCCGAATGCACGTATTACAGAAAGACCTGTAAGAATTTCTCTTGATACGAGATTGACATTATCAACAAGCTTCTGCATAAGTTTGAATTTAGGCATTGCAACTACCATAAGTACCATTACAATTCCGATTATTATAAGCACCGCAAGTGCTATAATCCATTCCATGCCTGCACCTGTCTGCATCACCTTAAAAATACCGCCTACACCGAGTATAGGTGCATATAAAACCATACGAAGCATAAGAACAGTCACAAGCTGTACCTGCTGTATATCATTAGTTGTTCGCGTTATAAGAGATGCTGTCGAGAATTTATCCATCTCTGCATTTGAAAAATTCATTACATTCTTGTATACACTGCCACGCAAATCACGTCCGATTCCGGCTGCTACTCTTGAAGCTACAAGTCCAACAAGAACTGTAGTAAGTGCAACAAGAAGTGCCATCGCTATCATCTTGGCTCCTGAACCCAACAGATACTTTGTCTGCAATGCATCCATATCAATTCCAGCATTAGTATCCTGCTTTACTGCATATGCGATTCCCATTGACTTTACAAGTGTAGAACCCATCGTATCAACTGTTTCTTCAGCTTTTTCCCTGATCTGTGAAACCATTTCATCGCTTAACATTCCTGCCTGTGACATAGCAAGAAGCTTCTGTTTTTCTTCATCTGCCATCTGATTATTAATTATAAGCGGTAAAACAAGTTCATCATCATAAGATGACAGTTTCTTTTCGCTCTTTACATTGCATCTGTAAATACCATTATCACTGTCATAACTTTCCTGCCAGATTGTCTTTTCACTGTCTGTCATAAAAAGCTGTGCCAGATTATATTCATTCTCTGTTACGGCCTCCGGCATAACATGTCCGACACCTTTATTCTGGATTCCTACATCAATAATATCCGATGTGTACTGTGGAAGTGACAAATCACAAAACGCCTGCAGTACAAGAAGTACCAGTATCATAATTACAGACTTCCAGTATGGTACAAGATTTTTAAATATTCTGCCCATAGTCTCTCTCCTTTTCCAATTGCATTTCTAGATATTACCACTATGGGGTACGAATATAAAGAAAATTAATATGAGTTTTTCTTAAAAAAATATAAAAATTATTATCTCCAAATGACATTTTGTGCATCAGCACATTTTTTTCTTAATGATGAAAGATTATCAAGAGCCGCATTTAACGTATTGTCTTTCTTTGCAAAATGAAATCTTACAAGTGAATGGATATCTTCCCTGAAAAAGCTAGAACCCGGAACTGCCGCAACTCCGACATGCTGTGTCATCCACTCACAGAATTTCACATCATCCTTTACACCAAATTCTGAAACATCCATAAGTACGTAATAAGCTCCCTGCGGCTCACTAAATGTAAGTCCGAGAGTTTTTAAACCGTCACAGAACAGATTTTTCATATGTGTATAATGGTTCTGAAGTTCTTTATAATAGTCATCACCGAATTTCAAACCAGTAACTGCCGCCTCCATAAGCGGTGCTGCAGCTCCTACTGTAAGGAAATCATGCACTTTCTTTACTCTGTCTGCAATCTGTGGATTTGCAATAACATATCCAAGCCTCCAGCCCGTAATTGAATAGGTTTTTGAAAGCGAATTACATATAATTGTTCTCTCTCTCATTCCCGGAAGCGTTGAAATATATGTATGTTTATTCGGTTCATAAATAATATGCTCATATACTTCATCTGTTATAACATATGTATCATATTTTATTGCAAGTTCTGATATAATTTTAAGTTCTTCCTCTGTAAATACTTTGCCGCAGGGATTTGAAGGGTTACACAAAATAAGTGCTTTTGCTCCTGTTTTAAATGCATCTTCAAGTACATTAGCATCAAACTTAAATTCAGGCGGTACTAAAGGAACGTAAACCGGCTCTGCTCCCGAAAGTATTGTATCAGCACCATAATTTTCATAAAAAGGCGAAAAAATGATAACTTTATCTCCCGGATTTACAACCGACATCATTGCTGCCATCATAGCTTCTGTGCTTCCACATGTAACTACTATTTCACTTTCTGCATCTATTTTCATTCCCGAAAAATGCTCCTGTTTTGCCGCAAGTGCATCCCTGAAATTCTTTGCTCCCCATGTGAGTGCATACTGGTGAGGACCTTCGCCTGCAACCTCTGCCAGCCTGTCTGTAATGGCTTCTGGCGGGTCGAAATCAGGAAATCCCTGTGATAAATTAACTGCACCGTACTTATTGGCAACTCTTGTCATTCTTCTTATTACTGAATCCGTAAATTGTGATGTTCTCTGACTTAATTCTCTCATTAATATACCTGTTAATACCTTTCTTAAAAAGGGCTGCCGTATGTAAATTAATCGTTCAAAATTAATCATTATAGCGGCAGCCCCTTTCCATAAAATTCAATCTTATATTACTACATTTGGGGAAAGATTCAATATTTACTTTTTTGATATTTCTATCAATATTTACTTTACATAGTATACATAATTGTCCTTAATCGGGTGAGCCTTAGGTTCATCACCATCCGCATAACCGAGTACACAGTTTCCTATGCCCTCATAATCACCTGTAATTCCAAGCTCTTTAAGGATATTCTTTCCCTCTTCGCTTTCAAATGTTTCCTTTGCACGATGAATCCAGCAGCTTCCGATTCCCTCTGAATGTGCCGCAAGCATAAGATTTCCCATCACAAGGCTTCCGTCATAAACGTGTGTCGGCCTGCTTTTATCCGCAAGCACAACAAGAACAACTGGTGCATTGTAAAACGGGTCAAAATCTTCAGGTTTTCCCATAATCTTTGCATTCATAGCAGATAACTTATCCCTGAGCTCTTTGTTTGTAACCGCAATTATAACAGGGGACTGTGCTGCCATTCCTGTCGGGGCATATGTTCCGGCTTCAAGAATTCTGTCAAGCACATCTTGAGGAAGTGCATCTGACTTAAATTTTCTTATACTTCTTCTTGTCTTCATGTTTTCTATGATTTCGTTCATCTGTCTTTACCTGCCTTCCAATATTTTTTGTGATTTCTGATATTTTTGCAATTTTATAATTATTTATGATTTAGTTGATTCCTGTAACTTTGTAGTCCTGTGCCTCAACAGCTTCTTTAAGAACAGCATTGTCAACATCAACATTAAGCTTTACTACTGCCGTACCACTCTCATGGCTTACTACAGCCTCATCTACCTGTGCAAGTGCTTCAAGAGCTTTCTTTACTCTTGCCTCGCAGTGTCCGCACATCATTCCTTCGATATTAAGTGTCTTTTCCATATTTTTTTCTCCTTTACTGTTTTTATTATTATCATGCTTTTTTACACGTTTTCTGTCATGTGAAGCATCATATACCTTGAAAAGATTCAGTCTCAATGCATTTGTTACAACGCAGAAGCTTGAAAGACTCATTGCTGCAGCACCAAACATCGGATTTAATGTCCATCCGAATAATGGAATCCATACACCGGCCGCAAGCGGTATTCCGATTATATTGTAAAAGAATGCCCAGAATAAATTTTCGTGGATATTTCTTAATGTTGCACGGCTTAATCTTATTGCCGCAGAAACGTCTGTGAGACGGCTCTTCATAAGAACTATATCAGCCGCATCTATGGCTATGTCAGTTCCCGCACCGATTGCAATACCTATGTCCGCTCTTGTAAGAGCGGGTGCATCGTTGATTCCGTCACCAACCATTGCAACCTTGCCGCTTTCTTTAAGTTTTCTTATAACAGCTTCTTTTCCATCAGGAAGAACTCCCGCTATAACTTCATCGACACCAGCCTGTCTTCCTATTGCTTTGGCGGTTCTTTCATTATCTCCCGTAAGCATCACAACTCTTACGCCCATGTCGTGAAGTTCTTTTACAGCCTGACCGCTTTCTTCTTTTATAACATCGGCAACAGCTATAATTCCGAGAAGTTTATCATTCTTAGCAAACAAAAGCGGTGTTTTTCCCTGCTCTGCAAGTTCCTGTGCTTTTTTATCCATTTCCTTAGGCACATTTACTGTGTTGCTCATAAATTTGAGACTTCCGCCTGTAATCTTATCTTCACCGTTTATGCCTGATAATCCGTTACCTGCAAGTGCCTGAAATTCCGTAATATTGTATTTTTTGTTAAAAATATCTCTCTTATTGTCTTTTACATATCCTGTAACTGCTTTTGCAAGCGGATGCTCTGAGAGCATTTCAATAGAGTAGGCATTTTCAAGCAAATCATTTTTTCCAAAGCCATCGGCACATATTATATCTGTAACCTTAGGCTCACCGCTCGTTATAGTTCCTGTCTTATCAAGTGCGACTATATCAATCTTTCCTGTTTCCTCAAGAGATGACGCAGTCTTAAACATCATGCCGTTTTTTGCACCCATTCCGTTACCGACCATAATTGCAACAGGTGTTGCAAGCCCAAGAGCACACGGACAGCTTATTACAAGAACTGATATTCCTCTTGCAAGTGCAAATCCGACAGACTGACCTGCAATAAGCCATACCGCTATTGTTATCAAGGCTATCGTTATTACAGCAGGAACAAATACGCCTGATACCCTGTCGGCTATCTTCGCAATTGGAGCTTTTGTTGCCGCTGCATCACTTACCATCTGTATTATCTGTGAAAGTGTTGTATCTTCACCGACTCTTGACGCTTCGCACTTTAAAAATCCTGACTGGTTGAGTGTTGCCGCAGAAACATTATCCCCCGCCGACTTGTCAACAGGTATGCTTTCACCTGTAAGTGCTGCTTCGTTTACCGCACTGCTTCCCTCGACAACAATACCGTCTACAGGTATATTTTCCCCTGGTCTTACAATAAATATATCACCTTTTTTTACATTTTCAACGGGAACATTTAACTCACTGCCGTCACGTATTATATTAGCTGTTTTGGGTGCAAGCTTCATAAGGCTTTTTATCGCATCTGTTGTCTTTCCTTTTGAATGGGCTTCAAGCATCTTTCCGACTGTTATAAGTGTAAGAATCATAGCCGCTGATTCAAAATAAAATTCATGCATGTAGTGCATTACGCCGTCCATATCCATGCGTACTTGTGCATCTGTCATAGCAAACAATGCATATGTGCTGTATACAAACGCCGCACCCGAACCTAGTGCAACAAGCGTATCCATGTTAGGTGCTTTATGCAAAAGACCCCTAAATCCGCTTATAAAAAACTTCTGGTTAATAACCATAATAATTATTGTAAGAAGCATCTGTATAAGTCCCATTGCAACATGGTTGCCTTCAAGAATCGACGGAAGCGGCCAGCCCCACATCATATGTCCCATTGAAATATACATAAGCACTATAAGAAATCCTACAGATGTTATAAGTCTCTTTTTCAATACAGGTGTCACCCTGTCTTTTAACATATCATCCTGTGACGCATACATTCCCTGCGAACCGCTCTTCTGTGATGTTCCACTTTTATCCAACGCCGTATGTGATGTTTTTAAAGATGCTCCGTATCCCGCATCTTCAACAGCTTTTATTACCGCTTCATCACTTGCCGTACCTTCAACTCCCATTGAATTGGTAAGAAGGCTTACCGAGCAGTTCTCTACTCCTTCTACTTTTGACACAGCTTTCTCAACACGGCTGCTACACGCTGCACAGCTCATTCCCGTAACTATATACTGTTTCATAATTAAATATCACCTGCCTGTTTTTTAGTTAACAAAATTATTATTATGCTAAGCTGATTTTCTTATTTCATAAGCTTCTGAAGCACTGTGACAAGTTCATCTACAGTCTCTTCCTTACCGGCTCTAATATCTGTAGTAACACAGGATTTTATATGGTTTGCAAGCAGAACTTTGTTAAAACTGTTAAGTGCTGCATTAACTGCCGACACCTGAATAAGAATATCCGGGCAATATGCACCTTTTTCAACCATTCCCTTAATTCCTCTTATCTGTCCTTCTATTCTGCTTAATCTGTTAATTAAATCCCTGTATTCTTTATCAGAACGTTCTTTATGTCTGCAATGTTCACATTCTTCCAATTCATTTACCTGCCTTTCTATATAATTCTGTTATGTGACCGTACATCTTATAACAATGTATATAATGCACTTCATAGAAAATCATACAAGCAACGCCAGGTATAGCATACCCCTGTATGGTATCTTTGTGAGCAAAATAATACACCCCCGGCATCAGATATGTCAAGGTGTATTTTTATCAAGCTTTAATTCTTTTCTTATTTTTGCCTGTGTCGCACACAGATTATGCTGCACGTAATGTATAAAATCACCCTTTATTTACTCTGTAAACCCTTTGATAAAAACATAGGAATAATAACACCGGCTATAAATAATACCCAGCCGGCATCATACAGCACTGTTCCGGATTTTGCAACAGATTCCAAAACGGCACCCACTGCCATTATAACGTAACATACCCCGGCTTTTTTATAATATGATTTTACAGATTCATCTGTATACTTTTGTTTCATGCCTTTTGTCATAAACGGAACATCCAATAACATCATAATGCCACCTATACAAAGGCAGACAGCTGCGATAATTACAACTCTCTGATATACTGTCATATTATTGTTCTCCTTGTCTTTTGTTATGATTTACTATACATAATTTATCTTATTACCTGCTTTTGAATATTTCATAGATTCCCTACAATATACAGATGTATTTACCAGCCATATTATACATACAACGAGTGCCGGTAAAAAACCCGTTCCAAATGCAAGTGCACAAATAACAAGAACAATCTCCAATACGTAACATACGCTATTAGTCACGCTGTATGCTTTAAATGCACATTTTCCAACTATAATTTTCTCGGCCTCATCACAGCTTTCAATCCATTTTTTCTGAAATCTCATATCATACACAGATGCTTTTTTCTCGGGATTCATAATTTTAGCTAAATCCACACATTTCTGCTGAAAAATAACAGCTTCAACCAGAATAGCCATAAATGCTACAACACCTACGCTAAACGGTAAAATTCCGCCTTTATTATTATCAAATATTTCTAAACCTTTTGAATACACTGCCCCAATAAGAAAATATGAAATAATAAGTCCACAACTCGTAACCCAGATAATAACCGACAATCTTTTCTCTATGCCATCTGATATTTCTTCATCTTCACCATCCCATGACAAAAGCATTTTTTTAGTTTTCATATAATAAGGGCTTAATATTAACGGAACAAAAACCGCTATTGTAAACATCATCCATGGTGCAACAAATGTTGAAAATACGTCTGCCACACGTTCAATATTTTCTGAAAATCCATGCAATCCATATTTTGCAATTACAAATCCCATTATACCACCGGCTGCCGCCCCTGCAATTACCAATAATATAAACATAGGCATAGCTTTCCTGTTAGCTTCTTTAATTTCCTGATTCTCCATTATTTTCTTCCTCCTCCAGATAAAATACCTCTTCAACTGTAACGCCGCATACTTTGGCAATTGTCAACGCAAGAGTAACCGACGGTGAATAATCTCCTCTTTCTATAAGGCTTATCGTCTGCCTTGATACGCCACACAACGCACCCATCTCCTGCTGATTAACATTAAGTGCCGCTCTGCGTTCCTTTAACCGATTTCGCAGTATCATAAGACACCTCCAAAATTTTATAAAAAAAGTTTATGTATATTGACAATTATCTTTGTCATTTTGTATTATATACTTGTCATCAATAAATGTCAAGTAAGTGTCAGTCATATTATTTTTATTTTATAAAATATACTATTGACATATTTAAAATATTACTATATTATTAATATATATTAAATATTATTTTAAGGAGGACTGCTTATTGACCAATGAACCATTACTAAACCGGAACCACAAAGATGCCCTGTTTCGGTTTATCTTTAAAAATCCTAAGGATTTATTATCTTTGTATAATGCGTTGAATAGTACTGACTATACGGATGTATCTGATTTAACCGTTACTACTCTTGAAGATATTGTCTATATGTCTTATAAGAATGACATATCTTTTATTCTTGGAAGTGAGATGTCACTTTTTGAGCATCAGAGTACGTTCAATCCAAACATGCCGCTCCGTGGATTGTTTTA